>JBBCIU010000015.1:0-335061 GCA_037190325.1 Verrucomicrobiales bacterium | reverse complement strand
CTCGACCCCGTAGTCCACCGTCTCCCCGGCGGAGACCCGGGACGCGGACGCGAGAAAAGCCAGGGCCCAGAGCGTCGCGACAAGGGCGAGCCCGCGGATCGAACGAAGCGGTTGCATGGAGGCGCGAGGGTAGGGAGGGGGCGGAGGTTGGGCAAGCGCTTTTTTTCCGGAAAAGCGTAGGCCCGGGCCTCAGGGGGGCTCCCGGACCGGCCTCCCCGCCTCATGACCTTCCGCGCAGGCGTGCATCCGTTCCCGCGGCGAAGCAGAAAAAGGCGGATTTTTCGATGCATCGATGCGAGCGTATCCTTCAAGCCCCCAGCCATGTCCGCACCCGATCCGACCAACGAACCTCTTGCCGAACCGCCCGCCGAGTTCACGGGGCTTCGCCTTGGAGAGCCGAAAGGCTACGCGGCGGGTGTGGCGGCGGTGACGTCCTCGCTGAAGCACGTCTTCGGCGAGGCGGGCGTGGTTCGCGGCATCCGGGGCATGGCGCGGCTGAACCAGAAGAACGGCTTCGACTGCCCCTCCTGCGCCTGGCCGGATCCCGACGGGCATCGGGCGCCCACCGAGTTCTGCGAGAACGGGGCCAAGGCCCTCGCTTCGGAGACGACGAGGCACCGCGTCGACCCCGCCTTCTTCGCGGAGCATTCCGTCGAGGAGATTTCCCGGCAGTCCGACTACTGGATGGAGAAGCAGGGGCGCATCACCGAGCCGGTCGTGCTGCGGCCCGGCGCGACGCATTACGAGCCCATCGCGTGGGACGAGGCCTTCGCCCTGATCGCCGCGGAGCTGAACGCCCTCGACCACCCCGACGAGGCGATCTTCTACACCTCGGGACGCACGGTGAACGAGGCGGCCTTTCTCTACGGCATCTTTGTCAGGATGTTCGGGACGAACAACCTGCCCGACTGCTCGAACATGTGCCACGAGTCGAGCGGCTCGGCCCTCGGCGAGTCGGTCGGGGTGGGGAAGGGGACGGTGAGCCTGCGCGATCTCGAGGAGGCGGACACGATCCTCGTCGCCGGACAGAATCCCGGGACGAACCATCCGCGGATGCTCTCGACTTTGCAGACGGCGGCGCGCAACGGTGCCGAGATCGTCGCGATCAATCCGATGAAGGAGGCGGGCCTCGTCGGATTCGCCCATCCCCAGGAGATCGTGGGGATGATGGGCGCTTCGACGCCGCTCGCCACGAGCTACCTCCGCGTCGCGGTCAACGGCGATTTCGCCCTCTTCCGCGGCCTTTGCAAGGCGGTGCTCGAGGCCGAGGCGAAGGCGCCGGGAACGGTGCTCGACCGGGCCTTCATCGAGGCGTATACGGCCGGGTTGGCCCTCTTCGAGAAAGCCGTTGCGGAGACTTCCTGGGAGGAGATCGTCCGGCTCTCCGGCCTGTCCCGCGACGAGATCGAGGCGACGGCGAAGACCGTGCTCCGCGGCGAGCGCAAGCTGATCACCTGCTGGGCGATGGGGCTGACCCAGCACCGCAATGCCGTCGACTCGATCCGCGAGATCGTGAATCTCCATCTCCTCCTCGGGGCGGTGGGGCGTCCCGGCGCGGGATTGTGCCCGGTACGGGGCCACAGCAATGTGCAGGGCGACCGCACCATGGGCATCTTCGAGAAGATGCCGGCGTCCTACCACGACGCCATCGACCGCGAATTCGGCTTCGTCTCGCCCCGCAAGCATGGCCACGACGTGGTCGCCTCCATCCTCGCGATGCACCGGGGCGAGGGGAAGGTCTTCTTCGCGATGGGGGGGAACTTCCTCCAAGCCACGCCCGACACCCAGTTCACCGCCGAAGCCTTGCGCAAATGCTCCCTCACCGTCCATGTCTCGACCAAGCTCAACCGCAGCCACGTCGTCACCGGGCGCGCCGCCCTGATTCTGCCCTGCCTCGGCCGCAGCGAGGAGGATCGCAACGAGCGGGGCGAGCCGCAGTTCTCCACCGTGGAGAACTCCATGGGCATCGTCCACCAGAGCAAGGGATCCCTCGAGCCGGCCTCGGAGACGCTCCTCAGCGAGACCATGATCGTGGCCCGGCTCGCCGAGGCGACGCTGGGGGGGCGGACGAAGTTCCCCTTCGTCGAAACGGCGAAGGACAACGACCGCGTCCGCGAGATCATCGCGCGGACCTTGCCCGGCTTCGAGAACTTCAACGAGCGCGTCCGCCATCCCGGCGGTTTCTACCTGCCCAACGCGGCGCGCGAGCGCGACTTCCGCACCGTCACGGGGAAGGCGAATTTCTCCCACGCGACGCTGTCGTCCGCGCTTCCGGGCGAAGGCGAGCTGATGCTGATGACGATCCGCAGCCACGACCAGTTCAACACCACGGTCTACGGGCTGCACGACCGCTACCGCGGGATCGGACACGAGCGGCGGGTTCTCTTCATGCATCCCGAGGACATGGCCGAGCGCGGCCTGAAACCGCTCGCCGAGATCGACATCCGCAACGAGAGCGACGGCAGGTTACGTTTGGCCGAGCGCTTCCTCGCGATCCCCTACGAGCTGCCCAAGGGAGCCGTGGCCGGGTATTTCCCCGAACTGAACGTGCTCGTGCCCATCGGAAGCACGGCGGAGATCTCGAACACCCCCTGCTCGAAGTCGGTCCCGGTGAAGGTGACGGCGCGGGAGATGGCTTGACCGCCGGTCAGCCGTTCTCCTGAGCTGAATGGAAAGGATGGCTACGAAGAAGCACGGAAGGCACAAGGAATGAGGCGGATTCCGCGCTAGATCCTCTGGTGTTCTCCCGGCTTCAGAATCTAACAAAGCTGCGTCCTCTTTTCGGATTCCGGAAAACGATTTCCGTTTCGGCGAGGGGCTGCCGTAGAGAAGTCCGTGAGAACTTCGACGGAGCTTCCCTGGCGCCCATGGGAGAGGTCCCTACGGCTACGGAACTGGAAGAGGGAGGTGGAACCTTCGCTTTGCCGGGAAGCCTGGAAATGCCCCCGCGGGCCGGGGAGCCGGCCGTTCCCTATCGCTTCCCGAGGAATCCTTCCCCCTCCAGCCACTTGCCGGCCAAGGCGGGCCATTGCGCGATCTCCTCCTCGGTGTTCTTGAAGCCGAAGCCGTGTCCGCCCTTGGCGAAGATGTGCAGCTCGCAGGGACGGTTCTTGCGGCGCATCTCGATGTAGAACCGGGCGCTGCCTTCGACGAAGCGCTCGTCGTCGTGGGCGACGACGAGGAAGGCGGGCGGGGTCGTCCCGGTGACTTGGATCTCCGGCGAGAGAAGGTCGGGGCTCTTCTCGTCGAGGAGATAGGCGGCGTAGACGAGCAGGCCGAAGTCGGGCACGGGGCTGGCGGCGTCGAGTTCCGGGTCGGCTTCGTAGCCGCGGGTGCCGTCGGAGGCGAGGGCGGCGGCGGCGAGGTGCCCCCCGGCGGAGAAGCCGATGATGCCGAGGCGCTGCGGGTCGACCTTCCATTCGGTGGCACGGCTGCGCATCAGGCCGATGGCGCGCTGGGCGTCCTGGAGAGCGGGGGCGTGCTTGTCCAATCCCTCGCGCCGGGGGACGCGGTATTTCAGCAGTCCGGCGGTGATGCCGAGGGAGTTGAGCCATTCGCAGACCTCGGTGCCCTCGTGGGAGTAGGCGAGGATGTTGTAGGCGCCACCGGGGCAGACGATCACGGCAGCCCCGTTCGGGTTTTCGGCGGGATAGACGGTGAGCGTCGGCAGGCTGACGTTCGACAGGATCTGGATCTGGTAGTCGCCTTTCAGTTCGACGGACTCGTCGGGGAGCTTCAAATCGGCTTCGCCGGGAACGCCTTCGGGCCAAAGGGGGAGGGGATCGAGGGGCGCGGCGGAAAGAGAAGCGACCATCGGAAGCAGGGCGAGGACGGCGAGCGGAGCTTTCATGGCGGGGCTTGGCCTGGACTGTGATAGAGGGCGTCCGAAAGAGCGTCGGGCCTTCGGTCTTTCAGAGTTCCGCCACCTTCAGGTTGCGGTAGTCGATGGCCATGTCGCGGTCCCCGTGCAGTTGCAGGCCGATGGGGCCTTTGTCCTTGCCGGTCTCGCTGGTGTAGGTCATCACCTTCCTGCCGTTGAGGAAGACGGTGTATTCCATGCCGCGGGCCTCGATGCGCATGTGGTTCCAGTCGTCCGCCTTCAGCAGTTCGGCGACGCCCTCGGCCTCGACGGGGTAGCCTTTGCCGGGGATGTAGGGAGAGGCGGTCATGTCGCGCTTGAGGGAGCCGGAGATCCCGATCTGGATCTGGTCGTCGCCGCGCACGTGCACGCCGGAGTCGATCGTGCCGCTGACGAACCTGAAATCCAGCTCGACCACGAAGTCGGCGTATTCCTTCTCCGTCCAGAGCACGGAGCCCTTCTGGTCGGGGCTGCTGCGGATCTTCAGGATGCCGTCCTCGACGAGGTACCAGATGTTGTTCTCCGGCACCTTCCACCCGGCGAGATCCTTGCCGTTGAAGATGGGTTCGAGTTTCTCCCCGGCATGGAGCGGAGCGGAGAGGGCGAGAAGGGCGGCGGCGAGGAAGGAAAGCGATTTCATGGAATTTGGAGAGAGGAGGATGTCCGGGGACGGGAGCCGGAGCAAGCCCGGATCTGCGTGACGGGAGGTCTCAGCCCTGGCCCTTCGCCTTCGCCCACGCGTCGCGCAGGCCGACGGTGCGGTTGAAGACGGGACGTTCCGGCGTGCCGTCGGGATCGGCGCAGAAATAGCCGAGCCTCTCGAACTGCACCGTTTCCCCAGGAGGGACCGAGGCGAGGCCGGGCTCGAGCCTGGCGTCGGCGAGGACCTTGAGCGAATCGGGGTTGAGGTGGTCGAGGAAGGAGCCCTCGCCCCGGTCGGGGAATTCGGCGGCGAAGAGCCGGTCGTAGAGCCGCACCTCGGCGGCGACGGCGTGGCGGGCGCTGACCCAGTGGATCGTGGCCTTCACCTTCCGCCCGTCGGGCGGGTTCTCCCCGCCGCGGGTCGCGGGATCGTAGGTGCAGCGCAGTTCGGCGATCTCGCCGGAGGCGTCCTTCACCACCCTTTCGCAGCGGATGAAGTAGCCGGAGCGCAGCCGCACCTCGGCACCCGGGGAGAGACGGAAGTATTTCGGCGGAGGGGTCTCCATGAAATCCTCCCGCTCGATGTAGAGCTCGCGGCAGAAGGGGACCTGGCGCGTCCCGGCGGAGGGATCCTCGGGATTGTTCACCGCCTCCATCTCCTCGACGAGATCCTCGGGATAGTTCTCGATGACCACCTTGATCGGATCGAGCACGGCCATGAAACGGGGGGCGGTGCGGTTCAGCACCTCGCGCACCGCCGCCTCCAGCAGGGCGATGTCGTTGGTGCTCTTGTATTTGGTGATTCCGACGGTTTTGCAAAACTGCCGCACCGCCTCGGGCGGGTAGCCGCGCCGGCGGATGCCGGAGAGGGTGGGCATGCGGGGATCGTCCCAGCCGCTGACGTGGCCTTCGGCGACGAGCTGGAGGAGCTTGCGCTTGCTCATCACCGTGTAGCTCAGGTTCAGGCGGGAGAACTCGATCTGGCGCGGACGCGCGGGCACGGGGAGGTGGTCGAGGAACCAGTCGTAGAGGGGACGGTGGTTCTCGAACTCGAGGGTGCAGAGCGAATGGGTGATGTGCTCGATGGCGTCGCTCTGGCCGTGGGCGTAGTCGTACATCGGGTAGATGCACCATTGGCCGCCGGTGCGGTGGTGCTCGGCGTGGAGGATGCGGTAGAGGACGGGGTCGCGCAGGTTCAGGTTCGGGTGCGCCATGTCGATTTTGGCGCGCAGCACCTTCTCTCCGTCGGCGAATTCACCGGCCTTCATGCGGGCGAAGAGATCCAGGTTCTCCTCCACGCTCCGGTCCCGCCAGGGGCTTTCGGTCCCGGGGGTCTGCAGATCGCCCCGGGTGGCGCGGATCGCCTCGGCGTTCTGGTCGTCGACGTAGGCATTGCCTTCCCGGATGAGATGGACGGCCCATTCGTGGAGTTGGCCGAAGTAGTCCGAGGCGAAATAGAGATGCTCGCCCCAGTCGAAGCCGAGCCAGCGGATGTCGGCCTGGATCGATTCGACGTATTCGACCTCCTCCTTCGTCGGGTTCGTGTCGTCGAAGCGGAGATGGCAGCGTCCGCCGTATTCCCCGGCGATGTCGAAATTGAGGCAGATCGCCTTGGCGTGGCCGATGTGGAGGTAGCCGTTGGGTTCGGGAGGGAAACGCGTCACCGTGCCACGATGCTTGCCGGAGGCGAGGTCGGTGTCGATGATCTCGCGGATGAAATCCTTGGAGGCAGCGGGGGAGGGGGAGGTCATGGCGGGCCGAAAAAGCGAATCTAAGCCGTTTTCGCTAGGGTGCAACGGGGACGGCTTCCCGGATCTTCTCCCGGTGCCGGGCAAGGGAGGACGATCCTTGCGACGCCGCCGGACGGGCGATAGCCGCCCACGCCGTCCCGGGCTTTGACGTCACGCCCGCATCGGTTCGGGCGTGGCATCGACTTCGTTCTTCCGGCCTCCGAAGAGCGTCAGCAGCGGACCGGTGAGCATCGTCGTGACCAAGGCCATGATGACGAGCATGGCGAAGATGCGGGGCGAGAGGATGCCGAGGTCGTAGCCGATGTTCAGGGCGATGAGCTCCATCAGCCCGCGGGTGTTCATCAGCGCGCCGAGCTGCAGCGATTCGCGCCAGCCCATGCCGGTGAAGCGCGCCGTCACCGCGCTGCCTCCCAGCTTTCCGAGGGTGGCCACGGCGACGATGAGCAGGCAGAGCAGCCAGCTCTGCGGGTCGTGGAGCAGGCCGATCTGCGTGCGCAGTCCGGTGTAGGCGAAGAAGAGGGGCAGCAATAGCACGGAACTGAAGTTCTCGACCCGCACGTTGAGCTTGTGCCGGAAGCCGTGACGGTCCGGCATGATGGCACCGGCAAGGAAGGAGCCGAAGAGGGCGTGGATGCCGATCACCTCGGTACAGAGCGCCGCCGCGACGACGAGGCAGAGGACGACGGCGAGCGTACCCTTGGAGGGCTCTTCGCTGGTCAGGTTCCGCTCGCCCAGGCAGACGGGCAGGGCTTTCCGAACGCCCCAGACCATGACGACGACGAAGGCGACGACGAAGAGCAGGTTCACGGCGGCCCCCCCGAGGTTCGTCGCGCCGCCGACGGCGACCACGAAGGCGAGGAGGCTCCACGCCGTCACGTCGTCCACGGCCGCGCAGGTGATCGCGGTGTTGCCGAGAGCGGTTTTGGTAAGACCTCGCTCCTGCAGGATTCTCGCCAGCACGGGAAAGGCGGTGATGCTCATGGCGATGCCCATGAACAGGGCGAAGGCGGTGAAGGTGGTGCCTTCGGCGGCGAGCGAGCTGAAGAGGAAATAGGCCAGCACCACACCGAGCAGATAGGGAAAAACGATGCTCGCGTGGCTCACCACCACGGCCGTGTGCGCCTTGCTGCGCACCTGCTTCATGTCCAGTTCCATACCGACCGAGAACATGAAGAGGCAGACACCGACCTGGCTCAGCAGCCTCAGCGCCCCCATGGAGGACTCTGGAAACACGAAGGAGAAGGCATCCGGGGCGAGCCAACCGAACAGGGACGGGCCCAAGAGGATGCCCGCCGCCATTTCGCCCACCACCGAAGGTTGTCCGAATCGCATGAAGAGGCGTCCGGTCAATCTCGATATGGCGATCACAACCAGCAATTGCAGGAAGAGACGGCTCAGAGGATGCTCGAAGTTCGTCCGCATCGCCGTGCTGGCGGCTTCCCAGGCGGATTGGGAGATGGCGGCGGCCGTCGCTACCTCCGCGCTGTTCCCCCCTGGAGCGGGTAGGGAGGCTCCCAGATGGATGATCCCACTGATTGCCAGGACCGTCAGGGTGATCGTGATGAGGTAGAAAAGGGAATTCCGTTTCATCGAATCCGGGAGGTCTCTGCGGTGTGTGCCGCCGGCGGGGGGTCAGACGAGAGGATCGCCCACGGACAGATCGTCCGGCAGGGGGACGAGTTCGCGGATCTGATCCCACAGCACCGAATAGTCCTTGTTCACATCGCCGCTCAGGCAATCCGTGACCGTGCCGGCCGCGTCGGGATGGGCGCGGATCAGTTTTCCGAAACTGAAGTCCGGATTGTAGAAGGCGTAGACCAGCTTGCGCATGTTCTCCACGCCCTCGCGGATGGTCCGGGCATAGCGTTCGAACTGCTTCGGGCTGAGGTCGTTCTCCTCGAAGGCCCGGTGCACTTCCTCGCCGGCAAGCACGCCGCTTTTCAGCGCCAGCATCACCCCCGAACTGAAGACGGGATCGAGGAAGGCGAAGGCGTCGCCGACCAGAAGCAGCCCGTCGCTGCCGCAATGGCGGGAGTGGTGCGAGTACTCGCTCGTGATGCGGTATTCGCCGACCTGCTCTCCGACGGAAAGGCAGTCCTTGATCCACTGGTTCTCCTCGACTTCGCGCTTGAAGATCTGCTCCGGGTCCCGCACGCCGTCGCGGGAGAGGTATTTGCCCTCCGCGACCACTCCCACGCTGACCATGTCGTCGTGCTGGGGGATGTGCCAGAACCACCCCTTCTCCCGGATGTAGGCGACCATGGTCTGCCCCTCGTCGATGCCCGGCGCGCGCTTGGATCCCCGGTAGTAGGTCCAGACCGCCACTTTGTTGAGATAGGGGTCCCGCACCTTCCAGCCGTTCCGCACCATCGTGTAGGCTTCCTTGCCGGTGCAGTCGAGGGTGATGGGCGCATGGTATTCCACCGTCTCGCCGTCGGGCCCAACGGCGCGGACGCCGGTGACTTTTCCGGTTTCGTCGCGCAGCAGCTCCAGCACCTTGGTCTGCTCGCGGACTTCCACGCCCCTGGAGCGCGAGTGGTCGAGCAGCATCTGGTCGAATTCCGAACGCAGCACCTGCCAGGTCTGCGCCACCGTCTCCCGGTCGTAGCGGTTGTAGAAGTAGAAGGGTTGGCTCGACTTCCCGTCCTGGGTGACGAAGCAGACGCTGTATTTCTTGACGAAATGGGACTTCCGCATCCGGTCGATCAGGCCGAGGCGCTCCAAGGGCTGGAAGGTGAAGGGAATCAGGGATTCGCCGATATGGTAGCGGGGGAACTTCTCCCGCTCCAGCACCAGCACACGGTGCCCGTATTCCGCCAGAATGGCCGAGGAACTGGAACCGGCGGGGCCGCCGCCGATCACGATGACATCGTAGGAATTGCTCATTGGGAACTCACGCATGGCATCGGTTATAATTAAAATGCTTTGTTGTTCTTGCTTCGATGCCATTTCGTTATTGTCGACGGCTGCTCTCGCTGAGGAGGCCAATCGTCACCGAAGGCGGTACGAATCCCCTGATCGAGGGAGTGGACGCCGCCGGATTTTGCCGCTTCCCTCTTTCGGATGACTCCGCCGGACTCCACACCATCGTCCCTCTCGCGTCGCGGTCTGATCCAGGGAACGCTCGCGGGGACGGTCCTCGCTCCGCTGTTCGGAGCCGCCGAGAGCGGCAGGCAAGGAGCGGAAAGCGTCGTCCGGGGAGGGTTTTCCCAGGACGGCAATCGCGTCCGTCTCTATTCGCCCGCCGCCGTCGAGCCCGTGAAGCTGCTCTTCGCGGCCGACACCCATCTCTTCCGCGACGACGAGCGCGGGGCGCCCTACCGCGAGTTCAGCGGGCGGATGGCCAAGGCCTACAACCAGACGAAGCATTTCCGTACCCAGCAGCCGACCGATCCCGAGGCGGGCTTCGAGGAGATGCTGGAAGCCGCCAGGAGCGCCCGGGCCGATGCCGTGGTGCTGGCGGGGGACATCGTCAGCTTCCCCTCGGAGGCCGCCGTCGAATGGACGATGGAGCGGCTGGAGCGCGCCGGGCTGCCCTGGCTCTACACCGCCGGCAACCACGACTGGCACTACGAGGGCATGGAGGGGAGCTCCGCCGAGCTGCGGGCCGAATGGATCGGGAAACGCCTGCGCCCTCTCTACGGCGGCCGCGACCCCATGGGTTCCGTCCTCGAGTTGGGCGGTGTGCGGATTCTCGCCATGGACGACTCCACCTACGAGATCCTGCCGGAGCAGCTCGAGTTCTTCCGGCAGCAGGCCGCCTCCGGCCAGCCCATGGTCCTGTGCGTCCACATCCCGCTCTACGCGCCCGGCAGGCCGGTCGGGTTCGGATGCGGGCACCCGGACTGGGGCGCGGCGACGGACCGGCATTTCGAGATCGAGCGGCGGCCCCGCTGGAGGGAGCGGCACACGGAGACGACGATGGCCTTCCATCGCGAGGTCTTCGCGGCTCCCAATCTGCTTGGCGTCTTCGCCGGGCATGTCCATCGGGCCTCGATCGACCTGCGGAACGGCATTCCCCAGGTGGTGACGGGAGCCAACGCCACGGGCGACCATCTCGTCGTGGAGGTGCTGCCGATGCCTGCGGAAGGCTGAACGTCCCGGTGGAAAGCCTCCGAAATGGAGGGTTGAGGACTCGGACGGGCGCGATACCTTGCACGCGATCCGTCCCCGTGTCCTTTCGGGCGACCCGTCCGCAAACTCTCCATGTCCTCCGTTCTCAACCAAGCCCATCCCTGGCTCGAGGGCCTCGTCGCCTACGATCCCGGCAAACCGATCGACGAGACCGCCCGCGAGCAGGGGCTCGACCCCGCCGACATCATCAAGCTGGCGTCGAACGAGAACCCGCTCGGGCCTTCTCCGAAGGCCGTCGCCGCGATGAAGGAGGCGGCCGAAGGCGTCCACATCTATCCCGACGGAGGCGGCTACAAGCTGCGCACCGCCATCGCGGAGAAGTTCGGGTTCGCACGGGAGAACGTCGTCATCAGCAACGGCTCGAACGAGATCATCGAGCTGATCGGGCATGGCTTCCTCAGTCCCGGCGACGAGGTGATCGCGGCGGAGCACGCCTTCGTCGTCTACAAGCTGATGGCCACGCTCTTCGGCGCGACCACGGTGGAGGTCCCCGATCCCGGCTTCGTCCACGATCTCGAGGCGATGGCGGCGGCGATCACGCCGCGGACGCGCATGGTCTTCATCGCGAATCCGAACAACCCCACCGGAACGATGGTCGACGAGGCCGCGATCGACCGCTTCATGGCCCGGGTTCCCGATCACGTCGTCGTCATCTTCGACGAGGCCTACCACGAATTCGTTCCCGAGGCGCCCGATTCGCTGAAATACATCCGCGAGGGACGCAACGTCGTGGTGATGCGCACCTTCTCGAAGATCCAGGGGCTCGCCGGACTCCGCATCGGATTCGGGCTCACCACGCCGGCGATCGCCGAGGTCCTCCAGAAATGCCGGCAGCCCTTCAATACGAACGCGATCGCCCAGGCCGGAGCCGTCGCCGGACTCCTCGACGAGGAGCACCAGCGGAAGACGCGGGAGCTGAACGACGAGGGGCGCGCCTACTTCGAGCGCTCCTTCGCCGACATGGGCCTCGAGTATGTGCCGAGCCACGCGAACTTCGTCCTCGTGAAGGTGGGCGACGGCGACGCGGTGTTCCAGGCGATGCTGAAGCGCGGCGTCATCATCCGGGCGATGCGCAGCTACAAGCTGCCCGAATGGGTCCGCATCTCCGTGGGCACCATGCCGCAGAACGAGCGCTGCATCGCGACGCTGAAGGAAGTGCTCGCCGCCTCATGACCAAGCACGAATGGCGCGAGCGCGACGAGGACGGCGAGCTGGTCTACTACCGGGCGGTCCACCATGCCGGTCGCTGGCAGTTCTACTCGACCCGGAAGACCGATCCCGACTGGAACGCCCACGAAGCGCTGCCGCTGCCGGCGATGGAGTCTCTCCGCGAAGTGCTTTGGAACAAGCACCAGCGCCGCCGCCTGCCCTTGAAGCATCTCGAGCAGATCGAGACGATGCTGGATCTCCTCCGCCGCGAGACGGGGGAGGAGAATCCGAAACCCGAAGCCTGAAATCCGGAGGATCCGGGCAAGGACTTCGGATTCCAGGCGCCGGATTTCGGGCTTCCCCTCCGTGCCTGTTGCAATTCCCAGGCTCCTTTGCTACCCTCGGCCTTCACTCGCACCCCTATCTTCCCGTTCCTCTATGAATCGAAAACTGCGTATGGGCATGGTCGGCGGCGGCCGCGGCGCCTTCATCGGAAACGTCCACCGCATGGCGGCGAACCTCGACGGCAGGATCGAGCTGGTCGCCGGCTGCTTCTCCTCCGATCCGGAGAAGTCGAGGCTCTCCGGCGAGGACTTCTTCCTTTCCCCCGACCGCGTCTACGCGACCTACGAGGAGATGGCGGCAAAGGAGGCCGCCCGCGAGGACCGGATCGACTTCGTCTCCATCGTGGTGCAGAACCATCTCCATTTCCCCGTGGCGAAGGCCTTCCTCGAGGCCGGCATCCACGTCGTCTGCGACAAGCCGATGACGCACGACTACGAACAGGCCCTCGAACTGCGCGAGATCGTGAGGAAAAGCGGCCTCGTCTTCGCCCTGACCCACAACTACACCGGCTATCCCATGGTGAAGGAGGCCCGCCGCATGGTCCGCGACGGGGAACTGGGCCGCATCCTCAAGATCGTGGCCGAATATCCGCAGGGCTACGCCGTCGGGGACGTCGAAGGCGACGGGCAGGGGAAGATCAGCAACTGGCGCTCCGATCCCAAGATCGCGGGCATCTCCAACTGCATGGGCGACATCGGCACCCATGCCCACAACCTCGTCCGCTACATCACCGGACTGGAGATCGACGAGATCTGCTCGGACCTGACCGCCTTCATCCCCGGCCGCGTCCTCGACGACGACGGGAACAATCTCGTCCGCTTCACGGGCGGGGCCAAGGGCATCATCCATGCCTCGCAGATCTCCAACGGAGACGAGAACGCCCTCAACATCCGGGTCTACGGGACGAAGGCGTCGCTGGAGTGGCATCAGGAGGATCCGAACGAACTGATCGTGAAGTACGCCAACGCCCCGCGCCGGATCTACCGGCGCGGCAACGCCTACATCAGCGAGGCGGCGGCGGGGCACGGATTCACCCGCACCCCCTTCGCCCATCCCGAAGGCTTCATCGAGGCCTTCGCGAACATCTACCTGGGCGCCGCCCGTGCCATCGCCGACCGCCTCGACGGGAATCCGGCTCCGGCGGAGGGCTACGATTTCCCCACGGTGGACGACGGCGTCGCCGGCGTCGCCTTCATCAAGGCGGCGGTGGAAAGCTCCGCCTCGGAGCGGAAATGGGTGAAGTTCCCCGAGGTCTGACGGACGGGGTCGCTTCGTTCGCTCCTCTTGTCCGCATCCGGCGAAGCTCGAGCGAATGGCATCGTCCTCCGGCATCCTCTCCTACCTGGCGGATTGCTACCGGGAGAATGGGAGCCGTTTCGGCGTGGCGAACCTCGCTTCGGGCCGGGTTCGCCGTTCGCTGATCCTGTCGGGGGAGGATGCCGTCGTCTCGGGGAGTGTTCTGGACGGTCTCCTCTTTGTCCCGGGAGCGAAGGCGGCGGAGCTGGCGTCGCAGGCCCGCCTCTATCAGAAGGAGAGCGAGCTGCTCTACGGTTCCGTCTTCGTCTCGGGCAGTGTCGAGACCGAGGAGGGACGACCGAGGCCCTTGTTTGCACCGCTCCTGCTCTACCGGGTCTCGGTGGAACGCGTCGACGAGTCGGGCGGAGGGGCGGAGTTCTCCATCGACACGGGACGGCGTTTGCTCAACGACGCTCTGCTGGCGTGCCTCGGGGACGAGTCGCTGGCGGCCCGTCTCGAGGCCTGCGTCGAGGCGGCGGCCCATACGGAGGGCTGTGTCGGCGAGATCCGCCGGCTGTTTGCGGAGGCCTTTCCCGAGGCGGAAACGGAGCGGCTCCTCGGCTATCCGCATCTGCTCGGCGAGGCGGAGCTGGAGCGGGTGGGCCTGGCGCGGAGATCGGGGACGGAGGCGGGCGGTCCGATGACGCTCGCGCCGGTCGCGGCGCTCCTGCTCGCCGACCGGTCCGCGGAGATGCGGGGCGTGCTGGACGATCTCGCCGGGATGGCCGCACGCGGCGAGGCGCTTTCCGATCCGGTGAGGGAATTGCTCGGTGTCGCGAGGAGGGCGGCCGGCGCATCGGGAAGGAAAGGGAGAGGGCATGTCCCGGCGTTTCTGAGCGAAGCCCAGTCCCGGATCGCCGATTCCGCCCGGACCCGGCCGCTGACGCTGGCGGTGGGTCCCCCGGGGACCGGAAAGTCGTTCACCATCGCGGCCCTCGCGATGGAGGCGGTGAGCCGGGGCGAGACGGTGCTAATCGCGTCGAAGATGGACCACGCCGTCGACGTGGTCGCGGACAAGATCGAGGAGGCGCTCTCCCTGCCGGGGCTCTGCGTGCGCGGGGGGCGGAAGTCCTATCTGAAGGACCTGAGGGATTTCCTCGAGGAGCTGCTCTCCGGGCTGCACACCGGCGGGGACGCGGCGGCGGAGACGTTCGACGGGACCGGTGCCGGGCTCCTCCGTCGGCAAAAGGAACGGCTCCGGCGGATCGGGAGCATGGAGCGCCGGACGCGGCGGCTGCGGCATTGGTCCGAGCAGGTGCAGCAGGAGAATCCGGGCTTTCTCCGGCATTGGTGGATCGACCGCATCCGTCGGGCGGTGGAGCGCGGACCGGCTCTGGCGAGCGACGCGTCACGGCTCGACGACACCGGGGTGCGGCTGGTCGAGGAGACGAGGGCGTGGTTCCGGCAGATGCGCCGCCATCGCCTCGCCGAGGCTCTCCGCCGGGACCGGCAGACGTTCATGGCCTTCTCCAAGGGGCTGCGGGCGCGTTCGGCCCGGCATCAGGAGGCGCATTTCGACCGGGTCTGCTGGCGGCAGCTGCTCGGGGCGCTGCCGGTCTGGCTCGTCAACCTTTCGGACCTGCACCGGGTGCTGCCGCTCGAGGATGCCCTGTTCGACCTCGTCATCATCGACGAGGCCTCGCAGTGCGACATCGCCTCCGCTCTCCCGGCGCTGGAGCGGGCGAAGCGGGCCGTCGTCACCGGCGACCCGAAGCAGTTGCGGCACGTCTCCTTCCTCTCGCGGGCACGGCAGGCGGAGTTCGCGGCGCATCGCGGGCTGGACGAGGCCGAGCGGGAGCGCTTCGACTTCCGCGGCACCAGTCTGGTCGATCTGGCGACCGCCACGCTCGCCGACCAGTCGGCGGTCGTGTTTCTCGACGAGCACTTCCGGAGCCGCCCGGAGATCATCGGCTTCAGCAACCGGGAGTTCTACCGCGGCGGTCTCATGGTGATGACCGGACTCCGCGAGGCCGACCGCGTCGACGAAGCGCCCCTCGTGCTGCGGCGATGCCGCGGCGAGCGGGGGGCGAACGGAGTGAATCCCGCCGAAGTGGATCTCGTGCTGGCGCAGTTGGACGAGGTGGCGGCCCGTGCCGGGGCGCCGCTCAGCGTCGGAATCCTCTCGCCCTTCCGCGACCAGGTCGATGCCATCCAGAAGCGGATCGAGGCCCGCGAGGATCTCGCGCGGCTCCTCGACCGGCACGGTCTGCTCGTGGGCACGG
Source organism: Verrucomicrobiales bacterium (assembly GCA_037190325.1). Classification (GTDB taxonomy): domain Bacteria; phylum Verrucomicrobiota; class Verrucomicrobiia; order Verrucomicrobiales; family DEV007; genus Arctic95D-9. The sequence goes on along the minus strand of JBBCIU010000015.1, from coordinate 319,663 downwards.
CGCATTCGTTCCAGGGCGAGGAGCGGGATGTGATGATCCTTTCCCTCGCCCTCGACGACCGCTCGCCGGCGGCGAGCTTCCGCTTCCTCGGGCAGGAGGACGTCTTCAACGTCTCCATCACCCGGGCGCGGGTGCAGAACCGCGTGATCTGCTCCTTCGATCCCGGCCGCGCCGGAGCGGGACTGGTCGCGCGCTATCTTTCGGAGGTGGCGGCGCACGATACCGCGGGAGGAACCGGGAGGGTCGGGTCCCCGCCCGAACCCTCCTGGGGCGAGCTAATCGGGGTGTTGGAGGGCAGGGGATTCGAGGTGGCGGCCAAGGTGCCCCTGGGCGGGACGCGGATCGATCTCGTCGTGAGGAAAGGGGGGCGTTCCGTCGGAATCGACCTGATCGGCTTCCCCGGAGACGAGGACGGGGAAGGGGAGCCGCCCGGTCGGCGAAGGACCCGCCTGCGACGGGCGGGCGTGGCGCTCTTTCCGCTGCCCTATGTCGAATGGAGGTATCGGCAGGCGGCGGTGCTGGAGGATTTGGAGAGGTGGGTGGCCAGTCGGTAGTTCGGAGATTCCGCAGGCGGCGAGTTCGATGACCGAGCGCTAGGGTGGGGAGGGGATTGGACGCTATGAAAAGATTGGTCGCTTGTCCCGATTTTCCACGGAAGCTGACTCCGGACTCAGGCGTGTGATCCCGGTGAAAACTGCCTGCGAAAACCAACCTTGCGCCGACCTGTCCGAGAGTCGTTCCCGACGCAGGATGAATTCCTTGCAAAAGGTAATTTTTGGTATCATATTTGCCACCAGAATGCGTGTGGCCATCGACACCTCGGTTCTGGTTGCTGCTGCGAAGTCGCGGCGAGGAGCGAGCCATGCCTTGATCCGTTCGATTCCCAATCCGAAATTCGAAGTGGCCCTGTCCGTCGCCCTCTACACGGAATGGAGGGATGTGCTGACACGGTCCGAGCATCTGCCGCCCGGCCAAGGCGCAGAGCAGGCGCTGGCCTTCCTTCGATATTTGGCGGGACAATGTTGGTGGCAGGAAATCTTCTACCTCTGGCGTCCTTGCCTGAAGGACGCCGACGACGATATGGTGCTCGAACTTGCCGTGGCCGCCCGTTGCTCCCACATCGTCACTCACAACTTGAAGGATTTTCGGGGCTCGGAACGTTTCGGCATCCCCGCCATCGCCCCCGGCGCCTTTTACGACCTCATCCACTCCTCCCCATGAACGCCCTCACCATCCGCCTCCCCGACTCCATCCACCGGACCATCAAGCAGCTCGCCAAGCGAGAAGGCTGCTCGGTCAACCAGTTCCTTGCGAGCGCCGCTGCCGAGAAGATGTCGGCATTGCTCACCCTCGACTATCTCCGCGCCGAGGCCGCTGGGGCGAAGCGCGAGGATTTCGAGTCATTTCTGGCCGCCGCCCCCGATGTCGAGCCCGAGGAGACGGATCGGATACCTTGAGGGATTGCGGGATTTGAAATTGGTTTCGAGATCCCCGGTTTCCTATCTCTCCTTCTGCGCCCCCCGGGGGGCTGGCTGAACGACTCGAAAGATGGATGGATGTTGCCCTTCAGTCTGAAGACTGCACTTCTTCGGGGTTGTGCAAGCGCGACAAGTTCCTTCGAGTCGTCGTATAGCGATACCAAGTCCAGAAGCCAGCAATGAGAACGACGGCAACGGCAGCGAGGCGATGAACCTTCTGCATCTCATGTTGGAGACTCTCTGGCCAGCCCGTGGCCCAGAATAAAGCGTAGCAGGCGACGCAGGGGCCAAGGATCAAAAGGGGAAACCAGAAGTAAGCAGCCCGGTTTGCTTTCCGAATGGAGCACTCCCAGTGGCACTGCCATCTGTCAGGGTATCGCTCCTTCCATGCCTCGGAGGCGCACTCTTCAAATCCGCGGCAGCACTCAGGTGTGAGACGGAGTGAAATGTGTGTGCCTCGGCTGCTGCGGGCGCCTCTCCGGTTCAATGAATCAAGCTCATCCCAGCGGATGGATGCAAACAGACGGTCCCGCCGGTGCTCGTGAATCCCTTTGTCGTCGACCGTCACGCGTCGCTTCCAAAATGGATGGCTGAATGTCCGAGTCATGTGGTGTGCCTACACCGGGTTCGCTGCTGCGCATGGTCAGGGGTCAAACCGTGCTGCCACATAATTCGAAAAGCTTCCAGTCTTGGATTCGCGCTCCGACGGTGTGCTCCTCGTCCCAACCGACACGATACGCAATCTCGATGGTCGGGCCATCCTGCAGGGAACCTTCGATCGGCTCGATGCAGACTCGTGGGGAGAAGACGTGGGGCCAAACCTCCTCGGCACCGCGCAATCTTCGGAAATGGCTCGGATATTTCAGGAAGCTCTCTGGCCGAATCGGCATCCCGGTATGGCTCGTAGTGCCCAAAGAGGCTCGCCTGAATCTGAGAAAGCAAGGACCCGTACCGGGCTGGTAACTCGTGCGCCAGCGCCAAGCTTGCTGGATCCGGTGACTGACGCCCTCCGGACAAGCTTAAACCAATCTTGCCGTGCCGCCCCAATTCGATACTGCCCCTCCACAAGCCGCCAGACCTCTTCAGCAAGCCAAGGCGGTCGTCCTCGAAAGGGGCTGACTCGAAGAATCCCAACATGGGGTGTGATGACGCCTAAGCTTTATCCGCCCAATCTTGATATCAAGACCAAGGTCTCCAAGTCCAGCATTCCGGTTGGGGGTCCTCGCCTATCGCCCCGCCTACCGCCGGAACGGATAGCGCCATTGCCTCCAATAGCCCTTCGGCACCGGGTCGCCCGAGATGCCGTAGCCTTCCGGCCAGCGGTCCTCGGGCAGGTGATGCGTGCCGAAGATTCGGTCGAGCCAGGGGAAGTGGATCGCGAAGTTCACGTCGATGGCCTCGCGCTCGATGCCGTGGTGCCAGTGGTGGAAGCGGGGGGTGACGAAGATCTTGTCGAGCCATCCGAAGCGCCAGCCGATGTTGGAATGGGCGAAGGTCGCCCAGAGGTAGACGAGGAAGATGTAGGCGTTGACGGGACCCTGGGCGAAGCCGAGGAGGATCATCGGCAGCACCGTGGTGCCCCGCAGCACGAGGATCTCGAGGAAGTGCATCCGGGCGCCGGCCATCCAGTCCATCGTCTTCGCCGAATGGTGGACGGCATGGAAGCGCCAGAGGAAGGGGACGCGGTGGAAGAGGCGGTGGACCCAGTACTGGACGAGGTCGGTGAAGAGCATGATGAGCACGACCTGGAGGAGGAAGGGGAGGGCGGCGACCCAGGCGCGGAATGCGGCCCAGTCCTCGGTGAGGTTGAAGAGCGTCTTCGCCGGACCGAAGCTCAGCCAGGTGATCACCTGCACCATCATGGAGCTGACGAGGAAGTAGAAGAGATCCTCCCGCCATTCGGCGCGGAAGACGGACTGCTCGCGCCACCGGGGAAAAAGGGCCTCGAGGGGGATGAAGAGGAGCCCGGTGAAGACCATGCGCAGCACGAAGAAATCGAGGCCGAAGTAGATCGGCGTGAGATCCGGGAGGACTTCGGTGGAGCGGCTTCCGCCGAAGAGCGAGGCGACCAGGGTCAGGGCCAGACCGAAGGCGCCCAGCGTCTTCTTCTCCCGCAGCACGAGGCTGAGCAGCGAGCTGAGGTAGGCCACGAGCATGATGCCGAAGAGCAGCCCGCGGAACCAGCCGGCTCCCCGCACCGACGCGAGCTCCTCCGTGCCGAACCAGCCGGGAAAGCGCATCGTCAGCACGAGTCCCAGACTGGCGATCCCGAGAAGCAGCCCCGCCACTCCGCTGAGCCAGCCGCTGCCGAAGCGCCGCAAGGCCGGTGCGCACTCCAGCTCCTCCCGAATCATCAAACGCGACTTCCGTATCAGTCCCATGCGGAACGATGGCGCGTCTTTCGGGCTTTCCAACGGGAAATCGGCGTCCCGCCGGAAAGCAGAACGACCGACCGGAGTCGGTCCGGAGCAACCCGAAGGACGTGCCCGCGCTGCGCCGTGCCCACTGAGCGCGGATCGGACGGTCTTTCGACGCTCGACAGAGGCCAGTGGCCTCGGCCACAGTTCCCGCCAGCGCCTGTCGCCGCGTCCATTGGGCATGGGCCGCACGTTCCCGCGATGCCCGGCCGATGCCGGTGGACGGGGCAGGGAATCCGAAATCCGAAGCCGGGCGAGCGGACGAAGGTCTCGCCGTTTTCCCTCGCGGGGTTTTTCAACCGTCTCTTGAAACGCGGCGTATTCCGGCGCATGGTGGAGCGAGCATGAGAACGGCCTTCGTTGCGCTCTTCGCGTTCGGATTCGCGGGCAGGGGCGCTTTGCAGGAGGCGCTGGCCATCGAGGAACCATGAAGACGGGCGCCATTGGATTCGCGATGGTTCTGGCGGCCGGTGCGGCCGCCGGCGAGGATCCGAAAGGACGGACCGCCGACTGGCGGCCTGCTGCGGACACGCTCGTCCTTCCAGTGCAGGAGTCGGCGAGTCCGGACGGTCGCTACGCGATCGGATGGGGTTATGAGAGAGGTCCGGTGGACTGGAGCAAGCTCGCCTTCTCCGAAGGGGAGGGATCGGACTGGGGAGCGGTGACCTTTTCGACGAAACTCGCTTCGCGTCCTCTCGAAGCGGCCCTTGAAGACGACGCGAATTTCCTCCTCGATCTGCGGACCGGCGAGCCTCTGTGCAAGCTTGGACTCCGCTATCCGGGCGAGCGGCCGCGCTTCAACCACCACGGGCTCGTCGCCGTCTGGTCGCCCTCGTCCTCATGCGCGGTCGTGATCGTCGCCAGGAAGTGGGAGTCGGAGTTCATCCACTACCTGCGCATCGAGAAGGGAACCTGCGCCGGATCGTTCGACGTGAAGGATGCGCTGTCGGCGGCAGGGCGCGAGGCGGTGATGAAGTCGGGTCATCCCTCGGCGCGGAGACTGAAGGAGGAGGACGACTTCATGTATTCGCTGACGGAGATCTCCCTCGAGGACGACGGCGCTTTCGTCGCGATGGTCACAGGCGAAGTGCCGAAGCTCGAAGGCCCCGAAGCGTGGTTCGAGGTTCGCGTCGAGGGGCGTTTCTCCGCGAAGGAGGGGGCGGCGGCGGGCCTGGACGTGCTCTCGGCCAAGCTCGTGCCACCGCCGGGGGAATAAGGAGCAAGGCCGCTCACACCGCGTCGCCGACCTCGACCATGGTCTTGAGGATGGTGTTCCAGGTCGCGGGCGTCTCCAGCACGGCGTTGGGGAACATGCAGCCATCCCAGCAGATGTGCGAGATGCCGCGGGCCTCGTGGTCCTTCAGCCAGTATTGCGAGCAGCGCACGATGTCGAGCTTGCCGTTCGGGTCGTCGGCCGGGCAGTGCTTGCCGGTCTTGTCGTGGCTGCCGGCGCCGTGGACGGTGCCGTCGTTCTGGGCGACGTGGAAGTCGATCGTCCAGGGCCGGAGCTTGTCGGTCATCTCCTCGTAGGCGGCGTAGAACTCGTCTTCGGTGTAGCCTTCCCTGAGCAGGGCGTGCTCGGGCGCGTTGTAGCCGAGCAGGTAGAGGTAGGTGTGGGCGAGGTCGGCCTGGAAGCCGAGGGTCTCGGGCATGCCGACCTCCTCGAGGAGGTCGAGCATGTCCTTCCAGCTGTGCATCCCGGCCCAGCAGATCTCGCCTTCGGCGGCGAGGCGCTCGCCGTGGTCGGCGGCGATCTTGGCGGCCTCGCGGAAGGTCTCGGCGATGCGCTTGGTGTTCGCCTCGGGATCCTCGCGCCACTGGTTCACGCCGAACTCGGCCGAGTCGATGCGGATCACGCCGCGTTTCCGCACGCCGTGCTGGTTGAAGAGGCCGGCGATGCGGCAGGCGACTTTCACGGCCTCGAGGAACTTGGCACGGGCCGCGTCGTCGCCCATGGCCGAATCGCCCACCGTGCCCGGCCAGACCGGCGCGACGAGGGAGCCGACTTCGAAGCCCTTGCCCGCGATGAGATCGGCGATGCCGCGGAGCTCGTCGTCGGTGGCGGCCGGGTCGGTGTGGGGGAGGAAGAGGAAGTAGTCGATCCCGTCGAATTTCCGTCCGTTCACCTCGGCCGCGGCGGTGAGGTCGAGCATGCGCTCGAGGGAGATCGGGGGCTCCTGCCCTTCGCCGTCGCCTTTTCCGACGAGACCGGGCCACATCGCGTTGTGCAGTTTCAAAGAGGACATGATCGTTCTGGGTGGTTTTTCAGGTGGGTGGTGGAAGGCCGTCAGGATACATGAAGGGGCGTTGGTTCAAAGTTCAAAGTTTCAGGTGGATGACGAAGCGGCGTCCCGCCACTTCCGCTTGACGCCCGGCGACCCCTCCCCGTTGTTCCGGGCATGTGCCGCTGGCTTTTCCTTTTCGTCCCGCTCGCCGTCGCGGGCGGGACCGTGGGGGCTTTCGAGCCGCCGCCACGGCCGAAAATCCTCGAGGAACGCCCCTGTGGCCCCGACGTGATCTGCGGCCCGCTGCGCTACCTCATTTTCCAGGGATGCGCCGGAGCCGACTTCCGCGACGCCTGTCGACGGCACGACGCGTGCTACGACACCATCGGGTCCGACCGGCGCGCCTGCGACCGGCGCTTTCTCGAGGAGATGCTGGCCGAATGTCCGAAGTCGAGGCATCCCGCCCGCGCCCGTTTCCGCGCCCATCTCGCCTATCTCGGGGTGAAATTCGGAGGAAAGGGCGCCTGGCGATCGGCGCAGGATCTGGCGCGGAAGCTGAAGGGGGAGGGGCCGCGGGATTGCGCGGAGTGTCCTCGAAGGCTTCGGCGCGGTTGACTTTCCGGCGGAGGCAGGAGGGCGAGTCTAGGGTCGAGAGGGACGGTTGAGAGCGGGGGAGGAAGCCGGCTCCTCATTTGCGCTTCGCGAGGAGAGCCTTGAGATGCTCCACGAGGAACGCGAGCCGCTCGTCGACATCGTCCATCTCCAGAAGCCGCTGCCGCTCGGCGGGATCGCTCACGAAGCTTTGTCCGACGATGTCGGCGATGGCGCAGGGATCCTTCACCTGGCGCAAATGGGCTCGCAGCGGCGACGAAATGGGCTGGCCGTCTCCGCAAAGGTGGCTGCTGAGATCGACGAGCTCGAGGGCCGCCGCCGCCGCCGCCGCGGGATCGGAGAGCGAGCAAGGACGCGGGATGATGGCGGCGATGCCGAAGGGCGCCCGCTGCCGCCAGCCGAGAATCTCGGCTCGCTGCACGCCGGAGAGCATGAGGTGGGAGGTGCCGTCGGGGTGGGTGACGCAGGCGCGGACGAGGCCGACGGTGGTCACGCGATGCACCGGTTCGGGGAAGAGGCCGGGATCCTTGTCGAAACGGGCGTGTCCCACGCAGAACATGCGGTCGCGCTCCAGCGCGTGGCGGAGCATGGCGCGGTAGCGGGGTTCGAAGATGAACAAGGGCATGTAGCCGTGGGGGAACAGCGTGGCTCCCCCCAGCACCATCACCGGCACTGCGTCGGGCAGGGACTGTTCGGTAGAAGGCATCGACCGGTACACGAGTATACGAGGGAGGGGGCCGGTTCAGTCGCCCCGCAAACGTCGAAAGCGAAGGTTTGCGATATATTTTCCATTGCATCGGCGGGGAAATGTGATTCTTTCCCGGCCCTGAAACCAAGGAGACAACACCTGTCGGCGTCAAGGCGACGCCAACCCCCAAGTCAATGAGCGAATCCAACAATCCAACGGCTGGCCTCCAGCTTCATGATCGTGACACCGGCAGCGCGGACGTGCAGATCGCGCTGCTCACCGGCCGAATCAACCATCTTACCGGCCACCTTTCGGCCAACAAAAAAGACGTTTCGTCGCGCCGGGGGCTGCTCCGCATGGTCGCGCGCCGCCGCAAGCTTCTCGACTACCTCTCCCGCACCGACGGCGAGCGGTATCAAAAGGTGTTGGCCACCCTCGGCCTGCGCCGCTGAAAGCGGACGAAGGGCGTCGGGATCTCCCCGGCGCTTTTTCCGTTTCGGGACCCGTCTCTCCTTCGAGGCGGCCCGGCGAAGCGCCTGCCCCGCATCGGCATGGATGCGCCGACATGGCAGTTCCGCCGTTTCCCAAGGGAGATTCCAGGGACGTCCCTCGTCATCCAATTTTTACACAACAAGAAGAAAAACAATGAGTATTGAACGCATCTCGTGCCGAGTCGGCACGCAGGAAATGACCATCGAAACGGGCAAGATCGCCAAGTTGGCGGATGGTGCCGTGACGGTCCAGGTCGGAGACACCGTCGTCCTTGTGACGGCCGTTTCCTCCACGAAAATCAAGGAAGGGCAGGACTTTTTCCCACTTTCCGTCGAATACAAGGAGAAGGCCTCGGCGGCGGGCCGTTTCCCCGGTGGCTACTTCAAGCGCGAAGGCCGGCCCACGGAGAAGGAGATCCTGACCTGCCGCATGACGGACCGCCCGCTGCGTCCGCTGTTCCCGAAAGGCTACCTCTACGACACCCAGATCGTCTCCCTTCTGCTCAGCGCGGACGGGGTGAACGACTCCGACATTCTCAGCATCAACGGTGCCTCGGCCGCGCTCTGCGTGTCCGACATCCCCTTCGCCGGGCCGGTCGCGGCCGTCCGCGTCGGTCTGGTCGGCGGTGAGTTCGTCGTCAACCCGACCCACGAGGAGCGCGCCGAGAGCGATCTCGATCTCGTCTACGTCGGTCTTCGCGACAAGGTCATCATGGTCGAAGGCGGTGGCAAGGAAGTGCCCGACGCCAAGTTCAAGGAGGCGCTCGTCTTCGCCCAGCAGGCGATCCAGCCGATCCTCGACGCGCAGGAGGAACTCGCCCGCCGGGCCGGCAAGGCGAAGCGCAACGCACCGCTTCTGGAAGTCCAGGACGAACTCCTCGAAGTGGCCTACGAGGTCGCTGGCGACCGCATCGAGGCGGCTCTCTACCAACCCTCGAAGGTCGCACGCGGCACCGCCGTCGGCGCCCTCCGCAAGGAAGTGGAGGCGAAGATCAAGGAGCGCTACCCCGAAGCGGGCGACTTCGCCATCTCCCAGGCCTTCGAATACCTCCAGAAGAAGGCCTTCCGCATCAGCATCCTCGACAAGGGGGTGCGCTGCGACGGTCGCGACATCGATACGATCCGCCCTCTCTCGGGCGAGGTCGGGGTGCTGCCGCGCACGCACGGTTCCGCGCTCTTCGCCCGGGGCGAAACGCAGGCGCTCGCGATCGCGACGCTGGCCCCCTCCGACGAGAAGCAATACCTCGACAACTACGCCGGCGGCGAGGATTCCAAGCGCTTCATCCTCCACTACAACTTCCCGCCCTTCAGCGTGGGCGAGACGGGCCGCATGGGCGGCCTCAACCGCCGCGAGATCGGCCACGGCGCCCTCGCCGAGAAGTCGATCGAGCCGCTCATCCCCGACGAGGCCGACTTTCCCTACGCGATCCGCATCTCCAGCGAGATCATGGAGTCGAACGGCTCGACCTCGATGGCCTCGGTCTGCTCCGGCTCGATGGCGCTGATGAACGCGGGCGTCCCGCTGAAGCGCCCGGCCGCCGGGATCTCCTGCGGCCTCGTGACCGAGTTCGAAGGGGAGACGCTGAAGCGCTACGTCACCCTGCTCGACATCATCGGCAACGAGGACTTCATGGGCGACATGGACTTCAAGCTCTGCGGCTCCAGCGAAGGCGTCACCGGCTTCCAGCTCGACCTCAAGCTCCCGGGGATTCCTCTCGACATCCTCCTCGAGGGCGTCGACAAGGCGACGAACGGACGCTTCAAGGTGCTCGAGGTGATGAACGGCGTCATCCCGACCCACGGCAACCTCAGCTCGCTGGCCCCCCGCATCGAGTCGATCAAGATCGATCCCCAGAAGATCGGCGAGCTCATCGGCCCCGGCGGGAAGAACATCAAGGGCATCCAGGCCGAGACCGGCGCCGACATCAACATCAACGACGACGGCACCGTCAACATCTACGCCGCCCACCAGGAGGCGCTCGACCGCGCCATCCAGCTCGTCCGCCGCACCACCGCGGAGATCGAGGTCGGCGTCACCTACTACGGCAAGGTCGTCAGCACGACGAACTTCGGCGCCTTCGTCGAGGTGCTGCCGGGCAAGGACGGCATGGTCCACATCTCCGAGCTGGCCGACTTCCGGGTCAACCAGGTCGAGGACGTCGTCAAGGTCGGCGACATGGTCTATGCGAAGTGCATCGGCGTCGACGAGCGCGGCCGCGTGAAGCTCAGCCGCAAGGCCGCGATGGCCGAGCGCGGCATCGAAGCCGCCGCCGAAATGGCGAAGGATTGATCGGTCGAAGCTTCCAGCGTTCAGTCTTCAGGCGAAGGCCGAGCGTTGAAGCGAGTGTTCACCGACGTTTTGCGAAAGCCCGCTTCCCGATGGGGAGCGGGCTTTTTTTGTCAAGAATGACCGCGACCCGAATGGCGCAGGGAGGGCGGATTGCATTTCCTCCCGCTTTCGGCTATGCGTTTTCTGTCAACCAGTCATGAACATGGAACGTCTCGCGCTGTTTTTCTCCGCCTTCCTTTGCGCGCTGGTTTCCTCTCTGCATGCGCTGGAGCCGGCCGCGGAGCGCATCGTGGTGATGGTCAGCGTGGACGGGCTGGCGCATTTCTATTTCGACGATCCCAAGGCGGAGATGCCGAACCTCCGCAAGCTGGCGGCCGAAGGCGCCCGGGCGGAGAAGATGCTGGCGGTGCTGCCCACCGTGACCTGGCCGAACCACACCACGCTGGTCACCGGCGTGCGGCCCGGCAAGCACGGGGTCGTGGGCAACACCTACCTCGACCGCACCACGAACGAGGTGGTTCCGCTGATCTGGGATCCCTTGCTGGACAAGGAGCAGATCGTCAAGGTCCCCACTGTCTACGACGTGGCCAAGCAAGCCGGGCTCAAGACCGCTGCGGTCACCTGGCCGGGCAGCCGCGGGGCGAAGACACTCGACTGGACGGTGCCCTGCATGAACAAGAGCGACGCCTTCATGCAGTACAGCACACCGTCGCTGCTGGAGGAGTTCAAGCGGGCCGGCATCCCCTACGAGAACGAGGCGGACGGCTTCAAGGAGGGACGCGGCGAGGATCGCGACCGCTGGCACCTGCTGCAGTTCGGCCACATCGTGCGAACCCATCGTCCGAACTTGGCGCTGCACCACATCCTGGAGGTGGACCACATCGAGCATGCCCACGGGGCGCAGTCGCCGGAGGCCTACGCGGCGGTGAAATTCGCCGATGGACTGGTCGGCGAGCTCTGGGAGATTCTGCAAGGCTCGTTTCCCGGCAAGGCGACGCTCGTCATCGTCTCCGACCACGGCTTTTTCAACTACCGCCAACTGGTCCGGCCCAACGTGGCTCTGCAGCAGGCGGGCCTGCTCACGGCCTTCGGCGGCAAGATCACCGGCGGCAAGGCGCGCGCCGTCAGCCAGGCTGGCTCGTCGCTGATCTATGTCACCGATCAGGAGAACCGCGAGGCCCTGATCCCGCAAATCGCGGCGATTTTCAAGGACATGGAGGGCGTTTCGCTGGTGCTCACCCCGCCGGACTTCCCGGCCTACGGGCTGGCGGACCCCTCGCAGATGCCGCAGGCGCCCGACCTGATCCTTTCCGCGAAGGACGGCTACATGTTCCAGGATCTGGCGACGGGCGACGAGGTGGTCGGTGCCGCCGCCGAAAAGGTGAGAGGCACGCATGGCTACGATCCGAACGAGGAGCGGCTGCACGCGAGCTTCATCGCCACCGGCGCGGGCATCAAACCCGGCAGCAAGCTCGGCACGATCACCAACACCTCCGTCGCTCCCACCCTCGCCGCCTTGCTGGGCCTGACGATGGAGGACGTGGAAGGACGGGTGCTGGAGGAAATCCTGGAGCGCTGAGCGGCCGGATTTCATTTGGCGGGTCCGTTCGCAGCCCTTTTCGCCCCGGACGGGAAGGGGTGAGCGAAATCCCTCCAGCCGCTGACTTGAGCCGGTGATACGATCCGACCCGGGGAAGCGGCGGGCTGAGGAGGAGCGGTCGCCGAAAGTCCAATGGAGGGACAAGATCGAGGTCCAGTTCCCACTCACTGCGTGGCCTCCGACCCATTTGGCGGAAGCGTCGGTGTCATCGGTGCCGCGAATCCCCCTTCAATCGGATTCTCCTTGCGACGGAGGGCGGCCTGCGATTGAATCGTGGTGCCATGATTGCCCCGCCGACCCGCCCCTGTCATGTCCGCCTCCTGGCCCTGTTGGTCGCGGCGATGCCTCTGTCCCTCCTCGCCGATGCGGCGGTCGACGAGCAGGTGAAGACGATCCGTGCCCGCTACAACGAGATCGAGGGGGCGAAATTGAGGCGCGAGACGGTGACGTTCGAATCGCGGGACGAGCCGCTCTCCGGAACCTGCGCCTTCTACTACGAGGGCGACGCGCTGGTGAAGGTCCATTTGGCCTATGTGGCGGGGGACCACGGGGGGAGCGACGAATATTTCTACTACGACCGGGACGGACTGTTCTTCGTCCTTGCTTCGGATAGTCTGTGGAGCTTCACGGGCAAAACCCTTCCGGACGGAGTCGACGAGACCGTCGAAACCCTTATCGAAGACCGCCTCTACCTCGTTCGGGGAAAGGTCGTCCGCCACCTTCGCAAAAAGGCGACGGCCAAGGATCCGGCCCGGCTGCCCACTCTGCTGGGCGAGGCGAAAAACGAATCCCTGACAGATCCGGAGCGGGCCGGTTCCCTGCTGCGCCACGGGCGCGGTCTCCAAAGCGGGAAAACGGCGGATGCCTTGGAACGCTTGCTGGTCGGAGCCGAGTGAAAACGCAGGAGGCGTTGAGGAGATCGGCAAGTGGAAGGATTGGAAAAGTTATAAAAATTTTCTAAAATCAGAGAGAATTTTCTTTAATTTGATTAAATTTTTAAACTGGAGCTTGCCTTACGAGCGTTTTGCGAAAATTGAATATGACGAAGGGTTGAATTTGTCCGTCGCATGAGGTTTCTCGCCATTTTCCTGCTGTTTTGCTTTGCCGTCGCGGGGGGGGCTTTCCTTGCGAAAGTGGGCATGCGGGAGGAGGTGGAGGAGGAGCTGAGGCGGAAATCCCTGGAGGTCCTTGCCGACGCGGGCTTCGGTGGGGTGGAGGTCTCGTTCGACCATCTCGATGGCCGGCTTGGGGGCACGGTCGACCGTCCCGAGGACATTGCCGCCGTCGTGGCGCTTCTTCGCGACAAGGTCCCGGCGGCCTACTGGCCGGAGACGGAGGCGGCCGCCATCAGGATCCGTCCGACCCTGCCGCCGGAGATCCTGCTGAGCCGTCCGGAGGGGAGCGACGCGGTACGGATCGAAGGCCGTCTTTCGATCCACGAGGATGCGGGGCGGTCGATGTTGGGCGCGCGCCTTCACGCCTTGTCGGGAGTGGAGAAGGTGGAGAACACGGTTCGGCTCGATCCCATGGTGCTGGCTTTTCCGCAGATGGCGGAGCTCGCCTCGCTGGCCTCGGAGCTGTTCTCGCATCCGGGCGAGGTGAAAGTGGGCTTGCGGGAAGGGACGCTGTCGCTTTCGGGCACGGTCCCGAACGAAGGGTTGAAGCGCAGTCTTCTCGACCTGGCCGGAAGGACGGGCGCGACCGAGGTGGAGGATGCCATCCAGGTGCAGCCGCCCGCGACCTTCTCCCGTCTCGCCGAATTGAAAGTGACCCGGAATCGCTTCGGGATCACCCTTGGCGGGATTCTCCCCAGCGAGGCCGACCGGGAGGCGCTGCGCGGCCTCTTCGCGAAGGCGCAAGCCGGTCCCCTCGCGAACGACCGCCTCGAGGTGGACGGCGGTTGCGGCAAGGCGGCCTGGCAGGACTGGATCGGCGAGATCGCTCCGTTGATGATGGACGCCTTGCGGGGGGAGATGACCGCGGAGTTCACCTCGACGCAGACCCGTATCAGCGGGGTGGCGGCGGACGAATCCACGCGTCAGGCGCTGCTGGAGCGTCTCGCCTCTTTGAAAGGCGAGGGCGAAACGCTCGAACCGGCCATCGCTCTGGCGACGGATGGCGGCGCTGCGACGAGGTCGGCGGTGGCCATGGAAGCCGTCTACGAAGGAGGATTGCTCGTCCTTTCCGGAAGCCTGCCGGCTCCCGGCTTCGCCGCCGCCTTGGAAGCGGAGCTGGAAAAAGTCCTCCCCGACGTGAGCGTGAAGGATGAACTCGAAACCGTTCCGGCGGGCTCGGGAGACGCATGGATCGCCGGGGTGGCGGGTTTCTTCGTCGAGACGCTGCCGCGCTTGGAGATGGGAAAATTCACCCTCGGGAACGGGACCTTCGACATCGAGGGACGGACCCTCTCCCTGCCCGATCGGCAGACGGTGCAGAATCTGGCGGTGAACGTCCTGCCCGCGGATTTCAAGATCCGCAACCGCCTCCTTCACCCGGGCCAGGCCTTTCCGAAACCGGCCTTGCTGCCGGAGGAGCGAACCCGGATCGCGGAGTCCCTGAAGGCTTTTCCCATCTATTTCGACAAGAACAGTGAGACGCTCAAGGAGGAGGAAAGCGGCAAGCTCGCCTCCATGGCCGGGGTTCTGAAGGAGGCGAGCGGACGGATCGACCTGCTCGTGACCGGCGTTTCGGACAATGTCGGCAACTCCGAGCGCAACAAGCAACTCAGCCTTCTGCGGGCTGAAAGCGTCCGCCGCGAGCTCGTCCGCCTCGGCGTTCCGGAGGCGAATCTCTCGCTCGAGGCGGTGGAGGAGGACGTCTCCCGTGTCGCCCGTTCGGAGCAGTGGAAGTCCCGCCGCGTCGAAGTCTCCTTGAAACCCGCGGCCACCGCGGCACCTTGATCCTTTCTTCCCCAATTTCGCCATGGAATCCTTCCTCACCCCTTCGGCCGAACGCTATCTGATCGACTGGGGGCTCGCCCTCGCTCTCGGCGGCGCCGGCTGCGCCTTTCTCGGGATGCTGTGCGGCTGGATTATTTGGCGGAATGCCCGTAGACTGACCCAATCCGTCGAGGAGAGGAATCGCTCCGCCTTGGCCGACTACGAGAGGACCAGCGACGAGATCTCCCGGATCAAGTCGGAACTCGCGGCAGGCGGCCAGTGAGCCGAAACCCATCGATCTTTCTCCCAACACCAGCCACGATGCACGACATTTCCTTTTTCCTCCTGAAGAACTGGCTCCCGGTGGGCGTCTCCGCGATCGCCTTCTTCGGCATCGGCCTGCTGTTTGCCAAGGCGGTATGGGGGCGGCACCACCAGCGCCTCGCCAACGCCGTGGAGGAGAACATGAACCTCGCGAGCCAGTGGAGTGCCCTCGGGGCCTCGCAGAAGGATCTTTTCAAGAAGCTGAGGGTGCGCTGGCAGGCCGACCGCGATGCCTACGAAGCGGCGCTCGCGGAGAAGGAGCAGCGCCTCGCCCTCCTCGGTAGCCGTTTGGAGAGCGCCGGCGTGGATCCGGCGGACCGCGCCGCGGCGGCGGACGAAGCGGCGGTGGCGGCCGCGGCCAAAGTCCGGGAACTGGAAGCCAGCCTGGCCGCGGAACGGGCCGAGAGCGAGAGGCTGCGCGACGAGCTCGACAAGATGACGGAACTGCCGGAGATGCCCGTGCTGCCTTTCGCCGTGAAAGGGGCGGGCGAGTCCGTGCCCGAGGAGAGCGACGAATGGCGTCTCCGTGTCCGCGATCTGGAGCAGGACCTCATCGATACCCATGACGAACTCCACCGGGTGCGGGCCGACTACGAGAAGCAGGCCGCCTTGGTCGAATCGCTCGAGGCGAAGCTGATCGCGGTGCCTGCGCCGCGGCCGACGGTCGATCCCGCGGTCCTCGACGGCCTTTCCGCCGAATCCGCCCAGTGGCGGGCGCTCGCCGAGCAGCGGGGGCGCGAAATCCGGCACGGCCGCGGAACGCTGGGAGCCGCCCGTCGGGCGGAGCTTGCCGAACTCCGCGACGAATTGGAGGCGCGCGGCGTCGAGACCGAAAGGTTGCGCGAACGGCTCGAAGGGATCGAAGCGGAGCTCCGGGAACGCGATGCGCGGATCGAGGAGATTTCCCGAGAGCGGGACGAACGGATCGAGAGGCTGTCGCGGGAGCGAGACGGACAAATCGAGGAGGTCTCCCGCGAGCGGGACGAGCAAATCGAGAAGCTGTCGCGGGAGCGCGATGGCCAGATCGAGGAGATCGCGCGGGAACGGGACGGGAAAATCGAAGAGGCACGTGTTCTCGGCGAGGAACTGGAGACGTTGCGCCGCCGCCGCACCGCCCTTCAGGCGGAGCTGAACGATGCCCATCACGAGCTCTACGATGTGCGCCGGGCTCTCAATCTCCGCATCGGGGAGATTGCCGAGCTTCAGCCGAAGGTGGCCGAACTGGACGAAGTCCGGTCGAAAAGCGAGGCACTCGACGCTCACCTGGCCGGCTTGCGCAACGAGCTTGCGGACAAGCTCCACGCCCTTGCAAACGCCGAGTCGGCGCGCCAGGAGGCCATGCTCTCCTTGACCGAATTCCGTGCCGCCCACGAGGCCGAGTCCGCCTCCTTGCGGGCCGCCCTCGAAATGGCGCAGGAGGCGGCGGAAACCGCCTCCGCTCAGTTGAACGAGGCGCGCCGCGAGCTCAGCGAGGTACGGATCGCCCTTTCCGCGAAGACGGGAGACCACCAGAAGGCCCTCGCCCAGATGGAGGAACTGGAGGCCATCATCGAGGACCGGAGCGCCGAGGTGAACGATCTCTCCGCCGAACTGTGCCAGCAGCGCGACCAGATGCGCCTGTTGAAGGAGCGCCTCGCCGAGACCGAAGGCGAACTGGAGGCGCTCTCCGAGGAGTCCCGCCGCCTCAATGCCGGAGTCAAGGCCCGGGCGCAGTTTGCCGAAGAGCAGCAGGCCCGCGTCGCCGAGCTCGAGTCCGTCCTGGCCGAGCGCTACCGCGAGTTGAACCGCGTTCGCGTCGAGGCCGACGAGCACGCCCGCTATATCCGGCATTACGAATCCCGTGCCATTCAGCTGGAGGCTGAACTGGAGCGGCGCGCGGCCGAGTTCGTCGCTTCCGACCGGCGCGTCACCGTGGCGGAGGAGGCCATCGAGACGGCGCATTCGCAGATCTCCTCCCTTTCCGCCCGCCTGGAGCGTTCGGAGGCGGACCTGGCCGGTCTGCGGGAGGAGCTGGAGCGCGTCTCCCGCGAGAAGGACGAGACTCTCCACGAACTCGACCGAGCCATCCGGCGGGTGGCGGAGTTGGAGGAGGCTACCCGGAAACGCGAGATCCAGTTGGTCGAGATCGAGCGGGAGCTGGTCGACGCGAAGGGGCTTGCCGGGTCCTTGGAGGAGAGGATCGTGCAGCTTCAAGCGGAGCTCGAACGTGCCCGCGAGGAAAGCCGGCTTTCCACCCTCGCCTTGGGCGAGCTGGAGGAAGCGGTGAGGCAAGGCGAAGCCCGCTCGGAGGAAGCCGGGCGCGAACTGCGCGAGGCCCGCGAGCTTTCCGCCGATCTGGAGCGGAGGATCGCGCAGCTTCAAGCGGATCTCGAAGCCGCCCACGAGGAAAGCCGGTCTTCCACCCTCGCCGTGAGCGAGCTGGAGGAAGCGGTGAGACAGGGCGAAGCCCGCTCGGAGGAAGCCGGGCGCGAACTGCGCGAGGCCCGCGAGCTTTCCGCCGACCTGGAGCGGAGGATCGCGCAGCTTCAAGCGGATCTCGAAGCCGCCCGCGAGGAAAGCCGGTCTTCCGCCCTCGCCTTGGGCGAGCTGGAGGAGACCGTGAAGCAAAGCGAAGCCCGTTCGGAAGAGGCCGAGCGCGAGCTTCGTGGCGCCCGCGAGCTTTCCGGCACCTTGGAGCAGAGGATCGAGCGTCTCCAGGTCGAGCTCGAGAGTGCCCGCGACGCCCACGAGATCTCCGTCGCCACCGTCGGAAAGCTCGAGGACTCCCTGCGTCTCAGCGACGAACGCGCCTTGGAGCTCTCTGCCAAGATCGACGAAAAGGAGGCCGAGATCTCCACCTTGCTTGCCGAGACCGCCTCTCTCCAGGCGCTCGTCGATGCCCGGACCGCCGCCGAGGCCGAAGCCCTCGAGCGGATCGCCGCCATCGAGGCCGAATTGGAAGCACGCGTCGCGGAGCTCGGTAGGGAGAAGGGCGAGCTCGTCGAGGCCCATGCCAGGGAGGCCGTCCGACGAGCGGCGGAGATCGAGGACCTCCAGCGGCAGTTGCGGGAGGAGAGCGCCAAGGCGGAGGAGGCATCCGCCGCCCGCCAGGCGAGTCTGTCCGAAATCGAGGCCCTGAGGGAGAAGCTGGCGGCGCGAGTCGAAGAGATCCGCGATCTTCAGAACCGGATCAGCGAAGTGATGATGCAGCGGGCGTCCCGCGACATCGAGATCGCCGCGCTCAAGGACAAGCTCCGGGCGATCGAAGTGGGCCTCGCCGCGCCGTTCGTTCCTCCCGGGGCGGCTGCGATGGACGGCAAGAACGGACCTCTCTACGAGATGATGGCGGCCGTTCCCGAGGAGGAGGGCATCCCCCTCGACGAACTCCCGGGCCAGAAGCCCGAACCTCTGCCGAAGCAGGCGGTCGCCGCCGTTCCCGAACCGGTCGTCGAGGCCTGGACGGGAGGAGACGAGGACCTCACCGTCTATTTCAACGATTCCGCCGCCTCCCTCAGCCGTGCCGAGATGGAGAAGATCGACCGCGCCGCCAAATCGATCCGACGATACGGCAAGCGGGTCGAAGTGACGGTGATCGGCTATGCGGGAGGCGAGGGGACACCGGAGTTCAACGAATCGCTCAGCGCCCGCCGCGCCGACGCGGTGCGGGAGCGCCTCGTCGAGCGGGGCGTTTCCCTGGCGGTGGTGAAAGTGCGCGCTTCCGGGCAGGACCGGCGTTTTTCCGACTGGAAGGCCCGACGCGTCGAAATGGTGGTGAGCCCCGTCGCCGTTGCCGAAACGGTCAACTGATGACTGCCCCCGCACCGTCCCTTTCCCTCTCCCTCCCCGAATTCGGAGGATTTCCGGAGGCGGGGGGATGGTGGTATTATGCGGTTTCCGCCCTCGCTTTCCTCTTGGCGGGGTTGATCTGCGGCTACTTCATCTGGCGCAAAGGGCACATGCAGACTCTGGACGCCGAAAGCGAGGTCCGCCGGGCCGCCGAGGAGCTGGCCCGGCTGAAGGAGGACCTGGACGCCGAAACGAAGGGCTTGGAGAAATGATCCCGAGAGCGGGAGGGAATTAGCCCCAGAGCACTGCCGCCACCGTCGCGATTCCGGCGAAGGCGGCGACCATGGCGAAGCATCCTTTCTTTCTTTCCGGCACCACGTCCCAGCCGGGCAGGGGAGTGCGCTTTTCCGGGAACGGGGTGGAGACGGGGATTCCTGGAGGGGCCTTTTTCGGAGAAATCGCCGGCAGGGCGGGGATCGCGGGGATGCCCATGGCCTCGACGGCGTCCTTGGCCTCCTTCAACCCCACCCCGGTCGCTTCGCGATAGAGCCTGATCGCTTCGATCTTGTCGCCGCGGAGAAGCGCCTCGTGCACGGTGGCAAGCGCTGCCGCCGGAGAGGGTAGGGGCGGAGGGGAGCCGACCTTCATGGTCTCGACGGCATCCTTGGCCTCCTTCAGCTCCACGCCGGTGGCTTCGATGTAGAGCTTGATCGCTTCGATCTTCCTGCCGCGACGGAGCGCGTCGTGGATGGCGGCGAGCTGATCCGGCGAAAGAAGGGAATCCATGGCCTTCCGTATGCCGCCCGAAGAGGCCTTCGTCAAGTCGGAGCTCACGTTGAGGGGTGGCGCGCTCCCTCGCTCCTTGATCGCGGATTGTCATTTTCCCCGCGGCGATTCTACTTTCCGGAAGCTTTCCCTGCTGTAAAGTGGCAGGCAGACCGGGAACCGTACCCTCTTGACCCTCCGATCCAACCCTCTCCGCTCCGACGCTCCGCCCGATGTCCCAGCCAGTCGAGACCCTTCCCGCGATCAAGGTGCCCCGTTCCGTCCCGCTCACGACGACGCGCTTCCGCCAGCCGAAGAAGAACATCCCCCAGACCAAGGCGGAGCGCGACCGCTTCCTCCGTGCGATCCGGAACTACGTCGCGACGGCGAATCCCGTGCCCCCGATGCCGCTGGAGGAGCTCGACGTCCACGCCCGCCGTCTCCTCGCCGAACTCGGATACGAGGGCGACGAGACCTATCTGCACTACACCGCCGTCTGCCTGAACAACGAGATGTGGCGCGAGACCCTGGCGGAGATTCCCTACGAGCGCCGCCTCCTCCTCATGCCGAAATGCCTGCGCGTGGAGAGCAAATGCCCGGCGCCCTTCGACGAGTTCGGCCTGCTCTGCAAGCAGTGCGGCCTCTGCTCGATCCAGGACTTCCAGAACGAGGCCGAACGGCTCGGCTACGCCGTGCTCGTGGCGGAAGGCTCGGCCATCGTCATGTCCCTGATCCAGACGGGGCAGATCGAGGCCATCGTCGGCATCTCCTGCCTGCCCGTGCTGGAGCGGACCTTTCCCTACGTCGAAGCCGCCGCGATTCCCTCCATCGCCGTGCCGCTGCTGCAGGACGACTGCATCAACACCACCGTGGACATCGACTGGGTCTGGGAATACATCCATCTCACCAGCGAAGACCAGACCCGCCGCCTCGATCTCACCGGCCTGCATCAGGAGGTGAAGACCTGGTTCACCCCCGAGGCGATCGAGGCGACGATGGGGCCGGCCGTCGGCCGTCAGGAGGAGATCGCCCGCGAATGGCTCGCCCGGGACGGGAAGCGCTGGCGCCCCTTTCTCACCGTCGCCGCCTTCGAGGCTCTGCGGGAGGACCGCGGCGCGCCGCTGCCGGAGGATCTCAAGAAGATCGCCTTTGCCACGGAGCTGTTTCACAAGGCCTCCCTCGTCCACGACGACATCGAGGACGAGGACCACGGTCGCTACGACCAGCCGACGCTGAACGCCGAGCACGGCGTGGCCGTGGCCTTGAACGCGGGCGACCTGCTGATCGGCGAAGGCTACCGCCTGATCGGCGAATGTGCGGCGGGCGACGCGGCGAAGACGCGGATGCTCCTCGTCGCGGCCCGGGGACAGCGCGAACTCTGCCGCGGCCAGGGGGCCGAACTGGTCTGGGCGCGGAATCCGCAGCCGCTCGGCTCGAAGCAGGTCCTCGAGATCTTCCGCCAGAAGACCGCCCCGGCCTTCGAGGTCGCCCTGAAGCTCGGGGCGGCCTACGCGGGCAAGCTCGACGAGGTCGCCACGGTGCTGGAGCAGTATTCAGAGAACCTCGGGATCGCCTACCAGATCCGCGACGACATGGACGACCTCGGTGCCGACGCGGGGGACAACGAGTTGGAGCGGATGCGCCCCAGCGTGCTGCTCGCGGTCGCACGGGAGCGGGCCAAGGGAGAGGATCGGGCGGTGCTCGACGCGCTCTGGAGCCACGAGGAGCTCGACGGGATCGCGCTCCACAAGATCCGCGGCCTCGCCCATGGCCTGGAGGCCGACGAGAAGTGCCTGCTGCTCTTCGAGACCTACAAGGAGGCGGCGGTCCGGGCTCTCGCCGATCTGGAGAACGCCAACCTCAAGGGGCTCCTCCGCCGCGTCATGGGCAAGATCTTCAACGATCTCGAGATCAAGGGCTGGTGCCGCGAGTTCGAGGTGAAGAACGGCGTGAGGGAAGGGGAGGAGGCTGAAGGGGCGGCCACGGACCGTCTGAAAGGTGAAAAGTAAAAGGTCGAGTTCGCGAGAACCTCTTCCGTTCGGCGCCCCGCATGACCTTCGCCGAAGTTCTCACGAACCTCGCTACAGCGGTTCCGGCTGAACGAGAGCTCCGGAAAGATGACCCAGATGGCCCTTCGGATCTCTTGCGGAGGCATCGGTGAAATCGCTGTCCATCTGTGAACGTCCGTGTTGGAAAACTCAGTCCGGCTCTCCTGTAGCCGAGGTCATCGACCTCGGACGAGCGTCGGAGGGACATACGATCCGAGGTCGATGACCTCGGCTACAAGTTTCAGCGTCGGACACTCTCCCGCTTTTCCGGCCGCTTCGCTACGGCGCCACCTCGGCGAGGCGGGTCCTCAGATCCGCGTTCTCCGGATCGAGTTCGAGGGCCTTTCGGAAGTAATCGGCGGCGAAGGCCCTCTCGTTCAGCTTCGCGAGGGTCTGGCCGAGGTGGTCGTAGATCACGGGATCGGATTGCTCGACGAGGCGCTCGGCCTTTTTCAGCTCGACGAGGGCGCGGGGGTAGTCGCCGGTTTGGAAATAATACCAGCCGACGGTGTCGGCGATGGCGCCGCTTTCGGGATCGAGGGCGGCGGCCTCCCTGGCCATCTTTCCCGCCTCCTCCAGACGCTCGCCGCGCTCGATCCACATGTAGGCGAGGTAGTTGAGGACCGTGGCGGTGAATCCGGGGGAGTCGCCATCCGGATCGTTGGCCTCGATCAGCTCGAGCGTCTTCCGAAAAAGCGCTTCGGCTTCGTCGAAGTTCCCGGCCCGCTCCTGAGCGGCGGCGTAGCGGAAGTGGAAGTGTTCGCCGATCAGGTGGGGAGATTCGTCCTTTGCCAGTTCGAGGGTCTTCTCGAACTGGGCGACCGCCTCCTTCCAGTGCTCCTGGCCGACGAGCGCGAAGGTCAGTAGAAAGGGGAAGTCGGCCGACTCGGGAAAGCGCTTCGCGGCATCCTCGAGGAAGGCCGCGGCCTCCCCGTATTCCCTCGCCTCGATCATCATGCGGGCGAGGGTAGCGTAGTCGACCTTCTCTCCGCCCTGGATCGCGAGTGCTCGGCGGAGATGGGGGATGGCCTCCTGGAAGCGCTCCGACTGCAACAGGATGACCGCGATCCGCTTGTGAAGATCGGCCAGATCGCTGTCGAGTTCGAAGACCTTCCCTTCCATCTCCGAAATCTCTTTCAGGATCTTCAGGGCGCTCTCGTCGTCGCCTTGCGCCTCCAGCTCGTCGGCGAGGCGCAGGCGCTTCTCGATCCGCTCCTTCCGCCCCTCCCCGGCCAAGTCCTGGGCGGGGAGAAGGGGCGAGAGGGCGAGGGCGAGGAAGGGGACGAGGAGGAGGTGTCTCATCGCAGGGGAGATCAGTACTCCCGGTCCTTCTTGATGCCGGGTTCGGGCACGGGGTATTTCCCGTCGGCGTCGGGCATCAGGGGCGAGTCGGACTGGAGGGTCAGCTCGGCCACGTTCGGGGCCATGACGAACTCGCTGTTCAGCATCTGGTCGTAGGTCACGACCTGGCCGGTGTGGGCGGCCATGCGGCCCATGGAGGTGACGTTGCTGGCGGCGACGCCGGTCTCGACCTCGTTGTGCGGCTTGTCCTCGCGGATCGCGTCGATGAGGACTTCCCACTCGATGTCGTAGGGATTGCCCTCGAGGCTCGCGCCTCGCTCGCCGGTGGGGAAGGACCAGAGCAGGTTGGCCGGCGTTCCTCGCCAGTTCATGTCGATGTTCTGGTCCTTGTAGAGGCGCGACCGGGCTGGCACGTGTCCGGCGGAGGAGATCACGGCGGATCCCTTCGTGCCGTGGGCGTAGGCCGCGAACTCCTGGTGGCAGCCGGCCATGTTGCGCCCTTCGAAGAGGGCCTTCGATCCGTCCTTGAAGGTGTACTCGACGCCGTAGCTGTCGAAGTTCTGGTCGACGGCCTCGAGCATCTTGCCGTTGCGCTCGATGAACTTGTAGTGCCGCCCCCCGAAGGCCTTCGCCTCGATGGGGAAATCGTTCTTGATCATGCACATCTCGTCGATGCCGTGGATGTTGAAGTCGCTGAAGGAACCGCCGCTGAGCCAGAGGAAGCTGTGGAAGTTCTTGATCTGATACATCAGCTCGCTCATGTCGGTGTCGTTCTTCGGCGTGAAGCAGGTGCCGATGGCGCCCTGGAGGCGGTAGCTGCGGAGGAAGGTGATGTCGCCGATGGCCCCGTCGTCGATGCGCTTCTTCAGTTCGTTGCGCGACTTGCAGTGGCGGCACATCAGGCCGACGCCGACCTTGAGGTTCTTCTCGACGGCCTTCTTGTTGATCTCGAGCAGTTTCCGGGCGGTGAACCCGTCGGTGGTGACGGGCTTCTCCATGAAGACGTGGAGACCTTTCTCGACGGCGTACTCGAACATGGGCCAGCGGAAGGCGACGGGAGTGGTGAGGATGACGATGTCGCCCGCCTTCATCGAGTCCATCGCGTTCTTGTAGCCGTCGAAGCCGATGAAGCGGCGCTCGGGGGAGACATCGATCTTGTCGCCGACCTGGGGATCCTTGGAGAGCGTCTCGTGGCTGCGCTTCAGGTTCTCGTCGAAGACGTCGGCCATGGCGTGGAGCTTGAGGGGGCCGAGGGAGCCGGAGACGTTGAGGGCGTTTTTCACCGCCCCCGTGCCGCGGCCGCCGCAGCCGACGAGGGCGAGCTTGATTTCGGAGTTCTCCTGCGCGTGGACATGGGGAATGGCGATGCCGGCGAGGACCGAGGCGCCCGCGACCGTTTTGATTGCGGAACGGCGGGTGGTGGAGGGGGAAATTTCGTTGTCCGTCATAGGAAGGGAATTTTGACAGGCGGCAAGGGTGGCGTCAATGTCCCTTTCCGCGTCCCCGTGCCGAGGGGCGTGCGGTCGGGGAATCCTTTCCCGTGGCGCGCGGCCTTGCCCCATTTTCCACCCATGAGCTATTTCGACCTTCAGATCAACGGCTACGCCGGCACGGACTTCTGCTCGAACGACCTTTCCGCCGAGGCGATGCGCCACGCCTGCGAGGCGCTGGCAGCGGACGGAATCGAAGGCATCCTCGCGACGGTCATCACGGATTCGGTCGAGGCGCTCTGCGGAAAGCTGAGGGCGATGGCTCGTTTTCGCGAGGAGGATCCGACGATCCGTGCGATGGTGCGGGGCTTCCATGTGGAGGGCCCTTTCCTCAGTCCGTTGCCCGGCTACATCGGCGCGCATCCCCCCGAATGCGTCGTGCCGGCGAACCGCGACGACGCGGCCAGGCTGCTCGAGGCGGGGGGAGGCTTGGTCCGGCTCGTGACCCTCGCGCCCGAGCACGATGCGGGGGCGGAGACGACCCGCTTCCTCGTGGAGCAGGGGGTGACGGTTTCGGCGGGGCATTGCGATCCCGATCTCGCGACGCTGGAGCGGGCGATCGATGCGGGCCTGTCGATGGTGACGCATCTCGGCAACGGCTGTCCGGTGGTGCTGCCGCGGCACGACAACTTCATCCAGCGCGTCCTTTCGCTCTCGGACCGGCTCTGGATCTGCTTCATCCCGGACGGGGCGCACGTACCTTTCTTCGCCCTGCGCAACTATCTCAAGATCGTCGGGGTGGAACGGGCCATCTTCACGAGCGACGCGATCATGGCCGCGGGCCTGGGCCCGGGAGTCTACGATCTTTCAGGAGCGCCGGTCGAGGTCGATGCGGAGGGCGTGGCGAGGCGGCCGGGATCGCCGAATCTCGCGGGATCGACGATCCGGGGCCACCAGGTCGCGGCGAATCTCCGTGGGCCTCTCGGCTTGGAGGACGCCGACGTGGACCGGGTCTACCGGGCGAATCCGATGCGGGCGCTGAGGCTGACGCCGGCTTGACGACGAGCGGGATTTCCTCTTCGCGCCCTGCGTTTCCTGTGCTAAGGAAGGGCTCCTTCCCTCCATGGCGACATCCCTCGAATCCCGTCCCGGCGACCGCGTTCTCGCGGAGCGCCCGTGCCCGCTCACCGGAGGCCGCGAGGCCGTGGTGGTGGCGGGGCGGGACCGGCACGGGGAACCGCTGCGGAACGTGATGTCCCTGGGCAGCGGGCTGGTCTACGTAGACCCCCTCCCGGTCGAGGATCTCGCGAAGTTCTACCGCGAGGACTACCGCGTCGCCTACAAGCAGACCTTCGTGCCGAAGCCGAAGCACATCCTGCGGGCCGGCGGGGTGGCGCTCGAGCGGCTGGGACATTCGCGGCGGGCGGCCCAGGCGGGAATGCGCTGCCTCGACATCGGCGCGGGCGGTGGCGAGTGGGTCTACCTGATGAAGCGGCTCGGCTGCGAATCCCATGGGATCGAGCCGAACACGGGCTACGGCACCTTCGCGAAGGACCACTACGGGGTCGATGTCCATCTGGGAATGTACCAGGACGCGGCGCTGGAGCTGGAATCCTTCGATCTGCTCTCGCTCTTTCAAGTGCTGGAGCACCTCGCTGACCCGGTGGAGGACCTGCGGCGCATGGGGCGTTTTCTGAAAACGGGCGGCCTCTTCCTCATCGAGGTGCCGGACATCCTGTTTCCCGGCATGCGTTTCGACCACAAATGGCACGAAGGCCATCTCTTCGGCTTCGACGCCCTCACGCTCGAGGCGGTCGCGGCGAAGGCGGGGCTGCGGAAGCGCTTCGTCGAGGTGCTGCCGGGGAATCTCTTCGGCGTCTTCGAGAAGAGCGGGGAGGAGAGCCTGCCGGCACCGGACTTGACCGGCCATGCGGAGAGGGCGAGGGCGGCGCTCGAAGAGGGACGGACGCACTATTGGACTCTCCTGGACACTTACGCGAAGGTGCCGCGCCGCTTGGCGAAGCGGGCGGCGGAGAAGTGGGCGAGTTCCCGGGAAAAGGGGCCGAAATCGATTCTCGACCGGGTCTACCGGGGCATCGCGTGAGCGTTCTTCAGGGCCGTGCCTGGGCGGTCCGCCGCTTCTGGGTGCGGATGACGCATTCGGCCGTGTCGAATTTGGTCGGGTCGGAGGCGGAGCGAAGGGTGAGGGAGTAGATCTGCATGGGGGGAACCCGCTTCTTGGCGCGGGATTTCCGGGGCGTGTCGTGGACGGCCACCGTCTCGACGGACTGGGTGGCCAACTGAAGCTGGAGGCGGCCGGTCTGGAGGCTGGAGGTGACGTTGCGGCCTTTCCAGAGCGATTTCCTCGAAACGGCGGCGGTGCGGAGGTTCTTGGAGGCGAGAAGACAGGTGTCGTGGGCATTCCCGTCGTTCTGGAGGGAGAAATAGGTGCGAAGGGGCCTGCCGGGTCTGGCCTTGTGGACGAAGGTCTGGCCGTTGCCGATGGAATAGACGTCGTTGCCACGGTGCTTGGCCCGGTTGGCGGTGGGGCCGACGGCGATGTCGGGTTGCCAGAACTGGGGAACGACGCCGGGCCGAGGGGTGGGGCGGGGATTCGGGCCGGAATTCGAGCCGCTCCCACCGGTTTCCTCCGGGGCCTCTTCGACGAGCCATGAGTAGAGCCCCGTGGATTCGAGGACACCGTGGAGGAGATAGCCGGTCGCGCCACCGACGTCGAGTCCCACGGCCCGCACGAGCGCGTTGTCGAGCCCATCGGCAAGGTCTTCGAGGGAAAGGTGCGAAGGGGGGGAACCACCGCCCAGGATTCCCCCGATGGTCCCGAGGAAGTTGCCCAGAATGGAGTCGAGCAGGTGGCTCAGTCCGCCGATGAGGGAGAGTTCGCTCACGGGCAGGATCTTCTCGGTGGCCCCGACGAGCGCGAGAAGGGAGCTTCCTCCGGAAGGGAAGAGATGGCCGTCGAGCGGGATCGGAAGGACGAAGGAGTCGCTGGTGGCGGGATTCCCGTCCGGGTCGATCAGGAGGAGCGCGACAGGATCGCTTCCGGCGAGGACGGAGGGAAGCACGACCTGGAGGTTCTCCACGGCTTCGAGAGAGATGGGGAGTTCGTGAAGAAGGACGAGCGAAGCGGGGTCGAATCCTCTCAGGTCGTAGCCATCGAACGGACTGGCTTGGCTGCTCGCAAGGGCACCCGAAGCGAGAAGGACGGCAAAGTGCGTGCGCAAGCGGGAAAACGGCGTCCTGAATCCGGTGCTCATGGCGAGCATGATTATGGAAATTATAAAAACTTGCAACAACTTTTCGAAACTCCTTTGCTTTTGGCTTGGACGACAAGAGGTGTCCCGCGGGAGGCCGCCGGGGATTCCGGGGGCTATCGTACAGAGCGTCTTGGGAAAGTAGTGGTATTCGGAACGGATCCAGCTAACGTTGGCGACTCGGTCGGAAATGGGAATGAGACAAAGCATGAATCGCAGACTGGCCGGAATCCTCGTTCCGGTGTTTTCCCTTCGGGGCGAGAGGGATCTCGGGATTGGGGACACTTCCTCTCTCCGGGAATTCGTTCATTTCGCGGCCGAAACCGGGTTCGGGTTCGTGCAGTTGCTGCCGATCAACGAGACGGGGCCGGACAACAGCCCCTACAATGCGATCAGCTCGGTGGCGATCGAGCCGATGACGCTGGATTGCACGCCGGAGGGATTGAAGGATCTCACGGCCGAGGCGTTCGAGGAGGTGATGGCGGGACGGGAAACGACGGATCTGAATGCCGGACCGGTACGCTACGCCGAGGTGCGGATTTTGAAGAAACATCTGCTTAAAAGAGCCTACGAGCAATTCTGCGACAAGGTTTTAGGAAGGGTTGACACGCGGGCGGCTGACTTCGATGCGTTCTGCCAGCGCGAATCCCTGTGGCTGAACGACTACTGTCTGTTTCGGGTGCTCATGGACCGGGAGGGAGGCAGCCAGGTCTGGCAGCAATGGCGCGAGGAATACCAGGACAAGGCGCGCGCGCTCGCCGCGATTTCCGAGGAGGCGAAGACCCGACCGAGGGAGATCGACCGGGAGCTGCGCTACCATGCCTACGTGCAGTGGATCGCCTTTTCGCAGTGGACGGAGGTGAGCGCCTACGCCGCCTCGAAAGGGGTGGCGCTGATGGGGGACATTCCGTTCGGCGTCAGTCTCTACAGCGTCGATGTCTGGGCCGATCTGGAGATTTTCGACCTTGACTGGTACGGGGGCGCTCCGCCCGAGACGCTCTTCAAGGACGACGAGTTCGTCCAGAAATGGGGGCAGAACTGGGGTATCCCGCTCTACCGCTGGGACGTGCTGGAGGGCCGCGATTTCGACTGGTGGCGTCGTCGAATTGCGAAGACGACTGAAATTTTCAGCATGTTCCGTATCGACCATGCCTTGGGATTCTACCGCATCTACTCCTTTCCGTGGAATCCGGTGCGGAACGGGGAGTTTCTTCCCTTGAGCCACGACGAGGCGGCGCGCCGCTGCGGAGGGCGTTTGCCGGGCTTCCGCCCCCGGCCCGACCATGACGAGGCGGCGAAGAAGGCGAACCGCAGGGAAGGGGAGACGTACCTGCGGATGATCCTCGAGGCGGCCGACGAGGCGGAGGTGATCGCCGAGGATCTCGGCACGGTGCCCGACTACGTCCGTCCGTCCCTCGCCGAGCTGGGCATTGCGGGGATGAAGGTGCCGCAGTGGGAGTTCACCGACGGGCATGTCAGTTCGGGGTTGCGCTACCCGGCGCTCTCCTTCGCGACCTACGCCTCCCACGACCACGCCCCGATGCGGGCGCAATGGGAACAGCAGCTTGGGCGGATGCGCGAATCCGACCACGGCGGGCAGGAGTATTGGGATGCGAGGAGCTTTCTCGAGATTCTCTGCGCCTTCGCCGCGATCGAGCGCCCGGACGGCGAGATTCCCGACTATTCGCCGGCGGTCTGGACCAAGCTGCTGCGCGAATTGTCCATGTCGCACGCCGACCGCGTCGCGGTGATGGTGAACGACCTTCTTCTCGAGACCGAGCGCATCAACGTGCCGGGCGTGATGGACGGCACGAACTGGAGCTACCGCGTTCCGGTGACCGGGAAGGAGCTGGCCACGGGCAAGGAGTGGTGGGAGTTGCGCGAGACTCTGAAAAATCTCTTGAACGAGACGGGACGTTCGCGAAGGGTCCACGGGTCCTGACCCATTCGCGAAGGGGACCGTCGGAAGAGTGGATTTCCGTCCTCTTGGACTTCGCGTGAAGCCGGTTTTTCTTCATTTATCGCATTTTCCATACCCTATGAGCAAGCCCATTCGAGTCGCAGTGACCGGCGCCGCCGGCCAGATCGGTTATTCCCTCCTTTTCCGCATCGCGAGCGGGTCGATGTTCGGCCCCGACCAGCCGGTCGCGCTGAACCTGATCGAGATCGAGCCGGGCATGAAGGCGCTGGAGGGCGTCGTGATGGAGCTCGACGACTGCGCCTTTCCCCTCCTGACCGACATCCGCGCGACCTCCGATCTGGACGCGGGATTCTCCGACGTGAACTGGGCGCTCCTCGTCGGCAGCGTGCCGCGCAAGGCGGGGATGGAGCGCAAGGACCTTCTCGGGATCAACGGCAAGATCTTCACCGGCCAGGGCCAGGCCATCGCGAGGAACGCGGCCTCCGACGTGCGGACGCTCGTCGTGGGGAATCCCTGCAACACGAACTGCCTCATCGCGATGAACGCCGCTCCGGACGTGCCGAGCGACCGCTGGTTCGCCATGACCCGCCTCGACGAGAACCGGGCCAAGTCCCAGCTCGCCGCCAAGGCCGGGGTCCACGTCAGCGAGGTGACCCGGGCGACGATCTGGGGGAACCACTCGGCGACGCAGTATCCCGACTTCTACAATGCGCGGATCGGCGGACAGCCCGCGACCGAGGTGATCTCCGACCACGAGTGGCTTCAGGGGGGCTTCATCGAGACGGTGCAGAAGCGCGGGGCCGCGATCATCGAGGCACGCGGGTCTTCCTCGGCCGCCTCGGCCGCGAACGCCGTCGTCGACACGGTGCGCAGCCTGACCACGCCGACGCCGGAAGGGGACTGGAACAGCGTCGCGGTCCGCTCCGACGGCTCCTACGGGCTCGACGAAGGACTGATGATCTCCTTTCCCATCCGCAGCGACGGCGCGAAATGGGAGATCGTGCAGGAGGTCCCGGTGAACGATTTCAGTCGCGCAAAAATCGAGGCGACGGTACAAGAATTGCGTGAGGAGAGAGAAGCCGTGTCCGACTTGCTCCCCGGTGCCTGAGAGAGGCGGGGCGAACAGGACAACCCTCTTGGGTCCGGCGATGTACCCTGTTGACTCTCTGCCCTAAAACGATTAAGACATGCGACCCGCGAAAGAAGGATTTTCCGCGAACCGACCTCATTTTTCGACGATTCCAGAAGCCTCTGCGCCGCTATCCCATCCTGCCCCCGGCGAGTCCGGAATTCCCCGAGAACGGGGTTTCCGGCTTCGTCGTTTTTGACTTCCCCGACCGTTGCCCCCCATGTTCGACCCCACTCAAGCGCCCCAAGAGCCCCTGGCCATCGTAGGAATCGGCTGCCGCCTGCCTGGCGGAGTGAACGGTCCGGAGTCCTTCTGGCAACTGATGACGGAGGGCCACTCGGGCATCGTGCCGGTGCCTGCGGACCGCTGGAACCGGGAGCGATGGCACCACGAGAACGTGGACATCCCGGGCAAGATGATCACGAAGTGGGGGGGCTTCATCCACGACTTCGACCGCTTCGACGCCCAGTTCTTCGGGATCTCGCCGCGCGAGGCGCTGCGCATGGATCCCCAGCAGCGCTGGCTCCTCGAGGCGGCGTGGGAGTCGCTGGAGGACGCCGGCATCCCGCCCGCGAGCCTGCGCGGCAGCAAGACGGCGGTGTTCGTCGGGATCGCCTCGAACGACTACGCGAACGTCGCCCAGAGCGATCCGCGCAACGTCGACGTCCA
Organism: Verrucomicrobiales bacterium; assembly: GCA_037190325.1. Classification (GTDB taxonomy): domain Bacteria; phylum Verrucomicrobiota; class Verrucomicrobiia; order Verrucomicrobiales; family DEV007; genus Arctic95D-9. Next base: position 288,358 of record JBBCIU010000015.1, on the reverse strand, counting down.
CACGAACTCGGGCAGCACGCTCTCGATCGCGTCGAACCGCATCTCCTATCTCTTCGATTTCAAAGGTCCCGCCGTGTCGGTGGACACGGCCTGCTCCTCGGCCCTCGTCGCCATCAACCTGGCCTGCGAAAGTATCTGGTCGGGCGAGGCGACGATGGCGCTCGCGGGCGGGGTGAACGCCCTGCTCACGCCCGATGCGTCGATCGGCTTCTCCAAGGCGACGATGCTGTCTCCCTCGGGCCAGTGCTTCGCCTTCGACGACCGCGCCAACGGCTACGTGCGCGGCGAGGGAGCGGGGATCTTCGCGATCAAGAGACTCGCCGACGCGGAGCGGGACGGCGACCGCGTCTACTGCGTGATCCGCGCGGCGGTGATCAACCAGGACGGCAACACCTCGTCCATGACCGTGCCCGGGGTCGAGACCCAGGCGAAGATGCTGGAGGACGCGCTCGCGAAATCCGGAATCGAGGCGAAGCAGGTCCGCTACATGGAGGCCCACGGCACGGGCACGCCGGTGGGCGATCCGATCGAGACGCGGGCGCTGGGCATGGTGCTCTCGCGCGGCCGCGACGAGGGCGACACCTGCCTCATCGGTTCGGTGAAGACGAACGTCGGCCACCTGGAGTCCGGCTCGGGCGTGGCCGGCCTCGCCAAGGCGGCTCTCGTGCTGCATCACGACACGGTCCCGCCGAACCTCAACTTCGAGCGGCCGAACCCCAACATTCCCTTCGACGAGTTCAAGCTGAAGGTCGCGACCGAGCTTCAGCCATTGCCCCATCTCGGGGATCTCCCGCCCGTGGTCGGCGTGAACAGCTTCGGCTTCGGCGGTACGAACTCGCACATTCTCCTCGAAGCCGCGCCGAGGACGGACGGAACGAAGGACGCGTCCTCCGCCCCGGCGGCGGAGCGGCCCGTGCTGCTGCCGCTTTCCGCCCGCACCGACGAGGCCCTCCGCGACACCGTGATCCGCTGGAGGCGGCATCTCCGCGCCTCCGACGCCGATTTGCGGGACATCGCGGCGGCGGCGGGGACGAGACGCGAGCACCACGACCATCGGCTCGCCATCGTCGCGCAGGATCGCGAGGACCTCATCCATCGCCTGACCGAATGGCTTGCCGAGGGCGAGCGTGGCGGCCACGTCTTTTCGGGCCGTCCCGTGCCGGAGGCGCATCCGCTCGTCTTCGTCTACACCGGCCAAGGGGCCCAGTGGTGGGCGATGGGACAGGAGCTGATCCGGCGCGAGCCGGTCTTCCGCAAGGTCCTCGAGGACATCGATTCGCATCTGAAGCCGCTCGCGGGCTGGTCGCTCATCGAGGAGATGACCCGCGACGAGGCCAGTTCGCAGATCAACCGCACGAACATCGCCCAGCCGGCCATCTTCGGCCTGCAGGTCGCCCTTTCCGAATTGTGGAAATCGTGGGGCATCCAGCCGGCGAAAGTCGTCGGACACTCCGTCGGAGAGGTCGCCGCCGCCTACGTGGCCGGGGCCTATACGCTGGAGGATGCGGTGAAGATCATCTACCACCGCTCCCGCCTCCAGGACATGACCGGCGGCAAGGGCCGCATGGTCGCGGTCGGGCTTTCCCAGGCCGAGGCCCGAAAGGCCGTCGCCGGCCGGGAGGACCAGGTCCAGGTCGCGGTGATCAACAGCCCCGGCATGGTCACGCTCGCGGGCGACACCGCTCCGCTCGAGGAGATCGTCGCGGGCCTGGAGGAACAGGGCAAGTTCGTGCGCTGGCTGCGCATCGACTACGCCTTCCACACCCACCAGATGGAGCCGATCCGAGAGGAGCTCCTCGAGGTCCTGAAGGACATCCAGCCCCGCGCCACCACCATTCCCTACCTCTCCACCGTCACCGGCGGGGTCTGCGAGGGAACGAAGCTCGACGCCGAATACTGGTGGAAGAACGTCCGAGAGGCGGTCCTCTTCGCCCCGGCCATCGCCAACCTCATCCGCTCGGGCGAGGACTCCTTCCTCGAGGTCGGCCCGCACCCGGCGCTCCAGAATCCGATCATGGAATGCCTTTCCGACCAGGGACGGAAGGGCTTCTACTTCTCCAGCCTGAAGCGCAAGACCGACGAGTCGGAGGAGATGCTCGGCAATCTCGCCCGTCTCCACCTCCACGGCTACGCCATCGACTGGAATGCGGTGAACCAGGCCGGCGGCGCCTTCGTCCGCCTGCCCACCTACGCCTGGCAGCACGAGCGCTTCTGGCTGGAGTCGGCCGAGGGGCAGTATCTCCGCTGCGCGCCGCTGGAGCACCCGCTCCTGGGGCTGGCGCAGACGGCTCCGCGCCCGACCTGGCGCTTCGACCTCGATCCGCGCTACTTCGGCTGGCTCGACGACCATCGTTTCTGGGACAGCGTCGTCTTCCCGGCGGCGGGCTACGGCGAGATCGGCCTTGCCATCGCGCGCAAGCTCTTCCCCGGCGAGAACTACGCCGTCGAGGATCTGGAGATGAAGAAGGCCCTCTTCGTCAGCGAGGAGAAGGTGCCCGCCGTCGAAGTGGTCTTCGACCCCGCGACGAAAATCTTCCAGATCTTCAGCTCGACCGGCGAGCACAAGGACTGGGACCTCAACGCCCAGGGGGTGCTGCGCAAGCTGCCGGTCCCGTCGGTCGAAACGGCCGACCTCCATGCGATCAAGGCGGGCCTGCCGCGCCATTTCACCCACGAGGAATACTACGAGGACTACGAGGAGGCGGGCTACCAGTTCCGTCCGCTCTTCCAGCATCTCCAGAATGTCTGGCGCAAGGACGGCGAGGCCCTCGCCGAGATCGTCGCGCCCGAGGGCCTGAAGGACACCATTCCCGACCACCATTTCCACCCCGCCGTCCTCGACGCCTGTTTCCACACGGTCAAGGGCGGTCAGGTCATCCCGGACGGAGCCCTCGCGACCGACTACTTCTACCTGCCGGCGGCGATCCGCAGCATCCGGCTCTACACAGACAAGCCGCCGCTGCGCCTCTGGGGCCACGCCAAGGTCGACTCCACCAACGACCGCGAGTACATCCAGGCCGACATCAAGGTCTACGATGACGGCGGCCGGCTGGTGGCCGAGATCCACGGCTTCCGCGCCGACCGCGTCGAGCAGAGCAAGGCGGACGATCTCGAGAAATGCCTCTACCAGGCGAAGTGGGAGTTGCTCCGGCTCAAGGGCACGCGGGACCAGGGTTCCGCGAACCTGCCCGCGCCCGCCGAACTGGTGAAGGCGGCGAACGAGGGGCTCTCGGATCTCTACGAGGCCCGCGGCCTGGGCGACCACTACGGAAAGTTCCTCCCCGCGATGGAGGAGATCTCGCGGCAGTTCATCGTCAATGCCTACATCGAGCTCGGCTGGCAGCCCCGGGTCGGCGACCGCGTCACCGTTCCGGGCCTGATGCGCGAGCTGATGATCGCGGACCATCACCGCAAGCTCGTCTACGGCCAGCTCACCGCCCTCAGCGAAGGCGGCATCCTCGAGCCGCGCGGAGACGAGGAATGGGAGGTCGTGGAGACCCCCATGCACGAGGAAGCCCTGAAATGGGTGGACCGCCTCGCCAAGCAGATGCCGGAATTCGCTTCCGAGGCCGAGCTGCAGCGTCTCGCCGGGCCGAATCTCGCCGGCGTCCTCTGCGGGGAGAAGGATCCGCTCGAGGTGCTCTTCCCGCAGGGTTCCTCGCGGGTGATGGAGCGCTTCTACCGCGAAGGAGCCGATTTCCCGGTCATCAACGAGCAGATCCGCCTCGCCCTCGCCCGGGCCGTCGCCGACCTGCCGGAGCGCCGCGCCATCCGCGTCCTCGAGGTCGGGGCGGGCACGGGCTCGCTCACCGGCCAGATTCTCTCCGTCTTCCCGGCGGACCGCACCGAGTACTTCTTCACCGACAACGGACCGAGCTTCCTCCAGGCGGCGCAGGACCGCTTCGAGGAGGAGTATCCCTTCGTCGAATACAAGATGTTCGACTGCGAGAAGGATCCCGAGGCCCAGGGCTTCGAGCCGCACCATTTCGATCTCGTCATCGCCTCGAACGTGATCCACGCGACCGCCGACCTGAAGGCGACGCTCGCGAACCTCCGCCGCTGCCTCGCGCCGGACGGCCTCCTCATGTTCCTCGAGGTGACGTGGCGCCGCGGCGCCCTCGACAACGTCTTCGGCCTCCTGCCGGGCTGGTGGCGCTTCAGCGACACGGATCTGCGGAAGCGGTCCGCCCTGCTCACCCGCACCGAATGGGAGGGGCTGCTCGGGGAACTCGATTTCCGCGAGGTGACCAGCTTCATCAGCTCGCCCAAACCGGACGAGGACCAGCAGGCCTGTCTCGTCGCCCGCGCGCCCGAACCGGTCGCGCTTCCCGCCGCCGAAGGCGATGCGGAGGCACCCGCCGAGGAGGCAACCGTGGCGGCGAAGGAAACCGTCCTCGTCACCCGCGACGCCTCGGGACTCGGCGCCCGTCTCGCCGAGGCGCTCGCTTCCGACTCGACCGAGGCCCGTCTCGTCGAGGGAACGATCGAGGGCATCGAGGCCGTCCTCGATGCGGTCGCGGCGGAGGGTGGCGTCGTGCGCGGACTGGTCCACACCCTTTCCCTCGACCATCCCCGTGCCGACCAGCTCGATGTCGAGGCGCTCGATGCGGCGCAGGACAGCGGCGTCCGTTTCGCCCACCAGCTCTTCAAGTCCGTGATCGGACGCGAATGGACGAAGCGTCCCCGTGTCTTCTTCCTCACCCGCGGCGCGCTGCCGGTGAAGCCCGGCGAGGCTCTCCCCGGCCTCGCCTCCGCCCCGCTCACCGGTCTCCTCCGCGTCGCGAACAACGAGCAGCCCGACTATCTCTGGACCCAGATCGACCTCGATCCGGCGGACAATCCCTTCGAGCTAGAGGACCTCGTCGCCGAGATCGGCCTCGCGGGCCGGGAGCACGAGATCGCCTTCCGCGGCAACGGACGCCACGTCCGCCGCGTCCATCGCGTCAAGTCCGAGGAGCTGCCCCCGCGCCGGCGCAACGCGGTCGGGCCGGACGGTGGAATCGCCCCCTACCGCCTCCAGATCGACAAGCCCGGCATCCTGACGAACCTCTCCCTCAACGAGACGGTCCGCCGCGAGCCGGAGGCCGACGAGATCGAGGTGCTGGTGAAGGCGGGCGGGATCAACTTCCGCGACGTCATGAAGGCCCTCGGGATCTATCCGGGCCAGCCCGTCGACCTGAAATGGTTCGGGGACGACTTCTCCGGCACCGTCCTCCGCGTCGGATCGGCGGTGAAGGACCTCCGACCCGGCGACGCCGTCGTCGGCATGGCCCCCTACTGCTTCCGCAGCCACGTCACCGTGCATCGGAACATGGTCTTCCGCAAGCCGGAGTCGATGAGCTTCGTCGAGGCCGCGACCCTCCCGACGGTCTTCCTCACCTCGCACTACGCCATCAACGAACTCGCCCGCATGGAGAAGGGCGAGAGCATCCTCGTCCACGCCGGCACCGGCGGGGTGGGGCAGGCCGCGATCCAGATCGCGAAGCACCTCGGCCTCACCATCTTCGCGACGGCCGGCAGCCCCGAGAAGCGCCAGCTCCTCAAGGAGATGGGGGTCCATCACGTCCTCGACTCTCGCACCCTCAAGTTCGCCGACGACATCATGGAGATCACCGGAGGGGAGGGGGTCGACGCCGTCCTCAACTCCCTCGCGGGCGACTTCATTCCGAAGAACTTCTCCGTCCTCAAGACCTTCGGCCGCTACATGGAGATCGGCAAGGTCGACGTCTACGGGAACACCAAGATCGGTCTCGAGCCGCTGCGCAACAACATCAGCTTCTTCGTCATCGACCTCGCCCAGCACCTCCAGAGCAAGCCCGCCTACATCGCGCGGATGTTCTCGGACCTCGAGGCGAAGTTCTACGACGGCAGCTACGTGCCGCTCTCGAACCACGTCTTCCCCGTCACCGAGGTCGTCGAGGCCTTCCGCTTCATGGCCGCCGGGAAGCACGTCGGCAAGAACGTGCTCGACTTCGACCTCCCCGAGATCGAGATCGGCCAGCCCACCGAGCCGGGCCACCGCTTCCGCGGCGACGGCACCTACCTCATCACCGGTGGGGCAGGGGGCTTCGGCCTCGAGCTCGCCGCCTGGATGGCGAAGAACGGCGCCCGCCACTTCGCCCTCATGAGCCGCTCCGGGCCGAACGAGGAATCCCTCGCCAAGATCGAGGCCCTCCGCGCCGATGGCATCTCCGTGACCGACGCCCGCGGCGACGTCACCTCGCGCGCCGACATCGACCGCGTCGTCGCCGAGATTCAGAAGGGCAAGGCCCCTCTCATCGGGGTGATCCACGGGGCCATGGTCCTCGACGACGAGTTCCTCGTCGAGCTGGACGGGGCCCGCTTCGACAAGGTCCTCCTGCCGAAGATGCTCGGCGCGTGGAACCTGCACGAGGCCACTCTCGGCATCCCGCTGGAGCACTTCATCTGCTTCTCCTCCTTCTCCGCCGTGATCGGGGCGGTGAAGCAGTCGAACTACAACGCCGGCAACGTCTTCCTCGACCAGCTCGCGCACCACCGCCGCTCGCTCGGCCTGCCCGCGCTGACCTTCAACTGGGGCGCCCTCGAAGGGGCCGGCTTCGTCGCCCGCAACGAGAAGACCCAGCAGTATCTCGAAATGGTCGGCCTCGGCGCGACCGACATGGACGAGACGCTCCATCTCTTCGCTCTCGGCGTGCCCACCGACGCCGTCCAGCTCGGCACGGCCCGATGCGACTGGGGCGCGCTCGCCCGCTTCAGTCCCTCGGTCTCGGGCTCGAACATGTTCCTGCCCGTCGTCCCGCGTACGAACTCGGGCGGGGGCGACTCCATGGCCGCGCGCATTCTCGAAGCCCCGGCGGAGAAGCGCCTCGGCATGGTCGAGGATCTCATCGCCGCCCAGGTCGGCGCGGTCCTCGGCACCGACGCCTCGCGCCTCGACAAGGACACCCCGCTCACCAACCTCGGCCTCGACTCGCTCATGGCCATCGAGCTGGTCAACCGCATCGAGGAGAAGCTCGGCATGTCCATGCCCATGGGTTCGGTCCTGAACGGGCCGAACATCCGCGATCTCTCCATCCCCGTGCTGGAGAAGCTGATCGAATCCGGCGGTGCCGCCGGCGCCCAGGGCACCTCCGGCATCGATGCCGCCAGCCTCGTGCCCTTCGAGGCGACCGGCGAAATGCCCGAGGCCTTCCCGCTCAGCGAAGGGCAGAAGGCGCTCTGGTTCCTCAACCGCCTCGCACCGGACTCCTCGGCCTACAATCTCGTCTTCTCCGGCAAGTTCCGCCCGCTCCTCGACATCGCGGCGATGAAGAAGGCCTTCGCCCTCCTCTTCGAGCGGCATCCCCTCATCGACACGACCTTTGCGACGCGCGGCGGCGAGCCGGTCCAGATCGTCCACAAGGGGCGCACCATCGACTTCCGCGAGCACGACTGCACCGCCCTCGACGACGAGCAGCTCAAGGCGCTCATCAGCGAGCACGCCGACCGCCCTTTCAACCTCGAGCGCGGCCCCGTCGTCCGCCTCGAGCTCTTCCGCACCGCCGACAATGCCCACGTCGCGCTGCTCAGCATGCACCACATCGTCTCGGACGCGTGGTCCGTCTCGGTGATGATCCAGGATCTCATCGAATACTACTTCTCCGCCAAGGGGGGGCGCACGCCCAAGGTCGAGCCCATCGCGGCGACCTACGCCGACTTCGTGAAGTGGGAGCAGGCCCACCTCGAGAGCGCGGCGGGCGAGCGGATGTTCGAGTTCTGGAAGGAGCATCTCGCCGGCGCCCCCGCCGCCATCGACCTGCCCGCGGACCGTCCCCGGCCTCCGGTGCAGACCTTCAACGGGGCGACCTACGGCTTCCAGTTCGACGAGTCCCTCACCGCCGACGTCGACGGTCTCGCCAAGAAGCATGGCGTCACCATCTTCGCCACGCTTCTCTCGGCCTACAACCTCCTCATGCACCGCTACTGCCGCCAGGACGACCTCGTCGTCGGCGTGCCGCTCGCGGGACGCACCCAGCCCGAGCTGCGCAACAGCGTCGGCTACTACATCAACCCCGTGCCGCTGCGCAGCGTCCTCGACGAGGATCTCACCGTCGCCGACTACCTCGCCGCGAGCGGCCGCAACGTCAACGGCGCGCTGGAGAACCAGCAGTATCCGCTGGCACGCCTCGTCGACCGTCTCCATGTGTCGCGCGACCCGGGGCGCTCGCCGCTCTTCCAGGTCAGCTTCTCGATGGAGAAGGTGCCGGGCATCGACGAGCAGGGCATCGCCGTCTTCCTTATCGGCCAGGGCGGCCACACTTTCCACGTGGGCGATCTCTCCATGGAGACGATCGATCTGACCACGCGCCATTCGCAGTTCGAGATCACCCTCACCCTCGAGGAGGCCGGCGGGCAGCTCTTCGGCTGCTGGCACTACAACCGCGACCTCTTCGACGAGGCCACCATCGCCGAACTGTGCCGTCTCTACGAGCAGGTGCTCCGCGAGATGACCCGCGTCCCCGACGCGAAGCTCTCCGAGCTGGCCCTCCTCGACGCCGGCGAGGAGCAGCGCGTCCTCGTCGATCTCAACGAGACCGTCGCGGCCTACGAGAAGGAGGCGCTTCTTCACGAGCTCTTCGAGACCGTGGCCCGCGCCAAGGACGAGGAGCCCGCCATCACCTACCGCGACACGCAGGTGACCTACGGCGAACTGAACCGCCTCGCCAACGGCGTCGCCCGCGAGCTCGCCGCCGCCAAGGTCGGCCCCGGCGACACCGTCGGCGTCCTCGCGGACCGTTCGCCGCGCATGGTCGCCGCCCTCCTCGGCGTCCTCAAGACCGGTGCCGCCTACGTGCCCCTCGATCCCGAATTCCCCGCCCCGCGCCTCCAGCTCATGCTCGAGGACGCCGCGCCCAAGGCCCTCGTCGTCTCCAGCCGCCACCTCGGTACCCTGCCGGAAGGCGCGTGGACCGCCCTGGACCTGGACCGCATCGAGGCCACCTCGAAATCCTTCGAGGTCAAGGGCCAGCCCAGCGACTCGCCCGCCTACATTCTCTACACCTCCGGCTCCACCGGCAGGCCGAAGGGCGTCGAGATCCCGCACCGCGCCGCCGTCAACTTCCTCCGGTCGATGCAGGCCGAGCCCGGCCTGAAGTCCCAGGACCGTCTCCTCGCGGTGACGACCCTGTCCTTCGACATCTCCCTGCTGGAGATCTTCCTCCCGCTGCTCTCCGGCGCGTCCCTCGTGATCGCCTCGGCGGAGGATGTGAAGGACGGACGCCGCCTCGCCAAGCTTCTCGAAACCGAGGACATCACGGTGATGCAGGCCACCCCGGCCACCTGGCAGATGTTGCTCGACAGCGGCTGGGAAGGGCGCAGCGAGCTCCGCATCCTCTGCGGCGGCGAAGCCCTCTCCCGCAGCCTGGCGAACACTCTCGTGAATTCCGCCGCCGAGGTCTGGAACCTCTACGGTCCCACCGAAACCACCGTCTGGTCCACCGTCGAGCGCATCGTCGAAGGCGACGCCGCCATCACCATCGGCCATCCCATCGCCAACACCCAGGTCTACCTCCTCGACGAGCACCAGCGTCCCGTCCCGGCCGGGTTCACCGGCGAGCTCTGGATCGGCGGCGACGGCCTCGCCATCGGCTACCGCAACCAGCCCGAGCTGACCGCCGCGGCCTTCCGCGAGATCGAGCTGCCTCTCGTCGGGAAGCGCCGTCTCTACCGCACCGGCGACCTCGCCCGCTGGACCCGCGAGAACCGCCTCGAATGCCTCGGCCGCGTCGACTTCCAGGTGAAGGTGCGCGGCGTCCGCATGGAGCTCGGCGACGTCGAGACCCAGATGGCCGCCATCCCCGGTATCCGCCAGGCCGTCGTCGTGAAGCGCGAGGATCTGCCCTCGGGCGAAGGCCTCGTCGGCTACTACCTCTCCGACGGTGCCGCCCTCGAGCCCGCCGCGATCCGCCAGCATCTCGCGTCGACCCTGCCGCAGAGCTACATCCCCGCCTACTTCAAGCGCCTCGAGGAATTCCCCCTGACGCCGAACCGCAAGATCGACCGCCGGCGTCTTCCGCTGCCGTCCTTCGGGACGACGCAGGAAGGCGCGAAGATCGCTCCGCGCAATGCCGTCGAGGCGAAGATCCTCGAGGTCTTCCAGCGGAACTTCGAGGGCGTCGAGATCGGCGTCACGGACAACTTCTTCGAAATGGGCGGCGACTCGCTTCTCGCCCTTCGCATCATCGTCGAGCTTTCGGAGGCCTTCGGCCAGCACCTGCCCGTCGATGCCTTCCTCACCCATCCGAGCATCGAGCAGCTCGCCCGCCATCTCGGCAGCGAGCCGGCCGCCGCGAAGTCGGGCGAGGAACGCAAGGCGCCTGTCCCCGCCGGGGTCAGCGCCGAGGATCTCGACCACATCAGCATCGAGCTGGCCGCCGAGACCATGCCGAAGCTCGACGCCGTCGCCCTCACCTACATCCCCGACGTGCTCGCGAACCTCTCCGGCTTCAGCCGCGACGAGATCTCCGAACGGCTCTTCGCCGGCAAGCCGCGTCTCACCAACGTCTATGAGCTGGAGCAGGGACGCATCGGCGTCGTCATGCTGCCCTGCTACGAGACCGATTTCTACAAGAACCAGGCCGCGGTGAAGGCGCCGCTGCTCGCCGCGCTGAAGCTGGCGGGCGAGTCCGGGGCGAAGACCGTCTCGCTCACCGGCGTGATCCCCTCGGCCACCGACCACGGGCGCGAGATCGTGCGCTGGATCGAGGAAGAGAAGAATCTCCCCGCGATCACCACCGGCGACGCGACGCGCTCCGCCACCATCGTGAAGTCCGTCGAAGGCATCCTCGCCGCCGCCGGACGCGAGATCTCGGGCGAGACCGTCTCCATCGTCGGGCTCGGGTCGATCGGATTCGGCACGCTCCGGCTCATGCTCGACGTCCTCGAGCATCCGAGGCATCTCATCCTCTGCGATCCCTACCAGACCGACGACCAGATGAGCCGCCTCCGCGACCGCGTCCGCGACGCGGGCTACATGGGGCAGGTCGACATCGTGAAGAACGGCGGAGCCCTGCCGCCCGAGGTCTACGAGGCCTCGCTGGTGATCGCCTCCTCGAACCTGCCCGGCGTGCTGCGCATCCCCTCGCTCCGTCCCGGAACCCTCGTCGTCGACTACAGCTTCCCGCCCGTCTTCAAACTCGACGAGGCGGTGAAGCGCTTCGCGACGCAGGGCGACATCCTCTTCACCACCGGCGGCGAACTGAGCCTGCCCGGCGTGGTCGGCGAGACGATCTACCTGCCCGAGGATCTCGAGGGGCTCGACGAAGGCGTGCAGACCGCCTTCCTCAACTTCCTCGGCGGCCGCGACCGCCACGAGATCACTGGCTGCGTCCTCGCCAGCCTCGTCACCGGAAGGAAGGAAGGCGTCGAGGCCACGACCGGTCCCTTGGAGAATGGCCATGCCCGCGCCCATTACGACTTCCTCGAGGAGTTCGGCGCCCGCCCCGCGAAGCTGCAGATGTCCGGCTACTTCCTGCCTGAGGAGGGCGTCTCCGCTTTCCGCGAAGAACGGAAGGGATCGAAGGCCTGATCGCAGGAGGAGGCATGGGCGTTCCCGCCGATGCCTCCGCCTCGCTCATGGGCGTCCATATTTCGCGGCGATTTCCAAATATCGCTCGCGAAAGATTCCGGCCAGCTCCCGCCCCAGCCGGACCTGCGCGACCTTGTCGCTGCTTCGCAGGGCCGGGGCGATATCCTTCGCGACGGCTTCGTAGGAGATGGGGGCAACGTCCTCGAAACGGGCCAGCCCCTCGGGCGGCAGTCCCGCGGCGAGAAGCGCCTCCCAGGCGGCGATCTGCTCCTCGTGCGGGTCCATGCAGCTCGCGCGGATGACGAAGCGCAGCGCGGTGAAGAGCGAGCCGGTCCACTCGGGATGGTAGGTGAAGCCCGCCGCAGCCCGATACGGATCGAAACCGGGATCGGTCCTGTGGGGCGCATTCTCCGGCGTGTAGAAATCGCGGCGGATCGGCGGGCGGCGCAGGGCGTGGCGGACAGGGCCGCCGGGCGCGCCGACGCGGTAGTTCCACAGCCTCTGTCCCTCGGGCGAGAGGACGAACTCGATGAAGCGGTGCGCCAGCTCGGGGTTCGGGGCGCCCCGGAGCAGGGCGATGGGGTCGGCCCCGATGGAGGTTCCGCCGAGGGGCATCGTGAACTGCACGCGCGACTCGCCTGTCCCCGTATCGCGGTAGAGCTCGTTGTAGCTGCGGCCGTAGAAGTCGATGCACATGCCCGCGGCGGCGTCGCCCATGGCCACGTCGCGGGGCACCTTGGCGGAGTAGTCGGTGAAGTAGCGGCTGTTCGCGCTGATGCGGAGGATCAGCCGCATCGCGTCGTTCCACCCGGCTTCGATGGCCTCGGCCTCGGGCAGATTCCGTTCGCGGGCGAGGGTCTGGATGCGCTCCTGCACCAGCATCTCGAAGGCCTTCGTCGTCGAGCCGGATTTCGTGGGATCGGCGAGGGCGATCTGGCCGAGGTAGCGGGGATCCTCCAGATCGCTCCATTCGTCGGGCGCCTCCCCGATGCCGAGACGGGCGAGGACGTCGCGGTTGTAGCAGATGCCGAAGGCCGAGACCACCGCCCCGACCCAGCGGAACCCGGCGTCGCGGTAGGGCTCGCCGCCGAAGGACTGCGGCATGACGGCGTCGTCGAACCAATCGGGATGCTCCGCCGCGAGCGCACCGGGACCGAAGCGCCCGCTCGCATCGCGCGCCACGAGGAGGCCCGCCGCCGCCTGCCGCTCGAAGTCGAAGGCCCCGCCGCCGAAGAAGAGGTCGATCCCCGCGCCGATCCCGGATTCGAGAAAGAGCCGCCGCGCCGCTCTGGCCTGGACCTCGAGCGGAGCGCCTTTCAACCCGGTCGGGTCGAGGGCTTGACCTTCTTGGGTGGTGCCGGGTTCCGGGTCGAGCTTCGGATTGGTGAAGGCGTCGCGGATGGCGAGGGAGAAGGGCAGACCGGTCCGCTCGCGCCAGAGCGTCTCGAAGCGGGTCGCGAACTCGGAGCGGAGGTAGCGGGCGATTTCGGAGGTGCCGCCGGGCTGGCGCCAGTCGATGAGGACTTCGCGCCCGTGGACCTCCCGCATGTGGGTGCGGAAGGCACGGCCGAACTCGGCCTGGATCGACTCGATGTGCGGCGTGATCACGACGAGGCGCTCGGCCTTGGCGGAGACCCTCTCCTCCCTCGGGCGCAGCGCGAAGGGTACGACAAGAGTCGCGGCGAGGAGCGCGAGGACGATGGCGAGGCGGGGCAGCATGGAGAGAGGCCGGAAGAGGCCCATCAGCAGTGAAAGGGAAAAGAGAAAAAGTGAAAGGCGAAAGCTCGACAAAGCGCGGACATGTCCGCACACGCCAAGCCTTGTTGCCGGACTCTGGCATTCCTCTTGACGGCGGATCGCCGCTTTTGGCATCCTCTCGGCATGAAGCACTTGCCCGTCGTCCTGCTCGCCTTCCTCGGATTGGCCTCGCCGTTGCGGGCCGAGCCGGAGATGCACACGAATGTGTATGTCGTGCCCCCCACGTTCATGGATTCGGACTGGAATCCTTCCAACGGATGGACGCCCGTGGAAGAATCGCCGGAGGAGCGCTACAAGCCGAAGGAGCGCCTCACGGCGAGGGCCGTTCTGGAAAGGGCGGGGATCGAGTTTCCGCCGGGAGCCTCCGCGATCTACAACCCGGAGAGCAGCCGGGTCATCGTTCGCAATACGCCGGATCAGATGGCGAAGGTCGAGGAGTTCGTCGAATCCCTCTTTTCCAAGGTTCAAAGGCAAATCTACGTGACGATTCGCGAGGCGAGCTTTCAGGGGGAGCTGTCGGAATGGGTGCGCGGCGACGACGGTTTTCCGTTTATCGCTCCCGGAACTGGAATGACCGGACTTTTCGGGTTCATACCGGTGCTGCGAGAAGTTCCGTTGTCCAGGGCCCTCGACTCCTACGACTCCTTCCGCGAGGAGTTGGCACGTCCGCCGAAGTCGATGGAGGAGTTGGGCACCAAGCGCGACATTGGGCAGACGGCCACCCTCACCGATCCGCAGTTCCAGGTGCTGATCCGAAGGCTGTCCCGAGCGGAGGGGATCGACATTCTCCCGCTCCCATCGGTCATGGTCCGTTCGGGGCAGCCTGCGCTCGTCGAGGCACCTATGAAGCGCTATGGTGTCATTCCTGTGCTCGGGGAGGATGAAACCACCATCAAGCTCGATTTGTTCCTGCCCGAACATGGGAAGGCCCTGTTCGCGACGGGGGAGACGGCGTTGTGCCCGACGACCCGCACCTCGGTCGAGGATGGAGGCACGGTCGTCATCGCCGAAAGGAACGCGAGCGGCGAGAATCGCCTCGTCTTCGTCACCGCTCAGCTTCTCGACTCTGCCGGAATGCCGATCCCGAAGTCGTCCGCAGAACCGCCTCAGGCGGCGGCGATGGAGCTGCCTGAGAAGACCGAGCCCGACTCCTCGGAGGTCGGGGAAGCGCAGGCGACGGAGCACTCCGGCAATGCTTGGATGCATGTCGTAGGCGCAGGCGAAACGCTGGGCCACATCGCCCGCGATCTCGGGGTTGGGGTCGACGCCTTGCGGTGCGTCAACCGACTGGGCGACACACCTGTGAAGCCGGGACAGATCCTGCTCGTTCCCGCGCGTCCACCGGTGGCGTCGAGAACGGAGGAGCTGCTGAAGAGCTTCATCGTGCCGGGTATCGATTTCAAGGAGGGGAGTCTGGTGGGATCCCTTGCCACACTCCAAATGCTGATCATGGATCGCCACGACTCAGGCCTCTTTCCCGATACGACCCCAATCTTCGTCGTCGATGTGCCGGACGAATCTCTCAAGGCGAAGATCACGCTGCACCTGACCAACGTCCCCGCCGCCGAGGCGCTCCGATACCTCGTCAGCCTAGCCGACTGCCGATACCAGATCGAAGGGCGCGAGGTGCACATCCTCCCCCTCGGCGAGTGATGGAGGTAATGGACCAGGGAGGGGGACTTTTCGAGTACCCGCGTTGAATCGACGGGACTTGGAAAGTTCCGTTCCTTGATGCCCCAACCTTTCACCTTTGACGGCGGCTCCGCCGCCCCGCCTGATTTTTCCTTGCCCCATCCCGGCAGTCGCCTAAACTCCGCACCATGAACTTCCGACACCGATTGTTTCTGATTCTGGCAGGCCCGGCCATCGCGGCGGGCGTTCTCACGGGCTGCAAGGAAGGTGGGGGCGACACCATCGTGATCGGCGAGTTCGCCTCGCTCACGGGCAAGGAGGCGAATTTCGGCACCTCGGCCCACGAGGGCACGGTGCTCGCGGTCGAGCAGATCAATGCGGAGGGTGGAGTGCTCGGCAAGAAGATCGAGCTGAAGACCGAGGACAATCTCTCCAAGGCGGGCGAGTCGGCCAACATCGTCAACAAGCTGATCGCCAAGGACCGCGTCGTCGCCATCCTCGGCGAGGTCGCTTCCAGCCGCTCCCTTGAGGCGGCGCCGATCGCCCAGCAGAACGGCATCCCCATGATCTCCCCGGCCTCGACCAATCCGAAGGTCACGGAGACGGGCGACTACGTCTTCCGCGTCTGCTTCATCGACCCCTTCCAAGGCACGGTGATGGCGAACTTCGCCCAGAACACGCTGAAGGTCTCGAAGGTCGCGGTCTTCACCGACGTCAAGAGCGACTACAGCAAGGGCCTCGCCAAGTTCTTCAAGGAGCGCTTCGCCGAGAGCGGCCAGATCGTCGCCGAGCTGGACTACAGCGGCGGGGACAAGGACTTCCGGGCGCAGCTCACCACGATCAAGAACAGCAATCCCGAGGCCGTCTTCGTGCCCGGCTACTACACCGACGTGGCCCTCATCCGCATCCAGGCGCGGCAGCTCGGGCTGAACGTGCCCTTCCTCGGCGGCGACGGATGGGAGGGGGCCGACCTGCTCACCATCGGCAAGGAGGCGGTCGAGGGCGACTACTTCTCCACCCACTACTCCTCCGAGGAGGGTTCGCCGAAGGGCAAGGCCTTCATCGAGGACTACAAGGCCCGCTACAACGGCAAGACGCCCGACGCGATGGCCGCGCTCGGCTACGACTCCGCCATGATCCTCGCCGACGCGATCCAGCGGGCCGGCAGCACCGAGGGCGCGAAGATCCGCGACGCCCTCGCCGCGACCAAGGACTACGAAGCCGTCACCGGCAGGATCACCCTCAACGAGAACCGCGACGCCGTGAAGGCCGCGGTGATTCTGCAAGTGCAGGGCGGGGCGTTCAAGTATCTGGAGACGGTGGAGCCTTGAGGCTAGTTAATAGTTGATAGGGGGATAGTTGATAGCACGAAGGAGCCGAAGACGGTGTTCAATTTCGAGAAACTCGCAGTTTGGCAGAAGGCGATGGATTTGAACGATCGGATCTATCGGCTGACGGCAGAGTTTCCCGGAGAGGAACGCTTCGGCTTGACGAACCAGATCCGCCGGTCGGTCGTTTCGATTGTCTCGAACATCGCCGAAGGTTCGTCGAGGTCGTCGGTGGCGGACTACGCCCGATTTGTCGAAATCGCATCGGGATCGCTCTTCGAGCTCGTCGCCCAACTCACCGTCGCCCTCCGCCAGAACTTTCTCGCCCAAGACGACTACAACGCCCTCTACCAGCAGTGCGACGAAATCGGCAAAATGCTGAGCGGTCTCCGCAACTCCCTCCTCAGAGCCTGAGCCCCTATCAACTATCAACTAAACCCTATCAACTAGAGTGGATTCTTTCCTCCAGCAGCTCGTCAACGGTCTCGCCCTCGGGTCGATCTACGGATTGATCGCGCTTGGCTACACGATGGTCTACGGGGTGCTGCGGTTTATCAATTTCGCCCACGCGGATATCCTCATGCTGGGGGCGTTCTCGGCCTACTTCCTCGCTCCTTCGGTGGGGAAGCTGCTGCCCCTGCCGGGCGTGGCGGGATTGCTGCTGGTGATGCTCTTCGCGGCGGCGATCTGCGCGGGCATCGGCATCCTCGTCGAGACGCTCGCCTACCGGCCCCTGCGGAGCCGGCCGAGGCTGACCGTGCTCATCACCGCCATCGGCGTGTCGCTGCTGATCGAGTTCACCTGCCAGCACCGCGCCGTCTTCGGGGCGGCGACTCGGCCCTTCCCCGAGCTGATCCAGCAGAGGAACCTCGACCTCTTCGGGCTGACCGTGAGCAATAACGACCTCGTCGTCGTCGTCGTCACCGCCGTGCTCCTCGCCGGGATGTGGTATGTCGTGCATCGCACCAAGGTGGGCACCGCGATGCGGGCGGTCTCCTTCAACCAGCAGGCCGCGGCGCTGATGGGGATCAACATCAGCCGCGTCATCTCCTTCACCTTCGGCCTCGGTTCGGCGCTCGCGGCCGTGGCAGGCATCCTCTACGCGCTGAAGGCGCCGGGGATCGAACCGCTCATGGGCATCCATCCGGGCCTGCGCGCCTTCATCGCCGCCGTGCTCGGCGGCATCGGGAATCTGCCCGGAGCCGCCTTCGGCGGAATGATCCTCGGCTTGTTGGAGACCTTCGCCGGCGGCATCCCCGGACTCTCGAACTACCGCGACGCCATCGCCTTCGCCATTCTGATTTTGATCCTCCTATTCAGGCCCGCCGGACTGCTTGGGAAATCGACCATCGAAAAGGTGTGACTTGGTTGGGAGTTTTTAATTGAGAATACGCGAAGCGGATAGACGGAGCCAAGCGAAGTCAATTGAGAGAAAAGATAGGGAACGAAAATGAAAACCATCGTCTCTGGGCTTTTTGCAATGGCCGCCATTTTGGCTTCCTCTCAGCTTTGCCAAGCGGAGCCGGCAA
This sequence comes from Verrucomicrobiales bacterium, assembly GCA_037190325.1. Taxonomy (GTDB): domain Bacteria; phylum Verrucomicrobiota; class Verrucomicrobiia; order Verrucomicrobiales; family DEV007; genus Arctic95D-9. Next base: position 270,563 of record JBBCIU010000015.1, on the reverse strand, counting down.
GCGAAAAGGAGATCGTAAGAGTGTTCATGGAATATATCGATGGAGAAGATGGTTACTCCATTGATTGGCCGGCGTCGATAGCCGAAACCGGAAAGTTGCTGCGAAACTACGATTCTGAAGGAGGTAGAGCGTTTTTAGCATTCGTCGTCCGCGGTCATCTCGGCAAGTCCGGACCTCAACCTCCATCAGCCAGTCATCATGAGGCTATCAACAAACGCATTGGAGAAGCCGACTATGAATTTATATGGCCTGCGCCAATGGTGTCGCTGGATCATCGGACGGAGACCCTGGTCTTTGTTCGTCCTAGAAAGCCGGCTCCCTAACAAGATGCAGAACCGGCGCTCCGCCGCTGCCTGATTCTCGACGACAGACAACGCCCAGCGCCGCCAGCAGCCCATGCTCTCAACTCTCCACTCCCGACTCTCAACTAGCCCCGTCCTCACCGGGGCGAAACGCTGGCTGGTCGCGGGCATCCTCCTCGCGGCGCTGGCCTCCTATCTCTCCGGGGGGATCAATCCCTACGACCGGGGCGTCTGGATCGATTGCGGCATCAACATCATCCTCGCGGTGAGCCTGAACCTCATCCTCGGCCACACCGGGCAGTTCAGCCTCGGGCACGCGGGCTTCATGTCGGTGGGCGGCTACACCGCCGCGAAGCTGACCCTCGTCTGCGCGGCCCTCGTCCCGGCGGCGCTGCATCCGCTGCTCTTCGCCGCCGCGCTCCTCGCGGGCGGGCTGATGGCGGCCTGCGCGGGCCTGCTCGTGGGCATTCCCTCGTTGCGGCTGCGCGGCGACTATCTCGCCATCGTCACCCTCGGCTTCGGCGAGATCATCCGCGTGGTCATGCAGAACACCGAGGCCGTGGGCGGGGCCAGCGGGCTCAGCGGTATCCCGAAGCTGACCACCCTCGGCTGGGCCTTCGCCCTCGCCGCCGTCACGATCTACGCCATCGCCGGACTGGTGAACTCGACCTACGGGCGCGGCTTCCTCGCGGTGAGCGACGACGAGGTCGCGGCCAGCGCGATGGGGGTGAACCCGGTCCGCTACAAGGTCACCGCGTTCGTCGTGGGGGCCTTCTTCGCGGGCATCGCCGGGGCGCTCTACGCCCACCACAAGCAGACCCTCGTGCCCACGGGATTCGACTGGCTGAAGTCGGTCGACATCGTCGTGATGGTCATCCTCGGCGGCATGGGCCGCACCCCCGGCGTGATCGTCGCCGCCATCATCCTGACGTGGCTGCCGGAGCATCTCCGGATCTTCGCGGAATACCGCATGATCATCTACGCCCTGCTCATCATCCTGCTGATGATCCTGCGTCCGCAGGGGCTGTTCACCCTCCGTTTCAAGAAGAAAGGAAAGGAGGCCAAGACTCTCCCATGAGCGACGAGACCCCCTTGCTGAAGATGGACCGGGCTACGATCCGTTTCGGCGGCCTCACCGCCGTGTCGGAGCTGGACCTGCAGATCGGACGCCACGAGATGGTCGGCCTGATCGGCCCGAACGGCGCAGGCAAGACCACCGCCTTCAACCTCATCACCGGCGTCTATCAGCCGACCTCGGGCTCGATCGAGTTCGAGGGACGGCCCACCGCCGGGCTGAAGCCGCATCATCTCGCGAAGCTCGGCGTGGCGCGGACCTTCCAGAACATCCGCCTCTTCGCCTCGCTCTCCGTCTTCGACAACGTCCGCGTCGCCACGCAACTGCACCGCTCGCACGGCATCCTCCATTCGCTCTGGCGGGGAAAGGGTTTCCGCGAGTCCGAGGCCGCCGTGGAGAGCGAGGTGATGGACCTGCTTTCGATCTTCAAGCTCGAGGGCCTGCGCGACGAGCAGGCCGTGAGCCTGCCCTACGGGGCGCAGCGCCGTCTCGAGATCGTGCGCGCCCTCGCGACGCGCCCGAAGCTGCTCCTCCTCGACGAACCCGCCGCCGGGATGAATCCCACGGAGAAGGAGGAGCTGATGCACCTGATCCACTTCATTCAGGAGCGCTTCTCCATCAGCGTGCTCCTCGTCGAGCACGACATGACCGTGGTCATGGGCGTGTGCCAGCGCATCGCCGTGCTGGAATACGGGAAGAAGATCGCCGAAGGCACGCCGGAGCAGATCAAGTGCGACCCCAAGGTGATCGAGGCCTATCTCGGGGAGGAAGAGGCCGAAGCCGAGGCGAACGGGGAAGGGGAGGAGGTGGCCCATGCTTGAGATCACCGGACTCGAGGTCTCCTACGGAGCCATCCGCGCCCTCCACGGCGTCTCCGTGAAGGTGCCGGAGAAATCCATCGTCACCCTGATCGGGGCGAACGGCGCGGGGAAATCGACCCTGCTGCGGGCCGTCTCCGGCCTCGTGCGGGCCAAGGCGGGATCGGTGCGCTACGACGGCGAGGACATCGTCAACCTGCCTCCGCACGCCATCGTCTCGCGCGGCCTCTGCCACGTGCCCGAGGGCCGCATGGTCTTCGCCAACCTCACCATCGCCGAGAATCTGCGCATGGGCGCGTATCTGCGCAAGGACCGCACCGGCATCGCCGCCGACCTCGACTACTGCTTCGAGGTCTTCCCGCGCCTGAAGGAGCGCCTCGGCCAGCTCGCCGGCACCCTCAGCGGCGGGGAGCAGCAGATGCTCGCCATCGCCCGCGCCATCATGGGCAAGCCGCGCTGTCTCATGCTCGACGAGCCCTCGCTGGGCATCGCGCCCATCCTCGTGCGCAACATCTTCCAGCAGATCGTCGCGATCAACCGCGACCGGGGCATCACCGTCCTGCTCGTCGAGCAGAACGCGAACCTCGCCCTGAAGGTGGCCTCGTATGGCTACGTGCTGGAGACGGGCCGGGTGATCTGCGAGAACGATTCCGCCGTCCTGCGAAGCGATCCCGCCGTGCGCGAGGCCTACCTCGGGGGATGAGGAGACGGACCGGTCCGCTGAGGCGGGCCGCAGGTGGCGTATGACGAACCCGGCCTTTGACCCGGAGGAGGAAATGGCGCTTAAATGAGGCGATGCACGCGCCTTTCCAAGCCCATCTCTCCGCCCAGCTCGAGGCGATGAAGTCCTCCGGCCTGCTCAAGGCCGAGCGCCTCCTCGCGACGCCCCAGTCGGCCCGCGTCGCCACGGACGGGGGTAGGGAAGTGATCAACCTCTGCGCCAACAACTACCTCGGGCTCGCCGACCATCCCGAAGTCGTCGCCGCGGCGCGCGAGGCCTTGGAGCGCTGGGGCTACGGCCTGTCCTCGGTGCGCTTCATCTGCGGCACGCAGACGATCCACAAGGAGCTGGAGGCCCGGCTCAGCGACTTCCTCGGGACGGAGGACACGATCCTCTACTCCTCCTGCTTCGACGCGAACGGCGGCCTCTTCGAGACGATCCTCGGCGAGGAGGACGCGGTGATCTCGGATTCGCTCAACCACGCCTCCATCATTGACGGCATCCGCCTCTGCAAGGCGCGCCGCTACCGCTACGCGAACGGCGATCTCGACGAACTCGAATCGCGCCTGCGGGAGGCTCAATCGTCCCGCTTCCGCCTGATCGCCACGGACGGGGTGTTCTCCATGGACGGCTCCATCGCCGATCTCGGGGCCCTCTGCGACCTCGCCGACCGCTACGGGGCCTCGGTGATGGTAGACGATTCGCACGCCGTCGGCGTGATCGGCGCGACAGGGCGGGGGACTCATGAATACCGCGACGTGATGGGCCGCGTCGACATCCTCACCGGCACCTTCGGCAAGGCGCTCGGCGGAGCGAGCGGAGGCTACACGAGCGGGCGGCGGGAGATCGTCGAGCTGCTGCGGCAACGCTCGCGTCCCTATCTCTTCTCCAACACCCTCGCCCCCTCCATCGTCGCCGGATCGCTCAAGGCGCTCGATCTCCTGACCGGGTCGAGCCACCTCCTCGACCGTCTTCGCTCGAACACCGCCTTCTTCCGCTCCGAAATGGCGAAGACGGGGCTGTCGCTGCTGCCCGGCGAGCATCCCATCGTCCCCGTGATGCTCGGCGAGGCGACTCTCGCGGCGGAGATGGCCTCGCGTCTGCTCGAAAAGGGGATCTACGCCGTCGGCTTCTTCTTCCCCGTCGTGCCCGAGGGAAAGGCCCGCATCCGCACCCAGGTCTCGGCCGCGCACCGCGAGGAGGATCTCGCCCTGGCGGCGCAGGCCTTCGGCGAGGTCTGGAAGGAGATGCGCCGTTGAAGAAGGAGGAGGTGCCGGAGAATTCAGAGACCGTCCGTGGGTCTTATCTCTCCTCTCGCGCCCGCTCCATCATCTCCGCGAGGGGCACGGTGGCCCCGCCCCGCCTCGTGCTTTCCTCCGCCGCCTCCATGAAGGCGTAGATCTCCAACGTCTCTTGCGCGCCGACGGGCAATTCGCCCGTTCTGAAAAAGCGCCCGATCCGGCGGCAGAGAGCTTCGTAGGAGGGTTCTTCGGCCACGTGGACGATTTCCTCCGCGCCATAGGCGGTGAGGCCGTAGGACGCCTTTCCCTGGAGGAGACCTCGGTAGACGCCGATCCGTCCGCCTGGCCAGAGGCCGGTGACGACGTCGTGGACAGAGCTCTTCACCCGTGACGCCGCTTCGCAGCCGGGACCCATCACCGTGAAGAGGGCTTCGATCCCGTGGATGCCGTAGAAGAAGAGCTCGGGCAAGCCGGCTTGATAGGAGAGCGGCCCCCAGCTTGTCGCGCCGAGGAGTCCGCCGAGTGACGGGCGGGTGGCAAGGGAGGCGACTTCGGCACCGAAGCGCATCGACGAAGCCGAGAAGCAGGGCACGCCGGCTTGTTCGGCGAGCTCGTAGAGCACGAGGCATTCGGCCAGGTTGGCAGCGACCGGCTTGTCGACGAAGACGGGCTTGCCCGACTCGAAGAGTGCCCGGGCCTGCCGCAGGTGGATGCGGCCGTCGACGCTGAGGATCATGAGCCGGTCGCTTCGCTCGACGAGGGCTTCGACGGAGTCGAGGATCTCGACGCCGAGTTCCCGCGCCTCCTCCGTGAACCCGGCGATGCGGTCGCGGCTCATGGGCGTGTCGCTGCCGTCGGGGAGACCCGCGACGACGCGGAAACCGGCCAGATCGCCGGTGGCGGCCGGATCGTTGAAGAGTTTCGCAAAGGCGGGGACGTGGGAGGTGTCCATGCCGATCATGCCGATGCGGAGAAGCGGAGGGGAGGGCATTGGGCGAGAGGATGGAGAAATTGAGATATTCGTCAAATGAGTTATGTCTTTTTCTGTCAAAGGGATACGTCCCGTTTCCACGGCTGGAAGTCGGTTTGTCCGAGGCGGTCGGCTTTGGTCTGGATCCGGCCGGAAGCGACTTCGACGACTAGGTCGAGTAGGTCTTCGCCGCATTGTTCGATGGTGGTCTCGCCGCGGATGATGGCTCCCGCGTCGAAGTCGATCAGGTCGGGGAGGCGTTCGGCCAGCTCCGTGCTGGTGCTGATCTTCACGACGGGGCAGACGGGATTGCCCATGGGAGTGCCGAGACCGGTGGTGAAGAGGATGAGGTTGGCATGGGCGCCGGCGAGAGCGGTGGTGCACTCGGCGTCGCCACCGGGGGTGCAGAGCAGCTGCAGCCCGGGCCGGGTGGCGACCTCGGGGTAGTCGAGAGCGGCGACGATGGGGGAGGTCCCTCCCTTCTTCGCCGCGCCGGCGGATTTGATGGCGTCGGTGATGAGGCCGTCGCGGATGTTTCCGGGGCTGGGGTTCTGCGAAAAATCGCTGCCGACAGCCTTGGCGCGGGCGGCGTAGGCCTCGGTCAGGGCGGTGTAGCGGGCGGCGACCTCGTCGGAGACGCAGCGGTCGACGAGTTCCTGCTCGACGCCGCAGAGTTCGGGGAATTCGGAGAGGATGACGCGTCCGCCGAGAGCGACGAGGCGGTCGGAGAGCGCGCCGACAGCGGGATTCGCCGAAAGGCCGGAGAAGCCGTCGCTGCCTCCGCATTCGACGCCGATGCCGAGCTTCTCGAGCGGGGCGGGCCGGCGCTCGGCCCGGTTCGCCTCGATCAGACCGAGGAAGGTCTCCTTGATCGCCGCCTCCAGAAGGGTGCGCTCGTCGGGCCAGGACTGCTGCCGGTAGGTGAGCAGGGGCTTGTCGAAGGCCGGACTGCGTTCGCGGACCGCGGTTTCGAGAAGCTCGAGCTGGGCGTTCTCGCAGCCGAGGCTGAGGACGGTGGCGCCGGCCACGTTCGGGTGGGTGATGTAGCCGGCGAGCAATCCGCAGAGCGCCGCGGCGTCGTCGCGGGTGCCGCCGCAGCCCATGGGGTGGACGAGGAACTGGATGCCGTCGAGACGGGGAAAGGGGCGGCAGGGGGCCTCCGGCGTCTCTTCGACGGACAGGGCGAGGAGATCCTCCCGCGTGCCTCCGGCCCGCCAAGTGTCGAGGAGGCGCGAAGCGAGGCGCTGGTAGTGGGTCGTCCTCTCGTAGCCCAGGGCGCGCTCGAAGGCGGTGCGGATGGCGTTCACGTTCCTTGTCTCGCAGAAGACCATGGGGATGACGAGCCAGTGGTTCGCGGTGCCGACCGAGCCGTCGGAACGATGGTAGCCGTCGAACGTGCGTCCGCGCCAGCGTTCGACGGCGGGCGGCGTCCAACGGTAGCCGGGCCGGCGGGTGCGGGAGAACGCGTCGGCCTCGTGCTTCAGATTGTCGGTGGAGACCAGCCCGCCCGCCTGAATGGGGCGGGTGGCGACGCCGACGGTGACGCCGTACATCCGGGCTTTTTCCCCGATCTCCATCGCCGCGAGGGTGAATTTCTGCTTGGGTGGGATGGTTTCGGCGATGAGGACGGTCCGATCGTTCAAGGCGATGGATTCTCCCGGCGCGAGGGGACGGAGGGCGACGCCGAGGTTGTCGCTCGGATCGATGAGCAGGGCGGGGGTCATGGCGGAAACGGATGGGGCTCAGGGAGAAGGGGAGCACTTGCGGAAATGGAGTCAACGTGCATCGTACTCCATGCAATGCGATTTGTTCGACCTTGGGGGACGCTGCGCTCTCGTCACCGGCGGGAGCAAGGGACTCGGCAAGGCGATCGCGCGGGGCTTCGTGGAGTGCGGGGCGAAAGTGATGATCTGCAGCCGTCACGGAGAGGAGCTCGAGGCGGCGAGGCGCGAGATCTCGGAAGGCGTCGAGGGGGCGGAGGTGCGGACTTTCGTCGCCGACCTCTCGAAACGGGAGGACGGCGACGCTCTGGCGAACGAGGCCTTGGCCGCCTACGGCACGGTCGACATTCTCGTGAACAACGCCGGGGTGAATGCGCCCCAACCGATCGATTCGGTCGACGACGCGGTGTGGGACCGTCTCGTCGAAATCAACGTCACCGCGGTGATGCGTCTCACCCGCGCCCTGGTTCCAGCGATGAAGGCGCAGCGCTGGGGGCGCGTCATCCACATTTCCTCCGTTCTCGGGGTGGGGTCGAAGCCGGGCCGGAACGCCTATTCCGCCTCCAAGGCCGCGCTCGTCGGCCTGGCGAAGGCGAGCGCGCTCGATCTCGGCCCTTTCGGCATCACGGTGAACTGCATCGGTCCCGGCCCCTTTCTCACCGACATGCCCATGAGCCTGCTGAGCGAGGCGGAGAAGGAGGAATTTGCCGAACGCACGGCCTTGAAACGCTGGGGGCAGCCCCGCGAACTCGCCGGCCCGGCCCTGCTCCTCGCGAGCGAGGCGGGCAGCTACCTGACGGGGGAGATGCTGCTCGTCGACGGAGGCGCGTTCGCCCGCGCCCTGTAGAAAATTTCGGTTTTCAAGGGATGTTTAAAGATTTATAATCATTAAGTTTTCCAAACCAATTCAAGTTATGAAACGAAGCCTGCTTTCCGCTTTTGTCCTCGCTGCGGCGACGGCCGCCTATGCTCAGGAGGCTCCTGCCCGCATCGATCTGAACGACCCGAACCTGATGGTCGTCGATTCGTCGGTGATTCCGATTCCCCTGGAGATCTTCTCCTCTCTCGACAAGCTCGGCACGCAGGACTGGTCGAGACAGGTCGAGTCGCGCGAGATCAGGCTCGACGCGAACCGTTCGAGGACGGCTATGCTCTTCGGTCTCGTCGTCTCGGACGGGTTCATCGCGGTGCAGGCCCAGGACAAGGAAGCGGTCCGGCGGATCGGTCGCGAGGTGCTGCGTCTCGCCACGTCGCTCGGCGTCGCGAACTCGGTCGAGCAGCATGCGAACGCCATCGTCAACGCCGCCGGGCAGGGCGATTGGTCGATCTGCCGGAAGGAACTCGACAAGACCCGCCAGACCGTTCTCAACAAGATGGCCGAGCTGCGGGACGACGAACTGGTCGGACTCGTCAGTCTCGGCGGTTGGCTGGGGGGGACGCAGGCGCTCGCCGCCGTGCTGAAGCAGAACTACTCGGTCGAGGGATCCGATCTACTCAACCAGCCCGAGCTGGTGAAGCAGCTCAAGAGCGACTTCAGCACCCTGCCGGACCGGGCGAAGCGCGGCAAGGTCTTCGGCCAGATCTCGCAGACGCTCGACCACCTCGAATCGCTCATGCGCACCGATGCGAGCGGAGCGATCAGCAAGGGAAAGGTGATCGAGATTTCGCTCTCCACGGCGAACCTCGTCGATGCGATCTATGAGATCTGAGCGACCTTCCCGCCTCCTGTCGAATTGCTGGATGGCCGCCGCCTTCGGGGGGTGGCTCTGCGCCCAGGAAGCGGCCCCTCCCGCCGAGGCGCCCGTCCTCGACGAGGTCAAGCTCATCGCCCAGCGGGCGGCACTGGCGCATCTCGGTGGCGAGAAGCCCTTCATCCTCCGCGAATCCTCGTGGAGCGGAGAGATCGAGCCCGGCATGGCGAAGCTCATCCAGGTGCAGCTCTTCAAGCGGAACGACTACCATTTCTGGCTGGCGGTGCCGGACCGCCGTGGCGAGGTCGACGTGGCCCTCTACGACGGGAAGGGCGAACGGGTCGAGGGAACCCGCTTCCAATACGAATCGCCGAACATCGCGAGCTTCGCCGCTAGCGCCGAGGAGACGGGCCTCTACTACCTGAGGATTTCCCTCCTCGACACCGTGGAGAAGCCGCAGCGCTGGACGGTCGTCTATGCGTACCGATGATTGGCGCTGAAGCGAGGTAAGGGACGCACCGCAGGGGCGTCCGTGTCTTGGGATTAGCCCGTGCTTCCGCAGCGGCCGCCTCGGCGAGACCCCTGCCGGCCACCACGGATTTCGCGTCGCCGGAGGCTCACTCCGCCGCCAGCGCCTTCTCGACGGCTTCTCCCAGCGCGGGACCGCGCAGGTTCGAGGCGACGATCTTGCCGCCCTTGCCGACGAGGAAGGTCGCGGGGATGCCCTGGATGCCGAAGTGCTGGGCGAGTTCGTTCTGCCAGCCCTTGCCGTCGAAATACTGCGGCCAGGCCATCTTGTGCTCCTTGACGAAGGATTCGACGGCGGCCTTCTCCTCGTCGAGGGAGATGCCGATCACTTCGAAGCCCTGCTCCTTGTACTTTTCATAGGCGGCGACGACGTTGGGCATCTCGGCGATGCAGGGACCGCACCAGGTCGCCCAGAAATCGACGAGGACGACTTTGTCCGTCATCTTTGCGAGATCGACCTCCTTGCCCTCGAGATCGGTGAAGGCGATCTTCATCTCGTCTCCCACGCCGGGCAGGTAGAGCTCGCCGCCGAGCTGGTCGAGGAACTGGCCGACTTGGCCGCCTTGCGCGTGGTTCGCGAGATCCGTCTTCACCTTGGTGAGGAAGGCCTTCGCCTTGTCCCGCTGGTCCGAGACGATGCTGGCCTCGATGAAGGGGCGCACGATTTCGCCGATGAGGAGATTGAGATCGGCGTCGTCGCCCTTCGACTGGCCTTCGTAACGTTGCGAGAGAAGGTCGGGGACGGGCGCGAATTCGCCGAGGCCGAGGTGGGCGCCGACGAGGATGGAGAGGGCCTCGTCCTTGTCCGCGGCTTCGGGATTCTTTTCGAGGTAGGCCTGGAGCGCGGCGATCTTCTGCTTGTCGAAACCGGCGGCGATCTCTTGGACGGTTTCGCCGCGAAGCGTCAGGGAAAGGGTGGCGAGGAGGGAGAGGGAAAGGAGGGAGGTTTTCATGGCAATCGCGATCGGATGAGGGGGAGCATACCTTTCTTTTGACGTTTTCACCGCAAAAGCTTTTGGATTTCTTCTCGCGCCTTCGCGGTTCGGAAGTGGGAGATCTCCCTTCCGAAGAAGCGGCTTTCGCGTTGACAAGCCCGGCGGGCGGAGGAAAGAAAGGGGCGCTTTGCGCCCGCCCGACAGGGTTGCGTCCGCCATCCCACTCTCTTTGCCGCCAGAAATGAAGAAACCGTTTTTCGCCCTTCTCAGCCTGCTCGCCCTCCTCCCTGGCCCGCCCGCCTCGGCCGAGGAAGTCTATCTCTTCCGCGGCGGGTTCGACATCTTCTCGACGGGCATGAACCAGATGGCGGCCGAACTGAGGGAGAAGAACGTCCGGGCCTCGGCGCACAGCTTCATGGCCTGGCAGTCCATCGCCAACGACATCGTGAAGCGCTCGGCGGAGAAGAAGGTCTCCCATCCCATCATCGTGCTCGGGCATTCCTTCGGCGCGGACGTGGTCGTGGATTTCGCCAACTACCTCGGGCAGCGCGGGATCCCGACCGAACTGGTCATCGGATTCGACCCCAACGGGACGCGGATCTTCACGCAGGGAGCGAAGAAGGCGGTGAACTATCGCTCCTCCCAGTCCGACCGCTACGTGAGGGGCGAGGGGTTCCGGGGAACGATCAGCCATGTCGACGTGAAGCAATACGGAGCGAACCATTTCACGATCGAGCAGGTCAGGTCGGTGCAGGAGCTGGCCATGAAGGAGGTCCTCGCCAAAGCCAAGGTCAGAACGAGCCGTCGCCGCCGCTGAGGGGGCACCAGGAGACAACCGCGATGGGCAAGGGCGGCCAGAACGCGCGGGAGGGGAAGCCCGGTCCGGCTTCGGGACGGCTGAACGAATTCCAGCGGACGATGCTCCAGTGGAGCAGTCTGCATCCCTACAACGCGGTCCACGTCGCCCGGGTCGCCCCAGCCCTCGATCCAAGCCGTTTTTCCAGGGCGGTGACGCATGTCCTGGGCGAAACGGGGCTGACGCACTACGCGGTGGACGGACGCTCGGGGTCCTACCGCTACGGGGGCGGGGACGCCGGGGTCGAGGTGCCCGTTCTGGATGGCGGCGCGGATCCGCTCGCGACGGTCCACCGGGAGATGGAGCAATGGCTGAACGAGCCGTTTCCCCGCGAGGGCGAATTCCAGCCTTTCCGTTTCTTTCTCGTGCAGGGACAGGGAGAGTCTTTCGCGGGCCTGGCCTATTTCCACGTCGCCGCCGACGCCGAATCCGTCGGAAGGCTCCTCTCCGAAGTGCTCGCCGCCTCCTTCGACGCCCTTCCTCAACCCTTGCGCGATGCGGAGTTGGGCACGAGGCGAGCTTCGCGGACTCCCGCGGGAAGCGCGTGGGGGTGGGGGAAGCGCCTTGGCGCCGCCTACCGGAAATTTCAACGGATGCGGCGGAGCTACCGTTCGCCCGATTGTCCGGTGAACGAATTCCGCAACGCGTGGTTCGCCCGCGCCTTCGACGAAGAGGAAACCGCCTCCGCCCTCTCCCTCGCCAGACGCCACGGGGCGACGGTGAACGATCTCTGCCTCGCGGCCCTGCTGAAGGCGGTGATTCCGGCGACGTCGGGACGCTTCGAGAAGAAGCGCCAGCACCTCTCCGCCGGCTGCGTCGTGAACCTGCGGCGCGATCTGCCCCCGAAGCGGCGTCGGGACTTCGGCCTTTTCCTCGGTTCCTTCTCCGTGACCCACGCCGCGCCCGTGGACGTCGCCTTGGCGGAACTGGTCGCGAGCGTCCACGCGCAGACCGAAGCGGTGAAACGCGACCGGCTCTACCTCGCCTCGCGCCTGGAGTTCCGGTTGAACCGCTTCCTCTTTGCGAGGCAGCCGATCGAAAAACAGCGCAATTTCTACCGGAAAGCCTATCCGGTCTGGGGTAGCATCACGAATTTCAAGATGGACAGGATCGGCGAAGGGACGGATTGGCGGGCGACGGACTACTACCGGGCGGTCTCGGCGGGCCCAGCCTTGCCCTTCGTGATCGGGGTGACGGGCTACGGCGGACGGCTCAACTTCGGATTCACCTACCGACCCGACGTCATCTCCGGTGAGACGGTGCGCGGCATCGCGGATCGCTTTCTCCAACTCCTCTCGGGGAAAGGAGGGGAAGCATGATCGGTTTCGACGGAGGATTCCTCGCCGCGGCGGCGGAGACGGGAGGCGATTTTCTCTGGCAGCGCCTCGTCGTCGGCCTTTCGGGCTTGGTCTACTGGGGAGGTGTCGTGGTGCAGGCCCGGCGCGTGCGCCGGAAGATCGGACGCACGCCCAATCTGAAACCGAAAGGGACGAAGGAGCGGCTCCTCTGGCTCGGCTGGACGCTCGTCGTGCTCGGGTGGATCGTGCAGCCGCTCTGGATCGCGGGCGCGGGAGGCGCATTCGGACCGCTTCCCGCCCTCGTCCATCCCGCCGCGTGGCTCGCGGGCGTGGCCCTGATCGTGTTCGGCTATCTCGCGACGCTCTGGTGCTACGCGGCCATGGGCGCGGCTTGGCGCATCGGGATCGACCAGGGAGGTACCTCCAAGCTGGTGCAGACGGGTCCGTATCGGCGGATGCGGCATCCCATCTACTCCTTCCAGATGGCGATTCTGCTGGGCGCCGCCTTCCTGCTGCCGACCGTCGTCTCCTTCGCGATCCTCGTCCTGCATTTCGTCTGCGCCTCGATCAAGGCCTCGGACGAGGAGCGTTTTCTCGGCGGGATCTTCGGCGGGGAATACCGCGACTACATGAAGCGGACCGGTCGCTTTCTTCCGGGCCGGGGCAGGCCTTGAACGTGGTGATGGCCCGAGGGCGATCCGGGAAAGGAGTGTCGGCAATTATATGCAAAATTACGCATATTTTCGATTGTCCTCAGCGCTTCATCGGTTTATCGAAGCGGAAGGTGCAGCAACCCATGTCCAGAACCTGCCTCCCGTCGCGTAGCCGCTGTTTGAAATCCGGCGCGACCTGGCACCAGACGATGGTTCCCTCCTTCTCGGAAACGACGATGCCCGCTTCCCGCAGCATGCGGAGGTGCTTCGACATCGTCGGCTGGATCACCGAAAGACGCGTGGCGAGGTCGGTGACCTTGGCCCGTCCTTCCTCCAGCAGGATCTGCACGACCCGCCAGCGCGTCTCGTCGGAGAGCGCCTTGAGCACTTCGGAGCAACCGGAGCCGGACATGGTGTCTTCCATATCACGATTCTCCCGCCTTTTCCACCTCGTCGAACGCTTTCCTCTCATCATGACCCTTGATCCGACTCTTCGTCCCTGCCTCCTTCGGCTCGCTCCGCTGGCGTTTGTCGCCGCGCCGCTTCTTGCCCAGCAAACGCCTCCATCGGCTCCCGCCGCGAAGAAGGCGCCCGAGAAACCGCCGATCGTGTTTGTGGAGACGGACCACGAGCTGGTGGACGCCTTTCCGGGCCTGCAATTCGAAATGCCTCTGGGCCTCGCGTCCGCGCCGGACGACAAGACGAGGCTTTTCGTTCTGGAGAAAACCGGCCGCATCCATGTCGTCGCCGGACTCGATGGCGCGATGCCGAGGAAGAAACTCTTCCTCGACCTCACGCAGCCAAGGGACGGAGAACTCGCGACGGAGAGCGAGTGCGGCGTGCTCGGCCTCGCCTTTCCGCCGGACCATGCGGCGAGCGGACGCTGCTACGTCTACTACAGTCTCAAGATCGGCGGGGCGCTGCACCAGCGGGTCTCGCGTTTCCAAGTGTCTCCGGACGACCGCGACCGCGTCGACGGCGGATCGGAACAGCCTCTCATCACCCAAGCGGACGAGGCCGGCAACCACAACGGCGGCGACCTCCAGTTCGGTCCCGACGGCTACCTCTACGTCAGTGTGGGCGACGGCGGCGCGGGAAACGACAAGTTCGACAACGGACGTTTCATCAACAAGGGCTTCCATGCCGCCATCCTGAGGATCGACGTGGACAAGAAGCCGGGGTCGCTGCCGCCGAACCCGCATCCCGCGGTGAACCTCGGCGCTGACGGAACGGCTTTCTATTCCGTCCCGGCGGACAACCCTTTCGTCGGGCGCGTCTCCCACCACGGTCAAGCCATCGATCCCGGAACCGTCCGCACCGAGATCTGGGCCACCGGCTTGCGCAATCCGTGGCGCATGTCCTTCGATCCCGTCACCGGGCGGCTCTTTGCCGGCGACGTGGGACAGAACCTCTACGAGGAGATCGACCTCATCGTCGCCGGCGGCGACTATGGCTGGCCCTACCGGGAGGGGCTGCATCCCTTCGTCCTCGGCCCGGGCGGCGACCGGGAGCCTGAGGACTTCCGGCCCGTCGAGCCCATCTTCGAATATCCGCGCACCGTCGGCTTGTCGGTGACTGGCGGCCTCGTGTACCGGGGAGAACGCTTTCCGCACCTTGCGGGACGCTATGTCTTCGCCGACTACGTGACAGGGCGCGTCATCGCCTTGCATGACGGGGGAGGAGAACAATGGTCCGACGGGACGCTTGCGCAGGATCCGGGCATCGCCGGGATCGGGCGCGATCCTCGCGACGGCGAAACGCTCTTCGCGAACCTGGCCTCCGGCCAGATCAAGCGGCTCCAACCCAAAGGAAACGCTACGCCGACGAACTGACCCCCGCCGGTCCCCGAAGGATGAATGGTCGCCCGCTATCGGCCCGCTGCGGAAGCCTGCTGGGGGGACGGCGGCGCCACGAGGATCGGAAACGGCGGATCGTGCTTGTTGCAGCGGATCCTCAGCCGGTCTCCCTCCTTCACCCGCTTCACGAAGACGATCTGCTCCCGGTTGTCGCCCTTCACGAGGCGTCCGCCGAGCTCGCCCGGCTTCATCCGGCGCCAGCCTTTGGCCTGAAACCGCGAGGCGTCCCAGACGTCCTTCTGCCAGTCGCCGCTGGCGTTGCCCTGGTAGTCGTAGTTGCAGGCCAGCATCAGGTAGCCGCTGCCGGTCACTTCGATGTCGGCGATCCCGTTCGTGCTGCCGGTCGGCATGTGGACGAAGGCGCCATAGGTCCCGAGGTGGAGGGGAACCCTCGCCCAGCCCTTCCCGTCGTCGCTTGCAACGAGGGGAACCGCCTCCATATTGACCGTCTTGATGCTGGCCGGCTGGCGCCACACGGACGCCCAGTCGAGGCCGTGGAGCGGCGAGACGAAGGTGGTGGCCAAGGCGATGGCGTGGATTCGGACTTTCATGACGGAAGAAGGCATCGTAGGCAACAGGGAGGACGCATGTCCCGCCCCGCATTCAACCACATGCGAACTTTCCTTGTCCACCTCAGATTTCCATGACTGCCTCGAATCATGACCTTCCACAGCGCCGCTCTCCGGCGGTCCGTCCGGGCTTTGTGAAGCGCTGTTCCCTTCTCGGCCTCGCTGTCGGGGTTCTCGCCATGGACCTTGGCCGAACAGAGGAGAAGGCCCCCGTCATCCGCGGCACCTACGCGCATCCCAAGGCCTTCTGGGACACCGGGGCGCGCTTGGACGACTATGGCGTGAACGCCGTCTTCATCCACGGCAGCGGCATCGACGAGGCCACCTTCGCCCGCGCCAAGGAGGAGGGCTGCAAGGTCTTCGCCGAGTTTCCCACCCTCAACGGCAAATACGGGAAATACGTCGAGAACCATCCCGACGCCCATCCCATCGACGATTCGGGCAATCCCGCGCCGCCCGCGACCTGGTTCATGGGCGTCTGTCCCACCCACGCCGGCTTCCGCCAGTTCCGCATGGACGATCTGCGAGCCCTGCTCGAGCGGCACGACCTCGACGGCATCTGGATGGACTACACCCACTGGCATGCCCAGTTCGAGGATCCCTATCCCGTCCTTCTCAAGACCTGCTTCAACGACTCCTGCCTCGCCGCCTTCGAGGAATGGGCCGGACTCGAGGTGCAGGGAGGGACCGTGCCGGAGAAGGCGAAATGGATCTTCGGCAACGCCGCCAGGAAGTGGGAGGACTGGAGGGTGCATGTCATCGTCGACTGGGCGAAGGAGATCCGCTCCATCGTCAAGGAGATCCGTCCGAACGCCCTCGTCGGCATCTACCACACCGCCTGGAAGGACGAGGATCTCAGCGGGGTGCGCCGTCGCTGCCTCGGACTGGACTTCGACGCGCTCGCTCCCTACGTCGATGTCTTCTCGCCGATGATCTACCACGGCCGTTCCGGCAAGTCTCCCGAGTATGTGAAGGAGTTCGTGGACTACCTCGGCGAAAAGCCCTGGGTGAAGACCGCCCCCGGCGCCTACCCGCAGATCTGGCCCATCGTGCAGGCCCACGACGACCCCCGGGTGTCGCCCGAGGAGTTCGAGCAGGTCCTGAACTACGGCCTCGGCGGCAAGAGCACCGGCGTCATGATGTTCACCATCGGCAGCGTCGCCCAGGACGCCGGCAAGATGGAAGCCATGAAGCGGGTCTATCTCCGGCACGTCCGGTAGACGGCCGCTTCATCCGTTCCTGCCCCTCCCTCGTATTCTCTTCGATTCCAAGCCCCAACCCGAACCCATCCCTCCACCCATGAAACGCCTCCTCCTCGCCTCCGCCTGCTCGGCCTTGACGGCCCTCGCCCTTCCCCTGACCGCCGAAGAGGGGGTGGCCGATCTCCAGATCGGAGACTCCGCTCCCGATTTCTCCCTGCCCGGCATCGACGACAAGACCTGGACCCTCGCCGACTTCAAGGAAGGCAAGGTACTTGTGGTCTTCTTCACCTCCAACCACTGCCCCACCTCGCACGGCGCGGCTGACCGGATCAAGAGCTTCCTCGAGGACTACCGTTCGAAAGGCATGGCCTTCGTCGCGATCAATCCGAACCACCCCGAGGGACTCAGCATCGACGAGCTCGGCTACTCGAAATACAACGACGGCTTCGAGGACATGAAAGCCTACGCCGCCGAGGAGGGCTTCGACTTTCCCTACCTCTACGACGGCGAGACCCAGTCCGTGGCCAAGGCCTACGGCTGCCTCGCCACCCCGCACGTCTTCATCTTCGACGCCGAGCGCAAGCTGCGCTACAAGGGGCGCTTCGACGACTCCCGCTTCGGCGGCGACGACTCCACCGTGAAGTCGCCCGACGCCCGCAACGCGGTCGAGGCCCTCCTCGCCGGCAAGCCCGTCCCGGTCGAGACGACCAAGCCGATGGGCTGCTCCACGAAATGGCGGAGCAAGAAGGCCGCCGTCGCCGAGCACATGGCGAAGTGGGACAGCGCGCCAGTGGACGTGGAGACCATCGACGCCGCCGAAGTCGCCGCCCTGCGCAAGAACGGCACGAACAAGGTCCGCCTCATCAACGTCTGGGCGACCTGGTGCGCCCCCTGCGTGCAGGAGTTCCCCGAACTGGTCGAGACCTCGCGGAAGTTCGGCCTGCGCGACTTCGAGTTCATCAGCATCAGCGCCGACGATCCGTCGAACCTCGCCCCGGTGAAGGCCTTCCTCGAGAAGCAGAAGGCGGGCATGTTGCCGCGCTTGAGGAAATCCGTCGAGGCGGAGGGCCGCAAGACGAACAGCTACGTCTTCGGCGGATCCGACATGGACGAGCTGATGAAGGCCCTCGACCCCGAGTGGCCCGGCGGCATTCCCCACACGCTCCTCGTCGACACCGACGGGACGATCCTCTGGCGCCACAACGGCATCGTCGACGGCGAGAAGCTCCGCGCCACGATCCTCGACCACATGGGCAACTACTACAAACCCTGATCCCTCGACTTCTCCGCTCACTCCCCAGATTCCATGAAATCCATTCTTCCTGCCGCTTCCGTTCTTCTCCTCTCGATCGCCCCCGCCTTCGCCCAGAGCGAAGCCAAGGAGTTCAAAGTGGGTGATCCTCTCGGCACCGTCAACGAGGCCGGCGTCGCCACGCCCATCTCCGGCAACGTGAAGGTCTACGGCAGCTTCCGCTTCGCCGAGAGCTGCGTCTACGACGCGGAGAAGAACCTCATCGTCGTGATGAATGCGGGCGTACCGCAGGATCAGCAGGAGAACGACGGCTACGTCTCCCTCCTCCATCCCGACGGCAGCGTCCACACCACGAAGTGGATCGGAGCGACGCGGGACGGGCTGACCCTGAACCATCCCCTCGGCAGCGCCATCCTCGGCCGCACTCTCTACACCGCCGACATCGACACGGTCCGCACCTTCGACCTCGACAGTGGCAGGCCCGGAGAGTCCTGGCACGTCCCTGGCGCGACCTTCCTGAACGGCATCGCCGTGGCCGCGGACGGAACCGTCTACGTCTCCAACACCCGGGAAGCAAGCCGCGTCTACAAGATCACCGCCGCCGGCGAGGTGAGCACTTTCGTCGATGGGGAGCCGCTCAAGGCCCCCAACGGCGTCGCGATCGACCCCGAGGGCAACGTCGTCGTCGTCAACGTCGGCGACAACGCCGTCCTCACCTTCTCGCCCGACGGCAAGCTGTTGAAAACCGAGCACGCCGCCGAGAGCGGCGGCGATGGAGTCGTCATCCTCGAAGACGGCACCAAGTACGTCAGCAGCGTGCGCTACGGCAGCATCTCCCGCATCCGTCCGGGCAAGGAGGCCGAGGTGATCGCCTCCGGCATTCCCAACGCTGCCTCCATGGGCTACGATTCGAAGCAGAAGCAGCTCGTCATCCCGATGAACAACCACAACGCCGTGGCCTTCCTGAAGCTGGAGGATTGAGCGATCCCGAATCCGGGCGGAGCCTTTCAGCTTTCCGGTTCGCCGCTCGGTTTGACGAAACGAGTTGCGTTTCGATGAAAGTGTGCCAATAAGCGGAATTCGTCGTCAGTGCGAGCCAAGGGTGGATTGCAGCCAGGGCGAATGCCGATATCGCGCCGATCCTGCATGAAACCGTATCGCCTTTGCGCCCTCTTCGCCCTTTTTACGGTTTCCAGTCTCCCGGCAAAGGGGAACGAGGCCGCCGCTCCTTCCGGCTTGTCGACCGACGACTGGAGCTCCATACGGGAGGCCCACCAGGAATGGCGGCATCGGTTCGTCGAGGAGGCGGATGGGATCCACCGCGCAGCCAATCCCGGGCAGCAATGGAACAGTGCCTTCGACGGCAGGGGCTTTGCCGCGGAGCCCAGGCACGGGGCCTGGCGCTGGGGATTGGAATTGCGCGGCTACGGAATCGGAGACCGCTTCGTCGAGGTTTCGGGCAAGGCCCATGCGGAGGTGGAGGGGGAGCGCTTGCGCTATCGATGGGACGAGGTGCTGGAGGAATGGTTCGTCAATGATCGCCGGGGCTTGGAGCAGGGCTGGACCTTGAGCGAACGCCCCGGAGGGAACGGAGAAGGGGAAGGACCGTTGCGTCTCGAATTGACGGTGCGCGGGGAACTGCTGGCGACGGGCGAGGGAACCGACATCTCCTTTGTCGACGGCGAGGGAAAAGCCGTGCTGCGCTACGGGGGATTGAAGGCTTGGGACGCGAAGGGACGGATTCTGCCGGCCCGTCTGGTGGGACGAGGCGGCGAGCTCGTGGTGGAGGTCGACGAAGAGGGAGCCGCCTATCCCGTCATGATCGACCCGATCGCGCAGCAGGCCTATCTGAAGGCTGACAATGCGGATGCGGATGACGCGTTCGGCTTCTCCGTGGCGGTGTCGGGCGACACGGTGGTCGTCGGGGCGATTGCGGAGGACAGCTCCGCGACCGGAGTGAACGGAGATGGCACCTGCAACTGCGCGGACGAGTCCGGCGCGGCCTATGTGTTTGTCCGCGGGCCTTCCGGATGGGCGCAGCAGGCCTATCTCAAAGCCTCGAACAGCGATTGGGGCGCTTTTTTCGGGTGGAGTGTGGCGATCTCAGGCAACACCGCCGTGGTCGGGAGCCCCATGGAAAGCTGCGGGGAGGCTGCCTCCGGGGCCGCCTACGTCTTCGTCCGCAGCGGGACGAACTGGTCCGAGCAGGCCTATCTCAAGGCCGACAATGCCGGGCTGGGTGATTTTCTGGGATGGTCGGTGGCGGTCGATGGGGATATCGCGGTATTCGGTGCTCCCGGCGAGGCCAGCGCCGCCAACACCGTCGATGGCGACGGAACGGACAATTGCGCGGAGTTCGCCGGAGCCGCCTATGTGTTTACCCGCAGCGGAGAGGCGTGGAGCCAGCAGGCCTATCTGAAGGCCTCGAACACGGCGGAGTTCGCCTCCTTCGGCACATCCGTGTCGGTTTCGGGAAGAACGGTGCTGGTCGGAGCCCACGGGGAGTCCTCGGTGGCCGAAGGCTCCGGAGCGGCCTACGTCTTCGTCGAAGGAATGGGCGGCTGGAGCGAGCAGGCGTATCTGAAGGCTTCGAACGCAGGAGAGCAGGATGGCTTTGGCAGGGCCGTGTCTCTCTCGGGCGACACGGCGGTCGTCGGAGCGATAGGGGAAAGCAGCGACGCGGCCGGGATCGATGGCGACGGGAGCAACGACAGCCTGTCGGCCTCCGGGGCCGCCTATGTCTTCGTTCGCACCGGGACGCTCTGGAGCGAGCAGGCCTATCTGAAGGCGTCCAGTCCGGGCATCGGGGATCAGTTCGGCGGCGCGGTGTCCATTTCCGGCGACGTCGTCGTCGTCGGGGCGGCGTACGAGGACAGTTCGGCAAGGGGAGTCGACGGCGACCAGAGCGACGACTCCCTCGATCTCGCCGGCGCGGCGTATGTCTATCTGCGCGAAGGAAGCGCGTGGCGTCAGTGGGCCTATCTGAAGGCGTCGAACACCGGTGAATACGACAATTTCGGGAGCTCGGTCGCCGTTTCCGGAGGCCTCCTCGTCGTTGGGGCGATAGGGGAATCGAGCGACACGAGGCAGGTGAACGGGAAGGGCGAGAACGACGATTCGCTTTTTTCGGGCGCTGCCTACGTCTTCGAACTGGAGTTTCCGTCGAGCCTCGTGAAAGGCCGGGCGCCGACGGTGAGGATCGCCGGGGCTCGGCGAGTGCGGACGAGCCGCCCTTTCCACAACGTCAAGGGGACGGCATCGGATCCCGACGGAGATCTGGTTCGCGTCGAGATTCGGAATTCAAGGCGATCGGGGACCGGCCGGGCCCAAGGCACGACGAACTGGCGTTTCAGGGCTCCCTTGCGGAAAGGAAGCAATGTCCTCTCGGTTCGGGCGGTGGATGCCGAAGGGAGGCGTTCCGCCACCGCGCAAGTGACGCTCGTGAGAAAAGCCCAATCCTTCCGAGGAACGGGGGCGGGGTCGCCGCGTTTCCCGAGACGATGATCCGGCCCTCTCGGGGCCATGGGGCTGGCGAATCGCAACGACGGCGGGCGAGGCAGGAAGGTCGAACAACCTTGAATTTCGGGCTCCTTTGACTAAGGTTCGCCCCCCTTGCTCCGTTTACCTTTCGTCTGGAACGATCCATGAGATTCTTCGCCGTGTCCCTCTCCTTCGGGCTGCTTTTCGCCATCGCGGTCCAGGAGGCCGCGGCCTACCCCCTGACGCTCGAGCAACGCGAGCGGCTGAAGCAATACCTCCCCCGCACCTTTCCGAAGCTGGAGGACCGCGCTCCTGTCCACGTCGTGGCCCTGGGGGACGACGTCATGGGGGGCTACACGCCGCTGCCCACGGCGTGGGAGAGCAACAACCCGCTCTTCTCCTATTGCGGCGCCTTCCTCTCCCAGCTGGCCCGCGAGTTCTTCTATCCCGGTGGAGTCCGCCTGCTCAACCCGCCGAAGGGCGGCACGGCGAAGCTGACCGAATATCTGGGCGACGAGATCGCCCTCGAAAACCTGACCACCATCGACGGCACGGTCTTCGACGGGCTGCGCCGGGCCTGCACCGACGCCTTTCTCCACGAACCCGACCTCGTTCTCGTCCAGTACGGCATCTACGATGCCTTCACCTTTCTCTCCATCGACACCTACAAGCGTGCCCTCCAGGAGATCGTCGACGCCGCCCGTTCCGCGAGGGCCGATCTCATTCTCTTCGGCCCGCCGCTGGTGAACTACGGAGGCGGGGCGATGGAGTGGGGGATCGAGCGGCCCTACGCCACCGCCGCCCGCGAAGTGGCGGCAGCGAACGGCGTGCTCTTCATCGACCTGGGAAGGCATCTCTCGCGTTTCGGGGGCGGCGTCGATCCCGACACCCATCCGGCGGCGGCGATGGAGATCGTGGGCGACCGGCTCGAGCGCATCTTCCACTACGGTCCGGAGCTGACCGTGCGCGAGCGGGTCCATCCTTCGCTCCGGGTCCATCAGTTCCTCGGCGAGGCGGTTTTCGCCGACCTCAAGGACGGCCCGCCGCCGCCGGGGTTCACGCATACGGCGGTGGCCTCCTACGGAAACGACGGCTCCATCGGCGTCTCCGTGATTGCCCGCAATCAGACGACGGAGGAGAAGAAGGGCAGCATGGGCGGCCTCGCCGTGGGTGGCGCGATGCTGCCGAGCGAGGCCGGGCAGCGTTTCACCGTGGCGGCGGGGACGGCGACGCAGCTCGAGTTCCGCTTCCGGCGTCCCGAAGTGGGGAAAAGCCGCGATGGCTCGCCCTTGTTCTTCCCGCTGGAGCCTTCGGACGAGTTCGGGCGCTTCGCCTTCTTCCTCGAGGATTCCGTGGCCTCCGAGGTCGTGGATCTGCCCGTCCGGATCGGTCCCGTCTCGGCTCTGTGGAATTCCCGGCAGTTCGTCAACGTGAGCGACCGGATGCGGGTCGAGTGGGATCTCGTCAACGGCACCGACAAGGCCCTCTCCGGCACCTTCCAGGTCGGGATGGCCGATCGGGTAGGGCAGCCGACGCCTTTCTCGGTATCGCCTCTGGGAGTGAAGACCGTCTTCTCCATCTTCGACTTCGTCGCGCCGGCGGGCGTCTCCCTTTTCCAGCAGGATCTCTGGATCCAGCTCGATGTCGACGGCAAGGTGGTGCGCTTCTCCCGCGAGATGGAATCCTCCCGCGATCTCGTTCTCGGCGAGGAGATGAAGATGCGGGCGTGGCGGGACTACGCGAACCTCGGTCCTGCCGTCGAGACGGTGGCCCAGCGCCGGGCTTCGGAATCGGTTTCGGTCCGGTTCGAGGCGGATGCCAAGGCGCTCTACATCGTCGCGAAGCTCGACGGCGTGAGCCTGCCGGATCTCGGGGACCAAGCCGCCTTGCAGGCGAAGCTGTTTCTCGATGCGCGTCCGTCGGACGAGGTGAGGACGTTCGGCCCGGTCGAACCGGTTCTGATCTATGCGAAATCCAGGGATGGCCGCGGCTTCACCCCCTCTCTCGAGCTCGGCAGCTTCGGCAAGGGCTACGACATGATCCTCGACCCGAAAGGGATCGCTTCGGCGCTGCGCACCGACGGGGAGGGCGCCCGCCTCTTGGAGATCCGGGTGCCCCGGACCTATCTCCATCGGCACGAGTGGGACTTGGATTCGCCGGAGGCGATGCTCGGGATGCGCTTGGAGCTGACCGTGGCCGATCCGGATCCGAACGCCGTCACGCCCTTCCCGGCCGCGAACCGCTTCGAGACGAACAGCCCCACCTTCGCCTACGAGGACCGCATGGTCCGGGGCTTCCACGAGAACGACGCCCGTTCTCTCATGACTCTCCGCCTCATCCGCCAGCCGGTGGAGAGCTGGTCGGTCCGGGTCTATTGAGAATCGGGCGGCCGTCACTGCTCTCCTTTTGACGTTCAGTTCCATGCCTTCTACGGGGCGGTTTCCGAGAATGGCCCAGGGGTCAAAGCCGCCGCGAGAAAGCCGTCCAAGAAGCCGACGCGGGCCCAGGGGCTTCGCCAGGCGGGCGGAAAGTACGAGGGAACGCTGGGTGTCAGCTACAGCTTGAACGAGGCCGCGTATCCCTTTCTCGGCGACGCGACGATCCTTCGTCTCCCGAAGGGCAAAGGCAAAGGGACTGCCAACATCGATCTCCTCGGCGTCTCCCTGCAGTACAATTTCACGATCAATCGCGTGAAGGTTCGTGGAAACCGCGTCGAGTTCTCCGGTCGTGGATCGGTCAACGAGGCCACCACGGGGTCGGGTGTCTCGGGGACGATCAAAGGCGTCAGCCGCCCGGGCAAAGGGAAATCCCGGACGTTGACTTCCGTCTCCAAGCTGGAAGGAACGATGGGACCGACCACCGCGAACGTGGACGCGAGGATCAAGGGGGTGAAGAAGTGACCCGGGCACAAAGACGCGCTGGGCGCCCGAGAATACAGAACGACTGGAGGGCCGATATCCATCGGCCCTTCGCTTTTGGGGGACGGTGGGGAAATCCAGAGTCCTTGATGAGACGACGGCGATCGATCCCGAGACCGCACCGGTCGCGTCGCCGTCTTCGCGGATTCGATCCGCGAATCGGGCGCGATTTCCAGTTGCGCGGCAGGGACGCTTTCGCTACAACCCGCACGATGAAACGAACTCCCGTCTTCCTGACATTCCTCCTGTCCGCTTTGATGGCTCCAGCGCTTCACGCCGGGCTGAAGCTTCCCGCCCTCGTCGGAAACCACATGGTGCTGCAGCGCGATCTTGCCAATCCCATCTGGGGGTGGGCCGATCCGGGCGCGGACGTGACCGTGACCATTGCGGGACAGACCCATCAAGCCAAAGCCGGCGAGGACGGCAAATGGAAGGCGGTCCTGCAGCCATTGCCGGGCTCCCATCACGCCCTGCGCATGACGATCGCGTCGAAGAACGAGAGCATCGTCCTTTCCAACATCGTCGTCGGCGAAGTCTGGATCTGCTCGGGTCAGTCGAACATGCAGTGGTCGGTGAACCAGTCCGACGACCCCGACCTCGAGGTCGCCTCGGCCAACTATCCCAACATCCGCTTCATTTCCGTGCCCCAGACCGGCACCCAGGAGAAGCAGGCTGACTTCAAGGGCCAGTGGGACATCTGCACGCCCGAGACCGTCGGCGACTTCTCCGGCGTCGGGTATTTCTTCGGACGCCAGCTCCACAAGACGCTCGGGGTGCCGATCGGCCTGATCGACAACGCCTGGGGCGGGTCCTCCGCCGAGGCCTGGGTCTCGCGCGAGACGCTCGAAGCCGACGAGCGCTTCAGCGCCTACATCGAACAATGGAAGAAGATCGAGGAGACCTACGATCACGAGAAGGCGATGGCCGACTGGAAGGTCAAGGCCGACGAAGCCAAGGCGGCCGGGAAGCCTGCGCCCCGTGCTCCCATCGACCAGCTCCGCGGCCAGCACCGTCCCGGCAATCTCTGGGCCGGCGTGCTCCATCCCACCATCGGATACGGCATCCGCGGCGTGATCTGGTACCAAGGCGAATCCAACGCGGGGCGGGCCTATCAGTACGACGACCTCTTCTCCCTGATGATCACCGAGTGGCGCCAGGCCTGGGGGATCGGCGACTTCCCTTTCTACTGGGTCCAGCTCGCCGACTTCAAGGCGGAGAAGCCGGAACCCGGCGAATCCGACTGGGCCGAGCTGCGCGAGGCGCAGTCGAACACCCTCGCCCTGCCGAACACCGGCCAGGCCGTGATCTACGACCTCGGCGAAGGGCGCGACATCCATCCGCGCGACAAGCAGAACGTCGCCAAGCGGCTCGCCCGCATCGCTCTCGCGCGCGACTACGGCCAGGAGGTCGAATACCTGAACCCCAGCTACAAGGCGATGGAGGCCAAGGACGGAAAGGTCGTGCTGAGCTTCGAGAACGTCGGCAAAGGCGGTCTCTACGCCTTCGATACGGAGGAGATCGCTGGCTTCGCCGTGGCCGGAGAGGACAAGGTCTGGCACTGGGCCACCGGCAAGGTCGTCGCCGCCGACAAGGTGGAGATCTCCAGTCCCGCCGTGGCGGATCCCGTCGCGGTCCGCTACGCGTGGTCGGACAATCCGGTCGCGAACCTGCGCGGCCGCAACGGCCTGCCTGTGGACCCCTTCCGCACCGACGACTGGCCGCAGATCACCGATCCGGCGAATGCGCCGAAGCCGGCGCCGTGAGGTGCCGGACGCCGTCCGTTCCGAAGACTGGTAACGGGCGGACGGAGAGGACCTCTCTTCTGTCCGTCCGGAAGCCCCTGCTGCCGTGTCCGCCGATCCCGCCGCCATCGACCGTCTCCCCGTCGCGGAGCCTCCCTCGTCCTTCGGCGGGATGCTCCGCTATCTGGGGCCGGGATTCATCCTCACCGCCTCCATCGTCGGGTCGGGCGAACTGATCGCCACGACGGCGCTGGGGGCGAAGGCAGGCTTCGTCGCGATGTGGGTCATCATCGCAAGCTGCCTCGTGAAAGTCTTCGTGCAGCTCGAGTTCGGGAAGCACGCGATCCATTCGGGCGAGACGACCTTCGAGGCGCTCAACCAGCTCCCGGGGCCGAGGTTCGGCAAGGGAGGCTGGGCGACCTGGCTCTGGCTCGCGATGATGACGATCAAGCCGCTCCAGGTCGGGGGGATCATCGGAGGGGTGGGCCTGATCCTGAACATCATCGTGCCCGCCGTGCCGGTCTGGGCCTGGGTCTGCCTCTCCGCGCCGACCGTCTCGCTGATGATCTTCCGGGGGAAATACCAGTATATCGAGAAGCTCTCCGTCCTCATGATCGGGGCCTTCGCCCTCTTCACCTTCGTCTGCGTGGCGGGCGTGCAGTTCACCGGGTTCGCGATGACGCGCGAGCAGATCGTCGAGGGGCTCGCCTTCTGGAACGGCATTCCCGCCGCCGTCGTGGGCGTCGCCATCGCCGTCTTCGGCATCACCGGGGTGGGGGGCGACGAGATCATGGCCTACAACTACTGGCTCCTGGAGAAAGGCTATGCCGCCCGCACCGGCCCGCGCGAGGACACCCCCGAATGGAGGCGGCGGGCGAAAGGGTGGATCCGGGTGATGTACTGGGACGCCTTTCTCTCGATGGTGGTCTACACGCTGATGACCATCGCCTTCTATCTTCTCGGCGCGGCCATCCTCCATGCCCAGGGACTGAGGCCGGAGGGATTCGAGACGGTGAAGACCCTCTCGCGCATGTACACCGACTCCCTCGGTCCATGGGCCGAGCTCGCCTTCCTCGTCGGCGCCTTCTTCGTGCTCTTCTCGACGCTCTTCGCGGCGCTCGCCGGATGGACCCGCCTCTTCTCCGACGCCTTCAGCTCCGTGGGCTGGATCGACTACCGAAACCCCGTCTCGCGGGGGAGGTCCATCGCCTTCTTCTCCTTCTTCTTTCCGGCGCTCTGGGCGGCCTTGTTCTTCTTCTTCAAGGACCCGGTCTTCATGGTCCTCGCGGGCGGGGCGATCACGGCGGCCATTCTCCTGCTCGTCGTGGTCGGGGCGGTCCACTTCCGCTACCGCCGCCTGCCCGACAGTCTCAAGCCCTCGCGCGCCTACGACGTCGGTTTCTGGGTCAGCGTGATTTCGATCGTCCTCCTCGCCGTGCTCGCGGTCTGGAAGGCGGCCGAGGAATTCCAGAAAGCAGCCTGAGGGAGGATTTTTCGCAAGCGCGAGAATTCGACTTGCGGCGGCCCGGCGCTTTCATCATGCTGGCGGCGCTATGATCAAAGGACTCTTCAAAGACTTCAAGGAATTCGCCTTCAAAGGAAACCTCATCGACATGGCCGTCGGCATCATCATCGGTGGCGCCTTCGGAACCGTCGTCAAAAGCCTCGTCGACGACATCTTCATGCCCGTCATCGGCCGCATCACTGGGGGGGTGAATTTCAGCGACCACTACATCGTCCTGAAAGGGGAGGTGCCTGCCGGCATGGCATTGGAGAATGCAAAGAAGATCGATGGGGCCAATCTCCTCACCTACGGGAGCTTCATCACTTCCTTCATCAGCTTCCTCATTCTCGCCTTCGTGCTCTTCCTCGTGATCAACAAGTTCATGGCCGCCCTGAAGAAGCAGGAGGCCGCTCCGGCCGAAGCCTCTGCTCCCGGCGAGGACGTGGTCCTGCTCACCGAGATCCGCGATCTCCTGAAAGATCGGAAATCCTGATCAAATCTGAGAAAAGTTTCACCTACGGTTGAATTTTTCGAGAAAAATTCTGGACCTCCGCTTCAAAATCCCATAGATTGGCAATGTTGTTGAAAGGGCAGGTTGTTGGCCCGTTAAGTTTCATTGCTTGGTTGTTGTTGTGGTGGGCCTGGTTATCAAGGCTTACTCAGAGAAAAACCTCTCCGAGTCCATCGGAGAGGTTTTTTTGTGGAGCTTTCCCGGGCATCCCTTAGTGTTCCCGCCCCGCCGTTCCCGGCGGTCGAACGAACCGTCTCTTCGCCGTGCCTGCGCCACTCGTCATCGCCGATCGCGTTTTCCATTCCCGCCTCATGGTGGGGACCGGCAAGTTCTCGTCGAACGAGGCCATGCGAGACGCGCTCGAGGCTTCTGGAACGGAGATCGTGACCGTCGCTCTCCGCCGCGCCGACCTCAGCGGGAAAGGGGATCCTTACGCCAACATCCTCGACTACATCGACCCGGCGCGCTATCTCCTGCTGCCGAACACCTCCGGAGCGATGAACGCCGAGGAGGCCGTGCGTCTCGCCCGCCTCGCCGTCTCCGCCGGACTGCCGAAATGGATCAAGCTGGAGATCCATCCGGATCCGACCTACCTGCTGCCCGATCCCATCGAAACGCTGAAGGCGGCGGAGATTCTCGTGAAGGAAGGGTTCACCGTCCTGCCCTACATCAACGCCGATCCCGTCCTCGCGAAGCGTCTTCAGGATGTCGGCACGGCCACGGTCATGCCCCTGGGGGCGCCCATCGGGTCGAACCAGGGCATCGCGACGCGCCGCCAGATCGAGATCATTCTCGCCCAGGCCACCGTCCCGGTCGTGGTCGATGCGGGGCTGGGACGTCCCAGCCACGCGGCCGAGGCGCTCGAGATGGGGGCCGACGCCGTTCTCGTCAACACCGCCATCGCCATCGCCGGCGATCCTGCCGCCGTGGCCCGGGCCTTCCGGATGGCGGTCGAGGCCGGCCGCATCGCCTACGAATCCGGAGGGGTGCCCGAGGCCGCCGTTTCCGCCTCCGCGAGCAGCCCCTTGACCGGATTTCTCTTCCAAGGCGGCCAGCAGTGACGCCGATGGAACCGTTGACCGTCGATGTAATTCTGCCGCTCGCTCTCTCCGAGGACGAGGGCGCATGGCGCAAGGCCGTCGCGAGGAAGCTCGACGTCCATCCCGGGCGGCTTCGCGGCCTGCGCCTGCGGAAGCATTCCCTCGACGCGCGGAAGCCTCAGATCAAGGTCCAGCTTCGTTTCGAAGTCGGTCTCGACGAAGCGCTTCCGCCCGAAGCCCCGATCCGCGTCGAGCTGCCGGATGTCTCCGCCGCGAAAAGGACCGTCCTGATCGTCGGGAGCGGCCCGGCGGGGCTTTTCGCCGCCCTCGTCGCGATCGAGCGCGGCTGGCGGCCGATTGTCCTGGAGCGGGGCAAGGATGCCTCGTCCCGCCGCTACGATCTCGCCCCCATCCTCCGGCATGGCGTCGTCGTCGAGGATTCGAACTACTGCTTCGGCGAGGGCGGGGCCGGCACCTTCTCCGACGGCAAGCTCTACACCCGGGCGACGAAGCGCGGTCCCGTGGGCAAGGTCTACGAGACGCTCGTGGCCCATGGCGCGCCGGAACGCATCCTCGTCGATGCCCATCCGCATATCGGGTCGAACCTGCTGCCCAACGTGGTCAAGGCGATCCGCGGGAGTATCGTCGGTGCCGGAGGCGAGGTACGCTTCGGTGCGAAAGTCACCGATTTCCTCCTCGACGGGGGGGCGATCCGCGGGGTCGTCGTGAATGGCGCCGAGGATCTTGTCGGCGACGCCGTCATCCTCGCGACGGGCCATTCCGCCCGCGATGTCTACCGGCTCCTCGTCTCGAAGGGGATTTCTCTCGAAAGAAAGCCTTTCGCCGTGGGCGTGCGCATCGAGCATCCCCAGCCCCTCATCGACAGCCTGCAATACCACTACGAGAGGGGAAGGGAACGGCCGCGTCTGCTTCCCGCGGCGAGCTACACCCTCGCGACGAAAATCCGCGACCGGGGCGTGCATTCCTTCTGCATGTGTCCCGGCGGTTTCATCGTGCCCTCCGCCACCGAGAACGACGAGGTCGTCGTGAACGGGATGAGCCTTGCGAAACGCGACTCTCCCTTCGCCAACAGCGGCCTCGTCGTCACCATCGAGCCCGGGGACACGCAGGATTTCCTCGAGGAGCACGGCGTCCTCGCCGGGATCGCCTTCCAGAAGCACCTCGAGCGTCTCGCGAAGGAGGGCGGGGGCGGGGGGCAGGTCGCGCCAGGCCAGCGTGCCATGGATTTCATCGCGCGGCGCGATTCGGCGGAGCTGCCTCCGACCAGCTACAAGCCCGGAGTCCGTCCCGCCCGTCTCGACGAACTGCTGCCGTCCTTCGTCGTGTCGAGGATGCGAGAAGGGCTGAAGCTCTTCGGCAAGCGCATGCCCGGCTACACCGGCGAGGAGGCGGGATTGCTCGGCTTCGAGACACGCACCAGTTCGCCCGTACGCATCCCCCGGGATCCCGAGACGCTCCAGCATCCCGAGGTGAGAGGGCTCTTCCCTTGTGGAGAGGGAGCGGGCTTCGCCGGCGGGATCGTCAGCGCTGCGCTGGATGGGATGCGCTGCGCGGAGCGTTTGGGGTAGCGTTGGCCGCCTTCGGCAAGCGGGGAGAGGCTTTTCAGGCGCGCAGGCCGTTCAGGGCCTGGACGAGGTCGCCCTGCGAGAGGTCGTCGGAGACGAAGGCCTCGCCGAGGGACTTCAGGAGGACGAAGCGGATGCGGCCGGCGTCGAATTTCTTGTCGCGTCCCATGGCGGCGAGGATGGTTTCGTCGGGCACGTCGTCGGCGAGGACGGTCGGCAGTCCGTAGCTCTCCAGCGCACGGAGGAGACGCATGCCGTCGTCCGCGGGGAGCCCGGCCTTTTCGACGGAGAGCCGGGTCGCGGCCACGAGGCCGAGACTGATCGCTTCGCCGTGGAGGAAGCGTCCGTAGCCTCCGGCGGCCTCGATGCCGTGCCCGAGGGTATGCCCGAAGTTGAGCAGGGCGCGGACATCGGCGGTCTCGCGCTCGTCCTCCTCGACGACGGCGGCCTTGATCGCGACGTTCCGCGCGACGAGTTCGGCGAGGCGTTCGCGGACGGTGCTCCTCCGATCCTCTACGAGCTCGAGGAGGGAGGCGTCGCGGATGGCGGCGTGCTTGATGATCTCGGCGAAGCCCTCGTTGAACTCGCGTTCCGGCAGGGTCGCGAGGGTGCCGGTATCGGCGAGGACGAGGCGGGGCTGATGGAAGGCGCCGAGGAGGTTCTTGCCCTCGGGGGTGTTCACGCCCGTCTTGCCGCCGACGGAGCTGTCGACCTGGCTGACGATGGTGGTGGGAATCTGCACGCAGGGGATCCCGCGCTGGAAGATGGCGGCGGCGAATCCGGCGAGGTCGCCGACGACGCCCCCGCCGAGGGCCACGAGGACGGACTTGCGGTCGAGACCTGCCCGCAGCATTTCGCGGCAGACCTCGGTGATCTGCTCCATGCTTTTCGAGGCTTCTCCCGCCGGCACGGTGATGACGACGGTGCGGATGCCGGCGCCTTCGAGCGAAGTCCGAACCGTCGCGGCGTAGAGGGGGCCGACCGTCGAGTCGGTGACGATGGCGGCGCTGCGGGGACGGAGAGCGGCGCGGTCGGCCATCAGATCCGCGGTGCGTGCCAAGAGGTCGGAGCCGACGAGCACGGTGTATTCGTCGTTGGCGAGGCGGAGGGAGACGGTGGCGGGATTTCCTTCGGAGAGGGTCGGCATGGAACGGACAGGATGCCCGTGATCCCCATCGGCGTCAACTGCTCGGGGAATGGTGCCGCCGCAGCGAAGCTCGTGAGAACTTCGACCCGAACTCTGCGGGAGGCGAATGCTCAACGAAGAAGCCCGAAATGGCGGGCAATGTTCGCGGCGGTCTCCTCGGGGAGTTCGTCGCGCCCTACCGTCAGCCTCACGAATTCCGTTTCCCGTTTGAACCACGTCTCCTGCCGTTTGGCGTAGCGGCGCGTGGCGAGTCGGATGGCTTCGCGGCAGGTGGGCTCGTCGGTCTCTCCGGCGAGCATGGCCCGGATCTTTCTCAGCCCGATCGTCTTTTCCGCGGTGATCGAGAGAGGACCCAGGCGCCCGATCTCGTCGACCACACTCGCCTCGAACATGGCGGCGGTGCGCCGGGCGATGCGTTCGTCGAGTTCGGCACGGTCGCGATGGAGATGCACGGCGCGGATCGCGGGAGCCGCATCGGCCCATTCGCGCTTCAGCTCCGAGGCGGGTCGGCCGGAGAGGAGGCAGATCTCGAGATTCCGCGTCACGTAGCGGCGGTTCTTCAGGTTAGTCTGTTCCGCGCCGACCGGATCGAGGGAGCGAAGGCGCTCCACGAGCTGTTCCTCGGACAGTGCCTCCAGCGCCGCGCGCAAGGCCGGGTCGCCCTTGGGCACGGACGCGAGGCCGTGGGTGATCGCCTTCAGGTAGAGTCCGCTGCCGCCGACGACGAGGGGCAGGGCTCGCCGCGAGATTTCGTCGATCGCCGCCCGCGCCCGCTGCGCGAAGGCGGCGGCGTCGTTCTCCTCAGCCGGATCGAGAGCGCCGAAGAGATGGTGAGGGCACACGGTCCGTTCCTCCCAGGAGGGGGCCGCGGAGAGGATCCCGAGTCCTCGGTAGGCCTGGAAGGCGTCGGCGTTGACGATCTCCACCGGCGGGACGAGCCGCGCGAAGGACAGGGCCACGGCGGTCTTTCCGCAGGCGGTGGGACCGGAGAGGTAGAGCGGCTCGTAGGGTGGATGCATGCGCGAGAAACGAAAAACCCTCTCCGGTGCGGGACCGAAGAGGGTTCGACGGACGACTCAGGAGGGTCGGTTCACTTCCCTTCTTCGGCCTTGAGAGTGTTGTAGAGCTCGAAGGCCTCTTCGGGCTTGAGGCCTTCGTGGACGACGCCGCGGACGGCCTTCATCATCGGCACGGGGGCGTCGGACTGGAAGATGTTGCGGCCCATGTCGACCCCGGAGGCGCCGGCTTCGCAGGCCTCGTAGGCCATCTTCAGCGCGTCGAGTTCGGGACGCTTCTTGCCGCCGGCGATGACGATGGGCACGGGGCAGCAGCTCGTGATCGTCTCGAACTCCTCGTCGGTGTGGTAGCACTTCACGAGGTGGCAGCCGAGCTCGGCCATGATGCGGGTGGCGAGACGGAAGTATTTCGGGGTGCGCTCCATGTTCGTGCCGACGGCGACGACGCCCATCACGGCGATGCCGTAGCGGTTCGCCTGGTCGATGAGGCGGACCATGTTCTGGATGGTGTTGCGCTCGTGCTCGGAGCCGATGAAGACCTGCACGGCGAGGACGCTGGCGTTGAGGCGGATCGCCTCCTCGATGGAGCAGGCGAGGACTTCGTCGCTGAGGGAGTCGGGGCGGGCCATGGAGGTGCCGCCGGAGGCGCGCAGGGCGATGGCCTTCTGCGTGCTCGCGGGGATCACGGCGCGCTGGATGCCGCGGGTGAGCATGAGGCAGTCGCAGTAGGGCTCGAGGGGGAGGATGGTCTGGTCGACGCGCTCGAGGCCGGTGGTGGGCCCCTGGAAATAGCCGTGGTCGAAGGCCAGCATGATGGTACGGCCGTTCTTGGGATTGAAGACCTTGGAGAGGCGGTTCTTCAGGCCCCAGTCGTACTGGTGCGACCCTTTCAGGAAGAAGCCGGGGGCTTCCTGCTTCACGTCGGTGAAATACTCCTTGTCCTTCTTTTCCTGCTTGATGCCTTCGAGGTCTGCCATGGTTTTTCTTTCTGGTTGGGGATTGAACGGGGAGCTTCGCGGTCGCGGAGGGAGGGGTCAATATCGAAATCCGCAGGGATTGAGTCTCGGAGAGTAGCAAAGGAGGGGGAGGGGTCAGCTCGCTTTCGCGTTTTCCCGCACCGCCTTGGCGACGGCGGCGGCGACGGGGTTGATGGCCGGCTTCTCCAGCTTGCGCGTGATGGTAGCGACGGGAGCCGGGGAGGCCTCGGGCCGGTCGCGGATTTCGCGGATGCGGAGAAAGCGGGCCTTCGCGGAGAGACCGAGAAGAATGGAGTCGCCCTCGTGCAGCTCGCGCGGCTCCGTCCCGATCGTTTCGCCGTTCACCCGCGTGCCGTTGGTCGAGCCGGGATCGACGATCTCGTAGCCGATGCCCTTGCGGCGCAGTTCGCAATGACGGCTGGAGACGGTTTCCTCCTCGACGACGATGGCGTTTCCTTCGACGCGGCCGAGGCGGATCGTGGCGGCGTTGAGCAGGTAGTGGCGCGGCGGGCAGCCGGGCAGCTCGACGACGAGGAGGTGGAGGGCTTTGGGGGTCATGGACGGTAGCGAGCGTAGGAAATGCAGCGGCCCGCTGTCAATCCCTGCGATGGTGGTTTTGGCGGCGCGGGCGACCGAACCTACGCCATCCCCGCCCGGATCGTCTCCAGCTCCTCCCATCTGGCGTAGAGCGCGGACACCTCCTCCTTTTTCCGCTCCATTTCCTTGATCAGGGCGGGAGCTTCCGTGGAGTGGTCGATGTAGAAGGAGGGATCGTTGAGCTTGGTCTCCAGCTCGGCGACGGCGCTCTCGGCGGCGAGGATGGTCTCCTCCATGGTCTCGAGCTCCCGCTCTTCCTTCCATTTCAGCTTCCGGGGCTTTTCCGCCGCCGGTCCGGCGGGTCTCGTCGCCTTGGCCGGTTTCGCCTTCGCGGCGGCGGCCACCGCCTCGGCGGCGCGGCGTTTTTCGAGGTAGTAGGAGTAGTTTCCCTCGTTGACGGTGACGCGGCCTCCACCCTCGAAGACGACGACCCGGTCGCAGACGCGGTCGAGGAACCAGCGGTCGTGGCTGACGACCAGGGCGGTGCCGCCGAAGTTGACGAGCGCCTCCTCGAGGACGCGCAGAGTCTGGAGGTCGAGGTCGTTGGTGGGTTCGTCGAGGACGAGGAAGTTGCCGCCCCGCCGCAGGATCTTGGCGAGGAGGACACGGTTCTTCTCGCCGCCGGAAAGATTGCCGATGCGGTCGTTGATGCGCTCGTTGCCGAAGAGGAAGCGCTGCAGGTAGGACCGCACGGAGATCGTCTCGTCGCCGAACCGGACCGAATCGAGGCCCTGCGAGACTTCGTCGAGGACGCTCTTGTTCTCGTCGAGTTCGAGCCGGGTCTGGTCGACGTAGTTGAACTCGGTGCGCTTTCCGATGCGGACGCTGCCAGCGGTGGGCTCGAGCTCTCCGAGGAGGATCTTCAGGAGGGTCGTCTTGCCGACGCCGTTCGGACCGACGACGCCGACGCATTCGCCGGCCTTGAACTCGAGGTCGAGTCCGAGAAAGAGAGGGGCGCGGTCGTAGAAATGGCCGACTTCCGAGAGCTCGACGACCAGGTTGGCGAGCGGCGGGGGCGGCGGAATGACGAGCTCCATGTCGAGCTCCCTCTCGGGAGCCTTCTGCGCCTTCACCGCGTAGTAGTGGTCGAGCCGGCTGCGCTGTTTCGTGCCGCGGGCCTTGACCCCGGCCCGGACCCATTCGATCTCGCGGCTGAGAAAGCGCTGCCGCTTGTGTTCGGCGGCTTGGTCGCGCTCTTGGCGCTCCTCTTTTGCAACGAGATAGTCGCTGTAGTTACCCTCGTGGGAGAAAAAGCGGCCGTCGGCCAGTTCGACGATGCGGGTGGCGATGCGGTCGAGGAAGTAGCGGTCGTGGGTGACGAAGAGACACGCGCCCGCCGAGTCCGCGAGCCAGCCTTCGAGCCAGGCGATGGCCCCGGCGTCGAGGTGGTTGGTCGGCTCGTCGAGGATGAGGAGGTCGGGCTGGCGGAGGAGGGCGCGGCAGAGCCCGACGCGCCGTTTCTCCCCACCCGACAACGGTTCCACGAGGCGGTCGCCGGGAGGGGCGGAGAGTTCGCGGCGCAGCGTCTCGACGCGGGCCTCGAGGTTCCAGCCGTCGGCGTGCTCGATGAGGGAGAGGAGCCGGTGGGATTCGTCCGGGGAGAGGGTTTCGCCCGTCTCGTAGCGCTCGATCGCGGCGATGAGGTCGGCGGCCCCGGCGCGGATGTTCTCCTCGACGGTGGCTTCGCCGTCGAGCTGGAACTCCTGCGGCAGATAGCCGACGACGAGGCCTTGCTTGCGGGAGACGGTGCCCGCATCGGGCCGCTCGTCTCCGGCGACGATGCGGAGAAAACTGGACTTGCCGCAGCCGTTCCGGCCGACGAGGCCGACTTTCTCGCCCGGATAGATCGCGAGCGTCGCCCCGTCGAGCACGGGGTGGCGTCCGAAGGAGAGCGATAGCTCCGAGGCGGAAAGGATGGCGTCGGTCTGGGCCGGGGCGGGAGGCATGGGGCGCCAATGTAGCGGCGGAACGTCACATGACAACCGGGTCGGGGCAAGGAAAGGGCAGGGGAGAAAGGGATCGGCGCCGGCCTCGAGTCCAACGCTTTCCTCCGAAGCCTCCTCTGTTTCATTCCGACCGCCCCATTCCTCTCATGATCAAGTTGCATCCGTCTGCGTTCGCCTTCGTCCTCTTCGTCGGAACGGCATCGGCGCGGCCTGTCACCTACGACGCGGCCACGAGCGTGCTCGGACAGCCGAACGGATCGGCGATGACGGAATCGCTCGACCCGACGGGACGCACCTTCTACGACCCGGAAGGCATCGCGGTGGATCCCACCACAGGCAAAGTGTTCGTGGCGGACCGGGAGAACAACCGCCTCCTCCGTTTCTCCGCGACGGCGGCCTACCAGACCTTCGCGGCGGCCGAGGCGGTCTTCGGACAGGAGGATTTCGTCTCGGGCCAGCCCAACCGGGGCAACGGCGTGCCGTCGGCCGATTCCCTGTCCGCTCCCGCCTGCCTCTGTTTCGACTCCGCGGGGCGTCTCTGGGTGGCGGACAGCGGGAACTCGCGGGTGCTGAGGTTCGACGCTGCCTCCTCGAAGCCTTCGGGAACGGCGCAGGCCGACGCGGTGATCGGGCAGGCGGACTTCGCTCTGGCGGCTCCGGCGGCCAACAGCACCAGCGACTGGGGCTTTGCCCAGCCGGTGGGCGTGGCGGTCGACCGCCAGGGGCGGCTATGGGTGTCCGACGCGATGATCCCCCGGATCCTCCGCTTCGACAATGCCGCGGCGCTCTCGGGCGACGTGCCCGCCGATGGGTACTTCGGCGAGACGGAAGGGGAGGCGGAAGGAGACACCGTCGATCCGACGACTTTCGATTCGGCCACAGTCCTTGCCTCGTCCCTCGGGGCCGAGGGCGGTGGCCTTTCGGTCGATGCTGCCGGGCGGCTCTGGGTGGCCGATCCGAGCAACCACCGGGTGCTGTGCTTCGAGAACGCGGTGGACAAGGCGAACGGAGCGGACGCCGACAAGGTCTTCGGACAGGACGATTTCCTCTCGAACGACGCCGAGGACATACCGAGCGGCTCCAGCATGAACTACCCCAGCTACGTCACGGTCGCCCCCGACGGCACGCTATGGGTCAGCGACTTCGGCAATTCCCGGGTGCTGGGGTTGCTGAACGCGCTGGGGAAGCCGAGCGGCGCGGCGGCCGACATCGTCCTGGGGCAGCCGGGTTTCGCCTCCGGCGACGCTCCGGCGCAGTATTCGCCGCGGACGCTCAGCTCCCCCGCCCAGATCGCGATCGGCCGGGAAGGGAGCCTTTTTGTCGTCGAATATGCCGGCCCGGCCCGGGTGGTCCGATACTCCGATCCTCTGGTCTTGCAGGCGCCCAAGAAGGCGCGCGCCACGAAGCGAGGGGTCGTGACGATCCGGGGGAGGACGTCGGGAGCGGTCCACGTCCAGTATCGCGTCGCCGGTCAGAAGGGCGGCTATCGGAACGCCCGGGGCACGGTGGCGAACTGGAATGCGCGGGTGACGAGGCTCAAGCGCAAGCAGACGAACGTCTTCGTGGGCGCGACCGCGTTCGACGGGCGCCGGGCCGAAGCGGTGGTGAAGGTGAAGAAACCGATGCCGAAGAAGCGGAAGCGGAAGTGAGGCCGCCTCACTCCCCTCCGGAGTCGGAGGAATCGGCACCGTCGAGGAAGTCGCTCGCAAGGGCGACGAGATCCTCTCCGGAACTGAGATAGCGCTGGCGATATTCGCCGACCGCATCGCTGCGGCTGCGGAGAAACTCGCCGAGCCCCTCGCCGATGCCGCCTCCCTCGCTGCGTGCCCATTGCAGGAACTCGGCGACGCAGCGATGGCTGGACCCTGCTCCGATCGCGTTGAGCGAGTCGCGGAAGCGGGTCGCGTGGTCCCAGTCGAGATCGGAGACGAGAAACTCGACCCCCGTCTCGCGGATCGCGGTGTCGATTTCCTGGATTTCCTGGACTTTCACATCGCGGGGATTGTAGGGCGCGCAGGCGATCAGCTCTTCGATGAGATCTTCGCGCGAACGAATGTCCTTCAGCCGCTTCTTGGGCAGGAAGGAGTTCCCATCGGCTCCGTGGTCGAGAAGAAAGTGGATGATGCTGCGGTTGCGGTTGACGATCGCGAGAAAGAGAGGCGCGCCGGAGTGGAAGTTCACGTCGGCCCCTTCCTCCAAGGCTTCGCGCGCATTGTCGATGGACCCGACGATACAGGCGAGTTCCAAGGTCCGGTTCGCAATGGGATCACTCATGGAAGGGGAGAAATTGGCGGAAATTCTAGTAATTCAGGAAAATTAACACAAGGTGAGGTCTACGCAAACGCGATCATTCCGCCGCGTCACGATAGCGGAGCAGGCCTTGCACGATTTCTTCCGCGATGATTTGGCGGAACCATTCCGTGCCGCAGCGCTGGCTTTCCCAGCGGTTGGAGAGGAATCCGCACTCCACGAGAATGCCGGTGACGGGAGCCAGCTCCAGGACCTTGAGCCGCTCGGGGCGGAAGCCGCGGTTCCGCGTGACGAGGCGTCGGCCCAGTTCGCTCTGGACGTAGCTGGCCAGCTCCCGGCCCGACTCGCTGCCCGGCCAGTAGAAAGTCTCCGTCCCGGAGATTCGGAAGTCGACGTGGGCATTGAAATGGAGGCTGAGAAAAATGGTTCTCGTCGAGCCGGCGGCGAGGGCGGAGCGATCGGCAAGCTCGACGAAGGAGTCGTCGGTGCGGGTCAGCTCGACGGAGATGCCCTTGCTGACGAGCAGCTTCTCGACGCGCTTGGCGAGATCCAGGGTGAGATCCTTTTCGACGAGGCCGAAACCGGCCGCGCCGGGATCCTTCCCTCCGTGGCCGGGATCGACGACGACGCGGTCGAAGCGCTCCCCGGCGCCCGACGGAGCGACCGCAAGGAGGCAGAGAATGGACAGGAGGCGGCGCATCGACGGCAGGGTAGCGAAGCTTTCCGGGACTGTCGAGGGACTGATTAACCTTTCTTAAGAGATTGTTGAAACAACTCCGGGCTCAAAAACGGCGAAATCTTTGCCTGGCTGGAGTGAGACACGCTGCCGCAGCCACGAGGGAGCATGGCCACCCCGAAAACGGGGAAGCGGAGGCGTGGGTGGGCATCCTTCAAAACAAAACGCCGAAGGCGCTAGAAGCGGCGCCGCACGCCCACCCACGCCGGAGCGCAGCGAGCCCGCCCTGGAGTGGAGGGAGGAACGACCGGAACGGAAGGGTCTGCGGCCGCGTCTGACGCCTTAGCGGCAGCGGGAGCGGCCGACGGGCGGCTCCAACACACCGAAGGGAGCGGCTGGAGCGGCTGCCGGTCTGTGAGCGAAGCGAGCGCCCGGCAGACCAGCGCAAGCCCAGCGACCGCCCCCCGAACGGCCACCGCGCGAGCGACGGCGCGATGCCTGCGGGGGCGCTTTCGTTTGAACGGCGACAGCCGCACTCCGCCCCCACCAGCAGGCAGCGTGACAATCGGAGCGAAGCGGAGATGGACAGGAGCGAAATGCGACGTGTCCCGCAGGGATGAGCGAAGCGAATCAAAGCGGTGTTTGCTCCCGGACTTGGT
The DNA here is from genome assembly GCA_037190325.1 of Verrucomicrobiales bacterium. Classification (GTDB taxonomy): domain Bacteria; phylum Verrucomicrobiota; class Verrucomicrobiia; order Verrucomicrobiales; family DEV007; genus Arctic95D-9. The sequence continues at coordinate 230,826 of JBBCIU010000015.1, read as the reverse complement.
GGCCGTCGCTTCTCGCGCCAGCGGTGCAGCGCACGAACGTCCGCAAGATGTCCGCCCCTCGCACCATGCGCCATCCCTGCGCCAGCCTTCGGACGCTTCCAGCCTAACACTCGTTAGGGGACAGGCTTCCTCTCTCAAAAACGCGGTTTTGTTGACCGCGTAAAATCTATCGAGGCTTCGCGTCAGGAAAAATTCTGATCAACGAACATCTCCGCGAACTGCTGTGGCGTGAGTTCCATGTTCTTAACTCGGGCGATCTCCTGATTGCGTTGCCACATCTCAGTAATCAGCGCTGGCATATTTTCCGGCAACTTCATCACGAAAGCAATGATCTCGAACCATTTCCCCTCGTGCTGATAGACTTGAGACAACTTCGGAGCCATCTCTTCAAGCTTGATTTCATCAGCTTTAGTCAGCTGAGAGATCGCCCTCAAAACATAGCACTCCAATAGCCGCAGGAGCGGCTTGCCATTGTAGCGCGGTGATGCAGGTGATCTCACGGACAGAAGTGATTATGCGTCGTTGACCGCATACTGAATGAGCCTCGCGCATCGTTCACTCATTGTCGCAGTGGATGGCAATGACGACAGCCAATCATCAAGGAAGTCGCGGGCGATTGCCACTTCGATGAAGTAGCTCAAGCCAAGCGCTTTGGCTTCGGGCGGCACGCCGCCTTCATCCGGCTCGGCGGCAACCATTGCAATGGATTCCTCCGTCCAAGGTTCTTGCAAATAGATCGTGTCGGCCTCTTCGAGTTCGTCGAGTGTGCTGATGGCATCAAGTAGTGTCATATCATTTACCCCAAATTGAAAATCCGCCCACGCCACCCGGATGCAACGTTGGCTGGAAGATGCTTCCCGGCGCATGCTGAGGCCTCGGAACTAGCTGCATAACGCCCGGCTCTGGCGCATGGTGCCAAGTCCAACCTGCTGGCGAAGTGCGAGGCGCAAGACCTGTCGGAGTGCGCGACAGGTTCACGCCCAACTGTTGCATGCTAGAAGCCATCCCAGCATCGGCTTCCATCGCTCTGAGGAGCGCACCGTTTGCCTCTTGGAAATGCGCCCCGCGTGAAAGACCCGGATAGCTGGTTGGAGCCAGCTTCATTTCAAACGCCGTGCTGTAAATCTGCCCGGTTGGAGCACTCGCTGTTGTCTTTGCGGCTAATTAGCAACGATTTTTTCACGAATAAACCTTTCCAAACTTTGAATATAGTTTTCGACAGATGCTCTTTCAACAGTGTCGCCTTTCGTTGCGCGCTCAATTTCCAAAGGAGTCCAGTGATCATACCATTCTTCGACGATCTGCTTGTTTTTTATTTCTCCGGCGTCTAACGAACCTTCCAGCTTTCCAACGAAATCGCTGTATAGCAATCTGCCACTACGGAAATTATCTATATGTTCCAGCATTCCTTGCCAAAGACGGTTTTGATGTTCGTTCATAATTTTCATTAGTGTCCTGTTTTAATAACGGAAATTACCCTAGTTCCTTCTGGATTCGTGATCACTCGAACATTGTCATAGGTTCGAACAACTTCTGCTGCACTATTGCCCGGACTCACTTTCCCAAATTTTATTGCATTTTCAACAACTGATGGAGGAACACCGCGACTGACGACATCAGTTCCTTTTTGAATCAATCCAACCGGCGACATTCTCTCAAGAGCGTGGGTGGTGTATTCAATGCCATTTACGACTTGTCGTCCACCACTCGCAGCCGGCCATGTCGTCTTTGCGGCACCAAACAGCCCGGCTCCCTTGCTCCCAGCCAGCAATTCTACACCCAATGCACCGGAAATCTTGCTGAAATTATGGCCGAAGTCGCTCTCCTCCATGACCAAGCTTCGCGACCAGTCCGGGCTGGCAATGCTGAAGGGGTCGCCGCCTAGGGTTCGGTAACCCAGATAGATTGGGCTTGTGTGGATGGCTAGATTCACGGTCCCGATCGCGGAGTCCTGCAGGCCATTGACGATGTTCAGCGCTCCTTGGGCGAGCCCTTCCCCCAACCCTTTCAACATTTCAATGCCCACGCTTTTATCGGGCTGTTGATGGACGACCGGCACGTATCCCGTCGTGTCGTTCGAAGAAGCGATGAACCCGTTTGCGGTGAAGCTGACGTCGTTGGACGGAATCATCAAGACCTCGCGCCGGGCTTTGTAGTAGTCCTTCAGGGACTGCTGAAATTCCCTGATGAACCGGGCCTTGTCTTCCTGTGCCAGAGCGATGGCAAACTGCCTGGCCTGCTCCGTCTGCGCCTGCTGGAGCATGGCCCAGGCCATGGCGGCGTTGCTGATGCCGTAGTAGTTCATCGAATGGCCCAGGCCGCTGTTGAATCCCTGGCCGCCAGCAACCGAAAGCGGGCCAAGTCCCTCCCAAGAGCTGCCATTCGCCCATGGACCGGTGGGCGGAGGATTGAAGACGGAGGGGAATTTTGGAGGTGGCAGAGCTACGACCGTCTCGGGAGGCAGGGTCCCGGCGTAAATCTCGCTGTAGCCGCTCGGGTCGGTGTAGAGGTGGGGATTGTTCAGTGCGTAGGTATAGCGGTTGTAGTCCTGGGAGTTCCCCGGCCTCGAGATCAATGGGTCGGGCGATAGGAAGCGTCCGATCTCCGCGTCGTAGATGCGTCCGTTCATGTGGACGAGGCCGAAGTGGTCGAGCTGTTCGTGTCCGGTGTAGCCGCGCGTGGTGGTCGCGCCGGTCGTCTTCGCTGTGGCGGAGGAGTCCCCGTCGCCGGGTTCGGGCGACCAGTCGGCGGCGGTGCGGCGGCCACCGTAGGAGTCGAAGGACAGCCGTTCCACCAGCTCGCCGGCCCCGTCGGTGACGGAGGTGACGCTGCCGAGGCGGTCGGCGTGGAAATGGAGCGTGTCGGCGACGGTGGTGGTGGTGATGCCACCGTCGTCGGAAGTCTCGACGACGCGGTGGACCCCGCCGCCGAAGTGGTGCTTCCTCTCGCGCTCGAGGAGGGGCATCTCGCCGAAGTCGCTGCCGGATTCGTATTCGCGGGTCTCGACGATCTCGAGCGATCCGAGATAGAGGGTTTTCACGATGCGTCCGCCCTTGAGCACGATCTGCGTCGTGCGCGAGAAATTCGCGTCGTAGGTGAATCGGGCCTGGGCGAGGCCGCGGGTCGTGGGGAAGCCGCCGACCCGTCCCTCGGCGAGGACGGGGGACCGATGGTGCTGGACGACGCGGGGCATCCCGAAGGAGGTCCAGCTGTAGTCGCGCCAGGGGACGGGAGAGCCGCCGCCAACTGCCCGGGTCTCGGCGAGGATCCGGCCGCGGGCGTCGTAGGTGTAGGCGCGCTCGGTCCCGGCGCTGTCGAGGGCGGTGGTGAGGCGGTGGGGATGGGCGGAATCCGCGTAGCGGTATTCGGCTACGCCACCGCGCGAGGCGAAGTTCCCGGCGCCGTTCTCGGTGTAGGCGAAGGTCTCGGAGGAGCCTCCGGCCACGGTGGCCGTGGTGAGGCGGTTGAGGGCGTCGTAGGAGAAGGTCTCGGCGGGATCCGTTCCGGAGAGGCGGTCGTCCGCGCGGGAGAGGAGGTTTCCGAGGTCGTCGTATTGATACGAGAACCGCTGGATCGGGGTGATGAAGGTGCCGGTTTCGTTCGACTTCGTGGTGCTCGAATAGTTGAGGAAGCCGGTGAGCGGATTGAAGGAGCGGTAGGTCTCCACTCCGTTGCCGGCGACGCTCGAGACGGTTCTGCCCTGTGCATCGACGAACTCCGTTCTGGAGAGGAGCGCGCCGGTGTCGGGCCGGACCGTCTCGTAGGCGTGCCCGTTGGCGTTGTAGTTGACCCGCGTCGCGAAGCCTCCCGCATCGGTGGAGACGTCGGGCCGCCCGAGCGCATCGTAGGTCTGGGAGGTCGTGTAGGGGACGCCCTCGATGGTGAAGGCCGTGCCGATGGATCGGCCCAGGCTGTCGTAGGCGTGGACCTCGGCGTAGCCGCTCCCGTGGGGATGGTGCCAGCCGCCGCCACCGCCAAGGGGGGAAAGGTCGATGCGGTGGAGCTTGCCGAGGCCCTTTCCGGTCCCGCTGTCGTAGGTGTAGACGGTCTCGGCCTCGGGGGTGGTGCGGGCGGCGACGCGGCCGAGGAGGTCGTAGGAGAAGGCGGTCTCGTTTCCGAGGTTGTCGGCCGTGGTGAGGACCTCCCCGAATCCGTTGTAGGTCGTCGTGGTCGATCCGGCGTGGGGATCGCTCATCGAGGTTCGGAGCCCGAGCAGGTTGAATTCGGCGGCGATGACGTTGCCGGAGACGTCGGTGGTGCGGGCGACGTTTCCGTCGATGTCGTGCCGGAAGCGGGTCGTCCCGCCGACGGCGTCGGTGGCGGAGACGGTGCGGCCGAACCAGTCCGCCACCGTCCGGGAGGTCTGCCCGAGGGGATTGACGGAGACGGTGGCGAAACCGTAGGAACTCGTCGTGGTGGTGCGACCGTCGGGGGCGCGGACTTCCACGACGCGGTCGAGGAGGTCGTAGCGGGTGGTCTTCCAGTACTTCCGCGAGGCGTTGCCGACGTAGGGGGCCGAGACGGCCTGGACGCGCCCATGGCGGTCGTAGAGGGTCTCCGCATAGTTGGAGGACGAACCTTGGAAGCCGATGGTCTCGGCCAGGAGGACGCGTCCATAGCGGTCGTGGTAGGCCACGGCCGGCGTCGTGCCCGAGGACTGCCGGTAGGAATAGTAGACCGCGCCGGGGATGCGGCTGTGGTTCAGCCATTTCCGGACGGAGAGGGAGGCGGTGCCGTCGGCGAAGCGGGTGCGGACGAGGTCGTCCCAGACATCGTGGTCGAAATCGGTCCGCAGGCCATTGGCGTCGATGGCGTAGAGGGGAATACCCCGTTCGAAGTCGAACTTCGTGGAGGTGCTGTGCCCTAGGGCGTTGACGGTCCTCTCGGCAAAACGTCCGGTGCGGTCGTAGTGGACTTCGTTGACGATCCGGCGAGGATCGCCGGCGGCGCTCTTGACCGTCTTCCTGACGTTTCCGAACAGGTCGCGCTCCATCTCGACCCGGCTGGAGAGGGAGGAGCCAGGAAGGCTGGTCTGCGCCACGGGAAGGCCGGTGAGGGGATGGTATTCCGTCGCGGAGGCGCGCGAGACGGTCGCGGGCCCGACGAGATCGGGCTCGTTGCTGACGATGGTGACGGTCGAGCGCGTGACGCGCCCGATGAGCCAGGCCGCCGGGTTCTCCTGTCCGTATTCGTTCACGGTGGTGGTCGACTTCAGCGGCGGAGACGCCTCGGGATCGGGAGTGGTATGGAGATCTACGCGGGTGGAGCGCACGTTCCCCCACTCGTCCAGCTCGGAGACGGTCCGCACGGTTCCCATGTGGTAGTGCTCGGCCCCGGCGGAATCGACGGTGAAGGTGCTGGCGACCGAGGACCGCAGGTAGGGGCGCACGACCGCGCCGCCTCCGCCGGGAAGCCCGCCTTTCTCCGGAAGCTCGGCGTAGTGGTTCCGCGTCCGGGACAATGGGCGGCCGTCAGGCAGGCGCTTCTCGGAGAAGGAGACGAGGCCGGTGTAGGGGTAGTCCTGGAGAAACTCGGTGTAGGTCGAGAATCCCCGGAGCAGGTCGGTGGTCTCCATCCAGCGGAATCCCTGGGAGCCCCGGCCCCTCTGGTCGAAGCGCAGCCCACCGTAGGAGTAGGCGATGGAGTGTTCGCGGCTTCTGTCGTCCGTCCGGGTGACCTTGCTGACGAGGGCCAGGGGAGTCTGGGTGTCCACGTGGGGGTAGCGGGCATGGAGGCCCATCCCGTGGACCGGCTTCCGAGTTTCGGGCTGGGGAGACTTGTCGTTCATCCTCGTGTAGGAGACGCGGATCGGATCGGCCAGGGGGGCGAGAAATCTCCCGATGCGTTCGGGGCTGGCCCGGTTCAGCCAGACTCCCCATAGATTCTGGTTCGCTCCAGCCCGGTCGATGAAGTCGGGATAGCCGTCGCCGTCGATGTCGACGAGCTGGAAGGACGAGGACTTCCCGGCCAAGTGGCCGGCGGCGTCGAGAGTGAAGCCGTCCGGGATGTTCCAGCGGCTGTCCTTGGGAGCCCAGCCACGCCCCGTGTTCAGCCAGACGCCCCGCAGGCTTTGCGGATCGTGGTCGCTGGCAGGAGCGACGCTGACGAAGTCGACGAGTCCGTCGCCGTTGACGTCCGAAAGCATGCGTCCGAGGGGGCGGGAAGTCCCGTTCTGCTCGATGTTCACCAAGGGTCTCGGGAGCGTGTACGAATGGCTCGTCTCCCAGCCGTGCCCGGTATTCAGCCAGACCTGGCTGTGGCCGCCGAAGGGTCTCTCCAGCAGATAGCCATCGATCGAAAGGATGAAGTCCGGCAGTCCGTCGCCGTTCAAATCCTGCAAGACCCTTCCGCAGAGTTCGCCGGTGTGGTCGGCGAGCCAGGTGGGCAGCTTCCACGAGGCGTGGCTCCAGCCCGAACCGGTGTTGAGCCAGATGTCGGATTCGAAGGTGTGGCTGCCGTAGCTGCCGCCAGTGGCGAGGCCACGGACGAGGTCGACGAGGCCGTCCCCGTTCATGTCGATGAACTGGCACCCTTGGGACTTGCTGCCGTCCCCTTTCGCCAGAGGGGTCGGAAGATCCCATGCCCCGCCGGACACATCCTCCCACCCGTTGCCGGTGTTGCGGAAGACTTTCCGGATCTGCGCTCCGTTCTCGTCCTGGCGCGCCTGGACCAGATCCATGAGCCCGTCCTTGTCGAGATCGACGAAGCGCACCCCGAGGTCGGGTTTCTCGCTGTCGCCCAGGAGAAGGTGGAGGGGGCTTTGCGGATCGGCGATGGCACCATACTCCGGAGAGGAAACCCACCCTTCGCCGGTGTTCAGCCAGACCCCTTTCGCGTTCTCCTTGTATTCCACCCGGTGGTAGGTGATGGGGTAGGTGAGGTTCTGGCACGGTGGGTATTTTGACGGAATCCATTCGCCCTTTGCGTTCTTTTTCGATTTCGGGGCAGGGAAGGACCATGGGGTCCAGCCGACGTATCGGCCCGCAACGACCGTCGGCTCCCACCAGGTGTAGGTCTTGGCCTGCTGATGCACTTTCTTCGGCCAGGTCGAATGGTTCCGCTTGTTTTCGGGCAGACTCCACATTGTCTCGTTTTTGGTGTAGCGGAAGTTCCAGTGGAAGCGGCCGTTGGAGACGAGGTCGGGAAGGGCGTCGCCGTTGAGATCGACGAACATGGCGCCGGTGCCGCCGAATTCGATCGAGTTCGGAGAGCCGGGGGTCGGGCTTTCGGAGGAGAGGAAGACTCCTGTCGGCAGGGCGTAGGCGGAACTCGGATCGAAGCCTCCTCCGTTGTTGAGCGCGACGACAAGGTCCGAGGTGTAGGAGTTGACCGCGTGGCTCCCGACGAGGTCGGGAAGACTGTCCCCGTTCAAATCGACCAGCTGGCGGCCCTTGTCCCCGAAGGTGGGATGGCTCAACGGAGTGGAGCTCCAAGCCGGGGAGTGGGACCAACCCGCCTGGACCGGCTCCCATTCGAAGCGGGTGGGGGCGTAGGTGGACCCGTCGTGCGCGTGCTCCCGGACCGAGACGAGGCGAGATTCCGCCGTCCCGGGACTCGCTTCGTAGTCGAAGACGAGCCGCCGGTTCACGCGGTTTCCGGTTTTCACTTCGATTTCGCGGAGCCGCTGCTTGCGCGTGACTTTCTTCGGGGATCGCGAGGGCGCGAAGTAGCCCTCGAAGGGATCGTGCTGGCGTTGCTCATATAGGAATGAAACCGTCGTATAGGGTTCGACGCCGGCATGGTGGTTCCCAGTATAGCGGATTTGCGCGGGGACGAATTCGGTCGCATGCTCTCCGTCCCTCTCAACGGAGTAGGTGACTTCGTAGTAGTTTCCGGACCGATCCTCGACTCGCTGCAAACTCCAGGCGACGGCAAGAGGAGTGTTCCCGATTTCCCGCCGGATGCTCGAGTCGGGTGTCGTGCCGAAGGAGAGGACGAGCCCCGAGCGGTCGAGCACCTGCCAACTGCCTCCTCCGGTGCCCGGACTCCGGAACACGAACCGGGAGAACTGGTCGTTCTCGGTACGGTATTCCGAGCCGTCGGCACCGTATTCGCCCGACACCAGGACCAATCGGGACGGGCCGAAGTAGAAGCGGTCGTGGGCGTCCCCGTCGAGAGGATCGTGGAAGCCGTCGCGAAGCATGTCCGCGCCTCCGCGCGTGATGGCGGAAAGGCCTGCGAGGGACCATCCCACGCCGAGAACGCCGTTGCCGGCGTGGCTGCTGTATCCTAGGGAGAGCGAGGGGGCCATGCCTGCAGTGCCCGGAGGGAGCGGAATCGGAACCGAATAGGTTGCGGCTCCGCCTTGGTCGACCGAAAAGGCCCCCGCGAGCGAGCGGATGGGGTCGTTCGAGACGTCGGTGGGAAGGTCGACCTGTGTCGTCCGGCCGTTCGATCCGAGCCGGAAATCGGGGTGTTTCGTGAAATGGTTCGGCCCGAAGCGGAGATCCTCGCCGGCGGTGCGGCCATCTCCGTCGATGTCGCTGTCGAGATCGACGTCCGCGTAGGTCCCGTACCCGTCTTCGGGATCCGAGTCGATGAAGGTCAATTCATCCGCATCGGGGATTCCGTCACCGTCCCGGTCCAGTGGGTCGAAAAAACCTCGGGATCGGACATTGCGTATTCCGCTGTCTTTCGACTGGAGATCAACATGAAGCGAAAGGTCGCCTAAAGGACTGATTTCGGTCAATTGGACCGGAAATTGGGAAGACGTTGACTGCCTTCCCCGACGCCGAATCTGTATAGCGGTTCCGGTCCGGGACACGATGATCGTATCAGTTTCCAGAATTCCATCTATTGTTGGCGATTCTCCGGAAAGTTCAGGACTCCGTACGATGCTCAATCTTGAGGTTGCTTCGGGCGTGCGCTCGAAATTCAAACTCACGCGCGGCGTCTTCGTCGGGTCGGAGGTTTGGTAAAGATTGATTCGGAACGTCGTCCCAAGCCCCAATAAAGAAAACTCGAATACTCCGTCACCAAGTAGTGCATGCGACGAAACGGCGGTTGAGGAGCCCCATGCCTCCGTTCCGCCGAATTTGGTCAGCGAGCTGCCGAACTCCGGCGTAGACCCCGCACTGGGATAGCTGGCCTCGATATTTGATTCCTCCTTCCAGGCGACGGGAACAAAGCGGTCGATGGGATCCGTCGGATCTGTTTTATCCCGGAATTCGGAAACGTTTGAAGCGCCGTCGCCATCGTAGTCGTCATCCAGACGAACATCGTATATTGATGTAACGGAGTCGGAGGGGGCGGCGTCGATTATTTGCTGTTCCCATAGGTCTGGCAGACCATCCTCATCTAAGTCATCCTGAAGGATAGCTCCGTACTCTCTTACGGCGGAAATCTGGGGGCTGGAGCCTGGGTTCGAAATAAACACGCGTCCCCGCAAGGGTTCCGACGTTCCGGCTGCAAACGAGAAGAGCTTCGCTCCATTTTGCCACACGCTAACTAAAGCGCCGCGCCGCTCGATCGCAAATTCATCTCCGGGTTGGTAGTAAGCGAAATGGCCGACTGCGGGAAAAACCCGTGTTAACGTTCGCAGCACCTCGAAGGTTCCGTTCGTCCGGAAGTAGAGGTGATGGTTTAGTTGCGTCGACAATGCGGGAGGACCAGAGATTTTATCTGCACGATGATGTCCGATCAACATCCCCAAGGTTTGATCAACGCGGAACCTGATCCCTCCATCCCCTTCGACAACGCGGTCCCCGAAGGCGCGAGAACTCCAGTCGCCACTGACTGGTTGGGTGCTTCGAAGAGTGCTCCGCCTGGGGTCGTCTGCGGCCTCGCTCGTGTAACCATCCTCTACTGCGTGCGAATGGTGTAAAAAGTGAAAAGCCCACTTTACGGGCCGCCATTGCTTGGCATTGAGTAGATCGAGCGGGTCGGACAAATCCAAGAACTCCTGGTAGTTCGTCCTCCCGTCCTGGTCGGAATCGTCGCTCCCGCGGACGTCGTGGATGCTCGCAAAGCCGGAGCCGGGCACGTTGACGAAGCGGGAAAGCTCCCAGTCGTCGGGAAGACCGTCGCCGTCCGCGTCGGTCACGGCTGGGTTCTCCATTTCGGCGGTGGAGATGTTAGCCTCCGAGATCGCCGGAATGGAACTCTCCGCCGTGAGCCGGGCGCCGAACGAACTGGCTGGAAGGGCGGTCGAGATCCGGTCGTAGATCGTCTCGTCGTTCCGCCGGATGCGAACTCGTGTCTGCGTCGGCGAATGCGGTCTTGTGTCGATCATGAACCGGTCGCCCGGCTTGTAGGATTTGACCACCCCATGGGCGAGGCCTTCGACGTCGCTCCCCCGCATCACCTCGAACGTTCCCGAAGAGTAGAAGTCGATGAAGAAATCGAGCGCCGCCCAGCCCTCCCGCTTGTCCGGCGGAACCAAACCGGCTTTGAAGTCGCCGAGTTGCTCGACCCGGAAGCGGACCGCCCCGCCTTCCGAAGGATCGATGATCTGGCGGCTCAGGGCGCCGCCCGGCCATTGGGAGCCACCTGTCACTTTGCGCAGGGCGCTCCGAGGGTAGCCGGCGTATTCCGCCTCGTCGGTGAACTGCATGGCCGTCCAGAAGACCGGCTCGAAACTTCGGTAGTCCGCAGCGTTGGTCGGATCCGAGCCGTCGAGGAATTCGGTCAGATTGGAGCGTCCATCTCCGTCGAAGTCGTCGCCTGGCAGGACATCCAAATAGCCATTGATCGAATCCGTATGGGAAAAGTTGGAGATCAGCATTTCCCAGATGTCGGGGAGACCGTCCGCATCCATGTCCTGTGGAGAGAACGCTCCCTTCATCCCGATTTCCCAGAGCGATGGACGGGAGGAGGGGGATCTGAAAACCGCCACCGCGCCGTAGCGGTAGGATGCGGAACTGACGCGGGATCCGACATGCGCTCCGTTCCTGAACACTTCGAAGCGGGAAACCTCGATGGATCCCTCGGAGCCTTCCTCCCATGTGACCGTCAATCGAATCTCGAAGCGATCTCCCTCCTCGAAGCGGTTCTCGCCGACGATTTCCGACGTGCTGCGGGTACCGCCTCCTGTGCCTGCCAGCGTGTCGCCCGCCGTGAAGGCGAAGGTGCCGTCGGAGGAGAAGGCGAGGCCGAAGTCCAGATACTGAGGGGAGCCGAAGACGATGTTGTCCTCGTTCGAGAGCCCCATGGCATAGTTTCCAGGGGCTCCGACGGTGAAGGCGAGCATTGCCGGCTGGCCGGTCAATACGGACGTATGGAACGCGATGCGCTCCTTGCCGAAGGCGAGCGAGTCCCATTGGTCCGTGGGCTGGAATTTCCGGATTCCCAGTGCACCGAACGTTTCGGTCTCTTCGATCCCTTGGGAATCGTGCCATAAGGCATTCACCGAAACCGGCCGGTCCGATCCGTTGGTCGGATCGCTGCGGTGGTGCTGTTCCCGGAAATTGGAATGGCTGTCGCCATCGAAGTCGTCGCCGGGCCGGATGTCCTCCGGACCGGCGAAGGGATCGTTCGCGTCCGCTTCGACGATGCCGGTTTCGAACTCGTCGAAAAGGCCGTCCTCGTCCCCGTCGCGGGGGAGCACCCCTCCGGCGACCACCGCGCCGGAGAGCGCGGCGTCGTCCGAGGTCTGGTGGATCCTCGCGAAGGCGGAAAGTTCCTCCGAAGCTGCGGACGGCTCCATCGGATAGCTCGCCATGAGCGCTCCGTTCTTCCAATATTCGATTTGATCGGATCTCCGGGCGACCATGAAGCGGTCTCCCGCCTCGAAACTGCCGATGGTCTCGAAATCAGAGGGGGCTGTTCCCCCCGTCGCAGCGACCACGTCTCCCGTCGCAAGGAATTCCAGCGTCCAGAGCTCGGGCTCCAGAGGCGAAACCGGTGCAACCGCCGACTCCAGCCCCACGACCAAGGGCTTCGCGGAGCCGCTCACGGTGAACTGGAACGCGCCGTCTCCGGCGAGGATCCTCCGCTCCTTGCCCTGTGCGTCCCAGCCGCTTCCGGTTCGGACCCTCCTCAGGCCCGAACCGCCGGCCTCGGTGTTCAAATCGTCGAAGGTTCCGTCCGACGTGTCGAACTGCGCCGGTCTGAACGCCCAGGCGTCCCCCGGGTCGGTCGGATCCGACCAGTCGCGAAGCTCCTGGGCGTTCGTCCTTCCGTCGCCGTCGTAGTCGTCCTCGTCCCTGACGTCGATGATGGAGTAGATTCCCGAGGCGGGAGCGTTCCCGTGCATGACGATCCTGAATTCCCATCCGTCGGGGAGCCCGTCCTCGTCGGCGTCCCCGAATTGGATTCCTCCGACCAGCAGCGCGTCGTCGATCCCCGTGCCGAGCTGCCCCGGAGAACCCCAGGAGATGGGGAACGAGGCATCGATGAGCAAGGGCGCGGTGCCGGCGTCGGCGAAGGTGGATACCGGAGTTCCGTTTCTGAGCAGCCTCAAGGTGCCGCCCGAGCGTTGGAACGACAGCTTGTCGTCCCCGTAGGGGATGTTTGTGGGGAATTGGAAGACGTTGTTCGTCGTCGGATCGGAGAGCCGCACCTCCCGATGGCCCCATGCGGAGAACTGGAAGATGCCGTCCCCGTACAGAGACCGGGTCGCGTCCGCCCGGGCCGGACCTATCGCCACGTAGGGCCCGTTGCCGTCGAATTCGATTCCCTCGTCGATGGGGCCGTCGCCGTAGGGATCCCTCAGGAGGATCGACCGCACGGAGCTTCCGGACATTTCGCCCGAATAGTCGGTGGTCGCGTATTCGAGGTTCTCCCAGACGACCGGCTCGGGGGCGTGCCCCTTCACCAGGCGGACCGCATCGAGGGAGACCGGCGCGGGGATGCCCTCGACGTTGGACGGGGCACCCAGGACGGTCAGTTGCTGGCCGAAGGTGTTGCGGTCGAGCCAGTAGTTGCCGAGGCTGACCCAGAGACCGCCTCCTCCGGTCTGGTCGAGCGCCAGAGGCTCGTTGAGGAGGAAGCCGCGGTGTTCGAGGCTCGAATGGACGACGTTGACCGGAGTCTCCTCGCTGGCCGAAGAGTTGGGGATCCAGCGGAGGAAGATCTCATAGGCGCCCGACAGCGGAGGGGTCAAGTCGAAAGCCGCGCTGGGAGCGCTGCCCGGATCCTGGCGGGAAAGGAGGTGGTCGCCCTCCCAGGCGTCTGCGGACTCGTCCGGGTCCCAGCCGCCGATGAAGGTCGCCTCGTCCTCGTCCTTGGTGATCTCGAAGAAAAGGGGGATGCGGAAGCTGGAAAGATCGCGGATCTCGGCGGTCCCTTGGACGACGGTGGTGCCCGCCAACGGTTCGAAATCCTCGAACGAAACGGGATATCCGCCCATGGGAATCCAGGAGAGTCCCCCATCGGTCGAGCGGTAGAGGTAGACCGTGTCGAAGCCGGCGACGACCCGGAGGGTGTCGCCGACGAGGTTCGAAGCGGGCAGGATGGCGATGGCTCCGTTGCGGACGCTTCTGCGGCGGATAACCCCTTGCCCGTCGCCATTCACCCCGAAGAAGAGGAAGGGTGCGCCATCGGAAGCATCGCCGAGCACGAGCAGGCCTGCTTCGGTCTCGTCCGGGTCCAGGCCGGAGTTCGGAACGGGGGGCGCAACCAGCTTGAGGCGGACGTCGGCGTTGCCAGCACCCGGCTCTGCGGACGGGTGGACGAGGGCGATCGCATCGCCGCTCGGAGAAAAGCCCGCAGCGTCGGACTGAAGTGTCAGGACCGGGCCGGAGGATCCGCCGGGCTCGGTCGCCGTGCTCGAGGGCGAGCCGATTTCACTGGAAGTCCAGCCGGCGAAGGGTGGGAGAACTCCGTTTGCTTCCACTGCGTAGGGAAGCGGCAGCAGCGCCATGGACAGAAGGCAGGCTCCGGCTCTCGCCCGCAAGGTGCGGGAGAGCCGGATGATTCCCTTCGGAAGGGTTCCAGACAGGAGGGGCATGGGAAAAGGATGGCAGAGGTTGGCAGCCGGACTCGGCGGCTTGCCTCACGAGTTCACTAAGCGGGTCCGACCCATTCCGGGCGGAGCATGGCGTCCGGCCGACGGCCCAAGACGAAGTCCGGGCAAGCTTCAATCCACCTGCGCCCGGAAAGCCTCTTGAACCCAGCCCACCAGAAAATGCGGGAGTCCCTACGACAGGGGGGGAGTGGCGTCAACCATGAAGGCAAGACCGTCAGGCGAATACCAGGACTTACACATGAAATTTGGTGAGGGGCTCGAGTCTGAAATCCGGGTCGAGGGTGGCCTGCTGCTGTTCGAGGGGCGGGGTTTTCTCGGAAGGAGGGAGCGGAACGGCGATGGCCGTCTCTCGCATGGAGGAGAGGTTGCGCGGCACTACAAAGGTCTTCACCAAGTTTCATAAAGCCATGGGCGAATACGGAGAGCTTTCCCCAGATGCGGCTGCAACGGGGGAGGAACAGCCCGTCACGGACGGCTCGTGTTCGGGGACGAAGCCGGAGTGGCGGTGGATGGCGTCGGCGGCCGCTTGGCCTCGCCGGACGGCTTCTTCGGATCGGGCATCGGAATCGGCAGGCGCACCCGCTGGCGGGGCGGCCCTGCGACGGTCGTCTTCGGCTTGTCTTCCGAAGCGTCCAAATCCTTCGGCGGGCCGGCGTTGGGATGGCCGACCGCCAGCGCCGGCGCCCCGGGCGAAGGGGCGGAATGCAACGACGACGATCGATCGGCCCCCGTGGACCGCCCCGAGCTCGCGAATCCAAGTTCCGCCGTCTGGGACCCGTCGGAGATCCTCACCCAGGTCAAACCCGGATCCCGGACCTGCGACGCCGAGACGACGAGATAAGGGTGGGACTGACTGGGTCTGTCCGTGACCATGAGGGATTCGTCGGTCTCTTTGTCGCGCAGATAGGCGATGACCCCCCGCGAATCGTCGGAGACGATGCCTTCCAGGGTCAGCCGTTCGCCGAAGGATGGGGCCGAGGGGAGAGAGAGGGCTTCGGTGATTTCACGGAGAAAGGGGGAATGCTCCCAAGTCGCGGAATAGCGCGTGACCGGATAGGATTTGGGTAGGACGCCGTCGCCCGCCATCCCAACGAGAGAAGCGCCGATGGGAAGGAGCAGCGCGAGAATGTGAAAACGGCGATTGGACGAGACCATCATTCGTTTGCCGATTCGGAACGGGATGCTCGGCAACATTGGCACGGGCAACAGGCAGACTGGCTTCAGAGAGGACGGAAGTCAACGCCTGATTGGCTTTGGGAAAGACCGAATGAGGCGCGGCGAAACCAGACGGACAAAAAGCCGCAGTCCGCACCATGGCAATCCTGGCGGATTGCCGCTGATCTCCTAGGCGAAGCCAATCCAGATTTCTTCATTGCGGAGTTTTTCAACGGTCTCTTAAGCATTTTCAGACTTTGATGCTGCGAAGACTGAACCAGCGCAGACACACGGCCGTGAGGCAACCGACGACGACGAGGCCCAGCGCGATTTGCGGAGGATCGAACCCGGGAAAACGATCCTGCACCCGCGCGATCATCAGGATCGAGGTGAGCGAAAGGAGGAAAAGGCGCTGCGTCCGTGTCATCGGGACGAAGCCCGTCCGCTTGCCGCCTTCCGAGCGGGACGAGACGAGCGAGCGGATGTAGGCCGAGAAAATCGCCGTCAGAGCAGCGGCGAGACCGAGCCAAGGGCTCGAATCGGCGGCGAAACCGAAACCGAGGAGCGTGACCGCGTCGGAGACCCGTTCCGGAAGCTCGTTGTAGAATTCCTCCTCGCGCGATTGTCTCATCGAGGCGGGCTGCAGCATGTCGTCGAGCCGGATGGCGACGACCCGCAGCAGACAGAGGGCCGCTCCGATTCCCCAGGCCACCTGCGGTCGCTGGGTCTCGCCTGTGACCATGAAGGCGGTGCCCGCGAGGATGCCGAGGATCATGCCGGCGATGGCGACCGTGTCGCTGGAGATGCCGAGCCGCATCAACAGCAGCGAGAGGCGGCGGAGGAAGGGCCAGCGTCGGCGGGCTTTTGTCTTGGAGGATTCGGGCATGTCGGGGGCGGGGGAGGCGGAATCCGCGCCGGGGGGCGCGGAGGGCGGTGCCGGGGAATGAAATCCGAGCAACGTTCGCGGCTTGCCGGTGTTGAGTTTACCTGCTATTGCAGCCCTTTCTCTCAGGAATTTCCGAAAAACCTCCATGACGCCGCCCCTTTCGAATTCCCCCGCCTCCGGCGACGGGAGCGAGCGGGAGGAGGCCAACGAGCTGGACGTGGCGTTGATGAGGCGCATACGGGCGGGAGATTTCGACGCCTTCGAGCGGCTTGTCGAGATTCACCAGCGTTCCGTGATCGGGACCGTCGCGAAGATGCTGGGGAATCCTTCCGACGCCGAGGACATCGCCCAGCAGGTTTTCATCCGGGTCTGGAGATCGGCTTCGCGCTACGAACCGCAGGCCCGCTTCACGACCTGGCTGTTCACGATCGCTCGCAATCTCGTGTTCAACGAAGCCCGCCGCCGTCGGCGCAAGCCGACCGTCTCGGTGCAGGAGCGCGAGGAGACGACCCATCGGCTCGTCGAGGACAGGCACGGCAGCTCGCCCGGCGACGATCTGCTCCACGCCGAGCTGGAGGCGTCCGTCGACCGGGCCATCGAGGCCCTGCCAGAAAAGCAGCGCCTGGCCGTGGTGCTCCGCCGCTACGAGGAGATGCCCTACGAGGAGATCGGAGCGGTCCTCGGCATGTCCGTGCCCGCGGTGAAGAGCCTTCTCTTCCGGGCCAGGGCCCAGCTCAAGGAATCGCTGCGGAAGTATCTGGAGGAATGAGGTCTCCTATTCCCCGATCCGCAGCAGATGTCCCTCCGTCCGGACGACGAATCCATCGGAGACCACGGCGAAGGACGAAAGCCCGTATTCCCCGAGCTGGTTCTCGGCGACCTTTCGGAAGACCTTGTCGGGCTTCACCACGGTCGTGATGCCTTCGCCGTTGTGGAAGTAGAGATGGCCGCCCGCATGGACCGGCGAAGCCGAGTAGCCTCCACGGCCGTCGAGGCGCTCGCGGTAGTGCTCCTGTCCGGTGGCGGCGTCGAGGCAACTCAGGATGCCTTTGTCGTCGTTGAAGAAGAGGAGATCGCCGACGAGGATGGGCGAGCTTTCCTTGGGCACCGTCTTGTCGTCCTTCCAGAGGAGATGGGTGCCGGTGACGTCGCCGGTTCCATCCGTCTTCACGGCATGGATGACGGCCCGGCCGAAGCCCGAGCAGACGTAGACGACGCCGTCCCGGTGAAGGGGACGCGGCACCACGGAGAAGCCCTCCCCGTAGCCGTAGCGCCAGATCTCGCGTCCGTCCGCCGGGTCGTAGGCGACGACCGCGCCCGATCCGGGGACGACGGCCTGGGCTTTGCCGGACACCTCGATGATCAGAGGCGTCGAGAACGAGAAGGTGTTCTTCACCGCCACGTTGCGGGGTGTCTTCCATGCGACGGAGCCGTCGTTCGCCTGGAGCGCGACGACGAAGGGATCGCTCGCGCCGTCGCAGGCGAAGATCAGCTTGTCCCCGTGCAGGACGGGCGAACCGCCGTTGCCGTGGACGGGAGGGTAGGGCAGCGAGGTCTGGGTCCAGAGGATCGAACCGTCGCCGACGTCGAGCGCGGCGGTGCCGTCGTGCCCGAAATGGACGTAGAGCCGGCCCTCGGCGTAGACGGGGGTGGGGGAGGCGTGACTGTTTTTCTGGTGGATGGCGCCTTCCTCCTTCTTGAAGACTTCGCGATCCCAGAGAGGGGCGCCGTCGTCGAGGCGGAAGCAGAGCGCCCGCAGGGAGAGCGTTCCGTCCTCGACGGCGGCGGTGGTGACGTAGATCCTGCCGTCGGCGACGACGGGAGAGGACCAGGCCTTGCCCGCGACCGGGGTTTTCCAGCGGATCCGGTTCGTCGGCGACCAGAGGGTCGGCGGCGTCGCCTCGGGCGCATGTCCGTCGCCCGTCGGCCCTCGGAATTCCGGCCAGGAGTCGGAAGCCGTGGCAGAGGTAAGGAAGAGGGCAAAAAGGCCGGAGATAGCGCGGACAGGCGAATGCATGGTTCGGATTCTAGTGGAATCGGGATGGCTGGCAAGATCGGAGAGGAGACGGATTGAATGCCTTGCCCGAAGGGCAGGGATAGCCGGAGACGTAGGCTTGCGTCCCGATTCGCCTTCGGCGAGGAGTGGATGTGCGGTTTGCCGTCCATGCGCTCCTCCTGACTGTCGCCGTCTGCCCGTTCGTAGGGGGCAACGATTCCGCCTCGCATCAGCGGGTGAAGCGTTGGACGATCGAGGATTTCGATCCTCTCCTCTTCGTCGGGCTGGAGGGGAATCGCGATTTCGAAAACGGTCGCCGCGTCTTCGCCGAGGCCTCCTGCACGAAGTGCCATCGCCTTGCGGGGGGCGGAACCGCCAATGGCCCGGATCTCGGGAAGGCGGTGAAGCGGATGGGGCCACGGGAGCTGCTCGAGGCGGTTCTCTCGCCGGACCTCGCCGTCGCGCAAAGCGAGGCCGTGAGGCGCTTCGACCTCGGCGGAGGCCGTTCCCTTTCCGGTCGGGTCGTCGGCGTTTCGGAGAGGCAATACCGGATCAACACCGATCCCTTCGATCCGAGGAAAGTCACGGTGGTTGAACGCTCCGCGATCCGTGCGGAGGAATCTCTCGCCGAAAGCGCGATGCCGAGGGGACTCGTGGATGCCTTCGACGACGAGGACGTCCTCGACCTGCTGGCCTATCTTCTCTCCGGCGGCGAAGAGGGAAACGCGATGTTCGTCGAATGAGGAGGACGGCCCTCACTTGAACTCCACGTGCCGCACGAGAAATTTTCTGAAAGCCACGGGACCGTGGTCGCCTTGCACGATGATCGGGGCCGAGGCGACCTCGCCATCCGCTCCTCCGCGGGTGGGGCCGGTGACTTCGACGTCTTCGTGAATGACGACGCCGTTGTGCTCCACGCGGACGAAGCGGGCGTTCTCCGTCTTCTTCCCTTCGGCGTCGAAGCGCGGGGCGCGGAACTGGATTCTGTAGGTTTGCCAAGTGCCGGGAGCGCTGCTTGCGTTGGTCGAGGGCGGGGTGCCTTCGTAGCCTTTCGACCCCTCCGGCTTCGAATCGTCCCAGCGCTCGTAGATCGCGCCGCAGTCGTGGACGGTGATGGCGTTGTCGGCCTTGCCGTAGCTGTCGAGGATCTGGAGTTCGTATCGGCTCATCAGGTAGATCCCCGAGTTCGACGACTTCGGGATCATGAACTCCACCTCGATCTCGGCGTCGCCGTGGGAGCCTTTGCTGGAGAGGTTCACGGTCTTGCCGGCGGCGCCGTTGTAGAGGATGCCCTGGCCCGGTGCCACGGCCTTCCATTTCATCTCCTGAGTGCTGCCCTGCACCTCTCCGGCAATGGCCCATTCGCCCGTTTCCTTCCACGCGGTGAGATCGACGAGCTGGAGCGGTTCCGAAGGGGGGGCGGCCGACGCGGCGAAGGCGAAGCCGAGGAGCGCTGGCTGAAGGAGAAGACGAAGGAAGGGAGGCATGGCTTTATCGGATTCGATCATGCTTCCAGAGGGCTGTCAATCGGCGCGATGGAGAGCTCTCGCCGATTTTCGCAAGCGGGGGTGGATTTCTCGCAGGCATCGCAATTTTTCCGACTCGGAGATTGACCGCGATTGTGCGGGTTCGCTATCTTGGCGGCGATGAAACCGCCCTTCCCGTCCTTCGGTGTCGTCTGCTTCCTGCTCTATGCGATGCCCCTGCGGGGAGAGGAGATTCGGGAATGGACCCGGGCCGCCGACGGCAGGAAGATCCGGGCCGAGTTCGCGGGCATGAAGGACGAGTCCACCGTCAAGATCAAGACGACGAAAGGGCAAGTCTTCGAAGCGCCTCTTGCGGGTCTCTCCGCCGAAGACAAAGAATACGTGAAGGAGGCCGCGGCGCGGGCGGGTTCGCTCCCGATGCCCCGTGGGGGGGCGACGGCCGTCACTCTTGCCGGAGCGCACCTCTGCTGCGACGATTGCGTGGACGCCGTCGCGAAGATCGTCTCGGACGCGAAGGGGTCGGTTCCCGAGGGGGTCGTCATCGTCGGCGACCGGTCGGCCGGGTCCATTCACGTGGAGGCTCCTTCGGACAAGGCCGCGCGATTGGCTTTGGATGCGATCCTCGGCGCGGGCTTCTACGGCGTTTCGGATCATGCCACCTTGCGCATTCCGGACTTGGTAGAGGACGATCGCAGCGTCGACGTCATGCTCGTGCAGGGTGCCCATCTCTGCTGTGGCGGCTGCGTGAGGGAGTTCACCGCGGCGGTCGAGTCGGTCGACGGGGTGGAGAACTGCGAGGCGAGGAAAGGGGAGGACGCCGCAAAGGTGACGGGCAAAGGCTTCAAACCCTACGAGGTGATGCGGGCTTTGCGCGAATCGGGATTCGGCGGATCGTTCCAGTGATCCCCGGAGGAGGGAGAATCAAATCCAGCCGACCTCGGTGAGGAGCCGATGCATGGGGACGTCGTGCGGCTCCGCGACCAGCGCCTCGATCTGCGTGGAGAAGGCGACGCCGACGAAGCGGGCCGGCGTTTCGGCGAGAAAGCGGTCGTAGTGTCCCTTGCCGCGTCCCAGCCGGGCTCTCGTTTCCGGGTCGAATCCCACGCCGGGAACGAGAACGAGGTCGGCGGCCGCGGCATTCAAGAGGGTGTGTCGCTTGGGGACCGGTTCGAAGATGCCGTAGGGACTGGCGAGTGCCTCCTCGACTTTTCCCATTTGGTGGAAAGCCAGCCGATCCTCCCCGGTGATCCGGGAGAAGGCCCATCGCTTCCGTGGAAAGAGTCCGACCAACGGGGCAAGATTCGGTTCGCCGGGCAGGGCGAGGTAGGCGAAGACGGTTTCCGCGGCTTGGAATTCGGCGTCGTCGGCGAGCCATTCGCGGATTTTCGCCGAGGCGGTTTCCCGTGTCTCGACGGGGAGGGCGCGGATGCGCGAAAACAGCTCCTTGCGGAGGGCTCGCTTGTCCATGCTCAGCTTTTGTATTCGGCGAGGGCCTCGGGCAGGTAGTGCTGGAGCTGCTCGATGCGTTTCTCGTCGAGCGGGTGGGTGCTGAGGAAGTTCGGCCCGCTCGCCCCCTGGTTGTTGCGTTGCTTCCAGTCGGCGAAGCGCTTCCACAGTTCGACCGCCTCGCGCGGATCGTAGCCCGCCCGGGCCATGAAGATCGCCCCCATCCGGTCGGCCTCGAGCTCCTGCTCGCGCGACCATTTCTTCGTCATCAGCAAGGCTCCGGCACCGACGGCGGCGGTGGGCAGCGCGCCGTCGCGCCCGTCCCGGTTGAGGGCGTAGCCGGCCCCGGCCGCGGCGACGCCGGCGAGCGCGGTCTGCGTGGCACGCTCGCCGGAATGGCGGGCGACGACATGGGCGACCTCGTGGCCGATCACGGCGGCAAGCCCCGCCTCGTCTTTCGTCACTTGGAAGAGGCCGCTGTGGACGCCGACCTTCCCGCCCGGCAGGGCGAAGGCGTTCGGCGAAGGTTCGTCGAAGACGACGAATTCCCACTGCGCCTCGGGTACCGGCATGACCTTGGAGAGACGCGCCCCGACCCGCTGGACGAGGGCGTTCTGGCCCGGATCCGTCGAGATCTTCATCGTCTGCTTCATCTTCTGGAATTCGCTCAGGCCGAGGGCCGCCTCCTGTGCGGGGGGCAGCATGTTGAACTGCCGTCGGCCTGTTTCGGGGACGGTCGTGGTGCAGGCGGCGCCGACGAGGGCGGCGATCAGGGCAGCGGAGGCGAAGAGGGGGGCGGGTCGGAGGTTCATGGGGTCCATCGGTCGGTTGAACGGGACGCGTCATTGGAACGCGCCAGCATCCCGTCGCTTAGAGAAAACTCCGAGCGGGCGGGAAAGGGGGATGCCGAGTGGTCATGTCTCCGATACGCAGGGAGGCGTCCGGATCTTTCTGCAAGGGTCTAGAAAAGAGCGGCCAAGGCGTCGTCGTCGAGCAGCCCGGGATCCGCCACCGCCATGAGTTGTCCGAGATACTCGATGGCGGCCATTTCCGAAGCCGGGTCGAAGGCTTCGTGGTGCGTTTCCGTTTGCAGAAAGGAATGGAGGAAGCGGTCGGCCTCTCCCGGCGTGTTGTTCCGATAGAGGGGGACGACCGCGATCGCCAGGAGGGCAAGGGCGCCGCCCGCCAGCAGGGGGCGGCGGAAGGAGAGGCAAAGGCCCTGCAGCCGCTCCCGCAACGACGGTCCCGCCGGGGCGGAACTCCTTGCTTCTCGCACGACTTCGCGTACGAAGCCGGGAGATGGCTCCGTTCGGCTCGCCTGGCCGAGGAGCTTCCAGAGAGAGGCATCGGATTCGGGATCGCTCATGGAGATGGAAACTCCCCGCCGAGGCGTGAGTTTCGTGGATCGGAGAAAAAGTTTCGCTTCACCCCGGAATCCGTGCGTCGATGAAGCCTTCCAGCTGGCGGATGCGGGTAGGGTGACGCATCTTCCGCAGGGCTTTCGCCTCGATCTGGCGGATGCGCTCGCGGGTGACTTGGAATTGCTTGCCCACCTCCTCCAGCGTGCGGCTGTAGCCGTCGACGAGGCCGAAGCGCTGCTCCAGCACTTCGCGCTCCCGAGGATTGAGGGTGTCGAGGACATCCTTGATGCGATCCTTCAGCATCGCCATGGAGGTGATGTCGCTGGGATCCTCGGCCCCCTTGTCCTCGATGAAATCGCCGAGGCTGGTTTCCTCGCTGTCGCCGACGGGGGCTTGCAGGGAGATGGGCTGCTGGGCCATCTTCAGCACGGCGCTGACGCGTTCGACGGGCAGGTGGATTTCGTCGGCGATCTCCTCGGCGGTGGGTTCGCGGCCATACTCCTGCACGAGCTGCTTCTGCACGCGCATGAGCTTGTTGATCGTCTCGATCATGTGCACCGGAATGCGGATGGTGCGGGCCTGGTCGGCGATGGAGCGGGTGATGGCTTGGCGGATCCACCAAGTCGCGTAGGTCGAGAACTTGTAGCCGCGACGGTATTCGAACTTCTCCACGGCCTTCATCAGGCCCATGTTGCCTTCCTGGATGAGGTCGAGGAAGGAAAGGCCGCGGTTCGTGTACTTCTTCGCGATGGAGATGACGAGGCGCAGATTCGCCTCGACCATTTCGTCCTTCGCCCGGCGGGCTTCCTCGGCTTGCTGGCGCAGGGTGCCGAGGCGACGGTCGAATTCCTCCTGGCTCATCCAGACTTCCCTCTCGAAGACGGACTTGGCCTCGGCGGCGGCCTTGATCTCCTCGGGGCGGTGCGCCGCGGCGGCTTGGGAGGAGAGGGTCTCCGAGCGGGCCGCGTAGGTCTCGGCGTGGGCGATGAAATCCTCGGTGACGCGGTGCTTGAAGTAGAATCGGCCGTACACTTTGCCGAGTTCCGCGTGGCCTTTCTCCCATGCTTCGGCCAGCTTCGCCGCCGCCGCTCCTCCGTTTGCCCGGCAGAGAGCGTCGAAGGTCTCCGCGAGCTTGTCACGCAGCGAGACGACCTGCTCGCGCAGCTTCTCGAGATTTCTCAGGTAGCGCGCACGGCTCTCGATCTTCTTGTCGAGGATGATCCGGTCGAAGCGTTCGTCGCCTTGCTCGAGCCTCGCGGCGAGGTCGAGGTAGGCATCGGGGATGAAACCGAAGCGGCAGATCAGCTTGCGGATTTCCGATTCGGATTTTTCGATGCGTTTGGAGATGGAGATCTCCTGCTCGCGGCTGAGCAGGGGAATTTGCCCCATCTGCTTCAGATACATCCGCACCGGATCGTCGAGAATGTCGAGACGGCCTTCGCGGTCGGAAGCGGGGCCCTTTTCGGAACCCTCGTCGTCGTCGGAGACCTCGTCGGCCTCCACCTCCATGGGAAGGGATTTGAGAGGATCCGTTTCCGCCGCATCGACGATGCGGAACTTCATCGCGCGGAGCTTGGCAATGAGGTCTTCGAGCAGTTCCAGGTCGGTCTCGGTGTCGGGAATCGCCTCGTTGATGTCGTCGTAGGTGAGATGCCCTTGCTCCTTCGCGAGACGGACGAGGTCGCGGACGACGATGCGGAAAGCGGGATCGTCGAGTGGCGAGGCAACCTCGGTGGCGGTGGCCGCCTCCATGATGGCGGGACCTTGGATTTCCTCCGATTTTTTGGTTGCGTGTTTCCCGCCTGACTTGCTAAGCTCTGAACCGTTGGCTTTGTGGTTGGCCATATTCCGGACGAAGGGGAAGAGAAGAAGAAAGCTCCCGCGCTCTGGAAGCCTCTAATGTTCGTTTAGCCGTCCCCTCAGGTCAAGGAGGACTTTGGACAGCCGCGTCACCTCGTTTTCAGGCAGTCCCGGGGCTCCCAGCTGGGCTCTCGTCACGGCGATTTCCCGTTGGATGCTTTGGCGGTGGAGGGCGGCGAGGCATTCGCGCGCGAGTTCGGGGGTGACGGTGGCCGACTCTTCGCCAAGGATGCGCAGCGCGGCGCGCCGGTCGCCTTCCGGGAGCCGTCCGACGAAGGCGTTCACGCTCGCCGGGCTGGCCGCGTCGTAGCCGCCCGACCAAAGACGGGAGAGCAGTTCCGTCTCGGCGAGCTGGCGGAAGAATTCGGGCGCAGGGCCGTTCGCGACGGTGGCCTGGACGGAGGGATCGGTGAGGAGTCCGCGGCAGAGCAGACGGATGGACCGGTTCTGGATTTCGGGCCCGCCGGGGAGATCCCCGGCCGAGCTCTCCGGAGAGGGTGGTTCGGAACTCGCCGAGTCCGGGCCGTTCTCTCCGACGACACGGCGAAGCTGTCCCTTCTCCCGCTTGTGCTGCGCTTTTTCGGCGCGGGCCTTCGCCGCGATGGCGTCGCGGACGAGTTTCCGGATATCGTCCTCGCCGACGCCGAGCCGGATCGTGATGCGGCTGATGAGGGCGTCCTGCAACATCTTGTCGTCCACCAGGGCGATGTCGCCCGACAGTTCGCGCGCGAAGGCGAGGCGGTCGCGCAGGCTGCCTTGGTTCAAGCGGCCCCCGCGGCGGTCGATCTGGAAGTCGAAGAACTCCGGCGCCGCGCCGAGGATTTCGCGAAGGGCGTCGGGACCGTGCCTGCGGATGAGCGAATCGGGATCCTCTCCCTCGGGCAGCAGGGCCAGCCTCACCAGCATTCCCATCGGAGCGAGCACGCGGAAGGCTTTCGAGGCCGCGTTCAGCCCCGCCGCGTCGGAGTCGAAGCAGAGCACGACCTCGTCCGTGTGGCGCTTCAGGATCTTGGCGTGATCCGGAGTGAAAGCCGTGCCGAGCGGGGCGACGACGTTTTCGATTCCCGCCTCGTGGGCGGCGATGAGGTCGAGCTGACCCTCGCAGACGATGGCGAGCTTCTCCCGGAGGATGGCACGCTTGCTCTTGTCGAAGCCGAAGAAGGTGCGGCTCTTGTTGAAGAGGGCCGTCTCGGGCGAATTCACGTATTTTCCGCCTCCTTGATCCGCGGCGAGAACGCGTCCGCTGAAGGCGACGGTCTCGCCTTGGTCGTTGTTCACGGGAAACATGAGCCGGTGGCGGAAGAAACTGTAGGCTCCCTGGCTGGTGCGGTTCTCGTCGCGCCACTTCGCGAGTCCGCCCTCGACGAGCTGGGCCTCGCCGAAACCCTCCCCGCGGGCCCAGTCCATGAAGGGCCTCTGCTCCGACGGAGCGTAGCCGAACTTCCATTTCCGCGAGGTTTCCATCGAGAGGCCCCGGGATTTCAGATAGTCCCTTGCCGGCTGGGCGAGCGGGCTTTTGAAAAGGAGCCGGTGGAACCAGTCCGCCGCCGCCCGCTGCATCCGCATCAGGTCGCCCTTGTTCCTCCTCCGCGCTTCCTCCTTGGGATCGTAGGCCTCCTCGACGATCGTCACTCCGGCGCGGTCGGCCAGCTTCCGGGCCGCATCGGTGAAGGCGAGGTTTTCGTAGAGCATCACGAACTTGATCGCGTCGCCGCCCGTGTGGCATCCGAAGCAATGGAAGATCTGCCGGTGCGGATTGACGTTGAAGCTCGGCGTCTTTTCGTTGTGGAAAGGGCAGACCGCCTGGAAGTTCGCCCCCGAGCGCTTCAGGGGGAAATAGCCTTGGATCAACTCGACGATGTCCGTCGCGTCGAGGATCTGAAGGACCGTTTCCTGGGGGATGATGGCCATTGGCGGAAGGGAGCCGACCGGGTCGGGCGGGATACTTAACCCTCTTGAGTGGTGGAGGCAATGGGGGAGGGGATCCCTGGCGGACGGCATTCGGATTCCTTGAGCATGCCAAGCGGCGAATTCCGTCTCCGGACGCGAGCGGGTGGACCCGCCTTCCCGCCGGAGGCTCTCGGGGCAGTTCTCGCCGACGCTTTACATTCGCGACCGATGCGCCACAGTGCGCGCGTTATGGGAGTCCTCGGGGCATTGTGGGGTTTTTCAGGCGTGACCGCATTGCTGGCCTACGCGATCTGGCGTCTTGCGCCGAGGGCGGTCGAGGCCTTCCATTCTCCCCTGAGCGGAGTGCAGTGGGTGTTCCTGGTCGGCTTTGCCCTGTTCATGCTCGTGGCCGAGGGCTACCGGGGGTTCCAGAAAAAGTTCTCCCCACGCACCGCCGCCCGGGTGAAGTATCTCCGCGACCATCCGCGCCCGCTTCATGTGGCTCTTGCTCCGGCTTTCTGCATGGGGTATTTCCATGCGACCCGGAAGACGCAGGTCACGGCGATCTGCCTCACCCTTGGAATCGCCCTGCTCGTCGTCCTCGTCCGCTTCCTGCCTGCGCCGTGGCGCGGCCTCGTGGATTTCGGCGTGGTGCTCGGTCTGAGCTACGGGATGGCGAGCTTCGCCATTTTCACGGCCAAGGCACTCTCCGGGCGCGACTATCCGCATTCGCCCGAAGTGCCGTGAAGAAGGAGGGCGCGGTCAGCCTCCTACGGTGGTCCACACGCGGCAGCTCCCGTCGGAATAGATCTCCTTGTAGGTCGTGGTGAGGAGCCGACGGCAGTGCTGGTTCCCGTATTGATCGTAAGTGTAGTGGGGCAGGCGCCGCTTGCTGACGACGAGGGTCTTCAGCAGGTAGGGCGAGGTGCGGATGGGCTCGCCGCAACACGGGGCCGCATTGTAGCGCTTCCTGTCCTCGTAGTGGCGATAGGGCAGGATCTGATTGTAGCGCGGCGTCTGAAACTTGCTGTCGGCGCAGGAGGAGCAGGGCCGGGCGCTCGAGCGGTAGTAGCCCGGTCCATGATCGCCGGCGTCGGCGTGCATGGCCGGGGCGAACAAAGCGAAGGCGAGAAAGCAGGCGGGCAGGTGTCGGTTCATGTCTTCTACGGGTGTTGCTCCAGAGAATAGAATATTTTAAAAATTCTGTCGAGAGGCGAGTTTCGATGCCCTGCAGGGGATCGAGCGGCGGAGGCGGTCATCCGATTCGTTTCGAGAAAGCGATTGCCCTCGATGCTTAAGGGCTTGCGCCGAACCCGTTCACCATGCTTTGCGGTAGACCTGCTCCAGCATCGCGTCGTCCACTGCCACGGGATTGAAGCGGGCGGTCCACTGAACGGCGGCTTCGGTGGCAAGTTGGGGAATCATCGCTTCATCCACGCCGAGCTCGCGCAAGGACCGGTCCATCCCGCAGGCGGCGAGGTGCCCGCGCACACGGACGGCGAGGTCGGCTCCATCGGAAAGAGTGTCATAGATGGCGGCGGCTGCGGCGTCGGCGCGGTTGAAGGCGACGACGTGCGGCAGCATCGTGCCGACGGCCTGGCCGTGGACGATGCCGTAGTGGGCGGTGAGGGGATTGGCGCAGGAATGGGCGATCCCGAGCATGGAGTTCTCGATCGCGGTTCCGGCGAAGGCGGAACCGAGCTGCATGCGGGCGCGGGCCTCGAGGTCGTTGGGCTCGGCGAGGACGCGGGGGAGTCCGGCGTCGAGGAGTCGCCAGGCGGCGGCGGAATGGGCGGAGGAGATCTCGTTCCGCTGGTTGCAGACCGCGGTCTCGAGGGCGTGGGCGATGGCGTCGATGCCGGTGTGGGCGGTGACCATGGCAGGCAT
This sequence comes from Verrucomicrobiales bacterium, assembly GCA_037190325.1. Classification (GTDB taxonomy): domain Bacteria; phylum Verrucomicrobiota; class Verrucomicrobiia; order Verrucomicrobiales; family DEV007; genus Arctic95D-9. The sequence continues at coordinate 202,952 of JBBCIU010000015.1, read as the reverse complement.
CGTCACGGTCAGCTCGGGATCGAGGATGGAGACGGCGGCGGCGCATTTCGGATCGCCGCAGGCCATTTTCGCGTGGGTCTCGGCGTCGGCGATGAGAGCGAAGCTCTGGCATTCGCTGCCCGTGCCCGAGGTCGTGGGGACGGCGACGAAGGGCAGCATAGGTTTCGTCGCCTTGCCGACGCCCCAGTAGTCCTGCATCCGTCCGCCATTGGTGAGGATGAAATTGCAGCCTTTGGCGGTGTCGAGGGAAGAACCACCGCCGAGCCCGACGATGAGGTCGATTTCCTCGGCCTTGGCGAAGGCGACGCAGCGGTCCACGTCCTCGGTCGTGGGATTTTCGCGGACCTGGTCGTAGATGGCGACGTGCAGGCCCTGCTCTTTCAACGAATCGTGGGCGCGCTGGACGAAGCCCGTGCGGGCGAGACCGGGATCGGTCACGACGAGGATTCGGCGACCGCCGAGCCGGGCCGCCTCCTGCCCAAGGATCCCCAGTGTTCCGGTGCCGAAGACGACTTTCTCACCGGCGGCGTGTCGGAAGTCGGCCACCCATTCGGGCAGGTCCAGTTCCGCGCAGAGGGATTCGATGGAGAGGGGAGCTGACGGCATCGGTGAAGACGCTAAGCGCTCAGGCGATCTCCGCAATCTGGAAGGAACGGCGCGTATACAGGAACTCGAAAAGGTTGCCTTCGTGTGGCTGGTTCCACTGGATCCGGTTGGTGGGCACGTTGCCGATGTTGAGGCGGTCGATGTGGGGGCAGTCGAAGAGGCGCTGGATCCACTCGATGTCCCGGGTCACGGCGGTGACGACGAGGGAGTAGCCGATCCTGTCGAGCATCTCGGCCTGGGGGCACTCGACGACGCTGGCGAAGGGGAAGAGGAACTCGCGGATGGCCAGCTCCTGGTCGAAGGAATCGACACGCACGATCGTGGGCTGGAGGTAGTTCATCCCGTCGCGTTGCTGGAAGCGCTCGCCCTCGCGGAACTCGGCGGTGACATCGACGGCGCCTCCGGCGGCGAGGCCTTTCTCGACGGCCTCGTTGATCCACTCGGCGAACATGGGGTTGGCGAAGCCGGAGAGCTTCGCCTCCGGGTCGTCCTGGGCGAGCGGCTTGATCTCGGCGAGCCGCTTCGCCACGGCGCGGGCGATCTCGTCGCCGTGGCGCGGCACGACGATGGTCGAGGTGCAGATGCAGCTCCGGCCGGAGTTGGCGGAGACGGACTCGACGAGGGTGTCGATGTAGCTCTCCCAGCGGTCGATCTCGTCCTCCCCGATGAGGAACTTGGAGTAGCCGGTGCCGTGGACCTCGATGCGGGGATCGTTCTCGTATTGCTTCACCGTCGAGTCGTCGCCGAAGAGCATGACGCGCCCGGCCCGGCGGATGATGATGCCGGAGCCGTCGTGCTGGGTCGGATAGAGCGAAAAGGCCTCGGGCGGGCAGCCCGCCTTGATGAAGGCCTGGATGATGCGCCAAGGGGTCCAGGGCTCCTCGCGTCCGGGCTTGAGCAGCACCGGCACCTTCATCGCGATGGAGGGAATCCAGAGGGCGTTGACGGCGGGTGAGTTGCTGGGGAGGATGACGGCCAGCTCGTTCGTCGTCGCGGAGAAGCTGACGGGGGCACCGCCCTGCTCGCCGTAGCCCTGGTCGAGCACCGCCGGATCGAGCCCGCGGGTGAGCCCCCGGAAGATGTCCTCGATCTGTCCGAAAATGCCACCCAACCGCTTCATGTTCATGCGGATGAGCGAATGGGGAAGCCCGCTCGTGGCCGCGAGGGAGAGCACGTAGTCCTCGGGCGACTGCAAGGCTCCGTCGAGGCCGATGGGGAGGTCGTCGTTCAGGAAGATCTCGCCGGCCTGCTTCGTGATCTCGATCAGCTCCGCCGAGGACATCGACTTCAGCTTGGCCCGGGCTCCGCCCATCTTGGCGAGGTCGTATTTGACCATGTCGGCGCAGGCAAAGCTGATTTCGACCGCCGCCTCGTCGCTCCCGAGCCGGGGCACGGTCTGGACGTCGAGCGACTGGTGGACGCGGCCTTGGCGGAGGATGGGGATGTGGGGGGCGCTCATGGGCAAATGTCTTTTACTCTTTACTCCTCGCTCTTGGCTTTCATCGGGAGGGAAGCGGGCTTTTCCGGGGAGGAGGAGTAAAGGGCAAGAGAGTAAGGAGTGGGAGATTCAATACACCCCCTCGATCACCTTCCCGGTCAGCGCACCGAAGGGCCGCACATCGCCGACACCGTCCCACGCATACTTCGCGTGCGGCTTGCGACGGATGGCCTCGTCGCGTTCGAGGAAGCGGGGCATGAAGAACTCTTGCGTCAGGGTCGTCAGCTCGACGCGGCCGTATTCGCCGTAGTCCTTGGTGATCTCGGTCTTCTCGGGATCGACGATGCGGAGGACGGCGCGGGGCTGGGGGGCGTAGTAGGTGACGCTGTAGCCGTTGGCCTTGAGTTCGCTGGGAATGGAGACGGCGAGGCCCATGAGGGTGTTGCCGTAGGTGGGCACGAACTGGGCCTTGTCCTCGAGCACTTCCTCCTGCAGGAAGCGCACGTATTCCGGCGTCATCGAGGTGCCGCCGCAGAAGCAGCCCTTGATCCCGTGCCCAGAGATGGAGATGCGCTCGCCGATGGAGGCGAGGAGGCGCGGGGTGGTGAAGATGCACTGGATGTCGCGGTGCTTGATGATCTCGACGGCCTGCCCCATGACGTGGGCCTGGTAGCGCTCGGCTTCGTCGTAGGCCTTGCGGGCGATGACCTTCTTCACCCAGCGGGGGTCGCAGTCGACGTGGTAGCAGCTCCCGCCGCGGTAGTTGGCGAGGTGCTCGACGGCCAGCCGGAGGCGGCGTGGACCGGTGGGACCGACCATGATCCAGTTGCCTCCTTTGGGAAAGAACTCGTCGTCGAGCTGGTGGGAGAACTGCTCGTAGTCGTGCTTGTAGTCGTCCCAGCCGACGCGCTGCTTGGGCAGGCCCGTGGTGCCACCGGTCTCGAAGACATTGAAGGGGCGGCCCTTGTAGGCGTTGGGGACGAAGCGCTCGTTCTTCTCGTCGCGGAGCCACTCGTCCTGGAAATGGGGGAATTTGACGATGTCGTCGTAGCTCTTCACCTCCTCGCGGGGATCCCAGCCGACGCTCTTCTTCCAGTCGAGCCAGAAGGGGCATCCGGTTTCTTCGCTGAAGTGCCACGCCATCATTTCGCGGACACGTTCGTCGAGTTGGGCTTTGGCTTCGTCTGCGGTCATTCGGGGGAAGAGCTGTTTAGCGGGTAGCGGTTTGGCTGTTTAGCTGATGGGCGATGGAGGGAGCTTGGTTCGCCCCCGGCCCACGCATTACGAATGCGTTGCCCTCACGGTTGCCCGTAGGCGTAGAGGTGGGTCTGGGTCATCACGTAGAGCGTGCCGTTGGCGACCACGGGGGTCGCGTAGATCGGCGCGGGGAAGCTGATCGTGGCGAGCTCTTCGTGCTCCTTGCCCGCCTTCAGGATGACGAGTTCGCCGTCCTCGTTGCCGAGGAAGACCTTGCCGTCGACATGGAGGGTCGATCCCCAGATGTGGGAGAGGGTGTCGTGCTCCCAGTATTTCTCGCCGGTCTCGGCGTCGAGACAGAAGAGGCGGCCGGAGTAGTCGGCGATGTAGACGAGCCCGTCGGCGATGGAAGGGGTGGAGATGGAGCGGTTGATCTCCTTGAACTGCCAGACGATGGCGTCCTGCCCCGTGCCCTTGGACGGATCGATGCAGGTGACGGCGCCGACGCCCTCGCCGTGCTCGGGATCCTGTCCGATCACGCAGTAGACCTTGTTGTCGTAGACGACGGGAGAGGAGATGAGCTCGGAGGGACCGGGGTAGGTGGCGTACTTGATGGGCTCGCCGTTCTCGTCGAAGCGGTATTCCTTGGGACAGCAATCGACCTTCCAGAGCTCCTTCAGCAACTTGAACTCCTCGTCGCCGTCCTTCTCGACGTCGAACTCCTCGGCGTGGAAGCCGTAGACGAAACCGTCCCCCCCGCCAAAGATGACGGTCGGCACGCCGTTGATCTCGGCGTAGGCGGGCGAGGACCAGTTCGCGTGCATGATGTTCTCGCTGATCCCGCTGGCCTCCTCCGCGACGAGCTCGCCGGTCTCGCGGTCGAGGGCGATGAAGGAGGGGGCGTTGGGGTTGGGGATGTTGATGTGGGACCAGTCGACTCCGTTCGAGGTGCAGACGAAGACATACTTGTCCGTCAGCACGACGGAGCTGGAGGTGATGTTGTGGGGAAAGACGCCGAGTTCGGTGCGCATGTCGTAGCCCCAGACGATGTCGGCGGTCTTGTCGTCGATCTCGATGGGCTCGGTCGTGTCCAGCTTCTCGATGCCGCCGACGAGGTATTTGCCCTCGTCCTCGAAGGGGCCGTCGTTGCCGTCGCTCATGCCGTAGACGTCGAGGCAGAGGACCTCGCAGCGGTTCGTGACGACGTAGCCGTGCTTTCCGTCGAGGACGACGGAGGAGCAGATGCCCAGATACTCCCAGTCGGAGACCTTGCCGGCGTCGAGCTTCGGCACGGCCAACTGCCAGAGGAACTCGCCGCTCTTCTCGTCGAAGCACATCACGATGCTGCGGTCGCCGTCGAGAGCGGGATTCCGGGGCTTCTCGTTGTTCGTCCCGATGAAGACGCGGCCGTCCTTCACGGTCGTGGTGCCATAGGCCTGCGAGCCCATCTCGGTCGCCCATTTGAGGTGGAGCGCCCCGGTGACCTTGCCGTCGGGCTCGAGCGTGCCCGAGGTGAAGTCGATCGGGATGCCCTTGGCCGGCGAGACCATGTTGTTGGTGCCGTCGCGGCCCCAGGTGGGCCATTCGCCGCCGCCGGCGTCAGGGGTGGGCGTAGGCTGGGCCGCATCGCCTTTCTTCTCCGCCACCGTCCAGCGCGGAGCAGCGAAGGCGAAGAGGGCGAGCAGGGCGAGGGCGGAGGCGGACGAACGGGTCATGGCGAGGGAAGGGGGGTGGAAAACGGGGCGAAGGAAAGGAACGGGAAGGGTTACGCTTCTCAATCGTTCGGGACGACGGTGAAATTGTCGACATAGACGCTTTTCAGGCTTTGGGGCGAAAACCCGAAGATGCCGGGACAGCCGTTCTTGTGCGCATTCCTGTGGGTGAACTCGACGGTCCATTGCTCCGGCTCCGGCTCCCCTTTGGCCCAGGCTTTGCCCCGGACGACACCTGAGCCGTCCTCGGCGACGTCGACGCGGGTCTTGAGGGTGTACCACTTGTTCGCGGCGACGGGGAAGGGGGCGGTCACGGAGATGCGTTCCTGATTGGAACTGATCTCGATGCTGTTGGAGTTGCCGACGAGGGAGATGATGTAGCGCTGGTTGATCAGGCCGACGACCGACTTGGTGCGGCGGTTGCCGTCGGTCATGACGTCGGCCTGCACCGTGTAGTTCGAGGACTCGGGCGATCCGATGAAGGTGAGGGAGCGCTGGAAGATGACCCGGTCGAGGGTCTTGCCGAGAACCTTGTTCCCCTCCAGTTCGCGGACGTCGAATTTGAGGCGTGCGCCGATCCAGGAGAGAGGCGGAAAGGCGAAGCCTTCCTCGCCGATCTTGGCGTCCTCGAAATCGACGGTGAAGGGGAAGGCGGGAACGACGCGGCCCCGCAGGATGCCGGAGAGGCCTTCGGCTTCGACCTTCCAGGCGCCGGCGGAATCCTTCGCGTCGGCCGCGGCGGAGATGACGTTGCCCTCGAAGGAGGCGTCCATCGTGGACTTCACCCGTGCGGTCGGCGGGATGAAGGTCTCCCATTTCGTCTTCTCCGACCCCAGTTCGCGGATGAGGTTGCCGTTGGCGTCGGTGACGCGGAGGCGCACGGGCATGGACTCGCCGGCGACCAGGAGCACGTCGGAGGGCACGGGAATGAGCTTCGCGGGGGCGCCGGGCTCGGGCTGGGGATCCTCGGGAGCGGCGGCGAGATCGATCCCGCTGTTTCCGATCTCGAAGCAGTGGAGCTTCTCGGTGGTATGCACGTAGACCCGGCCGTTGCAGAGGGAAGGGGAGCCGATGCCGTTGCCCTCGAGCTTCAGGGAGTGCTCGATGACCGGTTTGTCGCCGGTGACGTTGATCACGAAGAACTCGCCGGGATAGGTCGAGAGGTAGAGGCGTCCGTCGGCGTAGAGGGGAGAGGCGTGGAGCTGCGAGTTCACCAGTTTCTCCTCCCAGAGGATCTTGCCGGTCTCCGCCTCGAGGCAGTAGAGGACGCCGGTCTTGACGAACTGGTAGATCTTGCCGTCGTGGAGGACGGGGGAGCTGGTGAACATCTCCAGAGGCTGGCGCCAGACCTCGACGGAGGCGGGCAGGCGCGGGGCGCCGCCCAGTTCGGGATCGACTTCGCCTCCGGGATTGTCGAGGTCCGCCGGGATGCGGATGGCGAAGGCGCGTCCCGTTTCGGTCGTGTCCATGTTCTCGGTGCCGTGGATGCCGTAGAGGATGTCCCCGATGACCACCAGGGAGGCGTTGACCCCGCCGATGGTGGCCTGGAAGCGCCAGAGCGGGGTCCCGTCCTTCGCGTTGATGCAGACGATGTTGCCGCATCCGGTGCCGACGTAGAAGACGCGCTTGCCTTGGCGGGTCTCGAAATACGGGGTGCTGAAGGAGGAGTCCTTGAGGAAGGCGCCGCCGACGCCGGGGCGAGAGGACCAGATCAGTTCGCCGGTGTTCTTGTCGAATCCGAGGAAGCGGTCGCTGGCGGGGCCGTCGGCTCCCCAGTAGCTCGTCACCGCGTGGAAGATGACGATGTCGCCGTCGATGACCGGTGCGCCCGCGCGGGAGTTCGGGAAGGTGAGCCGCCCGAAGCGCTCCATCAGCGATTGCTCCCAGACGAGGTCGCCGTCCTTCGTGAAGCAGGAGACGAGGCCGTAGGCGGAGGCCACGATCACGTTCTCGTTCTCCGTGTCGATGGTGGCCGCACCGATGGTGTAGCGGTCGTAGACCGTGTCGGACATGAAGTCATGGCTGGTCCGTTCCCAGAGCACCTTGCCCGTCGCCTCCTCGCGGGCCTGCAGCACCTCCTCGAGATCCGGCCCTTTGCCGCGGTAGCCCCAGGAGTAGATCCGTCCGTTGTGGATGACGGGAGTGCCTTGGGAGGCGATGGTATCGGTCCAGACCGGCTCGGGGTTGAACTTGTAGTCCTTGTAGCTCTCGAGGCTGACTCCGGTCTGAAGCGGGCCCCGCCAATCGGGCCAGCTTCCATCCCCGAGCCGGGAATCCTGCGAGATTAGGGGCGAAGCGAAGGCCAGACTAAGGCCGCAAACACACAAAAGGGATCTCATACGGGGCAGGGGGGGAATGCGTTGGGAAGAGTAGGGGCCGTCCTGTCGGGAAGCAAAAGGATTTTGACGACTCAAGCTTTGAATAAGGGAATCTTATGAAGAAAGGGAAGGTTTTCCCCGAAAATCGAAGATTGGGAAGAAAATGAAAGAGTTCGATAAGTGGGGATAATTTCCGATTGCGGCAAGTGTGACGGTCGGTGAAGGAATCTATCGGGAAGCGGCCTCGATAAAGTCGATGTAGACCGGCTCCAGAGCGTAGGGGGCGGCGGCGGCCACGGCACGGACGAACCCGAATTCCTCCGCGACGCCGACGGACAGCGACGGAGCGTCGGGGCGGTCCTCCCCTTCGTGCCAGACGCGGCCCTCCAGCGTGGTTTTCATTTCATCCTCGGCTTCGGAGGCAGGAGAGGAGCGGAGCTCGAGCCATACCTTGCGTTCGCTCTCCCATTCCCAAGCGACCGAAGCGAGCGAGACTTCGCCCGCCGCGACGATCTCCAGCTTCTTCTCCAAGGGAATCGCCCGCAGCCAGTAAGGGCCGCTTGCCACGAGGCCGACGGCGAACCTCGGAGCGACACGGCGTTTGCGCTCGCCCCACATCCGTGCGCTCACCATCCCCCCGCCCGCCATCAGCGTGTTCCAGACGAGCTGTCCCTCGGCCATCGGCTCGGGCGGGAGTTCCAAGGTGGTCTCTCCTTCCAGGGCGACCAGGCGGAAAATTCCCTGGCTCGCCCGCCAGCCGGGCAGGGTTCCGCCCGGCGACAAGGTCGAGATGTCGAGGCGATGGGCACGGGGAGGCGCGGCCTCCCTCCGGGCAGGAGCCGCGGGATCTCCGCCGCTTTTGCTCTTCTGGGGCTTTCCACCGGACCAGATGACGACCACGAGGATCAGGATCACGGCGAAAGGCCCGGCGGCGGAGAGAAGCGTGCGGGATCGGGGCATCTCGAAAAGGTATCGATAGGCGACGGAACGGGCGCTTTGCAACGGCGCATTCGGTTCCCCCTCGCCTCCGCAAGGAATCGATGTCACAATAAGGGAGAAAAGGTGCCAATCCAAGGAGGAGGCAATGCAGCTTTTGAACATCGACGAGGATCGCGGAAAATGCGGACGGCCCGTTCCGGAAGGGGAGGACTTCGCCGCCCTCGTCCGTGCGCACCACCGCGACCTGCTCGTCTACGCAGTCGCCCTGACCCGCGACGCCGCGACGGCCCGCGACATCGTGCAGGAGGCCTTCATCGTCGCCTATCAGAAGCGTGAGATCTTCGACGTCACCCGAGACTTTGCCACGTGGATGCGCGGCATCGTGCGGAACAAGTGGCGCGAATGGCTGAGGAAAAACCGCCGCTACGATCTTGGCGACCACGAGCTTGCGAGGATGGATGCCGACATCGCCGCCTGGCAGTCGAGCCGCGCCCTGCGCGAGCATTCCCTCTTCGACGCCCTGGAGGTCTGCCTCGGGCGGCTCCCCGCGACGCTCCGCGAGGCCGTCGAGGCCTACTACTACGAGGGGCGTACCGGCGACGAGACGGCCGAGCATCTCCACGTCGCCCCTGCCGCCGTCAGGAAGCGGCTCCAGCGCGCCCGCCTCCTTCTGAAGCAATGTCTCGAATCGAAACAGAGCGAACCTCCATCCTCCGACGACGCATGAATTCCGAACCCACTTCGATTTCTTTCGGTCCCGAGTCCGTCGACGAGCGCCTCGTCGATGCGGCCCTCTCCGAGCATGCCCGCCTCGGACGCCATGGCGGGGACGAGGAACTCGTCCTGCGCATCCTGCAGGAGACCGTGCATCGCCGACCTGCCGCCGACTATGCCGTCGCTCGCTTTTCGCGGAATTGGCGGTCTGCGGCCGCCGCCTGGGGGGCAGCCGCCGCGGTCGTCGCCCTCGCCTTCTTCGCTCTCTCTTCCTTCCGGGTCGAGGCTCCGGGCGGACGCCGCTCGGATGAAGTGAGCTTCGTGGTCCGCACCGACTTCACTGCCTCTCCAGCGAAATCCGAATCGGTCCGTGCCTCGTCCGCGGGAACGGGACGCATCGCTCACCGGATTGATTTCGAGCTGGCGGCCGGTCCCGCAATGGGCAAGTCGGCGGGGGGCGTGCACAGCGAGACGCTCCGGATCACGGCCGACCGTGGCGGTGCGTCGGGCGAGGGATATGCCTACGAGGGCCATGTCCTCGTCGAGCTCGAGGCCTTCCGCATCGAGGCGGCCTCGGTGCGTCTCACCGCTCCGGGCGAGGAACCCCTCCTCGCCAGTCGCGTCCGCGTGACCCGCTCCGAACCCGCCTGCGTCGCCGAGGCAGACCATTTGAGCTTCGATCCCGTGTCGGGGAGTCTTGTCCTCACCGGGGTGAGCCGGGTTAAGACCGACAAGGGGCTCCTCGCCCACTTCGAGCCGTCCGACCGGCTCGTGCTGTCGGGAGGCGGGTTCTCCGTCGAGAGTGGTGCGGTGGAGAGGTGATGGGCGGGTGTGGCGTCGTACCCGCGTCGAAATGCTTCCATGCCTCGGCAGGCACGACGGAGCGTGCCCCTCCAACGGTGGCGGAGAAAGCGCCTCACACCTTTTTCAGCACCTCGCCAGGGAAGGGTTCGAAATCGGAGGGCACGCCGGGAAAGTTCTCTTCGCGGAAGCGGCCCCAGATGCGCTTCGTCTCCTCCGAGAGAACGGCATGCATCTCCTCCATGCAGTCGATGCAGATCATCGCGCTCTCGAGCAGGCGGTCGCCCTGGCAGACGCCCGCGAGACCGAACTCCTCGTCCCGCGCCTCCGTACGGGTCCGTTCGCAGAAGGCGCAGTCATCGAAGCCGCTCACGCCGCGGAGCCGCGCCTGCTGGAAGCGGGCGAGGTTCCGCTTCGAGTCCTCCGAGGACTCCTCCAGCATCCGCGTCAGGCAGGGAAGGCAGAGAGCGTATTCGATCACGACCTCGCCCCGCTTGAAGTTCTTCGAGATGCGGTAGCCCTCCTCGAAGTCGGCGAGGGATTCGCCGCAGCGGGTGCAGACGAGGAAGGGACGGCCCTCGTAGAAGGAATGGAGGTGCTCGGGAATCGGGCCGCCCGGGGATGCTTCGTCGCTCATGCAACCCTGTCGGGTGGAGGATTCGACCCTATTCGGTCCAGCCTTCGTTCCAGAGGATGTGGGTGCCGGTCTTGCCGGCCACGGCGACGTCGGGGAAACCGTTGCCGTCGAGGTCGGCGATGCGGATCTGCAGGCCGATGCCTGGGGCTTCGCCGCTCGGGCCGGTGTGGATGAGGTGCTTTGTCCAGGTCTGGCCTTCGGGATTCCAGTCGTAGTAGTGGACGGTGACCGGATCGTGCTCGCCGGGGTCGTTGCCGGAGTGGGCGAAGTAGCGCATCCCGGTGATCAGCTCGGGCTGGCCGTCGCCGTCGATGTCCTCCCAGGCGAGGGCGTGGGCCTGGGAGAACTTCTTGTCGATGAGGTGCTGGCGCCAGGTCGTCATGCCGTTCGACTGCGGCTCGAGCTGCTCGTGCCAATAGAGGCCGTAGTTGTGGCCGTCGCCCCAGACGATGTCGTTGCGTCCGTCGCCGTTGAGGTCGAGGACGAGGACGGGGCAGCTTGCGTGGGGCAGGTTGAAATCCTTGTGCCAGGTCCAGGGGCCGGAGAAGGGGCCGTCCTTGGGGCACTCGTACCAGCCCTGGCCGAAGACGATGTCGTCGAGACCGTCGCCGTTGAGGTCGCCGAAGCCCATGCCGTGGCCGTTGCCGCTTTCGGCGACGACGTGCCTTTCGGCCTTCACCTTGCCGTCCCCGCCGCGGACGAGGCGGTAGATCTCCATGGGATTGGTGGCGACCCAGGAGTTCACGATCCATTCCGGCGTGCCGTCCTTGTCGAAGTCGTGGAGGAAGCTGGCCTCGTTCGCCTTGATGCCGGTGTCGATCAGCTCGTGGACCTTCCAGCTCTCGACGGCGTAGTTGCCGGTGCCGGGATTCTCATACCAGTTCAGCACGGGCAGGGTGAAGGCGATCGAGAGAATGTCGAGGTCGCCGTCGCCGTCCATGTCGTAGAGGTGCTCGCCGCAGCTCTGCATGTAGTCCTTGCCGAAGGGAAGGATCTTGCGGACCGGCCGGGGTTTGAAGTCGGGAGCGGCGTACCAGAATTCCCCGGCGGTGACGTCGGCTTTGCCGTCGCCGTCGATGTCGCCGACGGCGATGCCCTCGTTGTTGTCCTTATGGAGCTGCTGGACGCGCCATTTCAGCTTTTTGGGAGCGGGTTGCTGCTGCGCCGCCAGTGTGGCGACGAGGGCGGCGGCAAGGGCGCAGGCGGGGAGGAGTCGGGCGAGGATCATCGGGGAAGGGGGGGAATGGGAGGGATTGTAGCGAAGTTCGCGGGAGTTTCGGCGGATGTCTGTCGACGATCCCATCAGAAATCCTTTATTTCGGGAAGCCCCGCTTTCGCGGCGTCTTCGAGGAGTTCGACGGTGATTTCCGGAAGCCCCAGGCCTTTCGGGGCGACGAGGGTGATCCTCTGCCGTCCGGGTTCCTTCACGGCGAGCGTGATTTCGGCTTCCTTGCCAGCTTCTGGCAGGGCGACTTTCTCCTCGCCGTGGAAGAGTTCGAGACCCTTGAGCTCGCCGGAGATCCGGAGGCGCACGTCTCCGGCTTCCCTGGCGTCGATGAAACCGCGGACGATGCCGAGGGCGCTTTTTCCACGGCCTTCGACATCCGGCAGCTCAGCGACAGGCACGGCCCCGCCGACGGTCGCGTAGACGGGAATCCAGACGTAGTCGGAGACGGCCTCGGCGAAGATCTTCGAGCCGTAGTGGCCGATGCGGTCGCGGGTCGAGGGGTGGGGCATCAGCGCCTGCCATTGGCGGACGAAGCGGTTCGAAGGGGTCTTGTAGGCTCCGTCCTTGCCGAGTTCGGAGAGGAAGCGGACGAGGTGGATGAACTCGTCCTCGCGCAGGGAGGCGGTCAATCCGGGAGGCATCAGCGAGACCGGGCTGATCTGATTGCTGGCGATCTCGCCTTTGGGGAGGCGGTTCTCCTGTCCGGCCGCGTCGCGGACGACGATCTCGTTCGCGTCCTCGCGGGCGATGGCCCCGGCGAAGGCGTTGCCGTTCTTCATCGTGACGAGGGTGGTGTGGTAGCCTTCCTTGATCTTCTTGCTCGGTTCGAGCAGCGAATCGACGAGGTAGTCGACCGGGGCGCTCGCGCCGATGGAGACGAGGTCGGGTCCGATGACGCCGCCGGCCCCGCCGATGGCGTGGCACACGACGCACTGCAGGGCGGCGCGGCGGTAGATGGCCTCGCCCTGCTTTGCGTCGCCCTTCTCCGCGACCTGCTTCATCATCGCCTCCATCTCCTCCGGGCCGAGGGCGGTCTTCATCGGCTTGATACCGCCGGCCTTCTGCAGAGCGGCGACGAGTCCCTCGGGCCTGGTCGCGGCGCTCTGGGCCTTGTTCATCCCGACGAGGGCGATGGGCTGGGGCAGGGAGGCCTCGCCGAGGACGGCGGCGAGGGCGTCGGGTCCCTGTTTCGTGGCGAGGAAGGCGTCGTAGATGCCGTGCGGGTCGGTGCCGTCCGGCGCATCGGTCAGGACGGCGAGGGCGAGCTTGGCGCCTTCGTTCGGGTTCATCCGCGTGCGCCCGATCGTGGCGAGGGAACGGAGGAGGAAAGGCGCGGCCTGGTCCGCCGCGGTCGCCTCGAAGAGGGTGGCGGTCGCGGGGCCGCCCAAGGCGATGAGCCCATCCAGAGCGGAGCGGGCCCGGGCGGGATTCTTCGGCGCATCGAGGAGGGCGGCCTCCAGGTTCTCGCGGGCGGCTTCGAGCTTCCACTGGCCGGCGAGGGAGGCGGCGCTGGCGAAGGTCCCTGGATCCTCCGACTGGAGGAAGGCGGCGAGACGCGAGGCATCTCCGGCCGGCTGGACCTTGCGCAGCTTGGCGGCACTGTCGAGGGCGGCAAGGACGGCGGTCTGCCGGGCGGGCGAGGCTCCCTCGCGCAGGGCGAACTGGAGCAGCCGGTCGAGGTCGGCGGGGGAACCGACCTTCGAGAGCCAGTCGGCGGCTCCCGCGACTTCGGCCTCGGCGGCGAGCGAGCCGGATTCGAGCGCGTCGAGGATCAAGGGCACGCCGACGGGCTCGTTGAGGGCGCGCGCGGCGTAGAGGAGCTGGGCCGGCGTGGCGAAGGGATGGCCTGAGGCGACGGCGGGCTTCCAGCGTTCGGCGTGCTCGCGGCAGATCGACCAGACGGCGAAGTCGAGGAAGTCGTCGACGGGCACGCCCTCGAGGGCTCGCAGGGCGATCTTCACGGTGTCGGGCGAGCCGAGCTGGGCGAGCATGCTGACGCCCCAGAGACGAACCTGCGGATGCGGGTCGGCGACGGCTTTCTCCGCGACGGCGAGGGACTCCGGGAGATCGGCGGCCTCGTAGTAGAGCGCACGCAGGGCGGCGGCGCGGGCCTTGGGGTTTGGCGAGTCCGTCAGGGCGATGGCGGCGGCGGGATCGAAGCGGTTCACGGTCTGCGTCGCCCAGATCTTGCGCAAGGCGAAGAGATCGGAGTCGGTGCCCTCGGGAGCCTGGGCCGAGGCGAGAGCGGCGAGGACCGCCTCGGGTTCGCGGGTGCGGAGTTCGGCGGTGGCGGCGTTGCGGGTCCAGCCTTCGGGAGCATTCAAGGCGGCGATCAGGTCGGTCTCGGGGGCCTGGTCGATCTCGGGCGCTTCGACGAGATCGCGTCCCTCGAAGGTGATGCGCCAGATGCGCCCGTGGGCGTGGTCGCGGCGGGGATCGCGGAAATCGACCTCCCCGTGCTGGATGATGGGATTGTACCAGTCGGCCACGTAGATCGCGCCGTCCGGCCCCATCTTGACGTCGATGGGGCGGAAGGCCCCGTGGCTGGAGGAGACGAGGTCGGCGAGCTGGGTCGAGGTGTAGGCGCTGCCGTTGTCGCTGAGCTTGAAGAGGTTGATGCGGTTGCCGCGGAAGTCGGGCGCGGCGAGGACCTCCTGAAGCGCCTCGGGCACGTGGCGTCCGTCGAGGAACTCGAGGCCGCAGTGCTTCGGCTGGCCGGGATTGAGGCCGGAGAGGATGCGCGTCGCGCCGGGCGAGGAGAGGAAGACGCTGCGGGGAAAGACGAAGTTGATCCCCTGCCCGCCGGCTCCGTCGGTCATGAAGCTCTGCCCCCAGGGATCGAAGGAGTGGCCCCAGGCGTTGACGAGGCCTTTCATGAAGACCTCGGCGCGGCGCGTCTCGGGCCGGTAGTGCCACATCCCCCCGCCGAGGAGCCGCCGCACGCCATAGGGCGTTTCGAGGTGGGTGTGGATGTAGATGGACTGGTTCATCCACAGCATGCCCTCCGGTCCCCAGCGGAAGGTGTGGACGAGATGGTGCGTGTCCTCCGTGCCGAAGCCTGACAAGACCACTCGCCGTTCGTCCGCCTTGCCGTCTCCGTCGGTATCGCGGAGGAAGAGGACCTCGACGGAGTTCGCCACGTAGACCCCGCCGTCGCCGGGGAGGACCGCCGTGGGGATATGCAGGTCGGTGGCGAAGTCGGTGTGCTTGTCGGCGACGCCGTCGCCGTCGGTGTCCTCGAGGACGACGATCTTGTCGTTCTCCTCCTGCCCCGGCTGGATGTGAGGGTAGAGCGGGCTGTTCACGACCCAGAGGCGTCCCTGCGAATCCCAGTTCATGTGGGTGGGGCTGGAGACGGCGGGCTCGTTGGCGTAGAGGCTGATCTTCGCCCCCTCGATCAGCTTGAAGGCGGAGAGCTGTGCCTCCACACTGGGATCGGGGATGTCGCGCAGACCGTTCTGGGCGGCGAGAGGGGAGGTGGAGATCGCCAAGGCGGCGAGGAGAGGGAGTTTCGGGCGGGTCATGGAAGAAGGGCGATCGCCGCGGTAGGTAGAAAGTGAAAAGGAAAAGGTGAAAAGTGGGGAAGATCAGTTCTTGGGCAGTCCGGCGAACACCACCGCCCGCGCCTCCTCGATCTTCTTCTCCTGCGCGGCGATGAGCGGGTCGAACATCGGGATCTCCTTCGCGTTCTGCCCCTGCTCGTGCTTGCGGAAGAGGAAGAGGTAGGTCTCGTTCGCGGGACGCCAGCGGTGGAAGAAGAGGCGGTCCTTCTCGACGATGGCGGCGCGGAGGGCGGCGAGGGCTTCGTCGTCCTTCTGCGAGAGGGGGCTTTCGGAATAGCCGAGGCCTTTCACCAGCTCCCGCGCGACGAGGGCGTGGCCGGCTTCGCCGTGGTTGACGCCGTCCTCGGTCAGGGGGGGATTGGCCACGCCACCGTCGAAGGCGTCGCCGCCGAGCGCGGCGAAGAGATCGACGAAGCGGGCCTGGTTCTTCTTCGCCAATTCCCGGATGCCGTCGCGGATCGCGGCGAGGTTCCGGTTGTTCACGGCTTGGTCGGGGAGGGGATCTCCGAGATTCTCGAAGGGAGGAGGGGAGACGAGCACGATCTCCCGCAGCCCCTCGCCCGAGGCGGAGCGAACCGCGGCGATGAGCGCCTGGTAGCCTTGCAGGAAGAGCGTCTTGCTTGCCTCCAGGCCCGAGCCGGAGACCTTTGCCGCGCCGTTTTCGCGCTCGTCGGTCCAGCCTTCGTCGACGGAGAGGGCGGCCTCGGCACCGTACCAGAGAAAGGCGACG
The DNA here is from genome assembly GCA_037190325.1 of Verrucomicrobiales bacterium. Classification (GTDB taxonomy): domain Bacteria; phylum Verrucomicrobiota; class Verrucomicrobiia; order Verrucomicrobiales; family DEV007; genus Arctic95D-9. The sequence continues at coordinate 187,069 of JBBCIU010000015.1, read as the reverse complement.
GTGGGCTTGGCTTCCCCGAGATTGCGGGCGAGCCGCTCGCGGCCCTCCGCCGGAGGCCCGAAATAGGAGCGGGCGTCCCCGAAGACGGAATCTCCGCTCCAGCCGAGGTTTCGGAAGACGAGATCCTTCACCTCCGGCCCCGCCGCCAGCTGGAGCGAAGTCTCGAGATGTCCGTAGAGGCGTGCCCTCTCGACGAAGGTGTTGCCGACGAAGACGACGCGGTCGCCGCTATGGAGAAGCGGGGCTGCGTCCTGCGCGACGAGCAGCGGGGCGGCCAGAAGCGCGAGGCCGCAAAGGAGGGGGGATTTCATGACGGAAGTTCGAAAAACGGACGGAAACTAGACAGGAGAAGGTGGCGGCAGGCGAGTCCCCATCCACGCCAAATGGGTATCGGCAGGGGAAAGCTTTGTATCGGATCGGCGGTGGGGAGGCGAGGAAAATCGGAAAGGGATGGGCAGGAATGGTGCGGGATCAGGCGCAGTGGACGACCAGCCGACGTCGCCGGAGCCTTGGGCAATGATGGTTGAGCCGGGACGCACGGCGGGGCGTCCGCGCTCTGCGGCCGCGTCCATCGGGCGGGGATCGGATGTCGTTTCGACGTTCGACCGAGGTTGATGGCCTCGGCTACAGGCCGTGCCCGAGAGGAGAATGGACCTTCTTTTCCAGTTCAGAGTTTCGGATTCACGGTAACGCCGAAGTGTCCGCCGCAGAGGCATGGGCCATCCGACGCGGACGCCCTGGCAGTGCGTCCCTACCGTGCTCCGCGCTTTGTTCCGGGGCGACATGTCGCCCTCGGGGGAACGACGTCATGCCGCCGCACTCCAAGGTCTCAAGCCTTCTCGTATTCCTTGAGGAAGCCGATGAACTCGCGGCGGTGGTCCTCCTCGCCGGAGAGCAGGCCGATGGCCATGTCCTGCGTCACGTAGTCGACGCCGTCGCTGAGCTTGATGATCTTGTTGTATTGGGCGATGGCCGCGTCCTCGGCGTCGATGACGCCCTTGATGACACCGACGATGTCGGTGGAGTCCTTGAGCGGCTGGAGCGACTTCTGCTTCCGTTCGAGGTCGAAGCTGCCGGGCACCTGGCCCCCGATGGTCTTGATGCGGTTGGCGAGGGTCTGGGCATGGGTCAGCTCCTCGGCCACGTCGGCGGCGAGCGCCTTCTTGATCACGTCCGAACGGACCCCGTCGAGGTTGACCGAAGCTGCAATGTAGTTCTGCACCGTCTCCAGCTCCATCGCGTAGGCGGTCTGGAGGGCCTCGATGATCTTGTTGCCGGTCTTGTTGCTGGATGTCTTGCTCATGCCCTATATCTACGCTTCCAGCGGAGAAAAGGAACCAAAACGATTCGATGGTTGGGGAAATCGGCTCCCTTTCATGGAGGCTTCGCAAAAACCGCTCTTGCCCGGGCCTCACCTGCGGCACTGGCGCGAAACCGTGCCATCGATCCCGCTTCGCTGGGGTTTCAGGGTTGCCATTTCCATCTCCTTCCGTTTTCCTGGTCTCCCGCCATGATCCGTCGCCTCTCCCGCCGACTCAGCCTCAAGCTCCTCTCCTCCCTCCCCGTCCTCGGTTTCCCGCTCCGCCGCGAAGCATCCGCGCAAGCCGCCGACGTCGACCGCCTCGAACGCTGGGACCGCACCGAGAACCGCGTCTTCCTCGGCGGCGAATGCTGGGCCAACCCGATGGAGGACTGGCGGGTCCACGATGGCTGGGCCGAATGCCTCGTCAGCTCGGGCAAGCGCAGCGTCCATTCCCTGACCCACGCCCTCCGCAATCCGGAGGATTCCTTCACGATGTCCGTCCGTCTCTTCAAGCCGGAGGGCCTCTCGCAGGACGGAAGCGCCGGTTTCCGCATCGGCGTCCGCAGCGACATCGACGAATACCGCAGCAACTGCTTCGCCAACAATGGAATCGAGGCGGCGATCGCCGGTGACGAACTCGTCCTCGGGCGGAAATCGGCGAAGCTCGACCGGCCCTTCGCCGGGGGCGAATGCCGCCTCGTCCTCTCCGGCAAACCGGGCGAAGGCCCCCGCTACGATCTCGAACTCGTCGCGACCACGCCCGACGGCGCGAGGCTCGGCTCGGTGAAGTTCTCCGCGCAGAAGTCCTTCGTCACCGGCAACCTCGCCCTCGCCAGCCAGATGAAGCTGCCGCCGCGCGGTCGAGTCGAGGAGCCCTCCTGGCGCTTCACCGACTGGCGCGCTTCGGGCGACGCCTTGGAGGCGACCCCCGACCATCGCTTCGGCCCCATCCTCTGGACCATGTATTCGCTCAGCGATTCGCGAGGCGACGAGGGCTTCGTGATGAAGCTCAGCGCCCTCACCGGGCCGCTCGCCCCCTCCGCGCCGCAGGAGATCGAGCTGCACGTTCAGCGGGACGGGGTCTGGTCCTTGCTCGAGACGGCTGCGCTCGATCCCGACGCCTGGGTCGCGACTTTCCGCATCACGAACTGGGACGAGATCTGGGAGACGCCCTACAAGGTCGTCCACCGCGAGCGGCTCACCGACGGCAGCGAGGCCGTCGACGAGTGGAGCGGCAAGATCAAGGCCAATCCCTCGAACCGTCCCCTCCGCCTCGGGGCGCTCACCTGCCAGAACGACTACGCCTTCCCCTACGAGCCGGTCGCGGAGAACCTCCTCAAGCTCGATCCCGACCTGCTCTATTTCTCCGGCGACCAGCTCTACGAAAGCCACGGCGGCTTCGGCGTGATCCGCTCGCCCGCCGATCCCGCGATCCTGAACTACCTGCGCAAGTTCTACCAGCACGGATGGGCCTTCCGCGAGGCGATGCGCAACGCGCCCACGCTCTGCATCCCCGACGACCACGACGTCTTCCAAGGCAACTACTGGGGCGAGGGCGGGGTGGCGATGAAGGTCACGGAGGACGATCCGGGCGCCTCCTCCAAGGGCGGCTACATCCAGCCCGTGAAGATGGTCAACGTCGTCCACAAGACCAACACCGCGCACCATCCCGATCCCTACGATCCCACCCCCGTCGCGCAAGGCATGAGCGTCTACTACGGCGAACTCGTCTACGGCGGCGTCGGTTTCGCCATCCTCGGCGACCGGCAGTTCAAGAGCGGCCCCGAGCGCGTCGACACGGGCGAGGGGAGGGCCGACCACGTTTCCGACAAGGACTTCGACACCGCCACGCTCGACCAGCCCGGACTCGTCCTGCTGGGCGAGCGGCAGGAGAAGTTCCTCGAAGCCTGGGGCGGGGACTGGCGCGGCCACACGATGAAGGTCCTCCTCAGCCAGACCCTCTTCGCCAACGTCGCGACCCACCACGGCCAGTACGACGGCTATCTCAAGGCCGACCTCGACGCTGGCGGCTGGCCGCAGACGCCGCGCGACCGGGCCGTTTCCATTTTGCGGAAGTCCATGGCCCTGCACGTCAACGGCGACCAGCACCTCGCCACCCTCGTCCAATACGGAGTCGAGAAACAGCGCGACGGCAACTGGTCCTTCTGCACTCCGGCCATCGCCGTCGGCTACCCGCGCTGGTGGCGTCCCGACGAACTCGGGATGCCCCACGCGAACCGCCCGCGGCACGGCCTGCCCGACACCGGCGAATACCTCGACGGATTCGGCAACAAGGTCTACGTCCATGCCGTCGGCAATCCCATCGTGCCCGTCGCGACGAACCGCTACGAAAAGGCTCACGAGAAAGGGAGCGGCTTCGGCATGGTCACCATCGATCCCGGGGCGAAGACCTACCACCTCGAAGCCTTCCGATTCCTCGTCGACGCCACCGACGGGAAACCGGAGAGCCAGTTCCCCGGCTGGCCCCTGACGATCCACCAGAGCGAGAATGGCGGGGAGAACCGGGTGGGGTGAGGGATGTCCGTGGGCCGACTGATTCATCCTTGAATCCGCAGACTTCTCTGTGTAATCTCTGTGCATGGCCTCCAAAACCATCTCCCTCAGCCTCGAGGCATACGAGCGGCTCCGGCGGCACCGGCGAAGCCCGGGAGACTCCTTCAGTCAGATTGTGATGAGGGCGAAATGGGAGGAGGACACCATCACCGCCGCCGAGTTGCTGGAATCCTGGCAGCGGCGGGACCCGGTCTATTCGCTCCATGAACTGGACCGCATCGAAGCGGCCAAGATGGCGGAGCCGCCGGCGGAAGACAAATGGACGAAGAACTGATTCTCGAGACGAGCTTTCTGATCGACCTCGAGCGCGAACGGCACCGGGGGGAAGGCCCGGCAGTCCGCTTTCTGCGAAACCACTCCGGCGCTCGCTTGTTCCTCACCCCGACGATTCGCGGGGAACTGGCAGGTGGAACCTCGATGTCTGATCGCGAGAAATGGCGGAACTTCGTGAGACCCTTTTTCACCTTGCCCATCCATGAAGAAGCCGAGTGGCGCTACGGAGATATTTTTCGCCATCTGAAAGCAAAAGGGCAACCGATCGCAGGCAACGATCTCTGGATCGCGGCGGTTTGTCTGGCATATGGAATGACGCTCGTGACGGCGAATGAGGAGCATTTCCGCCGGGTTCCTGGCTTGCGGCTCTTGTCATACCGGTGAGGAGGCTTCAGATTTCCCGAACCAGTCCTGAGAATGAAGCTTTCCGTCCTCTTCGTCGCTTTGGCTCTCTCGCTGGTGGCCATTCCCGCCCTCCGCGCGGTCGATCAGGGCTCTAACCTCCTCTTCGCCATCGCCGACGACTGGGGCGCCCACGCCGGGGTCTACGGGACGCCTTGGGTGAAGACGCCCGGCTTCGACCGCGTCGCGCGGGAGGGTGTGCTCTTCACCCGCGCCTACACGCCCGTGGCCAAGTGCGCGCCTTCACGAGCCATCGTCCTGACAGGACGCCACGCCTGGCAGCTTGAGGAGGCGGGCAACCACATGGCCGTCTTTCCTCCCAAGTTCAAAAGCTGGCCGGAGGTGTTGATGAAGAAGGGCTGGCACATGGGCATCACCGGCAAGGGCTGGGGACCGGGTATCGCCAACGACTCCGAAGGCCTGCCTCGCCAGATCACCGGCACCCCCTACAACCGGCGCAAGCTCGAGCCGCCCGCCCAGGGCATTTCCCCGAACGACTACGCCGCGAACTTCGCCGATTTCCTCGACGCCGCGCCCGCTGGCAAACCGTGGTGCTTCTGGTACGGCTCGACCGAGCCGCACCGGGGCTACGAGTTTCAGGCGGGGGTGAAAAAGGGAGGCAAGAAGCTGAGCGACATCGATCGGGTGCCCACTCCATGGCCCGACAACGAGACCGTCCGTCACGATCTGCTCGACTACGCCTACGAGGTCGAACACACCGACTCGCATCTGGTGCGCATGCTGGAGGAACTGGAGAAACGCGGACTCCTCGAGAACACCGTCGTCATCGTCACTTCCGACCACGGCATGCCCTTTCCCCGGGCCAAGGGCTACGCCTATCCCGCCTCGAACCGCGTCCCTCTCGCAATCCGCTGGCCCGCGGGGATCGGGACGCCGGGCCGCGTCGTCGAGGACTACGTGAGCTTCGTCGACATCGCTCCGACGATCCTCGACCTCGCCGGGATTCCCGAGGAGGCGAGCGGTATGGCTGCGATCACGGGGCGGAGCTGGCGTCCCATTCTGACCAGTTCGCAGGCGGGACAGGTCGAGCCGTGGCGGGACCATGTCCTCGTCGGCAAGGAGCGCACCGACATCGGACGTCCCTACGACTGGGGCTATCCCATCCGCGGGATCGCCCGCGACGGCTTCCTCTACCTGCGCAACGACGAGCCCGACCGCTGGCCTGCGGGCAATCCCGAGACCGGCTACCTCGACACCGACGCCAGCCCTACGAAGACCGTCATTCTCGAAGCCGGGCGAGCCGACCGCAGCGACCACCACTGGCAGCTCAATTTCGGGATGCGGCCCGCCGTCGAGCTCTACGACCTCGACAAGGACCCCGATGCCGTCGCCAACCTCGCCGATGCGGCGGAGCACGAGGCCCTGCGTCAGCGCCTCGACGTGGAACTCACCGCCCGTCTCCAGGAACAGGGTGATCCGAGGATGTTCGGCCAGGGCCACCTCTTCGACGAGTATCCCATCCACACGGACAAGACGCGTAATTTCCACGAGCGCTTCCTCAAGGGCGAGCTCGGCAAATCGGACGCCGGCTGGGTGAATCCGACCGACTTCGAGCCCGCACCGATCCCGCCCAACCCTGCCAAGGCCCCATGAGAACCCTCTTCCATGCCGTTCTCCTCGCTCTTTTCGCCCTTCCGGCGCTGGCGGAGAAGCCGAACATTCTCTTCATCGCCATCGACGACCAGAACGACTGGATGGGCCACATGGGCGGGCATCCCTTGGCGAAGACACCACACCTCGACGCCCTCGCAGCACGCGGGACGAGCTTTTTGAACGTCCATTGCAACGCTCCCCTCTGCAATCCCTCGCGTACCAGCCTGCTCATCGGATTGCGTCCCACGAGTACGGGCATCTACGGGCTCGCCCCTTGGTTCCGCACGGTTCCGGGTTTCGAAGAACGAGTCTCCCTGCCGCAGCATTTCGCCGCGAATGGCTACAAGACTCTCGCTGTCGGGAAGATTTTCCACGGCGGCAGCGGAGCGCCGGGCCGGGGGAAGGGCAAGGCTGCGGCTGACGACGCCCCGGTCGAGTTCCAGGTACGCGGACCCAATCCCGGCGTCGGAGCGAGACCGCCGAAGAAGCTCATCCCGTCCACGCCCATGGGCGACCACCCTCTGATGGACTGGGGTGTCTGGCCGCCGGACAACGACGATACGAAGAAAGGCGACTATCAGGTCGCGAGTTGGGCCATCGAGCGGATCGAGGCGGCTCCGTCCGACCAGCCCTTCTTTCTCGCTGCAGGCTTCTTTCTCCCGCACGTACCCTGCTATGCGACACAGAAATGGTTCGACCTCTACCCTGACGACGACAGTGTCCTCCCCTCCATCCAGCGAAACGACCGGGACGACACCCCCCGCTTCTCCTGGAACCTGCATTGGAGCTTGCCCGAGCCGCGCCTGAAGTGGGTCGAGGAAGCGGGGCAGTGGCGGAATCTCGTGCGCAGTTACCTTGCCTGCACCAGCTTCGTCGATGCGCAGGTCGGACGCATTCTCGAGGCATTGGAGAAAGGCGGGCTCGCGGAGAACACCCTCGTCGTCGTCTGGGGCGATCACGGCTGGCATCTCGGGGAGAAGGGGATCACCGGGAAGAACACGCTATGGGACCGCGGGACGAAGGTGCCTCTGATCTTCGCCGGTCCCGGCGTCACCGCCGGGCAGCGCTGCAGCCAGCCCGCCGAACTGCTCGACCTCTATCCGACCCTGATCGAGCTCGCGGGCCTCGCGCCCAGGACCGACCTCGAGGGGCTCAGTCTCGTGCCGCAGTTGCAGGATGCGGCGGTGCCGCGCGAACGCCCCGCGATCACGAGCCACAACCAGGGGAACCATGGGATCCGTTCGGAACATTGGCGCTACATCCGCTACGCCGACGGCAGCGAGGAACTCTACGACATGCGAAAGGATCCGAACGAATGGATCAACCTCGCCGACGATCCAGCCCATGCGGAAATCGTCGCCGGGCACAGGAAGTGGCTGCCGCAGGTGGACGTGCCTCCCGCTCCGGGGAGCGAGCACCGCATTCTGACCTACGATCCCGCGACCGACGAGGCGGTGTGGGAGGGGGCACCGGTGCGGCGTGGCGATGCGATTCCGGAGTGAGGGGCTGTAGCCGAGACCATTGGGCTCGGTCGGACGCGGGAGGACGCTCGAACCGCGCTCGATGGGCGCGGCTACAGGTTACTGCTCGATCAGGCACCCCACCGCATCGGTCTCCGCAACCGCGGGGCGTCTTCCCGAGAGGACCGCCTCGATGGCGTCGCGCAGATGGAACTCCGTCGCTTCGGCGAGGCGTTTTCCCAGGCTCGCATAACGGTTGTCGATGCGGCCGCGGTAGACGATCCGCTCCTCCGGGTCGAAGACGACCGCTTCCGGCGTGATCGTGGCCTTGGCCCGATTCACGAGAGCGCGGTCCCGGTCGATGACGAAGGGCGCGGTGAGACCGTATTCGGCGAGATGGCGGCGCACCGTCCTTTCATCGAGGTCTCGGTCGGGGAAGACGAGACGGAAGACGACGCCCCGTTCGCGGTAGGCGAGATGGAGCCTCTCGATCTCCGGGGCGTAGCGGTTCGCGATGGGACAGTCGGCCGCGAGGAAGAGATCGACGGAGACCGGCTCCCCGGCGGCGGAACGGCAGACGCCCACGAGGAGGAGAGTCAGGAAAAGCGTCCTCATGCCCCGCGTCCTTCCTTCAGCGCTTCGAGCCATTTCCGAAGGGCCTCGATCTCGGAGGCGTCGAGCGACTTGTCTCCGTTCCCGTCGAGGCGCATCATCAGGGCGCCCCGCATCCGCTGGGGCAGCTCGGACTCCTGCAGCAGCCCGTCTCCATTCGCGTCGAGCCGCTTCACGATGGCCGGGAGGCGCTCCAGCACGCCGCCGTCGCGCAGTTCGCGGCCCAGCTGGGCGAAGATCCGCGCCCGGTTGGCCTTGTTCGACAGGTCCAGCTTCGCCGCGTCCTCGAGATCGAGAGCCACGCCGGAGAGGGTGATGCTGCCCATCTCGTCGGTCGATTGCTCGCCCCACTTCACCCGCACGGGTGGGTTGGTGGGATTGTCAGGATTGCCGGACGAGTTGTCGTAGGTGATGACGGACTTCAGCACCGTTCCCGCGGGCAGCACCACGGGTTCGGCGAAATGGTAGGTGTCCTGCCAGTCGAGGTCCCAGTCGGGGATGTCGAGGAGGATCTTTTCCGAGCCGTCCGGCAGGGTGGCGATCATGAGCATCGTCTCGCAGAGGTAGTGGGCGTGGCCGCTGACGAACCAGGCCTCGACGTCGACGGGCAGACTGAAGGAGTCCTCGATCCGGTAGTCCTTCTCCCCCGGAGGAATGTCGATCCCGGCTCCACGCCCGAAGTTGGGCGGGACCTGGATCGACTGGAGCTTCCGCGAGGGCGGGGCGTCGGCGAAATAGAGGCCCACGGTGGTCTGTTCCCGCTCGGCCTTTCCGGAGGGATGGAAATGGGTCGAGAGAACGAGGTCGGCCCCTTTCGGAAGCGGCAGGGCGAGGTCGGCGGGCAGCCGGCGCGGGGTGGCGCCGGGGACGTAGGCACCGATGGCGCTGCCGGTGCGGAAGCCCATGCCGTTGAAGCCCGGCTTGCCGTCCTTTCCATCGAGCGTTCTCGCCTTGCCCGTGGAGTCGAGGAAGTAGAGCGAATGATGGACGACGGAGCGGGCCGAGGGGCGCAGCTCGATCGCCTTGATCCATTTGTCCTCGGGCAGGTCGAGGGGAAGGACGAAGTTGCGGTAGATGTCGCGTCCCTCGGCTGGCACCTCGTAGGCCGCCTCCATGGTCAGGACGAGATCGGGTTCGCCCAACTGCCACCCCTCGGTGAAGGAGGGAAAGGGCGGCGCGTCGGCCGGGTCGCCTTCGGGTTTCCCGGCGGCGATCCAGCGATCGAGGGTCGCGATTTGTCCGTCATCGAGGCGGCGTACGTCGAGGAACTGGGTCGTTTCGGGGTTCGCATGCCAAGGAGGCATGTAGCGGTCGCCGACGACTGTCTGGATCGTCTTGGCACGACGCGAGACTTCGGCGTAATTGGTCAAGGGAAAGGGGGCGCTCTCGCCGGGACGGTGGCAACCCGTGCAGTTCGCGTAGACGATCGGCGCGATGTCGCGGTGGTAGGTCGGCGTTTCCACGGCGAAGACCGGAGCCGCGAAAAGGAAGGGGAAAGGGAGGAAGGCTTTCATCTTGGCTTTGATCGACCGCGAAGAGATGCCAAAAGCACAGAAGTGGACAGGGTGGATGGGATGGCGTCTTCTTTTTCGCGGGCAATTCTGCTCTCGGTAGACGAAAGTCGTCTTGGATCGGTTACGTGTTCACGCATCGCGGCAGGAATTTCTTTCCCCGGAGGACGGCCGTGATAATGATCTCCTCTCGAGCGATGAAAGTCCGTTTCCTTCTTCCTCTCTGCCTGCTCCTCGCGCTTCCGTCCTTCTCCGAGGAGCCCCCTGCGGTCGAGACCGGACGCGGCGTCGGACGTTTCCTCGCCAAGGCGGAGCGCGGGGAGAAGCTCCGCGTCGCTTTCCTCGGAGGATCGATCACGCAGAACGCGAACGGCCACGTGAAGCGGGTTCCCGAATGGCTGCGCTCGCAATGGCCGGAGGCCGAGTTCGAAGTCGTCAACGCGGGGCTCGCCTCGACCTGCTCGGTCACCGGGGCCTTCCGCTTCCACCGCGATGTCCTGGCGAAGGGACCGGTCGATCTTCTCGTCGTCGAGTTCGCAGTGAACGACGACCAGGACGCCCGGCACGACCGCTCCACCGCGATCCGGGGCCTGGAGGGGATCGTCCGGCAGTATTTCACGGCGAACCCCGAGGGAGACGCCATCTCCGTGCAGTTCGTCAACCCTACCATCCTCGCCATGCATCAAGCCGGGGAGGAGGCGACGAGCGTTGCCGCGCACAAGGCGGTGGCGCGGCACTACGGCATCGCCAGCGTCGATGTCGGCCTCGCCCTTGCCCGCGAAATCGCGGCGGGGCGGATGACCTGGGAGAAGGACTACCACGAGACCCATCCGAACGAGGCGGGCTACCGCTTCGCCTCCGACTTGATCGTGAAGGCGGTCGCCGAATCCCAGAGGGTGTCACCCGCCCCCGTCGCCCTGCCCGAGCCGCTCGATCCCTTCTGCTACGACGGAGCCGTCCTCGTCGATCCTCAGGCCCTGAGTTGGCTCGGCGGCTGGAGATTCGGTCCCGTCTCGAAGGAGCTGCTCCCGGCCGGCAGCATCCGGGGCGACTACACGAAATACCGGGCCCTGCGCTCCGACAGTGCGGGCGACTACCTCTACCACACCTTCGCCGGTTCGGCCCTGACCGCTTTCGTTCTCGCCGGACCCGACGCCGGAGCGCTCGAAGTCAGCATCGACGGCGGCGAATGGCGGCCGGTCGAACTCTACCACGACTACAGCAAGGGACTGAACTATCCCCGCACCGCCATTCTCGCCGACGGCCTCTCCGGCACCTACCACACCGCCGCGATCCGCACGGCGGAAAGCCGGCACCCCGACAGTCAGGGCAGCGCCGCGACCCTTCTCTGGTTCGGTACGAACGAGTGATGCGATTCAAAGATCGCTTTGGAGGTCGCCGTGTGGTCGAGGGGCGTTCGAAGAAGATCAGGCCTTTCGTCCGAATGGCACTGGGTTAAGACTATGTACCGATTTCCCATCTCTGTTTTGGAAGACTTGGCAGAATGATGGCAGAAGCGTAGCGGAACGCGCGCTTGGCAGCTTCCGCCACGGCTGGCAGTTCCCCGCATCGGGCTGCAAGTCCATATGCGGCAGCATTTCCATTCACATCGGAGTCCTCGGGGAGAGCCTCGTCTGGACGTCCGATGGCCCGCGCAGGCCTGCCTTGCCCGTCGAGAACGGAAACCCGCAACCGCCTCGGAGATGGCTACGGACGGACGTTCAACCGATTCTCAGGCCAGGGCGGTCACCTTGATGTCCATCAGCATCTGCGCGTTCGTCGGGTAGCGCTGCATGCACTTCAGGAGCCATTCCATGGCGTCGACGGGGCGGTAGCCGCTGAGACCGCGCCGGATCACGTAGATCTTCTCGAGGACATGGGGAGGCAGGAGGAGCTCCTCGCGCCGGGTTCCCGACTTGTTGATGTCGACGGCGGGGTAGACGTAGTTCTGCGCGAGCTGGCGGTCGAGGACGAGCTCCATGTTGCCCGTGCCCTTGAACTCCTGGAAAATGGCTTCGTCGGCCTTGCTGTTGGTCTGGACGAGAGCGGTGGCGATGATGGTGAGCGATCCGGCCTCGCGGGTGTTGCGCGCCGCCGCGAAGATGCGCCGGGGCGCTTCGAGGGCTCCGACGATGAGCCCGCCGCTGGCGGTGCCACGTTTGCCGCCGCCGCGCAATTGACTGTTGAAGGCGCGCGCGAGACGGGTGATGGAGTCCATCAGCATCACGACGTGCCGGCCACCCTCGACGAGGCGCTTGGCCCGTTCCGTCGCGAGCAGGGCGATGCGGGTGTGGTCCTTCGCCTCGCTGTCGTTCGAACTGGAGAAGACTTCGACGTCGGGGAAGGAGCGCTCGAAATCGGTCACCTCTTCGGGCCGCTCGTCGACGAGCAGCACCATCAGATGGATCTCCTCGTCGTAGTTCTTCAGCAGGCCTTCGGCGATGTGGTGGAGAAAGGTCGTCTTGCCCGTGCGGGGTGGGGCGACGATGAGCCCGCGCTGGCCCCGTCCGATCGGAGCGACGAGGTCGATGACGCGGGTCGTCGCGCGGGTCGACTCCGTTTCCAAGGTCAGCTTCTTGTTGGGGTTGATGGCGGTGAGCTCCTCGAAATAGGGAAGCGTGGCGCATTCCTCCGGCGGACGGTCGTTGATGGAGAGCACCTCGACCAGCTGAGGACCGCGCACGCCGCTTTTGGAGATGCAGCGGACCATGAGTCCGTCGCGGAGGCCGAAAGTCCTGACGATCTCGGGGGTGATGAAGACGTCCTTCGGCGACTGCTGAAAGCCGCGGATGCGTTCGCGGAGGAAGCCGAACCCCTTTGGCGAAATTTCGACGATGCCTTCCGATTCGATCGCAGGCGAGGCCTCCAACGCGGCCAGTTCACGGGCACGCTCCTTTTCCTTGCGCTCCAGAAAACGCTGCTTGCGGGTCTTGAACGTGCGCGGTTCGCCTCTTTCGCCGGGGACGTCTCCATTTTCTCCGGTTTCACCGCCGTTTGCCGCTTCCTCGTCCTTGTCCGGGGACGCGCTCGGATTTTCCGCCTCCGAAGAAAGGAACTCGTCGTCCCCGGAGCCGTCCCGCCCGCCGCGGCGTTTGCGCTTGCGATATCGGTTCTTCCGGCCCTGTCCTTCGGACAGTGGAGAAGGGCACTCGCCAGCCTCGCTTTCTTCGCCCTTGGCGCGGGTTTCGTCCGGGATGTCGCTTCCTGCAGGAGTTGGCCCCTCCGTCGGGCCCGCGACGGGAGTAGGTTCGGAACGGACTTCGCTCTCTGCAAACGGAAGGAGGTCGGATTCGGGGGCGCTCTGTGCTGAAGAGGGGGCCTTGGCAGCCTTTTTCGTGCTGACTTTGCGGGGCGCCCGCTTGCGGGCGGGGGGCGCGGAGCCGACGTCTCCGGGCGGGGGCGAGAGGACTTCTGCGTCGGATTCGGAATCGCTCATGGGAAAAGTGCGGTCGGGTCCATTCGGAAGGAATGGTGGGGACGCGGGTGGGCGGCTCGAAGCGCTGGAAACTCACCCGCAGGGCGGAAGGCGAACAGGGGGGCTAGAGCCTGAAGCGTTCTCCAGTTCAAAGGGAATGGGGGTGGAAAATGATGGGATTCTCCGAAATCCGCCAAGACTCGGATCTTCGGACGTCGAAGAAGGTTCGGACGAAGCCTTCGGGAGACGGACATCCCTTAATTCGACGGAGGGAATATTCGCGCCGGAAAAGGGGGAATGGTGGCGCGGACTCCCGATCTGGGTGCGTTCAGGGACGACGGAGTGTCTCTCGTCAAACCCTCCCGCGCAAGTCTTTTTTTAGGAGGTGGACTCGTCGAGGAAAGGTTTGGAGACATCCTCGAGATAGGCTTGGAGAGAGTCCCGGACGACGTCCGCGACATTGCCGTGGACTTTGGCAAAGGGAGGGACGAACCAAGGAAACGCTCCGATGACATCGTGGAGCACCCGGATCTGACCGTCGCATTGGTCTCCGGCTCCGATGCCGATAGTGGGAATGCGAAGGCGGCGCGTCATTTCCGCCGCGACACCGGCCACGACGCTTTCCAGGACGATGGCGAAGGCTCCGGCCGCTTCGAGTGCCAAAGCGGCACCGACGAGGCGTTCGGCCTCCGACGCGGATTTGCCTTTTTTCTTGTATCCACCCTCCTCTTGGACCCGCTGCGGAAGCATCCCGAGATGGGCGCAGAGAGGGATGCCGGAGGCGATGAGGGCGGCGACCTTCTCCACCTGCCCGAAACCTCCCTCCAGTTTCACGGCATCGGCGCCGGCCTCCATCAGGCGGCGGCCGCTTTGCACCGCCTGCTCCGGCGTGTCGTAGGTGTGGATCGGCAAGTCGGCAACGAGAACGGCCCGGCTCACGCCCCGCCGGACGATCCCGGTGTGATAGACCATCTGGTCGAGCGTCACCGAAGTGGTGTCCTCGCAACCGGCGACGACCATGCCGAGAGAATCGCCGACGAGGATGATCTGAACCCCGGCTTCGTCGCAGAGCCTGGCGGAGGGATAGTCATAGGCGGTGATCGCCGTCACGGGAGGACGAAGGCGATCGGTGAGGGGATGCGGGGTGAACACTTTCATTCGGAGGACAGAAAAAAGGGAGCTCCTATAAAATTATTGATTAATTATGGAAATTATGGAAAATTCCCTTCAACACAAACACGGTGCTGTCTTCTTCCATCGTTTCCAACCCCAAGCATCCGTAGGTCCCCCTTTCCGAGCCGCCTGAGAAACGGCGAGGGAAGAGGGAGGCAGGGAAGGGAACGGGAAGAAAGCCAGACTGACGAACAGATGGTCACACTCACGAAAGGGGGACGGGAAACCTTCCCGATTTGGCAAAGCCTCTTCGATAATCGAATTCCCGCAATGGGAATTTGGGAGGAGAGGATCGAGCTTCAACAGCGTTATGACAAGAGCAAGCGACCGGATCCGGTTCGTATGCCTTCGCGTCGCCGCCAGCGGAACTTGAACATGCCGGACCGGGGGATCGCTCCCGTTCCCAGCCAGGAGCAGGAAGCTGCGCCGGTTTCCGCGGGAAGAGCTTTTGTCCTGCAAGGACATTGGTGAAGAGATGAAGAGCAGGGGCGGGGTCGCAAGACTCCGCCCCTTGCCCTGCAAGCCGGATGGAGCTTCCCGCTTGCCCCTTTTCCGAAGAGGCATCTCGAGGGGGGTCCGTTCGGTCGGCGCTGGACTTCATCGAGACGAGGCCCCGCCTCTCTTCGCCCGTCGGCAGGGACGGTGGCTCCGGACCATCCGCTCATCGTCCCTGGATCCCATCCGAGGATTGCGCTTCGTCGTCCCCATCCTTCATCCGCCGGTAGGCTTCGTCAGGGGTTCGCCAGCAGAGGATCATTCCCAGTCCGTCGGACCATGCCGCGCCATTCCCGGTGCGATGGGAAAGAGGGATCAAGTTGAAGCCCGCGCCGAAGATCGCGGCGACGCAGAAACTCTGCATCGCGATCATGCCCGGATGCGAGGAGGCGCTCAGAAGCCGGTCGCTGCCCACAAGCAAAGCGAGGATCGCCACCGCGAGCAATTCGATCCCCGGACCGGCCGCATAGATGAGGCATTGCTTCAGACGGGGCGTCGTCAGATCGACGGGCCGGGGCAGGACGAAGCCAGAGAGGGGAAGGGTACGGAATTCCACCGGCATCCCGAGGAAGCGCCGCTCCCAGCGGACTTTCCCCGTTCCGATCGAAATCCGCTCGACCCGCCAGCCAAGGAGCCGGGCCATGAAGGCGTGGCCGAATTCGTGGAGCACGAGCAGGACCACCCAGGAGATGAGGAAGAAAGGCACGCTGAGCTTTTCCATCCGGAACTCGCGAGCCAGTTCGAGAACGAGGAAAAGTCCGAAGAAGAACGAGAGCACGACCAGCACACCCCATTCGTTCGGGGTCTGGGGAGAGCGGTCGGGGGAGTCGGAAAGCATGGAGGATCCGCGGCGGCACCGCGACAAGGGAACTCGACTCCAGCCTTTCGCGATGCGCAATCCGCAATACGGGGCGAATGAAACTTCACGGCAAGGCACCGCCCTCGTTGACACGCCGCGCGGCCCGCTCCAGCATAGCCGTTCCCAGCAATGAGCACGCCCCCGTCCTCCGTTCCCATCCTGACAAATTCCGGCCAGAAGCAGCAAACGCAACGCGAGCGCTTCGAGAAGGTCCGCACCCTCGTCCATCCCCATTCCGCCAGCGCCAGCGAAGCGCTCGCCGCCGAAGTCGGTGCTCTCATCCGCGAACGCTCCGCCGCAGGAAAGGATACGGTCCTCGGCCTCGCCACCGGATCGACGCCCGTTCCCTTCTACCGCGAGCTGATCCGTCTCCACCGCGAGGAAGGCCTGAGCTTCGAACGGGTCGTCACCTTCAATCTCGACGAATACTACGGGCTGCCCCGCGACCACCCCGAGAGCTACTTCCGCTTCATGCGCGACCAGCTCTTCGACCATGTCGACCTCGACCCCGCGCGCATCCACATCCCCGACGGGACGGTGCCAATGGAGGCGGTCTACGACCACTGCCTCGACTACGAGCGGCGCATCGTCGAGGCCGGCGGACTCGACGTGCAGATCCTCGGGATCGGACGTACCGGCCACATCGGCTTCAACGAACCGGGGTCGGCTGCGGATTCGCGGACCCGCATGATCACCCTCGACCGCGTCACCCGGCAGGATGCGGCGGCGGACTTCCTCGGCGTCGCGAACGTGCCGCGTTCCGCCATCACCATGGGGGTGGGAACCATCCTCGAGGCGAAACGGCTCGTCCTGATGGCCTGGGGAGCCAACAAGGCCTCGATCGTGCGCGAAGCGGTCGAGGGCAAGGTGACCGACCAGGTCTCGGCCAGCTTCCTGCAAACCCATCCGAACGCGACCTTCCTCATCGACGAGGCTGCGGCCTCTCATTTGACCCGCATCCGTTTTCCGTGGCTCGTCGCGCCGGTGGGATGGGACGCGCCGATGAAGAAGCGGGCCGTCGTCTGGCTCTCGCAGAAGCTCGACAAGCCCATTCTCAAGCTCGTCGACGAGGACTACAACGAGAACGGGGCAGGGGGCCTCCTCGCGTCGACCTCCGAGGCCGCCTACGAAGTGAACATCGACATCTTCAACCGCGTCCAGCACACCATCACCGGTTGGCCCGGCGGCAAGCCGGGAGCCGACGACCGGAACCGCCCCGAGCGCTCCCAGCCCTTTCCCAAACGCATCCTCGTACTCAGCCCGGAGCCTGCCGATGCCTTCGTCGGCATGGGCGGCACGCTCGCGCGGCTGAGGGAACAGGGTCACGAGGTGAAGCTGGTCTTCCAGACCTCGGGGAACCTTCGTGTCGCCGACGTGGCCGCGTTGAACTTCGCCCGCGTCATCCTGGAAATGGCCGAGGCGAGCGGGACACCGGAATGGGAGGGTCAGACCGACTACGCGAAATCCATCGTCGAAGCGATCGAGGCGAAAGGGGAGTTCGGAATCGATCCGGACTCCGTGAGACGCCTGAAGGGGTTGATCCTACGGGGCGAAGCGCGCGACGCTGCCTCCCTCTGCCGACTGCAATACGCTGACAACCAATTTCTCGACCTTCCTTTCTACGAATCCGGGAGATACCGGCGTTTCCGCTACGAGACCGCCGATGCGGAGGCCGTGGCGGCGATTCTGTCTGAATATCGGCCCGACAGCGTCTTTGCCACCGGCGATGCGAGCGATCCGAGTTCGCCCCAGGCGATCGCCTTCCGAGCCTTTGCCGAGGCGTGGAGTTCCCTTGCCGGCGAGGATTTCCGCTCCCGCTGCGGCGTCTGGCTCTACCGGGGACGGGACCGGGCCTTCGAGGCCCACGAGATCGACATGGCGGTGCCCATGAGCCCCGACCAGCTCGACGAGAAAGTCGAGGCGATCCGGCGCTTCATGTCGATCAACGAGGACGATCTCAATGCAGCCGCGCGCAACCGCGAGATCGCCTCCGCCTACGACGCCCTCGGCATGGCGGAGTACGAGGGAATCGAGGCCTTCCGACGCTGGTCGCCGCTCTGAAACGCGAACAGGGAGATGATCCAGCGGATCGAAGTCCGGGTGAAACCGAACGCCAAGACCGAGGCGCTCGAGGAGCAGCCCGACGGCACATGGATCGCCCGGATCAAGGCTCCTCCCGTGGACGGCCGGGCCAACGAGGCCTTGATCGCCTTGGTCGCGAAGCATTTCAGCGTCCGCAAGGGCCAGGTGTCGATCCGCACCGGGGCCTCGGCGCGATTGAAGCGCTTGGAAATCGAATCGTAGACGAACCGGCCTATTCACGGGGAAAGGCCTTGGCGCGTTCCCGCCACGGGCGGTCAAACCATTTGCCGAGGACAGGGAAATAGCCCACTAAAGAATGGCATCCGGGCGATAGCATCCATCGTAGAATCCCTTTTCGCCAAGACTCTCTTCAATGAAATCCACCTTCCTCTCTGCCTCCGCTCTTGCGCTGCTCGCCATTCCATCCGCCTCTGGCGGAACGGTCGTGAACCGGGCCGCTCTCGGGATGTTCCAACCCATCCTGGAGGTCGCCGAGAATCCCGCCAATCCCTTGACCCCGGAGAAAATCGATCTCGGGCGGATGCTCTACTACGACACTCGTCTTTCGGAAAACCGGACCGTCTCCTGCAACACCTGCCACGATCTCGCGAACTTCGGCGACGACGGCCGGGCCGTCTCCACCGGCATCCACGACCAGACCGGGGGACGCTCGGCCCCGACGGTCTACAATGCCGCGATCCACATCTCGCAATTCTGGGACGGCCGCGCCGCCGACGTCGAGGCTCAAGCCGTCGGTCCGGTGACCAATCCCATCGAGATGGGGATGCCGGACGCCGATTACGTCATCCGAGTGCTCAAGTCGATTCCCGGCTACGTCGAAGCCTTTGCCAAAGCCTTCCCGGATGACGAGGAACCCCTCACATACGAGAACATGGGGCGGGCGATCGGGGCCTTCGAACGGAAATTGCTCACACCAGCCCCCTTCGACGACTTCCTGAAGGGAGACGAATCCGCTCTGAACGCCGAGGAAAAACATGGTCTTAATCTTTTTGTGACAACGGGTTGCACTGTCTGTCACAACGGAATGGGGGTGGGAGGGCACCTCTACCAGAAGCTCGGCCTGGTGAAGGAGTGGTCGACCCAGGATCTGGGCCGCTATGAAGCCACCAAAGTGGAGACCGACAAGCATTTCTTCAAAGTACCCAGCTTGCGGAACATCACCGAGACCGGCCCGTATCTCCATGACGGCTCCATCGAGAGCTTGGACGAGATCGTCGCCAAGATGGCCGAATACCAATTGGGCCGGACCTTGCCGGAAGAGGAGGTGAAAGCCATCGTGGCCTTCCTGGGTTCACTCAAAGGTCGGATCGACGAGGAATACATCAGAAAACCCGAGCTTCCGGCCGATGGGCCGGACACGCCCAAGGGCAACTCGTGAGGGGATTTGCGCTTAGAAAAATCCTGCATCCAACTGCTTGAACTGCCGCACAGGGCCCGGTGCTTCGCCGGGCCTTGTCTGTTGCCGGCGGTGTCTTCACAAAGGAAGTGAAGTCCGCGAACTCGCCTTGGAAAGGCCTGTGGAGGGGTGGAGCGAGAGAAAAGGAGAGATTGGCTAGACCAGGATCGAGCAATACGCAGAAAGCGACCACGACCAAATCTCGACTTTGGAGAAGGCTTCCCGGAGGAAGTAGATCGTTGGAAATCGGCCACAGCCAGCCGCCTGCCATTCCTCGGCATGGTGCTTCTTCAAATACCGCAGGATGATCTGCTGGACGTTCGCGCCGGTGAGATCGTGTTCGCGAGCCACATCCTCGCAGCTTCGCTGGGATTTCAGGACTTCGCGCACAATGTAGCGATCGCGGCCCTCGGAGGTCCGCAGAGCCAGCAGCATTTTTTCGTCT
This sequence comes from Verrucomicrobiales bacterium, assembly GCA_037190325.1. GTDB lineage: Bacteria > Verrucomicrobiota > Verrucomicrobiia > Verrucomicrobiales > DEV007 > Arctic95D-9. The sequence continues at coordinate 167,434 of JBBCIU010000015.1, read as the reverse complement.
TCGATCTGCCGCTCGATTTCAGCGATCTGCCGTTTGAGGCCATCCAGCGAGTTCTCAAGCTTTAGGATTCTCTCATTCATCTTCGTCAGCCCCGGAATACGATCCGATAAGCGAATACCAGAAGGCAATCAACCGCAAAGAAGTGTCGGGGGGAGTTGAGCGTAAAGGATATCCAGGTTGGAGATTGATTCAATTTTACATTACATACATTGTAGGAAGTTATGGAAAAAAGCCTCCCAAAGGGGCTTGCAGATTGTATCCGATCGGGCATACCTTGTCCTGCGTTCAACTGGCGCGGCCTTCCTCTCTTACCCGGCTTGCCGGTGGAAGGTCTTTACCGGCCCGGTCCCTTCCCCTTGGGTTGAGGGGGCCGGGCCGCTCCTTTTCCGGCGATGGAAATTTTCGATGTGATTCCGGTCAAAAGTTTTTTGACGCTGATTCTCGTCTTCGGAGTCGTCGCGCTTGTGAAATGGCTTGATGTCTCTGTTTTTGGGTTCGGTCGGCGGCCTCGATCCCGGGCTTTTGAGGAAAAGGATTTTCCGGACCGGCCCGGAGCGTCTGAGAATTTTTCCTATCATGCCAAGGCTCAGCTTCTAACCTTTGCAGAGATCGAGTTTTACAGGGCTCTCCAAGGGTTCCTGAAGGACAAGGGCTTGCGGGTTTTCGCTCAGGTTCGGATTGCCGATCTTCTCATCCCTCGGACTCGCGATTATGCCGAGTTCAACCGGATCGCTCAGAAGCATGTCGATTTCGTCGCGGTGGACTCCAATTTTAGAATCCGGTTCGCGGTCGAGCTGGATGACCGTTCGCATGGTCGGGCGGACCGAATCAAGCGGGACCGCTTTGTGGACGATGCTTTTGCCTCGGCGAGGTTGCCGCTGCTGCGGTTTGATGAGGAATGGACGCCTGAATTGATCAGCGATAGTATTTTTCCGATTCTTAAAATGATTTGTTGACTTTTCTTAGCCATTTTGGTTTTCTGATGACGAGTTAACGCGTGTAAGAGCGCGGACGCTTCTCCGGGGTAAGAGCCGGAGCCATCCTCAGCCAGTTGAAAAGTTGAACCGCTCCGCTCATGCGGCGCAATCTGCGCCCGAATTGTTTTCCGACGACCCGCGCGATCCTTCCGGGCTTCGTGCCCGTCCGAAATTCGGACTTGGGAGCGTCCCCGCCCTCGAATGTCCGCGCATCAACGTCCAGGACGCGTCGGGTCGGCGGAAAACTTTGGAGTTCAATCTCGAGTTCGCGTTTCCCTGCGAGACCGGCGAAGCGATCTCCTGGGCTGGCGCTTCGGCGGTCCATCTCGGCGAAGGGACCTGGAATGTCTGTGCCCCCGGAACCGCCGTTGAACCCTACTGGCTCGGCACCATCCGCGCCGCCGCCGTTGTCGAGTTCGTCGAGCTCGTGCGGTCCCTGTGGCCGGTCCGGGAATTTGCCTTGCGCAAACCGTTCATCCAGGGCGGCCGCCGGCTTAACGATTTTGCCGGGGCCTCCGGAAAGCATGTGGGCGGTGATGACCGGAGTGTCATTGCCCCGGAGGCTTCGGCTTCTTCAACGCGGGAGGTCGAGGCATGATCTGGCTTTTCTACGCGTCGGTGATTTTTACTTGTGTCAGCTTCTCCGTGGTCCTGCTCCATTTGTGGGCACGGCTGAAAGGATTTCCCCACGGTCGGCGATCCATCCCCCCTCAAGGGGTCTCGGAGGCCCCTGCCGACCGTGGGGACACAAATTCCCCGCTCTGCGTCGCGGGCTCTGCCGGTTCGGTAGAGATGGCGCAGGCCGGACCCTCCAGCCTGGAAGGGTCCGGCAGTCCCCTTTCCCGGCGGTCGCGCGATTCATCCAAACAAGGGGTCGCGCCCCGCCACGCACAAGAAGAGGCCGCTAAGGCCCCGCGCGATCGTCGGGATTCCCTTTCACCCTCCGCGAATGGAGGGGAAACGACCACGGAAGGCGTCGCCGTCGTCGATATCCAGACGCCATAACAAAACCACAATAAAACCATGCTGTTCCACGGGAAAATTAGCACCTGTAACCCCATCAAGATGAATGATGGGACTGTCATTTACGAGGCCCGCGTCCGCGACGCGTCGAAACCCCTGGCCATCCGCACGCCCGGCGAAGTGAGCGTGTGGATGAACGCGGATGTTCGGAAGTCCCTTCCGAGCGGCGACGACATCGAGGACTGCGCTATCACCGTTCTCGTCCGCGAGATGAAGCCCGGCAAGTCCGGCTTGATCTCGCTCAAGGGACAGGTGGTCAAGGGTCACGTTCAACCTGCGCACTTCGTGGAAGGCGAGGCCGGAGCGCTCCCGACCCGTCCCCAGTCCGTGGCCAAGGCCGCGTGATTTGAGCGAAGAGCAATCCAGCGAAGATGGGACCGATTGCGACAGCCGCGACGTTGATTGACTGGGCGCACTTCTGTACGCTGACCTACGAAGGTAATTTCCTGGGTCAAACCGTGGGAGGGCAAGCCAGCATGATCCGTCGCCGCATGCTGTTCCAGTGGCTGAGGAAGATCGAGCAGGCTTTCGGCATCCCCGAGGGCCTGCTCGTGCATCTCCCACGGGAAGAGCGCGGTGAGAAAACCGGCCGTTTCCATTGGCACGTCCTAGTTGGCGGCCTTTACTACGTCGCAGGCCGCGGCGTGGTTCCTTCCCCCAACGTCAGGAGCGATATCCACATTCTCGAAGCGCTGTGGAAGCAGTGCGGAAGGAATGCGGGATTTCCCGACGTGCGGGAGTTCGATGCCCAACTTTCCGGGGTGTCGTACGTGCTGAAGGGTCTGGAAGAACTCGAATGGAGCTATGCCGGGGCGAACGCCTACGAGCTGGCCAAGTTCGCGGAGGACCAGGAGGGTCGAGAGCTGATTCTGGCTCCAGCGTTCCTAACCGCGGTTGATAGGAAGCTGTCGAGAAACCGGAGGCATCGGAAGGCACGGGACGTTAAGAGGCGCTCACGTGATCGGTCGGCTCGCGGGGAATCGTCCTCGGGGTTCGTAGGCCCGGACCGTCAGGCTCATCCATACGATGACGTGACGACGCGGCTATATTGTTAATCCTGGCCAGCTCCTGGATTAACGGTTTTGAACCTCGGAGACGGGTCCCCTGCGGTCCCGGGATGCGCGCCGCAGGCGCGCGAGCGGGGCCGGAGGGCCACCTTGTAAGGATCGGTCTGCCCATCCCTCGGCTCCTAGCATTTCCTGATAATCAACGGAATCATGTTCTTCTTCGCCATCCTCTTCGCAATCCCCGCCACGGGCTTGCTCGCCTTCTACCTCGTCCTTCGCCACGGATAAATGGACGTCTCCATGGTCATCACCGGCTTTGCCGTTTGCTGGATCGCCTACATGATCGGCACCGGGGTCCGTCTCGTCGTCCGCCACGCCACCGGTGGCAACTAGCCTTTTCTGTCAGGTCAGGCTAACAAAACCAAAAGCAAACCACATATGAAACCGCTCCAAGCAATCAAGAACGCCTTCGCCAAAGCCGCCGATTGGGTCCGCGAGAAGGTCGATGCGATCGTCGAACGCGTCGCCGCCTTCTTCGCCCCCGCGATTCCCCGGCTGGTTCCGGTTGGCTCCCGCCTGTCGGCCTTCGCCATCGCCCTCGTCGTGACCTGCTACAATGTCGCCGCTCAGGCCCAGTACAACATCGTCTCCTACGATGCCGAGGACGGCGTGACCTTCACTCCTTCGGCTCTCACCAGCCCTATCGTGTTGGCCGTCGTCGCCGCTGTGAGCGCGGGTGCGACGATCTTCGTCATCAGTACCGGCGTGCGCTGGATTTGGCGCATGCTGTCTCGCCGCTGAGCCGTCAGTTCTGACCTGACAGTCATGCGTGCACCGGTCCTTGTGGGTTTCGCTATTTCCCTTTCCGTCGCTGGGTTGGCGACGGCGGGGCCGGTGCATGTCATGGTCGTCGGCGAGTCCCCCGCCCTCGTCCAGCTCGACGGCGTGGCGGTCGAATTCCCCCCCGGCCAATCCGGCCCGGTCGAGGCCTCGGAGGTCTCCGTTGGTGCCTCTACCTTCCCCGTCACCGAGCACGGCGGCTTCCTCCACCTCGGCACCGTCCCGAGCTACTTCCCCGCCGCCCCGCATCCCGACCAGCTCCTCGTGTCGGCCATGCTGTGCTTCCTCTTCGGCGGCGTCCTCTTCCTCTCTCTCTGCGTCGGCTACAGGCAATGAAACGGCTTCTTTTCGCGCTTTGCCTGCTTCTGCCTGCTCTTTCGGATGCGCAGACGTCACAGCCTGTTACTTCCATTACTTTCTACAATTTTGGTTCTGGCGTTGTCGAGTATGAGTTTTTATCCGGTCACTTGGATTATAATGAGGTTGTTTCCTGGATTGTCTCGGGCGGTGGTTTAGCTGAGTACCTCACCGATTTTCATCATGCCTATAGGCTGCTTGGTGCCCCGGGTTCTCCTGTCGTCACTCCGAATCAGGATACGGACGGCGACGGTTTCCCCGATTGGGTCGAGTGGAATGCGGGAACGGATCGCAATGACCCCGATTCCCATCCCGAGGACCCTCCCCCTCCCCCCGTCGATCCTCCCACGGACACCGATGGCGACGGCCTCCCCGACGCGCTCGAGACCATGCTCGGCACCGATCCGAACGAATCAACGCCAATGAAGCGCTGGGATCATTCCGCTCATTTGGTCACCAATGACACGCCGGTTTCCCAGAAGTACGAGGTCCGCCTCGAAACCATCGACGGTTTCATCACCCTCGACTCTTTCGAGATCGGTCCGGGTGGGTCCTACACCCTTTCCGACTACGGCTTCCTCCCCGACGGGGCCGTGCTCAACCTCGTGAAGCTCGCCGCATCCGCCGAGTTCGACGACATGTACTTCCAACTCCCGCCGAACCTGGACATCCCCGAGGTTCACGACCCGTTCCAGGGCGCTCCGGGATCGGGCACCGGCTCCTACCACGGTCTCGGCGCCCACAACGGCACCTGGGGCGGCGGCCCCAACTCCCCCGGCGGCGTGGGAAGCGCCAACGGTCCCGGAAAAGGCGGGAACAACACCGTTGGAGGCACTCCGGGAAGCGGCGGCAGGGACGGGGTTCTGCTCGATTTCTACGACAAGGACACTCAGCCGGACAATCCGGACCCCAACGCTCCGTTCATCGGCACTCCGGGGAGGCAGGGGGACCACACGGGAAATGGTCCCGGCCGGACGAACACGAATGGATCGACCATCGGGGGCAACTACAACACCGGAGGAGGGATCGGGGGCAATCCCGGCAATGGAGGCAACGGCGGAAACACCGGCAACGGGAACGGAAACAATGGTGGCGGGAACAACGGCAACGGCGTCTCCGACGCGTGGGCGATCATCGCCTTCAACCGGGATTTCAACAATTGGGGCAAGGGCGACGGCTCCTCCAACACCGCCGATCTCGGCGGACTCGGCGAGGGTGCCGCCTCCACCCTTTTAGGCGGATACGGCAGCGGCCTGAGCCAGCTTGCCCCCGGAGCCGCCCAAGCCCCGGCCTTTGCCATCCCCTTCTCCATGCTGGATTCCCGGCTGGCCGACCACCAGTTTTCCTTTGGCGACGCGGGCTTCTCAGGAGTTCGCCAGCTCGTCCGCGGTCTCTGCCTCGCTATCGTCGCGGCCTTGTTCACTCTCGCCTCGATCCGCATCGTCGGCGGCCTGCTCTGATGCTCCAAGCTCTCAAAGACGCGTTTGCCTGGCTGCTCGGCTTCATCGCCGAGGCCGGCCAGACCGTGCTCGATGGTGCAATCTCCGGCCTGCAGGCCAGCGGCGTTCCGACTAGCTATCTCAACCCGATCGTCGCTTGGAAAAATCAATTGGACTATGTGTTTCCCCTCTCGGAAACCGTCACTATGTCCATCGCCCTCCTCGCTTTGTATACCGCCGTGCGCGCGGTTCGTTGGATAATCAAACTCATCCCCACCCTCGGCTGATATGGACCCAGTTGTCACCATCGAAAACGGCGTCGTCGTGTTCCACCCCACCGCCATCCTCTTCCCGATTCTCCATGCGGTATGGGCCGCGATCTCGTGGGCAGGCTTAATCTTCTTCATCTGGTCCGTCGTGGTCCTCACCTACCGCTGGATCAAGCGGGGCGGCGAATGGGGCGACGGCTACGGGGAGATGCTCGGCAGCATCACCCGCCTTCCCCACGAGTACAAGGTCCGGGAGGAGATGGAGAAGGAACGCAAGCGCCGCAAGCGTGCCGTGATCCGCAAGGAAGCCCGCAAGCGTCTCGGCTGAGCCATGGCCCTGCATATCGTGGACGGCCTCATGGGTAGCGGAAAGAGCTACTACGTGGTGAATGGGATTCTGCTGGATGCCCTCGTCGAGTCGAGGCGTCCCGTCGCCGTGACCGACAACCTCGAGATCAAGTTCGACAACCTCGTCCTGGCCTGCGCCCGGCGCACTTCCCGCTCGATCCTCCGCAGTCCCGAGAAGCTCGCCGCGTTCCGCGAGAGCATCATGTCGCGGATAACGGTCCTCACACCCGAGGAACGGCCCGTCACCTGCCAGACCACAGGCCGGCCTCTCCTCGTGCGCGGCTCCGGTGCCAGCCGCGAGTTCCGCGTCGCTCGCGAGGACGAATCCCCCTTCGATCTCGGATGGGATCAGCACCGGGCGCACGTCATGGGTGAGTTCTGGTATTTCACCAGGCCCAATTCCGTCATCATCTATGACGAGGCCGGGGACAGGATGAACGCTCGGAAGTGGCAGGAGAGCCTGACCACGAAGTTGCAGAGTTACATAAACCACTCGCGCCATTATAGGGACGATCTCTATTTCATCGCCCAGTCCGTCGAGGATCTCGACAAGCAGCTCCGCGAAAAGTTCCACTACATCCACAACGTGCGGAACTCCCTCAAGTCCCCGATCTGCGAGTCCAAGAGCGGATTGTGGCATTTCATATTCGGCGGCATGCGCTGGCCCGTTCAGTTCTTCATCGTCGATCAGTGTGTAAGGGAAGGCCGGAAGCTCTCCCCCTTCCTCACGCGCCACATATGGCCGAAAAAGGAAGGCTTCGGCCTCTACGAATCCTTCTCCAAGCCCTCCGAGCTGGAAGGGAAGGCTGTCGGCGAGGACGGCGAAAGCGAAGACATCGGAATGCCCTGGCACAAGCGTCTGAGGCCATGGATTGAGCGCATTCCCTCCATCATGGCCCTCGGGGGAGTCGCCTCCTTCGTCGGCGTCCTTCTCTACGGGGCCTTCACCGGCGAGCTGGGCCGATGGGTCGAGCAGGGCCTCACGACAGCCGTCTCGTCCTCGATGCCTTCCGACCCTGCCACCCAGGGCGAGGAATCGCCTCAGTCCCCCTCCCCTGCGCCGGCTCCTTCCTCACCAACCTCCTCGGCCTCGACCGCTCCAGCTCCTCCGGTCGAGTTCGTCGGGCCTCCCGCTCCTCCCGAGCTTCCTCCTCCCCCTCCCCCCGAAAGAATCCTCGCCGTCACCAATGAATACGTCCTCACGGAAAAGACCGTCTACTCGCTCGATCTGGTCCCTGATCGTCTCCGCGTGCCTCTTCGCGACTTCCTCGGCGTCTTCGGCCGAGAGCTTTTTTCTAAAGTGCGATTCGCTCCCGGTGAGTGAACTGTGCGTCTTCGTCGGCGACCACTTCGCCGCCTCGATCCTCCCGCACCCGACCGTCGCGAAGGAACTCGTGACGGCCAACTTCCGCGCCTCCACCCTCGAGGAGGCCCTTTCCCTCCTCGGCTTCCTCACCGGCCGCCAGATCCGGACCGAGGGAATCCATCACCTCCTCGGCGGCGAGGGCGAGGAAACCGTCGCGGTCTTCCCCTCCGCCGAGCTGGGGGACAACTCGCGGATCTTCGGGGATGCGCCCGTCTCGAAGGTCGGCCGCTCCCTCGTCGTTCGCGGCGACAAGGCCACGCTCACGGATGCCGAGCGCGTCATCGGCGAGATTGAGACCCGCGAGGACGCGCGCGAGGTCCTCAACCTTCGCCTTGTTGTTGTCGAGGTCGCCGAATCCGAAAACGAGCCGTTCGGCCAGTGGCTCCGCTCGGCCGAGGTGCTCAGCGAGGGGGCCGTTGCGTGGCAGTTCGCCCCGGCCGGAAGGCCCGTGGTCGATGCGGCCGCGCAGCTCGGCGGCTCCGTCTCCGCCCTCGTCGAGTTCGTCGAGGGCCTCCGCCGATCCGAAGTCTCCGTTGACACCGTGTGCTCCCTCCCGGACGGCGAGCGCATGGAGCTGGTCGCCGGGCAGGTCGTCGAGCGCGAGGTCAACGAGTCCGTGCCTGGGGAGACCGATACCCGCTACCGCACCGGCTTCGACGAGAAGAACATCGGCTTCAGCCTCAAGATGCAGCCCAAGCGGCTGCGGTCGGGCTGGTCCCTCGGCGTCGAGGTGGCGGATTCCTCGCTCGTCGATGCCCAGGAGTTCCGCACCGAATACACCGGGGAAACCCTCATCCGCGACGGGGCGCGGGGCCTCTTCGTCCTCGCCGATCTGGAGCGTCGCGGATCGAGCTACCTCGACCAGCGTCCCAACCTGCGGGCGCTCTCCTTTCTCAAGCGGGGCCAGCGTCGGCGGGATGCTCGGCGTATCCTCCTCTGTGTGGAGCTTGTCGGCCCGCTCACCGTCTCCTCCGTTTCCCCTGCGCTTCGTGCCGTTCCCCTGAAATGATTTGCGCGGCCTTTGCGGAAGGAGCCCCCCCCTGGGACGATGCCCTGAACGCGCCTTCGTGCTTACGGAGCGGAGCTTGCAATCATCGGAAAAGGGTGCTTTTTATGGTTTTTCGCAAACCTGCCCGGCACCCAACCGCCCATGAAACCAATCTCCGCTCTGCTCGCCCTTTCTCTTCTCCTTGGCTTCGGCCATCCCGCATCGGCCGCCCCCTTGGAGTGGGAATCCGACTTCGGGAATGAAATCACCTCGCTCACGGGGGGAGATGACTTGTATGATTACGTCAACCTTAGCTTTCCCTTTCCCTTCCAGGGGACGAATTACACCCGAGTCTCAGTTAGCAACAATGGCGGGATTCAGTTGGGAGACGATTCCGGCTACATAAGTTATACAGTGGCTTCAAATCCCCACTATTTCTACGATTCTGCAAACGATGGCGACTGGGGATCTGGCCCAATGCTCTATGCTTTTGGTACTGACATCGATTTGACAACTACTGGAACGATCCACTTCAAGGACTTTGGCGACCGTGCCGTCTTCACTTGGAACGAAGTGGGAACTAACAGGAATCAAACGCACCTCCTCAGCTTTCAGATCCAGCTCTTTGCCGACGGACGCATCCACTTCTCCTACAACGGCATCCTCGACGGTGCAGGGGAGGATTTGGTTGACAGCCTCGACCAAGGCATCCTCGTGGGCGTTAGCGGCAGCACCAGCGTGAATCCCGGCGTGATCGACCTCACCACCCCATCCGAAACCGACACCGACACGGTCTACGAAATCTGGAAACGCGAGAACGATCCGCGAAACGACCTCTTCGACCTCGACCAGAAGACTCTGGTTTTCGTCCCCAAACCCGGTGGTGGGTTCATCAGCTACATCTTGGGCGAAGAGCCGAGCGCACCGCCTGTCCCCGCCGAGCCCATCCCCGCCCCCCCGATCACCAGGAAGGCCGTTCCCGACCTCCTCATCGGAAAGACGGCGAGCACCCTCAGAGGCGACGGCCTGCGCAATGCCCGGCGTCCCTCCGAAGAGCAGACCATCGTCCATTCGCGGCGCGTCTTCACCAATGCCAGCGCCAAGGCCGTGCTCGTGATGCAGAACGATGGAGGAGCGCCCGCCTCCTTCCGGCTCCGCAGCCGCGGGGACCGCTATCCGCGCATGGAAGTGACGGCGAGGGCCTCCGGGGGCGGCAGCGTCGGCGCGGCGATGCGCACCGGGCGCTTCTCCCGGACGCTCCCCGGAGATGGGTCCGTGCGCGTGGTCTACCGTCTCCGGACCGACCGGTTCTACGCGGGAGTGATGCGCCACAGCGACCGCAACGATACGGTGAGCTTCCGTCTCACCGGTGCGGGGCGCTCCGACAACGCGGCGATGACCGTCGAGTATGGGAAGTGAGATCCCGGTTCTGGCATGCAGCGGGTGGGGATTCCGTTAAGGATCCACCCCGCCAGGCTTAACGATTATTTGCGGGCCGCTTCGAGGAAGATCTCGTCGGCGGTCTCTGAGAGGTTTCTACCTCGTTTTTCGGCAAGCGCTTCCAGCGCCTTGCGGGATTTTGGGGAGAGTCGTAACATGGTGCGAACTCCGGCCTTTGCGGGCCTTCCCGCTCCCGGGCGTGCGCCCCCGTGCGCTGCCCGTCGCTCCCGGGCGGCTTCGGCTAGCGCGAGTCGGACCTTTTCGAGGATCACGGGATTGGCGGGAACCGGGTCTGGGGCGCGTTCGATGGCTTCGTTGAGCTTCCGCTCGTCGTGATCCAAATGTTGATCGGGCCACTTCTTATTTTTCGGATTCATTTCTTTTGAGGTATTTCTTGGTGTATTTCGTGCTTCGGAAGGCGGTGACGATGAGCCACTCGTCGTTCTCGAGGGGTTTGCAGGGGGCGGCGACGGCGTAGCCGTCGATCTCGACGATGAGAATCTTTTGTTCTGGGCGGGCAGGGTCGGGGTTGTCGACGAAGTCGATGACGGGAGCGTCCATGACCATTTGGAAGGTGAGGCCCCGGTCGATCATGCTTTGCTTGTCGTCCCCGGCGTAGAATTTCATCTTGAAAAGAGAAGCACGTAATCAAGTTGAGTGCAAGCGGTTTCTGTTAATCCTGGCAGCTCGTCGGCTTAACAATTCCCTCGAGGGAAAGGTTAAGCCGGCACCGGAGGCCTCGTAACAGTTTCAACTAATGTTTTCTGAGCCGGGCTTGCCTTTCCTGATAGGTTGGCCGTCCCGCCTTTCGGGTCGCTTTGTAACGCTCCACGTCGGCGAGGGAGAGGCCGAACTCGCAAGTGCGGAATCGGCCCGTGTTGATGAGCACGGACACGCGAGGCATCGAGACTCCGAGAAACTCCGCGATCTCGTAGCGGTCGATGAAGCCGCCGAACTCCTCGCCCTTTTCGATCTCGCGATCTCTGTTCCTCTCGATCTGCTCGATCGTGTTTGCGTGCCTCTCCCTCTCGTCCGCGAGCCGCTGCTCGAATTCCCATCGGATATCGTCTGGTGTCCTCATGATTTGATCTTCTTTCCGCGGGGCGTCCCGCTGTTTGCTGCGAACTTCGCCCCGGTCATCAAGGCGGATTTGTAGAAGCGGACGCGGTCCTCGCCTCCGTTCTGGGTCTCGAAACATTTGTCGAGGGTTTCGGCCTCCGCTGCGGTCAACCAGACGGTCACCACGCGGGCGACCTTCTCGCGGGCACGCTGGGCGGCTTTCCTCTCTGCGGCCGATTGTGCCATGTCACGCTGGTTTGTAGAGTTCGTCAATGATCCGGGAGTGGATCGTGGCGGCCTTCCGCTCTGCGGCTTCCATGTGCTTTCGAGCCACTTTCGGGAGGTAGCGGTAGTCGTGGGAGGCTCTCACGTTTTCTTCGAGCGCCTCGATGAGGTCGATTAGTTCGGCGTGTTTTTCGTCGGTCATGGTCGATCGATTTGGGTTTGACGTTGATAGCTCCCGGTCGTTATCCCCGGGAGCGTGCCGCTCCAGAGGGGGCGGCATGCTCCATAGGAGCAGTCAAGCGAGGACCGCAGGGAGGAGCGCGAAGCGGGGAAAGCGTCCAGTCAACTGAGCTACCGCAGGTAGCGGCGATACTGCCGAGGGTTTGCCGGGCGAAGCCCGGACCAGGTTGGGCGGAGATCGCAGTTTACTGGACGCGGCCCGCGGAGTTGAGAAAACAACAGCGCGGAGCGCGACGAAGGCGGGGGCCGCGAAGCGGGCGGGATTGGGGAGGCCCGGAGGGAGGCGGTGCGGAGCTTTCCGGTACCGGCAAAGCCGCTAGATGCCTTGGAGAGCGAGGCGAGCCGGGGCTATTCGCGGGGCGGCAAGACGAGACAGACTCCGCGGCAGTGGGGACGGGCGAAGCCTGCGAGCTTGTCCCGGATTAGCTCTGGGATGCTGCCTTTCCCCCGATTGTCAGCGCGTCATTGTCCTTCTTTCCCCTTCCGCCGTATCTTGGCCAAACGGAATATGAACCATCGCTGGAAACGGGCACGCGAGGAATTGCTTGCGGGGATATACTCTCAGACGGAGCTCCCGGCGATCCTGACTCGCTCCAAGGATCAGGAGCCCGCCCGTTGGGGTGTTGCGCTAAGGGCGCTCGGAGGTGATTCATTGGAATCGCTCGCCGGCCAACTGGAGGTTTCGGTTGCGAACGTTCGCGGCATCGTTTACGCGCAAATGCGCGAGATTGACGCGGAATTGTGGTTGAAGATCGGCGGCGCTGGCGCTGGTTATGAGTCGATCCGGGAGGCCTACCTGCAGCGTATTTTGTGTCTGATTCGGCGTGAGGGCATCGGAGGGAAGGAACCGCTGGATGCGAATCCTGCGGGGAGCGAGGAAAGGGAAGAAGGCGCGATGGCAGGCAACATTACGAGGTTCTTGGAATTCCAGCGGAAGCAGTCGGGGACGTTGCCGCCAAGCTTGGCCGCTCAATATCTCGGGATTACCCGACAATCTCTAACCCACTGTAAATCTAAGAAGTGGGTGGAGTGCATCGTGGTTGCGGGCACGGCTCACTATGGGCTCGATTCGTTACGGCGGCTGAAGGAGTTCCGCACGTTCAGACGCTCTTTTGGCAAAGGCTAGGATTTCCTTGGCTTCGATTGATGTAACTTCCTTCCTTGTAGGAAGTTATTGAAATAGGCGCGAGGTGTGACTGAATGCGACATATTTCGGGATCCTGAGTCTTCGAATCTCTCACCGCTCGCGTGCCGGGCGCGGATCGTCTCCGTGGGCCAGCGCTCCGATGTAGTCGACGAAGAGCGAAATCTCCTCGTCGGTGAAGCGCTCGGTGAGCGCGACCATCTTGGCGCCGTAGAGATCGCCTTCGCTGGAGCCGCGGCGACCGCTACGGTAGTTCTCGAGCTGGCGCCTCAGATAGGCCTGGTCGAGCGACACGAGCGGTGCGCTGCGGAACGCGATTTCGCCGCGGCCGTTGTAGCGGTGGCATTCCATGCACTCGTTCGCGTAGCGGTAGCGGGCGGCCTCGAGATTGAAATCGGGACTGGCGGGTGCCTCGGTGGGACGCATGGGCATCTCCGAGACGGCGGCGGCGGCCCCGGTGATCTGGTCGTCGGTCAGCGTCAGCGAAACGGCGCGCATCTGCTGGCCGGGCAAATCCTCGGGATGGAAGCCGCGCGCGCCGGAGCGGAATTTCTGGAGCTGCTCCTCGAGATACCAGACCGGAAGACCGGCGATGGAGGGGCTGTGCAGCTCCGGCTTGCCCTCGCCGGCCGGGCCGTGGCAGGCGGCGCAGATTTGGGCGTAGATGCCGACGGCGGCATCGGGGGCGGCAATGGCCGTTTCGGAGACGGGCGCTTCCTGTCCGCAGGACGCAGCGAGAAGCACGACGAGAATCGGCAAAACGCGTTGGAAACGAATCATCGTCCTGTCCCTACGGGGCCGGTAGCCGCGCCGTCGTCACCGGGCGGATGAGATCGCGATAGGTGTCGTGGTCGAGGAAGAAGACGTCGGGAGAGCCCTCGGCCTGCTCGGGATCGACGCTGGCGACCGAAGGCATGAGCTTGGCGATCTGCCCGAAATAGACGTTCGTGGCGGAGGGCGCGAGCTTGAGCAGATAAGTCGTCTCCTTGGATTCGTTCGTGGCGCGGTCGAGCTCGACCGTGACGATTTTGAACGTCGCGGTCGGTGCGTTCAGGGCTTCGTAGGCGGCTCCGAGGGAAAGATACCAGCCGGTGGCCGAGAGCGAACCGAGCCGGTCGCGGAGCCGGCGCGCCGAGGCGACATCGAGACTGGGGGTGACGTCGACGCCGTTCCGGGAGGCCTCCCAGCGGTCTTCGCGGTAGAGGTAATCGAGCTTCAGCATCTCCTTCTCCGGCATTTCCCGGGTGATCGACCTCAGGTGCATGGGGTTGAAAGTCAGCACGTTGAGCGATTTCCACTTCACCGGATGGGTGGGGATGAGATTGAGAAAGGTCGGATCGAGCTCGTAGATGTGGGGTTCGCCTTCGAAGTTGGCGTAGAGCCGGTGCGCCTCGCCCTCTTTCCACCCGAGATTCAGGGTCCGGACCAGATCCCGGACCGGACCGGCGCGGCCGTCGGCCGCGGGTTCTCCGGGGAGTTTCAGATGGAAGAGAATGCGCCGCTGTGGTGGTTGGAGCCCGTAGGGCGCGAGATCGGTCGCGTTGTCCGAGACGAAGCCTTGGATCGCGGCTTCGTTGACGGCGGAGACGAGGCCGTTGACCTCGGCGCTGTTGGCGGGAACGAGCTTGCTGTTCAAGGCCACTTTCCACGAGACGTTCGGACCGTTCCGCTCGGCGCGCAGATCGACGAGTGGATCCACGATGCTTTGGATCTTGATGGAATCCATGTATTCGAGAGGCAGGCGCGCGAGGGTGCGGTCGCGAAGATCGTTCGGCGATTCCGGCAAGGCGGTGGCGAGGAAATCGCTCTTCAGACGGTAGACGACAGGGCGATCGGAGACCCGGGCTTCCAGGACGGGCGGACCGTCTTCGGATTCGGCGACCTGGCGGAGGTAGATCACGAGGGGCTGCGGAATGCCGTAGATCTGCAACTGGAGGACGGCGGCTCCCTCTGGAAGCGGGTTGGGGATCTCTTCGGAAACCGACGCCTCCTTCGCCACTTCCTCGATTTGGAGCCCCCCTATCGCGGTGAGGAGCCGATCCATGGCTTCGCGGTCGGCCCAACTGAGCAAGGGTGCGGAGAGCGCCCAATCCTGCAGCGGCGGGACGATGCGCCGCTGCAACGCGATCTCGCCGGAGGCCTGGCGGATCACCAGCTGCACGACGGCACCGACGGGCGCGGAGAGCAGCTTGCGGTCGCGCAGGGCGTGAAGCGGGCTTTCCAGCCACGGACGCAGGTTGCCGTCGACGACGAAGGTGCCGGCGGCGCTCCCTTCGCGGCGGGCGTAGATCGAGCCGGTGCGGGGAGCCTCGACGCCGAGGACCAGCGTTTCCTGGACCTTCGACTCCCCTTCCCCGTCCGATCCGGAGATCGTGACGCGGATGGCCCGGTCGCCCTCGAGGCCGAGCGGCGTGGCTTCGGGGAGATCGCCGCTCTTTCCGAGATCGTCGACGATGCCGAGGTGGTTCAGGCGATCCAGCAGGGCGACGGCGAGCGTGGGATCGACGCGGTCCTCCTCGGGTTCGGTGAAGAACCAAGTCCCCTCCCGCTTGGCCAGAACCGTCTTCGCGACACCCCGCTCGACGACGATCCGGTCGATTCCGTCCGGTTCGAAGCGCACGAGCACCTTGGCGAGATCGGCGGCGCGCTTGCCGGCGGTCGGCTGGTGGTCCACGCGATGGATCGCGGCACCGAGCGCGAGCGCGGTCGCGGCGAGGACGGCGGTGGTGGCGAGTCTCATGGATGGTCTCTCGGAAGGGGGTCAGACCCGTCTCCTCAGCCAGATCCAGCCGCCCGCGATGAGGGCGAGGCCGGGCAGCACGAGGATGAGCAGGCTTTGCAGTAGCGCGAGCTTGTCCGGCTGGATGCCGAGGGTGAAGACGGTGGGCTGCCGAGGCGAGATGCCGACGAGCGCCTCGCGGTTCATCACCCAGTTGATCGAGGCCATGGTGAAGTCGGCGGCGACCTGCGAGGTCTGGCCGGTGGGCGAAATCAGGTTGGCGTTGCCGACGACGACGAGGCGAGAGGACCCTTGGAGAAGTCCGGCGTCGCCCGGCACCCCTTTCTCCACCGCGGCGGCGGTGAAGACGGGATTGGGCTGGCCGTGGTCGAGGGAGGGATTGTAGGAAACCTCCTCTTCCTGAAACTCGGTCTCGCCCCAGAAGCCGGAGGCGGCGATCATCAGGGGAATCGGGCGGATGTTCTCGGAGAGGAGAAGATCGTCTCCCGCAAGCACCTCGATCGACTGGGTCTGTCCGGGCAAGGTGAGGGAAAGGGCGGCACGCTCGCGGGTCGGTCCGGAGCCCGGCATCAGGGAGACGGGCACGTCGTAGGTCTTGCGGGCGGCCACGCCGGGGATGCTCACCACGCTGAGGACGCGGTCGGCACGGGGAGCGACGCCATGCTCGCGCAGCAGGGAATGCAGTTTCGGAGCTGCCGCCGCCGGGTCGAGGAAGATGACGAGACCGCCCCGGCGGCTCTCCCAGAAATCCCTTACGAGCCCCAGCTCCCGTTCGGTGAGATCCTCCGTGTTTCCGGCGAAGAAGAGCACGTCGGCGTCCTCGGGGACTTCGCGTCCTTCGAGGACCAAGCCCTCGAGGCGGGCGTTCTGGGCATTGGCGAGGGGCTGGAGCTGTTCGGCGATGCGCACGAGCTCCTCGGCACGGCGATCCCCCGTGAGGAGATAGATCTTCCGCTGCCGCTGCTCGGTGACCTCGAGGATCGCGGAGGTGAGGGCCTCCTCCCCCTTGAACTCCACCGTGCCGCCGCTCGCCAGGTCGCGGTTCACGAGTTCCTCTGCCGGAATCGTCCGGGTCCGCCCGTTCTCGCCGATGACGACGAGCTGGTCGCCGGTGAATTCGATGCCGTGCCGGTCGCGCAACTCCCCGAGTCTCGCCCGGCTGCGGCTGAGGTCCAGGTATTCCGCGACGACGGAATCCCCGCCGAGGCGGTCGTATTCGGAGACGAGTCCCCTCACCTCCGGCTGCAGGTCGGAGCGTTCCAGAAAGGCCATCACGATGCGGACTTCCGTCCCGAGCCCCTCCAGCACCTGTCGCGTCGTCTCCGAGACGCTGAAGCGGCGGTTCTGGGTCAGGTCCCAGGCCGTATGACGGCGGCAGCTGAGATAGTTCGCCTGGAAGAAGACGAGGAGGATCAGCGCCACCTGCACCGCCACGAGCAAAGCGGTGCGTCCGCGCTCGAGCCGACGGCGCGTCCCCGACCAGGAGGTCTTGCCTTTCGATTTCGGTTCTGGATCGGATTTCGCCATCGGATCAGGGGGCAGAATCTCACGCGCGCCACTTGCGCGACTCCAGCGCGTGGTGTGTCAGCGAAAGCAGCAGGGCGCTGAAGCTGAGGTAGTAGACCACGGGGCGGCTGTCGACGAGGCCTTCGGTGAGGAAGTTCATGTGTTCGGTCGTCGAGAAATAGGCCATTGCGTCGGCCCAGACCGAACCGGGGGCGAGGCCGAAATTCTGGAGGAAGCCGAGGAAATAGTGAAGCATGACGAAGACGAAGGTCAGCATCGCGGCGATGAGCGGATTGGCCGTGAGGGCGGAGGCCAGCGTGCCGATGGCGACATGGAAGGCGCCGACGAGGAAGAGGCCGACGGCTCCCCCGAGCACGGCTCCTTCGTGGAAGGCGGCGGCCTCGCCGGTGAGAAGGCGGAACAAGGGGAAGAAGAGGAACACCGGCAGGACGAGCACGAGGTAGGCGGCGACGGCGGCGGCGTATTTCGCGAGGACCACCTCCGCGGTGCGCACGGGCGCGGTGAGGAGTCCCTCGATCGTGCCCATCTTCCGCTCGTCGGCGAAGAGCCGCATCGTCAGCAGCGGGAAGAGGATGAGGTAGCCCATCCAGAACCATCCCGACGAAAAGAAGTTGTGGACGAGGCCTCGCGGGCTCGGCTGATGCTGCATCGCCCGCACCATGCTGACGAAGAGCCATCCGTTCAGAAAGGTGAACAGCGCCATCGCCACATAGGCCAGTGGCGAGAGGAAAAAGGATCGGAACTCCTTGAGGAACAGGATGGAGAAGGGGCGCATGGGAACAGGGCTGTCGCCCCGGTGAAAGGTCAAAAGTAAAAGATGAAAGGTCAGGAGCGGGAGATCGCGTCGAGGGTAGTGGGTTTGCTGGTTCAAAGGAAGGCAAGATAGAGCGCGTAGAAGAACGATGGCAGGAATACAAGCAGGGAAGCGAGGAGCACTCCTGCGATCCACTGCTTGCTCCGTCCGCCGGATGGCCCGTAGGCAAGGTCTTCCGAGAGGCTGTCTTCCGATAACTTCATTGAAGCATGCGCGCGGGAGTTTTTTGCCCTAACAATCAGCTTGAGGAAAGAGGGTCAGGTCGCGGACTCGACAGGGTTGGATGCTTCGGGGGCTCCACTCCCCTCCCCTTCGCGGAGCAGGTCGACGAAGGCGTCCTCGAGGGAGGCGGTGCGGCTGGAGAGCTCCCGGAGCGGCCACCCTTCCTGCACCACCAGCCCATGCACGGTCTCGCGCAGGTCCTTCTGCGGATCGGTGGCGAGCGAGAAGCTCGTCCAGCCGTCGCGGCCTTCGCTCGCTTCCACCGACTCCACGCCGGGCAAGGCAGCAAGCTTCGCAGCGCCGTCGTCCGCGGCCTTCGCCTCGAGACGGATCGAACCGGGACGGCGGAGCCGCTGGATCAGGTTCTGCGGCGAGTCGGAGGCGCGGATTTTCCCGCGGTCGATGATGATGACCCGTCCGCAGGTCATCTCCACCTCGGAGAGGATATGGGTCGATATCAGAATGGTGTGGCGCTCCCCGAGATGGCGGATGAGGTCGCGCGACTGGCGGATCTGCCCTGGATCGAGGCCGTTGGTCGGCTCGTCGAGGATGAGCAGCTCGGGATCGTGGACGAGCGCATCGGCGAGCCCGACGCGCTGGCGGTAGCCCTTGGAGAGCGTCGCGATCATCTTGCGCTCGACCGCGGCGAGGCCGCAGGTGTCCATCGCCTCGCCCACGGCGGCGCGGGTCTCGTGGTGGTCGAGCCCCTTCAGCCGGGCGCGGAAGCGGAGATACTCGCCGACGCGCATGTCGGGGTAGAGCGGCACGTTCTCCGGCATGTAGCCGATGCGGCGGCGCACCTCGACGGAGTCCTCGTAGATGTCGTATCCGGCCACCGTCGCGGTCCCTTCGGTCGCGGAGAGAAAGCAGGTCAGCATCCGCAGGGTCGTGCTCTTTCCCGCCCCGTTCGGTCCGAGAAAGCCCACGATCTCCCCTTTCCCCACCTCGAAGGAGACGCGATCGACGGCGGTGCGGCCGGCGTAGCGTTTGGTGAGTTGGCGGGCTTCGATCATGGAAAGGGTTTCGGACGAACCTCCTTCCTACACGGACGCGGCGCGAGGTTCAATCCCAACTTCTTCCAACTTCCCGCCCGGAGGCATCTTTTCGAGGCGTCTTCTCCCCATCGGTCTTAGTCCAGATGCTCCACCCGCAGGGCTTCCTTCGGCTTCTCCGTCTCGGGAGCGGCGCGGTGGACCCAGACGCTCTGAACCATGCCGAGGAGAAAAAGGACGACCACGGTGAAGGTGCCCCCATAGCTGATGAGAGGCAGCGGAATCCCCGTGATCGGCATGATGAGGAGATTCATGCCGACGTTCTGGTAGATGTGGGCGAAGAGCAGCCCCACGACGCCGACGACGAGGAGCCGGCCGGTGAGGTCGCGGCTGTAGAAGGCGACGTAGAGGCACTGCATCAGCAGCAGCAGGAAGCCTCCCAGCATGAGGACGCTGCCGCGGAAGCCATGCTCCTCGGCGAGGACGGGGAAGATGAAGTCGTTGATCGCCGTGTCGGGCGAGATGAAGCCTTTGTTGTTCACCGTTTCGGGGTTCTTGAACCCCTTTCCGCCCCAGCCGCCGCTGCCGATGGCGAGGAGATTGTTGTACGCGCTGTAGGCCTCGCCGAGAATGTTCACCTTCTTCCCTTGCAGCATCTCGATCTGGGTCGTGATCCGCTTCTTCTGGTAGTCCTTCAGCCCGAAGAAGAAGGCGAAGGGCAGGAACATCGTGACGCTGAGGACGATCACCACGAGATAGCGGATGGGGATGTTCGCGATCAGGACCATGGCTCCGTAGACGGGCACCCAGACGATGGCGGATCCGAAATCGCCCTGCAGCAGCACGAACGCGAAAGGAACCAGGGCGATCAGGCCCGTGGCGAGCAGACGGACGAAGGGATTGCGGAAGACGGGATGGATCCGGTGGAGCGTGCTGAGCGCGACGGCGAGGAGGAGGAGCCCCCCCGCGATGGCGATCTGGGAGGGCTGCACCAGCATGAAGCCGAGGTCGAGCCAG
Organism: Verrucomicrobiales bacterium; assembly: GCA_037190325.1. GTDB lineage: Bacteria > Verrucomicrobiota > Verrucomicrobiia > Verrucomicrobiales > DEV007 > Arctic95D-9. The sequence goes on along the minus strand of JBBCIU010000015.1, from coordinate 147,400 downwards.
GCCCGGGTGTTGTTGATCTCCGCTCCGAAATAGGTCGTGTAGATGAGGAGGCCGGTGGCGATCAGATAGAAGGGCAAGCCGAGCCAGCGGACCCACTTGTAGTCGACGAGAGCGGCTCCGAAGAAGAAGACGAGACCGAGGAGCATCCAGTAGACCTGGTCGCGCCATTTCCCCGCCAGGCCCGGCTGGTCGCGCATCCAGCAGGCGCTGTAGATCGCCGAGATGCCGAAGATGGCGAGAACCGCGATGTTGGCGAAGAGAAGCCAGTTCAGTCCCAGGAACTTGCGGAAGAGAGGAGTCATGGCGGTGGCGGAATTCAGGCGGCCGAGGCGGCGAGCCGACGGGTGCGTTCGTGCGCCGGGCGTCGCGCCAGCTCCTCGGCGGGGCCGCTTTCGACCAGCCGCCCCCGGTGGAGGACGGCGAGATCGTCGGCGAGGCGATGGGCGACGGCAAAGTCGTCGACGAGAACGAGGAGGGCGAACCCGAATTCCTCGCGCACGTGGCGGAGTCGGTGGAGCAGTTCGGCCTGCCGCACCGCGTCGAGTCCCTCGGTGCATCCCCGGCAGACGATCAGATCGGGGCCGGGGAGGAGCGCCCGGGCCAAGGCCACCAGTTGCCGTTCGACGGCGTCGAGCTCCGCCGGGTAGAGATCCTGAACCGCCTCGGGGAGGCCGCAGGCGATCATGGCCGCTTCGACCCGTTTCGATCTCTCCTCCCGGGAAGAGCGGCGGAACCAGACGCCAAGCGATTCGCGAAACGTTTCGCGAACGGTGAGAGAGGCCGGAAGTTGGCCCGACGAGTCGGGAAAGACCGCCTGGAGCCGTCTTCGCATGGGGCGGAACCGATCTTCGGAAAGGGAGTGGAAATCGATGCCGCCGAAGCGGATCGTCCCCGCGTCCACCGCGCGCTGCCTGAGCACCGCGAGAGCGATGGCCGAGAGCGCTTCGCGCGAATCCCCGACGAGGGCGAGACTTCCGCCTTTCTCCAAACCGAAGGAGAGATCCTCGACGAGCACCTCTTCCGTCATGGTCGTGCGTAGCCACCCCCGCCGCGGACGGCGGCGGACGAGCGTCAGATTCGCGACCTTCAGAAACTCCATCGCGCTAGCATAGCGTGGCCCGCTTCGCGAGGCAATGTTAAGATTTCCTAAGCAATTGTTGCCGTCCTCCCTTTCCGTCCGCCAGGCTTCCTTCCCGACGGCGGAGCGAGGAGGCTTCCGCCCATTGCGCCTCCTCCCGAAGCGTAGCACACTTGGGCCATGCTAGAATTCTCCGACGCCAGCTACCGCTTCTTTCCGGCCAAACCTTCCCCCTTTCTCATCCGCGTCGGACGGGCCTTGAACCGGCGCCTCATCCTTCCGGGGAAGAACCACCGCATCGCCGACATCCGGATCGAGGGGGAAAGCGAAGCGATCCGCGAGGCGAAGGCGCGGGGCGAGCGTCTCGTTTTCGTCGCCAACCATCCGAGCCACAGCGATCCTCAGGTCGTGACGGAGGTGCAGCGACGTCTCGGCATCGGCGGCTCCTTCATGGCCGCCTACGACGTCTTCCTCCGCAGTCGCTTCACCGCGTGGAGCATGCAGCGGCTCGGCCATTTCTCGGTCGACCGAGAAGCCGCCGACCGCAAGGCCATGGCTGCGGCCATCGCCACCGTGACGACCGGCGGCCCAGCAGCCCTCAGCATCTTCCCGGAAGGAAACGTCTACCTCACCAACGACCGCGTCACCCCTTTCCTCGATGGCGCCGCCTTCATCGCCTTGAAAGCCCAGCAGGCACTCGACGGCATTCCGGTGAGGATCGTGCCCGTCAGCCTGAAGTTCACCCACCTCACCGCCCCGCGCGGACCGGTGCGGCAGCGGCTCGTCGAGCTCGGTCGAGACAGCGGCCATGCCTACGCGCCCGGCTCCTCCGCCGATCCTCTGGGTGCGGTCCTGGGACTCGGCCGCCACCTCCTCGGCAGCTACTTGCAGAAGCACCGCTTTCTTGAGGAGATCTCCCACGGGGATTCCCTCCATGAAGTGCTGGAGCGTTTCGCCGTCGGCCTCGTCGCCCGCCTGGAGGAGTCCCTCGGAATTTCCACACCGAAGGCCGGAGGGCTCGTCGAACGCATCCGCAAAGTCCGTTCGACGGTCCATCAGATGAGGACGGATCCTTCCGGGGCGGCGCATCCGGAGATCGACGGATGCGCCGAACGGGCCATCCTCGCCTTCCGGGTGCATGGCTATCTGACGCCCTACCTCACGGATCGCCCCACGGTCGACCGCTACGACGAGACGGTGGAGCGTCTTGCCGAAGATTTCTACTCCCGCGCGATGCCGCGCACGGGACCGCGCCGGGCGATCGTCCGCTTTCAAGGGCCTCTCGACGTCTCCTCTTTCCTTTCCGAGGCAGGCAGCCTGCGGAATGCCGTCGCTCCCCTCACCCGCGCGATGGAGGCCGCGGTGCAGTCCGGCGTCGACGCGATCAACGCCTCGAACGACGCCCCGGGGGCGGAGCTCGTGCCGGAATTCGGCAACGTTTCGCCGTCGTAGAGCGATTGACTCCCGGCCCTCTGCCCCCACCGGAGTCGGGCCTGGCGCAAAACCGGGCGGGAGCGGCTTGCCAAATTCCCGCCGCTTCCCCTATGCTGTCTTCCGATGAAAGCGTTTCCCTTCCTTGCCGTCGCTCTGTCCTTCGTCGTTCCCGCCGGCCTCCGGGCGAATTGGCCCGCATGGCGCGGCGACCTGGTCGGATCGGGCATCACGGAGGCGACGAAGCTGCCGCTCGAATGGGGCAAGGACAAGAACGTGCGCTGGAGGGTCGAGCTGCCCGAGGCAGGGAACTCCACCCCCATCGTCCACGGCGATCTCGTCTTCGTCACCCAGCCCCTCTCGCCCGAGAAATGGCGAGGGCTGATGTGCTTCGACCGTCAGACGGGCGAGCTCCTCTGGAAGAACGGCGTGGTCTACGATCAGCCCGAGCGCACCCACAACACCAATCCCTATTGCTCCCCTTCCCCGGCCACCGATGGAAAAATCGTCGTCGCGGCCTACGGATCCGCCGGAGTCGCGGCCTACGATTTCGAGGGCAAGGAGATCTGGCACCGCGATCTCGGCCCGGTCGACCACGAATGGGGCAGTTCCAGTTCGCCCGTGCTCCACGACGGCCTCTGCATCGTCTACCATGGCCCGGGGGCCGGATCGGCCCTCTACGCGCTGGACCAGACCACCGGCGAGACCGTCTGGAAGTGGGAGGAGCCCAAATGGCAGCTGGGCGAGCGCACCGACGGCTTCGCCGGCAAGGACGACGGCATCGTCGGCACATTCAGCACCCCCATTCTCGCCAAGGCCGGAGACCGCGAGGAACTGGTGATGAGCTTCCCCATGGAGATGAAGGCCTTCGACCCGAAGAGCGGCGAAGTGCTCTGGACCTGCGGAGGCCTCAACCCGCTCGTCTACACCTCTCCGCTGGCGGGCGACGGCGTCGTTCTGGCCATGGGCGGCTACTATGGGAACTCCATCGCCGTGAGGACCGGGGGCAGCGGAGACGTCACCGCCACCCATCGGCTTTGGCAACTGGTGAGGCACAACGGCGGGATCGGCACGGGCGTGGTCAAGGACGGCCACTGCTACTATCAGAACAGCGCCGGCATCGCCCACTGCCTCGAGGTGGAGACCGGCAAAACGCTATGGAAGGCCAGACTGCCCGGCGCGGGCAAGTCCTGGGGATCCTTCGTCCTCGCCGGAGACCTCGTCTACTCCCTGAGCCAGGCGGGCGACACGGTCGTCTTCCGCGCCACCCCGGAGAGGTTCGAAGTGCTCGCCCAAAGCGATCTCGGCGAGCACACGAACTCGTCGCCGGTTCCGGTGGACGACGGGATTTTCATCCGCACCCACGAAGCGCTCTGGAGCCTCGGAGGAAAATAGCGGCGCCCCCCCGAAGGGATTCGGTTGAGGCACGTTCTCGACCTAAGCGCGAAACGCGGTAGGGACGCACCGCCGGGGAGCCGCATCGGAAGGTGGCCTTGATTCTGCGATGGGCACTCTGCCGATGCCTGGCTTCTCAGGGTTTCATCAAATACGCGAAAAAATCCCTCAACTCCTTGTCGCTCAATCCTCCGAGCAATCCTGGAGGCATCAGCGAGATCGGCGAGGCCTCGAGCGTCTCGATCCCGCTCCGGTCGAGGAGCGAAACTTGACCGGCGAGGTCCTTGAGGGTCACGGTGCGGGGACTTTGCTCGACCATCAGGCCGACGACCTTCCTTCCGTCCTTCATCGACGCGACGTAGTTGCCGTACCCTTCTCTCAGTTCGAGGCTCGGATTGACGATGGAGGGAATCCAGAAATCGAGGTTCGCCCGCTCGTAGCCGGTGAGGTCGGGACCGATGGCCAGGCCTTCGCCGAAAAGCTGGTGGCAGTTCGCGCAGCGGGTCGAGAAAATCACTTTCCCCGCGGTTTCGTCGCCGGCCCCGCCAGCGAGCGCCTCCTTGATGCGCGCGGTCTCGGCGGCCAGGTCGATCCCGCCCGATCCCGCGGCGATGCCGGGCCAATGGCTTTGGATGCGGCCGTTCAGCTCGGTGTCGCGGTGCTCCATCATGAGCTGAACGACGTCGGCGTCGAGGTCGCGGGCCTTGATCACGGCCCGGTCGACTTGGTCCATCATCAGACGCGCCCATGCCAAGCGGCCGGCCAGCACCCGCTCGGCGGTGGAGCGGACGCCGTGTTCGGCGGGCAGGGTCGATCCGTAGCGTCCGATGATCCCCTTGGCCACGGATTCATCCTCGAAGCGGGCAAGCGTCTGCAAGGCGACCCGTTTCAGGGCATGCTCCTGATTCAGGGAGAGAATCTTCAGCAAGGGATCGATCACGCTTTTCTCCCCGCTTTCGCCGAGCTGGCGGACCAGTTCAGTCCGGACCCCCGTGGGAAGTTTCGGGTCGAGTACGGCCTTCCGCGCCTCGTCGAGGGCGCCAGGTTCGCCGCTTCGCAGACGCAGTACGAGACCGCTGTCGCCGAGCGACCGGGAATAGTCCTGCAAAGCCCGGCTCAGGGACTCGGGCAGGGACGGCATCGTCACCCCCTCGAAGGCGGATTGCAGCGCCTCGATCAATTTCGTCCGGGCAGGCTCGTCGGGAGCCTTCTCGAGGAGCGCGGCGGCGCTCGCGAAGTTCTCGGGCCCGCCCGCGATGGCGTAGCGCTTCATGAGCCGCTCGAGAAGCGTTTCGCGCACGAGCGGACGCGCCCATACCGCGGGATTCGCAAGCCACGCTTCGATTCCCGCTCGATCGGCCTCCGCATGGGCCTCGAGCGTCCACCAGACCATCAGCGGCTGATGGGGATCCTCGAGATCGCCGTCGTGCTGCGTCAATCCGTCGATCACGGCCAAGGCGGCCGAGGGGGGAAGGCGTTTCGCCGAAGCCGCCAACTGCACCCGCACCTGCACGTCCTTCTCGCTCGCGGCGAGGTCGGCCAGCTTGCCCGCCAAGGCCTCCGGGGCGGTGCGCCGGTCGCCGACGAGACGCACGACCCAGCGCCGCACCTCCGGCTGGGGATGGGCAAGCCATTTGGCGGCGCGGTCGTCGGTGAGTCCTTCGAGCAGGCTCAAGGCCCATAGCGCCTCCAGCGAGGCCTGGCCTTCTCCGGCATCGATTTTGGCCACCAGTTCGTCCACGACGCTCCGATCGCCGCGCCACCCGAGCTCGAGCACGGCCCGGCGTCTCACAAGCCGGTTGGAATGGTCGAAGAGGTCGATCAGCTCCGCCGACGGAAGCCGGCTCAAATCGCCTTCCCGGTAGACGGGGGCTTTCCCTTCGGGGCGAAGGCGATAGATCCGCCCACTGCTCTTGTGCCAGTCGTCCACGGGACGCACGTGGCTGAGGCGGCTGTCGTACCAATCCGCCAGATAGATCGCCCCGTCGGGACCCAGCCCAGCATAGACGGGCCGGAACCAGCGGTCGGGTGACTCCACCGGATTCTCCTCGTCCACGGTGCGATAGGTCGATCCGTCGGGTTCGAGTCGGCTCGACCAGACGAGGTTGTGGAGCGCGTTCGCCGAGACGATCCGCCCGGCCAGTTCCTCGCCGAACAGCCCCCCTTCCTCGATGGCAAAGGTCTGGGGAAAGCGGCGCTCGTCCCCTTCGTGCTTCATGTGCTCGAAGTAGCCGAAGGCGTAGGGGTTGGTGAGCGGACCGTGCTTGCCCCACGATTTGGTGCCGTAGCTCCCCTGCGGATAGAACATGCCGCGCGTCTTGCCGCCGTTGGTTCCGGAGAAGACCTGTCCCGTGGCGTCGATCTCGAGGCTGAAGGTGTTGCCGCCGCCTTCGGCGTAGATCTCGAAGCGCTCGCTCTGCGGGTGGAAGCGCCAGATCATCTGCCCCTGCCACGCGACGGCCGCTCCGGTCGCGGGATCGACGACCTCCCCCGTCGTGGTGCTGCCGTTCGCTCCGTAGAGCCAGCCGTCGGGCCCCCAGGCCAGACTGTTCATGACCGCATGGGTGTCCTCGATGCCGAATCCGGAAAGCTTCACGACCGGATCGGAATCGGGGATGTCGTCGCCGTCGGCGTCGGGGTAGAAAAGCAGGTAGGGTGGATTCGCCACCCAGATGCCTCCCGCTCCGACGGCGACCGATGTGGCGATGTTGAGGCCGGTGATGACGTCCTTGTGCGATTCGAAGAGGCCGTCGCCGTCCTTGTCCTCGAACACGCGGACGATGTCCTCTCCCTTCTCGCCGTGCGGGGGCGGGGTGGGCACCTTGTCGAAGCGGGCGCGGAGATGGTCGTCGTACTCGACGATCTTCAGCCCTGCGGGGAACTGGTATTGCCGGTAAAGCACCGTCCAAAGCCGTCCCTTGGCGTCCCAGGCGAGGAAAAGCGGTTGCTCCACCGCGGGTTCGGTGGCGACGAGATCGAGGGCGAAGCCCTTGCGCAACCTGAAGGCTTCCATCGCCTCCTCCGCCGGCGTCGGCGCCGAGCCGTCGGCCAGGGCGCCTCGCCCGGCAAATCCGCGGATGACGTCGAGCGCCTGGTCCGAACCCGCCACGGCGGTGGCGTTCTTCCCCTCCCCGGTCTCCTGTGCGGAAAGTCCGGCACAGACGGCGAGGGCGAGGCCGCAGATCGCGGCGGCAAGGTGAGGTCCTCCATTCATCATCGGCCTACGATGGCGGAAGCCTTTCCATGTGCACACAAAAAAACCCGGCGCGAACAAGGACGGCCGGGTTTCGGATCGCACGGGAAGCTCTCGGGAATCCCGTTGCCGGATGAAGGTTCAGAAGGGCACGCGGATGCCGGCCCGGAAGAGCGTGAAGTCGGGTTGCCCCTGGTCGACCCAATTGTAGGAGAAATCGCCGAAGAGACCGACGCAGCCCCACGATTCGAAGCGGACATCGATGCCGGCCCCGAGATTCCAGAGCATTTCGGAGGAGCCCGACGAGACGACGCCCGGGCCGCCGAAGAAGTAGGGGGCGATGGTGCTGCAGCATTCGCCGCCGAGAGGAAGGCGGTAGACCGCGTTGAAGGTGCCGACCTGGATGTCGCTGCCGCCCGCCGTGCCGGATCCATGGACCATGTAGCTGCCTTCGAGGCCGAAGTTGTGGCCGAAGAAGTAGGCGAGGGCGACGCCGCCGCCGATCGCGTTGTCCAAGCGGTTGTCTTCGGGCCAGAGGCCGGAGACGAACCCGCTGAACTCGAAGCCGGCGTCGTAGCAGTAGCTGGGGCTGGTGACGCGCTGCTCCACCATCGAGGATTTCGCGCTGTTGTAGGATTCCTTGTTCCACTTCCAGCCGGCTTGGGACGCGGTGCAGAGCAGGAGGGACAACCCGAGGACGAGTGCGGTGCCTTTCATGAGCAGTGGTCGATTGATCGTTCCGATGCTACGAAGAAATTCCGGCACGACAACCCTTTTTTCTCGGTTTTTGCAGGAGCTTTCCAAAGAAACCGGAAATTCCCGCGTATTGGAATAGGAAAGCGAAGGTGTTCCACGTGTTCCACATGGAATGTTCCACAAACCCTGCATTTCACATCGCCGAACTGTCAGGTGGAGAGGAATGCCTGCCACGGGCGTTGCGGGACAGGGAATCCAGGGAATAGCGTTTGAATGGGAAAGGCCTTCGCTTAACATGCCTTGAACGCCCCCCTCGTCCGATGATTCGATTCTCCCGTCCCTTCCTTTTCGGGTTTCTAGCCTATTCGCTCGCCCTGGAGCCCTCCCAAGCCTTTCTCGGAGGGCTCAAGAGGCGGTCGGAGGACAAGAAAGTGCTGAGCGCGGAGCAACTCACGTCCCAGCAGGGCAAGGCCGAGGGTCTGCTCGCCAAAGCCCGGGAGTACGAGACCGGGGGCAAGCTCCGCCAAGCACGCGACACCTACAAAAGCATCAGCCAGAGCTACGCGCGCACCGAGGCCGGAGCCGAGGCGAAGTTCGGCTACGCCCGCATGCTCGAGGCCGAAGGAGAGGGCCGCAAGGCGTTCGAGCAGTATCAGGAACTGATCACGAACCACCGCAACACGGCGAACTTCAACGAAGCCGTGCAACGGCAGTTCAGCATCGCGGAGGGGCTGCGGACTTCGGATAAGAAGGGCTTTCTCGGGATCGGCGCCGCGGCCCAGCCCTCGAAGCTGGTCGAGATGTTCACCCAGATCAGCGAGAGCGCCCCCTACACCGAATGGGCGCCGAAAGCGCTCCTGAACATCGGCTACGTCCGCAACGACAGCGGCGAGGTCGATCCGGCCATCGCCTCCTTCCAGAAGGTGGTGGACAAGTATCCGGACACGGAATACGCGAAGGAGGCCCAGTACCAGATCTTCAAGCTGCGCGGCGTCACCGCGGAGAAATCGAACAGCCCTCTCAAGAACCGCGCCCAAGTCGAGGCCGGACTCGATTTCCTGAACCAGAATCCCGAGGACCAGCGCGCCGCCGAGGTCAAATCGGACATGAGGCAGATCGAGGAGCAGTCGATGGAGAAGCTCTACAACACGGGCCTGTTCTACGAGAAGAGCGGAAAGCCCGATTCGGCGAGAATCTACTACCGCGAGGTGGTGAAGAATCCAAACACGAGCTGGGCAGCCAAGGCGCAGGAGCGTCTCTCCGCGCTCGATGGCGGTGGTTCGGTCGAGAAGAAAGCGTCGATGTTCGGCCCGAATCCCCTCAAGAAGGACAAGGTCGAAATGCGGACCTCGGACGACACCGTGGTCCCCCTCCCCGTCGAAAGCGCTCCGGCGGCAGGCGCGGAAGCCCCTTCCCCCGCCGCTCCCGTCCGGAAGCAGGCTCCGATCTCGGACATTCCCGCTCCGCCGGCCCAATGAGGACGGTCGCGACGGCTTGAAACCGTCCGCAGCTTCCGGCTTGTCTTTTCACCATTCCCGCCTAGCATTCGACGTGGGGACGCGTGGGCCGTCCATTCGCCTCTGCCGGTGACGGCGTGTTGGCGTGTGAGCGCGGCGGCACCGTTTTCAGCCTTTTTCCCATGAAGTTCCGGATTTCTCAACTCCTCCCCCTTGCCGTCTTCGGCGTGCTGCTTTCCGGCTGCGCCGGCTATCAGCTGGGCGACGTGAAACCCAGCGTCTATTCGGGCATCGAAAAAATTCACGTCCCTCCGTTCAAGAACCTGACGCTCGAGCCCCGCCTCTCCAGCCTCGTCACCAACGCCGTCCTCGTCGAGCTCCAAGCCGACGGCACCTATCAGGTCTCGACGAAGTCCAATGCCGACGCGGTCCTCGTGGGCACCATCCGGCATATCGAGAAGCGCCAGCTCCGCGCCGTCAGGACCGACACCCTCCGTTCGAGAGAGCTCAGCCTGCTCGTCCACGTCGAATTCCATCTCGAGGATCCCTCCACCGGAGCCCGCATCACCGGTCGCGCGCCGCAAGACCAGAACGCACGCCTCGACGGCAAGAAAGGCACCGCGGACGAGGTCATCGGCGCCAGGCAAGGCTTGGTCATCGGCGACACGATCCAATTCGTCGATGCCAGCTTCCAGGTGGGCGAACGCAACGCTCTCGCCATGGTCGCCGAGGATGTCGCCGACAAACTCGTCTCCCAGCTCGTGAACGGCTGGTGACGGAGGGCGAAAGCCTGCACTGCCGTGAGCACAAGCGATTTCAAGGGGCGGATCCAGTTGATCGCTTCGCCCATCGGGAACCTCGGCGACATCACTTTCCGGGCCGTCGAGACGATCCGCGCCGCCGCCGTCGTCGCGTGCGAGGACACGCGACACTCCCGTCGATTGCTCGATCATCTGGGGATCGGCGGCAAAGAGCTCGTCGCTCTGCACGACCACAACGAACGAACCCGTTCCGCCTCCCTCGTCGAGCGGGCCAGGAACGGCGAAGCGGTCGTCTATCTCTCCGACGCCGGCACTCCGGGCATCTCCGATCCGGGCTACCGGCTCGTGAACGCCGCCCGCGAAGCCGGGGTCTGCGTGGAAGTGCTGCCCGGCCCCTCGGCGGTCGTCACCGCCCTCGCCGGATCGGGGCTGCCCAGCGATGCGTTTTTCTTCGGCGGATTCCTGCCCGTCAAATCGGGCAGACGGACGGACGAACTCGCCCGTGCCATCGCCCGCCGCGAAACCTCGATCTACTTCGAATCGCCCCACCGCCTCGTCGGAACCCTGTCCATCCTCGCGGATCTGGCTCCCGAACGGGAGGTCTGCGTCGCCCGGGAGCTCACCAAGAAATTCGAAACCTACCACCGCGGCTCCGCGGCGGAATTGGCGGAGGAATTCCGTGCCAGGCCCCCCAAAGGCGAAATCACCCTCCTCGTCCGAGGGGCGGGCCGCAGCTAGCAGGACCGTCGGCGTCAAACCGGCGGGTGGAAGGGCTTCCTATTTTCCAAGGAAGCGGGATTCCCGAAGAAGGCATCGGCAGGATGCCGATGTCACACGGAGGCGGATGCCTCAGCGAGGGGTTCCGTCCCTCTTTCCCGCCGCTCGCCACAGTCCTCCCCCGACGGCCATCAGGACGAGATTCTGCGCGATCTTCACGGGATAGTCCATCGCCTCCTCGCTTCCGAAGCAACCGCAGGCGATGTCGAGCCCCCGTGCCCATGCGCTCGCCACGGCGACAGTGAAGCCGAGAATCAGGAGGGTCAGGAGCGCGGCCGCACCCTCTCGGGTGCGATCCCACATCACCGCGAAGCCGGCGAAGACCTCGAGCCAGGGCAGGAAGTGGGCGAGCGCCGGGGCGACGGGATCGCCGACGATCCGGAAATTCCGCACCGCCTCGGCGAAGGAGATCGGATCCTTGATCTTCGCGATCCCGCTCCAGAGGAAAAGCGCCCCGAAGGCAAGCGAGGCGAGGAGGACAACCCAGGTCTTCATTCCTTCTCGGCCCGGTAGGCGGCGGCGAGGAGCGTGACGGGATGCTTCACGGACGTCCCTACGCCCACCGCGTTCTGGATCTGCAGATGGCAGCCCGGATTCGCCGTGGCCACGAGGGAGGCCCCGGTCTTCGCGATGCAGGCGGCCTTCTCGGCCTGGAGCTTCGCGGCCTGTTCCGGTTGGGTGATGTTGTAGACGCCCGCGCTGCCGCAGCAGTGGGTCGCGTTCTCCAGCTCGACGAGCTCGAGTCCCGGAATGGCTCTCAGAACCTCCCGCGGCTGCTTCGAGATCCCCTGCCCGTGGCAGAGGTGGCACGCCTCGTGGTAGGTCGTGCGCCGGGGCGGCAAGGACTCCCCCCCCTCCGGCTTGCGGAAGCCGATCTCGACGAGCCATTGGGAGATGTCGCGCACCTTCCGGTCCCAGCTCGCGGCCCGTTCGCGGTAGGCGGGATCCCCGCCGAGAAGATTCGAGAAATGCTTCAGATGCGAGCCGCACCCCGCCGCATTCGTGACGATGGCGTCGAGCGAGGAAAGATCGAACTGGTCGAGCATCCGGCGCGCCTGCGCGGCGGCCTGCTCCAGATCGCCATTGTGGGCATGGAGCGATCCGCAGCATCCCTGGGACCGAGGCGTCACGACCTCGCAGGCGTTCGCGAGGAGCACGTCGACCGTGTCGCGGTTCACGTCGGAGAAGACGAGATCCTGCACGCATCCGGTGAGCATGCCGACGCGATAGCGCTTCGCCGGCGGCGTCTCCACCTCGGCGATGAGTTCGTCGGAGAAGCGCCGGCAGACGGTCGGCGTCGTGGGCTCGAGATTCCGCAGATTCGCGGGCAGCAGCCGGAGCAGGCCGCTTTTCCTGACCAGCTGGCAAAGTCCGCTCGCCTGGTAGAGCCAGAGCATCCGGCCGACGGCGCGGAGCATCCACGGCTTGGCGAAGAGCTGGCGCAAGGTCAGCCAGCGCCAGAAGCGGCGCTCCGGGGTGAAGAGCACGTCCTGCGCCTCGATTTCGGCGCGGGCGTGCTCGAAGAGCCGGGGATAGTCGACGCCCGCAGGGCAGGCGGTGGTGCAGGCGAGGCAGCCGAGGCAGTAGTACATCTCCTCGCCGAATTCGCGCGTCACCTCGAGATCGCCGTCGGCGATGGCCCGCATCAGGGCGATGCGTCCGCGAGGGCTGTTGCGTTCGCGTTGCGTTTCGAGATAGGTGGGACAGGTCGGCAGGCACATGCCGCAGTGCATGCATTGCTGGACCACGGAGTAGTCGAGCTCGCCCATGTGCCTCAGCACCCGTGTGGAGGAGGATTCGCTCATGCGCCGGCGCTCCCCAGGTCGAAGATTTTCCCCGGATTCAGCAGGCCGCCGGGATCGAGAGCCCGCTTCACCTGCCGCATCAGCTCGTAGCTGGCTTCGTCGAACTGCCGCGGCAGATAGGGCTTCTTCGCGAGGCCCACCCCGTGCTCGCCGGTGATCGTCCCGCCGAGCTCGACGGTCTTGTCGAAGATCTCCGACAGGGCCGCCTCGACCCGCTCCATCTCCACAGGGTCGGTCTCGTCGGTGAGGATGGTGGGGTGCACGTTCCCGTCGCCGAAGTGGCCGAAAGTCGCGATCTGGAGCCGGTGCCGCACCCCGACCTCCTCGACGAACGCGACGATCTCGGCAAGGCGGCTGCGCGGCACGGTGACATCCTCCAGGATAGTCGTCGGCCGGATCCGCGCGAGGGCGGAGAAGGCGCTGCGCCGGGCCGTGGCAAGGCGGACGGCGTGGGCCTCGTCGGCGGCCTCCTCGACGGCGATGGCCCCGTTCTCCCTTGCGATCGAGGCCATGGCGGCGGCTTCCTCCTCGACTACGGCGGGATGCCCGTCGGTCTCCATCAGGACGACGGCCGCGGCTTCGGTCGGCAGACCGACCTTCGCGTAGTCCTCCACGCTGGCGCAGGTCTTGCGGTCGAGGAACTCCAGGGTACAGGGGATGATCTGGCGTTCGATGATCTTCGAGACGCTCCGCGCGGCGGATTCCATCGAGGCGAAGGAGGCGAGCAGGGTGCGCCGCGCCCTGGGCCGGGGCACGAGCTTCAGGAGCACCTTGGTGATGATCCCGAGAGTGCCTTCGGATCCGACGAAGAGATCCTTCATCGAGTAGCCGGCCACGTCCTTGACGCATTTCGAGCCGAGCCAGGCCACCTCGCCGGAGGGCAGGACGACCTCCAGCCCCATCACATAGTCGCGGGTGACGCCGTATTTCAGCCCGCGGAGCCCCCCGGAGTTGTTCGCCACGTTGCCGCCGATGGTCGAGATCTTCATCGAGCCGGGATCGGGCGGGTAGAAGAGCCCGTGGGGATGGGCCGCGTCGTCGATGGTCTTGGTGATCGTCCCGGCCTCGGCGAGGAGGGTGAGATTGGCTGGATCGATCTCGAGAACGCGGTTGAGATGGACGAGGCAGAGGACGATCCCTCCATCGACCGGCACACTCCCGCCCGAGAGGCCCGTGCCGGAACCGCGCGTCACCACGGGAAGGCCGGCGGAATGGGCGAAACGCACAATTTCCGAGACCGCTCCGGTGCTGCGGGGCAGCACGACGCAGGTGGCTCCGTGCTTCAGCGCGGCGGTGCCGTCGAATCCATAGGGGACGAGGTCCTCGCGTTCGACGAGGACATTTTCCTCCCCGGCGATCTCGCGGAGGCGTGCGATCGTGGAGGGAGCGAGGGAGGCGGCTGGGGCGGCCTTCAGGGCGGGGGTCATAGTCCGTCTGAGATAGCCGCGAAGCGAGGGATTCTCAAGACCGCAATGAGGGGCGATTCAAGCCTTCGTCCACTTCGGATCGTTAATTGACAAAGACTTGGTCTGAAAGATGCTTTTCCGTTCGGGCCCGTTTTCACCCTTGCCCCCTCATGCCCCCGATCCTGCCTGAAATCCCCGAAAACGCTCCCTTTACCCCCGAACAACGCGAATGGCTGCGCACCTACCTCGGCGAACTGGTCCGTTCGCTCGCGGGCTCCGGCGCGCCGGGGACTCCCCCCTCCGATGGCAAGCCCCGCGCCCTTTTGCTCTACGGCAGCCAGAGCGGCAATGCGCAGTCGCTCTGCGTCGGCTTCGGCGAGCGGCTCCGGGCGGAGGGCTGGGCCGCCGAGGTCGTGGACATGGAGCGGCACGCCGCCGTCGACCTGGCCGCGGAACCGCTCGTCCTGATCGTGACGAGCACCTGGGGCGAAGGCGACCCGCCGGACAACGCGGCCGGGTTTTGGGAAAAGCTCTCGGCACCCGGCCATCCCCGTCTCGAAAACACACATTTTTCCGTGCTCGCGCTCGGGGACACGAACTACGCGGATTTCTGCGCGATGGGCAAAAAGTTCGATGCCCGCCTCGAAGCACTCGGCGCGATCCGCCTTGCGCCCCGAGCCGATTGCGACCTCGATTACGAAGATCCCGCCGAGGAATGGTTCCGCGCCCTTCTCGCCAGCCTCGCCCCGATCGGAAAAGAGACGTTCATCCGGACCGTCATCCTCGACGCCCCCGCCATCGTCGAGGTTTCCGCAGACGAACCCTACGGCAAGAAGAATCCCTTCCCCGCGACGCTGCTCCTTCGCCAAAAACTGAACGGCTCCCCCTCCCCTCGCGATACGCGGCATATCGTCCTTTCGCTGGAGGGATCCGGGCTGGACTACGAAGTCGGCGACGCCCTCGGCACGCACCCCCGCAACGACGAGGCCCTCGTCGAGGAGATTCTCGGCTACCTTCCCTTCAACACCGCCGTCCCGGTGAAGGCTCCCGACGACCGCCTCTTGCCCCTGCGGGAGGCCCTCCTCGAAAGCTGCGACCTGCGCACCGTGACCAAGGCCCTCGTCCGCAAATGGGCGGCGCTCTGCCATCATCCTTGGCTGCACGCCGTGATCGGGGACGACGAGGCTCTTGGCGAACTGGTCGAGGGACGCGAGATCGTCGATCTGCTCATCGACTTCCCCGCCGATTTCAAGAGCGCCCAGGAGTTCGTCGATCTCCTGCGCAAGCTGCAGCCGCGCCTCTACTCCATCGCCTCCAGCCCGAAGGCCCATCCGGGCGAAGTCCATCTCACCGTGGCGAAGGTGACCTACGAGACGCACGGACGCCTCCGCCAGGGCGTCTGCTCGACCTTCCTCTGCGAAGGGCTGCCCGAGGGGGGGAAAGTGAAGGTCTTCATGCAGCCGACGAAGCATTTCAAGTTGCCCGAAGACCCTTCGCGTGACCTCCTCATGGTCGGTCCCGGCACCGGCGTCGCGCCCTTCCGCGCCTTTCTGGAGGAACGCCGTGCCACCGGGGCGACGGGGCGGAACTGGCTCTTCTTCGGCAATCCCCACGCCGCGACCGATTTCTTCTACGAGGAAGAATTCCGCGCGATGCGGGCCGAGGGTGTCCTTACCCGGCTCGATCTCGCTTGGTCCCGCGACCAGGAGCGCAAAGTCTATGTCCAGGACAAGATCCGCGAGCAGGCCGAGGAGGTCTGGCGCTGGCTCGAAGGCGGGGCGCATTTCTACGTCTGCGGCGACGCGAAACATATGGCCCCCGACGTCGAGCGCTCCCTGCTCGATCTGATCGGCCGGTACGGGAGGTTCGATGGAGCGGGAGCAGCGGACTACCTGAGGCGACTGCGCGAAGCTCATCGCTATCAGCGGGACGTCTATTGATCTTCCCTTTCCGTTTCCGAAATCCTCTTTCTATTTTTGCAGAAGGAAACCGCGTTTCCGCTTGACACAATGTTGCCTATTTAGCATCATTACTAAATGGGCAATAAGGCGGATTCTACACGAACAAGCTCCGGCGAGCAGCCTCCCGAACCCAATTCCGAAGGGCAATCGCTTCGACTGACGGAAACGGAAAGGGAACGCTTGAAGGGAGCCGTGGAACGCATCCTCCGCACCGCCCCGATCAAGCCGGAGAAATCCGAGCCTGAAAAAGCGCGGCCTCCTTTCTGCTGATGCCTCTTCTTCGCCATGCTCTTGGTCAATGCCAGCAAGGGAGCCAGCACGATCCATGGATTCGGGCTCGTCGCGCGGGAACCGATTCCAGCAGGCACCCGGATCTGGACTTTCCAATCCCGGTTCGACATCGCCCTGACGCCGCAGCAGCTCTTGGCCCTTTCGCCGATCGCACGAGTCCAAGCGCTGCACTACGGTGCCTACAATTCCTTCCGGCGACTCTACCTTCTGTCGAGCGACGACGATCGCTTCACGAACCATTCGGAAAAGCCGAATTCCATCATCCCCGAGGATGAGGACCCGTCCTCCTGCCGCTTCATCGTCGCGCTTTGGGACATCCAGCCGGGAGAGGAAATCACGTGGGACTACCGCTCGCCGTGGCGGCGGATGAGCCTGGGGCTTTCCCCCACGCGCTCCTTGCCCCACGAGGAGGACGCGATCAAGTCAGGGTAACCGTTGACGGAGGGCGGCCCGACAGCCCACACTCCCGCTGGAACCCCATGAACTGCATCCATCCCCTCCTTCTTTCCCTCTCCCTGTTCCTCGTCGTGGCGACGCTCCAGGCCGATCCCCCGACCGACCGTCACGTTCTCTTCATCAGCCTCGACGGCCTCGCCCACTTCTATTTCGACGATCCCAAGGCCGAAATGCCGACTCTGCGGCAGCTTGCCGCCGATGGAGTCCGGGCCGAGCGCGTCACCACGACGCTGCCCACCGTGACCTGGCCGAACCACACCTCGCTCGTGACCGGCGTGCTCGCCGGCAAGCACGGCGTGATCGGCAACAACTACTTCGACCGCGAGACCCAGCAGGCCGTCGACTTCATCCCCGATCCCCATTTCGACAAGGACGAGATCGTGAAGGTTCCCACCCTCTACGACATCGCCCACGGGGCGGGCCTGAAGACGGCGGGCATCATCTGGCCTGCCACTCGCAACGCCAAGTCCCTCGACTGGACCGTGCCCGATGTCGCCCTCCAGGACCTCTGGGAGAAATACGGCACCCCCAGCCTGCTCGAAGAATGCCGGGCCAAGGGGATCCCCGTGGACAAGCAGGGCGAATGGTGCAAGGCAGGCCCTTTCGGCTACCTCCTCCGGGACCGGCTCTACACCCAGATGGCGCGGCATCTCGTCGAGGAGCACCGGCCGAACCTGCTCCTTCTCCACCTCGTCGCGGTGGATTCGCTCCAGCATGCCCATGGCAGCCGGACGCCCGAGGCCTATTTCGCGATCAAGCAGGCCGATGAACACGTTCGTGATCTCGTCGAGGCGGTGGAACGGGCCGGATTGAAGGACAAGACGACCTTTGTCATCATGTCGGACCACGGCTTCATCAACTACACCAAGACGATTCAGCCGAACGTGCTGCTGAAGCAGGAGGGGCTGATCAAGGAGTTCGGCGGGAAGCCGGTCGAGCGCAAGATCTGGAGCTTCGCCCAGGGGGTCGCCTTCATCTATATCCTCGACCAGCCGAACCGCGAGGCCCTCCTCGCGGATCTCACCCCCAAGCTCGCCGCGATGGAGGGCGTCTCCGAAGTCATCGCGGAGGCGGATTTCGGGAAATACGGCATGAAGACCTCGGCGGAGGATCCTCGCATGCCGGATCTCATTCTCTCGGCGAAGGACGGCTACAATTTCAGCAACGGCGTCGCCGGCAAGGATGTCGTCACGGTCCTCGAGACGCAGAAAGGCGCCCACGGCTACTCCCCCTCCGATCCGTTGATGGATGCGAGCTTCATCGCCAGTGGAAACGGGGTGAAGAAAGGCGTGACGCTCGAGCGCATCGCCAATGTCGACATCGCTCCCACGACCGCGAAGCTGCTCGGAATCGAAATGGAAGAGGTCGACGGGCGTGTCCTCGACGAGATTCTCGAGTGACCCTCCCGAATTCATGGTCTCTGAAAAGACGGAGCGGAGAAGCGAATCGCCCTTCGAGAGCCTTCGGTTCAGATAGAACGGCAGATCCCGAAATTCGGCTTGTCCGGCATCCCATCGCTCATGGCAACGCGTGCGATTGGTGCCGGCCGATCGGATACCCAAACGACGCCTCCTGGGCGGGCCGCCCAGGGCTACTCAGGACTGCGTGCGGTGCGAAGAATCCGCATGTAATGAATCCACACCCTTCCTATAAGCCCCCGGCTTTACCGGAGGTATCTGATTCTCCCGGCAATGAACTTCTTCCGGCTTTCGCCGCCTGCTGGCGGCCCAGCCAGATGCCCAAGGCTGTCCAGACGACCGTCATCGGAACGACCAGGCTGGTGAGTGCCACCAAGCCCATTCCCAGATGCTGGAGAAGTCCCTCCACCTGGGCGCCGATCACATCCCCGCCACGGTAGACGAAGGTGTCGATGAAGGCCTTGGCCTTGTATTTGTCCTCGCGGTTCAAGACGGTGAACAGGGTTTCGCGGGCCGGGCGCATGACCGCCCGCTGCACCGCCTTCGAGGCCGCATCCAGGATCACCACCATCGCCAGCGAGCCGAAAATGGCCAGTCCGATGAATCCCAGCATCACCGTCAGCGGCAGCAGCGCCAAGGTGACGGGCACGCCGAAGCGCTTCATCAGGAATCCCGTGATGCTGAGCTGCAGCACCAGCGTGGTGATCTGCGTGATCATGTCGAGGCGGGCGAAGACCGTCGTGCGCATGTCCACATTTTCGCCAAGGGCGGCGACCATCTGCAGACGCGTGAAATAGATGAAGGTGAGAACGATCGCAAGGATCACCACATAGGCGGCGATCCCCAGCAGGTAGCGGGAGCGGATCACCGAATGGAATCCACCCCAGGCATTGCCGCCGATCACCGCGTGTTCATCCTCTTCCGCTTCATGGATGGCGGCGCGGTGCCGCCGGTCCGGCAGCACGTGGGTCAGCGCCCACGCGGCGATGATGGCGAGGAGGAGAAAGCCCGTGGCGACGAGCAGCAGCGCGGGCGTGCCGAAAGGCTGCGCCAGCTTCGAGGCCAGCCAAGGGCCGAAGATCGCGCCCACCGTTCCCCCTGCCGCGATGAGGGGGAAGAACCGCTTGCTCTGTTCCAGGGAGAACCGGTCCGCGAGCAATGCCCAGAACACCATCACCGAAAACAGGTTGAACACGCTGAACCAGACGTAGAAGACCTGTCCGGAGGTCACCCCGATCGCTGCGGGGGCGAAAACCATCACCGCCCAGAAGGCCACCAGACTGACTCCGAAAAACATGTAGGTCGCGGCGATGAAGCGGATGCGCCGGAAGCGGCTCACGAGCCAGCCGAACGCGGGGTTCACCAGCAGAGTCACCACCGCCGTGCCGATGAACAGCCAGCGCACCTGGTCGATGCCGCGCTGCATGCCGAGCGCCTCCCGCGCGGGGCGCAGGAGCATCAGCGCCGCCATCACGAAGAAGAAGAACAGCATCCCCAGCAGCACGGGGATTTTTTCCTCTCGGCGGACATGGAAGATTTTCGGAAGAAGGTTTGTCATCGGAACAAAGGGGAAATCGTCGCAGCGGCGAGGGACTTGGAGGAGCAGGGCCGGAATCCGTCAGAAAGGGAGGTGGCTCGGCCAACGGACGGAAACCTCCATTCCGTGGAGATCCCGAAGCCTCGGGACGCCTTCCCACCACCTCCACCCGGGGAAAGCGGACCGCTCCCTCCCGTCCGCCCGCGGAACAGCGTCCGGGAGGAGAGCGGTTCCGCCCAAGGGAAAACTCATGAAAGCGCGGCGAAGGCCTCCTCGATGCGCTGGCGCATCCCCGCATCCGGCAGCACGCCGCGGGCGGCTCCGGCGTTGTCCTCGACATGCTTCACTTTGACCGTGCCGGGGATGGCGCAGGTCACGGCGGGATGGGACACGAGGTATTTCAGAAGAATCTGCGCCCAGCTCGTGCACTGGATCTCCGCGGCGAAACCCGGCAGCGGCTTGCCCAGGGTCTGGGCGATCAGATTGTCCCCGCGCCGTCCCCCGAAGGGAAAGTTGAGCAGCACCGCCGCCCCCTTGTCGAGCGCGAGGGGCAGGATGCGTTCCTCCACGCCGCGGTTGGCGATCGAGTAGTCCACCTGAATGAAGTCCAGAGGCTCCTTTTCCAGCACCTGGATCAACGTCTCGTATTGCTTGCTGTCGGACGTCGTGACCCCGTAGTAGCCGATGCGCCCCGCTTCCTTCCATTCCCGCAGCACCGGCAGGAGGACGTCCGTTCCCCTCAGGCTGTGGACTTGCATCAGATCGATGTGGTCGGTCTGCAGGCGCTTGAAGGATTCCTCCAGCATGGCGATGCCATCCTTCACGGTCTCACCTTTGTCCGCATCCACGGTGACCTTGGTGGCGAGGAAGAGCTTGTCGCGGTTGCCGATGTCCTTGATCAGATTGCCCAGGACGATCTCCGAGGTCTTGTAGCCCGGGGCGGTGTCCACCACCGAGAGTCCGACTTCCGGCAGGCGCTTCAGCACCTCGCGGCGGGCGGCCAGCTCCTCCGGATCGTCGACCCCATAGGCGTTCGTGCCGAGACCGATGACGGGGATCTTCCGGCCGGAACTCGGGATCGCCTTGGCGATGAGCGGGGAAGCATTTTCCTGGGCTCGAAGCGCGGGCGGTCCGAGCGACAGTCCGGCTCCGGCGGCGACGCCGAACTTGAGGGCTTCACGGCGGGAGAGACGACGGGGGTTTCGATTCATGGTTGGTTCAAAGTTCAGTATTCCAAGTTCAATGTTCGGATTTCAATAGCCCGCCTTCTTGTCGACGACGTTGTAGAGCGGCTCCCCTGCGGCGAAGCGGCGCAGATTTTCCCGCAGCAAGGTCCAGCGCCGCTCCGCCGTGACCTCGGCGTGGCCGGCGATGTGCGGGGTGATGACGACGTTGGGCATCTCCCAGAGCGGACTTTCGGCGGGCAGGGGCTCTGGATCGGTCACGTCGAGGGCGGCTCCCGCCAGTTTCCCGTCGCGAAGCGCCTCCAGCATCGCCTCGGAATCGACGATGCCGCCCCGCGCGATGTTGACGAGATAGGCGCCTTCCTTCATCGCCGCGAAGGCTTCCCGGTCGAACAGGCCCTGGGTCTCCGGGGTGAGCGGCGCGGCGATGGCGACCACGTCCGCCTCGGGCAGCAGTTCGAGCAATCTCGGCGACAGTTCGACGCGGTCCACATAGTCTGGTTTGGGCGCTTCGCTTCGGCGGGTCGCCCAGACGCGCATGCCGAAGGCCTGCCCCCGTTTCGCGATCTCGCTGCCGATTCCACCGATCCCGACCACCAGCATCGTCCGCCCGTCCAGGGCGATGGGTGTCAGCTGGGATCCACCCCGCACCCACTCGCGCTTGGCCTGGTTTTCGGAGTGGTAGCGCAGATCCCGGGTCAGGGAGAGCAGCATCGCCATGGCGTGGTCCGCGATCGCCGGCCCGTGCACCCCACGATGGTTGGTCAGGACGATTCGATCGTTCGCCACGAGCGCTTCGTTGGCGACGAGGCCCTCGACTCCGGCGCTCATCGCCTGGACCCAGGCGAGATTCGTCGCTTTGGCGAGAAACGGTGGCGTCGCATAGCGCGACTCGACCCCATGAGCCTCCTCGGCACGGGCCAGCGCCTCGGCCGGTGTCAACCCCGCGACGATGCGCAGGTTCGGCGCGATCTCGCGCAGCTCGGCGATCTCCTCCTCCGATATGCTCCCGGCGAAATAGGTGAGCTCGGGCTTTTCACCCGACACTTCCACCGCGACGCGGGCGTGGCGAAGCGATCCGATCTCGTCGGCGCCCGCTTGGGAAAACAAGGCTCGAGGGGAGCCGACCGCCGCGAGTGCCGCGAGAAGAAGGACCGAAGGCAACGGAGGCGTAGGACGTTTCATGGGCAGGGGACCGGCTTGCTGTTCCTTAATATGCCTGTTTTTGCATATTCATACCTTACGAGATCGCGTATCGGTTTCGTGTCAGGAGGTACGGCCGCTCAGCCCAGCGTAACGGGACCGCCGGTGCGAAGGGATTCGTATACGGCCTCGATGACGCGCAAGTCGTTGAGGCCGTCCTTCCCGTCGGTCAGGGGCGTCTCGCCGGTGGCGGCACATTCGGCGAGATGATCCATCATCGCGGCGAAATGGTCGACTTGCGGGAACTCCCGGGGCTCCATGCGTCCCCCCTTCGCCACGCGCATGGCGATCCCCTTCCGGCTCAGAGCCGGCTCCAGCTCGAACGATCCCCGTTCGGCGTGGACGCGGAAGCGGTTGAGCGAGGTGCCGTAGCTGGAGACGGAACTCCCGAGAACCCCGCTCGGAAACCGCATCTGGAAGGTGACCGTGTCCTCCACCTCCTTGAAGCGGGGATCGGCTCGGTCCGTCGATTCAAGCGCGACGACCTCCGTCGGCTCCTCGCCGGACAGGTACCGCGCCGCATTGACCGCGTAGATCCCGATATCCATCATCGATCCACCGCCCGCCACCTCTTTCGATAGCCGCCACTGCTCGGGATTGCCGATGTTGAAGCCCGCTTCGGCAAGGATGGCCCGCGCGGTCCCGAATTCCTTCTCGCGCACCATGCGGATCATCTCCTGGGTATGGGGCTCGTAGCGCAGCCGGTAGGCCACGGCGAGAAGCCGTTCGGCCTCCTTCGAGGCGGCGATCATCGCTTCGCAGTCCTCCACCGTGTTCGCCATCGGCTTCTCCACCAGCACGTGCTTGCCGGCCTTGTGCGAGCGGATCGTGTACTCGGCATGGAGGTGGTTGGGCAGCACGATGTAGACGGCGTCGATGTCGGGATTGTCGGCGATGCGGTCGAAGGTGTCGTAGGTGTAGAGACCGCTTTCGGACACGCCATGCTCCGCCGCGGTCTCGCGGGCCTTGTCCATGCTGCCACTCACCAAGCCCGTCAGCCGCGCCCGTTTCGTGGAGGCGAAGGCGGGCAGGATGTCGCTTTTCGTCAGGGCTCCGATGCCGACCACGGCATAGCCGAAGGGCTTGTCGGCGGCGGCAGCCCCCTTCAAGGCAAACGGCGACGAGGCGAACGACACGGCGGCGGCCGATGTGCCGGCCGCCTTCAAGAAGTCTCTGCGAGTGGACGGTGTGACCTGCATGGGATGGGGGCGGGCAAACGTTTTTCAAGACCGGAACGGCCGGACCCACGACGGGCAAGGTTTTCGACGAAGAGTCCGGTCTCCTTCTTTAAATATGCAATTTTTTGCATATTTCATCTCACGGAATCGCGTGTTGTCTCGCCCCCTGTCGACCTGCCGGGATCAGACTCCCGCCTTGCGGACCACTGCCATGGTCTTCTCCAATCCGGTCCTGGCGACTTGGGCGAGATCCTGCGCCCAGTAGTTGGGATTGTAGAGCTCCAGGGAAATGCACCCACGGAACCCGGTGGCCTTCAGATCGCGCAGCACATCGGGCAGCGGGAGGATGCCGTCGCCGGGAAAGACACGGTCGGCGTCCTTGAGCTCGTCGATACCGGGATTCGCGGGAGCGTCGGCGAACTGGAAGATGGCGATCGATTCGCCCCTGACGTGCTTCAGCGCCTCGAACCCGCCGCCGCTGATGTGCATGTGGAAGGTGTCGGGAATGACCATCGCCTTCGGATGGTTCGCATCCAGGGCCACACCGAGCGCCTGGCCGAAGGACTTGATGGGCTGGAACTTCACGAAGACGAGGGCGGGGCGAAGATTGAATTCCGCGATGCCGATCTCGACGAGATCCCGGTAGCGGGCCGCCACCCATTTCTGGTCCCAGTCGTCCCCGGCGGTGTTGCCGATGACCTGCACATGCTCACACCCGATGTCGGCCGCCATGCGCATGCGGCGACGCGTGTCGACGAGAGAAGCCTCGAACGCCTCCTTCGTGGGGGGCAGCGCGTTCCATAGACCGATCATGCTCGGAACGAACAGGCCGAGATCTTTGATCCTCTTGCCCAAGTCCACCAGGTTGCCGCCGTTCGCCTCGTATTCCTCCAGCTCCTTGTCCCACGGTTCGATGGCGTCGTAGCCGGCCTCGGCGGCGAATTTCACCTTGTCCTCCAAGGAAGCGGGACGGATCGTCGCCGTGTCCAGGCAGATCTGCCATGGGCTCGCCCCGCTCTGGTAGCGCTTCTCTTCTTTCGGATCCTTCTGCGGTGTTTGCGCACGGGCGCTGGCGGCGAATCCCGCCGTGAGAGTCGCTCCGCACGCCAGGAAGGCTCTGCGTTCAAGGGTTGGCATAGTGGTAGGGAATGGTGCGGTGGGGAGAGACCGAGAGACCCGAAGGAAAGCAATCACCTTGCCTGCAGCCCATCCGCCCCCTGCGCGAAGGCTTCCGCGGCCCGGTCCAATTCGCCGGTCGGCACGCTTCCGTCGAAGCAGACGACGCGATAGCGCAGGCGGAGGCCGGCCTTGCTCGCCAGCCGCACCGGCCCGGGGGCGACGATGCAGGGATTCAGCAAGCCGATCTTCCCGACATTGTGCCAAAGCGTCGGTGGATTGCCGGGATGGTTGATCACGGCCACGCCGATGGTCTTCCCCGATTCCAGGCGGATTTCGAAGGCATACCAAGGGCGGTCCGGCCAATCGGTCTCCGGCTTGAGATGGGACGGGGCGGGCAGCAGGACCGGACCGGCAGGATCGTAGGCCGCGATCGCCCCGTCCTTGCGCGCCCGCACGCTGAAACCGCAGAAGGCGAACTGTCCCAGGGCCACTTCCTCGTCGGAGGCGAAGGTGTAGTCGAAGTCGTAGACATGGGCCTCCTTCCCGAAGCGCGCCGTCGTGCGCAAGCTCTCCCGCAGCAGGACATCCCCCTCCGCCCGCCATTCGTTGAGGGCGCGGAAGCTCGCGCCGTCCGGCGTCGCGGCGAGATCCTCGATGCCCGCATTGGCGATGAGACGATTCTCCAGAGGGGCGTGTTTGCCCCAACCCCAGAAATCGCCCGCGCCTTTGTCCGAGCGCACCTCCAGCCAGGCGAGGAAGACGCCGCGATGGTGGAGGTGGTCGTCGGGCGCCACGTCGGTGACGGTTTCACCGCTCGGCGTGGTCAGGGGATGGAAATAGCAGGCGCTGGGAGAGGTGGATTGGGAATCGGCCGGTTTCTTCAGCCAGTAGCGCAGGACCTCCCCTCCCCCCTTCCGGACCACGACCGCATCGTCGCCAGCTTGGATTCCGACCTCTCCGGCAGCTTTCTTCGAATCCGGTTCCGCCAGCACCGCGGAAGCTCCCAAACAAAGCAGAGAACCGCCAAGGATTCCGGGAAGTCGCCGAACGGCCGAGAAGGTCCGAAAGATCATGGAAAGGGACAGTGGGGCAAAGGCGGCGCTTCGCGACTTTTTCGGCGGACGCGATCACGCATCCGACTCGAGAGCAGGCCGCTGTCGCGATGGACCCCGAACCAGAGCGCTCGGACCACCCCGTCACGCCGCCTCCGCGACATGCACCGCCGTCTCTTCCGCGGCTTCGTTCCGCTCCAGCAGGGAGAGAGAGGCGAATCCGGTTTCGATTCCGAGGACGAGGGTCTCCAAGGCGTCCAGCTCCTCGTCGATGCGTTCGAATTGCTCGGCAACGGTCTCTCCGAGCAATTCGCGCAGGGTCTTGGGCCGGGAAAGAGACTCTTCCCGGGGCTCCGGTTCGAACCATCCGATCGCCTCCTCGGTCACCTCGGGCGCTCCGACTTCCTCGACCGGCAGCTGCTCCGCCTCGGGAAACTCCTCGGCTTCCGGCATCGTTCCGATGGCTTCTTCGACCACTGGTGGCTCGACGGCTCGGGACTCCTCGATCTCCTCTTCCGCGATCACCGGAGCGAACACGACCGGCTCGGTCCTCGCGACGGGCGAGGAGCGCATCAGCTTGGCGAGACCGGCGGCCGCTTCCTGGAGCTCGTCGAGGTAGACCCGGTCGCGGGCCGAGGACTTGTCCTCGGCAGGCATCACATGCCGGTCGAGGCGCAACAGCGGTTCGCGATCCTCAAGCGTCTCCCGGGCCGCTTCCTCGGGTGGGGCCATCGAGATCGCCTCGGTGGGAAAACTCCATTCCACCGGAGGGTGGTGCAGCGATTTCTCCCTGGAGCGGGATGCGAAACGCGCGTAGAGCATGGCCCCGGCGAGAAGGAGCAATACGGCGATGGGAAAGAGATAGCCCCAGGTGTTCATGATCGATATCAGTAGATCATCAAGAAATCCTAGATACTTTCAACCCCAAATTACCGCGATTTTTCGACGCCCGGCCGGACCGACGCCTTGCCCAAATGCCCGGGAGCGGCGTTATTCCGAGGTTTTGCCCCCCTTCTCCCGTTCCGATGAGCATCCACAGCCGCGACTACATGAGAGACGAGAGCCGCTATCGTCCGGGCGGCCCGGCCACGTGGAGCGTCGTGACCCGCCTCATCCTCCTGAACGTTGCCGTCTATGTCGTCAACAACCTCATCTTCTACAATCCCCAGCGCGATTTCCTCGGGCTCTCTCTGGAGGCGCTGAAATCCTTCCGCCTGTGGACGCCGCTCACCTATCAGTTCGTCCACGCCAACCTCTGGCACCTTCTCGCCAACCTGATCGGCCTCTTCTTCCTGGGCCGCATGCTTCTGGGCCTCGTTCCCCCGAGGCAGGTCGTCGCGGTCTATCTCCTCGGCGGTCTCGCCGGAGGCGCTCTCCAGCTCGCCTGGAACGCCGCATTCGGTCCTGACGCGATCATCGTGGGGGCTTCGGGTTCGGTCCTGGCGATCACCTTCGCCCTCGTCACCCTCGCCCCGCACCACCGGATCCAGTTGCTCCTTTTCTTCCTCCTGCCGGTCAATCTCACGCTGAGGCAACTGGGCTGGCTCCTGCTCGCGCTGAATGCCGTCCTTCTCCTCTTCGGCAGCGATCCGGCAGGCGGCGAACGCGTGGCGGTGATGGCCCACTTCGGGGGGATTCTGTGGGGATGGGCCCACATCCGCCTCGGCTGGCACGACCGATGGAAGGCTCCTTCCCTTTCGCCGCGCTGGCACCGCCCCCGCTCCCGCGGGAAAACGGAGGAGCGCCGGGCCCCCTCGCCGACGAAGAAAGCGCCTTTTGTCGCGAGCGATGTGGACGCCATTCTCGACAAGATCAACGAACACGGTTTCCAAAGCCTCACCGACGAGGAGCGCAGCGTCCTCGAGCAGAGCAGCCGCCGTCTCTCCCGCCGCCTCGACGGAGATTCGTGAAATCGCCCCCTCCTGGCCATGACCGATCCCCGGCAGAGCCCCCTTGGGCGGAAAAGTGCGCTCCAGCGCTTGCGCGCCTTGGGAGGCGTCGCGGGACTTCTCCTCTTCTTTGGAGCCGTCTATCTTTCCGGCCGGCTCGGCGTCGAGATGGCCCGCAACCGCCTCCCCGACCGCGGCGAGGAATCCGCATTCCCCGCCAACGAAGCGCTCACCGTGGGCAAGTCGGGAGATCCCCTCTATCTCGCCAATTCCCCGGAAGCCTTGCGTCGGTTCTTCACGGCCCATCCCACGCCCGAGGAACGGGCCGCCGCCGACCTCTTCGGCCGTGGCATCCGCCGTCTGCAGGATGCCGTGGAACTCACCGCCCTGCGGGCGGAAGCCGACGCCGTGGAGGTGGAAGTGAATTCAGGCGCGATCGCCGGAGCGGTCTACTGGATCCATCACAGCCAGCTCCCTGCGCCCTCTTCCTTCGATCCCATCATCTCCCCACTGCCGGAAGGATCCACCAAACCCGGTGGTGAAAACGGAGATCGTTGATATCGAAATGGTTGCGTGAAAATTTTCCACTCCAATCGGAACCACTCTTCCCGAAGTGTTTGGGCATTTTCCGCCGAACCTCGTCCCTTCGTCCCTCCTGCGGAGAACAAAAAAAACGGCCGCCCCCCTTTTGGGAGCGGCCGTTCCGCGTGCGGCGAGGGACTCGGCCCTCACTGGATTTCGATGCGCCGTGGCTTCGCCTCTTCGCGGAGCGGAAGCCGCAGGGTGAGCACGCCATCCTCGAGCGAGCCGGTGATGCGGCTGCCGTCGACTTCCGGTCCCACGTCCAAACGGAGACGCCATTGGCGCTCTTCCTCGTAGTGGCCGAGAGGACGCCAGGTTTCCGGGGTCTCGAGGCGGCGCTTCGCGACCACTTCGAGAATCTCATCCTCGACCGTCACGTTCACCTCCTCTTTCTTCGCGCCCGGAAGGCGCACGGCCACTTCCCACGCTTCGTCGTCGTAGCGTGAAGTGTGGTGTGGACGGTACACGGTCGTCGGCCGGGCCGTCGCGGCGCAGGTGGTCGCACCGCCTGTTTCGCAAGAGAGTTCGTTTTCCTTTTTCATCGTCTTCAATGAGTGTTGGGTTTGTAAGGGGGGGATCGGTTCAGCGGATTTCGACGCTGACCGGCTTGCGGGCCTCTTCCTTGGGAAGGGAGAGATGGAGGATGCCATCCGCGAGGCGGGCTTCGATTCCGTCTCCGCGGACACCCTCGGGGCAGCGCACGACCAGCTCCGAACGCGACGTGCGGGTGGATTCGCCCTCTCCCTTCTCGAGCGTCTCATGGCTGATACGGAGCAGGCCCTCTTCGGCGTCAAGCCGCAGGTTCTCCCGCTTCAAACCGGGCAGCTCGATGCGGGCGTGATAGTGGGTATCGTCTTCAAACCACTCCACTCCCGGATTCGCGGTCTGCCTTGCCGGGGCCAGCAGCGGCGCGAGGCTTCGGAAGGGATTCGCGAAAAGGGCATCCCATTCGCGGAAGGAGTGGTGAGGATGGGAATAACGAATCAGTTTCATGGTTGGATTGACTTGGGTGGTTATTGAATGTTTGGCGGCATCTCCTCCGCCCTACCCTGATATCAATGCAAACTCCATGCCACTCTCTCCACATCTTACTCAACTCGTTGAAAACAAACCAATTGAACCGTTGAATAGGATGGAGGGTCTTGCTCAATGGGTGACAAAGCGACTCTTTCAAGCAATATTCAAATGAAAAAATAGAGACATATTGACTCGATTCAAAAGATGTTCTTCCCCTTTGTCCTTTCGCCCTTTGTCAGAGCGATGAGTTCAGCGACCCAACCCGGGATGATCGGTGAACCATCCCGTCACGCCCGCCTCCTTCAGCACCCCGATCAAGTCCGCGTAGTCCGTCGCCCACTTGGGCAATCCATCGGCGCGCGCGGTGTAGGGATGCACTTCGAGTCCGGCGGCGCGGGCCGCGGCGGCGAGAGGGGTGATGCGGCGATCCGCAGGTGACTCCCCCGTGACGACGGAGTCGAGGGACGGTCCGATCCCGTCCACCCACTGCGAGAGTTCGCGCAATCCTTCCGGCGTGCGGAAGCGGACGAAATCGGTGCCATCCTCGCTCGGCTTGTCTCCCCCGAGCAACTGCACCAGCCTTCCTCGGTAGCCGAGCGATTCGCGGAGGCGCCGGATCTCGGTGTGCTCGAAGCATTGCACGAAACAGGCGTCCGATTTCTCGCGATAGCCGAAGCGGTCGAGCACCGCGACGACGGCGGCACCGAGATCCTTTCCTTGAGCCAGATGCCAGCCGGGTTTCTTGATTTCCGGATAGACGCCTGCGGTTCGACCGGTGCTGGCGTTCAGTCCGGCGACGAGCGCGAGCGACTCCTCGAAGGTCGCCAGGCGAAAGCCCGGAGTCTCTCCGGCAAAACGGCTCGGATGGACGAGCGCCCTGGTGACCGGATGAAAGCGCTCCTTCACCGTCAGGGTTTTCAGCTCGGCGACGGTGAAGTCGATCGCGTAATGCTTGCCGTCCTCCCTCGCTCGACCGGGGAAGCGCCGCACCACATCGGTCGTGGCATCGAGAGTCACGTCGTGCAGCACGATCAGCACGCCATCGGCGGACATCACCACATCCTGCTCGATGTAGTCGGCCCCGAGTCCGTGGGCCATCGCCGCGGCTTCGAGCGTGTGCTCGGGCAGATAGCCGCTGGCCCCGCGATGCGCGATCTCGACCGGCGCGGTCTCCGCCGCGATGGAAACGGCTCCCGCGAAGAGCGCCGCCGCGACGAAAAGAGCAAGACGGTCCGCCATTCAGTCCCCCGTTTTCCAGAGCTTCGATTCCTCTCCGAAGCCGACGTAGGCCACTTCCTCGTTTTCCTCCAGATCTTCCTGCAGCGGGGCGAAGCGCTCCGCTCGGAATCCGAGTTCCTGCTGGATGCTGGAGTGCGGGTCGTCCGGGTTGCGCAGCTCGTCGAGCAGGAGGAGCATGTCGTATTCGGCCCCGGTGATGGTCAGTTTCGCCTCCTCGTCGAGGGCGAACTGAGGGTTGGAGCGTCCCACTCCGAGGGCACGGACGGTGTAGATGCCGTTCTTGCGAGGCAGGGCTTTGTAGAGGTCGTAGACCCAAGGGGCGAAGTCGTCGTCGATGCAGACGACACGCTGGCCGGTTTGGAACATGGGAGGATGGGGGCGGGGCTTCTTTTAGCGAAGTTCGTGAGAACTCCGACAGGAGATCGCTGGAAGCTCAAACTCGGAGAAATTCCTACGAATTTCTCTACGCATACCACGCACCCCTGCCAGACGCTATCGCGAAAAATCCCAAGCCCGCGCCTTTCCCCCGGCTCCTTCGATCCGGATCGAGCCGATCTCGACGCTTTTCCCTCCGGCGGCGGGCAGATGAATCCGCAAAATGCCAAGCGCCCCCTCGACCGGCAGCTCCAGCGACAAGTCCCGCCATTCCCCGCCGCCCGACAGGGTATAATCGGCGACCTCACCCTCTTGAGTGAAAGCCTCCTGGGCCTCCGTCTTCCATTGCAGCCGCCCCGTCCCGCCCTCCGGCGCGCGCAGGCGCAGGCCCACCCGCAGCGGACCGGCGAGCTTCGCTCCGCCCGTGCCGAGGAAGGGCTGGCGTCCCGTCCCGGTCACGCGTAGGGCACCCTCGACGAGTTCGATCTCGCAATCCCGGGGCTTAAGCGCATCCAGCGCGGCTTTTTCCACCGTCCCTCCCTCCTCCCGGAACGCCGGATTCGGAATGGGCGCGTAGGCCCCGGTCTCCTCGATGAAGCGGTCGATGAGCGCCGAAAGTTCGGCGGCTTTGCCCGGATGCTCCTTCGCGAGGTTGCGGGTCTCTCCGAGGTCGTTCTTCAGGTCGTAGAGCTCGAGCAGGTCCGGGTAGTCGCGGTGCGGCTCCCAGCGGCGGATCAGTTTCCAGTCGCCCGAGCGCACCGAGACGGCGGGAATCTGATGGGGGAACCAGGTGAAATACGCCTCGCGATCCAATCCGCCCTTGCCTTCGAGCACCGGCAGCAAGGACAGGCCATCGACGGGCTGGCTGCCGGGCAGGTCCACCCCGGCGGCGGCGAGCAGGGTGGGCAGGAGATCGACCGCGCCCACGACCGCGTCGCTCGTCGTGCCCGGCGCGACGCGCCCCGGCCAGCGGACGATCAGGGGCACGCGCTGCCCGCCCTCGTAGATGCGGCCTTTGCCTTCGCGCAGCGGCGTGTTGTTCGTCGGGGGACGGCCGCCCGCCCACTTCCGCCAGTCGGCGAGGAAGGCCTCCTTGGGATGGCCGGACGGAAGGTTCGCGGTCTTGCGGTCCTCGGACCGGTTGCTGTGGACGTTGCCCCCGTTGTCGGAGAGGAAGACGAAGAGGGTGTCGCTGGCAATCCCGAGCTCGTCGAGCTTGTCGAGCACTCGCCCGACGCTCTCGTCGATGCTGCGGATCATCGAGGCAATGATGGGATTTCCTTGGAGTCCGCTCGGATCGGTCTTCTTCGCGAACTCGGCGGTGTAGGACTCCTTGTGCCCCCAGGGACCGTGCAGTCCGTATTGCCAGAGGTTCAGGAAGAAAGGCTCGTCGCGGTGCGTCTCGATGAACTTCAGGGCCTCGTCGGTGAGGCGGTCGACGATGTATTCGCCCTCGGGACCGTCGGTGATCGTGCCGATCTTGCTCCTGCCTTTGGGTTCGCCCTCGGATATCACGCCGTAGGGCGAGAAATAGTTCGGCGGCCCCGGATCAGGCACGGCATACCACACCGTCTCGAACCCGTGCCGGTCCGGGCGGTGCTCCGGGGCGATGCCGAGATGCCATTTACCAAAGTGGCCGGTGCGATAGCCGGCGTCCTTGAGCCGTTCCGGCAGGACGGCGAGAGCGGGGTCGAGATAGTTCTTGCTGACCGGGTAGAGGTAGCGGCTCGTCGGCGGAGCCTTTGCCGGATAGGGGGAGGTGTCTTCGGGATCGGCGGGCCGGTGGCCCGAAGCCGAGGTCACACGGTGGCGGGCGGAGTATTGGCCGCTCAGGATCGTCGCCCGTGTGGGCGAGCAGAGCGGCAGGGCGTAGGCGTCGGTGAAGCGCATCGACTGCGCCGCGAGGCGGACGAGGTTCGGTGTCTCGTAGTATTGGGAACCGTAGGGTTCGCTGTCCATCCATCCCATACCTTTGTTCTGGACCTTGAATATGGTAACGAATAAGCCCAACAAGCCGTGGCACATCAACGCGCTACGCGCGTGAGTGCACTCTGACGTTGCCAAACTTCCAACGCCTATATCCGACAATTGAAGTTTGACCGGGGACTGGCGTTTCTACCGGAGCCAGTGAGCCATGCGATTTGAGATCGCGGGAAACTTTCGCGCCCCGGCCGGGTTGAAAGAGGGACATGCCACGAATCCCCGCCCTTCTCGCCGTTTTCACCCTCGCCAGCTCCCTCGCCGCGGGGGAGGCGGCGTCCCAACCTCGTCCTCTTCCTCGTCGACGATATGGTCCGGAGCAAAGTCTCAGCGCTTCTAGAAAATGTCGACGTTGCCTTCCTCGGCTTCCCCCTCATCCTCAATGAGGCCATACTGGATCATTTCATCGCGGACTTCGGCGATCTCTCGGTTGAGCTGTGTAATGTACTCCTTTGCGACCTGAGAGAATAGGTCATCACCTTCGTCTTCGAACTCAATCTCGAATTCACCCTCCTTGATCCGTTCAATGAGCTTGTTGAAGGCACTCTTCACCTCATTGGGCTTGTCCTCCGAAATGGGAATTCTGATGCCCTCTCCATCGGTCACAATCTCAATGAAGTGCTTGTCATCCTCTTCTAAAACTCGTGCTTCAACCGTTTCCATAGATCTTTCCTCTTTCTCCGAAGGCTTCTTCGCCGCCTTCAAGGGTTCTCATGCTGACTTTTTTCCAGTCGTGCTTATCGTTCTTGTCGTCGGGATTAACAAGGTCATTCGAAAAGGGATTGCCGATGTAGGTGGCGTAGCCGTCCGGCCCGTGGCAACGATAGACCGAGCAATAAGGCAGAGTCCGTACGGCAATGTTAGCATCGTGCGTGGAAATAAAGACCTTCTTTCCCGCCCGCGCCCGCTCCTTGATGAGCGGAACGATCACGTCGTTGATGTATTCATTGCCAAGGCTGCGCTCGGGTTCATCAAGGATGTAGACCTCCTTGTCCGTCTCCAACTCCTTCTGGAGCATGACCATGGAGGCTTCGCCGCTCGAAGGGGCGTAAGGCTTCCCGTCGAGGGCGAAATACCGCCTGAAAAGCAGCAGCTCATACACCGTCTCGATGTTCTCTATATCCTCGATCCTGTTTAGCTCTGTGATGTGTTGAAACAGATCGTCCCTGTAGGCGTGCTTCTGGATCTCGCGCACCTTCTTGGCGAAGCTCTTGAGCGATCCTTTCTTGATGTTCTTTAGCTTTCCAAGGGAGCCGTCCGTGATCATGCCGTTCTGGAACTTAAGCTCTGTGCGAAGCTCAAGCTGCCCCTTGTTGGGGCCGAGACTTCCAATGGCCTGCGTTTCAGCTGGGATCTTCGTGTCAAAACTCTTAATGATGGCGGTGGCGTTTGATTCGATCGCCGCGCGGTTGATCGCATAGTCCTTAAATCCTGTAGTTGTCGGCTTGGCGGGCGTTCCAGTCTTGCGCTCCACTTCTGTGCGAAACTTCACGATGGCACTATTCATCAGGGCCACTTCTTTCCATCCGGCGTAGCTGCTCCACTCACGGCTGTCGAAACGCTCCAGAATAGCGGAGAGGGTTTCAACGAGTTGTTTACGCTCATCCTCTTCCAGTTCGGTCTGAACCGCAGGATGTTCTTCCAAAAACGCGATGAAATCGGCTGTCTTTCTGACCGCATAATGAAATTCACCGAACGAACGTTTGGCAGCGCCCGTTTTCTCCAGCTCGATATCCTTTAGCTTGATGCGTTTCGCGTTCTTGTTGGTGGTCTTGGTGCGAAAGAAGCTCACATATTTGCTAAGACTCGTCACACTGATCTCCTGCGCCCCCCTGAGGTCCTCGATTTCGTCCTTGCAGTAGTTGATGTCGTATGTGTCGAGATTGAGCGTAAGGTTCTTCCCCTTAATGTCGAAAATGTCGTCAATCCGGTCACTTGCGGAGATGTAGACCTCTGCCTCGATACCGTTATCGCAAAAGTGCTTGGCGATGGCTTCTAGGATGCAGGATTTGCCGGTGCCCTTCGGCCCGAAGACCACATTGATGTCATTGTAGACCCTGAGTTTGATGAAGGACGCCCCATCGAAGGGATCAAGGAGAAGATCCTCGGCCACTTTCTGATCAAGAACCGTGTTGATCGTCGTCGCGTCCTTTTCGAGGAGTAGGCAAAAATGCTCGAAGCTTTCAACCGGCAACCTTAGATCCGGTAGCTTGCGCGCTTCCTCCTCGTATTTCGCCCAGTCGTGGATGTCAGAGCCGTAGATCGAAGCGTGGCCGTGCGAAATGTAGATGCCTGCCGAGATTGAATTGGCGACCTCCTTGATGACGCGGCCCGGATTCTCTGATCCAGCAATCAGCTTTTCCAGAGCTTCATCGGACAGGTTCGGCTTCTTCTGCTTGTAGTGGGCAATGTAAAGAGGCCCAAGGGCATCGAACTGTTCCAGAACCCCTTCGATGGTGGTTTCGAAGTTGTCGGGAGTCGCGTCGTGGGTAATTTTGTCAACAAGGCCGGAAAACTCCCCGGCCTTGTCCGGTGAGACGATCACGAGCAAATGGCCACGCGCACCATCGTCAATGACATCAAGCTCTATGCCTGGCCAGACCTGAGAATCCCCGTCCATTTCCTTGAGGATCTCTTCGAACTGATCAAGATCGAAGACATTGTGATTGGTGATGGCGATGATCCCGACTTCGGTTGCCCGCACCGCTTCACAAAAATTAGTCGCCGCGATCTCGCGGCTCGGCGCATCGCCCGATTTACACCGCTTCGTGTGCGTATGAATATCGATCTTCATGGGGTCACCTCTTACACGAGTCCATTCTTATCACGGTGGCTGTTTCAAGACAAAGTATAGACGTGTTCAATTATTTTCGCTGTTTATGTGCCGCCTTCGATTTTTTGGCCCAACAGTAGTATTAGCCCACTTTCATATCGGCGCCCGTCAACCGGACGCACCAAATGGGCACCCTCAAGAAAACCGTTTTTCCCGTATGGCGTCAAGGATTTCGACCTCTTCCGGGTCTTTTTCCATGACGCATATGGATCGCTCTACAACCTGATGCTCAAGGGTGCCGGACCTCCCGGTAGGGTTTCTTATTTGATTTCCCCACTAAGATTCCAGCAAAGTGGATGGGTAGGGCGAGGCGGAAGGCCGCCCCGCGCCCTGCCGAAGCCGTCTTCGGACGGAATACGCTCTTTCCGTCTGCCACACCATCCTTCCGAAGCGGCTCACCGGGACGGTTCGCCCTACCCGGCTGCCTTCGAGTTCCCCCGGACTCACCCATCATTCTTGCTGGAATGGACCACTGTCCCCCCTCAAACCAACACCTCCCGTACGACATGCCCATGCACATCGGTGAGGCGGAAGTCGCGGCCGTCGTGGCGGTAGGTCAGCTTCTCGTGGTCGAGCCCGAGTTGGTGCAGGATCGTCGCGTGGAGGTCGTGCATGTGGACCTTGTCCTCCACCGCCATGAAACCGAACTCGTCGGTCGCCCCATGCGCGAAGCCGGGCTTGAAGCCGCCGCCCGCGAGCCAAGTCGTGAAGCCCTTGGGGTTGTGGTCGCGCCCGGTTCCGTTGCTCTGCGCGTAGGGGGTGCGGCCGAACTCGCTCCCGAACCAGACGATGGTGTCCTCGAGGAGACCGCGCCGCTTCAAGTCTTCCAGCAATCCGGCGATGGGGCGGTCCACGGCGAGGGCGTGGTCGGCGTGCTTCGGCAGATTGGAATGCTGGTCCCACGCGGGGTTGGCGGTGTTGTCGCCGTAGGTCACCTGTACGAAACGCACCCCGCTCTCGCAGAGCCGCCGCGCGAGGAGGCATTTCCGCCCGAAGTCCTCGGTCGGGGCGCCGTCGCGGATGCCGTAGAGTTCCCTCGTCTCCGCGCTCTCCTTCGAGAGGTCGGTCGCCTCCGGAGCGTGGCTCTGGATGCGCCAAGCCAGCTCGTAGGACGCCACCGCCGCCTCGAACTCCGCGTCGCCGGGCCGCTTCACCCGCTGCGCCTCGTTCATCGCTTGGATGAAATCGAAACGGCGGCGGCGTTGCTCCGGCGAGAGGTCGGGATGCCCGAGGTTGCGGATCGCGGCTTGGGCGGCGGGCGCGTCGGCTCGCCCCAACGGCGTGCCTTGGTAGACGGGCGGCAGGAAGGCGCTGCCGTAGTTCCGCGCCCCTCCGTTCCCGGTCGAGGGTTCGATGGTGACGAAGCCGGGCAGGTTCTCGCTTTCGCTGCCGAGCCCGTAGGTGATCCACGACCCCATCGAAGGCCGGATGAAGTTCGTTGCCCCGGTGTGGAGGAAGAGCGTCGCGGGTCCGTGCGCGATGCCCTCGGTGTGCATCGAGTGGATGAAGCAGAGATCGTCAACGTGGCGGGCGACCTCGGGAAAGAGCGAAGAGACTTGGCGCCCGCATTGCCCGTAGGGCGAGAAGTCCCATTTCGGAGCCATGAGCCGCTGCGCCGAAGCCGCGTTCACCCCGGAGTTGGCGATCTTGCGCGCGTCGTGGAAGTCGGCCATCTCCCCGTCGCGGCGGATCAGCTCCGGCTTGTGGTCGAAGGTGTCGACATGGCTCGGTCCTCCCTGCATGAAGAGGAAGATGACTCGCTTCGCCCGCGCCGGGAGGAGAGGCTGACGGGAGGCGAGGGCGCTCGCGGCGGCGTCCTGCGCCAAGGCGGAGAAAGCGAGGCCGCCGAAGCCGCAGGAGACGGAGTGGAGGAAATGGCGACGGTTCATGATGGGCGGTATTTAGGGTTTTTGACCACGAATGGACACGAAGCCCGACCGGCAAACACTCTCTGAAATTCGTGTTCATCCGTGTGCATTCGTGGTTAAAATCAAAATCCTGACACTGCTGCCCCTCATTCCAAATACCGGAAATCCAGACTCGCGAACAGCCCCTGAAAAATCGTGCTCCACGCCTCCTCCTCCGCCTGGGGCATCGACGCCAACAGGCTCGATGCCAAGGCCCGCTCCGCCGGCAGAGGCGCCCGCCCCAGCACACGAAAGGTCGCCAGCTCCAACCGGCTCTCGTCGCAAGTCCTCTCCGTCAAAACGCGCTTTGCTGCGGCATCGGCCTGATCGAGGACGAAGGGATGGTTCAGGAGGAACAGCGCCTGCGGCGCGACCGTGCCGAGATCGCGTCGTCCCGTGGTGCGGCTCGGGTCGGCCATGTTGAAGGCCTCCAGCAACTCGTGCGGGGCGTTGCGAAGGGCGGGCAGGTAGAGGCTGCGGAGCAGGCTGTCCTGCCGGTAGGCGTAGTCGTTCGCCGCGCCGGGCCGGATCGTGGGACCGCCCGCCGCTGCATCGAGCTGTCCGCTGGCGAAGAGCATCGCGTCGCGCATCGCCTCGGCCTCGATCCGGCGGCGCGGGGCGCGGGCGAAGAGGCGGTTCTCGGGATCGGCCTCCAGCCAAGGGCCTTCGTCGCCCGGCGCGGCAAGGCGATAGGCTTTTGTCAGGGCGATTTCGCGGACGAGCCCTTTCACCGACCAGCCCTCTTCGACGAAGCGCCGCGCGAGCCAGTCGAGCAATTCGGGATGCGAGGGCGCTTCGCCGGTGGTGCCGAAATTGTCCGTGGTGCGCACGAGACCGCTGCCGAACATCCAATGCCACGCCCGGTTCACGAAGACCCGCGCCGTCAGCGGATTCTCCGGCGAGGCGATCCAATCGGCCAGTTCGAGACGTCCACTGCGGTCCTCCGGGATCGCAGGCAGCGCCGCCTCAGCGTGCATCGCCACTTGCAGGAAGCCGCGTGGCACCGGATCGCCGGTGGGATTGTGGACGAGTCCGCGGGCGAGCACGGGCAGGTCGGCGGGCTTCTCCGCCTCCTTCACCCCGAGATATTTGGGACGGACCGGCCCCGTCTCCTTCAAGGCGGCGATCTCCTTCTTGATCCTCGCGACCTCCGCGACCGCCTCGCGCCGCCGCTTCGCGGCCTCGTCGTCGCGGGATTCCTCCGTCAGTTCGACCGGCGTCTCCGCCTGCCCCACGGGGAGGAATTGCACCGCGTCGGCAACGACGTAGCCCTCCGTGCCCTCGTTCGAGATGAGGACGAAATTCGCCCCGTTCGTCTCGAAACGGTATTCACCCAAGGAAGTGAAGCGCCCCTCCACCGGCGGGATTCCGCTCTGGTCGATGCGCAGGGGGAAGTCCCCCTCGGCGCTGGAGATCATGATCGGGACAGAAGCGGCACGTCCCGGTCCCGGCGCCCACGCGAGGCGCACCTCGTAGCGTCCCGCCTTGGGCACGCGGGCGACGAAGCTGAGCGTCTTCAGCCCCTTGCCTTCGTTGCTGTCGTGCAGGTAGCCCTCGCCCACGTAGGTCTTCGTATAGACGGAGGGAGTCCAATCCCCCACCTTCTCCGCCTCGACATCGTCCACGACGAGACCCGGCAGCTCGTCCGCCGCAACGATCTCCGGCTTCGACGACGAAGCCCGCGCCGGATCGGCGGCGACGGCCTTTTCGCGGGCTTTCTCCGCCTTCTTCAATTCCTCTTCGAGCGCGGCGAGACGGGATTCCTGCCCGGCGACGCGGCCCTCCTCCTCCGCGTCGAGCGGCAGAGGCAGGTCGAGCCAATTCGAGACGTTCGAGTGCGAGAGGCTCACCGTGCTCGCGAGAATGCCGGCGAGGGCGTGGTAGTCGCGCGTCGGCACCGGGTCGAACTTGTGGTCGTGGCAGCGGGCGCAACTGAGGGTCTGGCCGAGGAGGGCCTTGCCGAGGGTGTCGAGCTGCTCGTCGACGATGTCGAGATCAAGCTGGCGCTTGTCCTGCTCCTCGAGATTGTGGTTGCCCAGCGCGAGGAAGCCCGTCGCCACGAAACGCCGCTGCCGCTCCCGCAGCGGCGCGTCCGCCGGCATCAGGTCGCCCGCGATCTGCTCGCGGAGGAACTGGTCGTAGGGCAGGTCGCGGTTGAGGGCCTCGACCACATAGTCGCGGTAGCGCCAAGCCTCGCGCAGGATCAGCCCGCGCAGGGTGTAGGATTCGCCGAAGCGGGCCACATCGAGCCAGTGCCGCCCCCAGCGCTCCCCGAAACGCGGCGAGGCGAGGAGCCGGTCCACTTCGCGCCGCCACGCCTCCTCCGAGGGATCGGTGAGAAAGGCCGCGATCTCCTCCGGCGTCGGAGGCAGCCCCGCGAGATCGAAATGGAGACGACGCAGCGCCGCCTCGGGCGCGGCGGGTTCGGCGGGAGCCACGCCCTCCGACTCCATCCGGGCGAGGAGGAAGCGGTCGATCCCGTTCGCCGGCCAGTCCGCGTCCTTCACCGGCGGCAAGGCCGGATCGGAGAGCGGACGGTAGGACCAGAAACTCCTCCCCTCCTCCACCGACATGCCGGAGGAAACTTTCTCCACCTTGCCCTCGCGTGGGTCCGGCGCGCCCATCGCGACCCATCGCTCCAGAGCCGCGATCTTCGCCGCGGGCAGGCGCGTCTTCGGCGGCATCTCCAGATACGGGTCCTCGTAGCGCACCGCCTCGATCAGCAGGCTGCCCGCCGCGTCCCAAGGCACGAGCGCCGGTCCTGAATCGCCCCCGACGATCCAGCCCTCGCGCGAATCGAGGACGAGCCCACCTTTCTGCGCCGTGTCGTTCGCGTGGCATTCGTAACAATGCTCCACGAGGATGGGCCGGATATCCTTCTCGAAGAAGGCGAACTCCTCGCTGCCCGAAGACGACAACGCGCACAGGAGCGAAGCGACGCCCCCGCCCGTCCAAGCGGTGAAATGGCGAGTCCCAGCCTTCATCGGCGCAGCCGCGAACGAGGGCGGCTTTCCAAAAGGATAGGAAATTCCGTTCGGGTCAGGCAATCCTCTTGCTCTCACGGGTTTACGCCGTTCTCCGCCTGTCCAAAGGCGGGAAACGCTGCATCGCGCCTAGCCTTCCCCGAAGTTCCCCGCACCACAAAGCGCTCACGCAGCGTATTTTCCCCTGTCCAACGGCGCCCCCTTCCGCCTTATTCTCCGAGAACGCCATGGCCTCCGATCCCCCCCATGTCCCGAATGCCGGAACGGACCGCACCGAATCCTTCCTCCGCCTCCTCGCCGAGCACGAGCGCCGCCTTTCGCTCTACGTGACCGGCCTCGTCGCGTGCCCGCAGGACGCCCAGGACGTCATGCAGGAGGGCAAGATCGTGATGTGGCGGCAGTTCCACCAATTCGAGCTCGGCACGAACTTTCCCGCCTGGGCCCGGAAAATCCTCTTCTACCAGATCCTCGCCTACCGACGCCGGTCGAAGCGCTCCAAAACGGAACATCTCGGCGAGCGCGTTCTGGAACTGCTCAACGATGAGTCGGAAAGCGCGATCCGGGAGCAACGCTGGGAGCGGCGGGAAAAAGCGCTGCGCGAATGCGTCGGCAAGCTCTCCCCCGAGCATCGCGAGATTCTCGAATGGCGCTATCGGGACGAAGCCACCATCGAGGGGATCTCGCGCCGCACCGACCGCACCGAGGGTGCCGTCTACCGGCTCCTCAGCCGTCTCCGCAAGAATCTCCACCTCTGTGTCGAAAAACAACTCGGCCACGCATGAACGAATCCGACACCGACCAGATCCTCGAACTCGCCCACGGCTATATCGAGGACTCCCTCTCCCCCGCCCAGCTTGCGGAACTGGAGGCGATCCTTTCCGAAAGCGCCGAGGCAAGACGTCTCTATCTCGACTTCCTCCACGACCACGCGACGCTTCACTGGGATGGCGTCGGCGAAAGCGGGGACGAGACGTTCGAGGCCTTCCCCCCTCTGCGCGCCCGGCGGATTCCGACGCTGTGGCAGGGCTTCGCCGCCGCCGCGCTCGTCGCCTTGCTCGCTCTCGTCCTCAGTACCCCCAAGACGCGGGACGCGAGCTTCGCGAGCATGAAGAAAACCGAGGCCGCGCGATGGGAGAGCGGCACCTTGCCGACGGCGGAAGGTGCCCGGCTGGGCGCCGGGGATCTCGAACTGATCCGCGGATTGGCCACGATCGTCTTCGATTCGGGGGCCGAAGTGGTTCTGGAAGCCCCCGCGAAGCTCACCTTGGTCGATGCGATGAACTGCGTCCTCGTGCGGGGGACCGTCGTCGCCGAAGTCGGTCCTTCCGCGGAGGGATTCACTGTCCAGACTCCCAGTGCCCGCGTCATCGACTACGGAACGCGCTTTGCGGTGAACGTCGATCCCGGCAGCGGAGCGACGCAGACCCAGGTCTTCGACGGTCTCGTCGAGGTCGAACAGCCCGAAACGAAGAAGCGCGTCGCCTTGCGCAAGGGGCAGAGCAACTTCGTCGCCGGCTCCTCGCTCGGCGGAGTCAGCGAAAGCCCCGAGGAAGGGACCTGGGCGCAGCCCGAAGCGCCCACGGCACCAAAGGAACGGGGTATGATCTCTCTCTCCACTGCCGCGGCGGGCGGAGCCGACGCCTACGCCTGGGGGGGGCGCCCCACCGACCACGTCAGCGATACCCTGCTGCTTCTGAAGCGAGGGATCGGCGAACGGCCGCCGCATCGGAAGGCTTGGCTGCGCTTTCCCTTGGACGGCATCGCCCCCGGCGCGATCGCCTCGGCGCGGCTCGAGCTCCGCTTCACCCCGACCGGCTGGGGGCTGGCCTCGCATCTCGGCGATTCGGAGTTCACCGTCTACGGGGTCGTGGACGATTCCCTGGACTCGTGGGAGGCGTCCTCCCTGAACTGGGAGAATGCTCCGGCGAACGAGATCGCAACGGGGAATGGCGTTGAGAGCGGAAAGGTCCGCGAGCTCGGGCGCTTCACCCTGCCTCGGGGCATCCAGACGGGCAGCTTCGGCATCGAGGGCGAGTCCCTGCGGGAGTTCCTCAATGCCGATCCGAACCGGCGCGCCACCTTCGTCGTGGTGCGCGAGACGACCGAGACGCTCGGCGGCGGGCTCGTCCACGCCATCGCCTCTTCCCGGCATCCGACCCTGCCGCCGCCGACCCTGCATTTGAAGGTGGCGGAGTAGCGGCGTCCCTTCCCGGAAGATTAAGGTTAAAGGCGCACCTTCATGCGGACGATGGATTTGACTTCCTCCCACGAGCGCCCGCGTAGGTCGCGAGGGGTGGGATCCGGCTCGGCATCGTTGAAATACAGAATGGAGCGCGTCAGGCTCCAGAGATTCGCATGGGGATACTTGCCTGCGAAAAACCCGAACATCTCCTGGATCGAATAGATCGACAGAAGCTCGGCGAGATCCCAGAAATCCTTCTTCGCGCCTCGGTTCCGGATCGCGTTCAATTTCATCGCGGCGACGTCGGGCAACGAAAGCATCCGCACTCCGCCGATCGT
The DNA here is from genome assembly GCA_037190325.1 of Verrucomicrobiales bacterium. Classification (GTDB taxonomy): domain Bacteria; phylum Verrucomicrobiota; class Verrucomicrobiia; order Verrucomicrobiales; family DEV007; genus Arctic95D-9. The sequence goes on along the minus strand of JBBCIU010000015.1, from coordinate 104,676 downwards.
CTGGAGCGCGGCGACCAGCGGATAGCGGTGGGCGATCAGATCGACCTTGATCCCCCGCATCTCTCCCGTGATGGAATTCGTCGAGACGCTCGCTCTGCCGAGACCGGCACTTGCCGACAGCGATTCCGAAAGCCCCTCTGCGTCGAACTCCTCGATGGCGAACAGATCGATGTCGATCGAGACGCGATGTCCGAGTCTCAAAGCCAACGAGGTCCCGCCTCCCAAGGCGAAGCGATCCAGCTCCCGGTTCCGCATCAAGCCACGAAGCAGCTCGGCCAATGACGGCGATACGGTCTCGCTTCTCAGCTTCATCGGCTCCAATGGACCGGCGGCTCCCGGTGGGACCGGAAACGCTCCGGGGCGACTCCGAACTGATTGGCGAAAAAAGCGACGGTCTTTGCGTCGAGGCCAGGCGCATCGAGCAGCGCTTCCCGGAAAGCCGCCTCGCCGTAGTGGGCCCAGGCTGCCTCGACATCGCACAAGTCGCCCCGTTCCACGATCCGCCGGATGAGAAAGCGGCGATGCCGGTCCGGATCGAGCGACTCGGGATCGACATCCCAGAGGAGAGACTCCGGAAGGCGGGCGAGAAGGCTCTGGGAACTCATCGGCGAGGCGGTCGTGCTCCAAGCTAGGCCATCGCCCGAAGGCCCGCAATCCGAGAAACCCGGCGGATTTCGATTCGCGGGGAAACCCATCCCGGCCAGCGCCGGTTGCGCCTTCGGCATTCCCCGTCCAATCCTCCGTTGACATTTCTGGAATTTCCGGTTAAGTGCGCCCTTCACCCGAATCCCGCCCGTCATGGCAGTCCCGAAACGTAAAACTTCGAAAATGAAAAAGCGCCTCCGCCGCTCCGGCCAGCGTTGGCGCGCCCGCAAGCTGAACGTGTGCTCCGAATGCGGCAGCGCCGCTCCGTCCCACACCGCCTGTCCGAGCTGCGGCTACTACAAGGGGCGCCAAGTGCTCACCGTCGACGAGCTTTGATCGTCCCTCCTTTCCTCCCATTTCCCGACTGGCTGCAAAGTCACCTCCACCGAGGTGGCTTTGTGCTTTTCGGGGTTGCATGTTGGCATCGCGTGTTCCTCAATAGCGGCCTGACTCACGGATGAGAATCGCTCTGGATGTGATGGGAGGAGACAAGGCTCCCGAAGCCATCGTGGCGGGCGCGGTCGAGGCTCTCGAGGCCTCCGGGCGCGACCTCCAGAAGCTGTATCTTGTCGGCGAGGAATCCGTCGTGAAGCGGGAGCTGGACCGCCTCTCCTACGCCCATGCGAAGATGGAGATCGTCCACGCGTCCGAAGTCGTGACGATGCACGATTCGGCGGTGAAGTCGGTGAGGCAGAAGAAGGATTCCTCCATCAGCGTTTCCGTCGACCTCGTGAAGCGCGGAGACGCCGACGCGGTCGTCAGCGCCGGGAACACCGGCGCCGCCGTGGCCGCCGCCACGATCAAATGGCGCCACATCCCGGGGGTGGAGCGTTCCGGCATCGCCTCGCCCCTGCCGAGCGAGCACGGCCCCTGCAACATCATGGATGCGGGGGCCAACGTCGACGCGAAGCCCTCTCACCTGCTCGGCTACGCCATCATGGGCAGCGTCTATGCCCGGCACGTGCAGGGGAAGGAAAAGCCCGTCGTCGGGCTCATGTCCGTGGGCGAGGAGGATTCCAAAGGCACCGATTTCACGCGCGAGGTCTTCGAGCTGCTCCGCGCGACCGACCTGAACTTCCGCGGCAACGTCGAGGGGCACGATCTCTTCGAGGGCAAGATCGACGTCGTCGTCTGCGACGGTTTCGTCGGGAACGTCATTCTCAAATCCTGCGAGGCGACGGCGAAGGCGATGTTCAAGTGGCTGAAGCAGGAGATCAACGCCAATCCGGTCCGGAAAATGGGTGCGCTGATCGCCAAGGACGCCTTCTCCGCCGTGAAGGAGCGCGGCAACTACGAAACCTACGGCGGCAGCCCTCTGCTCGGCGTCAACGGCGTCTGCATCATCGGCCACGGCTCCAGTTCCCCTCTGGCCATCCGCAACGCCATCCGCGTGGCGATGGAATCCGTGAAGCACCAAGTCAACCCCCACATCGAGAAGGAGATGGACCGATACTCCGAGCTCATCTATTAATGTGATCCGACCTCCGACTTTCCCCATGCCTCCTTCCGGTCCAGCCCCCCTTCCCTATCCCGTCCGTGTCGCCGGAACGGGCAGCTACCTGCCCGAACGCGTCATGACGAACCGCGAGCTCGAGGAATGCGTCGACACGTCCGACGAGTGGATCACCAGCCGTACCGGGATCCGCGAGCGGCGCATCGCGAAGGAGGGCGAGTTCACCAGCCACATGGCGAGCGAGGCGGCCCGCCGGGCGCTCGAGCAGGCCGGCGTCGCCGCGGCCGACATCGAGCTGATCGTCGTCGCCACGATCACCCCCGACACCCTCACCCCCGCCACGGCCTGCTACGTGCAGCAGCAGATCGGCTCCCTCAAGGCCGTCGCCTTCGACGTTTCGGCGGCTTGCTCGGGTTTCCTCTACGCGATGGAGCTCGCCCGCCACGCCGTCGGCGCGGGCGCCTTCCGCAACGCCCTCATCATCGGAGCGGAGAAGCTGAGCGCCTTCGTCGACTGGAACGACCGCAACACCTGCGTCCTCTTCGGGGACGGGGCCGGGGCGGCGGTGCTGCTGCCCTCGACCAACGGCGGAGGGCGCATCCTCTCCTCCACCCTCGGCACCGATGGCGCCCAGGCGGAACTGCTCAACATCCCCGGCGGCGGATCGGCCTGCCCCGCTCCTCCCGGCGGTGCCGCGGCGAAGCCGGCCGTTCTCTCGATGCAGGGGCGCGAGGTCTTCAAGCACGCCGTCAACGCGATGCGCAAGGCGGCCAACGACGCCATCGCCGCCGCGGGCCTGGCGATCGCCGACATCGACCTGATCATTCCGCACCAGGCCAACCTCCGCATCATCGACGCGATCGTGGAACGGCTCGATTTCAAACGGGACAACGTCTTCATCAATCTCGACAAGTACGGCAACACCTCGGCCGCGGCCGTGGCCATCGCCCTCGACGAGGCGCATCGCGAGGGCCGGGTGAAGCCGGGCGACCGTATCCTGCTCGTCGCCTTCGGAGCCGGCCTGACCTGGGCGAGCGCGGTGATCGAATGGTGAATTCGACGAGCGGAAAGAGGGCGGCCGTTGTCAGAGACCCCGTCGCGCGATGATCCTGCTTGCCGAGACCACCTTCCGACTGGCCCATCCTTGGGTGCTCCTGCTGCTGCTCCTCATCCCGCTGCTCGCGGTGCTCAAGGCGCGCTCGGGAAACGAGGGCGCGGTCGTCTTCTCCTCCCTGCACATCCTCGGGCGGCTCGGTCCGGTGGCACGGGGGCGGGCGGGCGGCTTCCGTCTCGCGAGCCTCTTCCTCTCGCTCGCCTGCCTCATCGCGGCCCTCTCCCGTCCCCAGTGGATCGACAAGACCGAGGAGGTCTCCGAGAGCGGGGTCGAGCTGATCCTCGCCATCGACGTCTCCCGCTCCATGCAGGTCGAGGACTTCACCATCGAGGGCCGCCGCGCGAACCGGCTCCAGGCGGCGAAGAAAGTGACCCGGGACTTCATCCGGGGCCGCACCACGGACCGCATCGGGCTGCTCGCCTTCGCCGGCAGACCCTATCTGGCCAGCCCCCTGACCCTGTCCAAGGCCTGGCTCGAAGGCCCCATGGGGCTCGGCCGCGTCCAGATCGGCCTCGTCGAGGACGGCACCGCGATCGGCTCGGCCCTCGCGGCGGCGGCGAAGCGGCTCGACAAGCGGAACTCCAAAAGCAAGGTCGTCGTCCTCCTCACCGACGGGGTCAACAACGCCGGCCGCCTCTCGCCGATCGAGGCGGCCAAGCTCGCGAAGACCCTCGGCATCCGCGTCTACACCATCGCCGTCGGCACCTACGGCGACTACGTCGTGCAAACGCCGATGGGACCGCAGCGCCTGCGCCAGGAATTCGACGAGGAGACCCTCAAGGAGATTGCCCGCATCGCCGACGGCGAGTACTTTCGCGCCCAGGACACCACGGGGCTGGAGCGCATCTTCGCCCTCATCGACGAAATGGAGAAGACCGAGATCAAACGCCGCACCCGGATCGAGAGCGAGGAATGGTTCCATTGGTTCGCCTTCGCCGGGCTCGGCTTCGGGCTCCTCACGATGATCGGCGACGACACTTTCTGGAGGCGTTTTCCATGAACGGGCTGACCTTTGCCGAACCGAACTGGCTCTGGGGCGGACTCCTTCTCCTCCCCCTCCTCCTCCTGCGCCTGCTCTCCCATCTGCGCACCGCCCGCCAGCTTCCCGGACTCGTCTCTCCCCGGCTCGCCCACCGCCTCGTCAACGGCGCCGGACAGGCGCGCCGATGGGCCGTCTTCGTCCTCCAGGCCCTCGCCGTCGCCTGCCTCTTCGCCGCCCTCGCGAGGCCGCAGATGGGCTACGAGGAGATCGAGACCGAGTTCGACGCGCGGAACCTTCTCCTCGCGATCGACACCTCGCGCAGCATGATGGCCGACGACCTGGCGCCGAACCGCCTCTCCCGCGCCAAGCTGGCGGCCAAGGACATCGTCCTTTCCCTGCCGGACGACCGCATCGGCCTCATCGCCTTCGCGGGCAAGCCCTTCCTCCAGGCTCCCCTCACCGTCGACCACGAAGCCGTCCTCGAAGCCATCGACCAGCTCGACACCGAAACCATTCCCCGCGGCGGGACGAACCTCAGCGCCGCCGTCGCCCTCGCCATCGAAACGGTGGAGGAGGCCAAGCTCGGTCCCAGTGCCCTCGTCCTCTTCTCCGACGGCGAAGCGCTCGAAGGGCTCGGCGAGATCGAGAAGATCCGGGAACGGGCGGCCGGGGCGGGACTCAGCCTCCTCGCCGTCGGCGTCGGCACGGCGGAGGGAGCCATCATCCCCGAGACCGACGACGCTGGCCAGATCCTCCCCGGCGTCTTCGTGAAGGACGAGAACGGGCAGGTCGTGCGGACCCGTCTGACGACCGAAGCCCTCCGCGCCCTCGCCGCGAACGGAGGAGCCTTTTTCCATCTCGGCGGCGCGGCCTCCCTCACACAGGTCGTCGAGCAGATCCGACGCGGCATCGCCAGTTCGCGCGAGGACGGCGAAACCACCCGTCGGCCTATCGAACGCTTCCTCTGGCCTCTCGCCGCCGCCGCGATCCTGCTCGTGCTCTCCCACCTCGTTCCCCTTCTCTGGCTGAAGCCCGTTCCTGCGCGGCGGAGGACGGTGGAAGGACGGAAACGGGTCGTCGCGATCCTCGCCATCCTTCTTGCCGGTGTCCATGCCACCTCGTCCGCCGCCGATCCTCTCTCGGGCGGACAGGCGTCCTTCGCCCGCGAAGACTACGCCGAAGCGCTCGCCCGCTACGAAAGCAGCCTCGGAGAAACCCGTTCCAAGCGGGCCCGCGGCCGCCTCCAAATGGGCATCGGTGCCGCCGCCTATCGCCTCGGCGACTTCGAGCGCGCCGCCGAGGCCTATGGCGCCGCCTTGGCCGAAGGGAATGCGGATCTCCGCGGCACCGCCCACTACAATCTGGGCAACACGCTCTTCCGGCGCGGCGAAACGGCCCTCGCATCCGCTTCGCAAGAAAAGCAGGACGCCGACGCGATTCGCTCCCTTTCGGACCCAGGCGAGGTTCTCGAGCAAACCATCCGCGAGTGGGAGGCGGCGGTCGAGCATTTCGAATCGTCCCTCGCCCTCGCTCCCGGCAATGCCCAAGCCGCGCACAATCTGGACTACGTCAGAAAGCGCCTCGAAGAGCTGAAGGAGCAAAAGGAAAGGGAGGAGGAGCAACAGGAACAGGAGAAACAGCAGGAACAGGAGAAACAGCAGGAACAAGAGCAGCAGAACGAGGAGGACAAGGAGCAAGACAAAGAGCAGGGCTCCGACCCGAAGGATTCCGACGGATCCCGATCGCAGGATCCGCAGGACTCCTCCGGCGACCCGCAGAAGGATCCTTCGGAAGAAAACAGCGATCCCAAGGAGGAGAATTCCAAGGACAGTTCCCAGAACCCGGAGGAAGGGAATCCGGAAGAACCGGAAGAGTCCGGCGATTCCGAGTCCCCGGAGAAGGACGGCGAGTCTCCCCAGCCGCCCCCCGCTTCCGACCCATCCCCTCCGCAGGAGCCGGAGAATTCCGGTGGCGACGGCCAGCTCGAAGCCAACCCCAACCAATCCCAGCCCCAGCCGAACCAGTCCGGCGCGGCCGAGGCCCAGCCCCATCCCCAGACCGGCTATTCCCCCACCGAGGCCCGGCAGCTCCTCGACGCCCTCGCCGACGAAACCGAGGTGCGCCCGGTCCTGCCTCCGGCGAAGAACGAGAAATTCAAAAATTGGTGAGTGAAAGGAGCAAAGAGGTAGAGAAGCAGAGAGTAGAGAACCTTCCCCAACCATCGGCGTAAATCAGCGGTCCAGAAAATCCCACCCATCAGCGGTTACCCAATCACATCGTTCCATTCCCCATGCCATCTCGTCTTCGGATTTCGGATTTCGGACTTCGGATTTCCCTCCTCGTCCTCCTGCTCGCCGCCCCGCTTGCGGCACAGACGCCTGTGGCCTCCTCCGCTCCCACCGACGACAGCCTCACCGTGAACGTCCTCAGCAACCGTGTCGGCGTCGGGGAGATCGGACAGATCTTCATCAAAGTCCGCAACGGCGAAGCCACTCTCCCCGAACGCATCGACGTCGAAGGGCTCGACGTGACCTTCTCCGGGCAGCGCTCCTCCATCAACGTCGTCAATGCCGTCAGCACCGTCGAGACGACCTACTTCTACCGTTTCCGCGGCGACAAGCCCGGCACCTTCACCATTCCCGAATTCGAGATCCGCATCGCCGCACGGGGCGGCGAGCGCGTCGCGAGGACACGTCCCCTCGTCATCACCATCGTCGAGAACGACGGCTCCGCCACCGCCGCCGTCGACGCGACGAAACCCTATTTCGGCAAGCTGGAGCTCGTCCGCGACACCTTCTACGTGAACGAACTCGTGCCTTTCACCCTCACGGCCTACGTCCGGGGGAGGAACGCCATCCACGACGTCGTCTCGGCCTCTCTGGAGCACGAGAGCTTCGTCATGAAGGGCTTTCGCGAAGTCCGCACCGACGGCGCCGAGGTGGGGAGCAGCTACTATTCCTCCGCCGTCATCCCCTCCCATTTCTTCGCGCTCAAGCCCGGCTCCCACCGCCTCGGCCCCGCCCAGGTGGCCGTGCGCGTTCTCGACTCGGATTCCGGTTTCGGCTTCTCCTCCCTCTTCCAGCGAACCGTGACGCGCGAGATGGTCACGAACACCGCCAGCGTCACGGTCAAGCCGCTTCCCTCCGGCGCGCCCGCGAGCTTCACCGGCGGCATCGGCACGTTCGAACTCTCCGCCCGTCCCTCCATCACGACTCTGGGCGTCGGCGATCCCGTCTCGATGGAGTTCGAAGTTACCGGCACCGGCAACCTCCGCACCATGGCCGCGCCCGTCCTTTCGGTTCCCCAGAACGACATCTGGAAAACCTACGAAGCGAACAAAACCCTCAACGACGAAGAGGATTCCGACGGCTTCCGCGCCGGCAAGGTCCGCTTCTCCCAAGTGCTCATTCCCGAAGCTCGGGTCGAGTCCATTCCCGAGTTCCGGCTTTCCTATTTCGATCCGACGAAAGAGGAGTACGTCACCCTGAAGGCCGGTCCGTTTCCCATCACGATGACCCAAACCACCGCCGTGGAAACGCCGGCCGAGGCCTCCTCGCCGACGGAAGCCCCTTCCCCCGCGGCCAAACGGCCCGAACCGAGCTTCTCCGACGTGCTCCACATCCGCACCGGCGAACCCCGCTGGATCGCCGTCGGCGATCTGGGCAAAACCGGGCCGCTCTTCTGGATCGTCCAAGCGCTGTGCTCCGCCGCCTTCTGCACCGTCCTCGGTTTTGGACTCGCGAGATGGCTGGCGGCGGTGCGGCAACGGAGCGCGGTCCTTCCCGAGACGCTCCCCTTCTCCCGCGCCGTGAAGCGCCTTCCCCCATCCGGCTCGTCCCGCCTCGAGTTCTACCACGCCGTGGCGAGGGCCCTTGCCGCCTGGCGGCGCGAACACCCCGATGCCCCGTCCCAGGCCGACGAAATTCTCGGCCGCGTCTCGGAACGCTGCGACGCCGTCCTCTACAGCGGACAGGCCGATGCCGATGGCCCCATCGCCGCCGCCGAAGCTGAGGAATTCGTCCAGCTTCTCCGGCGTCTCCCCCGTCGCTGAGCACGCCACCACCTCCGACATGACCGTGCGACTCCTCGTCCTCTGCCTCCTCTGCGTGCTTTCCGGCGCGGCCGCCAAGGCCGATCCTTCCGCCGCCTTCGCCGAGGCCAACCGGCTCTTCGAATCCGGCGACCACGCCGGAGCCGCCGCCGCCTACGAAGCGCTCGTCGGCAGAGACCGGCTCTCGGCCGATCTCCTCTACAATCTCGGCGCCTCCAAGCACCGTCTCGGCGAAAGCGGCGAAGGCGCGCTCTGGATGCGGCGGGCCCTCGTTCTCGACCCCGGCATGCCCGAAGCCGTGCAAAGCCTCGCCTATCTCCGCGCCAAGCTGGCCTTTTTCGAGTTCGCGCAACGTCCTCTCAACCGCTATCTCGGCGGATTGCCTGCCTCCTTCGGACGCTGGAGCGTCTCCCTCTGCCTCTGGGCGGGACTCATCGCGCTCTCCTCCGCCTTTCTCCTGCCCCGGTTGAAACCGAACCGCTCCACTCTCATCGCCTTGGGCCTCGTCCTCTTCATGGCCGCTTTCGTCGCCTCCCGCGCTTCCCGCTACCGAAACGAGCGGCTCGCCGTCGAGAATTTCGCGACGGTGGTGAAACCCGACACCCTCGCCCTCACCGCTCCCGTCTCCGACGCCAAGACCGTCGTGGCCCTGCCCCCGGGCTCGGAGGTCCGGCTCCTCCAGGCCTCCGGTCCATGGAGCTACGTCGAAATTCCCGGCGATCTCCGCGGCTGGGTCCGCAGCGAAGCCGTCGTTCCGGTCTGGCCCATTCCTTCCCCCGCTCCATGAAACTCCGGCTCGCTTCCATCCCTGCCTTCCTTCTCCTCTCCTTCCCGGGTGAGGCGGCTCCGCCCGAAAGGCTCGTCATCGGGGCCGAGGCAGGGAAAGGCCTCGCCGTCGTCGATCCCGCCGACGGAAACAAGATCCTCTGGCACCACCCCCTCGGGGCCGTCCACGATCTCCATCTGCTCCCGAACGGCAACTTCCTCACCCAGGACGGCTGGCCCCGCGTGATCGAGCTGAATCTCGCCAAGGAGATCGTCTGGGAATACGATGCCACCCGCACGAACCGCCGCGAGGGCGACGGCAAGGTCGAGATCCACGCCTACCAGCGCCTCGCCGACGGCAGCACCCTGATCGCCGAATCCGGCCCCGGCCGCCTCATCGAAGTCTCCCCCGACCAGCGTCTCCTCCGCGAGTTCCCCTTCGTCGTTTCCAAACCCTCGTCCCATTCCGATACCCGTCTCGTCCGGCGCCTCGAAAACGGCCACACCCTCGTCGCCCACGAAGCCGACCAGGTCGTCAAGGAATACGATCCCTCCGGGAAGGTCGTGTGGGAGTTCCCCATTCCCCTCTTCGGAAAACCCGCCGCCGGCGGTCATGGTCCCGACGCCTTCGGAGGCAAATGCTTCGCCGCGATCCGCTTGAAAAACGGCAACACGCTCGTCGCCACCGGCAACGGCCACAGCCTCCTCGAAGTCACTCCGGCGAAGGAGATCGTCTGGAAGCTCGAGCAGCACGATCTCCCCGGCATCGTCCTCGCCTGGGTCACCACCGTCGAGGAGCTCGAAGACGGGAGCCTCCGCTTCGGCAACTGCCACGCCGGTCCCGGCAATCCCCAGATCATCGAGGTCACCAAGGACAAGGAAGTCGTCTGGACCTTCCTCGACTTCACCACCTTCGGCGACAGCCTTGCCAACACTCTCGTCGTCGACGGCGAAGCCGCCAAGGCGCTGCGCGGCAAGCTCGTTCCGTGATCTCTCCACCCGTACCCCGCATGTCCCGCGATTCCCCCGCCCGCCGCTGCGCCCTCGACGCCCTCACCGCCTGGGAGGATACCTCGCGCTATGCCGCCGATCTCCTCGACGACTTCGCCCGCCGGCAGCGGCTTTCGCCTCCGGATCGCGGACTCGCCCAGGATCTTCTCTACGGCGTCATCCGGAATCTCTACCTCCTCGACGAACTGATCGAGCGCTTCCGCCGAGGCTCCGTCAAACCCCAGACGCAGAATCTCCTCCGTCTGGGCCTCTACCAGCTTTTCCGGAGCGGCATCGCCGAGCACGCCGCCGTCAACGAAACCGTCTCCCTCGCCCGCCCGCACGAGCGCTCCCTCGTCAACGCCATCCTCCGCAACGCCCAGCGCCAGAAGGGCGAGCTCCTCGCCGAGATCGAAACCTGGCCGCTGGAGGACCGCTCCTCCCATCCCGACTTCCTCATCCAGCGCTGGAGCGCCCAGTTCGGCCCCGACGCGACCGCCGGACTCTGCCGCTGGAACAACGAGCCGCCTCTCGTCTACGCCCGCCTCAATCCGCTCGCCCGCGACCGCGAGGCCTTCGACCGGGTCCGGTCCGAGGCCCAACCCGCTTCGCTCGGCGGGGACTGGCCCGGCTTCTTCCGGGTGGAAGGCGCCCCGAATCCCGACTGGATCCGCGACGGCCTGATCTACATCCAGGATCCCAGCACCTCCCTCGCCTGCCGTCTCCTCGCCCCGCAACCGGGTGAAACCGTCCTCGACGCCTGCGCCGCCCCGGGAGGCAAGACCGCCCTCCTCGCCGCCCTCATGGAAAACCGGGGGCACCTTCTCGCGAGCGATTCCTCCGAAGCCCGTCTCGTCCAGATGCGGGAGAATCTCGAGCGTCTCGCCGTCGCCAACGCCGAGATCCGCCGCCTCGACTGGACCGATCCGGCCGCCGCAAAGACGCTGCCCGCCTTCGACGCCATCCTCCTCGACGCCCCCTGCTCCAACACCGGCGTGATGCGCCGCCGCGTCGACGTGCGCTGGCGGCTCCAGGATCGCGACTTCGAGCGTCACGCCAGGCAGCAGCTCGCCCTCCTGCGCTCCGTCGCCAAAGCCCTGAAACCAGGCGGCCGCCTCGTCTACAGCACCTGCTCCCTCGATCGGGCCGAGAACGAGGACGTCGTCTCCGCGAGCGGTTTCGCGGTGGAGGCAACCCTGTCCTGCCTGCCGTGGCGGGACGGCCACGACGGAGCCTTCGCCGCCCTGCTGCGTCCCTAGCCATCGCGCGCCCCTCCTTGCCCTCCTGGATGTTGCGAAACCCGGTCACGGCACTTGCAAGCTCGGCCATCATCGGATACAAAACCCCACCATGTTCCGGTCCTTCGCCAGCTCCCTTCTGACCTTCGTCGCGATCCTGCTTTTCGCCTTCATGCTTCTCTTCCTTTGGAATGGCAGCGAAAGCATCGAATTCACCCGCAATCCCTTCGAGGGAGACCAATCGACGCAACTGGTGCTGGAAAACTACCGCCGCGAACAGCTCCAAGCCGCCCATTTGGCGGCGAACGATCCGATCGGGAACCAGCCCGCCGCCGAGCAGGCACCCGTCGTGTCGAACGCGGGCGACGGACCGTCCACCGTCGTTTGGATCAGCCTCCCCGGATTCCGCGGAGACTATCTCGAGAAATCCGATGCCCCCTTCCTGAAGAAGCTCGCCGAAGAGGGCGGCGCGACGAACAAGATGCGCCCCAGCTTTCCCTGCCTCACCTATCCCGCCCACGCCACGATGGCCACGGGCGCGACTCCCGACAAGCACGGCATCGTCGCCGACCGCATCCGCCAGCCCGACGGCAGCGTCGTCGACCAGCCGACGGATCCCGCCCTGCTCCTCGCCGAGCCGATCTGGACCACGGCGACCCGCCAGGGCGTGAAGACCCTCGTCCACGACTGGCCGCTCTCGCAAAACCAGACCGGCGAGCACAAGGCCGCCCACTTTCTCGACGCCTACGACCCCGAGGCCGCCGACGAAGCCCGGCTCAACAAGGCCTTGGAGCAATGGAAGGCCGATTCCTCCGGCGAGGGGGAGAAGCTCCGTCTCGTCATGCTGCGCCTCGACGGCATTCTCCGCGCCGGTCTCGCCCACGGTCCCCGCGCCGACGAGACCTACGCCGCCGTCGGCGCGACGGACAAAGCCCTGCAAGGCTTCTTCGATGCCGTCCAGAGCGAATGGAGCACCCTGGCCCAGCCCGGCGCCAACCTCGCCATCCTCATCACCACCGACCACGGGCTCGCCGAACTCGACAAGAACGTGAACATCGCCCATCTCCTCGGCACCGAAATGATGGCCCACGCCGACATCGTCGCCCACGACGCCATCGCGAACCTCTTCTTCAAAGGCCTGCCCGAAAACGAAGGGGAGAGGAAGATCTTCGTCGACAAATTCGACAATGAGCTGAGCAAGCGCATCTACTTCCGCACTCTCAAGAAGGAGGAGCTTCCACCCGAATGGGCCTACCTCCATCCCGACCGCACCGGCGACCGCGTCCTCGTCCTCAAGACCGGCTACGCCTTCGCCGACGAGAAGGCTGCCGAGCCCGTCTTCGATCCCACCGAGGGACCGGGATTCTTCGGCGCATTCGGCTATCCCGTCGAGGAGTCCATCCGCATGTCCGGGCAGGTCTTCATGGGAGGATTCCCGAATTCGCCGCTCTCCGGCGCCCTCGGGGAAGTCAGCCAGCTCTCCTTCCATGCCACGGTGTGCAAAACCCTCGGGATCGAGCCCGCTCCCGGGGCCGCCACCGAGACGCTCCCGCTGAAGTGAGTCGAGAGGGAAGCGTCGAGAGTAGAAGCCCTTCTGCTGTCAACCCTCGCCCTCCCTTGCTACTGGCCCTGCACAAGCCCTACGGCATGCTCTCGCAGTTCACTCCGGACCGCGAAGGGCAGACCACTCTCGCCGCCGCCGGCTTTCCGGCCGCCGTCTACCCCATCGGACGGCTCGATCTCGACAGCGAAGGCCTTCTCCTTCTCTCGGACGAGGCCGCCCTGAACCACCGTCTCCTCGATCCGAGCCAGGCCCATCCCCGCACCTATCACGCGCAGGTCGAGGGCGAAGTGGACGAAGCGGCGTTGGTACGGCTCCGCCAGGGTGAAATCGGGATTCAGGGGTACCGCACCCGTCCCTGTCTCGCCCGACGCATCGAACCCCTTCACCCCGATCGCGATCCGCCCATCCGCTACCGCGCCTCCATTCCCACGAGCTGGATCGAACTGACCCTGACCGAAGGCAAAAACCGCCAGGTGCGCCGGATGACCGCCGCCGTCGGCTTTCCGACTCTCCGGCTCATCCGGGTCGCCGTCGGCGGGTTGAGGCTGGAGAAGCTCGCCCTAGGGTCCGGGGAATGGAGGGAGTTGAGCGCCGGGGAACGGGCCCTTGCCCTGCCCTCGACGGAAAGAGCCTCCGTCCTGCCCGGTCGAAAGCCAGCAGGGCGGCCCCGGCGAGGACCGAAAGGGAGGAAGCCTCCGCGCTAGGCACTGCCCCTCAGAAGCCCTCTTCACCTCCCTCGACCGCTCCCAAAGCGGAGTACAAGGCTCTCCGAAGCAAACCCTTGCAAATCCCCGATTCTGCGAAATCTTCGCCGCAAATCCCCGATGCGCAGCCTCCTCCGTTCCAAAATCCATCTCGCCACCGTCACCGAGGCGAACGTCGACTATGTCGGGAGCATCACGATCGACCGCGATCTCATCGACGCCGTCGGCCTTTGGGTCGGAGAGAAGGTGCTCGTCGTCAGCGCCACCACCGGCGTGCGTCTCGAGACCTACGTGATCGAGGGGGAAGCGGGGTCGGGGACGATCGGGATCAACGGCCCGGCCGCCCACCTCGTCAACGCAGGCGAGACCGTGATCGTGATGGGCTTCGAGCTGACGGAGAAGCCGGTGAAGCCGAAGATCGTCCTCTGCGACCGGGAGAACCGCATCGCCGAATACCTCGACGAGCGCGCCGGGATGGCCGTGGAGAGAAGGTAGCCCGCCGGGCGTTCCGCGTCCCCTGACCGCGCCCTCGGCGGCACTTGCCTTTTCTCCGTCCTCCTGCCTATGTTGGCGGCATGACCTCCCGTCGCCGCTTTCTCGCCACCGCTCCGCTCCTCGCCGGAGGATGGGCCGGCGGATTCCCCCCACTCCAGGCCCAGCTCAAGCGCGCCGACGTGGACCCCGAATTCGTCGTCAGGAACGGGCGTATCCGCCAATCCATCATGGGCTGGTGCTTCAAGGATCATTTCGACGCGGTCGAGCTGGCCCGCCATTGCAAGGCCATCGGTCTCGTCGCGATGGAGGGCATCCCGGTCGAAGCCTATCCCGAAGTCAGGAAGCTGGGACTCGAGATCTCGCTCGTCGGCTCCCACGGTTTCGCGAAGGGGCCCTGCGATCCGAAATTCCGCGACGAAGCCGTCGCGAAACTGAAGGAGAGCATCGCCACCGCCGCCGCGGTCGGCTGCAAAAGCGTGATCACTTTCACCGGGATGCGCTTCGAGGGCATGGACGAGGAGAAAGCCGCCGCCGACTGCGTCGAAGCGTGGAAATCCGTCCTCCCCGAGGCGGAAAAGGCGGGAGTCACCCTCGTCCTCGAGCACCTCAACTCGCGCGACGACACTCACCCGATGAAAGGCCATCCCGGCTACTTCGGCGACGATGTCGATTTCTGCGTCGATCTGATCCACCGCGTCGGCTCGCCGAACTTGAAGCTGCTCTTCGACATCTACCATGTCTCGGTGATGAACGGCGACATCATCCGCCGGATCCGCCAGTACAAGGAGGTCATCGGCCACTACCACACCGCCGGCAATCCCGGACGCGCGGAACTCGACGACACCCAGGAGATCAACTACCCCCCGATCCTCGAAGCCATTCTCGAGACCGGATACACCGGCTACGTCGCCCAGGAGTTCATTCCGACCTGGGACGATCCCCTCCTCGCCCTTCGCCAAGCGGCGCAGCTCTGCGATATCTGACGCCGGGAGGGCTTTTCCATCGCTCCCAAGGGAAGGCACGAGGCCGCCAGGGACCCGGCGCGCCTTGTCCGGAAGAGTTTCGCCCTTGGCGCAATTCTTAGCTTGCCCTCGGCAAGCCGCCCTTGTATCCTCAAAAGAGGCCCGTCCTCCCTCCCCCGGAATGTCACCCGTCCAGCCAGCCCTTCGTGCTTCCATGGATGCCATCGCCCCGCGCCTCTCGTGGGGCAACGTTTTCAGGATGGCGATCGACGGTCTCATCAACACCTTGCGGAGCCACTATCGCTCAGGTTCCGGACCTGTTCCGGCGAACCTGCCGAGCTTGGAATCCTCCGGGAAATCCCCAACCGTTCCTTCGATCCGCCTCATCGAGGCGTCGGCCCCTCTCCGCTTCCCGGCGGAGTTGGCTGCAGGAGGTTCCGCATCCACCCCATGGACCCGCCGGAAGGCGGGTCGTCACCCAAAATCTTCCACCATCGATGGAAAACCAATCCCAAAATCAAGCCCACCGCCGCCCTCGCGGCAGTCGTTCGGGCGGTCGCAGCCGCAACCGCCAAGGAAATCAATCCCGTCCCCGCCAGGAAGGCTCGTCCCGTTCGCGCAGCCGGAACCGCAACCGCAGCGGCTCCCGCGGCAAGCAGCCTGAACAGACTGCCGTCCAGCGGATCCTTTCCTTCCTGACCTTCGGCCTGCTCGGCAAGCCGAAAGCCAAGGCGAAGCCCACCCGCAAACCCGAAGCGACCCAAGCTCGCCAGCCCGCGGCCAAGCCGCCGAAGGCGTCCGAGGAAGCGAAGAAGCCCAAACGCAACCGTGCGGAAGTGACTTCCGCACGGCTCTACGTCGGCAATCTCGACTATTCCACCGGCGAGACGGAGCTGGAAGAGCTTTTCAAAGGCGTCGGCAACGTCTTCTCCGCCGAGGTCGTCACCAATCCCCGCACGCAGCAGTCGAAGGGCTTCGCCTTCGTCGAAATGGGCTCCATCGAAGAGGCCAAACGCGCCGTGGGAACCCTCGACGACCAGGAGTTCATGGGCCGCCGCCTCATCGTCAGCGGTGCCCGCAGCGAGGGGCCGGCCTCCGAGGAAGAAGCCGGGGCGCTCGTCGGCAATCCCGCCGAAGACCGGGCCTGAACGGCTTCAAACCCCTTTTTGTTGGTGCTCGCCGGAACGGTCCCCGACCGTTCCGGCGTTTTTGTGCCGTTCCGGGGGGATTAGCCGGGGAACCAGTGGCGATCAATCGCATTGGCACGGTCCGTCCTTGTTCTCGAAATGGCGATAGCCGGCGACAATGTCCTCCGGCAGAACCCTCGACTCCGACAGCGGGGGCAGCTCGGTCGGAGGAAAGAATCCGATCTCCGATATCTCCTCGTTCGCCTCAGGGCTCCCTCCCTCGATCGTGGCAAGGAAGAACAGCTTGTAGACGCTCACCGGATATCTCGGCTTGTAGGGATGGCGGTCGCGGTCCCTGACGGCATAAAGGGCATCCGCCCGAATGCGGTAGCCGGTCTCCTCCCTCACCTCCCGAACGATTCCCTCGCGAGGAGACTCGTTCTGGTCCGCCCAGCCTCCCGGAAGGGTCCAGAGCCCATCCGAGCGCTCCCTGACAAGCAGGACCTTGCCATCCTTCAGCACGCACGCCCGCAGATCGACCTTGGGGGTCGCGTATCCTTCTTCGGGGATGAAGAACCGCTCGACCAAGGCGAGATCCGCATCGCTGAATTCAGTGTAGAGCAGAGAGGCGATTTCGATGAGCCGTTCGAATCGCCCGCGATCGAAGGGATCCCTGGTGAAATGGAGACCCGATTGGGCGATCGCCCGGATCTCCTTGATCAGATCGTGCATATGGCTTCCCCTCGTGTTCGAGGCCTGGCGTCCCATTACAGGAGGGAGGGAGCGCCTGGATGTCCCCCCTTTTACTTCTTCGGCGCGGGCTTGGGGTCGAGGTTGGCGTCGAGCTCCGCCTGTGTCGGCGTGGGGGTTTCGATGCCGTTTTCAGGGATTTCGGCCTTGGCGATCCAGCAGATGGCGTTGAGCACGGTCTTGCGGAAGTCGTCCTGCCTCCAGTTGTCGTGGAAATGCAGCCCGGTGAACCCGAAGCCGCGGCCGCCGTCGGGACGCTCGACGACCCAGCAGACGTGCTGGGATTGCTTCTCCGCGACGCTCTTGCGAACCTCGGCATTGCCCGAATGGGGACCGTCGGGACGCGACATCGTCTCCTCCGGAGCCACGGCCGAGAGGATCGGGGTCACACCGGCCATCGCCTTGGCGAAACGCATGTTGAAATACCATTCGTCGCGGATCGTGAAGGGCTTCACGCCACGGGCGACGGGATGCGCCGGGAAGGCCGCGAATTCGCCGTCCCAATGGGGATTCACCGAGAAATGGACCTCGAAGGCCCCTCCGGTGGCGGCGATGAGGGTGTCGTTGGGTTCGCCCGGGGTCATCTCGACGGCGTAGTGGATCATGCCGACGCCGACGCCGCGCTCGCGCAGGTAGTCGATCTGGCGCAGGTGCCAGTAGGCGGGATGTCGCGGCCCTCCGTCGGACTGGATGACGAGGGCGTCGGCGTTCTGGAAGGCGCTCCGGTCGTTCGGCCAGCCGTTCAGATAGCTCGCGACGAGGACCTTGTCGGCGTGGTGGGTGTTGAGGAGGCGCTTCGCGAGCAGGGCGCCCGCATTGTGCTCGTGCATGCGCGGAGGATGGCTCGGGGAGCCGGCGAGGTAGACGATCTTTCTCACATCGCCGAGAGGCAGGCGCTTCAGCCGGATGTTGCGGAACTGCACCTTCATCGGCGGACCGGTGTGGAGCTGGAAGGCGAGCAGGCCCGTGCGGCGACGGACGTCGCTGTCCTCGTCGACGATCTCGGACATGGGCTTGCCGTTGATCTCGCAGACGATCCTGTTCCTTTGGGCGACGATCCGGTAGGTGTTCCATTCCCCCGGCCGGATCGCCTTGCCGAGCTCCTCGGGATCGCCGAGGCTGCCCACGACGGAGGGCTTGCCATCCTCTCCGACGACCGCCTTCTCCCCGCGTTTCGCGAGGATGCCGCGGAACTGCTCGCCGTAGTTCGTGCCCGTCCATTTCCCCTCGGCATCGATGTCGGCCTGGTAGCCGCCGATGGCGTGGGGCTTGTCGAGGGCGAAGCTGCGGACCTGGATGCCGGAGTTGCCGGAGAAGATACGGTATTCGAGGACGAGCTCGAAGTCGTCCAGCTCCCCGTCGGTCCACTGGAGGAAGGAGTTGTGGCCGAGCGGGGCCTCCGCCGTCGTCTCGCCGGTGATGGCCGCGTCCTCGACCCGCCAGAGCGCCGAATCGCCCGACCAGCCCGTCAGGGTCGAACCGTCGAAGAGGGAGACGAATTCGTCGTTGGGCACCGCTTCGGCCTGCTGCTGCGGTGGGGATTCCTGCGCGACGGGAAGGACGAGGAGGGCTGCGGGAATCGCGAGGGCGAGGACGGGCACGAGAAGGCGGGGATTCATGGGCAACTCTTGGGAACTGTGAACGGTGAACCGTCTGGAGCGGGCTGGCAAGGGACAAAGGGCCGCGCACGCTCCCTTCCGCGCACGCTCCCTTGATTCCTCCCCTCGCTCGCCGCCAACCTCGTCGTCGAATCGAGCGAGGCGGCCGCGCAGATTTTCCGCCGCGGTCCCGTCGGGGATTTCCAACGCGGGGTCGCCCTCGGTTCCGAAGCCCCGTCGAACTTCCCGAGATCGGCACGGTCCTTTCTCTCGCCGACCTCTACGAGGGGATCGTCTTCCACGACGAGCCGGCGGAAGGGGGCCACGTCGCGGAAGGCGAGGAGTGGAACTGATCTTCCCCTTGCCGTCCCTCTCCACGGCCGATCCGCGTCCGGACGGAAGCCGAAATGGCGTTGGCGGAACAGAGTGGAGGGTGTTTAGTTCGTTCAAAGGACATGGGCGGAAGCGACAGAACGAGGGAGACGGGGGGCGCGGCGCCGGACCTGCCCCTCCCTCCCCGCCTCCGGACGACGCTGGAGCGCTTCCGGGAACGGCTCTGGTCGGTGAAAATCGCCGAAGGCGCCCTCGCCGGGCTCCTCGGTCTCGGCCTTTCCTATTTGCTCGTCTTCGCTCTCGAGCGTTTCTTCGACACCTCGGCTTGGCTGCGCGCGATCCTGCTTCTCGCCGGTTTCGCCGTGCCCGCGCTGGGACTTCCCCTGCTCTGGCATCGCTGGGTCTGGCGGCAGCGGACCTTCGCCGACGCGGCGCGCTACCTGAAGCGCCGACATCCCCGGCTCGGTGACGAGCTGCTCGGCATCGTCGAACTGGCCCATCGCCATCCCGGCGATCAGAGCCAGGCCTTGATCGAGGCGGCGATGCGCCAGGTCGACGAGCGGGCGGCGAACTGCGACTTCTCCGATGCCGTCCCCACCCGCCGCCACGGACGACGGCTCCGCTGGACCTTGGCCGTGCTCGCCCTCTCGGGCGCGCTCCTCGTTTTCGTCTCCGATGCGGCGAGAAACACCCTCGCCCGCTGGGTCTCGCCGTGGAAGGCGCTGGATCGCTACACCTTTGCCCAGATCGAGCCAGTGTCCGAAACCCTCGTCGTTCCCTACGCCGAGAGCTTTCCGCTGGAACCGGAGCTTGCCGAAGACACGGAGTGGAGCCCGGAAAAGGCAAAGCTGCGCCTCCCCGGAAAAACCCGGATCGAGGTGGAGCGGGAAGGGAGCCGCTACGCCTTCTCGGTCCCCCCGCAGAAAGAGGCGGGAACGCTCTCCCTGCGCGTCGGCGACGCCGTCGAGCGCATCGCCGTCGAACCCCTGCCCCGCCCCGAGCTGGCTTCGCTCGAAGCCGTGGTGCGCCTGCCCGACTATCTCCGCTACGAGGAGGATCCCGTCGTGCCGGTGAGGGGGAACACCTTCGCCCTCGTCGAGGGCGCCACCGTCGCGATCCGCGGCACGACGACGCGGGAGCTCTCGTCGGCCGCGATGGACGAGGAACCTCTCGTGGTCGAGGACAGGCGATTCTCCACCACGCCCTTTCCCGTCGACACCGAGCGGACGCGCATTTTCTCCTGGCGGGACATCCGCGGTCTCGAGGCGAAGCGTCCGCTCGAGCTGGCCATCGCCCCCTTGCCGGACAACGCGCCCGAGATCTACGCCCATCAGGTCGAGGTGAAGCGCATGGTTCTCGAAGACGAAGCCGTGGCCTTCGACATCCATGCCAGCGACGACTTCGGCCTGCGCGAAGTCGGCCTGGAATGGCGTTCGGCCGCTCCCGCCAAGTCGGACCTTCCGCCCGCCGCAGGAGAAAAGCCGGTCTCGGCGGGGGCGCCGGAGAAAACGTCCGTCCAGACGCGAGGCACTTTCTCCGCGAAGCGGGAGGGCGTCGCCCCCGGCACCTATCACGTCCGTGCCTTCGCCACCGACTTCCACCCCCGGCGGGAGCGCGTCTTCTCGCCCGCTTTCGTTCTCCACATCCTGAGTCCGCAGGAGCATGCCCGATGGTTGACCGAGGAATTCGCGAAGTGGTTCCGCAACACTCGGGAGACCTACGAACGCGAGCAGCAGCTCCGGGATTCGAACCTCGCCCTGCGCGCCCTCTCCGCCGAGGAACTCGACCGGCCCGAAAGCCGACGGCGCATCCAGGATCAAGCCTCGGCCGAGTCCGCCAACGCGCGCCGCCTCGACGCCCTCGTCGCGGCGGGCCGGGGACTCGTCGGCGAGGCGACGAAAAATCCCGAGTTCGACGCCGAGCGCCTCGACCGCTGGGCCGAGACGATGCGGACTCTCGACTCCATCGCCCGGGACCGCATGCCCACCGTCGCGGACTTGCTCCAGCAGACCGCGCGCGCTCCCGGTGGTGACGCGCCGCCATCGTCGGCGGAACCCGTCGAGACCGCGCCGAAGGCCGCCGAAGGCGAGGCGACGCCTCCCTCCCCGACCCTGGGAGGACGGGAAAAGGGTGTGGAGCCGGAGAAGGAAGCATCGAAGGATGCGCCGCCGGACTCCGCCCCCGATTCCCCCGCTCCGCTGCGCCTGCCCTCGACGACCCTTGCCGGAGGAGGCGACACCGGCGAAAAGGAAGTGCCCGCCGCCGAGACGACAGTGCAGAAGACCTTCGACCGCGCCTTGGAGGAGCAACGGAAGCTGCTCGAGGAATTCGCCCGCGTCGCCGACGAGCTGGCCGCGATCCTCGCTAGTCTCGAGGCCAGCACTTTCGTGAAGCGCCTCAAGGCCGCCTCCCGCAAGCAGACGGAACTCGCCGACACCCTTTCGAAAACGCTCTCCGGCAGCTTCGGGCTGCCCCGCCAGCGCGTCGAACAGAGGCTCCGCGAAATCGGCGAAACCGTGGCGAAGGAGCAGGAGGCGCAAAGCCGCTTCGTCCACCACATCCAGACCGATCTGGAGGCCTACTATCAGCGCAAGCAGGAGGCGATCTTCAAAAACGTGCTCGGGCAGATGAAGGAGAGCTCCGTGGTCCCCGGGTTGAGGCGTGCCGGCGAAGAGGCCCAGGCGAACTTCGGGGGGCGCTCCGTCGCCGCCTCCGAATTCTGGGCCGACACCCTCGACCGCTGGGCCGAGGAGCTCGTCGCCGCCTCTCCGCCGCAGGATGGGGAGCAAGGTCCGCAGGACGACGCGAAGAGCCTGCCTCCCGAGATCGTCCTCCGCATCATGAAGACCTTGCAGGAGGAAATGCAGCTCCGCGACGAGACGCGCGAGATGGAGGAGACGCGTCCCGGCCTCGCTTCCGACGTCTACGCCTCGAAGGTTCGCCCCCTCCAATCCACCCAGAACGACCTGCGCGACCGCATCGACGGCGTCGTCGAGGACATCCTCGCCCTGCCCGACGCGCCGGAATTCGGCCGCGAGCTGCAGTTGCTCTCCCTTGTCTCCGACGTCATGCGGCAGGCCCACGCCGTCCTCGCCCGGCCCGACACCGGAGCTGAGGCCATCGCCTACGAGACCGAAGCGATCGAACTGCTCCTCCAATCGAAACGCCAGCAATCCGGCGGGGGCGGAGGGGGCGGAGGAGGTTCCAATCCCAGCGGAGGCAACCAAGGCGGTGGCAATGGATCGGCCCTCAGCGACATCGGTCCGCAAGGGACCGCGGGCGAAGGGGCTCCCCCCCTCTCCCGCGAGGTCGACCAATCCACCGGAAAGGCCGGCCGCGAACTGCCC
The DNA here is from genome assembly GCA_037190325.1 of Verrucomicrobiales bacterium. Taxonomy (GTDB): domain Bacteria; phylum Verrucomicrobiota; class Verrucomicrobiia; order Verrucomicrobiales; family DEV007; genus Arctic95D-9. Next base: position 82,558 of record JBBCIU010000015.1, on the reverse strand, counting down.
GAAGAATTCCGCCGTGGCCTCGACAGCTATTTCAACGCCCTCGAATCGAATTGATCCCTCCATGAGATTCCTCCTCCTCACGTCCTTTCTCCCGCTCCTGCTCGCGCCACCGCTCGCCGCGCAGGAGATCGACGAGCCCGATCCCTTCACCGTCGGCGACGAGAAAGCGGGCGACGGCACGGCGGCTCCCAAGGAAGGCGCGGCGCCCGGCGAGACCGTGCCGTTGAACGCTCAGATCTCCCAGCACATCCTGAAGCTCGCCGAGGCCGAACGCGACAAGCGCATGGGCTTCATGCGCATCGTCATCGACGACATCGTGCGGCTCTGCGAGCTCGACGAAGCCCAGCGGGAACGGCTCGAACTCGCCGCCAAGGGCGCGTCCGAACGCTCCATGAAGGAATGGCACGAGCAGGCCGAACGCTACTTCCGCACCCGCCTCGAAAGCACCGATCCCGACGCGGCCAAGGAGATGCTGGAGGGCATGGGCGGCGTCAACATCGGCGGAAACCGTTCCGAGGAGGAGGGAGAGTCCCTCGACCTGTGGAAGGATTCGCTCCAGGGCGTCCTCACCGACGAGCAGGTGGCGCGCTACGAGGCCGTCCTCGCCCAGCGGGAAGCCGACCGCATCGACGCCTTCGCCCGCATGTCCCTCTCCGTCATCGACGACCACCTCCGCCTCACCCCCGAGCAGAAGGGCAAAATGGGCGAAATCGTGCAGGCCGCCGCCGCCGAGCACCTCGCCGAGGTGCAGAAATACTGGGGCGACTACTTCGAGCGCGGCATGCTGATGTCCCTCGCCAACGCCGTCGGGGAGGACGCGCTGCGTTCCGTGCTGACGGGACAGCAATACGACCGTCTCCGTGAAGCGACCTCGAACTTCGACCACTTCTGGGACCAGAAGCGCCGTCTCAAGCGGGCGAAGGAGAAGGCCGCCGAACGTCGCAAGGACAAGGGGGCGGAGAAGGAGCCCGCGGAAGCCGGGGAGGGAGACGATGCGGCCGACAAGCCGAGAGCCGCGGGCGGAGCCGTCCGCATCCAGGGCGGCGGCATCCGCGTGAAAGTCCAATGAAGCCTGCCTTGCTCCACTCTCCTGCCATCGGCGCGATCCTCCTCCCTCTCCTCGCCGCCCCTCTCGTGGCGCAGGAACCGAATCCCTCGATCCGTCTCGGCGGGGAGATCCCGCCGGAAGTGGACACGATCTACGAACGGGGTCTCGCCTACCTCACCCGCACCCAGAGCGAGGACGGCACGTGGCGGAGCCGTTCCGAGCATGGCATCACCGGGATCTGCCTGATGGCCTTCCTCGCCAGCGGCGAGGATCCGAACTTCGGAGCCCATCGCCACCAGATCAAAGGTGCCCTGCGCGCGATCATCGCCGGACAGGATCGAGATACCGGATACATCCCCAACAGCATGTACCACCACGGCTTCGCCATGCTCGCCCTCGCCGAGGCCTATGGGGCGGTCGACGAGGCGACGCTGTGGGACGGCACCGAACCCGCCGGCTCGCGCCGGTCCGTCGCGGAAACGCTGGAGAAGGCCATCGTCCTCGCCGTGAACGCTCAGAAGGCGAACCGCTGGGGGGGCTGGCGCTACTCCCCCACCTCGACGGACGCGGACACCTCGGTGACCGGCTGCGTCCTCATGGGGCTGCTCGCCTGCCGCAACGCCGGCCTCGCCGTCCCCGACGAGACCATCGACAACGCCGTCGTCTACATGCAGCGGAACACCGCCTCCTCCGGCTTCGTCGCCTACAGCGGCGGCATCGGCGGCGGAGGCGAGTCGATGGCCCGCTCCGCCGTGGCGACGCTCGTCTACTCCGTCGGCCACAAGCGCGAAACCGACGAGTTCAAGGCCGCCCTCGGACACATCAGCGAACGGCTCGACCACCGCGAAACGGCCCATCCCCACTACTATTACTACTACATGGCCCAGGCCCTCTTCCAGGGGCATCCCGAGGCATGGGACCGCTGGAACCGCTCCCATGCCCTCATGCTCGTTGAGCAGCAGGCTCCGGACGGCAGCTTCCCGGGCAGCTACGGCGAAGCCTACGGCACGGCCATGTCCCTGCTCTCTCTCGCCTTGAACTACCGCTTCCTTCCCATCTACGAACGTTTCTGAACCCATGCGCCGCCGCCTTCAATCCTGCAGAGCCCTTCACCAGACCCTCCTGGGCCTGGGCCTGGCCGGCGGCATGGCGGTCTCTCCAGTCGAAGGGCAATTCCGGAATTCGCCTCAAAAGGTCGCACAAGACACTCATAATCAAAAGGATGAAAAACACGTCGAAGAAGGAAGCGTCCTCATGCGCTGGCGAAACGGCGACGAGCTCGTAGGCAGGCTGCTCGACGGTCCCGACGGGTTCGTCCGTCTCTCCGCTCCCTCCTTCGCCGCGCCCTTCGACCTCGATCCGGCCCAATTGACGGGACTGCGTTTCCCTGCCACCACCGTCCCGCAGGAAGCCGCGGAGGAGCCGCTCTTCGAGATCTCGCTGAAAAACGGAGACCGCCTCCGCGGGCGGCTCCTCGCCATCGACCGCGAACGTCTCCTCTTCCATGTCTCCCCTTTCGAATCGCCTGTGCCGATCCGCCGAGGCGAGGTATCGAGGCTCGTGCAGACGAGTCCGGACAAGGGACTCTCCGGCCTCGGCGAGATCGAGGATTGGACCTCGACGGGGCGAGACCGCAAGCCGACGGACTGGTTCACCGATCTGCGCGGGGAACTGGCGACGCACCAATGGACAGCCAATCTCTTCCGCGAGATCGACCTGCCCGAACGCGTCGAACTGCGCTTCCACGCGCGATTCCCCGGCGGATCGCCGAATCTCGAAATCGGATTGCTCCGCGACCCTCGGCGCGGGCCGATGCTGGAAACCTGGGACGAGCATCTCGTCCTGACCCACCTCACCCGTTTCGCTCCGGTGCTCCAGTTCGACGAAGCCACCCGCGAACTGCATCTGCGTCTTTTCTGGGATCAGCGTTCCGGCGAGATCCTCCTTTGCGATCCATCGGGAAAGCTCCTCGCTTCGCTCGAGGGCAAAACCGAGCCGCCCCATCCCGATCCGGGTAGGCGCGCCTCCGATCCCCTGCGGCGCGGCTTTTCCATTCTCAGCCGCAATCCGGAAATGAAGCTGGTCTCGCTGGAGGTGCGGGAATGGGACGGCGCTCCCGTGCCGATGGTCGACCCGACCCGCGCCCGCCTGCAACTGCGCGACGACCCCGTCCGGTTCGGGAACGACGAAGTGACCTTGGCGGAAGGATCGGACCGTCTCCGCATCGGAAGCGGCAGCCACCCACTCGACGAACTCGTCGAGTGGGTGCTTTCTCCCGACGCCTCCGCGGAGGCCTCCCCCCCGATGGAGAGTACGACACGAGTCGCCTGGGTCTCGGGCACGACCTTGAGCGGCGACTACCTCCGGCTCGGCGAGAAGACGATCGCGATCCAACCGACCTGGACCGACGCGCCGCTCGTGGCCTCCCTCTCAGGGGCGCGGGAGGTCCGCTTTCCCGAGGCCACCGCGCCCCTGGCCTCGGGCGCCGACACCCTGACGCTGGACGGACAGGTTCTCCGAGGCACCCTGCGCCTTTCCGGCGATGGAGGCAGCCTGCTCGCCTGGCAGCCTCCGGGTGCCAGGGACGGCGTGTCCTTCTCCGACGGCAGTTCCGTCTCCATCGTTCGCGGCGCGTTTCCCGACGTGGCCGCCGAACCGCCCGTGCGGCTGGGACAGACCCGCCTCTATCTTGCCGACGACGAGATTCTCGTCGGCGAGCTGATCGCCCTCGATCCGGAGACCATCGTCTTCCAAAGCCGCGTCACCGGCCGCATCGAGATCCCGGCGAAGGAAGTGCGGGCCATCGACATCGGGACGCCGGAGCGCCTCCTCGAGGGATTCCGCGACCCGGAGTGGGAGAGTGTCGGGGAAACGGCGGAATCCGTCGTGCTCGCTCCCGAATCGGCGACGATGCACGACGGCGGTTTCGGCAATCCCTCCATCCTCCTCGGCGACCGCATCCGCTTCGACGCCGAATGGAAGGAATCCCACGGAGCCATGACCTTGCGCCTCTTCGCCTCCGGACCGGATCCGGGGAATCCCTCGACCGACGTCGTCTTCGCCGCGCAGGGGAACCGCCTCTTCATCGGAAAGCTGAACGCGAACGGCGCCTTCTCCTTTTCCGGCGACCAGATTCCCATCGTCGACAACCGGGCCGCCATCGACATCGCCGCCCGGCCCGAGGAAGTCGAGATCCGCATCAACGGAAAATCCTCGCTGACCCTCCAAGTCGATCCCGACAAGGTCTCCGGCAACGGCATCTACTTCAAGATGGGCGGAGGATGGCAGGGACTGAACCAGACGAAGAGCGCCATCGTGCTGAGCCATTTCCGCATCGAGAATTCCCCCGGCAACATTCCGCGTCGCGTCATCGACCCGCGGGCCAAAGCCCAGGTTCTCTCCATTCCGCGATCCATGCGCGAGCGGGCACCCACCCACCTCCTCGTCGCGCCGAACGGAGATCTCCTCCGCGGCACTCTCGCGGCGGTCGGCCGCGACGCCGTCGAGTTCCAGGCGAACGGGGAGACCTTGTCGATTCCCCGCTCCCGCGTCTCCAGCATCGTCCGCCTCGAGACGCCCGTCGCCGGCCCTTCCCTATCGGCGGAGCCCTCCACCGATCCCCTCTCCGCCGAAGACGTCCTCTCGGAGGCGCAGGAGGAAGAGGACGCCCCCTCCGGGGAAGCCCCCGTCGATCCCTTCGCCGAAGAGCACCTCCGCAAGCTCGCCGCCTACGATTTCCGCGCCAGCCACCGCCTCGTCCTCCGCGACGGAACCCGTCTCCGTCTCGAGGGAAAGAACGTCGAAGGAGCCCGGCTCGTCGGCAGGTCCCCCATTCTCGGGGAGTGCCTCGTCGCCCTCGAACAAATCCGCGAGGTCGCCCGCACCTCTCCTCTTCCTCTTCAGGACGCTCCCTCCATGGATTTCGTGGCCTTCCGGGATTGGCGTCCCGTTCTCGCGCCCGATCCCGCCATTCCCGATGCCGGCGGGCCGCCCGCGTCCCCTCTCGTGGGCGAAGACGCTCCCGAATTCGAGCTCTCCAGGCTCGACGATTCCACCTTCCGTCTCGGCGACCACCGGGGCAAGGTCGTCGTGCTCGACTTCTGGGCGACCTGGAGCGGGCCTTGCATCAAGGCCATGCCCGAGGTGCTGGCCGCCGTGGCCGCCTTCCCCCCGGAGGCCGTGGCCTTCGTCGCCGTCAACCAGGGCGAAACGCCCCCGATCGTCGGCGAGTTTCTCGAAGGGCGCGAATGGCAGGACACTCCCGTCGCCCTCGACTTCAACCTGAAAGTGAGCCAGTCCTACCAAGTCGAGGACATTCCCCACACCGTCGTGATCGATCCCGAAGGCAGGATCGCCTGGGTCCATTCCGGCTTCTCCCCCAATCTGAAGCAGAAGCTTTTCGAAGCCATCGTGAAAGTGCTCTCCCGCCAGTAGGAAAAGTCGACGGAGTTCCACCTGGGCGTCCAGGCGGAAATCAGATCGCGTAGGGAAAACGCACGCGGGGATCGTTCTGGGGAAAGTCCCGCGTGTTCCGAGTCACGAGAAGGCAGCCCTCCATCTCCGCGCTGGCCAGCACCACGGCATCTGGCAGCTTCAACCTCAGCGATTGACGCAGTTCCACCGCCCGACGGGCCACCGCCTCGGAGAGATCGACCCGGGCAAGGGTTCCCAACAGCGTGTCCACCGCCTTCCGTTCCGACTCGTCCCTCGCGCCACAGTGCAGTTCCATGAAGGAAATGATCGAATAACGAGGCTGCCGATAACGGGCCAATTCCTCGCAGGCCTGCGGCAGCCCCTGCAGGTAGTCGATCAACACGTCGCTGTCCAAAACCGCTTTCATCGCTGTGGCCTCAATCCCACTCCCCACGCAGCTCGTCCACAACCGTCCGGCTGTCTCCGCGTCGAGCCCATCCGCCAAAAGCCGCCTCGCGTTCCGACGGCACGCGGGACGCCAGCAGCGCCTCCACCGCCCGACGGATCGCCTCCGCCCGTGAAATCCGCTCCCGGTCGCAGAATTCCGCCAGTGCCGCCACTTGCTGCTCCGGCAAATCAATGATCGTTCTCATGATGACGTTATCATATATCATTCAAAATCTCACGTCAAGATCGCCACCTGAACTGCGGGAAGAAGCTTGAGGGCCATGGCGGAAACGAAGCGGCAGCCTCCCGCGACCTTGCCGCCCTCTCCATCCTTCCTTCCGAGAGGATTGACACGCGACGGTGGGCTCCGCTAAAAGGTTGGCATTCTAATTGCTAAGTTTGTCGCCGTGAAAGAGCAGTTCGAGCAATACGAGGTGGGGAACTTCTTCGACGAGGCCTTCGCGGGGGAGGACTCCACGGTGCGGCCCAGCTACCGCGAGACGGCGGACTTCTTCGCGAACCTCACGGACGAACGGATGCGGACGAGCCTGCGCTCGCTGGAGCGCACCTTCCTGAAGCAGGGGGTCACCTTCACGGTCTACTCGGACGGCCAGGGCACGGAGCGGATCTTCCCCTTCGACCCCTTTCCCCGTCTCATCCCGGCGGACGAATGGGCGGTGATCGACCAGGGGCTGCGCCAGCGCATCCAGGCGCTGAACCTCTTCCTCAAGGACATCTACTCCGAGCGCCGCATCCTGAAGGAGAAGGTCGTGCCGGAGGAGCTGGTGAAGACCTCGAAGCACAACCGGTCCGAGTTCGCCGGGGTGAAGCTGCCGCACGACACCTACATCCACATCTGCGGCACGGACCTGATCCGCGACCGGGAGGGCCGCTACTGCGTGCTGGAGGACAACGGGCGCTGCCCCTCGGGGGTGTCCTACATGCTGGAGAACCGCCTCGCGATGAAGCGGACCTTCCCCGACCTCTACCGACGCCTCAACGTGGAGCGGGTCGCCGACTATCCGGTGGAACTGCTGAAGACGCTGCGCTCGGTCTCCCCGCGCCAGCAGGACACGCCGGTCTGCGTGCTGCTGACGCCGGGACAGTACAACAGCGCCTACTTCGAGCACACCTTCCTCGCCCAGCAGATGGGCATCGAGATCGTGGAGGGCCGCGACCTGCTCGTCGAGAACGACCGGGTCTACATGCACACGACGAGGGGGCTGGTGCAGGTCGACGTGATCTACCGGCGCATCGACGACGACTTCCTCGACCCTCGCTTCTTCCGCCGCGACTCCATCCTCGGGGTGCCGGACCTGATGCGCGCCTACCGCGCGGGGAACGTCACCCTCGTCAATGCGGTCGGCACGGGGGTGGCGGACGACAAGGCGACCTACGCCTACGTGCCGGACATGATCCGCTTCTATCTCTCGGAGGAGCCGGTGCTGCCGAACATCGAGACCTTCCTCGGCAGCCGACCGGACGAGCTGGCCTACATCCTGGAGAACATGGACCAGCTCGTGGTGAAGGCGGTCGACGAGGCGGGCGGCTACGGGATGCTGATCGGACCGGCCTCGACGAAGGAGGAGGTCGCCGAGTTCCGCGACAAGGTGAGGTCGAATCCGCGCGGCTACATCGCCCAGCCGGTGATCTCGCTCTCGCGCCATCCCACCTTCTGCGACGGCGAACTGGAAGGACGGCACATCGACCTGCGCCCCTTCGTCCTCACGGGCAAGGAGACCGTCGTGATCCCCGGAGGCCTCACCCGGGTGGCCCTGCGCAAGGGCTCGCTCGTGGTCAACTCCTCGCAGGGGGGCGGGAGCAAGGACACCTGGGTGCTGCGCGCCACGCCCCCGGCCGAGACCTGACCCTCTTTCCTTCTCTTCTTCACCCTCTCCCCTCCCCCCAATCCCTCCGTCTCCAATGCTCTCCCGCGTCGCCGAAAACCTCTACTGGATGAGCCGCTACATCGAACGCGCCGACAATCTCGCCCGGCTCGTGACCGCCCACCAGAACGAGCTGCTCGACGCCACCTCGCACCTCACCGGCGAGCACGAGTGGCACCCGCTGCTGGAGGTCACCTCGATGGGCGACGCGAACTCGAGCGAGGACGTCGTCACCTACATGGTCAGCTCGCGGGACAATCCCGACAGCGTGCTGAACTGCGTCCACCTCGCCCGCGAGAACGCGCGGGCGGTGCGCGACCAGATCTCGGAGGAGATGTGGCTGGAGCTGAACGCGCTCTGGCTGGATCTGAAGCAGATCCCGGAATCCGACTCCGAGCGCCACGGCCGCATCTGCGAGGCGACGGTCCGCTCCTCGCTGCTCTTCCGGGGGATCGAGAACACCTCGCTGCCGCGCACGGACGTCTGGGCCTTCGTCCAGCTCGGCGAATACATCGAGCGGGCCGACAAGACGAGCCGCATCGTCGACCTGCCGCATTTCCTTCCCTCGCACGAGGCCGCTCCGGCGTGGAACACGATGCTGCGGGCGTGCAGCGCCTCGGCCGAATATCGCCAGCGCTTCGGTGGGGAGGTCGACGCGGCGACAGCCTCGACCCTGCTCCTCTTCTCCACGACCTTTCCCCGCTCGGTCCGCTTCTGCGTGCGCAAGATCGACGAGTTGCTTCACCAGATCTCCGCGACGGACGAGGGCGAATACCTGAACGAGGCGGAGCGCGCCACCGGCGCCCTCCTCGCGCGGCTCAACTTCTCCGGCGTCGAGGAGATCGGGGCGATGGGCCTGCACGACTACGTCGATTCGCTGCAGACCGATCTGAACCGCATCGGCCACGAGATCTCGCAGCGCTATTTCCTCCTCCGTCGCGACGCCCCGCCCACGAGCGCGGAGGACTACGTGAACAGCCGGATGCAAGCCCAGGTGAGCATGCAGCAATGAGGGGAAGGAGGAAGGAGCTGGAATCCAGGAGACCACCCGCCCATTCCGCGACCATCCAAGGACGACCGGCCCAGCAACTCTCCTAGCTCCTGAATTCCAGCTCCTGACTCCTATCTCCCCATGTCCATCCACGCGGCGCTCTACCATCGCACGACCTACACCTTCGACCGGGAAGTCTCGCTCCATCCCCACGTCGTGAGGCTGCGTCCGGCGCCGCATTCGCGCACGCCGATCCTCTCCTATTCGCTGCGGATCGAGCCGGAGACGCATTTCCTCAACTGGCAGCAGGATCCCTTCGGCAACTACCTCGCCCGTCTCGTCTTTCCGGAAAAGGCGGGAAAGCTGGAAATCGTGGTCGATCTCGTCGCGGACATGACGTCGATCAACCCCTTCGACTTCTTCCTCGAGGAGGCGGCGGAGAAATTCCCCTTCGTCTACGACGAGGACCTGAAGGCGGAACTCGCCCCCTACCTGCGCCGCACCGATCCGGCTCCGGAGCTGGACGAGCTCGCCCGCGAACGGATGCCGGAGGAGCCGATGGCCACGATCGATTTCCTCGTCTCGGTGAACCGGCGCATCAACGGACTCGTCGGCTACCGCATCCGCATGGAGCCGGGGGTGCAGACCTGCGACGAGACGCTCTCGCTGAAATCGGGGTCGTGCCGGGACTCGGCCTTTCTTCTCGTGCAACTGTTCCGGACGATGGGGCTGGCGGCACGCTTCGTCTCGGGCTATCTCGTCCAGTTGGTGCCGGACGAAAAACCGCTCGAAGGCCCCGAGGGCCCGAAGGAGGACTTCACCGATCTGCACGCCTGGGCCGAGGTCTACCTGCCGGGAGCGGGCTGGGTCGGGCTGGACCCCACCTCGGGGCTTTTCGCCGGAGAGGGCCACATTCCTCTCGCCTGCACCCCGGAGCCCTCGAGCGCGGCGCCCGTGACGGGAGCGGTCGAGCCTTGCCTGACGGAGTTCGACTTCGCCAACGCGGTGACGCGCCTGCACGAGGAACCGCGCGTGACCAGGCCCTACACGGACTCGGAATGGGCGACGATCGAGGCGCTCGGGCACGCCGTCGACCAGCGGCTCGTGAACGGCGACGTGCGACTGACCATGGGCGGCGAGCCGACCTTCGTCTCCATCGACGACATGGACGGCGACGAATGGAACACGACGGCGGACGGCGAGGCGAAGCGGATCCGAGCCATCGACCTGACGTGGCGCCTGCGCGAGACCTTCGCCCCCGGTGGAGTGATCTGGTTCGGGGAAGGCAAATGGTATCCCGGCGAGCCGGTGCCGCGATGGGCCTACGGGATCTTCTGGCGGAAGGACGGCTATCCCATATGGCGCTCGGCCGCTACCCTCGCCGATCCCTCGAAAGCAGGGCGATACGGCCACGAGGAGCCCGCCCTCCTCGCGCGGGGCATCGCGGAGGTGCTGGGGATTCCGCAGGATTGCGTGCTCCCCGCGTTGGAGGATGTCGAATACTATCGCTGGCGCGCCTCGACCCTGCCCCACTATGAAACCGTCACCGAGGCGGACGAGGACGACTCGCTGGAGCGCCGCACCCTCGCCGCCCTCGAGAAACGCGGCCTCGAGGTGCCGAGCGGATACGTCCTGCCGCTCTACCATCGCAAAACCACCAAACGATGGACCGGGGTGCGCTGGCAGCTGAAGCGCGGCGACCTCTACCTCATCCCTGGTTCCTCGGCGATGGGCTTCCGCCTGCCCCTCGACTCCATCCGCAAGGCGACGGAGGAGGACCTCCTCGAGGAGCGCATGCCGCTGGAGGACGTCTTTCCCGACCTCGATCCCGATCCGCTGCGGCCCTACGACGCGCCTCCACCGTCCGACGACGACGAGGGTTGGGTGCCCCGCACCGCCCTCGCCGTGGAGACGCGCGAGGGGCGCTTGCATGTCTTCCTCCCGCCGGCGGGCACGCTGGAGCCCTATCTCGAGCTCCTCGCCGCGGTCGAGCTCGCCGCGACGCGGGCGAACCTCCAAGTCATCGTCGAGGGCTACGAAGCGCCGCACGACCCACGCATCGAGCGGCTCAAGGTCACGCCCGATCCCGGCGTGATCGAGGTGAACATCCATCCTTCGGCCTCGTGGGACGAACTCGTCTCGCGCACCACGGCCCTCTACGGACAGGCCCGCCTCGCCCGTCTCGGGACGGAGAAGTTCATGCTCGACGGACGGCACACCGGCACCGGCGGCGGGAACCACGTCGTCATCGGCGGGCGCACTCCGGCGGACAGCCCCTTCCTGAGACGGCCAGACCTCCTCGCCAGCCTCGTCGCCTACTGGCAGAACCATCCGGGGTTGTCCTACCTCTTCTCCGGTCTCTTCATCGGTCCGACGAGCCAGGCCCCGCGCGTCGACGAGACCCGCGACGACCGTCTCTTCGAACTGGACATCGCCCTCGCCGCCCTGCGCCGCCCGGTCGACCCGCCCTGGATGGTGGACCGAATCCTCCGCCATCTCCTCACCGACCTCACCGGCAACACGCACCGGGCCGAATTCTGCATCGACAAGCTCGCCTCGCCCGACTCGGCCAGCGGCTCGCTCGGGCTGCTGGAACTGCGCGCCTTCGAGATGCCGCCGCACCTGCGCATGTCGCTGGTGCAGAGCCTGCTGGTGCGATCCCTGATCCTCCTCTTCTGGGAGAAGCCCTACCGCCATTCCTCGGTACGCTGGGGTACGGGCCTGCACGACCGCTTCATGCTGCCGCACTACGTGTGGGAGGACGTCGCCGATGTCTGCGAGGATCTCCAGGCAGGCGGAATCGCCTTCGAAAGCGAATGGCTGCGGCCTTTCCTCGAATTCCGCTTTCCGAAATACGGCGAGGTCCACCACCACGGCGTCGATCTGGAGCTGCGCGCCGCGCTGGAACCCTGGCATGTCCTCGGCGAGGAATCGACCAGCCAGGGCACGGCTCGCTTCGTCGACTCCTCGCTGGAGCGGCTCCAGGTGCGGATCCAGGGCCTTGTCGAAGGGCGCCACGTCCTCCTTTGCAACGGCCACCGCATTCCCCTCAATCCGACCGGACGCAACGGCGAGTGGGTCGGCGGGGTGCGGTTCAAGGCGTGGGATCCACCCTCGGCCCTGCATCCCCTGATCCCGGCACAGTCCCCTCTCGTCTTCGACATCGTCGACGCCTTCAACCGGCGCTCCCTCGGCGGCTGCGTCTACCACGTGAGCCATCCGGGAGGGCGCAGCTACGAGACCTTCCCCGTGAACGCCCGCGAGGCCGAGTCGCGGCGGGTCGCGCGCTTCTGGAACGAGGGGCACAGCGCCGGCGTGATCGAAACCGGGGCCGTCGGCCTGGGACGCTCGATCCCGCATCCGACGACGCGTTTCGAGAACAGCGCAGGCGGGGCCGAAATCCTCGTCGTTCCCCCCGAGGCCGTCAGCTACGAGTTTCCCAAAACCTTGGATTTGCGAAGGCCTTCGCACTTGCAAGTCGATGAAATGGACTAGCTTTGCGGATGAACGGGATCTCGACCGCTCCTCCCGGCATCCTCGACGCGCCGTTTCCGCCGGAACTCTACGCTCCCGGCTCGAGCCTGCGTGACGAAGCGATCCTCCCCGACGGCGGCATCGCTCCGGCTTGGTCCGAGTTCTTCGAATCCTACCACCGGCACGGAGCGGGCGTCATGAAGGAGTGGCGCGAGGTCGCCCTGCGCATCTCCCGGGACCGGGGCCTCGCCTACCGGCCCGATCGCGGCGAAGGTCCGCACTGGTCGATCGACCCGGTGCCCTGGATCTTCTCGCCCGAGGAATGGGCGGCCTTGGAAAACGGCGTCGCCCAGCTCCTGCGCCTCTACTCCGCCATTCTCGCCGATCTCTACGGCCCCCAGACGCTGCTCGACCGAGGCGTCGTCCCGGCCTCCCTCGTCCTCGGCCATCGCGGTTATCTCCGAGCCCTGCACGACTGCCCCCCGGGAGACCGGATGATCGGTCTGGGACTCACCGCCTTCGACCTCGCCCGTGGACCGGGAGGCCGCGCCCACATGCTCAACGCGCGCTTCGACTGCCCCTACGGTTTCGGCGTCGCCCTGGAGAACCGCACGGTCGTCAACCGCGTCCTCCCCAATCTCTTCCGCCGCTGCCAAGTGCGGCGCATCGGCTATTTCTTCAACGACTGGTTCGACTATCTCGCCGAGCGAGCCCCCGCGCTGCGGGACGGCGAAAGGCAGCCGCGCATCGTCATCCTCGATTCCGACCCGGGCAACGAACGCTCCGAAATCGGCTTCCTCGCGAACTACTGCGGGATCACCCGGGTCGTCCCCTCCGATCTCACCGTGCGCGGCGCGAAGGTCTCGCTGAAGACCCTGAGCGGCCTGAAGCCCGTCCACGTCATCTGGAAGACGACGCATGGCCGCGACCTCGACCCTCTCGAGGCGAACTGGCGCCGGGCGGCCGAAGGCGTCCCCGGCATCTTCGAAGCCCTGCGCGAAGGCTCGGTCGCCGTGGCGAGCCATCCCGGCGCCGAGGTCCTGCAAAGCCCGGGCCTGTTCCCCTTCCTCGCCCCGATCTGCCGCGAACTGCTCGGCGAGGAGCTGCTCCTCCCTCCCGTCGCGACCTGGTGGTGCGGCGATCCGGCGGCGAAGCGCCACGTGCTCGACAAGCTTCCGCACATGGTCGTGAAATCCGTCGGCCACCACAGCGATTTCCATACCTGCTACGGACAGCGCCTCTCCTCGAAGGAACGGGCCGAACTCGCCGCCCGCATCGAAGCCCAACCGGGACGTTTCGTCGGACAGGAGGAATTGCAGATCTCCACCGTCCCGACTTCGCAGGAGGGCGGACTCGTCCCCCGCGGGGCAGTGCTGCGGAGCTTCTCATTCCTCGATTCCAAAGGCGGGCCGCACGTCATGCCCGGCGGCCTCGGCCGCGTCGGCACGGCCGGGGGCTTCATCGTCTCCACCCGCGAATCCGGCGAATCGAAGGACATCTGGGTGCGGTCCCACGCCCTCGAGGCGCCCATCAGCATCGAGCGCCGCCTCGAACCCTCGCAGGCGATCAGCCCCGAAGTCGTTCCGAGCCGACGAGGCGAGAATCTCTACTGGGCAGGCCGCTACGGCGAACGCACCGACTCCATCGCCCGCTTCGCGAGCCGTCTCGTCGTCGGACGGACGTCGGGCTTCTCCTACGGCCGCGCCATCGAAGCCAGGCACGAAGAAGCGCTCGTCGAAGCCCTTTTCCACGTCCTCGAAGCCGAGGAATGGCTCGCCGAGTCCTCTCTTCCCGACGAACGGCTTGCCCTCGTCCTCGCCCATTCCGAATGCCCGGTCGGCGTCGGACCGAACCTCGACCACTTCCATCGCGCCTGCATGGCGGCGCGCGAGGAATGGTCCCTCACCTCCATCCTCGCGATCGAGTCCGCGCACGGGCGCTGGTCCGCGGGCACTCCCGAGGTCTTCGACCCGCTCTACCGCTACGAACCGGAGCTCCAGAACCTTGCCCTCCACCTCGCCGCCTTCCACGGGCTGAATCTCGACTCCATGACCCGCGACGAGGCCTGGGCCCTCCTCGACGCGGGTTGCCGGATCGAGCGCATGAGCCTCCTCGCCGGGCTCCTCGCCCACCTGCTCGCGGTGGAGGAAGCCGGCCCCATGGGCACGCTCCTCAACGAGTCCGTCCTCTTCGTCTCCGACAGCCTCGGTACCTACCAGAGCAAGTTCCACTCCATCCCGACCACCGGGCTCACCCTGAAGCTGCTCCTCGGCGAGGAGGACTATCCGCGCTCCCTGCGCTATCTCCTCGACCGTCTCGCCAACGTCCTCCAGAAGCTGGGCGCCCCCGCCTTCAATCCGCATCCCACCGACCGGGTCGCCTCGATCCAGGCCGATCTCGGCGCCTTCCTCGTCCTGCTCGACAGCGGACTCGCCTTCGACGGATCGCTCCGCCAGGCCGCCCTCGTCTTTCTCGAATCGGTGCGGCAGCGTCTCAACGAACTGCACGACTACCTCACCACGTCCTATTTCAGCCACGCCGGCTATCACGGCTGAGTCAGCGAACGATCCGCCCCATGAGCATCGCCCGCTACCGCATCCAGCACCGCACCGCCTATCACTATTCGGGGCGGATCGACCTCTGCCACAGCCTCGCCCATCTCCGGCCTCGCGAGGACGAGGGACAGGAGACCCTCGCCCACCGCATCGAGGTGACGCCGGAACCCAAAGTCCGCGCCCAGCGGACCGACTGCTTCGGGAACACCACGAACTACTTCTCCATCGAACAATCCCACGACTTCCTCGAGGTCGTCGCCACCACCACGGTGGAGCGACCCGACGCCCCGGCGGTCCTTCCCCCGTCGCGCACCGCCTGGGACCGGCTAGGCATCGGTTGCCAGGGGAAGGACGCCACCGGTGTCCGTCTCGCCAACTACCTGCTCCCCACTCCGGCCTTCCCCGCCTTCTCGGCCGTCGCGGACTTTCTCCGCCCCTCCCTCGCTCCCGGCCGCGAGACGATGGAACTGATCGACGAGGTGATGGGGCGCATCCACGGAGAATTCCGATACGTTCCCGGAGCGACCGACACCGGCACCCCACTGGAGACCGTGATGGAGCGGCGCGAAGGCGTCTGCCAGGACTTCGCCCACGTCATGATCGCCTCTCTCCGCTCCGTGGGCATTCCCGCGCGCTATGTCAGCGGCTACCTCGAAACCCTGCCCCCTCCCGGGCAAAAGAAACTCCAAGGCGCGGACGCCAGCCACGCCTGGGTCGAGGCATGGACCCCCGCGACCGGTTGGGTCGGCTTCGACCCGACCAACAATCTCCATCCTGCCGGCAGGCACGTGAAACTCGCCCATGGCCGCGACTACTTCGACGTGCAGCCGCTCAAGGGAATCTTCCTCGGCACGGGAACCCAGGCTCTGCTGGTGCAGGTCGATGTGGAGAGAATGTGACGCCCCTCCCGCCTCTCATCCAAACGGTTGAGGAAGACTTGCCGTCGAAGGGCTTTCTCCTCTCACTCCGACACCCGCAGCGGCAATCCGGCGGTGAGCGCGTCGGGAATGTCCGGGGAGGTGTGGTCGAACTCCAGTTCCCTCAGCCAGTCCCGGGTGCGGTGGAAGTGCGCGGTGGTGCGGTCGATCTCCGTGCCGAGGGCGTCGGGGTCGCGCCGGGTCACGAGATCGGCGCGGACGAGGCGCACGGCGTCGAAGAGCCGCTCGATCTCGGCCTCGGTCAGGGTTAGGTCGCCCTCGGCCTTGCGGACGTGCTCGAGGTGCCGCTCCAGACCGAGGACGCGGCTGCGCTTCGACTGAAGCAGCCGCTCGACACCGCCCGCCCCGGCGGCATCGCCGCGATCCTCGGCCGAGCGGGCTTGCTTCTCCAGTTCCTCCACCTCCGCCTTCGCGGAGGCGATCTCCCCTTCGATCTCCGGGGATTTCTCCTTCGCGCAGAACACGGAGAGCGTCTCCTTGGTCAAGAGCAGGCGCAGGTAGGTCCAGGCGAGCTGACCGAGGCGGCCAGCGTGGGGACTGTCCGGCCCGCCCGATCCGGCACGGACCTCCTCGACCACTCGGGCGAGGGCGTCGTAGGTCTTGCGCCCGGCAGGCGAGAGCTGCAGGTAGACCTTCGTCCGTTCCTCCTCGAAGCGCGCCGCCGTCGCCTCGGAAGCGGAGTTTCCGGAGGCCTCGACCCGCCGTTGCGCCCAGGCGCGGAACCAGCGGGTATCCGGAAGAAAGACCCAGGCCAGCGCGTAGGCCGCGGCGGCCACGATCATGCCGGGAACACTCGCCGTCGCCACGCCGAGGCCAAGCGTGAGCAAGGCCGTCCACGCATGGTGCGGACTCCGCAGAAAGGCCCCGAGGCGTTGCAGTCCGGTCATGCGGAGGACGATACGCCGCGGAATGCCGTCATTCCAGAGTGAACCACTGGACTTCGACGCGGCGGTTCAGGTCCGAGTCGGTTCCGGCGGGTTCCTCCCAACCGCGTCCGACGGTCTCGACGCGGGCCGGATCGAGCCCAGGATGGAGCGCGAGGAGCTGGGACTTCACCTCCTGCGCCCGCTGCGTGGAGAGCTCGATGGCCTTCAGCGCGAGGCTGCGAACGAGGGTGTCGCCGCCCTGCTGGCGGAACTCCTCGCGCCGGGCGTCGTCGACGTGCCCGCGCAGGAGGACGACGGAACCGGGACTGACCCCGAGAAGCCGGTTCACGTCGCCGAGCAGCTTCGCGTTCTCCGGATTGGCCATGTCGAGCCGGTAATCGTTCGGCAGGAAAAAGAAGCGGATGTCCCTCGTCAGCAAGGGGTCGGCTTCGAGGGGCTCCTGCTGGCTCGTCTTGACCGGTTCGATGGAGGCGACTTGGCTGGAGAGGGTTCCGGCGGCCTCGATCGCCTGCAGCGCGGAGAGGTCGGCGAAGTGGCTGGAATCCACGGGACGGGGCAACAGTTCGGGACCGTAGGCGAGGTTGGCGGACTGGTAGACCGAGGCGAAGGAACCCGCCTCGGCGATGGAGCCGCGGAAGAAGGAGAGATTCTCGGGCAGGTTGCTGAGGTGGACGCGGGAGAGCTCGTCCCTGGCGTCGGCCTCGGTCCACTCGTAGATGGAGAAGGCCTTCGCGAGGGCGGCGGCATGGGCGTCGGGATTCGTCCGGATCTCCTGGTTCTTCAGCAGGGTGCCTTCGACGAGGGTTCTCACGATGTCGGGCCGCTCCTGGGCGAAGGCCTTGTTGAAGAGCAGGATGTCGGCCACGACGAGGAGGTTGCGGTTGTCGACCAGCTGGTGGGCCTTGCCGCCCGATCCATCGACGATCTCGGTGGTCTTCGGTGCCCACGTGACGCAGCCGGCGATCTTGCCGCCGTCGAGATCGGCGACGAAGGCGTCGCCCGCCTCGAACGCATCCCCGAGAAAGACGAGATTGATCGCTCCGGTCTCGGGCGCGGCGTCGATCCCGTCGAGGCGCACGACCGGCAGCCCGGCCTCCTGGGCGAGATAGCGGATGAAGAACTCGGATTCGGTGAAGGGGGCCGCCGCGACGATGCGTCCCTTGAGATCGTTGATGCGGCGGATCTCCTTCCTCACGATCAGCCCGGTCGCGCCCCGGGACCACGCGATCTGCATGGGTACCGCCGCCTGCCACTGGCGTCCGTAGTTCGCGAGGACGTCGACGGTGGTTGCGGTGGCGGCGATGCGCCCCTGCTGGAGATCGTCCCAGCTATCTTCCTCGCTCAGGGTGATCTTGAGCTTGAAGCCTCCGTTACGGGTGAACCAAGAGCTCTCGTTCGGCTCGAGGCCGTTGTTCGCGAGGATGAGACCGGCGTAGCCGGCGTATTCGGAGAGATTCAGCACCACGGTGTCGTTGGCCATCCGGAAGGGTTGCGCCGCGCCCAGCTTCGGGGCGGGGCCGGGAACCAGGAAATCGAAGGAGGTGGATTCGTCCGAGGCATCCTCCTTCGCGTCCGCCGTCCCCTCGGATGCGACCGATCCGCCGGATGGCACGGGAGCCGGCTTCATCCATCGGTAGATGCCGAAGGCGGCCAGGACGAGAATGGCGAGAGTGAAGGAGATTTTTCCCAGTTTGGTCATGACGCCGCCCATGATAGCGAGAACTCGCCCCCTGGCGATTCCAAAGCGCAGCGAATTTTCGCCCGCCGGCCTCCACATCGCTCCCGCGCTCTCCCCTAATCGCCGCCGCTCCCCTTCCCGAAACAGGCGCGAAAAGCTTCCGTGGTGGCGGGCCATTCCCGATCACGCCGATGAAGTTCCCCCGGATAGGCCGCGTCGGAGTTCCAATAGGTGTGGGCGCGAACCCCGTTTTCCCGCAGGAATGCCGCCATGCGCTCGACGAAGGGCGCGGCGTCCGGCCCCCACACGCCCCACTCGTCGATCTGAAAGGGCTTTCCCCTCTCCCGCGCGAAGGCGAGCATGCCATGCAGGTTCCATCCGTTGTAGCCGTGAGGACTCGTCCGCTTCTCCCACGCCTCGACCGGATCGTCCGTCTCCCAGCCCTCGCCTCCCATTGCCTTGGGCTTCCAATAGACATCGTAGCCCACGAGATCCACATACCCGTCGCCAGGCCACATCGGCCGAGGATCGCTGGCGCCCTCGGAGGCGGAAAAGCTGAAGCGGAACCGATCTCCTCCCTCCACACCGCGGAAGACCCCATGGAAGCGGCGCCAGGACTCGATGAAATCGGGAATCTGGGCCTGCTTGGACAGCCCGACGCCCCACGCGAACCAGTCGCCGTTCATCTCGTGGCTGGGCCTGACGACCACTTCGTCGCCGCCCGGATTGTTCCCGAGAATGGAGTGCGCCAGACTCCGCCAATGCTCGTCGTAGGCCCCCGTCCTGGCCTCCGCATAGCTGGCTCCCTCGATGACGATGGGCACGTCGTAGACGAGCCTTCTCTCCCCCCGTTCGCCGTAGACCGTCTGGCTCAGCCAGTCCGCGTAGCGGTAGTTCTCCCATCGATGGAAATCGACGGTGCAAAGGATCACATCCACCGGACGGCCGAGCCAGGCTTCGAAATCCAGCACATGCCGCATGGAGTTTTCGCCGTAGACACCCAGCAGCGGTTCGTCGGCGGAACTTGGCAGTTCCAGGGCCGCGATGGCTAAAGCGACAGAGCTGCGGGCGACGATCGTTCCGAGGGAAGGACAACCTTTCATGGCGAGACTTCGATGCTGGCAGATGCCGTGATGCGGAGCGAGCAAAAAGCGCAGGAGCCTGATTCCTCATGGAAAGACTGAATAAACGCAAATACAAAGATTTAATTTTTATTTTGTAATTTTTATAATTTTTAATTTTCATTTTTGCTCCCATTCGCTATTCTGGGAAATATGGGATTCTTCAGAATTGCAGCCGTCTCGTTTCTTTTGATTGCTCCACTCGGATCGTTCGCTCAATCCGGTGGAGGGCTCGACCGGGCCGAAGCCATCGGACGCTTTCTCAACGGAGCGCTTCCCCACAAGACTCCGCGCCCTTCGACGGGAAGCTGGCGTCTCGTCAACGCCTTCCCCAGCCTGACCTTCATCGACCCGGTGCAGATGCTGCCGGTGCCGTTCTCCAACCGCCTGCTCGTTCTGGAGAAGGCCGGGCGGCTCGTCGTCTTCGAGAACCGCGAGACCGTGTCGTCGAAGACGGTGTTGATCGACCTCCGCAGCAAGGTCGAGTCCTCGCACGACAGCGGCATGGTCGGCGTCGCCTTCCACCCCGAGTTCGGCGTGCCGGACTCTCCGAACCGCCACTATCTCTACGTCTACTACCGCTACACGCCGCAGAAATCGGACACCAACCGCGCCTACTGCCGCCTCTCGCGCTTCACCTGGGATGCGGCGACGAACAGCATCGCGCCCTCGTCGGAGTCCATCCTCATCAACCAGTACGACCGCCACAACTGGCACAACGGAGGCGGACTCTTCTTCGGGCAGGATGGGTTCCTCTACCTCTCCATCGGCGACGAAGGCGGCGCGAACGACCAGTATGGCACGGGCCAGCGCATGGACACCGGACTCCTCGCCGGCGTCCTCCGCATCGACGTCGACCGCGATCCTTCCCGCAGCCACCCCATCCGCCGACAGCCGCGCAATCCCTCGACGCCGCCCTCGGGCTGGCCGAACAGCTCTTCGCAGGGCTACTACATCCCGAACGACAACCCCTGGCAGAGCCCGGACGGCAGCCGCCTCGAGGAATTCTACGCGGTCGGGCTGCGCAGTCCCCACCGCATGACCCAGGACCCCGTCACCGGCGACATCTGGGTCGGCGACGTGGGCCAGGGAACGCAGGAGGAAGTGAGCAAGATCGTGCGGGGAGGCAACTACCAATGGCCCTACCGGGAAGGCAGTGTGGCCGGGCCGAAGACGAAGCCCTCCCCCCTGATCGGCTTCGACGTGCCTCCGGTCCATGCCTACGGGCGGAGCACCGGAGGCTGCGTCATCGGCGGCTACGTCTACCGCGGGGCGCTCCACCCCGAGCTCGTCGGGAAATATATCTTCGGAGACCACAACACCGGGCGGGTCTGGTCGCTCGACACCTCCGGCTCCACTCCGGTGGTCACCACCCTGCTCACCCTCTCGAGCCACGGTCCCGGACCGAAGAACGGGATGGGCTCCTTCGGCCTCGACGCTTCGGGCGAGATCTACGTGCTCAGCCTCGCCGGCACCGATTTGGACGGAGGACGCATCTACCGCCTCGAGAAATCCACCGAGGGCGTGCCCGAGCCGCCCCGGCTGCTCTCGCAGACGACCGCGTTCACGAACCTCGCCGACCTGACGCCCTCTCCCGGCCTGATCCCCTACGACGTGATCCAGCCCCTCTGGTCCGACGGATCGGACAAGCAGCGCTGGATCGCGATCCCGAACGACGGCACGCCGAACTCCCCCGACGAGCGGATCGGCTGGTCGGAGGAGGGCAACTGGGATTTCCCGAAGGGCACCGTCCTCGTCAAGCATTTCGAGGTGCCGGGCCGCCGCCTCGAGACCCGCTTCTTCCTTCTCGGCGAGGATGGAGTCTGGTTCGGCTTCACCTACCGCTGGCGCGAGGACGGAAGCGATGCGGAGCTCCTCCCCGAAGAGCCCCTCGACGAGACCTTCACCGTGAACGGCACGACCCGCACCTGGCACTTCCCCGGACGCAACGAATGCGCCTCCTGCCACACCGCCGCCGCCGGCAAGGCGCTCGGGGTGAGAACGCGCCAACTCAACCGCGACTTTTTCTACGAAACGACGGGCCGCAGTGCCAACCAGCTCGTCACCCTGAACCGCCTCGGCTTCTTCTCCCCGGCGATCGATGAATCGCGCCTCGCCACGGTCCTGACCGCGAAGAACCAGAACGACAGCTCCGCCACCCTCGAGCGCCGCGCCCGGAGCTATCTCGACGCCAACTGCTCCCACTGCCACCAGCCCGCCGCACCGACGCAGGCCGCCTTCGATGCCCGGCTCACCACGCCGCCCTGGCACCAGAACCTGATCCAGGCCGATCCCGCCAACGATCTCGGCATCCCCGGCGCCCTCCTCGTCGCACCGGGGCACATCGAGCTCTCCACCCTGCACCACCGCGTCGGCTCCACCGCTGCCGGCGTCGCGATGCCGCCGATCGCGAAGGGTCTGGTCGACGAGGCAGGACTCCAGCTCCTCGCCGACTGGATCGCCAGCCTCGATCCCGCCATCGGCCCGACCGGTCCCGTCACGGGAACGCCGCCGCAGGACCACAGCGCCCCGATCCTGACCTTGGCAAAAACGGGTGGCTCCCCGGTCGTCGACGGGGCCTTCACCGCGACGCTGACGGCGAGCGAACCCATCCTCGGCCTCACCGCCGGCGATTTCGTCGTCGCCAACGGGACGGTCTCGAACGTGAGCGGTTCGGGCACGGCCTGGACGCTCACGGTCACCCCGTCCGCCGTCGGCACGGGGTCGGTCACGATTCCCTCGGACCGCGTCACCGACGCCCGGGGCAACGCCAATCCGGCCCTCTCCACCCCTCTCCTCTTCGACTTCCAGATTCCTGCCGATCCCGGCAATCTGCTCACCAACGGCGGTTTCGAGAACGGACTCGACGGGTGGGACCGCGGCCCTTCGGTCACCGCGGCCTCCCCCGCCTACCGGGGGATCTCCGCCGTCTCCATCGGCGCATCGACCTGGCTCGTGAGGACGATTCCCGTGGACGAACTGGCCGACTACCTCTACAGCGGCTGGATCTCGTCCTCCGCGCCAAACGTCCGGGCCGAGGCCGGTCTCACCTTCTGGGACGCGAACGGCATCTGGATCCACGACCGCGTCGTTCCCCTTGCGCCAGGGACAGGCTGGGAACGCTTCGAGATCGCCTTCACCGCCCCGGTGGCCGCCCGCACCGTCTCCGTCTGGATTCTCACCGACGGCAGCGGCGGGTTCCTCGCCGACGAGTTGTCCGTCCTCCGCGGAGGGCCGGGCGAAGAGCGTCCCTCCTATCGTCCCGGTCTCACCAATCGGCTCGAAAACGGCGGCTTCGAAGCCGGAATCGCTCTCTGGGACTCGGGTGGACCGGTGTCGCTATCCTCCGCGGCGCACAACGGAACTCGGGCCATCCGGCTCGGCCTCGACGGTTTCGTCGTGCAGACCCTGCCGGCGACACCCGGAACGCGCGTCGCCCTAACCGGCCGCCACTTCACCGGCGGAACGGGACGTCTCGAGGTCGGCTTCTCCTTCTGGGGCGGTGCCGGCGTCTGGATCACGGACCGCACCCTCGTTCTGGAGGAGACGGCCAGCTATGAAACGTTCCTCGTCGACACCACCGTGCCGGAGGGAGCCACGACCTTGACGGTCTGGGCCTGGCGGGCCACGGGAGGAGAGGCGACACTCGACGACCTCGTCCTCTTCGACCCCGACGAGGAAGCCGTCTCCCCCGCGAACCTCCTCACGAACGGCGGTTTCGAAAGCGGCGGATTCGCCCCATGGGACACGGGAGGCACCGACGTGCGTCTCGTTACCGGAGCCCGAAGCGGCACCGCCGCCGCGCGGCTCGCTTCCGACGCGTTTCTCGTGCACAACCAGGCCGCGGCCGCAGGCCAGACATTCACCTTCTCGGGGCACTACCGCACCGAGAGCGGAACTCCGGGCGCCCGCGAGGCCGGGTTCTCCTTCTGGAGCGCCACCGGGGCCTGGCTCGGCGACGCCGTTTTCGCTCTCGATCCCTCCACCGACTACCGCGCCTTCTCCGTGGAAGGGGCCGCCCCTGCCGGGGCCACTTCGCTCTCCGCCTGGATCTGGTGCGGAGGCAACGGCGGTGGGCTGGTCGTCGACGATCTCGCGCTCGTGGAAGGAGGTTCCACGAACCCCGAGCTCACCGGCGCGCCGGAAGAGATCGCGGAGCAAGTCGAAGTCGGAGCGACCATGGCACAGATGAGCCTGAAGAGCGGCCGCACGCTCGACCTGGCCGAGGCGTCCTCGAATGCCCTCCTTTCGCAGGCCTTCGGCCATCCCGAGGCCGTGATCGCTTCGGGTTGGTCCGCGGACTCGTCCCGCACCGTTCGCGCGATGGGCTCCGATGGCAGACGCAAGACCCTCGCGACGACGGTCGAAGGACCCGGCATCGTGGCGGCACGCTGGTCTCTGGATACCGCTCCCCGCTCCGGTTCGCTGAAGCTCCTTGTCGACGGAGACGTTCGCGCCATCTGCGATGGAACGGCTGGCTGGCAGACCATTGCCGCCACCCTCTCGGCTCCTGGACCTCACACGGTCGAATTCCGCTTCGAACCCGGCCCTGGCGCCCGCGCCGCTGCCGTCGAGGACTTCCGCTTCCATCCGGGGTCGCCTGCCCTTCAGCCCGATCTCGCCGTCGGCGTCCGCGCCAAGCGCCTCGTCGGTTTCGGGATCCACAACGGCACCGCCATGCGGCAAAGCGTCTGGACGACGGTGCGAAAGAGGGCCGTCGCCAAATTCCGTCTGCACTGGCGGAACGCCGCCCCGGCGACGAGGGACGGCGCCCGTCTCGCCGGTCCTTCGGGGAACCGCACGAACCGGACGACCTATTTCCGGACGGGAGCGGGCCGCATCAATGTCACCACCGGTATCGTGCTTGGCCGCCACGAGACGGCCACACTCGCTCCCGGTCTCGCCGAGGCCTACGAAGTCCGGGTGCAGCCGGCTGGCCGGGGAAGGAAGCGGACCGGGTTCGCCGGGTTCCTCCGCGCCCATTCGCTTCTCGACGCCGTCAGAACGGACGCCGTGCGGCTGCAGGCCCTTCCGAAATGATTTTATCCCCGCCCGCTTCGTCACGGAAGATTCCGCTAGGCGAGCCCGTCCTCCCCGATCGTGTCGGTCTCTTAACATTTCTTAATTGGTATCGCCCTTGCCGCCGCCCATAGTGGCCTGCGTGAACGACTGCCAGTCCGTCCTCTTCCTCTGCACCGGCAACTTCTACCGGAGCCGCTACGCGGAGGCCTGGTTCAACTACCACGCGCCTCGCAGCGGCCTCCGCTGGAAGGCCGAATCGCGGGGCTTCCGCCCCCATCCCGACGGAGCGCGGCTCTCTCCTCACGCAGCCGATCGCCTCGCCGACCGATCCGTTCCCCGGCTCCTTACGCGACGATCGCCGGAGCCGCTCCGGAGCGAGGATTTGGCCGAGGCTTCGTTGGTCGTGGCGCTCTACGAGCAGGAGCACCGTCCCATGATGTCCGCCCACTTTCCCCGCTGGGCGGACCGCATCCGCTACTGGCACGTGCCCGACATCGACGAAGTGGCGCCGCAGGCCGCCCTCCCCATGATCGAATGCGAGGTGGAGACGCTCATCGGCCAGCTTCTTTCGGGCCATGCCCTCGGGGCCAGGGCAAGCGTCCGGGCGGAATTTTGATTTCCTTAATACTTTGACTTTCCCAAGCAAATTGGCCAGAATCCGGCTATTCCCTTGGTTCATGGCTGCAAGGCCGCTTTTTTCGATCCTATGAACGATCTATCTTCCGAGGCGGGGGCAGGCGCTTTCCTCAATGGAACGCTGCAGGCGGAAATGTTCGCCATCCAAGGCGTTCGCAAAAAGCGGAATGAGAGAGCGGGGAGAGGCCCCCGCTACGGAAACGGCTTGAAGGCCCCCTCCGCCATCGGGAAGAATTTCGTTCTCGACACCAACGTCCTCCTTCACGATCCGGACTGTCTCGAACGTTTCGGCGACAACCACGTCTGCATCCCTCTCGAGGTGCTCTGCGAGCTGGACAAGTTCAAGAACGAGCAGTCCGAGCGAGGAGCGTGCGCCCGCAGCGTCCACCGCAAACTCGCCGTCCTCTTCTCGAAGCATCCCGAAAACGCCACCACCGGCATTCCGAACCGCGGAGGCGGCTCCGTACGCCTCGTCCCCGCCCAGCCCGGCTCGAGCGGGGGAAGCCCGGCCGTCGAGGAACTGCTCGCCGTCTTCCGCGGCCAGGAGAGCAACGACAACCGCATCCTGATCTGCACGCAGTTGATCACGGAGCAGAACAGCGCCCCCACCATCCTCGTCACCAAGGACCTCAATCTCCAGCTCAAGGCCCATGCCATCGGCATCCCCTGCGAGGACTACCGGAACGACAAGGTCGACAGCGCCAGAGTCGGTGCCGCCTCTCCCGTCGTCGTGGAGGTCAGGTCCAACGACCTGCAGCGCTTCGCCAGCACCGGCGGACTCGATCTGCCTGCCCATGTCCGGCGCATCGGCATGAACGAATACGTCCTCCTCAAAGCCGGAGAAAAGCGCACCATGCCGGCGCGCATGGGGACGGACGGAGCCTTCCACAAGCTCGACATCCCCGAGCAGATCCGCATCCAGCGTGGCGCTCCCCTGAGGCCGCTCAATCTCGGCCAGCAGTGCTTCCTCGACGCCCTTCTCAATCCGGAAATCTCGCTGGTGACCTGCTACGGTTCGGCCGGCACCGGCAAAACCCTGCTTGCCGTGGCCGCCGCCCTCCACGCGACCTTCAACGGGGAATACAACGGACTCACCGTGAGCCGCCCCGTCATTCCCCTCGGCGACACCCTCGGCTTCCTCCCCGGCTCGCTCGAGGAGAAGCTCGATCCTTGGCTGAAGCCGATCTACGACGCTCTCGAGTTCCTCCTGGCCCCCGAACAAGGGACCGCGAAACGCAAACAAGCCCCGCGCGTTCGCAGGAACGGTCCCGAACTCCCGGTGCCCGGCGGCGGGAAGCGCTGCTACGATCCCTTCCTCGAATCGGGGCTGATCGAGATCGAAGCTCTCTGCTACATCCGCGGACGCTCCATTCCGAACCGCTTCTTCATCCTCGACGAAGCCCAGCAGCTCACTCCGCTGGAGGCCAAGACCATCGTCACCCGCATGGCGCGGGGCTCGAAGCTCATCCTCGTGGGCGACCCCGCCCAGATCGACAATCCTTATGTGGACCGACTTAGCAATGGCCTTGTCTACACTCGCGAGCGCCTCCGCGACGAGGCGTGCAGTGCGCACGTCACTTTGGAGCGCGGCGAGCGCAGTCCCTTGGCGGAAGCCGCTGCCCGGAAAATGTGAGGGGGCGCTTCGCGCCGTAAAAGGTAGGAAGGTAAAAGGTAAAAAGTCATGAAGGCAGGCGGAACGCCTGTCCAAGAGCCCGGCACCGTAGGCAACCGAGTTGGCCTCCACCAATCAGAAGCGGCGTCCCGCCGCTTCCACACTCTTCACCTTTTACCTTACACTTCCCTACCTTTTACGGCGCGAAGCGCCATCATCGTTTGCACCGGCGCGGCCCGGACCTAAGGTCATCGGAAGATGGCCCGCGAATACACCGTCCACCGAGTTCCCGCGAACGCGAAATCGCAAATCGACTATGCCGCCGAGCTGAACGAAAAGCAGCTCGCGGCCGTCACCGCGCCGCCCGGCCCCGCGCTCGTCATCGCCGGGGCGGGCAGCGGCAAGACCCGCACCCTGACCTACCGCGTCGCCTATCTCCTCGACAACGGCGTCCGGCCGTCGAACATCCTTCTCCTCACCTTCACGAACAAGGCCGCCCGCGAGATGCTCGAACGCGTCGGCGATCTCGTCCCCCACGACACCCGCGACCTCTGGGGCGGCACCTTCCACTCCATCGGCAACCGCATCCTCCGCCGCCATGCCCGCGACCTCGGATGGGAGCCCGCTTTCACGATCATGGACCGCGAGGACCAGCGCGAACTGCTCTCCGGCGCCATCGAAGCGAGCGAGATCGACACGAAAGCCGTCCGTTTCCCCAAACCCGAGGTGCTCGGCGACCTCTTCAGCCTCGCCGTGAACACGGGCGAGCCCATCGAGGAGATCGTCCGCCGCCGCCATCCCTACTTCCATCATCTCGTTCCCCAGATCGAGGCGATCCAGGAGGGCTACGAACGGAAGAAGCGCGAGACGAACTCGATGGACTTCGACGACCTCCTCGAAAAGCCGCTCCGACTCCTCCGCGAGCGGAAGGAGCTGCTCGAGATCTACCAGAGGCAGTTCGAATGGATCCTCGTCGACGAATACCAGGACACCAACCTCCTCCAGGCCTCCTTCATCGACCTGCTCGCCGCGCCGCAGAGCAACGTCATGGTCGTGGGGGACGACGCCCAGTCCATCTACTCCTGGCGCGGGGCCGATTTCCGCAACATCCTCGAATTCCCCGACCGCTATCCCGGAGCCCGGAAATACGTCATCGAGACGAACTACCGCTCCGTCCCCGAGATCCTCAGCCTCGCCAACGCCGCCATCGCCCCGAACACGCGGCAGTTCCGCAAGGACCTCGCTCCGGCCCGGCCCGGCCGCCTCGTCCGCCCCGCCCTCGCCCAGCTCCCCGATCCCGCCACCCAGGCGGCCTTCGTCGCCCAGCGCATCCTCGAACTGCGCGAGGAGAACGTCCCGCTGAACGAGATCGCCGTGCTCTACCGCGCCCATTTCCACGCCATGGAGATCCAGCTCGAGCTGACCAAGCGCGGAATTCCCTTCATCATCACCAGCGGACTGCGCTTCTTCGAGCAGGCCCATATCAAGGACGCCGCCGCCTTCATGAAGCTCGTCTTCAACCGACGCGACGAGGTCGCCTTCAAGCGGCTCGTGCGGATGCTCCCGGGCGTGGGAAGCAAGGGGGCCGACAAGCTCTGGGGCGAATGGCTGGCCAGCGCCCTGGCGACGGCGGAGACCGTTCCCTCCTTCTCCGAGACCCTGCTGAAATTCAAAGTCGCCGCCAAGGCCCGTCCGGGCTGGGAACAGCTCGCCTACACCCTCGACGAGCTCGTCGATGCGGGAGGGTGTCCCAAGCCGCCTGCGGCGATGATGCCCTCCATCCTCGAAGGCGTCTACGAGGACTACATGAAGGGCAAGTTCACGAACTACGAGAACCGCAAGCAGGACCTCCTCCAGCTCGAGCGCTACGCGGAGCGCTTCGACGACATCGGCGAATTCCTCACCCAGCTCAGCCTGCTCGCCGGACAGGATGCGGTCGAGGCCACCGCGACGCAGCCCGATCCCGAATCGGTCTGCCTCAGCTCCGTCCACCAGGCCAAGGGCCTGGAATGGAACGTCGTCTTCTGCGTCTGGCTTGCCGACGGCATGTTCCCCAACAGCCGCGTCCTCGACGAGGATAGCGAAAACCAGGAGGGCCTCGAGGAGGAGCGCCGCCTCTTCTACGTGGCCGTGACCCGGGCCAAGGACGATCTCTATCTGACCTATCCCCTGTTCTGGCACGGCTCCTTCACCGGCGAGGTTCTGCAGCGCCCCTCCCGCTTCCTCGACGAGATTCCCACCGACCTGATGGAGGAGTGGAACGTGGGAACGGGGTGGTGAGGAGCACGGGAAAAGGGAGCGTGGACACTTCTGTCCGCAACCAAGGAGCCATGGCGGCTGAGCCGCCTGATTTCAAGGAAGCGGGCAGGAGCGCCCGCGCTCCTCCTCTCAGCGGTCGAACTGGGCGTCGAAGACGATGTTCGACGGCGGGAAGTCCAGCTTCTTCACGAAGGCGGCGGATTCCGCGGCACCGGCCTCGCGGTCCATGCCGCCGTCCTCCCACTCCACGGAGAGAGGTCCGTTGTAGCCGATGTCGTTGAGCGCCCGGATGATGCTCTCGAAGTTGATCCGCCCACGGCCCACCGACTTGAAGTCCCAGTAGCGCTTCCGGTTGTGGAAATCGACGTGCCCGCCGAAGACTCCCGCGTCCACGGGGAACTCGGACCAGGCGACATCCTTCATGTGGACGTGATGGATGCGGTCGGCGAAACGGTAGATGAATTCGACGTAGTTCACTCCCTGATACCCGAAGTGGCTCGGGTCGTAGTTGAAGCCGAAGGCCGGGTGGTGGCCGATGGCCTCCAAGGCGCGTTCGGCGGAAGCGATGTCGAAGGCGATTTCGGTCGGATGGACCTCGAGCGCGAACTTGATCCCGTTCTCCTGGAAGACATCCATGATCGGGCCGAAGCGATCCGCGAAATCGCGGAATCCCGCATCGATCTGGCCGGGCAGCACCGGAGGAAAGGAATAGATCAGATGCCAGATCGAGGACCCGGTGAACCCGTTGACGACGCCGACCCCGAGCTCCTTCGCCGCGACGGCCGTGCGCTTCAGCTCCTCGGCGGCCCGTTGGCGGACGCCCTCCGGATCTCCGTCGCCCCAGACGTAGTCGGGGAGAATCTGCTGGTGGCGGGCGTCGATGTTGTCGCAGACCGCCTGCCCGACGAGGTGGCTGGAAATGGCGAAGCACTTCATGCCGTGCTTCTCCAGCAGGGCGCGCTTCGAGGCGCAGTAGGCGGCGTCGGCCTTGGCGACCTCGAAGTGATCGCCCCAACAGCCCAGCTCGACTCCGTCGTAGCCCATCGCCTTGGCTTTCGTGATGATCGTTTCGCAATCGAGATCGGCCCATTGGCCGGTGAACAAGGTGACAGGTCTTCCCATGGTGTGAGGATCGTTCGGGGTTGGTGGATTGGCGTGCGATAGGTAGCGTTTTCCGCCGGATCATTCAAGCGGGAAAGGCCGCGCTGGCATGACTTCGCCTCTCCACGAATTTCAAGGAAAACGGGCTCCGTTCCGTGGAAGGGAGCCCGCAAGGAAAAGGAGGCGAAAGCTTTCGTCTCCGGCGGCGGTTCCGTCAGAAGGTCGCCGTCGCGCCGATGTGGAAGCGCCCGGATTCGTCGGCGATCACGTTCTCGGTGAAGACGGGATAACCGTAGTCGACGCGAAGCTTGAACCAGTCGCTGTAGTTCCAGCGCAAGCCGACCCCGACCGATCCAATCTGCATGGAACTGGGCTCGCCAGGGAGCAGGTCCTCGTTTCCGAGGTTGGCGGCGTCGAAGAAGCCGAGGAAGCGGAGGCTGTCGGTTTCGTTCTCCCAATCCCAGATCCGCCCGAGGGAGATTTCGGGAGTGTAGAGCTCGAAGGTGCCCCACACGCCGTGATCGCCGCGGGCCACCCGCTGGTCGAAACCACGGACGGTGTCGTAGCCGCCGGCGCCGAGCTGCTCGGACGCCTGGAGGTTGCCGTTCGCATCCTGGCCTTGGACCTTGAAGCGCATCGACCAGTCCTCATGCAGGCGTCGCTGGTGCTCGAAGCTCGCGATCGCGTAGAAGTAGTCCGCCGTGGATCCGAGACGGGACTGGTTGAAGGCGAAGTCGGAGTTGTGGTTGTTGAATCCGCCCGGCGAGAAGACCCCGCGGATGTCGAACTGGGACACGCCACGCTGGTGCTGGATCGTCTCCTGGTAGCCCAAGCTGAACTGGAAGATCTCGACGCGCGAACCGAAGAGCTGGATGTTGCCTACGTTGGCGAAGTCGACGAACTCGAGGTTGTTGCCGTTCGACTTCCAGTCGAAGCCGAAGTCCATTTCGCGCTGACGGTTGGAGGTTCCGTCGAGCGGGATGCTGTAGCGGCCGCTGAGCTGGATGTTGTCGCCGTCGGAATCGAGCGTGTTTCCACCGCCGATCGGGATGGGATCGGAATCGATGTCGACGTAGGAGGCGAGAATGGTGAGCCAGTGGCGCCACGGCAGAGCGTGGGTGTAGACGAGCGAGTTCGCCCGGACGTGCTCCATGTCGAAGTCGCTGGTGTACTGGTAGCTGAGGCTGCGGTTCGGGCCGAAGAGGTCGCCCATGTTGAAGCCGACGATGAAGCGGTCTTCGCCGAGGAAATCGACGCCGGAGTCCTCGTAGCCGGTGTAGAACCAGTTCGCTCGGGTCTGGTAGCTCTTCAGAATGATGTCGGTGGTTCCGAACTCGTAGCCGGGCGCGTAGACCATGTCGATCTTGCGGTAGGGGCTGCGGTTCACCCAGGAGAGGTCGCGGAGGACGTCGGAGGCGCGGATGACCTCGCCTTTCTTCACACGCATCTGGCTGCGGATGAACTCCTCGGTGTCGGCGTCGACACCCTCGACGCGGATGCGGGCGAGTTCAGATTCGATCACGACGAGCTGGACCACTCCCGAGGTGATGTCCTGTTCGGGGATGAGAACGTCGACCACGGGGCGGTCGCCGTCGCGGTAGGCGATGATCACGTCCTTCACCATCTGATCGAGGGAGGCGAGGGAGACCGGCTTGCCGATGTAGCTTTGAATGGCGAAGCCGACCTGGCGCGGGAACTCGTCGAAATCATGCCAGATTCCTTCGACGCCGGGCCAACCGTCCGGCCGGACATCGCCAGGACGGGGCAGGAGAACGACCCCGAGGAGCTGGTTGACGAGATATTCGTCGCTGGAACCTCCGACGCCGCCCTTGTTGGCACCCTGTTCGATGTGGAAACGGCCCAATTTGTCGACCTTGAGGGGGCCTTCGCCCCCGCCGTCGTCGAGCACGGAGCGGGTCTGGTGAACTTGGCTTTGCACCGTGGGCGGAAGCACGTCCATCAGGATCTCCGTCCCATACTGGTCGGTCACGGTTTGCTGCGCATGGCCGATGCCAGCCAGGGAAACGACCGCCACGGCGGCGAGTCCAGTCGAAAAGAGTTGCATTCTCATCAGATTCAAACAGTAGCGGTCCGTTGACGCTGCTCCGCAAGGCATTCGCTTAACACACGTTAAAGGGGTTGAAAACGCTTTTTTCAGAAATTTTTCAGATGTTCCTCTCAATAGCGGATGCTAGAGGAGCCGCAAGAGAATGGAAGCAAAATCTGAAGCTTTTTTAACCGACACCCACGCCCACCTCGCCTCCGCCCGTTTTGCCGGGGAGATCCCCGGAATTCTGGAGCGTTCGGGCGCCGGCGGAGTCGGCCGGATCGTCTCGATTTCCTGCGACGTCGACGACGCGGAAACGAATCTTTCCCTGGCCGCGGCGCATCCCGGAGTGTTCGCCACCGTCGGAATCCATCCCTGCTACGTGCATGAGCCCGGCCCGGAGGGTTGGCGCGAACGGCTTCGCGCCCAGGCCTCGGCGAAAGGGGTCGTGGCCATCGGGGAGATCGGACTCGACTTCTACCACCCTCCGCAGGACGGAAGCGATGTCGCGGCGTGGCGCCGGCTTCAGGAAGCCCTTTTCGAGGAAATGCTGCAACTGGCGCTCGACCACAAGCTCCCCGCCGTGGTCCACCAGCGCGAGAGCACGGCGGCGACCTTGGCGGTGCTGGAACGTTTTCCCGGCGTGACCGCGGTGCTGCATTGCTTCACCGGCACGTCGGCCGAAGCGGAGCGGGCTCTTGCCGGAGGGCATTTCCTTTCCTTCACCGGAGTCCTCACCTACCCGAAGGCGGACGATGTCCGCGAAACGGCGGTGCGGGTTCCCCTCGACCGCGTCATGGTCGAAACCGACGCTCCCTACCTCGCCCCCGTCCCCTTCCGCGGCAAATCCTGCGAACCGGCCATGGTGCAATACACCGCCCGCCGACTCGGCGAGCTGCACGGGCTCTCGCCCGCCGAGATCGCCGGAATCACCTCGCGCAACGCCGAACGCTTCTTCGGGCTTTCCGGTCCCCTCCTCGGAGACCGAGACGACGCCAGGACGAGCCTTGCGCCGGGGGCCAAAGAGTGATTTCCTGTCCGCTGGAGCCGCCTCCGCCTCCCTCAGAACATGCCCGCCGAACGCCGCCACTCGGTCCGAGAAAAGAAGTTTCCCCGGTTTTCGCCGGAGGGAGAAGCCTTCCGCCTGCCCGGCACCGCCACCCTCACGGACGACCACTCCCTCTTCCTGCTGAATCAGGACCGGGAGCGGCGCTCGAAGGTGGAACGTCGCTCATGGCTCTCGCGCCTCCTCCGCCGCTGATCCGGCCGCGAAAAGCGCCTCCAGATCGGCCTCGGAGATCACGGCGACGCCGAGGGACTGCGCCTTCTCCAGCTTCGATCCCCCGCCCTCGCCGGCGACGAGATAGTGGGTGTTCTTGCTGACCGCAGCGGAGACCTTGCCGCCGGCGGCGTGGATTCTCGCGGCGATGTCGTCGCGGGGGGCGGAAAGGCTGCCGGTGATGACGAAGGTCTTCCCCGCGAGCGGCTTGCCGGGCCCTGCCGGCGCCCCGGAGGGCTTCGGCGCGTAGTTGTCGGACTGTGGGTCGATGCCGAGATTCCGGAGACGGTCGAGCACGGCGTGGCCGGCGGCCGACTGGAAAAAATCCAGCGCGCTGGCGGCAACCGTGGGGCCGACTTCCGAGGCGATCCCGTAGGGGGCCAGGACGGGATTCGCCTCCTTGCGGTCCCCGGTTTTCAGGGTGCGCAGCTCCGCGAGGATCTCGGAATCCGCGATCTCCCCGAAGCTGCGATGGAGACGCGAGAGCTCCCGCGAGGCCGATTCGCCGACTTGGGAGATGCCCATGGCGAAGAGCCATCGCGAGAGGGGCAGTTCCCGCGCAGCGCGGTCGCGGGCCTGCACGATCTTGGCCGCATTCTTCTCCCCGAAGATCCGCGGACTTTCCTCGGTCCCGAGATTCAAGGTGGCGAGGGTGCTCTCGGGAATCTCGAAGAGATCGAGCGGCGAATGGACCAGTCCGCGCTCGACCAGTTTCTCGGCGACGGTGCTGCCGATGCCCTCGATGTCGAGGGCCTTGCGGCTGACGAACTGCCGCATCCGGCTCGCGGCCTGGGCGGGACATTCGAAATTCACGCAGAAGTGCGTCACGATGGTGCGCGTCTCCGCCTTCGATCCCGAGACGGTCTCGCGCCGCTCGATCGGTCCCGAGCAGACCGGACAGGCCCCCTTGAGGTGCTCGAACATGGAGAACGGGACGCGCCCGCCCTTCTTCGCCACCACCCTGATCACTTCGGGGATGATTTCGCCCGCCTTCTGGATCAGCACGGTGTCGCCGATGCCGATGTCCTTTTCGAGGATGAAGGACTCGTTGTGCAGCGTGGCCCGCCGCACCGTCGTCCCCGAGACGAGGACTGCGTTCAACTCGGCGACCGGCGTCAGCTTCCCGGTGCGGCCAACCTGGACGACGATGTCGAGCAAGGTCGTCTCCTTCTGCTCCGGCGGATACTTGTAGGCGGCGGCCCAGCGTGGGGCGCGGCTCGTGAAGCCGAGCTGCTGCTGGGCGTCGCGGTCGATCACCTTGACCACCGCCCCGTCCGTGCCGTAGGGCAGCGCGTGCCTCTCCCGGTCGAGGGTGCGTACGGCGTCGAGCAACTCCTCCGCTGTCTCGACGATCCAGAGCGGCGCGTTCTTCCGGATGCCGCACCGGTCGAGGAGGGCATGGAACTCCGTGATCGAACCGATCTCCCCTCCCTCGATCAGGCCAAAGCCGTGGGCGATGAAATCGAGCGGCCGAGCCGCGACTTCGCGCGGGTCGAGCAGCTTCAGCGTCCCTGCCGTGGAGTTGCGCGGGTTCGCGAAAGTCGGCAGCCCCGCCTCGTCGCGCTCCTCGTTCATCTTCGCGAAGGCCTCGTTCGGCATGAAGACCTCGCCGCGCACCTCGAGCGTCGCCGGGGCGCCTGCCGCCTCCGGGAGGGTCTTCGGAATCGATCGGATCGTGCGGATGTTCGCCGTGATGACGTCTCCCCTCGTCCCGTCGCCGCGGGTCGCCGCATAGTCGAGCCGCCCGCCGCGGTAGACGAGGGAAACGGCGACACCGTCGATCTTCGGTTCGACCGTCACTGGAATCCGCTCCGTCCCCAGGCCTCTCTGAAGCCGCTTGTAGAAATCGACAAGCTCCTGCTCCTTCGGCGGGCGCTCGCCCGTCTTCGCCTCGATCTTGTCCCGCACCTCCTCGCTGAGCTGGAACAGGTCGTCGATGCTCAGCATCGGCACGGGATGCCGGATCTGCTCGAAACCCTCGCCCGGAGCGCCGCCGACCCGCCGGGTCGGGCTGTTCGGATCGGCGAAGAGCGGATATTCGGCCTCGAGCCGCTCCAGCTCGCGGAAGAGGGCGTCGTATTCCGCATCAGAGATCTCCGGCTTCGCGTCGCTATAATATAAGCGGTTGTGCCGCTCGATCTCGGCGGCGAGGCGCGCGATCTCGACTTGAGGATCTTTCGCTTCCATGCTCCCGGCCGGCTGGCTCAAGCACCCCCGTTCCCATTGCCTCCCTGGCCGTCGCGCTGGCGATCCGCCTGCTTCGCGACCTCCTCCTCCAATCGCTCGGCAAGCCACTGCTTGATCATGCTCTGGTAGTTCAGATAGCGGTGCCGGGCGAGTCGCTTGATCCGGCTCAGCATCTGCGGATCGAAACGAAGCGTGATCGTCGTCGATTCGCGCACCGTCTGCCGCTGGATCGAGGCGTTCATCAGACGGGGATCGAGCGAGTGCACCGCCCAGAACGCGGCCTCCTCTCTCTCGTCCTCGAATTCGGGGATCTGGTTCCAGCGCTCGATCGTTTTCACAGGCTTTAGAGGGTCAGAGATCCGGGCAAAAGAGGGGTTCAGAGCATCTCCGCGTTCTTACGCTCGTAGAATGAAATTTCATCCTCGGTCATTTCACGGCAGAGAATCACGCGATAGCGCTTTCCGTCCGTCCAGAAGACCGAAAAGAGATGCCGGTTGTTGATGGTCCTTCCAAGGTTGAAATAGCGGGCCTCGGAGCCGTTGCCATCGTTCTCGGGCAGAAGACGGATGGAAAAGGGATCTTCGAAGACCTCCTCCACCTCCCGCGGGGTGATCTTCTTGAGGTCGAAATGGCAGTCAATCCAGTCGAAATCCATGGGCGGCGGGGGACGGGCTGGTCAAGGGGCGCACCGGCGAGGCAAGCTAGAGGTCCGATCCGTGGAAATCAATCGACGAAACAGGCCAGCCCGCAATTTCGGAATAAACGCCATTTTTCGAGAATTTCTATAAATTTCAACTTTCCTGATGATTGGATTCTGGTTACTAATCCTCCGTGGCCTCTTCTCGGCATTTTGCATCCTGGCTTTCGCTTTGGGTCGTCTCCTGCCAGACGACTCCCTATGCGCCGCCGCCCCAAGCCGCGCTCGTCGAAAGCGTCGAGGTGGAAGTGCGCGATTTCCAAGGACGGCCGGAAGCCTACGCCCTCGTGAAGGGACGCCTCTCCACGGGCGCGGCCCAGCTCGTCGATGCCCGGCAATCGAGAACCGATGGCCTCCTCCTCCTCGAAGTGCTGGAGCAGACCCCGCGCGGGGCGAACCTCCTCGCCGACCTTGCCGAATCGCCCCCTTTCGAAACCCGCATTCCCATCGAGCTTCTCGGACTCGATCCCGGCCCGCAACTTCTCCACGTCAACGGGGTCGAGGCCCGCTTCGAGATTCCGCCTCTTCAAGCCGTTCTCGTGTCCAGCTCCGTCGCCCTCCAGACCCCTCCCGGTGTCGCGTTGATCGACGAGTTCATTCCTATCGAAGACGCCTTTCCGCGGCTGGGAAGCGATCCGGCCTCGGCCGCGACACCCCTGCCCTAGGCCGCGACTCCGCGAGAGAGGCATTCGGCCTTTTCGAATTTCCATGTACTCCAAAGAGCTACCTGGTTTTAGAAAAAAACTGTTTACAGATTGTCAAGAATTCCCAAGTATTTTCGCGAGATTGCGATCTTGGGCCTTGCCGGGGCCATTCCTGACGAAGGCCGTTCTGTTCCACCACCACTCAACGCCATGCGTCATGAATTCCTCGTACCCGTCTGACCGCCCCGCCAAAGCGAATCCCCTCAAGCACTTCTTCTTCTGGCTCTCGGGAGCCGGAGCGGACACCCTGGAGCAATGCCCCGGATGGGAGCAGCGCAAATACGTCGCCTTCGGCGCGACCGTGCTCGTTCCGACCGTCTTCGCCTTCATCGCCTGCGGCTACGCCCTCTCCACTCTCACCGACGACTGGCGGATCATCGCGCCCATCGCCTTCGCCTGGGGGCTCATCATCATGACGATCGACCGCGCCCTGCTCTCGATCTACCGCTCCTACCAGCGCTTCCACCGCAAAGTCGGACAGTTCTTCCTCCGCATCGTCGTCGCCGCGCTCATGGGCGTGACGATCTCGCACCCCCTCACCCTCCTCCTCTTCAAGGACACCGTCACCAGCGTGGTCGAGGAGGAGCGCCAGAGCGAGATCGAAGCCGTGCGCGTCGCAGCGAACAGCGAGAAAGCCACCGTCGAGGCGAAGATCGTCGAACTCGAGGCCCAGATCGCCGAGCAGCGGGCCAATTTCGAGAAGACCTTCGCCGCCGAGTTCCTCGTCGAGGACGCCACCGTCGGGCTCGCCGATCCCCTCTCCGAGCTCGACGACGAGCTGCGCGCGCAGATGACCGCCCGCATCGAGGCCGACACCGCCGCCGA
Organism: Verrucomicrobiales bacterium; assembly: GCA_037190325.1. Lineage (GTDB taxonomy): Bacteria > Verrucomicrobiota > Verrucomicrobiia > Verrucomicrobiales > DEV007 > Arctic95D-9. Next base: position 44,751 of record JBBCIU010000015.1, on the reverse strand, counting down.
CCGTGCCAAGATCGAGACCGTCGATGCCGAGTTTGCCGACATGCAGGCGAAATACGCCACCCTGCAGACCGAGCTCGACACGTGGCAGAAGGAATTCGAGCGCGAGGTCAACGGCCAGCGCAGCGGCATCGTCGGCCTCGGCCCCCGCGCCAAGAGCATCCAGGCCGACCAGCTCGCCTGGCGGCGCGACGAGGCCAAGCGCCTCGGCGAAACCCTCGCCTACCTCACCAGCCAGCGGAACACCCTCGCCGACCAGGTCAAGTCCACCGAGGACGGCATCAAGGACGAGTTCATCGGCCTCGCCGCCGCCAAAGCCGACCGCCTCAAGGCCGAGCGCGACCGCATCGCCGACCTGAAGCGGCAGGTGCAGCAGTCGCAGGCCGACCAGTTCGTCGAGCAGCAGAACACGATCCGCGCCACCATCACCGCCCAGATCGACACCCGTCTCGCCGAACTCGGCCGCCTCCAGGGCGAGCTCGCCGCCATCGGCACGCAGGAGCAGGAGCGCATCGCCGCCATCGCCGCCGAGCCCCGCCGCGACATCCTCACCCAGACCCTCGCCCTCCACAGCCTCTTCGACCAGGGCACCGAGGGCGGACAGTTCGCCCTCATCGCCTACGCCATCCTCGCGGGGCTTTTCATGCTCATCGACACCATTCCGCTGGTCGTGAAGTTCTTCTCCCAGCCCGGGCCCTACGACGCCCTCGTCGACCGCGAGGAAGTCCGCTACGCCCGCGAGCGCACCGCCTGGCTGAAGAGCTACCACAAGTACATGGACGACCTCTCCGACGGCCGCCTTCTCCACCTGACCCAGAACAAGCCCTTGGAGAAGGCTCTGGTCGAGGGCATCGACAGCTCCCGCGCCGCCAAGGCCTTCGTCGAGAACCTTCTGGAGCTCGAGACCGCCTTCGAGGAGCGCGTCGAGACCGAGCGCGCCCGCATCGCCGACGAGAAGAGCGCCCGTGCCAGAAACCGCACCAAGCGCCTCGAGCAGTTCGCCGAGACCTTCTACGACGATCTCAACCACCGCATGGAGTCCTTCTTCGACCGCGATGCGGCAAGGGCTGCGGCGCGGAATGCGGCCTGATGCGTTCCCCCCACTCCTACTCTTGCTCCCTACTTCTTACTCTTACTCCTCAAGCAGAAAGAGTAACGAGTAGGAGACCAAGGCTCACAGCGGGAAACAGGACAGTCTGCTTCTCCGCGCCCCATTCCTCCTCTTTCACCGATTCCGGGATACCAGTCTCGCCTTAAAACGAATCGGACGATACAGTCCTCTGGAATCTTCGCAATAGTCGTATAACCCGGTTGCAGGATTGTAGAAGCAAAGCGGTTTTTCCTCGGAAAACTGAATCCGTCCTCGATAACTGCGAGTGCTAGGCGAAACGGCGTCAACGGTATACCATGCCTGACTGTTGCCCCAGAAGACTTGAAACCCGGTTCGGTACACCGGGAAGTGCCGCTTTTTCGAGTTGAAGGCGACGGTGACGACGGTGAAATACTCGGAAGGGTTGCCCGAATTGAGAGTGGATCGAGAAAGTTCCTGGGTCGTAAAAACGCCACGAATGCGATGAATGCGACGACCGTCGCGGGCGATGACGAAGCTGATCCGTCCCTTGTTCTCAATTTTTCCGACATAACGACCCGGCTTGGTGATAGCCGCATCGGCCGTAGCAAGCGGCCAGTTCAAAGCAATCAGACATGAGAAGACGAGAAGTGACGAACGCATCGGAAATGGTATAGGAATGGGTAATCCAACTATCGGCTCTCCTATGAGGCGCTCCCCGAGATCGGGGTCAAGCTGAAATCGAGCAGCCCGAAAGACAGGAACAGGGAACCAATATCCAATTCAACAGAACCTCTTCTCCGTCGCCCCCGCCCTGTGAAGGCGATCAGAAACGGCGGAAGAGGCCGATTCCACCTCATCGGAACGGATTCTCGCCCCGCTCGAATCCTAGTGCTCCATTCCAGCAAAGCGGATTAGTAGGATCATCGAAGGCGGAGTCCTCTAGTCGCGTCCATTGGCCTCGGTCGGACGTCGTTTGGACATCCGCTCCGCGCCCGATGGACGCGGCTACAGCACTGGCGTATCATCCACGTCTCGCCTGTCATCTTTGCTGGAACGAAACACTAGCCGCGACGATAGAGTTCCTCCCGTGTCCATCCGCGATCTGAGACATGCATTGCGATGCCAGAAGGGGCTTGCCGAGCCTCCTTCCCTCGCCCGTTGTCTTCCGGCCGCTTCGTCGAACAGACGGAGACGGAAGTCGGTCCCCTCTTCGCCGCTACCGTGTTCGACGGCTGCCTCCTGCACGCGATGCACCCGGATGCTGTCCCCGGCGGATTCGAAGAGAATCTCCGTTCCTGGCCCGGTCCCGTGGGCCTTGGCGATGGACTTGGGAATCGTCACTTGGAGCTTGCTCGTGACTTTGCCCATCTCCTTACTCTGACAAGGAACCTTTCCTTGCCAAACCCACCCCATCATCGGAACGGACTCGCCTCGCGGCAAGGTAGGGCCGTGCGGCCCGAGCGACCAATCGGACGTCCAAACGACGCCCCTACCCGAGCGGGCCGCTCGGGGCTACCTTTGGACGAGGGTTTTCCGGGATCGTGCGCCTTCGAGCGGCTCCACTCTCCAAAACGCATGAAAGAACCGCCCCGCCTCCGCGTATCCATCGCTCATGGCCGAACTCCACCACCGCTACGCCCAGAACGCCCCCGGCATCTACTATGTCGACCGCGAATGCATCGACTGCGACCTGTGCCGCCACCATGCTTCCGAGTTTTTCGCGAGGAACGACGCGGAGGCGCATTCCTTCGTCGTCCGCCAGCCCGAGACTGCGGAGGAGATCGCCGTCTGTGAGGACGCGATGGACAGCTGTCCTGCCGGGGCGATCGGGAACGATGGCGCGGGCGCGAGGGAAGCCCTCAGTTCGCGGTATCCTTGATCTGCATCCGCGTGCTCGATTTCACGGTGCCGTCGCTGGCGCCGACGGGGCCGGAAATGGTCTCGATGCGCATCTCGTCGACCATCCAGATGTCCCCGAACTTCTTCCCGCTGAGCACTTCGAAGCGCCGGATGGGTCGCCCGGAACGATCGTAGCCGATCATCTTCAGCAAACCGCCGCTGACCTTGTCGATCCAGACGTTGACACTGGAGTAGGAACCCGATCCGTCGGGGTTGCGGATGGAAAGATGGATGCAGTCGCGTCCCTTCAGCTTCTCCTGCCGGACGATGCGGGCGTTCGGCCAGTAGAGGAAGCGCATGGAAAGATCGTCGTAGGTGATGTCGGTCCCGCGGACGGCTTCGCCGTATTTCGCCGACGGGACCGGTTTCATTTCGGCACCGCCGACTCCTTCGAACAAGGCGAATCGCTGGTTGCTGGTGTCGAGGTAGATCACCTGGGCGGGTTCGTTGAAGACGAAGCGGATCGACTCGGGCTTGAGACTGAGAAGGAAGTCCACCCTCTTCGCGATGCCCATGCGGAGGGATCCGGTGAAGTCGCGGTTGTAGAGCGTGTAGCTGAAACGGACGAGTTTGAGAACCTCGTCGGCGGTCATCTGGTCGATGGACTTTCCGGCGAAGGAGGAAGGCTCGGAGGTGGGCGGCGTCTCCTGCTTCTCCGCCTGGCCGAAGACGGCGGAGGCGAGGCCGGCGAAAAGAGCGGTGGCAAGGAAGGCTTTGGTCATGAAGGATGCGGATTTGGACAAGGGGTGAGACGATCCAAGGGAAGCATACATGCAAACGGGAGCTTGGAAAACCGGAGGATTTTTGTCTTGTCGAAGAACCGTCGGCGCTGTCATCGTCCCCGCATGGAGAACCATCGCCTCGTGCTGCCGGAGCACATGAACCATTACGGCTTCCTTTTCGGCGGCTATCTCCTCGCCTGGGTCGACGAGATGGCCTGGATGGCGGCGATCCGCGACTATCCAGGCTGCCAGCTCGTGACCGTCGGAATGAAGGAGGTGGCTTTCAAGAAAAGCGTTCGCGAAGGAGCGGTGCTCCGCTTCGAGGCCTTTCGCACCCGTATCGGCGAGACCTCGGCGTCCTATTCGGTGAAGGTCTCCAAAAACGGGGAGGAGATTTTCTCCACGGAAGTCACCCTGGTGCGGGTCGACGCCGAAGGGCGCAAACAATCGCTTCCAAAGGAAGAAGTTACGGATAGTTTTCCCGAGACATGAGCAACCCGCGATCCACCCCCCAAGCCAAACGCCGGATCGCGGTCGTGGGCTCGCTGAACCTGGACCACTTCACCCGAGTCGAGAGATTGCCCGCTCCGGGCGAAACGGTGTCCGCGGACCGTCTCGACTACTTCCGCGGCGGCAAGGGCGCGAACCAGGCGGTCGCGGCCGCGCGCCAAGGCTGTCAGGTCGTCCTTTTCGGAGCCGTCGGCGCGGACGAGGGCGGAATCGCCTACTTGAGGGTGCTGGAGGAGGAGGGTATCTCGACCGCCTGCGTCCGCACGGTGCCGGTTCCCACCGGAGCGGCCTTCATCACGGTGGACCGAAATGGCGAAAACATGATCGTCGTCGCTCCGGGGGCGAACGCGGAGTTGAGGCGCGCCGACATCGTCGGCGAAAAGGCGAGGATCGCGGAATGCGACGCGCTGCTCGGCCAATTCGAAGTGCCCGCCGCCGCGCTTGTCGAAGCGGCCCAGATCGCGAACCGGCACGACATCCCCGTGGTGATCAACCCCTCTCCTTTCCACCCCACCTTCCCGTGGGAGGAAATCCGCACGGACTATCTCGTCGTGAACGAGACCGAGGCGGAGGAGCTTCTGGGGTTCGCCCCCTTCCCCGCTGCCCGGGAAGACGTCTCCGAGCGCCTGCAGGAACTGCGGGCCGATCACCTCGTCGTGACTCGCGGAGGCGAGGAGACCCTCGTCTTCCCCCGCGCGGGGGCGCCGTTCGCCGTGCCGGTGCTCTCGGTTCTCCCGATCGACACGGTGGGGGCTGGAGACGCGTTCACCGGCTGTTTCACCGCCCGCATCGCCCAAGGGGATTCCTTGGAGGATGCGCTCCGGGCCGCGAACTGCGCCGGGGCGCTCGCCACCCTCGGAGCGGGAGCGCAGGATCCCATTCCCGACCGGGATCAGGTGGAACGGCATCTCCAATTCCTTTCTCCCCATTCCACCGGCGCCTCCCGGTAGCCGTCGTCCCGCGGAATCCGCTCAGCTTGAGCGTATTGCCCGGCATGGCGGAAGTGCTTCGGAAGATCGGATTTTCGGAAAATTCCGAAAAATTGTCGTGACGCAAAGGGCCGTTCCCGATATGAAGATAGTGAAACTCCGCTTTTTTACGTCTATGAACATCTGCTCTTCCTTCCTCCGGTTCGGATCGCTCGCCTTGGCTTTGGCGGCTCTGGTTCCCTCGGCCGAGGCCAGGACCTGGACCAGCGTCGATGGCAAGCCGCTCCAAGCCATCTTCCTCGGCATCGAAGGCGAGAACTACAAGTTCAAGCTCCAGAACGGCAATCAGGTGGTCGTCCACAAGGACAAGTTCATCAAGGCCGACCAGGAGGCGGCCGAACGCCTCGCGAAGATCGGCGACGACAGCTTCACCAAGGCCTCGGCGCGGCAGATCGACACTCTGCTGGCGACCACCCTGAAGAAGAACGGCTTCACCTCCTTCAACGAGCCGCTGCCGGACGACCTTTTCGTCCGCCGGGTCTACCTCGACATCGCCGGGCGCATTCCCACCCGCGAGGAGTTCCTCCGCTTCGCCGAAAACGCCCGTCCCGACAAGCGCGAGGCCCTCATCGACGAGCTGCTCCTCTCCCCCGGCTACGCGTCGAACCTCTTCAACTACTTCGCCGACATGTACCGGGTCCATGCCAGTGACTTCGACAACGGCGTCCGCATGGACCCCTACGTCCACTGGTGGCGCGAGCAGATCAAGGCGAACAAGCCCTATCACGAGATCGTCGCCGCGATGATCACCGCCGAGGGCAACGTGGGCCAGAATCCGGCCTCCGGCTTCCTCCTCCGCGACACGGGGATGGAGTTCGACGCCTTCGCGAACTTCGGACAGATCATGCTCGGCATCGACATCTCCTGCGCGCAGTGCCACGACCACCCCTTCGACGAGTGGACCCAGGGCGACTTCTACGAAATGGCCGCCTTCTTCGGCAACACGCAGCGATCCCTCCGCTACGGCGGGGCCAGTTCCATGATGGGCGGAGGCACGATCGAGATGCCCAATGCGCCTGCGGGCTGGAAGAACAGCTTCGAGAAGTGGGCCGAGGCCAACAAGGGCATCCGGCCGGGCGATCTGCGGGACCAGCAGTTCCGTTTCTTCGTGGGCGCCCTGGGCTGGAACCTCGCCGACAACAAGGCGCTGGAGACGGTGCTGCCGCATGACTTCATCGGCCAAGGCGGCAAGCCTGGCCAGGTCGCCAGCCCGCGGACTCTCGTCGGAGCGGCGGCGAAGATGGGTGGAAAGACTCGCCGCCAGGCCGTCGCCGACTGGCTCATCGCCCCCGAGAATCCCCGCTTCGCCCTCGTCATCGCCAACCGCATGTGGGGCCGGGCCTTCGGACGGGCCGTCATCGAGCCGGTCAACGACTTCAACGACGACATGATCAAGCGGGCCAGCCAGCCCGAAGTGCTCGCCTACATCACCCGCGAGATGCAGCGGGTGAACTACGACCTGCGCGAGTTCATGCGCATCCTCTACAACACCCGGGCCTACCAGTCCATCGCCACGGCGGAGGAACCCGACACGAGCAAGCCCTACTACTTCGCCGGTCCGGTGCTGCGCCGGATGCGCGCCGAGCAGGCGTGGGACTCCATGATGGTCCTCGCCCACGGAGCCGACATCGACAAGAAAACGGGCGGCGACGGCTCGTTCTACAAGAAGATCCTCAACATCGACTTCAACACCGCCTCGAACGACGAAGTCTGGAACCACTACCAGATGTGGGAGGAGCTCCGCGGTGGAGGCTCGAGCATGGCCATGGTCGGCGAGGGCGGCGGCAGCTCTCCGATCAAGGTCACCGACACCGAGCTGCGCGCCTCCGAGCTGCCCCAGCCCGCTCCGGCCGCCTCGATGCTCGATACCTTCGGGCAGTCCGACCGCCGCGTCACCGACGAGCACAACTACGACGGCTCCGTCCCGCAGGTGCTCGCGCTGATGAACGGCACGGTCACGCGCCAGCTCACCGGTACCTCCTCCAAGGTCGTCGCCGACCTGGAGGCGCTCGACGGTCCCGACGACAAAGTCCGCGGCGTCTTCTTCACCCTCCTCAACCGCTTCCCCAGCAAGGAGGAACTCGACCTCGGCGTCGGAATGATGGAGGACTACGGAGACGAAGGCATCAGCGACCTCGCCTGGGCGCTGATGAACAGCCCCGAGTTCCTCTACATCCAGTGACCTTCACCCCTTTCAAGTTCCAGAACCCCCAACGCCCATCCACGCCATGCATATCGCCGAACTTGCCGGAAAAGATCCGTTCAGCCGCCGCTACTTCATGGAGATGACGGCGAAGCTGTCCTTCGGAGTCAGCCTCAGCGTCCCCTTCCTCCCCCGCGACTTCAAGGCCCAGGAGAGTGGCAAGGCGAAAAGCCTCATCTACATCTATCTCGCCGGGGGCATGACCCACCTCGACACCTTCGATCCGAAGAAGAACAAAGCCGTGATGGGGCCCACCGAGATGATCGACACCAAGGTGGACAACATGAAGTTCGGCATGCACCTGACCGAGCTCGCCAAAATCTCCGACAAGCTCGCGGTGATCAACTCGATGTCCTCGACCCAGGGCGCCCACGAACAGGGCGAGTACATCATGCGGACCGGCTACGAGAAGATCGCCACCATCGTCCACCCGACGGTCGGCCCCTGGGTGCAGAAGCTGCTCGGCAAGCGGGGCAAGATCCTGCCCGATTCCGTCCTCATCGGCGAGAGCACCTCGAATGCCGGCTTCATGGAGCCCGACCTCAGCCCGCTGCCCATCGCCAACCCGGCTGGCGGCGTGCCGAACACCGAGCTCATCGTCGAGGGCGAACGCTTCTCCCGCCGCATGGAGATGGCGCAGAAGCTCGGCCAGCAATTCGCCGACAAGTTCAAGTACAGCGGCCCCAGCTCCTACGTCGAATACTACCGGCAGGCCAACGACCTGCTCAGCAGCAGCGAACTCGAAGCCTTCGACATCTCGGGCGAATCGAACGCGTCCGACTACGGGGACAACCGCTTCGGACAGGGCTGTCTCCTCGCCCGCCGTCTCGTCGAGAACGGCGTGCGCGTCGTCGAGATCGTCTCGGGCGGCTGGGACATGCACTTGGACATCGATACGGGCACGTCCAACCGCCTGCCCGAGTTCGACAAGGCGCTCGCCGCTCTCATCAAGGACCTCGACTCTCGTGGTCTTCTGCAATCGACCCTCATCGCCGTGGGCACGGAATTCGGACGCACCCCGGACATCAACATGAATTCCGGCCGCGACCACTATCCGGCGGCCTATTCCTGCGTCCTTGCAGGCGGCGGCATCAAGGGCGGCACGGTCTACGGGGAAACCGACGGCGCCGGCAAAAAAGTGAAGGCGAACCCGGTCAAGCCCCAGGACTTCCTCGCCACGATCGGCCATGGGATGGGCCTGAATCTGGAGGAGACGGTCTACTCTCCGACGCAACGCCCCTTCACCTTCGCGAACAAGGGCAAACCGGTCACCGAACTCTTCGGCTGAGCCCGACCCGAGGCGGAGCCTGCGGAAAAGCGGCGTCCTCCGGAACCACGTTCCGGACAGGACCGCCGCTTTTTCATTTCCCAATGCAGAAGCTGGAGAAGATCTCGCCGAGAATCTCCTCGACGTCGGTCCGTCCGATCACCTCGCCCACCGCTTCGAGGGCGGCCCTCAGATCCGTCGCGGCGAATTCGGGCGAATCGCCGGAGGAAAGCGCGCCGCGCGCCACCGCCAGCTCCTTCCGCGCGCGCTTCAGGCAATGCTGATGTCTGGCGTTGATCGAAGTGAGATTCGCCGCGGCGAGGCCGGTATCCTCGACGAGAAGCATGTGGAGATGGTCCCGCAGCGCGGCGATGGAGGCATCGTCGCGGCAGGAGACGGCCACCCCCTCGGCCCGCTGCCAATCCGGGTGCCGCGGCAAATCCGATTTGTTCAGGATGCGGACCACCTTGGCTCCCTCGGGGAGTTCGATGGCGGCGGCGGGGGCCGAGCCCTCCGCCGAATCGACGACGAGGAGGACCAGTTCGGCACCACCGATCTGCGCCCGGGTCCGCTCGATGCCCTCCCGCTCGATGGCGCCGGCGGCCTCCCGAATGCCGGCGGTATCGACCAGCCTCAGGGGAATGCCCTTGAGGTTGATGAATTCCTCGATCGTGTCGCGCGTCGTTCCGGCGAGATCGCTCACGATGGCGCGGTCGTAGCCGAGCAGGGCGTTGAGTAGGCTGGACTTTCCGGCATTGGGTGGGCCGCAGATCACGGTTCTCACCCCCTCCCGCAGAATGCGTCCCTGCGCGGCCGTGGAAAGCAGGGCATCGAGCCGGGCGGCGATGCCATCGAGCCGCCGGGTCAATGCGGAGAGGGAATCGGGTTCGATATCCTCCTCGGGAAAGTCGATCCACGCTTCGACATGGGCAAGGAGTCCGACGAGATCGAGCCGGATGGCTTCGACCTCCTTCCCCAGTCGCCCCTCCAACTGCTCTCCGGCCGCCTTCAGCGCGAGATCGGTCCGCGCGGCGATGAGATCCATGATCGCCTCGGCCTGGGTGAGGTCGATACGCCCATTGAGGAAGGCCCGCTGGGAGAATTCGCCGGGAGCGGCAGGCTCCGCCCCCGCCTCGAGAAGGACCTCGAGAATCCGGCAGGTCACCAACGTCCCGCCATGGCAGGCGATTTCGACGATGTCCTCGCCGGTGAAGCTCCGGGGACCCGGAAACCAGGTCAACAGCACTTCGTCGACGGACTCGCCAGCGGATTCGACGATCCGTCCGAAATGCTGGCGCCGGGGTTCCCAATTTTCCGAAGCCCTGCCGGCGAAGGCCTTCGCGGCAATGGATTTGGCATCGGGTCCGCTCACCCTCACCAAGGCCACCGCCCCCGTTCCGGGAGGTGTCGCGATCGCGGCGATAGTGGGGCCTTTCATCGGGTCTGGGCAAAGCGGGAATTTCCCGGACAATCCCGCTCCCGCAACTGGGAAAAACGATTGCGCCGCCCGCAAAGCCGTCGCAGGATGCGCGGAAATTCCATGTTGATCAAGGAAATCCCCGAAGACGAACGCCCCCGGGAGAAGCTGTTCGAACGCGGCGCTGCGTCGTTGAGCGACGCGGAAATCCTCGCCGTTTTCTTCGGCACCGGCCGAGCGGGCGTGAGCGCGGTCGAACTGGGCCGGGAGATGATCGCCCGGTTCGGAAGCCTGCGTCAGCTTTCCCGGGCCTCGATGGCCGACCTTCTCCAGATCCCGGGGGTCGGCCCGGCCAAAGCCGCCCAGCTCGCCGCCGTCTTCGAATTCGGGCACCGTCTGGCGAAGGAGCCCTACCACGAACGCCCCATCGAATGCCCCGAGGATGTCTTCGCGCTGGTCGGAGCCGACATGCAGCGCCTCTCCCAGGAATCCGTTCGCATCGTGATGCTCAACCAGCGCAAACGCCTCCTCCAGACCAGCGAGATTTTCCGGGGCACCGGGAGCGAGTCCTTCGCGAATCCCTCGGAAATCCTCCGCCGGGCGATCAGCCATTCCGCCCACGCGATCATCCTCGTCCACAACCACCCCTCCGGGGACCCCTCTCCGAGCCAGGCCGACTGCGAGGCGACGCGCCGGCTCAAGACCGCCTGCGAGGCCGTGGGAATCGAATTCTCCGACCATCTCATCGTCGGCAGCATGTCTTCCCGGCACGTGGAGGCCCCCTACTTCAGCTTCCGCGAGGCGGGCCTGATCTAGCCTCACCCCGTTTTCCGCCATGCCCATCCATCCCCAAGCGCTCGTCTCGCCGGATGCCGAAATCGGCGAACAAGTCGAAATCGGGCCGTTTGCGGTCGTCGAAAGCGGAACCGTCATCGGCGACCGTTGCGTGATCGAGGCGGCCGCCCAAATCCGCCGGGGGACCCGGCTGGGGGCGGATTGCTTCGTGGGATCCGGAGCCCTCTTGGGATCGGATCCTCAATTGCGGGGCTTCGACCGCCGCACCCCCTCCGGCGTCCTCATCGGAAACGGCAACGTGATGCGGGAATACGTCACCGTCCACCGCTCCATCCACGAAGGGGGCAGCACCTGCATCGGGGAGGAGAACTACCTGATGGCCGGAGCGCACGTCGGTCACGACAGCCTTGTCGGCCATCGCAACACCTTGGCGAACAATGTCCTCCTCGCCGGACACGTCCAGCTCGGCGACCAATGCTTCCTGGGAGGGGGTTCCGGTTTCCACCAATTCGTCCGCATTGGCGATCTCGTCATGACTCAGGGCAATTCGGGCTTTTCACAGGACCTTCCCCCCTACGTCGTCGCAGCGGACATCAATGTCGTCATCGGGATCAACTCCATCGGCCTGAGACGGGCGGGATTCTCGCAAGAGGACCGGAACCTCATCAGGGATGCCTTCCGCGACGTCTACCTCCGCCCGACCCCGCTGGCGGAGGTTCTCCGTGCCGCCGACACTCGAGAGGAGCTCTCGCCAGCGCTTTCCAGATTTTATGATTTTTTGCGGGGAAATTCGAAAAAGGGGCTCTGCGTGCGCAGCCGTCGAGGAGGGCGAAGCCATTGAGAGACAGTCAATGCCTCCCAATCGAATGTCTTCGTTGCTCGAATTTTTCGTTGGTCTTTTGGTTAGATGCGAGTAAATGAGAAGCGGTGGCTCAGGTTCCGCGCCGACCGCCGAAATCGATCCAGCATCCTTGATCTCCGAGAGTTCCAGACCGCTTGCTTCAACGCCGACCCGGTGCCCGTCCCGCGCCGGAGCGATGGCCGTCGCCGTGGCCCTCCTTCTCTCCTTTTCGTTTCCCCCGCTGTCCATCGGACAGGGAGCCTCTTCCGGCGGGCCCGACAAGCTGAATCTCGACATCAAGAGCGACTTCAGCGACTACGATCAGAACCTGGGCATCGCGAAAGCCTACGGGGACGTGGTCGTGACCTACGGCGACGTCACGATCCAAGCCGACCAGATCGAATTCCACCAATCCTCGGGCAACGTCTTCGCCCGCGACAACGTGCGCATCTTCAAGGATGGCCAGGTCGTCGACGCCGAGGAGATCATCTACAACATCCACACCGGCGAAATGACGACGAGCCAGCTCAAGAGCGCGCTCGAACCGATCTACTACACCTCCGAGAACGTGCAGCGCCCCGAGGAGGAGACCGGAGGTCCCATTATCCTCACCGACGCCACCTTCACCACTCACGATGCGGAACACCCCAACTACCACGTCAAGGTCAAGAAGCTCGAGGTCTATCCGGACGACAAAATCGTCATGCATGGGGCAAAAGTCCACGTCGGAAACGTCCCAGTGTTCTGGTTCCCCTATTTCGTCCAACCGATGGACGAGGAGCTGGGCTACTACTTCACGCCGGGATGGAACTCGGCCTGGGGCGGCTTCCTTCTGAACCGCTACGGATTCATGGTGGGAGAAAACCACCATGCCCACGCCCATCTCGACTACCGCTCGGAACGCGGACTCGCGGGAGGCGTCGAACTTTTCGACCGCAAGTTCAAGGACAACCAGCACATCGGGCGACTGAAGCTCTACTACGCCAACGACACGAACCCGGAACTGAGTTTCAACGGCCGGGACCGCAAGGACGGCACGGAGAGCGAGCGCTACCGGATCAACTTCCAGCATCGGATCTACCTTCCCGGCACCGAGGACGAATCCTTCTATCTCGACTTCGACATCAACAAGTTCAGTGACGCCTACTTCTACGAGGATTTCTTCCCTTCGGAGTTCCGCGTCGATCCGAAGCCCGACAATCTCATCAATCTGAACAAGCTCTTCGCCCAAGGAGAGGTCTCCTTGACCGGACGCTTCCAGTTCAACGAGTTCTTCCAGACCGACACCCGCTCTCCCGAGCTCGCCATCGACATCATCCGAACGCCCATCGGCGACACCGGCTTCTTCTACGACGGCCTCACCTCCTTCGGCATTCTCGACGAGGAGCTCGACGACGCCTCCCTCCTCGCAGGCGCTGTCGATCCCAGCGGATACAACCGCTTCCACACCTACCACGAATTCCTCTTCCCGACCCGGCTGGGCGGATTCCTCGACGTCGTCCCGAAGGCCGGCGTCGGCTACACCAACTACACGAATTTCGACATTCCCGGCTTCGGGTCCCTGGACCGCACCACGGCCCACGCGGGCGTGGACCTCTCCTTCAAGATGTCGAAGAAGTCTCCGAACATCGTGAACCGTGCGCTGGGCCTGAACGGGGTCATGCACGTCGTCCGCCCCTACGTGAATTTCTCGATGGTCAGCACGAACGATCTCACGGGCCGCTTCTCCCCGATCGACCGGTTCACCCCCACGACGCGCCTCCGTCCCATCGACATGCCGCTCTTCACCTCGATCGACGACATCCGCGACTGGCAGGTCGTCCGGACCGGGGTTTCGAACCGCTGGTACACGAAGCGCAACGGCCTCTCCTACGAATGGCTCTCGCTGAACAACTACTTCGACGCCTACCTCGAAGATCCCGAATTCAACCGCAATTTCTCGAACTTCTTCACCGACGTCGAATGGCGTCCCCTCCCCTGGCTGGCCGCCTCCACCACGGCCCAGGTGCCACTCCTCGACGACACGCTTGATTTCACCGAGTTGAATTCCCGGATCACGTTCATGCCCTCCGATTGGTTCGAGTTCGGCATCGGTCACTACTTCATCAACGACCATCCCTTCTTCGAAGACGCCGACCTCTACAGCCTCACGACCTACACGCGTCTGAGCGACAACTGGGGATTCAGCACCGCCCATCGCTTCGAAGCCGACGACGGGACTCTCGAATACCAGCAATACAGCATCCACCGCGACCTCGCCAGCTGGACTGCCAGCTTGGGGGCGATCGTCCGCGACAACAGGGATCGGGAGAACGAGTACGGAGTGGTCCTCAGCCTGACTCTCAAGGCATTTCCGAAGGTGAGCCTGCCGGTGGACTTCCAACCCGGTACGCTCGGGGCCGAGAACTGAAATCGCCCCGGCGCCCCGGGACCCTGCCGTCCTTCTTCGGTTTGGGCTGTCAACCGACGCTTTCGACCGGAAAAGCCCCTCGCCTCCCACGGCGGCCAGATCTACAACTTTCCTTTTCAGATGAAACTGACCATTATCGGATCCGGATATGTCGGATTGACCACCGGCGCATGCTTTGCCGAAGTCGGACACGAAGTGATGTGCGTCGACAACGACGCCAAAAAGATCGAAACGCTGCTTCGCGGGGAAATTCCGATCTACGAGCCCGGTCTCGCCGATCTCGTCACTCAGAATGTGGCGGCGGGACGCCTCTCGTTCACCACAAGCACCGAGGAGGGCGTCGACCACGGCGACGTCGTCTTCATCGCCGTGCCGACCCCGCCGAACCCGGATGGGTCCGTCGATCTGAAGTTCATCGAAAAAGTGGCGCGCGAGATCGCTCCCTGCCTCAAGGGCTACAAGGTCGTCGTCGACAAATCGACGGTTCCGGTCAAAACCGGAGAGAAAGTCGCCGAGACCATCCAGCGCTACGCGCCCGATGCCGAGTTCGACGTGGTCTCGAATCCGGAATTCCTCCGCGAGGGTTCCGCCGTCGCCGATCTGATGAAGCCCGACCGCATCGTCTTCGGATCGAACAGCGACCGCGCCTCCGCCCTGATGAAGAAGGTCTACGAGCCCTTCGTCGCCCCGCTTCTCGTCACCGACATCAACAGCGCGGAACTGATCAAGCACGCCGCCAACTCCTTCCTCGCCCTCAAGATCTCCTACATCAACGCCATCTCGGAGATCTGCGAGGCGAGCGACGCGGACGTCGAGCTGGTCGCCGAAGGTATCGGCATGGACTCCCGCATCGGTCGTTCCTTCCTCAACGCCGGCCTCGGCTACGGGGGCTCGTGCTTCCCGAAGGACATCGCCGCCTTCATCGCCATCAGCGAGCAGCTCGGGGTGCCCTTCGATCTGCTCAAGGAGGTCCAGAAGATCAACCGGCGCCAGCTCGACCGCTTCATCGAGCACATCCGGAAATCGCTGTGGGTTCTCGACGAGAAGAAGATCGCGGTCTGGGGCCTGACCTTCAAGCCGGACACCGACGATCTCCGCTGCTCCGTAGCCATGGAGCTCGTCGAGCGGCTCGTCGCCGAGGGCGCTCAGGTCACGGCCTACGATCCAAAAGGGATGGAACGCGCGGCGGAGCTCCCCATCGCCGAAAAGATCCGCCTCGCCACCTCGCCCGAGGAAGCGGCGGAAGGAGCCGAGGCTCTCGTCATCGCCACGGAGTGGCCCCAGTTCGCCCGGGTCGACTTCCGGAAGGTGAAGGGATCCATGCTCTCCCCCCTGCTCTTCGACGGCCGGAACCTGCTCGATCCCGCCACGATGCGGAAGCATGGATTCGACTACCACTGCATCGGGCGGGGAGCCTGACGGAGCGACATCCGGCGGCCCAAGTTTCCTTTTGACTTCGGAACGGAGTTCCTCCAGCATTTCCCCCATGCAGCCCCACCGTGCCACCACCGTTCTCGTCCTCGGCATCCTCGGCCTCGTCCTCTGCGCCCTCTGCGCTCCGATCGCCTGGGTCATGGCGAACAAGGACATCGCCCAGATGAACGCCGGCCTCATGGACCCCTCGGGACTCGAGCAGACCAAGGCGGGGAAGATCTGCGGGATCATCGGCACCATCCTCCTGATCCTCGGCACCGTCTTCGCCATCCTCTACATCGTCTTTGCCGTCGTCATCGTCGGGGCAACGGCCGCCCAGGGCGGCCTGCAATGAGATGTTCCGCTTTCGCCGGACACCCCGATCCGAGTTCTTCTCGGGAATGACCCCGGCATGGATCGTCGCAACGGCTCTTTTCGTCGGCGCGATCCTGTTCGTCTTCTGGACGAACCGCACCCGTGGCACGGACTACACGGTCTGCCCGCTCCAGCTTGCCTTCGGTCTCCCCTGCCCTCTTTGCGGCGGGACCACCGCCACCTTCCGTCTCGTCCTCGGCGATTTCGCCGGGGCCTGGCGTAGCAACCCTCTGGTGGCGACCGCGATTCCGCTCGTCCTCGCCTGGACCGTGCTGTGGCTGGGATTCGGAATCAAGGTGGAGACGACGCTGCCGTCGCCCGCCGTCGCCACCTCGATTCTTCTGCTGCTGGCCCTGAACTGGGCCTTTGTCCTCGCTGGGTGAGCGGCTGACGCTCCTCTCAATCGGAGCCCCGCCGCTTGTCGGTCTCCTCCAGCGTGAAGCGGGTGGTCATCACCGAATGCTGCTCCGGCCCCTCGGCGTATTTGAGGTAGGTCGTCGCGACGAGGGTTCCGTCCGGGAGCAGTTCCAGATCGGAGTAGCCGCAGTCGGTATTCCCCTGCCCCGGCTCCTCGGCCTCCTTGCGGAGCGCGTTGTGGAAAAGCTTGATACGGTAGCCCCCCGCCTTCCCCTCGGGAATATCCTCGAAACGTCCCACCCAGGCGACGTAGTGTCCGTAGGTCGGACTGGACTTGGCCATGTCGCGGAAGGCGACGACGAGGCGTCCGTCAGGGGCGAACTTCGCGACATGGCGGTCGCCGGTGAGCGCGGCGGGAAGTTCCCGGGGTGCGCTCCAGGTCTTCGCCTCGTCCTGACTCACGGAAAGGAGCGACTGATGGGCACGGCTGTTCTCGCGCATCAGCATCAGGAGGGACTTCCCGTCGGGCGAGGCGACGACGCAGGGCTGCGCCCAGCGTTCGGGAACGCGGAGAATCCTCTGTCCTTCGCTCCAGGTCAGGCCACCGTCGCCCGATTCGCTCTGGACGACGTAGCCGGGCAGATCGCTCCACATGACGAGCCGCTTGCCTCCGTCGAAGGAGAGGATCGTCTTCGGCGGCACCTCGCCCTCGACACCGTTCGGAGCCATCGGGGTCCAGGTCCTGCCCTCGTCGTCGGAATGCGCCTGATGCATGGGATAGGGCGGCTTGCCTTCGCGGCTCCAGTCGAGGCCGCCCGCGAAGCAGAAGAGCCGTGCCTTGCCGTCGGGGCCGACGAGACGGTGCAGGGCCGGAGTGTTGGAGGTTCGGTGCCAGTTTTCGGGGACGGTCAATGGCTCACTCCAGGTGCGGCCGGCGTCGACACTTTTCGCGAGCGGACCGATCCAGCGGGCGTGGCCGAGGCACCACGCGGCGAACATCGTCTTCCCGTCGGGGAGCAGGACCGTGTCGCAGTGGCCTTGGTAGACCGATCCCGTGCCGGCCGCCACGATGGAGTGGCGGCTCCTGTCGGCGGACAGGTCGACGAGAGGGAGATCGACCGTGCGCTTCACGCCCGGCGTCGCCTTCTCGAAACCGGGAAGCTTCGCCATCTCGCGGGCGAGGGGGCGACTGACGAGGATCTTCGCCTTGGATTTCGGTCCCGTGAACGCCTTCGCGAGGATGTCCTCCTCGGTGAACCGGGCCATCAAGATCTCGCCGTCGGTGTCGCGGTTGCGGTCGTAGGAGATGTAGATCGTACCGTCGGGTGCTTGGAAGCCATCCGGATAGGAGATGGTCTTCCGCTCGTCGAGCATCAGGCCGCCCTGCCAGGTCCTGCCCTCGTCCTCGCTGAGCCATGCCGTGAGCTTGCTGCGCCCCTCGTGAGCGTCGATGGTCTCGCCGTGTTTCACGAGAAGGATGCGCCCCGACGCGAGACGGCGGATGTGGAAGCGCGCCACGGGGTGGACGATCGCCGAGGGCGTCGCTCCGCTCCAGGTTCGCCCCCCGTCGGTGGAAATGCTCTCCATGATCCCCTTCGCGGTGCGGGCGAGCATCCAGAGGGAACCGTCCTTGCGCTCGACGACCATGTGCTCGTGCCAGTCGGGATCGGGGAAGGCGGCCGCGCCGCGCCGTTCCCAGGTCGTCCCCTCGTCGGTCGAGACGAAGACGTTGGCTCCGCGCAAAGGATCCAGCTCGGCGAAGGCGCCCTTGAAAGGCCCGAAGCCTCCGCGCTGATCGAGGGAGACGGGCAGCATCCATTCGCCGTTGGAGAGCACGGTCGGCTTGTTCAGGGTCACGCCATGCCAGAGGCGGCGGGGCTTCGACCAGACCGGCTCGTCGGCGTCGGGATTCTCGCAGACCGTCGCCCAGACCCCGCCGCGTCCGTCGAACATGTCCATCGACTGGTCGAAGATCACCCAGAGCCGTCCCTTCGGATCGGTCCAGAGATTGCCGACGAGGATGCTGCGCGGACGCGGAAGGTTCTTGGACTGTCCGTCGAGGACGAGCCGAGGTTTCGACCAGGTCCCGCCGTCGTCGTCGCTGGAGTTGAGGACGAAGAAGGCTTCGGGACTGTCGCCGCCGGCCACCCAACAGGCCCAGATCCGTCCGCCCGGCGTCCGCTCGATCCCGATGGTCATGCCGTAGTCGAGCCGGTCGTAGTCGTATGCGGGGAGAGGCGAGGTGTTCGGTACCGGTGGAATCAAGGCGAGGTCGGCGAGCTTCTCCATCACCTCGATCTCGAAGGCACGGATCCGTTCGGGCGTCATCGCCGCGAAAGGGGCTTCAGGAGCGTCTTTCGCATGGATCGCCAGTAGCAGCAGTCCTTGGACAACCAGAGCAATGAAGGGAGTTTTCATGGTTTTCGGGAGATGACGGTTTGATAGGTGTTTCGGAGAATGGAGAGGTCGGAGTCGATCGCGATGCGGGTGAACCCGAGCTTCTGGCAGCCGGAGAGATCGGAAACGTCCCGGAGGAGAATGCCGGCTTCCTTTCCGGCCATGCACGCGGCTGAGGCGACTTTCGCCAGGCAACGGTCGTAGTCGTCGGCCCCGTCCCCGGGCGAATGTTCGAGATCGTGCCGCAGGTCGGCGGGCCCTACGAAAAGGACGCCGATCCCCTCGACCGCCGCGATGGCCGGGGCCGCGGCGACGCCGGCAAGGCTTTCGATCTGCGCCATCAGGAGGGGATCGCCCCGGTGCCTCCCCAGACCGTAGTCCGTCGCGCGGACGGTCCGCGAGAAGCCGCGCCTGCCCTTCGGCGCGTGGCAGGCGGCCTGAACAACGGCCTTCGCCTCCTCCGCCGACTCGACATGCGGTACCATGACCCCCTCCGCACCCCAGTCGAGAACCCGGGCGATGAGGTCGGGATGCGGGGCGCCCACGCGGACGATGCCCTTCGTCGCCGTTCCCCGGATCGCGCGGAGTTGGTCGGGCAGGCTCGCTTCGGCGGCACAACCGTGTTCGAGATCGAACAGGACCCAGTCGAATCCCGCGAGGGCGGCGAGCTCGGCGATGACCGGCGACCCGATCGAGAGCCAGGTACCGAGGTGGAGGTTTGTTTTCATGCGTTTGTCAGACCTCTTTGAAATCCACTCTCATCCGTGAGCATCTGTGTTGAAACAGGCCGACATCGGTTTGGCGGTTTGGAACAGAGGACACAGAGGAATTCTCATGGCGCTACAGAATGGAAAGGTCCGCCCCCTCCCGCAGCCCCCGCAAGGCGATGGCGATCCGGGCCTCGGTGAACCGGCGCAGTTCCTCGCCCGACGAACCCGTGCCGATGAGGAAAAACCCCGCGTCCCGCCGGAAATACCCCGCTCCCACCCGGATGACCGCTTTCACCAGCAGATTCCGGAGCAGATGGAGCCAGAAGCGGCGACACCATTCGTCCGGGAGTGGGAGGACGCTTGCATAGCCCGCGAAGGCGCGCTCCAGAAACGCCGCCTCGTGGAAGCAGGCGAGCAGCGAAAGGTCGTCCATCGCATCGCCCGAGATGGCGTCGTCGAAGTCGACGAAGGCAAGCACTCGGTCGGATGTGCCGAGCACGTTCCAGAGGGCGAGGTCCTTGTGCACGAGGCATCCTTGGCCGATCTCCAGCAGTTCCGCGTGGTCGTCGATGGCCTTGGCGATGTGGTCGGCACGGAAGCGGTCCATGAAGCCACCGGTGACGAGAAAGTCGAGATGGCTGGCGAGGCGGAGGCGGAAGTAGCCCGCGTAGTCCGCGTGAAAGCCTCTCAGCCCCCTCCCTGTTCGCCATTCCTCCAGATCGAACGGGCCGAATCCCCCGGGCCGGATCGCCTGCCAGCGTGCCACGCTTCGTCCGATCTCGAAGGCCACGGCGGCGGCATCGAGCGATCCCGCCTTGGCCCAGAGGTTCAGATCGGGATAGGGAATGCGCTCCAATGCCTGCCAGGCGAAGGGCACGCGCGAACGGCTCGCGTCGCAGCCGAGGACGCTCGGCACCGGCACGCCCGTTTTCGCGACTTCGCCGAGCACGGCCGACTCCATTTCGAGATGGTCGTCGCCCTCGGGACCGTTCTCGATGCGGAGGAAGGCGGGGACGCCGCCGATCTCCGCGTTCCAGGTGAGGTGGTTTCCCTGCCCCGCGGCAGGCGAGAGCGCGAGTGGCTCAGAGTGGAAATGATCGGTCAGCGCGGCACGGACCGACTCCTCCGCAACCTCGTCGATACGGGGCCGGGGACCCGTGCCATGGAAAGCGGCGGGGCGGTCGCATTTCCAGTAGTGGATGTCGCGGCGGCTCATGGGACGGGCGGCCTGCGTTTCCACCAAGCGGCGGCGAGACCGCCGATGACGTTCTGCATCACTCCGCTGAAGACCGCCGCCGCCGCCGCGAGGGGCATCATCGGGAAGTGCTGCCGCGCAAGCGAGGCGGCGAGGCCGCCGTTCTGCATGCCCACCTCGATGCTCACGGTGCGGGAGATGTCCTCGGGATAGCGGAAGGCCTTCGGGATGAGGTAGCCGATCACGAAGCCGGCGACGTGCAGGACGAAGGCGGCGATCGCGAGACTGGCGAAATGGGTCGCGATGGCCTCGGCGCTGGCGGCGACGATGCCGCCGCTGACGAGGATGAAGGCGAGCACCGCGACGGTGGGACCGCAGGCGCCGATCCTGTCCGCCGTGCGCGGCAGCTTCCAGCGCAGGAGCACGCCGAGCGCCACCGGGGCCACGGTGAGCTGCAGCGCGGACTTGCACAGCCCCCAGGTGTCGACCGGCACGTATTTCCCGGCGAGCGCCGCCGTCCAGGCCGGGGTGAAGATGAAGGCGAGGAGCGTGGAGGTGACCGTCAGGACCACGGAGAGCGCCACGTTCGCCCGCGAGAGGTAGCTGATCATGTTCGACGCGAGCCCGCCAGGACAGCTCGCCACGAGGATGATGCCCACGGCCAGCCCGGGGTCCATGCGGAGGAGCTTCGTCATCCCCCAGCCGATGAGGGGCATCACCGTGTATTGCGCGGCGAAGCCGAACACGACGCAGCCGGGCATGCGGGCGATGGCCTTGAAATCGTCGATGCTCAGCGTCAGCCCCATCCCGAGCATCGAGGCGGCAAGCGACCAGAAGATCCAGTCCGAATCGAACCAGAGCATCGTCTGCGGCTTGAAGAAGGCGAGGACCGACAAGCCCACGAGCCAGATCGGATAGAGATTGTTGAACCAGTGGAGAAAGCGTTGCATGGGATTGGGGATGTCTTCAGTATCGCGGAAGAGTCCGGAGGACAGGGATGCCGGACACGCGGGAGCACGGTCTTGA
Organism: Verrucomicrobiales bacterium; assembly: GCA_037190325.1. Classification (GTDB taxonomy): domain Bacteria; phylum Verrucomicrobiota; class Verrucomicrobiia; order Verrucomicrobiales; family DEV007; genus Arctic95D-9. The sequence continues at coordinate 23,156 of JBBCIU010000015.1, read as the reverse complement.
AAGCCCCGCCAAACCGGCCATCCTTCCTTTCATGAGCGTGGACAAGCAACACCGGCGAATTCAGCCGGATTCCGGGACTCCGCCTCGATGACCGGAGCGTCTGATCCGTGCCGCGCCGCCCTCATTGCTTCCTCCTCCATTCCTCGTATCCTTTCGCGTCGAGCGTCTTGTGGGTCGCCTGGTTGGCGATGCCGCCCAGCTTGCTGCTTTCGCCGACGGGCTTTCCGGCCTTGATGTCGTCCTCGGTGATGCGGTGGTAGCAGACGACCTTGGCCTCGGTGCGCTCGAAGTCGTGGACGATGTGCAGGGTGCCGTCCTTGCCTTGGTCGGCGTCTGGATAGGAGGTGGCACGCTCGTCGAGGAGCAGGCGGTGCGGCCAGGTGGCTCCGTCGTCCTCGGAGAGGAAGGCGGTCATGTGGGTGCGGCCGGAGGGCTCGTCGATCCCGTAGCCGTTCTTGATGAGCAGGAGGTTGCCGGACTGGAGACGGCGGAAAAAGGTGCGCGAGGAGGGACCTTTGATCCCTTTGGCCGGAGCCATCGCGGTCCAGGTCCTGCCCTGATCTTTGGAGAAGGCCTCCCCCACCCCGCTGTTGATGCGCCCGAGCATCCACCAGGTGCCGTCCTTTTTCTCGACGATCATGTGCTCCTGGAAGGTGCGCTCGTGGGTCGGGATGAGGGACTGTCCGTAGTAGCTCAGCGTGCGGCCCTGGTCTTCGGAGACGAAGAGACTGGCGTGGTCCAGCTTGGGCCGGGGAAACCAATGCTCGGGAGCGATGGGAGCGCCCTTGGCCTCGCGGCCGCGCCAGCCTTTGGGCCCCATGTGCTCGATGAGGTAGATCCATTTTCCGTCCCGGGTGACGAAGGGCTTGTTCTTGGTGTAGCCGTCGCCGAGGCGCACGGGCCGGCTCCATCGGGTGTCTTCCTTCTCCCCGTCCTCGGCGGTCATGGTCCAGAGGCCGCCGCGCCCGTCCCAGAACCCGTGGACCTGGCCGAACATGAGGGTGACGCGCCCTTCGGGATCGGTCCAGATGCCCGGATCGTTGGTGCGGACGGGACCGTCGATGTCCACGGCGAGCACGGGCCCGCTCCAGGTCTCGCCGCCGTCGCCGCTGGTGACGACGACGGTGCAGTTGTCCTCGTCCTCGCCGATGTCGCCGGTTTTGAAGGTGGCCCAGAGCCTGCCTCCCGGCGAAAGGGCGATGCCAGGGCCGCAGAGGAACATGCGCTGGTCGTCCCGATACCGTCTGGGCAAGGGGGCGGAATGGACGTCGGCCACGCGCAGGGCGTCTTCCTGCTCGCGCTTCACCAGGGCAGGATGCCGGTTGCCGACGTCGTCGACGAGCCCGGCATAGCCCGGACCGCCGGCCCCGAGGTAGCCGCCGCTGCGTCCGGTTTCGTCGGGGCTGACCCAGAAGGCGTAGAGCCCGCCCTGAGTCAGGTGAAAGCGGAAACGCACGGGCTTGCCGGCAAGGGAGGAGAGATCGCCGCCGTCTTTCCAACGCACCGCCACAAGCGTCCTGTCGGTCTGAAGCGGCAGGCTGTCCTCGAGAGCAAATCCGTCGATGACTTCACCGTCCTGGTCGAGAACCTCGACTTTGAGCTCGCCCTGGGGATTGCGCAGGTTCACGAAGAGATGCCTACCGGAAAAGGTGACGGGACGCGTCGTCAGGGTGCCCGTCCTGGCTTCGGCCTCCATCGAGGCGAAGCCGTCGCGCCTCAGGCTGGCGAGACCGACGCTGGCACCGCCGTAGAGGTCGTTGCCGCCATCGGTGGTGTGGCCGGAATAGGCGCAGTAGGGAAAGACGAGCTTGTCGTCGAGGATGACGAAGACGCCGGTGGTGGTGTGGACATAGGCCCGGTCCCAGGCACCGCGGATGCGTTCCCCCCGGATGAAGCCACGGCGGTCGGGGCGGTCCCAATGGAAGCCGTCGCGGCTGAAGCCCAGCTCGAGATCGGTGAGCTTGGGAAAGCCGCCCTCCTGGCAGATGCGGTTGTCGGGTCCCCGGTGGATCTGGTGCATGCCGATCATGAGGCTCTCGTAGGCCACGGCGGCGAGGCTGTAGAGCTGGGGGGGCTCCCCTCCGCCGGGATAGGCGGTGGCGGGCTCGGGCAGGTCGAGCTTGTCGGCATTGGTCCAGTAGACGGAGGACTGGTAGTCGGTGCCGTCCATGAAGTGGTCGCTTTCGAGGTAGTAGCGGCTGCGTCCGCGGGGTCCGCCTTTCTTGATGCTCTGGACCCATTTGCCGCGGAAAGGATTGTGAAAGACGGAGCCGTAGTCGTCGACGCCCTGGTTGCAGGCGGCGGCGTCGGACCAGGTTCTGCCATCGGAGGTCTGGAGGCTGTGGGTCAGGCCGGGAATGCGCTGCTCCTTCGGCACGTGCATCCAGCAGGTGAGGTATTTGAGACGCTCCATGGGGTTCTCCGCCGTGATGTCGTACCACAGGGCATTGTCCGTTCCGGCGGCACGGGTGCCGGGCCCCTGCCAGGCGGCGCCGACAGGGAGCAGGATGTTCTCCCCATGCAACCCGAGATCGGGACGAGTCCACTTCTTCAAATCCGGACTGGTGGCCACGGCGAGCGGACCGCGCCATCCGGCGGTGTAGAACATCTTGAAAAGCGTCTCCTGCGGATCGTAGAACACGCCGCCCTGGCCGAGGTAGACGACGCCGTTCCTGGATTTCTCCGTCTCCGTGACGGCGGTGAAGACGGGATTGTTCTCGTATTTCCCCGCCTGATGGAAGATGCGGTGCAGGTCGGTGGACTCGATGAGAAAATCGTCGACGAAGAGCTGGCGTCCGAGGTCGATGGGGATGACTTCCGGCGGATGCGGCAAATAGGGCACCGGCATGGGTTCGTCCGACTCGGGCGACAAATGCTCCGGCGGCCAGACCTCGGGCAGGACGATGCCGTTGTAGAGCGTCTCGCCCGCATTCTCCGCCCAGGGCTTCGGTGGCGCGGGGCGGTGTTCCTCGACCTCCGTTCCCTCGCCCAGGACTAGAAAGACGAGTTTGCGGAAGCGAAGGCGCTCGCCGGCAGCGACCTGCTTGCGATAGAGGCTGACGCGGTTGATCTCGCCGGGAAAGAACTGCACCTCGGGCACGTCCACCTTCTCGAAACCCGCCGCCTGCAAAGCCGCCTCCTGGCTCGCGGCTTTCGGCCGGGCCGTCGGGGTCAGGGCGTAGAGGAGGCCTTCCTGCTTCACGGTGACCTCGGTCTTCTCGATGCCGGTGCGGAGAAAGCGCCGTTCCGCGACCGCTTCGGGCATCTCCTCCAAGGTGTAGTCTCGATCGGTGAAGAGCTTCACCCCCGGCCTCATCACCGCCGGCTCCACGGGCGGTGCGGGGATGGGCTGGCGTATCTTGCCTTCCTGCGATTCGAACTCCCCGACCGTCTCGAGCTTGCCGAAGACGATGCGCTCCTTGCGGCTCGCGGAATGGTCGCCCTGGGTCGCGCAGAGCCAGACCACGCCCTCGTGCTCGCGGAAGGTCGGGTATTGGAAGGACTTCGTCGATTCAAAACGATACTTCCGCTCCCAAGTCCTCCCGTCGCGGGAAATATCGACATTGAAGACACTGCGCGAGACGCCGTGGATCCGCGTCGCCTCCTGCCAGCCGAGGTAGTAGAGTTCGCCGAACTTGTCGAAGGTCGGTTTCGAGTTTCCCCCGTTCGTGACGAAGGGCATCTCTCGACCTTCGCTCCAGACGCGGCCATCGGGGCTCGTGGTGAAATGATAGTTTCCCGAGTCGTTGCGGCAGATCGCCATCCAGGTTCCGTCGGGCAGGCGGTTCACCGCCGACTCGCTGAGCAGCTGCTCCTGCGGCTCGTTGTAGTGGCCGAGGATCTCGAAGGTGGCGAAGTCGTCGTGGACGAGAGCGAGGGCGTTCTGCTTCCCGCTGAAGTTGTTGATCGCGACATGGAGCTTGCCGTCGAAGCGCTTGAAGGAATCGAAGAGGAAGAAGGAGGAATCGCTCGCCTTTTTCGCGAATCCCTGCGCCGCCGCATCCGCATGGAAATGCTGCGGCTGGAAATCGACGATGCCCGCCGCCGTCTTCAGCCTCGCCTTGTGGATCGTCGGGGCGAACTTGCCCGAAGCCAGATCGTAGTCCCGATACCACATCTGCGACTGGCGCTTGCCCGGATCCTCACTGGTGAAATAGCAGCGCAGAGTCTTCTCGTCGATCTGGAGGATGCGCGGCACAAAGCAGGCCCCGACCGGCAGCGTTTCGTTTTCGAAGACCTCCTCGCTTCTCGCAAAAGGAATCACCTCGACCAACTCGAGAGGGTCGAGCCGGACGATCGACAGGGTGCAGTAGATCTCCGGCCACCCAGCCGATTCGCCCGAACGCACATCGTTGACCTCGGCCACGACGTAGGCCTTTCCCTCGAGGATGGCCATCTCCGCGTCGTGAGCCCCCTTCACCTGGGGAGCGGTGACGGTGAGGAGACGCTCCATCACCTCGTCGCCGGCGAGGGCGGGATCCCACGGTTCAGGGAGAAGCGATTGCGCCGCGGCGACGGACGAAAGCAAAAGCGGGAGCAACGACAGGGAGCGGATCTTCATGAGGGCGCGGCAAGAGTAGTCCTCCCGTCCACCCGGAAGCGAGTCCGAACCCGCGCCAAGATTGCGTTATGCTAACTCATCTCCCCTCCGAAGGGAAGTCGAAGCGAAGATCCGCTTTCGAGGCAAAGCCAGGTCTCCAGGGATGCCCGCTTCACGGCTCCATCCCATCCCCTACACGGCCACCCCTTCCGATGGGAGCCAAGGCTTGCCCAGACTCCGAATCCGACCCGCAACGCCGCGAGCAAGGACAGACTTCCTTGCACGACTCGTTCTCGCAGAATACGCGGAGGCGGCGCGATCTGGAGGAATTCCGGGCCATTCGGAACTGCGGATCCGAGTGGTAGCCTTCACTTCCGCAATCCAAATCCGAACCCCGCGGCAGCGGCGAAGGAGGAGGGCAGATGCGCCTTGAGGAAAGCGAGGAGGATTTCGGTCCGCGCCGCGATCCAGGTTCCGCCCTCCTGCACGGTATGGGAATAGTCCTCCCAAAGACTCACATGGCCGCGGCTCTCGAGAAACCAGACCGCGATCCCGGCGAGAGCGATCAAGGTCGCGCCGGTTCGGATCGCGGCGCGAAGCATCGACCCCACGAGCATCGCGACGATGAAGCTCGCCCCCAATCCGGCGGCCCCCTCGCTCCATCGGTCCGCCTTCCAGAGAAAGTCCTCGCCGCGAACGGGGCCTTGTTCCCCCTCGATGCGCATCTCCGCCTGCATCGGAGCCGGCCGCGAGGACGATTCCGCCCCGTTGAACAAAGCCCTTCCCGCTCCCCACGCCATTCCCGCCAGCGCAACGACCCCGCCGAAAAGGAGAAGCCTCCCTTTCAGTCCGGAGAATCCATTGATGACTTCGCCCAGTTCCCCCATGGTCAGGCGGGATCATACGTCCGACAGGCGAAGGATTCCACTTGGTGTTTCGACGAAGCGGAAACTGGAGGCATCGAAGCATCTCGCCGGTCTCCCGCCTTGTGTCCCTGCCATTTCCGCCGATAATGCCGCGTTTCGCCCCATGACTGTCCCCAACCGCATCGACCAACGCTTCGCCTCCCTCCGCGCGGCCGGAAAGCCCGCCTTCGTCTCCTACGTCTGCGCCGGCGATCCCGACATGGACCGCTGCCTCGACGTGCTCTTCGCCCTGGAACGGGCCGGCGTCGATGTCGTCGAGCTCGGGCTGCCGTTCTCGGATCCCATGGCCGACGGTGTCGTCAACCAGATGGCCGCCCATCGCGCTCTCGAGGCCGGGGCGACGACTGCCAAGGTGCTCGAGCTGGTGAGAAGGTTCCGGGAGCGCTCGGAAACGCCCGTGGTCCTCTTCACCTACCTCAACCCGATCTACAGCTACGGCTTCGCCCGCTTCCACGAGGACGCCGCCGCCGCCGGAGCCGACGGCATCCTCCTCCTCGACCTGCCGCCGGACGAGGCCTCCTTGAATCCCGAACTGAACGAAGGCGGCGCCCTGCGGCACATCCGACTCATCGCCCCGACGACGCCTGCGGAACGCATCCCTCGGCTCGCCACCGCCGCGGAGGGCTTCATCTACTACGTCTCCCGGGAAGGCGTGACCGGCACGCAGAGCTCCCTCGCCGAAGGGATCGGCGAAAACGTCGCGGCGATCCAGGCGCACACCGACGTGCCTGTCGTGGTCGGCTTCGGCATCTCGACTCCCGACCAGGCCGCCGCCGTGGGACGGACCTCCGACGGCGTCGTCGTCGGCAGCGCCATCGTCCGCGAAATCGAGCGGCACGGGGCCGATCCGGACATCGCCGCGAAAGTCGAGGCCTTCGTCAAACCGCTTGTGGACGCCGCCAAGTCGGTCTAACCTGCCCCCCTCCGAAACGCTTCCGACCGATGCTTCAATTCTGGAAAATGAACGGCGCGGGGAACGATTTCGTCGTTCTCGACAACCGCGATCAGACGATCTCCCTCACCGGGGAGCAGATCGCCCGGCTCTGCCAGCGGCAGCGCGGCATCGGGGCCGACGGTCTCCTCGCCGTCGAGCCGGCGGAGAACGGGGCCGACCACCGCATGCGCTACTACAACGCCGATGGCGGCGAGGCGGAGATGTGCGGCAATGGGGCGCGCTGCTTCGCCCGCTTCGTCAATTTCCTCGAAGGCGGCTCCCTTCCCTCCACGACCTTTGAAACCCAGGCGGGAGTCATCCACGCCGAATTCGTCGGCGACCAGGTCCGCATCCGGCTCAGCACGCCCCATGGACTGGAGTTGAACGCGGCGCTCGATCTCGACGGGGTGCCTCACACCGTCCATGCCCTGAACACGGGGGTTCCCCATGCCGTCGTCTTCGTCGAGGATCTCGCCGCGGTCGAGCTCCGCCGCTTCGGGGCCGCGATGCGCTACCACGGGCATTTCGCGCCGAAGGGGACCAATGCGAACTTCGCCCAGGTCGTTGCGCCCGGCCACATCGCGATCCGCACCTACGAACGCGGCGTCGAGGATGAGACCCTCGCCTGCGGCACCGGCATGGTCGCCTGCGCCCTGATCCACCACGAACTCTCCGGAGCCCCCTCGCCGATCCGCGTCCGCGTCGCCGGCGGCGACACCCTGGAGGTCGGCTTCACCTCGACCGCACCGGGTCGCTACTCCGACGTGACCCTCCTCGGTCCGGCCGACTTCACTTTCTCCGGCACGCTGGAAACTCTCTGAACCCTTTCCCCTTTTTTCCCAACCAAGAACGCCCCGCCATGTTCGAAGGAGCCCACACCGCCCTCGTCACCCCCTTCAACGAGAAGGGGATGATCGATCCCGACGCCTTCCGCGCGATCATCGACCGCCAGTTCGACAACGGGATCAAAGGCATCGTGCCCTGCGGCACCACGGGCGAGTCCTCGACACTCTCGACCGAGGAGCATCATCTCGTCATCGAAATGGCGGTGAAGCAGAACCAGGGGCGGGGCCTCGTCATCGCCGGGACGGGCTCGAACTCGACCCGGGAAGCGATCGACCTGACCCAAGCGGCGGAGAAGGCCGGCGCCGACGCCGCCCTCCTCGTCACGCCCTACTACAACCAGCCTTCCCAGGAGGGGCTCTTCCAGCACTACAAGGCCATCGCCCTCTCGACCGACCTGCCCCTGATGCTCTACTCCATCCCGGGCCGCTGCCACATCCAGATCGAGGTGGAGACCTGCGTCCGCCTCGCCGAAGCCTGCCCGAACATCCGGGCGGTCAAGGAGGCCGGGGGCGTCACCGAGCGCGTCCGCCAGCTCCGTGCCGCGCTGCCCGCCGAATTCGAGATCCTTTCGGGCGACGACGCCCTGACCGTCGACTTCATGAAGGAAGGCGCCGTCGGCGTCGTCTCCGTCGCGGGCAACCTCATCCCCGCGCAGATGGCGGACCTGACCAGAGCCATGCTGGAAGGCCGCGTCGGCGACGCCGAGGCCATCCACGCGAACTACGCCCCGCTCTTCAACGCCTTCCTCAAGCTCGACACCAACCCGGTCCCGATCAAGGCGGCCCTCGGCCTCGCCGGAGCGTGCCGTCCGAAGCTGCGCCTCCCCATGGTCGAGATGTCCGACGCCAAAGTCGAGGAACTCCGCTCCATTCTCGTCGAACTCGGCCTGGCCTGAACCTTCCTCCCTCTCCATGTTGAAGCTCCTCGTCACCGGATTCCGCGGCCGCATGGGCCAGGCCGTCGCCACCGCCATCGGCGAAGATTCCGAAACCCGCGTCGCCGCCGGGATCGACATCGGCGATTCGTTGGAGGAGGCCTTGAAAGTCAGCGACATCGTCATCGATTTCACCCTCCCGACCTTCACGAACGAGCTCGTCGAGGGCTGCGCCGCCAGCGGCAAGGCCCTGGTGATGGGAACGACCGGGCACGACGACGCCCAGCTGGAACTGATCCGCCGCGCCTCGGAGGAAATTCCCATCGTCCATGCTCCGAACTTCTCCGTAGGAGTGAACACGCTCTTCTGGCTGACGCGCCGCACCGCCGAGATCCTCGGCGACGACTTCGATCTCGAAGTCGTCGAGATGCACCATCGGCACAAGCGCGACTCCCCCAGTGGAACGGCCCGCCGCCTCGCCGAGATCCTCGTCGAGGTCCGCGACCTCTCCTACGAGGAGGACTGCCGCCACGGCCGCGTCGGCGAAGTCGGCGCACGGACCGACCGCGAGATCGGCGTCCACGCGCTGCGCGGTGGCGACGTCGTCGGCGACCATACCGTGATCTACGCCGGACAGGGCGAGCGCGTCGAACTGACCCACAAAGCCTCCAGCCGTCTCACCTTCGCCAAAGGCGCGGTGCGGGCCGCGAAGTGGCTCCAGGCGGAGAAGCTGTCAAAAGGCCTCTTCGACATGCAGGACGTCCTCGGCTTGAAGTGAATGGCCCGCGTCGGGATCAGCCTCGGCTCGAATCTGGGCGACCGCCTCGCCCATCTCAACGAAGCGATCGCCCGCCTCGGGGCGTTGCGCTCCTCCCCCCACCTGCTCCTCTCTCCCGTCTTCGAGACCGAGCCGGTCGATTGTCCGCCCGGCTCCGGTGCGTTCTACAACGCGGTGGTCGAGATCGAAACCCATCTGTCACCTCCCGACCTGCTGAAGGCGACCCAAGCCATCGAACGCGCCATGGGGCGGCCCGAGCTTCGCCAAGCCAACGCCCCCCGCACCGTCGATCTCGACCTGCTCTACTACGACGACCTCGAATTCGCGGCACCCGACTTGGTCCTGCCGCATCCCCGAATGTTCCTGCGGGCCTTCGTTCTCCGCCCTCTCGCCGCGATCCGGCCCGATCTCGTTCCCTCCGGCAGCGAGCCGATCCTGGCCGACGGAGGCGTGCGCGAAACCGCGGAGCCTCTCGTCGCGCCCTAAGAGGATTCCGGCTCGAGGATGAGAACGCAGCCACGCCGTTTTCTGCGATTGGCTGCGTGCGCTGGCACGAGATCGGCTCATGCGGAAGGCATGACTCACATTGGATTTCTTCTCGACATGGATGGGGTGATCTACCGGGGATCCCGGTTGATTCCCGGAGCGGACGCGTTCATCGCGCGACTACGGAACCACGGGATTCCCTTCCGGTTCCTGACCAACAATTCGCAGCGAACACGGCGCGATGTCGCGATGAAGCTGCATCGTCTCGGCATCGAGGCGTCGGAAGACGAGGTCTTCACCTGCGCGATGGCCACGGCCCGTTTCCTCGCGTCGCAGAAACCGAGCGGGACGGCCTACGTGATCGGCGAGAACGGCCTTGCCGCCGCCCTGCACCGCAACGGCTACACCGTGGTCGACGACGATGCGGATTTCGTGGTGGTCGGCGAAGGCCGCACGATGAGCTTCGAGATGATCGAGCGCGGCGTGCGCCTCGTGCAGAACGGCGCACGGCTCATCGCCACGAACCTCGACCCGAGCTGTCCGACCGAGCAAGGCATCCGGCCGGGGTGCGGCGCGATCGTGGCGATGATCGAGCGCGCCACCGGCGTGCAGGCCTTTTCCGTCGGCAAGCCGAGCCCGGTGATGATGCGGGCGGCGCGCAAGGAGATGGGCCTGCGCACGGACGAGACCGTGATGGTGGGCGACACGATGGAGACGGACATCCTCGGCGCGGTGCAGATGGGCTATCGCAGCGTGCTGGTTCTCAGCGGCGGCACGAAGCGGGAGGATCTCGGGCATTTCGCCTATCAGCCGGACCTGGTGGTCGAGCACATCGGCGCCATTCCCGACGAGTTCCTCTTCAGGCAATTCTACGCCTTGGCATCGTAGGGAGGCGGTCTCCCACGCCGCGACTGCCGGTCACTTCTCCAAGGACGCCCGGAACTGCTCCAGACGCGAATAGTCCAGCCCGGGAGGGCGATGCTTCAGCAACCAGTCGAAATCCTCCCTCGCGCCTTTCAGATCGTCCCCTTGCACGCGCAGGATGGCACGTTGGAAACGTTCGTAGGCCGCGTCGGGCTGGATCGCGAGAAGCAGCTCCAAGTAGTTTTCGGCCTGCTCCGGCGTCTGCCGGCGGTTGATCTCGAGATCGACGAGATTGCGCAGCATGCGCACGGCGATGTCGCGCGGCTCGGCCGGGGCGAAAGACGAGTCGTCCGAGGTCGCTCCGGCCAGCGGGTGGGCCGTCCGCTCCACCTGCTTGCGGGTGAGCCCTTCGCCTCCCTCGAAGACGTCGAAGAGCATCGGCTCGTCGGCATCGCCCTCGCCCGGGTTCCATCCCACCATGAACTTGCCCGGCAGGGCCGCGCCGTAGACGCCGGGAATGGCGAGGCGGCGCGCCAATTCGACGAACAGAACCCCCAGCGTGATGGGCAACCCCTCGCGGTCGTCCAGCACGCGGTTCACGTAGCTGTTGGCGTGATGGTAGTATTCGCCCCGGCTGCCGTGGAAGCCATTCTCCTTGAAGAGGAAATCGCGCAGCGCTTCGGTCCTTTCCCGTGCCCCTCCTTCGGGCGCGGCCTTGTAGAGAAAGGCCCTCGCTTCCTTGACAAGCTCCGAGAAGACGGCGCGGTAGTGGTCGAGGTCGAGGTCGGAATCGTCGATCCGCGCAATCTGCAACCCCACTTCAAAGAGGTCGACCTCCGAGGCGGGGCGGTCGAGGGCCATGATCAGCTCGCGCTCGACCGCGATGCGGTGGACCTCCGCCTCGAGGGCCCGCAAGGCGACGATTCGCCTTTCCAGATCGCCGACCGTGTCGAGCAGGAAGCGCCGGCTTTTCTCGCCATGGCGCCCAAACTCATCCATCACCGCCTCGCTCGCCCCCTCCGCGTCGAGCCGGGCGAGGGTGCTGTCGAGCTGTTTTCTCTCCTCGCCGGAGAGCGTCTTCGCCGAGAGGTCCTTGCCCACGCGGAACTCGCGGAACTCGGCGGCGGTCTGGCGGAATTTGCAAAGACCGGCTTTTCCGCCCCTCAGCTCCGCATCCTCGAGATCGAGCACGGGCGCTTCGTTCACCCAGGCAAGAATCCGGTCTTGTTCCACCCGCACGCGGATCCGGTTCCACGCTCCCGGCACGTAGGAAGGGGCGTCGACTTGCGCCAAAATGGTCCAACTGTAGACATCGCCCCCCTCGAAACGGGTCAGCCTCATTTTTCCTCCACTGGGATAAAAACCATAGTGGACTTGGTCTCCATCCGAAGAGAAGGCGAGTCCCGCAGCACCCGACTCATCGTCGAGTTTGACCTTCACCGCGACTTCGTAAGCCCCCTCGGGCACGGCGAGAGAGGAAAGGCAGAGCGCCCTTCCGCCGAAGCCGTCCCCCGCATGACGAGCCATGATGACTCCGCCCCGCTGGCTCCAGTCGGCGCCCATCACCGCCGTCCACTGACGCGGATCGAGAGTTCCGATCGTGCTCCAGCGAGCCATCGGCACGGGGTTCGGTTTCGCAAGAAGCGCTTTGAGATCGTTTGCCGGAACAGCGAAACCGAGATTCTCCGTGACCCGATGGCGCAGAGTGACGATCCCGAGGACTTCGCCCTGCAAATTGAGGACCGGCCCTCCGCTGTTGCCCTGCTCGATCGGCATGGCGAGCTGGAGCATGGGAAACTCGGGGGTCTGCCCCTCTCCGGCAAAACCGGGCTCCAGCTTGCGGATCGCCGAGATCGCTCCAGGCACGACGCTGAAGGCCAGTCCCTGCGGCGCTCCGAAGCCCAGCACGAGGTCGCCTTGCCGGATCCCATCGGAGTCTCCCAGCGGGAGCGCCTTCAGTTCGCTTCCCTGCGAAAGCCGGAGCACGGCGAGGTCGTAGTGACGGTCCGACGCGAGCACCTCCACGACTTCCCGAACCGAGCCGTCGCTGAACTCGACCTGGATCGGACGCCCTTCCCCGATCACATGGAGGTTCGTCACGACGAGCCCGTCCTTCGATATCACGAAACCCGATCCCGTGCCCCGCGTGCTTCCATCCCGCCCGATCTGGCGGACGGTGACGAGAGACGGCTTCGCCAACTCGGTCAGCGCCGTCACTGTGGCCGGGTCGAGAAACTCGTGCCGGACGCTTTCCTCGGACAGGCCGAAGGCGTCGAGCATCGCCTGCGCCTCGTCGGAGAAGGGGTCGAAACCCGCTTCCGAGTCCACTTTCTGGGCGAAGAGGCCGGAGGAAGGGACGAACAGGGCGAACGCCAAGGCCGTGGAGGTGAAGGATCGGCTCATGCGGAATCGTCGGATGGACAACCAGATCCTACGGCATGAGTCAAGCGATCGCAAAGCCCTCCTTGTCCCGCGCCGGGGAGGATTTCGCAATCCAACGCCATCCCGTCCGGACGGCCTCATTCCGCCTATTTCCGGCTCAGCTTTCGGAACAGATGGAGGCCGAGGCCGAAAAAGAGGATGTTCGGCACCCAGACGAGAAGGTGCGGGTACATCTCCTCGCGCTCCTTCATCATGTCCGCCACGTTCAGCAGGGTGTAGTAGGTCACCGCGATGACCATGCTGAGAATGAAGCCCGCCGTGCTCTCGCGCCGTTGCGCCGTGATCCCGAGCGGCACCCCGATGAGCGCGAAGGTCAGGCAGGAGACCGAGAAGGCGAATCGCGTGCTCAGCTCCGTGCGGCATGCGGCACGCACCTCCGAGTCCAGCGAGGGATCGTGGGACCGCTCGAAGAGACGGCCCAGCGGGAGGTTGTCGGGCTTGTTCATCGCCGACTCCCCACGCTCCTTGAACTCCTCGATCGAAACCCCGAAGGCCGCCTCCTTCATGAAGACCGGCTGGGTCGAGTCCAGGAAGTCGCCCTCCTCCCCCTTCGCCATCACGTTCACATCGACCATGTCGAGGACCATCTCCGGATTCTCCGAGTCGAAATCGACCGATACCCGCGCCTCCCGCGCCACGACCACCGCCTGCGGCACGAAATTCTCCATCTTCACGAGCTGCAGCCCCTTCAGCACGCCCCCTTCCTTCCGGGCGAAGACGAGGTGGTCCGGCAGATCGTCCATCACCCGATGGTCGGGAAAGATCATCATCGGATCGCGCCGCATCTGATTGAAGAGCGAGGCCTTCAGCCCTTCCATCTGCGTTTTCGCCCAAGGCGTCACCGAGAGGTTCACCCATCCGCAGATTCCGGTGAAGAAAACCGCGACCAGTCCCACCGGAGCGCAGATCCGCCACATGCTCAACCCCGCCATCCGCATCGAGACGAATTCGCTGTCCGCGGAGAGCCGCCCGAAGACGAGCAGGATCGCCGTGAGGAAGGAGAAGGGGATCGCCAGGCTCAACGAGATCGGGATGACGAGGAGAATGAACTTCATCACGAACCACAGCCCCACGTCCGGCCGCTTCGCCAGCTCGCGCAGGATCTCCTTGAAGACATTCCCGAGCACGAGGATGACGATGATCACCGCCACCGCGTAGAGCGCGGAAACGAGGACTTGGCGGGCGATGTATCGGTCGAGCAGCTTCATGCCCGGATCAAAAACGTCTCGGGACCGCCATCCTTGGGAGGATTTGGCGGAAAAGGCGAAACATTCGCCCGATCCCGATCATCGGCAAGGCCGAAGTGCCCCCGGACCGGCCATCGCAATCCCCCTCCCTCTCCTTGACTCGCCCCTTCTCCCGGTTCATCTTCGCTCGATACGGACAGGGGAGCGCGCCGCGCTGAGATCGCCACCCCAGGCGAGACCCTTCGAACCTGACGCAGGTAATGCTGCCGCAGGGAGTCACGCCATGAATCGATCCTTCACCGCCGCCGTCCCTCCCTCCGGTCCCATCCCCGGCGCGGTCCCTCTTCCCTGGATTCTCGCTCCCTGCGAACTCCCGGCCGAAGGCGGCTCCCCTTCTCCTTGTCCCTCCGTCTTCCCATTCCTCCCTCTCCGTCCCCGCCACTCTTGACCATGAGCTCCTCCGCCCCTCTCCCCGCCTCGACCCGCGTCTATATCGAGGGTCGCCTCCATCCGGATGTGCGCGTCCCCATGCGCGAGATCTCCCTCGGCCCCACCAAAGGCTTCAACGGCCGCATCGAGGTCAACGAACCCGTCCGTGTCTACGACACCTCCGGTCCTTGGGGCGATCCGGGCTATCAGGGCACCGTCGAGACCGGGCTGCCCGCCCTGCGCAAAGACTGGATTCTCTCCCGCGGCGACGTCGAGGAATACGAGGGCCGTACCGTACAGGCCCGGGACAACGGCTACCTCACCGAGCAGCACGCCGAGTACGCCGCCGCGAAGCGCGAAGGACTCCTCAGCCCCCTCAAGGCCCCCATCAACGCCCAGCGCCGCCCCCTCCGCGCCAGTGCCGCACATCCCGTGACCCAGATGTGGTACGCGAGGCAGGGCCTCGTCACCCCAGAGATGGAGTTCATCGCCATCCGGGAGAACATGAAGCGGGCGCAAATGGCCGATCTCAAGGACGACATCGTCCGCAACCACCTCGACAAGCAGCACGCCGGCTCCTCTCAGCTCTCAGCCCTCGACTCCCAACCTTCGGAATACACGCCGAGTGTCTTCCGAAAATTCCCCCAGCGCCTCCCCGCCGAGATCACGCCCGAATTCGTCCGCGATGAAGTCGCCGCCGGCCGCGCCATCATCCCCGCGAACATCAACCATCCCGAGCTCGAGCCGATGATCATCGGCCGCAACTTCCTTGTGAAGATCAACGCCAACATCGGCAACAGTGCCGTCGCCTCCAGCATCGAGGAGGAAGTCGAGAAGATGCGGTGGGCCACCAAGTGGGGGGCCGACACCGTCATGGACCTCTCCACCGGGAAGAACATCCACGCCACGCGCGAGTGGATCCTGCGAAACAGCCCCGTGCCCATCGGCACCGTCCCCATCTACCAGGCCCTCGAGAAAGTGAACGGCAAGGCCGAAGACCTCACCTGGGACCTGTTCCGGGATACCCTCATCGAGCAGGCCGAGCAGGGCGTCGACTACTTCACCATCCACGCCGGCGTCCTCCTCCGCTTCGTTCCCTGGACCGCCAGCCGCATGACCGGCATCGTCAGCCGCGGCGGCAGCATCATGGCCAAGTGGTGTCTCGCCCATCACCGGGAGAACTTCCTCTACACTCATTGGGACGAGATCTGCGAGATCTGCGCCACCTACGACGTCTCCTTCTCCATCGGCGACGGTCTGCGCCCCGGCTCCATCGCCGACGCCAACGACAAGGCCCAGTTCGGCGAGCTCGAGGTCCAGGGCGAGCTGACCCGGCGCGCGTGGGACCACGGTGTGCAGGTCATGAACGAGGGCCCCGGCCACGTCCCCATGCACCTGATCGAGGAGAACATGGCCAAGCAGCTCGAGTGGTGCCACGAGGCCCCCTTCTACACCCTCGGCCCCTTGACCACCGACATCGCCCCCGGATACGACCACATCACCTCCGGCATCGGCGCTGCCATGATCGGCTGGTACGGCTGCGCCATGCTCTGCTACGTCACGCCCAAGGAGCACCTCGGTCTCCCGAACAAGGAAGACGTCAAGGCCGGCGTCATCACCTACAAGCTCGCCGCCCACGCCGCCGACTTGGCCAAGGGTCATCCGGGTGCGCAGTATCGCGACAATGCCCTGAGCAAGGCGAGGTTCGAGTTCCGTTGGGAAGACCAGTTCAATCTCAGCCTCGATCCCGTCACCGCGCGGGAGTTCCACGACGAGACCCTGCCTCAGGAAGGCGCGAAGTCGGCGCATTTCTGCAGCATGTGCGGCCCGCATTTCTGCTCGATGAAGATCACCGAGGATGTGCGGAAGTATGCGGCGGAGCAAGGCCTGGCGGAGGAAGAGGCTCTGGAAGCCGGCATGGAGGAGAAGGCGAGAGAGTTCGTCGAGAGCGGGGCGGAGGTTTTTACGACGGCATCGTAGGCCCTGTAAAGCCTTATGCCGCCAGGAACCGTTCGTAGAAGCCCTCCGCCAAGGCTTCGGAGACTTCTCGTAGAGGTCGGGGCTCCATTCAGATCGCTCTGAACCCGGCGATGGAATCTAATTTCCACGGCGGTCGATCCCGGCAAGGAAATCCTCGTGAGACAGCATCGCTCCCGGGTCGTCCGCCTCGTGCATCCGCCGAAGGACCTCCTCGTCCGAAACAGTCTCCCACGGTGGCTTGAGACTCCGCAGGAGCTGCGAGACCAAAGAAACGCGGGATGCTTCGTCCAGCAGGGCGGCTTTGGCGGCAAGTTCTTCCAGATTTCATCACAGGAAGCCTATCCCTCGCGCCCTCCCTGCCAAGCCCGATCCCGTGGCGTGCCTCCTTCGCCAGCCCTATCTCGCCCTATCCGACCTATCCCTCCTTCGGCGATCCATCATCCGCCCCCATTCCCACCATGCCGCCCATGCCCAATCCCATCCCCATGCCCATGGCGCCTCCTCCCCTGCCACCTCCGCGCCCGCCTTCGGAGCCGCCCGCCCGCTTCCCCCGGTCCCCGGAACCTCCCCCTCCGCCCGGCCTTGCCGGTCCTTGCATCGGAATCTCCAATGCGACGGGCACGGCCTCCAGATCCAGCGACTTGCGGATGAAATCCCGGAGGGAAACGACGAGCGCGTGGGTGGGCACGCGCCGCCCGGCCACCAGCTCCCGGGCCGCGTTTCCCGCCATCCGCACCTGCTCCTCCGTTCCGAGCAGGATGATGTCCGAAAGAGCCGCCTCCACCGCATCCCGCATCCGCCGGGAACGATCCGATCCGAGATAGGTCTCCTCCTCCGCTCCTTCCTCTCCATCCTTGGAGACAGGGGCTTCCTCTTCCCGCCGCCGCAGATCGCGCAGGTGGGTCGGGTCCACCGTCAGGTCGCCGGTGAAGGAGCCGCCCAAGGTCTTGTAGGCGGCGATGAGCACGCGCAACCGCTCGTTGATCTGCCGGTTGGCCCGCTCGCGCCGCTGCTGGATGGCGAACATCGCGAACAGGCGGAGCCCCACGCCGATCAAGGTGATGAGCGCCACGGCGAGCAGGGTCGAAAGAAGACTCTCCCAGGAACTGAAATCAAGACCGCGCATGATGCCAAGATGCCCTATCCCTGCCGTGGGGAAACGGCTTTTTCATGGCGACGGAGACCGCCGAAAAGGGTGAAAGGGAGGGATCGGCTCTCTCGGATCGGTCCGAAAAATCTTCCCGGTCCGCCTGGATGACCGCTTGATTCCCCATCCTTTGCCCGAATGGTTCAGGCATGAAACGGGCGCTCTCCGCCAAGCAACGCGAGGAATTGCTCGCCATCCTGCACGATCGCTTCGAGAAGCACCAGGAGCGTCATCCGGAAATCGATTGGTCCCGGGTCCATGCCCGGCTGGAAGCCAGTCCCGAAAAGCTGTGGTCGCTCCATGAAATGGAACGGACGGGTGGCGAACCGGATGTAGTGGACCACGATCCGAAGACGGGCGAATACCGCTTTGCGGATTGCTCTGCGGAAACGCCCAAGGGCCGAACCAGTGTCTGCTACGACCGGGAAGGGCTGGAATCCCGCAAGGAACACAAGCCGAAGACCACGGCCATGGATCTGGCCGCGGCCATGGGCATCGAGCTTCTCACGGAAGACGACTACCTGAAGCTGCAGAAGCTGGGAGACTTCGACAGGAAGACGTCGAGCTGGGTGAAAACGCCACCGGAAATCCGGTCCCTCGGTGGTGCCCTCTATGGCGAGCAACGCTACCGGCGCGTCTTCGTCGGCCACAACGGCGCGCAATCCTACTACGGCGTCCGGGGCTTCCGGGGATCGCTGTGGGTCTGATCCATGAGCGGATCGAGCCCACCGATCCGCCACGAAGCCGGCCCCGCACGGGCGAAGGCTCCCCTCTCTCAGATCTTCCGCTTCGGCGGGCGCCCTCTTGGCTTTGCTCCGTTGAGAATCGCGAGGAAGCCTTGCTCCGGGTCCGGCCTGCGGCGCTCCGGTCCGCCGGGCGCCTCTTTGTGGCCGTCGATCGCGAAAGGGATGGGGGCCTTGTCCCGGCGCATCTTCCGCAAGGTCACCTCGACGACGTCGGCCAGGGTGTAGCGATCGAGGATGTTCGCGACCGCGTTTCGCACGTCGATCATCAGCATCCGCAGCCCGCAATGGTCCTCGTCGGCGCAGGTGCAGGGCTGATAGAATGATTCGCTGGCGCAGGGAATCGGCGCGAGCATTCCGTCGAGCAGGCGCACCATGTCGCCCATTTTGATCTCGGAGGGATCCTTCTGGAGGTAGTAGCCCCCGAATTTACCGCGCTTCGTCGCGATGATGCCGGCATGGCGGAAATCGGCAAGGATCTGCTCCACGAACTTCAGGGGCAAGTTGTCGGCCGCGGAGAGATCCGAGGCCGACAGGACTTCCCTTCCCACTTCGCGCGCGATTCCCAGATTGATCAGGGTGCGCATGCCGTATTCGCCACGTTTGGATAGCTTCATCCGAATATAAAAAAAACACCCCGCCTCCGGTTGGTCCGGTCGCCGGGGATTCCGATAGGATCAACGGCGGGAAGGGATTTTCAAGGTGGAAAGTCGCCCTCCCTTCCGGCAGGCGACCCTGCCACTCCGAGAAAACGACAGGATCGGTCCGGAGCTCAAGCCGCCTGCGTGGATGCCGTCCGTTTCACCGCCGCCGCGAGCGCCGCCATCAATCCGGTGCGCCGGAGCTTGGGCCCGTAGATGCCCGGGGCCTCGAAGGTGAGCGAGAGGACGGGATGGTGCTTCGCGAGCCAGATCGCCTCGGGCCAGCCGTCGGCGTCGTGGGGTTCGGGCGAATGCAGGATGATCCCCGGTCCGGACAGCTCGTGATCGTCGACGGGCCCCCTCTCCTGCAGGGGAAAGAGGCCGGCGATGCGCTCGACCACGCGGGTGCCTACCGCAGGGCGAGTGCCGGAATTGATCTCGTAGAGATAGAATCCTTCGGCCTCCCAATCCTCGTGCAGGGAAAGGTGGACGAGGGGGCGGGGGCGGCGACGCGACCACCAATCGATCACCGCGTTCACCTCATCGGTCTCGCGCCGGAGAAAATCCCGGTTCAGATCGATCCCCTCGGCGTTCTCCCGCGTCCCCGCGCGCAGACCGCTGGGATTCAGCATCGGGGCAAGGATCCACTCGCAGTGGTCCGGCAGGCTCGCCGACTTGAGATATTCCATGAGCGCGAGCGGGCCGCAAGGCTCGTCGCCGTGGATGCCGGCCGAGAGAAAGACCGGCGTGCCGGGACCGCGCCTGGCGGGGCGGGTCCAAAAGAGCAGGTCGTCGTCCCCTGCCCGACCGATCACGACACGCTCCAAGCCATGGGACGACGCGACCTCGTCGAAGGCGCTTTCGAACGAGGCGACTGGATCTGGTTGCTTGTCATTCATGCGGCGATCTCCTCGTCGAAGAATTCCTTTCCGCCCCGGCGTAGATAGCCCGTCAACTCGGCGAGAAGAGGTCCGCGAAAATGGCGGGCCAAGCGGGCTTCCGTCTCCGAGACACGGTACTCCACGCGCCTCAGATGAAAACCTCCGTTTTCCCACACCGCGTAGGAAGCCCGGGGATCGCCGTCCTTGGGTCTTCCCACGCTGCCGGGATTCACGATCACCGCTCCCCCTCGCTCGATGAGAAAAGGGCGGTGGGTGTGGCCCACGAGAAGCACCTCGGGGAATCCGGCAAGGGCGACCTCGAGCGCCCAGCGCTGAGGCCTCGCTTCGGGATGGAGCTGGCCCCATAGCGGATCGGAAGGCAGCGCGTGGACCAGGTGCCAGCGATGCCCTACGATCTGGAGGTCCGACGCCGGCGGCAGGTGACGGAGGAACTCGAGCTCCTCCCGCCTCAGGCGGGCGCGGGTGTGGTGGAGAACCTCCGGCGAAACGCGGGGGAATCCCGGGGGGATCCGCTCGTCCGGAACGGAAGCGATCCGATCATGGTTTCCCGCGACGTAGTCGCCCTCCCGCAACGAGGCTCTCGCCCATCGCAGGACTTCGCCGGGATCGGGCCCGTAGTTCACGAAGTCGCCGAGGCAAAGGATCCGCGAGACTCCCGGCTCGGCGCCCAGAATCGCTCCGAGCGCCGGGCCGTTGCCGTGGATATCCGAGACGATGAGGATTTTTTCCGTTTCGCGGAGCATGGTGTGCGGCGGGGTGGAGGATGGATCCTCACTCCACCCAGCGTGCCGCCGCGTGGTTCGCGAGGCGGAGATGCTGGAGGTGGGAACGGAAGAAAACCACGAGCACCTGGCTGGCCCAGTGGGTCGCAAGGGCCGAGGACCACTCGCGCGGAATTTCCAAGGCAAGGTGCCAGCGGCCTTCGTGGCGGAGCCGGACCGAGCGCAGGAGAACCCCATCCAGGAAGTTCTCGCTCCGCAGGCGACGGATCGCCTCCTCGGTGTCGCGCGCCGCCTCGACGATTTCGGAGGGCCCCGAAACCACCAGGGCCAGCCGGGAGGAATCCGTGAGCCGGATCTCGATGAAGCCATCCGAGGGGAGGTTGCGGAAGTCCTCGACCGCCATCTCCAAGGAGGAGAGCAAGGGTTCGTCCTCGACCGGGTGGCCGAGCTCCAAGGCGACGGGATTCGTCACCGGCAGAATGCGGAGGACCCGCCCCGCCGCGACATTCGGCTGCAGGACGAGACGCTCGATCAATTGAAGGACCGCCTCCGCCGAGGTCGCGTCCCCGGCGGAGTTCACCCCGAGGAGGTTGACGAAGCTGGTCTCCACCCCCGGTTCCGGGGGACCGTAGACCGTGAAGGTGGGAAGCCCGTATTTGCGGCCATTGTGACGCACGAAACGCTCGATCTGTCCGATGAGGGTTCGGGAGATTTCGCAGTGCTCGATGAAGCCGAGGATCAACTCGGACATTTTTGCGCGGAATTCGGGATTCAGTCGGGTCTTGCTCATGATGCGGGGTTGGGTGGTGGGTGTTGGAACGCGGTTCGGAGAATCATTCCTCCCCTTCTTCGGGGGAGGCGGGCTCGCCCGGAGGGCGGGATTGGAAGCGGAACTTTTCGGTGCTTTCGATCTGGGTGACGCGTCCTTCGTGCACCACGATCTGCACGGAACCGAACCGCAGGCCGGCGACCTTGCGCTCGACGACTTGCAGCCAGGAGACAAGCTCCGGGTCGGATGAGGGCGGGACGGGTGAGTGGGGCGCGGCCATGGGGAGAGAGCGGAAAAGAGTCGGCGGTTTTGTTGGAACGGCCTTCACCAAACACATAAATCTACACTAATCAAGTGTAAATTCAAATATATATCCCCATGACGACCGCCCTCTCTTCGGGAATCGAAATCGACGCATTCCCTTGCGGGCGAACGCCTCCAGGCCCCCAAGCCCCTTGAGTGGGAGAAGGCTCCTCGCTCCGAGGAAAAGAAAAAAATGCGAGGCGCGGGGAAAAAATCCTTGCAATCCCATCCCGAGACAACACTTTCCTTCCCCATCGGGATCCGCCGTGACCGGACATAAGGAGCCAAGGATCGCTTAACTGAAACGCCCCCGCACTTTCGCGAAGGGCGCGTGTTAAACCCATCCAATCCAACGACTCCAGTATGTCACCCATCCATCGACTCAAGCAATCGGCGGTCGGCGTCGCCGTCTCGGCCGCGGCAGCCACGACCCCTCTCCTCGCCGGAGACTACGGCAAGGCCATCGTCAACGACAAAGCTCCAGTGGAGAACTGGTCCTTCTGCGACATCTTCAAGCACAACGTCCTCTACGAAGGGGACGGCTTCGTGAAGAGCGTGAAGTTCACGGGACGCTACCACGGCAACTTCATCGACACCGAGGACGACTATCTCGGAGGAGGCGAAAGCGAGGCCTGGGACCACCGCCGCTTCCGTGCGGGGTTCGCCGCCAAGCTGGCCAACAACCTCTCCTTCCAGAACATCTACAACCTCGACACCTCTCCGCACTTCGACGGGGACCGCTTCGTGAGCAACGTCGACGAGCTGATCCTGCAATGGGATCCGTCCGACGACTTCTACATCGCGGTCGGCAAGCAGAAGCAGAAGATCCTCAGCGAATACCGGGGCTCCTCGAACAGCCTTCTCGTCTTCGAGCGTTCCATCCTCACCCAGAACTTCATTTCCCAGAAGCTCTGGGGCGCGGCGGTGGGATTCACGGGACTCGGCCTGAACCACGAGATCGGCGTCTGGGGCACCGCCTTCGAAGACGACTTCGCCTGGCCTTCCTTCGAGGAAGCCGGGGCTTCGGTCACCTACCGGGCGAACTACGAGGTCGATGACGCCACCACCCTGTTCTTCGACTACCAGTATGTCGATCAGAACCGGGGCACGCCGGAGACCTTCGCGGGCTCTCCCTACGAAAACGTGTTCGCGGTGGGCAGCGAATCCAAGTGGGGCCGGTTCGGTCTGAATACGGACATCCTCGTCGGCCTCGACCGGCAGGATCGACGGCTCTCCATCGGGGACGATTCCCATGGGTTCCAGCTCACCCCCTACTACGACCTCACCGACAAGCTGCAGCTCGTCGCCCGGTACGCCTATCTCAGCGACGGCCGCATCGGACGCCCGCAGCAGTTCGCCTCGCGTCCCGACGTCGATGGTCTCAGCACCTTCTTCGTCGGATTCAACTACGAGATCTGCAAGACCAAGCTTCGCCTCCAAGGCGGCTACGAGTGGGCCCAGGCGGACCGCCTTGTCGGAACGGCCACGGAGTACAACAACGATTCCTGGCTGATCGGAATCCGCACCCACTGGTGACGCTCCCCCTTTTCCCGTCCCCACCACCACCAGGACGGGATTTTCCTTGGTTGGAAGGCGGGATCCCTTTGGGGATCCCGCCTTTTGCATTTGCGTGGGACGCCCCC
>JBBCIU010000014.1:0-13619 GCA_037190325.1 Verrucomicrobiales bacterium | reverse complement strand
CGGAGGTGGTGGGGAAGGTGGATGTCTCGAATGGGGTGGGCCGTGGGGGAGACGTGGTGGTGGAGGGAAGGGAGATCGAGCTGCGCAGCGGTTCGCTGGTGGATGCGTCCGGGCATACGGGGGGAGGGAATGTGCGGATCGGTGGAGGATTCCAGGGCCGTGACGCGGAGGTGAGGAACGCGGAGAGCGTGCTGATCGACGACGGAGCGGTGCTGCGTGCGGATGCGCTATCCAGCGGTCGCGGAGGCAACGTGATCGTGTGGTCGGACGGAGACACGGTGTTCGAGGGGGGGCTTTCAGCCCGCGGAATCACTGGCGGGGGCTTCGCCGAGGTCTCGGGGAAGAGCACCTTGGAAGTTGGTGGAGACATCGATTTGACTGCGAGCGCAGGGGCGGCGGGCACGCTTCTTCTCGATCCGACGAACATCACGATTTCTGCTACCGGCGCTGGCAGTCTCGGCGGCAGCACCATCAGCAACGTGTGGCTGTCGCAGCAGCTCGATGCCGGGAACAACGTGGTCATCTCCACCAATTTCGGCAGTGGCGGGGCCGGGCACATCACCGTGGGTCGGACCGACACCAACGGCAACGCCCAGGCCGACCGCATCCAGTGGTACCAGGACAGCGTCGCCACCCCCGGAGGTACCCTGACCTTCCTCGCCCAAGGCAACATCTACTTCAACACGGCGGTACAGAGTGCCGGCCATGGGGGCGTCAACGTCGTCGCCGGCTGGGACGGCATCACAGGATGGAGTGGCGCGGGATCGGGCGGGACCGGCCCGATCACCTTCGATATGGCGGCGGTGCTGGCGACCATGCCCGGCGGGAGTCAGGAAGGAATGGTCGACGCGGCGGGGCTGAACGGTGGCTCCGTCTTTCTCGGGGCGACCAACGCGCGGCACGGAGTGTCGGTGGGGAGCCGTTGGGGCAACACCAATCTGGCGGCACACGACCTCGTCCTGCGGGGCAGCACCACGATTGGGCGCGGCTGGGCGCAGCTGGGCTTCAACGACAACGGGGTGGAGTACCAGCTTTCGACCAGCCACAACGGGGCGGTGCTCAACGAATGGTGGGGCGCCGCGGCGGGCAACGTGCAAGGGAAAAACTACATCGCTCTGCTTGGCGGGACGGAGTTCGGCACGGGCGACACGTTGTCGTTGGGGACCAGGGCCTTCCGCGGGGCTGGCTGGGGAGCGACGGGCGACATCGCCGCGGCGTTGAGCGGCCGGGTGGACGCGCGTGGCGGCACCACCGCCAGCTACACGCAGATCGGACATGGAGGCATCCTCTCGGACGGCACGGAGACCAAATGGCTCACCGGGCAGGCCGCCCGCGTCACCCGCGACGGCATCCAGATCTCTCCCGAGCTGAACCGCTACTCCGTCTTCGCCAGTACTTGGCGGACCAACTACGCGGGGGCCGCCGCCCGCATCGACGCGGACATCAAGGTCACTGCCGCGGAGGACATCCTCATCATGGGGGCGCCCGGCTTCGACGGCGTCACCGACATGCAGAGCACATCGGTGGTCGACAGCGTCTACACCATGATCGGGCACGGAGGCGCCGAGAACCAGGGGAGCTACCACGGGAACATCTCCGTCGAAGCCCGGGGGGCCACCTCCACGGCCACCAGCGCTGCCGACAACAACGGCCTCGCCGGGCTCGGCATCCAGGTGCTGGGCGGGAGGGGCACCCGGAGCTTCGCCATGATCGGACACGGCTCCGGCTACGAGAGCAACCCTCGGAGCATCTGGGACCAAACCATGAGCGGGGACATCGCCGTGCGCGCCACCACGGGCGCAATCCGCGTGCAGGGGCACAACCAAGCGGTGCGAGCCACCGGCAGCAATCTAAACACCGGGGCTGTCATCGGCTACGACGAGGTGATTTCCGCAGGCAACGCCTCCGATGCCTCCAATCTCGGCAGTTTCGTGCAGATCGGCCACGGTGGGCAGGTCGGCACGCTCCAGGTGGCCGGAGGCATCTTCATCATGCCCGGCGGCGTCAACGTCAACAACATCGCACCCGACACCTCCATGAGCGGGAACATAGAGGTCTTCGCCGGGGGCACCTACCTCGACCCGGAAAACGCCGATACTCCGATCGGGATTCTCGTTCGGGCCGGCAACCGTCGCTGGTACCATGCCATGGTCGGGCACGGAGGGACCAACTGGAATGCGATCAACACCGCCGTCCAGACTCCGAATTTCGGCGGCAGCGCCAACCTTCCCTTTGGTGCGCAGAGCCTCGCCGCCTCCACCGGCTACAACGGAAACATCCGGGTCGAGGCCGACCGGGGCAGCGTCATCGCCACCGGCGGCGACGCCTTCCGCCCGGATCGGATCTGGGGCTATGGACTCAACTACGTCCATATCGGCCACGGCGGCGACACGACACGGGGGAACAAGGAGGGTGCCATCACCGTGCTGGCAGGCCAGGGGGGTGGGGCCACCGCCGGGGACATCCTCTTCACGGCGGGGCAGATGGTGCGCGACCACGCCATGCTCGGCCACGGCGGCTACGACGCCGACGGCAACATCACTGGAGCGGCCAACAGCGCGAAGATCACGGCGACCGCCTACGGCGACATCCGTTTCGTTTCGCCGCAGACCATTGCCCAGTTGGACGCCCTCCGCTATTCCGTCGATTACGCCAACTGGTTCTTCAGCGGCGGCAGCGGCGGCACCTTCGGTACCACCGACGCCACTCTCGGGGGGATGTACAGCGTCAACGACCGATTCGTCCAGCTCGGACACGGAGGACGCTCCAACACCACTGCCATCGCCAACCGTCAGGACATCGAGGTCACCTCGGGCACGGGCGATCTCAAGAACGCCGACGGCGACGCCTCCACCGGCGGCATCGCCTTCGTCGCCGGGGACATGGACCGTAACTACGCCCAACTCGGCCATGGCGGATGGCAGAACGGTGCCATCGGCACCATCCTCGGCGACATCGTCGTCAAGGCGCATGGTGGGACCATCGTCTTCGACGCCACCGTTCTCGGCGGGCAGAACACCCGCCACCAGACCGACCGCTCCCTCAACGGCATCGCCGTCACCCGGGTGATCCAGGGCTACGGAGGCGGCACCGATGCCTACGCCATGCTCGGACATGGCGGCAGCGGCGGAGACACGACCAACAACACCCGGGGGATGTACAACGGCAACATCGACATCGACACCTGGGGAGGCATCGGCTTCTTCGGTGCCGCCGCCGCTCCCAAGGTGGACCGCCTCGTCACCAACGCCGCCATCGACGCCGCCATCAATGCGGGGACCAATGTCTGGGTGCCCCTCGCCAACCTCACCGACACGGCCGCCAACGTCGCGCAGGAATACTGGATGCCCGAGCTGATCTCCAACATCGTCCCCGGGACGCTCCGCATCGTGCTCTCCGATGGCTCGGTGCTCACCGATCTCCCGAACAACGGCAACGACGACCGTCAGAGCGGCCTCTACCGGAACGGGGTCAAGGTGGGCGACGTCCACTACGACTGGGGTTTGGTGCGCTTCGACGCCACTCTCAAGACCGCCTCGGGCGGAACTTGGGGGGGGACCGGGGCCGAAGCCGCCTTCCAGACCGCCCAGGGCTTGAAGGACCGCGCCTTCGTCCAACTCGGCCACGGCGGCTACGACGCCGACGGCCCCAACAACAAGGCCAACGACCTGCTCACCGGCTTTGGGGACATCACCATCCACGCGGGGGGCGACATCCGTTTCGAAGGCGGCGCCGGCCATCGCAACTTCGCCCAGTTGGGACACGGAGGGTATGAAACTAAAGGAGCCAGCGGCGGCCACATCACCATCGACCATATCGATGTCAGCAATCCTCTAGGGCGCGTCGGCGGGATCCGCTTCCTCGCCGGCCATGGCGGCCACCGCCAGTTCGACTACCACTCCTATGCCCAGCTCGGGCACGGTGGCGTGGAGGCGGACGGGAACCACTTCGGGAACATCTACATCCGAGGCACCGAGGACGCCGACGGCATGGGGCTTTTCTTCAAGGCGGGTGACCGGCAGGATGCCAGCGTCCTCCTCGGCCATGGGGGCTTTAACGCGCGGACGGGGATCGCCATCACGACTCCGGCGGTCGTCCGTACCTACCACGGCCTGAACGGCGACATCGACATCGAGGTGACCGGCGACGTCGCTTTCGTCGCGGGGACCATGACGATGAACAACCCGCTCTATCGCGACGACGGCCGTCTCTTCGCCCAGCTCGGCCACGGAGGCTACGACGCCGACGCCACCAACGACAACACGGTTTTCTTCGGGCAGACCCGGACGAACCCGGCCCTTCCCGTCGGCACCCTCGGCGCGGGCGACGGGAACTGGGGGCACTTCGGCGACATCACCCTGGTCTCGACGAGCGGGCACATCAGCTTCATGGGGGGCAGCAACATCCCGGTGATGGACCGCTTCGACCTCGGCGGGAATCCCTTGCCTCTTCCAGCCGATCCCAATGGTTTCCTCACCGGCCACGGCGACGGCAAGGGCCGCATGCACTGGGCGCAAGTTGGCCATGGAGGCTATGCCTCCAGCGGCGACCACTACGGGAACATCAGCGTTTCGGCTCCGAACGGCGGCGTCCATCTCGTCGGCGGCATGCTGACCAACGACGACGCGGCCGAGAAGCACAACTGGGCGCAGATCGGGCACGGCGGGGGCGAGGCGCAGGGCCACCTCGGTCGCACCACCGAGACCATCCGAGTCCGGGCGGGCGGCGATGTCGTCGTGGCCGCCGGACAGGGCAACCGCAACCAGGCCCACATCGGCAACGGAGGAAACAACTTCGACGGCAGCCATACCGGCACCATCCAGGTCTACGCGGGCGGCGACATCCACCTGCGCGGCGGCATGGCGCTGGAGCGTGTCGTCCGCCGCATCGGCGAGTTCCAGGACATGACCGGCGCCGACGGCGGCGCGGCCAACGACCTCAGCGAGTTCAATGCCTACTATGGCAGCGGAGGCCTCGGCTACCTGATGATGGACGCGGCGGCGGCGGCGGGCAACGGTCAGAAGACCAAGCTCATCGGCAAGGAGATCCAGCCCGGCACGGTGGAGTTCCGCCTCGCCGAGGGGGCGGCGCTTTTCAACGCGGCCAAGACGGCGGAATATATCGACGACGGCAACGGCAACATCGTGCAGACGTCGGACCCCTCGAACATCGTCGGCACCATCGACTACGCCACCGGTGAAATCGTCTGGACCACGGCCATCCTCGCGAGCAATACCGCGAACCAGCCCGACCTCTTCGTCGACTACGACCATCGCACCGGCATCCGCAACGACGCACTCTACGCCAACGCCACCATCGGCCACGGGGGCTACGCCTCGGGCTCGCGGGTCGAGGCCCATCCCGAGGCCGCCAACGGCTTCGTCAACCGGGGCATCGTCGGCAACATCGACGTGCGCGCCGGGGTGAGCGCGGCGGGGGCCTTCAACGGCTCGGGCGGCTCTGTCGTCGCCCTCGCCGGGAACGACCAGCGCACCTACGTGCAGATCGGCCACGGGGGCATGGATTCGGGCACTCCGGCCGGGCACGCCTTCTCCGGCAGGGTCGATGTCAGGGCCGACGGAGACATCGACTTCCGCGGCGGCGGCGGCCTGGCCGACAACCAGCACATCGCCTTCAACTACTACGGCACCGGCTCCAGCACCGTGACTGCCGTGACGACGGCCTCGGACCTGGACCGGACGAATCCCCGCTACGCCACCCCGCTGGGGGCCGGGACGCAGTCGATGTCCGGGATCAGCGACATCGTCTACGCCTTCGCCCACATCGGCCACGGGGGCGTGTCCTCCCACGCCAACAACGGTGTCGACAACAATCTGAACAACCCACTCGCCGCGACCAACGATCCCACCACCGGGCACAATGGCAGCATCTCCGTGCGGACCGCTGCGGGCGACATCCTCTTCACCGGCGGTGGCGATGGCGGCCATCATTTCGCCCAGATCGGCCACGGCGGCACCTCCTCGCTGGGGAACCATTTCGGCGACATCGAGGTGCTCTCCGGGCGGGACATCGTCTTCACCGGCGGAGGGGCGTCCTACCGCGGCACCACCAACGCCGACAAGGGCAACTACGTGCAGATTGGCCATGGCGGACGCTCGCTGACGGGGAACCTGTCGGGCGCCATCGACGTCTCCTCGACCGGCGCCATCCGCTTCAGTGGCGGCGACGGCCTCAGCAACCGCGCCAGGGTTCCCTACAGCGCCCACGTCTACGTGCTGAACCGAGCAGCCGACCAGGACGAGAACCACTACAACCGCTCCGAATCACGACAGAATCCCGCCCAGATCGGCCACGGCGGCTTCTTCGTCTATGGAGACAAGACCGGCGACATCTTCGTGACTGCCGGCGCCGGCATCGACTTCCGCGGCGGAGACCGCCTCGCCGGATCCCTGGACAACAACGCGGGCTACCTCAACTACGCCCAGATCGGCCACGGCGGGGTCCAGGCGTGGCGGCAGATCCGCACCAACCTCAACCTGCCCAATGCCGGCGCCACCGTCGCCCCCAACGCCGACGACTGGAACCTGCCCGTCCGCTGGGATCCCGTCAACAACCGCTACGTTCTCGACGGCACCGGCCAGTTCCCCTGGCCTACGGACAACTCCATCGACCCCGTCCTCGGCCTGGGCAACCCGCTCTACGACGGCTTCAGCGGCGACATCACCGTGACTGCCGTCGGAGGCGACATCCGCTTCTCCGGCGGCACCGCCCCGGGCGCCTTCGGTCAACTCGGCCACGGCGGCATGGAGAGCGGTGGCGACCACAACGGCGACATCAAAGTGGAGGCGCGGAACGGAAACATCGTGTTCAGCGCCAACCGCATTGAGGAGACCGGCTCGACCGCCACCAGCAGCAACACCTACGTTCAGATCGGCCACGGCGGCTCCTTCTCCAGTGGCGAGCAGAGCGGCAGGATCGACGTGAGGGCCTCCGGCGAGATTCGCTTCAAAGGCGGCAGGAACGACGCCTACGCCATGGTCGGTCACGGCGGGCGGGAGGAGCACTCCACCGGAACGACCCAGTGGGGCAGCAACTACCGTCACTCGATGAACTGGTTCTATTCCAGGAACACTATGTACCGCCCCGGCACCCGCAGCGGCGATATCTCCGTGACCGCCGGTGGCGACATCGCCTTCAGCGGAGGCAACTTGAATGGATACCGCGCCTTCGCCCAGATCGGCCACGGGGGCTACCGCGTCCATGCCAATCCCGATCCGAACAGCCAGTTCGGCGACGGGCACAACGGCCTCATCGAGGTCGTCAGCACGGGTGGTGGCATTGTCTTCACCGGTGGACAGGGCACCTACTCCCACGCCCAGATCGGCCACGGGGGGGTCCAGAGCTTCGGCAACCACGGGGGCGACGGCAACGACAACCGCAGCGACAGCGACATTCTCGTTCAGGCCGTCACCGGGATCGACATGATCGCCACCGGGCGGGCCTCGACCGCGCTCGACGTCGCGCGCAACTATGCCCAGATCGGTCACGGGGGCTGGCAGTCCAGCTTCCGGCCCATCGCCGAGTTCGACAGCAATGCCTACGCCAAGCTCCAGCCGCTCGCAGGCTACACCAATCCGGAAACCGGTGCGGTGAATGTGGACAATCCAGGCGCCCATCCGCTGACGCCCTTCACCGTCGGCACCACGACTGCCGACCCCGTCAACCACTATCTCGGAAGCGTGATGGCGACTTTGGGCACCTTCAAGGGCGACATCACGGTCAGGACTACGGGCGCCGGGGCGGACATCCGCTTCATCGGCCCGAACACGGACGACGGCACCTTCGGGGTGCGGGCCCAGGAATCCTACGTGCAGCTTGGCCACGGAGGCTATGCCAACTACGGTGCCATCGATGGCGCCATCACGGTGGAAAGCGCAGGCGATCTCGTCTTCCGCTCCGGTGGCGACATCACCACCTGGTCCCAGCTCGGCCATGGCGGCCGCGAATCCACCGGCGCAGGCACCGGGGCCAACGCCGTGGGCTTCAGCGGAGACATCGCCGTGACCACCGCCGGCGACATCCTCTTCGTGGCCGGTACCATCGGAGGCCGCGACATCTGGGACAACAACGGGGGCGGCAACTACACCCAGCTCGGCCATGGAGGCTACAACGCCGACGTCGATTCGACCCGGGCCAATGTGACGGGGCTCCTCGGCCCCGACGGCAGGCCCGTCGGCCACCACGGCAGCATCACTGTGCTCTCCGGCGGCAGCGTCGAGTTCCTCGCCGGCGACGCCAACCGCGCCTACGAGTCCAGCTTCGGCGACAACTACGGTACGCTGCACTATGCCCAGCTCGGCCACGGCGGCTACCATTCCTACGGCAACCACTACGGCGACATCACCGTGCGGGCCGGGATCGACGCGGATCTTGCCGTGGCCAACCCGAATGCCCGGATCTACTTCGCCGGGGGTAGCGACACCACTTCGCAGTGGGCCGACACCAACAACTACGCCCAGCTTGGCCACGGCGGGCGCGAGGTCTTCGGCAACCACGGTCGGCGCTCCGGCGCTGGTGTCGGCGCCACTGCACTGGAGACCATCAAGGTCTACTCCGGTGGCGACATTGTCTTCACTGCCGCCGCCGGCGGCGTCAACAGCTACGCCCAGCTGGGCAACGGAGGCTACCAGGCCCGAGGCGACCACGCCGCCGATATCGATGTCTACGCCAAGGGCGGCACTCTCTTCGAGGGGGCCGTGGCCTTGCTCGACTCGCCTGTCTACGGACAGTATTCGTGGGCCGGCACCGACGCCAACGCGCAGACCCGCAGCCTCGACTGGGCCGCCAACCTCCACACCGGCGTGACCAACCCGGGGCTAATCAACGGTGTGACAGGACGAGTCAACATCAACTACCGGAGCGTCGCCAATGGCAGCATCCGCATCACTATCCGCGACACCTCGCTGGCCGTGATCGGCCGCCTCGTGCAGATGGGCAACTATCTCGTTGCCGAGAGCAACATCACCGCCAACTTCGGGGCCGGCGTCGAGACCATCCCGGCCGGCACCCCTGTCGCCGCCATCGGCAACGGCGGCCTCCTCGACAACGGGGCCAGCTCCCAGGGCACGACCTACATCACCTTCCTCCGGGACGTGAACCCCGGAGCCAATGACGGCACCGCCAACCTCGCCATTGAGTTCCTGCACGGAGCGGCGGACCGTGCCTACGCCCAGCTCGGCCACGGCGGCTACGACGCCGACAACCCCAACGGAGGAACGACTGGTGCAAGTCGGCTCGGGAACCTCGGGAACATCACCGTGCGCGCCAGCGAGGACGTGGTCCTCAAAGGCGGGGACGGAGCGGCGGCCTACGCCCAGATCGGCCATGGCGGCTACGGGACCTCCGGGCGCGACGTCGGCACCATCTCCGTGGGCACGGCCGCGAACCGGATCGGCGGCGGGGTCGTCATGCTGGGAGGGCACGGAGACTACTACGCCGCAGGCGATGCCTACGTCCAGATCGGCCACGGTGGGCGCGCCGCCACCGGCACCAAATCGGGAGACATCTCCATATACGCCACCCGCGCTGGCTTGGCGGGATACGAAGGCGCGGGCCTGCACCTGCAAGCCGGGTCGCGTAACAATGCCTACGCGCTGGTTGGCCACGGCGGTACCGAGGCCCGCTCCGGTACGGGCACCGACATCGCCGGCACGGAGGGCAACATCGGGGATATCACCATCGACGTGGTCGGCGACGTGAACGCGATCGCGGGAGTGCTCGACCGCGGCGGCTCCACCAACGCCCAGTCTCTGGACGACGGCAACCTCTACGCCCAGATCGGCCACGGCGGCTACAACGCCGATACCATGCTGGCTGACTCGCTCACCACGATTCACACCGGTGGGGCGACCACCGGCCACCGCGGGAACATCGTTGTGATCAGCCGCGAGGGCAGCGTCAACGTGCTCGCGGGCGACCATCTTCGCGACTTCCTCCCCAGCTTCGGTCCAGCTGCCAGGAACTATGGCGGGGATGGCCTCGGCGATTTCACCCTCCTGGGTCCCATCGCCGGGGGACGCCACCACTACGCCATGATCGGCCACGGAGGCATGTACGTCTACGGCAACCACTGGGGCAGCATCGACGTTCGTGCCGGGTTCAACGACGCGGCCGTTCCCGGGCAGACCGGGACCGCCGCCGACAGCTTCGTCCGGCTCTGGGGCGGGCGCGCCGTGGCGGACCAGGACGACGGCATCAGCTTCGCCATGATCGGAAACGGAGGGCGTAGCGCCGTGGGCAACCAAGGCCGCGCCGGCGACACGATCTCGGTGCGCGCCGTTGGCGATGTCGAGGTCCATGCCGGCAGGGGGATCGATGCCTTCGCCCACGTCGGCAACGGGGGGGCCTTCTCCCGTGGCGACCATCACGCCGACATCCTCGTCTCCGCCGGGAGGAACCTGTCCGCCCGCGGCAGCCAGGTCTCCAGTGCCCAGCCGCTCGTCACGCGCTACGCCCACGTCAGTACCGCCAACGCGAGCGAGCTGAACCAGAACACCGACCGCGCCGGTCTCGTGCAGCCCGTGGCCGGAGGCAACCCGGCCGGTCGACTCACCCTCCGGGCGGTCAACGGGGTCATCCCCGGCTCCGTCTGGATCGAGGTCTTCAACGACGCCGGCGTCCGCATCGGCACCATCGAGGACGACGGCGCTAGCACGCTGCGAGTGGTGGCCGACTTCACCGAGCTCGTGGACGGCGTCCAGCTCATCGCCGGCCAGTCGGTGGGCACGGTGAACTACCCCGCCAACTGGCTGGAGTTCGACACGCGGGTCAATCCCGGGACCGAGGCCGGTGCGATCAACGTCGTCGTCAACCTCCAGCACCTCGGCTCCAACCGCGCCTACGCCCAGATCGGCAACGGCGGCTACGACGCCGACAATCCGGATGGAACGACCTCGGTCGGCACGACGATGTACAACTCCGCCATCACCAACGGAAACTCCGGGAACATCGACATCTTCGCGGGAGGCGATGTGATCCTGAGAGGAGGCGCCAACGGACAGGCCTACGCCCAGTTCGGCCACGGCGGCATGTACAACACCGGCCGGAATGTCGGCAACATCACCTTGGGCACGTCGGCGAACCGCATCGGCGGAGGCGTCATCATGCAGGGCGGTGCCGGCGAGTACTACGACACCAAGAGCGCCTACGTCCAGATCGGCCACGGCGGATGGACCGCCTACGGCACGCAGACCGGCAACATCGACATCCATGCCAATTCGGGCCTCGCGGCGGAATACGCGGGCATCGGCCTGCAGGTGATGGCCGGGACGCGCGAGGATAACTATGCCCAAGTCGGCCACGGCGGCTTCCAGGCCCGCTCCGGCAGCGGCACCGGTGCGGCAGGTATGGAGGGCCATTCAGGCAACATCACGGTGGACGTGGTCGGCGACGTGAACGTCGTCTCCGGCGTGCTCGACCGCGGCGGCGCGACCCTCGCCCAGTTCGTCGACGACGGGAGGCTTTCCGCCCAGATCGGGCACGGCGGTTACGATTCCGACGCCACGCTCGACGGGGCGACAAGTTACAACACCATCGGCCACAACGGCGCGATCAAGGTGATCAGCCAGCAGGGCAGCGTCAACGTGCTCGCGGGCGACCACCTGCGCGACATCCTCCCCAGCCTTGCCCCGACGCCGGGGATCTACGCCAGCTACGACTACTTCGGAGCGAAGCGCATGGAGGCCATCGCCGGAGGCCGCTTCCATTGGGCCATGATCGGCCATGGCGGCTACGAGTCGCGGGGCAATCACTACGGCGACATCACCGTCCACGCGGGCTTCAACGACGCCGCTGTCCAGACCGGGACCACCGCCGGCAGCCATGTCCGGGTCTGGGGCGGGCGCTACGTCTCCGATCAAGACGCCAGCCAGCAGTTCTCTCAGATCGGGCACGGCGGACGGACTGGCATTGGCAATCAGGGCCGCGACGGCGAAGTCATCTCCGTGATGGCTGCCGGCGACGTGCAAGTACATGGAGGCGACGGCTACAACAACTATGCCCAGATCGGGAACGGCGGCTACGAGGCCCGGGGCGACCACAAGGGCGACGTTCAGGTCTTCGCCGGGCGCAACGTGTCCGTGCTGGCCAGCCAGTTCGACCGCAACCAGACCTTGGGCAATGGCCTCTCCGTGGCCTACCACTACCCCAGTGTCGGCAACGCCGACCAACTCAACATCAATCTCGACCGCGCCGGTCTGCTGCAGACCGTTCCCGGCAGCACCTACCTGGCCGGGCAGGCTGCCTTCAGCGGCGTCAGCAGCGCCAACTTCATCCTGTGCTCCCTCGCCTTCGACATCTACACCGACGCGGGCGTCTACATCGGCACCATCGCCGACGCCGACGGCTCCGGCATTCTGAGGGTGGTGGCCGACTTCACGGAGCAGGTGGGCGGTGCCTGGCTCGTCGCCGGCCAGCAGGTGGGCACGGTCAACTACGCCGGCAACCGCGTACAGTTCACGACGCGGGTCAACCCCGGAGCCCCCGGCGCCGGCAGCTCGGTCGGCGGTGAAGCGGTGGTCAGTGGCGCCGATCCGAATCCCAACATCGTCGCCAGATTCGAGCATGTCGCCACGGAGCGCTCCTACGCCATGATCGGCCATGGCGGCTACGACGCCGACAACCCGAACGACGACACTTCCTTGGGCAACAGCGGGAACATCTTCGTCACCGCCCTCGGGAACGTCGTGGGGCGCGGCGGTACCTCCCTCGACAGCTACGTCCACTTCGGCCATGGCGGCCGCAGCACCAAGGGCGGCAACACCGGCGACGTCGTCCTGCGGGCGGGTGGGGACGTCGAGCTCACCGCCCGGGGACAGCAGGGTCAGAACCGCGCCTACGTCCAGGTGGGCCACGGCGGCTACGAGGGCGACGGCAACCACAGCGGCAACGTGATCGTCAGCGCGGGCAGCGGGGCGTTGAACACGCTCCTCGGCACGGGCCTCTTCGACGACCTCGGCGACTTCGACCGCGACGGCAGTCCGGATGCGATCCAGTTCGCCCCGGTGGGGGCGGGCCAGGGATCGGTGACGCTCACCGGCGGCACCTTCAACGAGTCCTGGGTCCAGATCGGGCATGGCGGCTACGTTTCCGGCAACACCGCGGGCAACGCCAGCACGATGACCGGCCACGTCGGGGTCGCGGCCAACGGGGACATCACCCTGCAGGGCGGGAGCTTCTCCGCGGCCACCGGGACCACCAGCGCCACCGGCGCCTACACGCAGATCGGCCACGGCGGCCTGGAGAACAACCTGAACATGACCCTGAGCGGGGACATCTCGGTGGTGTCGCAGACGGGGAGGCTCAGCGTGCTGGCGGGGAACGGGAGCGAGGCCTATGCCCTCGTCGGCCACGGTTCCCTGCGCAACACCTTGACGAACGTGCCCTCCGGCAGCCGCTCGGGCCACATCTACATCGAGGCGGGGAGCTGGAGCATCGTCCCGGTCGGGACCACCGGCCAAGCCCGCCTCGGGCACCGCAGCCAGACGGCCAACAACGGTCTGACGGCGGGGCAGCGCTTCACGATGGTGGGCAACGGCGGGGACGGGACGACCTCCTACCTCATCGACGCGTCCCTGGCCCCCTTCATCGGAGCGCAGGAC
>JBBCIU010000013.1:0-102008 GCA_037190325.1 Verrucomicrobiales bacterium | reverse complement strand
CGCGGGTGGCCCTGCGGACGCCACCGTCGAGATCGCCAGCGACGATCCCCGCCTCCCCTCCTTCCGCCTCCCCGTGCTCGGGGAAGGGCTCGGGGCTCCCGCCTTCTCCACCCCTTCCCTGCGCCTCCCCGCCGGAGGCGGCGGGCCCATCGACCTTGCCGCCGCCACCGGCGCGACGCCGCCCGGCGGGATCTTCGGCGGCCCGGGCGTCGCCGGCGGCCTTTTCGATCCCCGCTCCCTTCCCCCGGGCAGCTACGGGCTCACCTACACCGTGACCGACTCCCACGGCAACGTGCGCACCGCGACCCTCTCCGTGGCCGTTCTCTCCGGCCCCCTCCTCAAAACCAAGGCGCCGAAGGCCTTCGCGCCCACCGCCCTCGGCGCCCGGGGCGGGACGCGCCGCCTTCTCGTGGCCAACCGGGGCGAGCAGCCCGCCACGGGGCTGAAGGCCTCGCTCAGGGGGCCGGGCCGGGCCGACTTCCGGCTCCGGCGTCCCTCCGTCCGGACGCTCGAGCCCGGGGCCACGGCCACGGTGGTGGCGAGCTTCCGCCCGAGGAAGCCCGGCCTGCGCCGGGCGACGGTGCAGGTGGCCGCCCGCGAGGCGAAGACGTCGGTCGTCCTGCGCGGGAGGGGCGTGCTGCCCGAACCCGCCGGAAAGCCCCCGGGCTCGAGCGCCCCCCGTGATCCGGGCCGCCTGACAACGGGGCGCTGACTTGGGTCGCGCGCCCCCTGTTGGCTCGGCACCACCGCGAACGCATCCGGACAGCCCAAGGACCGCCCTCCGAGCAAGGGCTCACGTCTCCACCTTGCACAGACCTCGCGGAAATTCCCCGATCTCGCCTCGACAGGAAGATCCCCGCCTCATTCCAAATTGATTTGCAAGGCAGCGGTCCCGCGGTGTACGCTCCCTGCTAGACAACGGCCTTGCGGGATACCCGGTCTGAACGGCTCCCCCCCGCGAATCCACCCTCCAACCCTTTCGGATCCCGTATCCAACCCTCTTCCATCCCCATGCGCGAAGAAATCGACACCATCCGCCGTGCGCTGCTTGCCCGCGACGCGCTCGACGGCGAGACGCAGGAGGCGCTCGCGACCCTCGAGTCGGCCCTCGGAGAGATCGAGGAGCATCCCGCCGGGGAGCGGGTCCGGGAAGTGGTGGCGGATACCGCCGGGACCCTTTCCAACGGAGGCGATTCGGCCTTGGGATCGAATTGGGAGGATCTGAAGGATCATCTCGCCCACTGGGAGGACGAGCACCCTAGCCTCGTCCTTGCGATCGGGCGGCTCTCGAATTCACTCGCCGCCCTCGGGCTCTGAGATGCCCGACTCGGCCGGGGGTTCCGCTTCGGTGCCCGGCTCTTCGGTCTCTCCGTCCTCCTCGTCTTCTCGCAGCACTTCGACCCGGCAGGAGACGACTCCGTGCTTTTCGAAGCCCAGCCTCTTCGCCGCCCCGATCGAGACATCGAGCACGCGGCCGTGGGCATAGGGGCCCCGGTCGTTGATGCGGAGAACCGCGGTGCGCTCGTTGCGGAGATTCGTCACCTCCACGAGGGTGCCGAAGGGCAGGGAGGGATGGGCGGCGGTGTCGCCATGGTCGGTGAGCCTCTCCCCGCTGGCGGTTCTCGTGCCGCCGTTCGTCTTGACGCTGTACCAGGACATCTTCCCGGTGAAGATCTCCCCGGTGCGGACGAGGTTCGAATCCGGGAGACGCGACGAGGGCTTCACCTCGACGGTGGGTGGCGGTGTCGGCCCGGGAAGATCGAGCGTGTCGCAGCCCGTCAGCATCGTCGCGAACGAGCAAAGCGCCCAGGCTCGGGCGGGACGTGTCGAAGATTTCATGGAGATAGGGAAACGGTATCCTGCCTCCGGAAGCGAAGCAAGTCGCCAGAGCCGGCGACCCAAGCGCCAGCGGAACGGATTCCTCACTCCGACGCCGCGACGGGGACGGCACGAAGGACCGGCTGAGGCGCAGGAGGAGGGCCGGGGCGCTCGCCCGATGCTGCCGGAACGTCGCCTTCCACAGGGAGCGGTGCGGCCTCCGTCTCGCGTTTCGTCGTCGCGGCGGGATCGGCGGTTTCGGGAAGCGAAGCGGCCTGGGGCTCGGGAACGGCTTTCAAAACGGCCGGAAGATCCTCCAGCGGGAGAGGAGTCGCCGGGAGATCGTCGCCGATCGCCGGGGTAGGCCGGGGACGGAGAGCATGGGCGGCCACGGCGGGCGCTTCGTCACGCGGCAAATCGATGGCAGGGCGGCCGGGAGAGGTTGCCGCAGCGTCCTCGGACTTCAACGGATTGGCTTCGACTCCCTCCGCCTCTGGACCGGGAGCCTCGGCAAGGGGCAGCGGAAGACCCAGACCCCGCACGATTTCCTCCCTCGCCTTCTCCGGAGTGGGCGCGTTGTAGCCGAGGAAGTAGAAAATCCCGAGAGCCGCCATGAGGGTGACGAGGATGAAATTGAGGAAGAGGGGCATTCCGCCCGCTTTCCCGGACCGCGACGCCGATCTCCGTCCGAGCCGCCCCCAATGGAAACGGCGCCCCTTCCGGACCGGTCGTTTCGCCTCCGCCATCCACTCCTTGTCCCCGGCCAGGGCAGTTCCGCCGCCAAGCGTTTCCATCGTCTCGGCAAGGTCGATCCCGAGGTAGTCGCCGTATTTGCGGATGAAGCTCTTCGCATAGGCGACGCTGGGAAAACGGGAGAAGTCGTCCTCTTCGATGCTGAGGATCATGCTCGGATGGATGCGAGTCTCGTGGGCCACGTCCTCGACGGCGAGGCCGAGGGCGAGGCGCGTCTCCTCCAGTTTCTGTCCGATCGTCGGCATGGACTCCCCTCTCTGAAAAAAACACCGCGGGCAATGGATGAAGTTCACGCGATTCGCATGGAAGACGCGGAAACCGGTGGGAATTTTCAGATTTTTTCGATACGCGTGGGAGGTTACGCGAGGTCGTCCGAAAGATCGACCAGAATTTCCCGCGGCTTCGCGCCCTCCCCCGGGCCGACGATGCCCCGGCTCTCGAGAATGTCGATCATGCGGGCGGCTCGCGTATACCCGAGGCGGAGGCGGCGCTGGAGGAGCGAGGTCGAGGCCTTTTTCTCGGTGTAGATGACCTCGAGACACTTCTCCAGCGTCTCCTCGTCGGCATCGGTGATCTCGTCGCCGTCCTCGCCGAAGCCTCCTCCTTCGAGGGCATCCTGTGCCTCGGGCTCGAAGCGCGGCTGGCCTTGGGCGGCGCAGGCGTCGACGAGGGCCTGCGCCTCGCCTTCGGTGATGAGGGCGCCCTGAGCCCGCACGAGCTGGGCGCTGCCGGGGGGAAGATAGAGCATGTCGCCCTGGCCGACGAGGTTCTCGGCCCCGTTGGCGTCGAGGATGACCCGGCTGTCGATCTTGGACGAGACCTGGAAGGCGATGCGGCAAGGGATGTTCGCCTTGATGATGCCGGTGACGACGTCGGCGCGCGGGGTCTGCGTGGCGACGATGAGGTGGATGCCGGCGGCACGGGCCTTCTGCGCGATGCGGGCGATGCCGGTCTCGACGTCGGCGGGCGCGGTCATCATCAGGTCGGCGAGCTCGTCGATGATGACGACGATGTAGGGGAGGCTCTCGGGCAGGTCGTCCTCGGTATGCGCGACGGGGCGGTTCTGGCGCGGATTCGGCGCCGACTCCTCCGCGAGATCGACGAGGTCGAAGGGCGGGAAGCCCTCGTCCTCCAGCTCGTCGCTGAGGCGGACATGGTGGACGAGCTCCAGTTCGGGCTGGGCGGCCTCCTTCGAGGCGTCGGTCTCCTCCTGTTCGGCCCGCTCCTTCAGCTCCCGTGCCCGCATCGCGTTGTAGCCGTCGAAGTTCTTCGTCCGCACCTTGGCGAAGAGGTCGTAGCGGCGCTCCATCTCGTTGATGGCCCAGCGCAGCGCGAGGAGGGCTTTCTTCGGCTCGGTCACCACGGGGATGACCATGTGGGGCAGGGCGTTGTAGAGCTGCATCTCGACGACCTTGGGGTCGATCATGATGAAGCGCAGCTCGTCGGGGGTGTAGCGGTAGAGCAGGCTCGCGATGATGCTGTTGATGCAGACGCTCTTGCCGCTGCCGGTGGCCCCGGCGACGAGAAGGTGGGGCATGCGGGCGAGGTCGCCGACGATGGTGCGCCCGTAGACATCCTTGCCGAGGGCGAGAGGCAGCTTCGCCTTGGAGTCGCGGAAAGCCTCGTCCTCGAAGAGCTCGCGCAGGGCGACGGGCATCTTCTCGCTGTTGGCGATCTCGATGCCGACGGTGTCCTTGCCGGGCACGGGCGCGAGGATGTTGATGCGCTCGGCCTTGGTGGCGCGGGCGAGATCGGCCTCGAGCGCGGTGATGCGGTTCACCCGCAGGCCGGGGGTGGGATAGAGCTCGTAGCGGGTGATGGCCGGCCCGCGGGTGATGTTGCCGGGCTTCACCTCGACGCCGAAGGTCGCGAGGGTGGTGACAATGGTGTTCTGCTGGGCGAGAAGCTCGCCTTGGTCCGTCGGGGCGGCGTCGCCGTCGTCGGCATACTGGAGGATGCCGAGACTGGGCAATTGGTAGTGGGGGAACTGCCCGCCGGCGAGCAGGGCGCCTTCCTTCTCCTTCTTGCTGCGGTCGAAGAGCGAACCCGCCGCCTCCTCGGGCGTCAGCTTCTTCCGGGCGCGCTGGGTCGAGTCGAGGATCTGCGGCTCGGGCGAATCGTCGAAGAGCTCGCCCTGTGCGGGCTGGGATTCGGCGGGGGAAGGCGCGGCCTTGGCGGGCTTCGGCTCGCGCTTCACCGGTTCGTCCCGCTCCGCCCGCACCCGGGTCCGCGCCGCCACCGCAGGCACGGGAGCCCTGTGGAAGGAGGGGAGGGAGGGCAGGCGGAAATCCGCAAGGACGGGGCCGAGCTCCCGCAGGCGGAGGAAAAGCGTACCGAGTCCATCGCGGAGAAGAAGAAGGAATTGGAAAGGATGGATTCCCGTGATCACGATCAGCGAAATGGTGTAGAGGATGGCCATGACGATGGCCGAACCCACCGAGCCGAGGAGCTGCTCCACCACCTTGTGCCCGAATCCGTATCCGACGAAACCGCCCGCGCTCTTCGGCAAATTCAGACGCGTCGCCCAATCCTGGAAGAACCAAGGCTGATACTCCACGAGACAGGCCGCCGAGGCGACGAAGAGGAGGAAGGAGACGAGGTTGCGCGCATGGAAGGGCCGCGCGCCTGTGAGCACCTGAACGGCCCACCATGCCAGCACCGCCGGCACGAGATAGGCCGCCGCGCCGAAGAAGAAATACGCGTAGCCGGCCGCCACCGCGCCGACCGGCCCGATGAAGTTCCGCACTGCTTCGCCATATCCAGCCTGGCTGCTGAAGGGAACCCAGGAGGGCAAATCGGCCGGAGAGTAGGAGACGAGGGCAAGGACCAGCATCGCGCATACCCCGCCAAGGAGGATGGCGACGCCCTCGTGGAAGGCGTAGGGTCCGTCCGGCACCGGCCGAGGCTCCCGGGCTGCCTTTTTGCCAAGCGATGACGACGTTTTCCGGGCAACGGATCTACGGGGCGCATCGCTCGATTTTTTGACAGCCATCTTCCGAATGTGAGCAAATATTTGTGGAAATTATGAAAACCGCAAAAAACGGAGATTTAGCTTTAAATATGGACCTTCTAATTGTATCGGGCAACGAATATCTCGGATATCCGAACAAAAATCCCCCGTCCCCGTGATTGACAGCGGAGCCCCGTCGACCTTAGCCTGACGGACCGTGAAGATGATCCTCCGCCTTGCCTCCCTCGTTTTCGTCTGTCTGCTGCTGGGAGGCTGCGGAAGGAGTTGGCTGGTCGGAAAGTGGGTCGTCGATCGCGAGACGACGGTCGCGAATTTCTCCAGCGAGGCGAAGGCCCCTGCAGAAACGGCGGGAGAGGGATTCCTGAAGGAGCTTGTCGCCGGCCTCCAGAAGGGGGCTTCGCGCCTGCTGGTGGCCCAGTTCGAAGGCGTCGAGATCGAATTCACCCCGACCGAGATGCGCCGCATCCGCAACGGGGTCGGCGAAGCGATCGGCTACAAGATCATCGAACGTCCCGAAGCCGGACGCCTCGTCGTGCAATATGACGACGGCGAGATCATGACCTGGAGCCGCGGCGAGAACGGAATCCGCATGAGACTCCCCGGCGAAGAGGAGCATTGGATCCATTTCAAGGCCGCCGCGAAGTGAAAGAAGCCGCCGCTCACACGAGGTCGACGATGGATCCGAAATCCGCGTCGAAGAGGCGGCGGTAGGTGCGCGAGGCGATCCCGTCGGTCATCCTCGCGAGCACGTCGCAGACGACGCGCGCCCGGTCCGCCTCGCCGGGCTGGGAGAAGACGAGCGCCT
Organism: Verrucomicrobiales bacterium; assembly: GCA_037190325.1. Lineage (GTDB taxonomy): Bacteria > Verrucomicrobiota > Verrucomicrobiia > Verrucomicrobiales > DEV007 > Arctic95D-9. The sequence goes on along the minus strand of JBBCIU010000013.1, from coordinate 95,661 downwards.
CCTCCTCCTCGGAGAGGAGCCGGTAGTGGTCCCGTCCCGGCTGGTCGCGCACGATGTAGAGTTCGGCGAAGACACCGAAGAGGCGGGCGAGGATGTGGTCGGACTTCCGGTCGAGCTGCTGGAGCTGCCGGCGGCGGAAGACGAGATCGAGGGCGAGGCGTTTGTAGAGGGCGCACTCCGCCTCGACCTCGGGATCGATGGCGAGCCGGTACCGGTGCCTGGCGCTGAGATCGGCGAGAAAGGCATCCGTTCCACCGGCCTCGACGAGTTCCGCCGCCCCGATGAAGCGACCGATCTTCTTCCCTACGGTGGATTCGACCCGTCCCCTCCGGATCGCGACGATGAGCTCCTCGAGGAGGTGGCCTTCCGCCTCCGACAGCGTCTGCGAACTGCCCCAGCGCTCGATCCCGTCGATGCGGATGAACCCGGCCTCGATCCCGTCGGCGATGTCGTTGAGGGAGTAGGCCGTGTCGTCGGCCCAGTCCATGAGGCGGCACTCGATGGAGCGGAAGGCGTTGCGCTCGCGTCCGGGCGACAGATTCTCGGGAAAGGGGCGTCCCGCCGTCACGAAGTCGAGAACCGCGGCCTGGTCGGCGTAGAGGAAGTGGTTGCGCTGGTCCGCGACTTCGCCGTGGAGCGTCTTGTATTTCAGAACGCCGTCCACGAGGGCACGGGTGGGCCGCATGCCGCGGTCGGGGGCGAAGAGGATCTTCGTGAGGATGCGGAGAGTCTGCGCGTTGCCTTCGAACCCGCCGTAGGGCTCCATGAGCCGGTGCAGGGCGCGCTCTCCGGTGTGTCCGAAAGGCGGATGCCCGATGTCGTGGGAGAGACAGGCCGCCTCGACGAGGTCGGGATCGATGGAATGTCCCGGACCGAGAAGCGGCGAAGTCCGGTTGAGGCGGTCGCAGAGACTGCGCCCGATCTGCGCGACCTCGATGGAGTGGGTGAGCCGGGTGCGGTAGAAATCGTATTCGCCGCTGAAGAAGACCTGAGTCTTGTTCTGCAGCCGCCGGAAGGCCGAGGTGTGGATGATGCGGTCGCGGTCGATCTGGAAGGCGCTGCGGTGCTCGCCCTCGCGAGGCGCCGCTTCGCCCTCGATCCGCTCCCGGTCGAAGTCTCCATAGAAGTCGTTCTGCATGCCCGTCTTCGCGTCGCCGGGAGACTATCCCCTCGTGCCGGTTCCGGCAAAGCGGCGTTTCATGCAAAACTCGGTCGACGGCACCCGCGCCTTTTGGAAATCTCGAAAATCACAAAAAACACAAGCTGGTTCACTTGAGGAAGAACGGCCGCCTCGCGCGTGTCCGGTGGCGGACGGATTTCGATTGCGGAAAACCAAGCCTCCATGTTTGAGTGCGTCGCCCCATCCGTCCATCGACCATGTCTTTCCAACTGCTTCAGGACTCGGATCCGGACAGGCCGCGACTCGCGGACCTCGGGCTCTTGACCATCCGCTTCTTCTCCGTCGCGACCTTCGTCTACTACCAGCTCGCGAACCAGTTCGAACAGGCGATCGACCATGTCTGGGACGAGGCTGCCTGGAGCCTCGTCGATCAATTCGCCGAACGCGGCCTGCCCGCGCCCGGGATGCTCGCTCCCCTGGCCACCGTCCTGATGGCGACCTCCCTTCTCGGCGTGCTGCTCGGGTTCTTCACCCGCCTCAACGCCCTCCTCTTCGCGCTGATGACCGGGTTCGCTCTTCTCTCCGCGATCTCCCTCTCGCCGACCCTCAATCCCCAGGCCCTCGCCCTCTATCTCGGCATCTTCGCCGGCTTCGCCTGCGGCGGTGGGGGGTGCTTCTCCCTCGACCACCTTCTCGCCGGACGACGGGCGCGACGCCGGACCGCCTGATCGCGAAAACGGAGCGAAATTCCCCTTGAAAGCAGGGGCCGGAGCCGCGTTGATCCCGGATGCCTTCATTCGAAGAACTAGGACTCTCCGGCCCGGTGCTAAGGGCCATCGCCAGAACCGGCTACACCGAGCCGACACCCATCCAGGCCCAGGCCATCCCCATGGCCCTCGCGGGCAGCGACATCGTCGGGGCTTCGCAGACCGGCACAGGCAAGACCGCCGCCTTCGGCCTGCCCATCATCTGCCAGATGAAGCCCTCGACCCGGCCGCAGTGCCTCGTCCTCGAGCCGACCCGCGAGCTCGCCGCCCAGGTCGAGGACCAGATGAACGTCTTCTCCTACTACAAGCCCCTCAACGTCGTCCTCCTCCACGGCGGCGTCGGCTACGGCCACCAGATCGAGGCCCTCGAGAACAAGCCCGACGTCATCATTGCGACCCCCGGGCGCATGCTCGACCACATGGAGAAGGGCAACCTCGACCTCAGCGACGTGAAGTTCCTCGTCCTCGACGAGGTCGACCGCATGCTCGACATGGGCTTCCTCCCGGATGTGAAGCGCATCATCGACCAGTGCCCGAAGGGGCGCCAGACCCTCTTCTTCTCCGCGACGATGCCCCCCGCGATCCAGACGCTGGCGAACTGGGCCCTGCGCGATCCCGTCTCCGTGGAGATCGGCGAGCGCCGCTCCCCCGCCGAGACCGTCACCCACGCCTTCTACCCCGTCGGCATGGACCAGCGCGACGAACTGATCATCGAAATCATCAAACAAACGGGCTTCGAGAGCATGATGATCTTCACCCGCACGAAGAAGGAGGCCGACGCCCTCCTTCCCCGCATCGAGGAGATCGAGGGCACCCGGCCCGCCGCCCTGCACTCCGACATCCGGCAAAGCGACCGCACCAAGGCTCTCCAAGGCTTCCGCGACGGCACCTACAACATCATCGTCGCCACCGACATCGCCGCCCGCGGCCTCGACATCTCCGGCGTCACCCACGTCATCAACTACCGCGTCCCCGAGAATCCCGAGGACTACGTCCACCGCATCGGCCGCACCGGCCGGGCCCAGAAAGAGGGCGACGCCTTCACCATCCTCACCGCCGACGAGCTGGAGAACGCCCGCTCCGTCGAGCACTTCATCGGGCAGAAGATCGAGAAGCGGAAGCTGGAGGGCTTTCCCTACAACTACACCGCGCTCCTCGAGGACAATCCGACGCCGCTGCGCAAGAAGCGGCCCGCGCCGAAGCGGAGAAGATGATGAGTAAGGTTTTGAGGAATTGAGGTTCTAAGGGATTCAGGGTTCATGAAATACGCCATCTGCAACGAGACCTTCCAGGACTGGCCCTTTGAAAAGGCCTTCGCCTACGCCCGCTCCGTCGGCTACACCGGCATCGAGATCGCTCCGTTCACTCTCGGCAAGCCGATCTCCGACTTCGGTTCCGACGACCGCGCCACCCTGCGCGGGCAGATCGCGGATGCCGGGCTGGAATGCGTCGGCCTGCACTGGCTCCTCGCCAAGACCGAGGGATTCTACCTGACCACTCCCGACGAGGCCGTGCGCGAGCGCACCGGTGCCTACCTCGCCGAACTCGCCCGCCTCTGCCGTGATCTTGACGGCACGATCATGGTCCTCGGCTCCCCCCAGCAGCGCAACCTCCTCCCTGGCATCAGCCATGACCAGGCGATGGATTTCGCCGCCGACACGATCCGCCGGGCCATGCCCGTGCTCGAAGACTGCGGAGTGACCCTCGCCCTGGAGCCGCTCGCCCAGACCGAAGGCGACTTCCTCAACACCGCCGCGCTCGGCATCGAGCTGGCGAGGAAGATCGACTCGCCGAACTGCCGCCTCCACCTCGACGTGAAGGCCATGTCCGGCGAACCCGGCCCCATCCCGGAGATCATCCACGCCAGCCGCGACTGGATCGCCCACTTCCACGCCAACGACCCGAACCTCCTCGGCCCCGGCATGGGCGAAGTCGTCTTCGACCCCATCTTCAAGGCATTGAAGGACATCGCCTACAGCGGCTGGATCTCTGTCGAGGTCTTCCGCTACGAGCCTGGCATCGAGACCATCTGCGAGGAGAGCATCCGCTACATGCGCGAGGTCGAGGCGCGGGTGTGATGCCGGAACCCATTGCTTTGAGGCTCTTGAGATCGATGAAAACGGTGACCATCGCAGAGTTCAGGACGGATATGGCGATTCTCGGCCCCTTTGCCGAAAAGGCTTTGCGTCCCCGCAAGCTGGGACGGGTCGCTCTCGTGCCGCGGTAAACCGGTGCTCAAGGATTGGGAAGTCTCCGAAGAGGATTTTCTCGGTTGCTCCATGCGGAGGATCACCACGATTCGTTCGCCCCCCATAGCACGGAATTGAAGCATGCCTTTGGCGAAACAAGGAACGATGGTCAGTTCTGGCGAGAAGCGTGGTAGGGACGCACCGCCGGGGCGTCCACGTCGGATGCACAAGGATCGGACGACGCCGGAAATCCGATGAACTCCTCCTTCACCTACGAAGAACTCCACGGCGAAGCCGTGCGCCCGCACCTCCGCGAGCTCGGTGGATTGCGCATCGCCGTCTTCCGCGAATACCCCTACCTCTACGACGGCGACCTCGACTACGAGGAGCACTACCTCGAGACTTACGCGAGATCCCCGCGCAGTCTCGTCGTCCTGCTGCGTCACGAGGGGCGTCTCGTCGGCGCGACGACCTGCCTGCCGATGGCCGACGAGTCGCCGGAGTTCCAGGCGCCCTTCCTCGCCGCGGGCTACGATCTCGCGGAGATCTTCTATTTCGGCGAATCCATCATCCTGCCCGAATGCCGCGGGCAGGGCGCAGGGCACGAATTCTTCCGGCGGCGCGAGGCCCATGCGCAACGGATCGGCCCCTTCCGCCACACGGCTTTCTGCGCCGTCGACCGACCCGACGACCATCCCTTGCGCCCCGTCGGCCACGAAGCTCCCGACGCCTTCTGGACCCGCCTGGGCTACGCGAGACGGCCCGAGCTGAGATGCGAGTTCGAATGGAAGGAGACCGGCGAGACGGAGCCGAGCAAAAAAGGGCTGACCTTCTGGCTGAAGGATTGGAGCTGAGGCGCGCCCCGCCCACCAAAAGCGCAAGCGGATCGGCTCAGCGCTTGCCGACGGCGGTCTTGAAGCGGACCACGGCCTCCGCGATTGAGGCGGCGAGGCGCTGACGGTGCTCCGGATCGTTGATCAGCTTCGCCTCGGCCGGGTTCGTCACGAAGCCGCCTTCGAAGAGGATGCCCGGCTTGTTGATCCCGCGCAGCACGTTGAAGCGAGCCCGCTTGATGCCGCGATCGACGGTTTTGATGTCGGAAATGACGTGGGCGTGGACAGCCGTGGCAAGGGCGATGTTTTCCGCATCGCTGATGTTGCCCGTGAGGGACGAATTCCACGGGCTGCCGCCGTTGGTCGACCGCGTGCCCTGCGGCGCGAGGGCATAGGTCTCGATGCCGTTCGACGTCTTGGAGCCCGAGGCGTTGTAGTGGACACTGATGAAGATCGCGTTCTTCTGACGGTTCGCGATCTCGACCCGCTGCCCGAGAGTGAGGAAGACATCCTCGCGACGGGTCATGAGGGTCTTGAAGCCGCGTGCCTGGAGTTCCTTCTCGAGGCGCAGGGCGGTGTCGAGAGTGTAGTCCTTCTCGCGCCCGTAGGGGCCCTTCGCTCCCGTGTCGTGCGCCCCGTGGCCGGCGTCGATGACGACCGTGTCGAAGAGGATGGGCTTGCGGATGTAGCTCGGACGGACCACCGGGTCGACGAGCTTCGCGAGGTCGACGGTGGAAAGCATCGCCATGCCGCCGTTCTCGACGACGGGAAAGCTGAGGCAGAACTTGATGTTGTTCACGTAGATCGACTCGGAACCGATCTTCCAGGTCATGATCAGGCTGGGATGCTTGAAGATGCGGTCGTCCCCCTGCTTGGCGAAGCGTTCGAAGCCGTAGAACTTCGCCACGTTCTCGTCGGAGACGTATTCGCGTCCGCCGAGGGTGTAGATGTCCCAGTCCTTCGCCGCGACGGGGGCTGCGGCGAAAAGGAGGACACACGCCGCCACGAACCGAGATACGGCGGGGAGTCTCACGAAAATGCGCGTCATGGAGAGAATCGGGATGCCGGGTCTGACTCTGGAAGGGACGAGGCACTATTAAGCAATCCCGAAACGAACGCAATCGCGAAACGGGGATTCCGTTTTACAAAAGGGCCGGTCCGACCCATCGTTTCCGCCCCTCCGCCCCGACGGAGGCCCATCCCATGGCGGAAGAAATTTCCAAAGCATATCAACCCGGCGAGGTCGAGACCCAGTGGTATTCCCGCTGGCTCGAGGCGGATTGTTTCCGCGGCGACGAGCGCGGCCCGAAGCCGGCCTACTCCATCGTCATCCCTCCGCCGAACGTCACCGGCATCCTTCACCTCGGCCACGTCCTCAACAACACGATCCAGGACATTCTCGCCCGCCGCGCCCGCATGGAGGGCAAGGACGTGCTCTGGCTGCCGGGCACCGACCACGCCGGCATCGCGACGCAGTCCAAGGTCGAGCAGAAGCTGCGCAAGGAGGAGGGCAAGACCCGCCGCGACCTAGGGCGCGAGGCCTTTCTCGAGAAGGTCTGGGAGTGGAAGGAAGAGCACGGCGGGATCATCATCCAGCAGCTGAAGCGCCTCGGTTGCTCCTGCGACTGGGGACGCGAGCGCTTCACGATGGATGCGGCCTACAGCCGCTGGGTCTCGAAGGTCTTCGTCGATCTCTTCAACGAAGGGCTCATCTACCGCGGCAAGCGCATGGTGAACTGGTGCCCGAAATCCCTCACCGCACTGAGCGACGAGGAGGTCGTCATGAAGGCCCAGAAATCCAAGCTCTACACGATGCGCTACCGCGTCGCCGGAGAGAAGGGACGCTGGGTCGAGATCGCGACGACGCGGCCCGAGACCCTGATGGGCGACACCGCCGTCGCGGTCCATCCCAAGGATCCGCGCTACGCCGACCTCGTCGGCAAGACCGTGATCCGTCCCTTCCCCGAAGCCGAGATTCCCGTCGTCGCCTCGGACCACATCGACATGGAGTTCGGCACCGGCGTGCTCAAGGTCACGCCCGCGCACGACAAGGCCGACTTCGAGATCGGGCTGAAGCACGATCTGCCCATCCTCGACGTGCTGAACCCCGACGGGACCCTGAACGCCCTTGCCGGGCCCGACTTCGAGGGCATGGACCGTTTCGAAGCCCGCGTCAAGGCGGCGGAGAAGCTCGAGGCCATGGGCCAGCTCGTGAAGGTCGAGGACTACGAGAACAACGTCGGCTACAGCGAGCGCGCCGACGTGCCCGTCGAGCCGCGCATCTCGATGCAGTGGTTCCTCAAATACCCCTGCGTGAACGAAGCCGCCGAGGCCGTCGCGAGCAACGCGATCCATTTCCGCCCGGAACGCTGGAAGAAGACCTTCGCCCACTGGATGGAGGGCATCCAGGACTGGTGCATCAGCCGCCAGCTCTGGTGGGGCCACCAGATTCCCGTCTGGTACCGCAAGGAGAAGGCCGACGAACTGCGCGAGCGCGAGAGCCTCGACGCCGCGAGCGCCGGAGCCGATCTCCACGTCGGGATCGAGCCGCCCGCCGACGAGGAGAACTGGACGCGCGACGAGGACGTGCTCGACACCTGGTTCTCGAGCTGGCTCTGGCCTTTCGCGACCATGAGCGACAGCGACGCCGGGCCTTCGGAGACGCTGAAGAAGTTCTATCCCACCGCCGACCTCGTCACCGGACCCGACATCATCTTCTTCTGGGTCGCCCGCATGATCATGGCCGGCTACCGCTGGCAGGGCTGCCTGCCTTTTCAGAACGTCTTCTTCACCAGCATCATCCGCGACAAGAAGGGCCGCAAGATGTCGAAGCAGCTCGGCAACTCGCCCGATCCGCTCGATCTCATGGCCGAATACGGAGCCGACGCCCTGCGCTTCGGGCTCATGCGCATCGCTCCGACCGGCACGGACGTGAAATTCGATGAAGACCAGATCGTCGAAGGCCGCAACTTCGCCAACAAGCTCTGGAACGCGGCCCGCTACCGCCAGATGCAGAGCGCTCCCGTCGCCGAGGGGCCGCTCGACTTCGACGCGCTCTCGATCTACTCCCTCGACATTCTCGCCCGCCTCGACCAGCTCGAACAGGACCTGAGCCTCGCCTACGAGGACTACCGCTTCAACGAGATCGCCCAGCTCCTCTACGAATTCTGGTGGAGCCACTACTGCGACTGGTATCTCGAATCGAGCAAGGGAGACTTCTTCGAGGAAGGCGATCCCGCGGCACGGGCCTCCACTCTTGCGACGATGGACCTCGTGCTGAAGCGCTTCCTCATGCTGCTGCACCCCTTCATGCCTCACCTCACCGAGGAGCTGTGGGAGAAGATCGGCTATCGTGGGAAAGACGGTCCCGCCTTCCTCATGCAGACGCCGCTGCCGTTCGAGTCCGTCCTCGCCGGAGCCGACATCGCCCAGGTCCTGGAAGCGCGGGACCGCGTCGCCGCCATCTACGAAGCCGTGGGGCGCGCCCGCAACCTCAAGGCCGAATACGGCCTCGGCGCGAACAAGGGCGTGAAGTTCATCGTCGATCCCGAAGACGGTGCCTTCCCCGAATCGGCCGTCTTCGCCCGCCTCGCCGGTGCCGGGGAAGTGATCGTCTCGCCGGGATACGAGGCGCCCAAGGGCGAGCCGACGGCCCTGACCTCCATCGGCAAGATCCATCTGCCTCTCGAGGGCCTCATCGACGTCGCCGCCGAGCGCGAACGCCTCGGCAAGGAGTTCGCCAAGGCACAGGACGAGTTGAAGAAGGTCAACGCCAAGCTCTCCAACGAGAACTTCGTCACCCGCGCGCCCGAAGAGGTGATCGGCGAAATGAAGGAGCGCCAGAAACACTGGCAGATCCGCGTCGACGAACTGGAGCGGATGATCGAGAATCTGGGAAGTTGATGCGGAGGCAGTCCGGATGACGGAGCCCCTCACCGGTTCATGCGCTCCACCCCGATGCCCAGACGCGCCTCGCCGCGCTGGAAGGAAGGAGAGGGAACGAACTGCAAGTTCAGCCCCCTGCGGCTCCAGTAGGCCGTGATCGCCGTTTCCAGCTCGCCGTGGCTGCGGCCGGCGAGCAGGTGCCGGTCGGCGGCCTCGTGACGATCCGCGCCAGTCAGAACCGCTTCGAGATAGGAGCGGAAGCGCTGCCCCTCCGGCGAATCGCCCCGGCAGAAATACTCCATCATCACCACCGCCTGAAAGTATTGGATCATTCCTCTCCCATCCTCGGCCGCGTTGATGCGGTTCCACTCCCGAAAGCGCCTGTCGAGGAAACGGTCCAAGGTCCACAAGCGATAGCTCTCCAGCTCAACCAAGCCGTCGAAGGGCAAGGAGCCGATCGCGTGCGCCCGGACCGCCACATGGCTGTCGCGGAAGCGGAAATTTCCCGGACTTCTCTGCACGGCGGAGAAATACTCGGCCAAACCTTCCGGGACCCACGCGGGAAAATCGCCGAGAGTGACGCCCATCGACGCTTGGTGAACCAGCTCGTGGACAAGCAAGCCATACCGGTTCCTTTTGGCGAGGGTGAAGCCCCGCGCCATCCCGAAGAAATCTCTCTCGAGAAGATATGGAGCGCAGATGAGGACTTCGCCCGTCGAAAAGAGGAAACACCCGCTGGATCCAGGGAGTCCACCGGCTGCCCGATAGCTGCTCTCGCTCGGATGGATTGAAATGATCCGCCTCTTCTCAGTGGAGCTCCCCCATAGCAAGGGCAGAGGCACGGACCGGCAGGCCCCGTCGATGGCTTCGCAGATTCCGGCCAACGCCTTGATCGTGTCGGCGTCGAGACCTCCGAAATCGCGGATCTCGTAGCAGGCCGTTCGCCATACCCTCCCCTTTCCTGCTTCTTTCGGGGCCAGAGAAAGAAGCACCTCGGGGCCGCGGCCGTAGTCGGACGGCCATCGGTCGGGGGGTGCCGGCTCCAGCCGGACGATGCCCGGATATCTCCGTCTCCATCCGGCGACGAACTCTTGATCCGCTGTGGAGAGCCTCTCCAAGGGGACGGTATAGACTTGCTGGGTCGCCGGCACCCGCAACCGTACCGACGTTTCATCCGCCCCCGTGGCCACAGCCTCCAAGGCACGGCCCGAGGCATCCGTCCAAATCCGCGACTCGGACATTCCCCGCTCGAGGCGAGCCCCCCACGAACGCATGCTCCGGGTGGCTTTATCCAAGAGCGACGGAATCCGGCTCGAAACAGGTGGGCGCAGGCCCAATCCGTAGGCGTGCCAGGCATCGTATCCCGCCCACGCGAGAAATAGAAAGACAGGAAAGAGGCTCGCCGCTCGTCGCATGGAGAAATTTTCAGGTGCAGTCCCCGGTCGTCGGGGGCAGGATAGGATCTCCAACGCCCGGCGCAAGAGGCTTCGAGCCGAAGGCGGAAAACGATCGAATCCGAGACTTGAGACGCGCCGATTCCGCCATACCGTTTCGTCCTCTCCCATCTCGTCCATGGACCTCGCCCTCCAAGACAAACCCGTCCTCGTTCTCGCCTCCAGTGGTGGTATCGGCCTAGGCGTCGCCACGGAATTCGCCCGTGAAGGCGCCAAGGTGATGCTCTTCGCCCGCTCCGAGGACAAGCTCGCCGCCGCCGCGGAAACCATCGCCGAGGAGACGGGGAACCGCCCGCTCCACACCGTCGGCGATCTCACCGACGCGGCCTCCGTGAACGAAGCGGTGGAGCGCACCGCGAAGGAGTTCGGCGGGCTCTGGGCTCTTTTCAACAACACCGGCGGGCCACCCGCGGGTGCCTTCGACCAGTTCGACGACGACGCCTGGCAGAGCGCCTTCGAACTCACCGTGCTCGGCTACGTGCGCGCCATCCGTGCGGCTCTGCCCCACTTCCGCGCCGGCGGCGGCGGCCGCATCGTCAACAACGCCTCCGTCTCGACGAAGCAGGCCATCGACGGACTTCTCCTTTCGAACGTCTTCCGCACCGGTCTCGTCGGCCTCGGGAAGAGCCTCGCCCGCGAATTCGGACGCGAGGGCATCCTCGTCAACACCGTCGGAGCAGGCCGCATCGATACCGACCGCATCGCCGCCCTCGACGCGATCTGGGCGGAGAAGGCGGGCATCTCCCCCGAAGCCCAACGGGCCAAGGGCGAAGCCGCCATTCCCCTCGGTCGCTACGGCTCTCCCGCCGATTTTGCCCGTGTCGTCGTTTGGCTCAGCTCCGAGGCGAACGGATACGTCACCGGCCAAAACCTGCCCATCGACGGAGGGCTGACGGAGGCATATTGAACGCCCCTCTCAGGGCACCACGATCCCGCCCGGCAGCACGTTGGCGGGTTGTCTGGGCCTCTTCTGCGGACGGTCGGGATCGGCGTCGGGGATCCGCTGCGGACCGGGGATGGACAGCTTCTCCTCGAGGTTCTTGATCTCCTTGATGAGCGTGGGCAGGTGCTGGGAATCGCCCTCGCGGTAGAGGGCCATGAGGTACTCGTAGGCCTCCTTCTCCCTTCCGGGGCAGCGGGCCATGAAGTAGCCGTGAAAGCGCCTCGCGTAGCCGGGCGCGCCGGGCAGGCCGATGGTGTCGCCGTAGACGCGGGCGGTGGCGCAGTCGTCCTTCAGCTTCTCGCGGTAGACTTCGGCGAGCTGTAGGCGGATCGCCGCGGATTCGGGAATCTGCGCGATACCGCGCTCCGCCAGCTCGATGGCCTGGAAGGCGTATTCGTTGAAGCGCCGCTCGCGCTCGAAAGCGGGCAGGCGCTCGTCGATCTCCATGTTCGCCGTCGCGTTGATCCCGAGGTGCCAGACCACCGAGACCCAGTGCGATTCGTCCCGCGGCTCCAGACTGGTGATGATCTGGTAGGTCTGGCGCAGGTCGTCCCACGACTTCGTGCTGAAATGCTCGAAGGCCTCGAGCGTGAGGAAGGAGGCCACGAGCGAACGGAGCCCTCCGAGAGTTCCCATCAGGGCGGACTGGCCCATCTGCTCGAAGGCGCTCTGGGCCGGAGGCGGAAGGAGGAGCCTCGCGGCGACGAGACGCTCGCGCACCCCGTCCTCGACCGGGCTGCGCAGCAGGCCGAAGAGCGCGAGCAGGGCGATCGCGGCGATGGGGCGGGGAATCGTCTGGAGGAGCCGTCTCACGGCGGTCGGGAAGGGTGGTCAGAATTCCTTGTCCACGAAGACGAGGAGGGAAAGGAGGAGGAAGACGACGAGGTAGCCGGCGGTGACACCGCCCATCTGCCAGACGAGGGCATGGACCACGGCCTCGCCCTGCACGATGCCCTCGCTGAAGGAGAAGAGCTGGAAGTCGGGGATGAGGATCTTCACCACCTTCACCAGCATCTGCACGAAGACGCTGTTGTCCGACTCGTGGAGCCAGAAGCTCGAGGCCATCGAATGGGCGTGGCCGATGAGGAAGACGAGGATGCTGACGATGATGGTGAAGAGCGAGCTGGAGGCGAAGGTGGAGAGGAAGATGGTGACGGCGGCCACCACGGCGGCCTTGAAGAAGGAGGCGAGGACCGCGAAGCCGAGCTCCGGGCGCAGGCCCTGCTGCCGGATCAGCCCGACCTGCTCGGCGATCTCGGCCTCGGTGTAGCGTCCGTCGGCGGACATCGACGCGATCTCGGCGGCGACGAAGAGATTCTCCCGCAGGCCGATCATGGCCGCGCAGATCGCGTACATGGCTACGAGCGAGACGCCCACGACGGCGAGGACGCCGCAGAGCTTGCCGAGCAGGTACTCGATCCGCCGGACCGGCTTCGAGAGGATCGTGTAGAGGGTGCGGTCCTCGAGGTCGCGGGGGATGAGCAGGGCCGTCGCGACGATGGCGAAGAGCCAGGCGAAGAGGTCCATCGTCCCGAAGGAGACCTTCTTGATCATGGACAGCTCCTGCACCGGCGTCGCGGGCAGGTTGAAGTTCCCCACCCCCACGACGACGAGGGCGAAGGCGAGGAGGAAGTAGAAGGTCTTCATCCGGATCAGCTGCGTCACCGTGCCCGAGGCGATGGTGGCGACGCGGCCGGGGGAGAAGAGCGCCGCACGCCGGATCGCGCCGCGGGGATCGGAGGAGTTCGCTGGTGGGTCGGGATTCATTTCGGAGCCTCGCCGCCGCGCTCGGCGATCTGGATGAAGAGTTGCTCGAGACTGGTGCGGGGATGCCCTTCGGAAAGGATCCGCGCTCCCTGCTCCTCCGCAACGAGTCTGCGGATGCGGTCCAGCAAGGCGGACGGCGCCCCTTCGAGGGTGAGGGTGGTCTGGCCCTCGATGGCGATCAGCTCCTCGAGCGTTCCCTCGCGGCGCATCCGTCCGCGGAAGAGGATGCCGACGCGGTCGCAGACCTCCTGCACCTGCTCGAGGAGATGGGAGCAGAGAAAGACGGTGTAGCCCTCGTCGCGGAGGCGCAGGATGAGGTCGCGGATCTGCCTCGAGCCGATCGGATCGACCCCGGCGGTGGGTTCGTCGAGAATGACGAGGCGCGGATGCTGGACGAGAGCCTGGGCGAGGCCGATGCGCTGGAGCATACCCTTCGAGTAGCCGCCGAGGCGGCGCTTCGCCGCGTCCTCGAGATCGACGAGCTTCAGCAGCTCGGCGACGCGCTTTTCCAGCACCGACCCGCGCATCCCGCAGAGCTTGCCGTAGAAGCGCAGCGTCTCCTCCCCGGAGAGGTGCTTGTAGAAGTAGGGATTCTCCGGGAGGAAGCCGATCTCGTTGCGCGCCTGGATGTCGCCGGAATCGAGTCCGAAGACCTTCGCCCCTCCCTTGCTCGGGGCCATCAGGCCGAGGACGACCTTCATCGTCGTGGACTTGCCCGAGCCGTTCGGCCCGATCAGGCCGTAGACCTCCCCCGCCTCGACGCGGAAGGAGAGGTTGTCGACGGCGACGACGTAATCCTTCCTCAGTCCCAGGCTGAAGACCTTCGTCAGGTTCGAAACTTCGACGGCGGCGCTCATGCTCAATCCCGGATCGTGAAGCCCTCCACTCCCTCGAGAAGCGGCACGCGGCGCTCGGTTTGTTCCTGGATATGGCGACCGATGGGGCTGTCGTGCAGTTCGCGGAGAAAATCGTCGAGCTCCTCCTCCTCGCCCATCACCTGGAGTTCGACGCGCCCGTCCTCGCAATTGCGCACCCAGCCGAGGACGTCGAAGCCTTTGGCGAGCTGCTTCGTGGCGTAGCGGAAGCCCACTCCCTGAACCCGGCCCTCGAAGAGATACTGGCGTGCGATCATCTCCCTAGCAAAGCAAAGGTCGTGTGCCAACGCCAGCGGAAAGGGCGGAAGAGGGCCGGATCGGCCGAATTTCGCCAGCGCATCGTTTCCTCCAGAAGGGGATCCGGCCAGTTTCCCGTTGCGTTCACGGCGGCGATCCGCGACAATTCCGGTTCCCGTCTCCAAGAAAAACCCGGTAAGCATGAGCCGTTGGCCCCTTCCAACCTGTCTGATCGCGGTATTCCTGGCCGTGGCCGCCCCGGCGTCGGCGCAGATCAATCTCGATCTCAAGCTCGACCGCTCCCTCTACCTTGCCCACGAGCCCATCACCGGCGAGCTCCTCATCGTGAACATGGCGGGGCGCGACCTCATCTTCGGCGAGTCGGGTGGCCTGAGCTGGCTCGACTTCAGCGTCACCGACGGGCGCGGACACCTCATCACTCCGGTGCAGGGAGAGCGGAGCGAGCGCCCCATCGTGCTCGGGGCAGGGCAGACCTACAAGCACAAGGTCACGATCAACCGGCGCTACCCCATGGCCGCGATCGGCACCTACCGGGTGAAGGCGAGCGTCCACTTTCCCCAGATCAACCGGGTCTTCGAGACGAAGCAGGTCACGGTGCAGGTCACCGAAGGCCAACCGATGTGGAGCCAGATCGTCGGCGTGCCGCAGGGCCATCCCCAGGCCGGAACCTACCGCGAATACTCGCTGATGACCTACTACCACGGGGCCCGTTCGAAGTCGCTCTACTTCCGGCTGAAGGACAGCGATTCGGGCATGGTCTTCCGCACCTATCCCATCGGCGACTACATGGCGCTGCGGCCTCCGACCCACGCGATCGATTCGCAGAACCAGCTTCACATCCTGCATATGACGGGACCGCAGGCCTACAAGTACACGGTCGTGAACATCGATGGCGAGCCGGTGCGGCAGCAGACCCTCTACGAGAAGGGAGCCAACCGTCCCGAGCTGAAAAGCTCCGGCCACGGCGACGTCACCCTCGTCGGCGGCATGACCGAGGAGCAGGCGAAGACTCCCTACGAGCAGCAGCAGTTCCACCGCCTTTCGGACCGCCCCCCGGGCCTGCCGAATCTCTAGCCCGGGCGCCGAGCACGGCAGGGGTAGGCGGCAAGGGATGGGAGTCCGATTTTTTGCGCCCAATCCCTCAATCCCCCGCCATCGGCACGGCGAGCGTCTCGTCGGCCAGTTCGTCCGCCTCGGCGGGGTCGTGGGTGACGAGCAGGACGGGGATATCCAGACCGGAGAGGATCCTCGCGAGCTCGCGGCGGAGCTCCGCACGCAGGCCCGCATCGAGCGCCGAGAGCGGCTCGTCGAGCAGGAGCAGGCGCGGCTTCCTCGCCAGGGCGCGGGCGAGGGCGACGCGCTGCTGCTGACCGCCGGAGATCTCGCGGATGCGGCGATCGCCGAGCCCGGCGAGACCGAAGCGGTCGAGCAGTTCGCCGACGCGCGCCTCGCGCTCCCTGGCTGGAAGATGGCCCAGGCCGTAGGCGATGTTCGCGGCGACGCGGAGGTGGGGAAAGAGCGCGTAGTCCTGAAAAAGAAATCCGACGTCGCGGGACTGGGGGCCGAGGCAGATGGAGCGGCCGGCGTCGAACCAGACCTGCTCCCCCGCCTGGATGAAGCCGCTCTCGGGCCTCTCGAGACCGGCGAGGCAGCGCAACAGGGTCGTTTTCCCCGCCCCAGAGGGTCCCGTCAGGGCCACGACATGGCGGCGTCCCAGCGGAAAGCGGAAGTGCCCGGCGACGCGGGGGCCGCCGCGGTAGCGCATCGTGAAGTCGGCGACGAGTTCCCCGATCATGTGGACAGGGGACGGCGGTTGACGATCGAGACGAGGCAGAGGCTGACGAAGGCGAAGCCGACGAGCCACAGGGCGGTGCGTCCGGCCTCGGCGTAGTGCATGGCCTGCACGTCGTCGTAGATCGAGATGGAGAGCGTCCGCGTGACTCCCGGGATGTTCCCCCCGACCATGAGGATGACGCCGAACTCCCCCACGGTGTGGGCGAAGCCGAGGACGATGCCGGAGAGCACCCCGGTCCAGGCGAGGGGCAGGGCGATGCGGAAGAACGTGGCCAGCCTCGAGACGCCGAGGCACCACGAGGCTTCGAGGAGACGCCGGTCGACGCCGCTGAAGCCCGCGATGTAGGGACGCAGGACGAAGGGCAGGTTGAAGAGGACCGAGGCCACGAGAATGCCGCCGAAGGTGAAGGGCAGGGTGCCGCCGAACCATTGCTCGCAGAGCGCGCCGAAGCGGCTCCGCGGCCCCGTCGCCATGAGGAGGTAGAAGCCCAGCACCGTCGGCGGCAGCACGAGGGGCAGGGCGAGGACGGACTCGACGACGACCCGGCCGCGCCAGCGGGTCGTCGCCAGCCACCACGCCAGAGGAAGGCCGCCGACCGCGAGGATGAGCGTCGTCAGCGCGGCGAGCTTCAGCGTCAGCCACAGGGCAGTCGCATCCATCGTTCGGCGTCAGGGAGTCCCGAAGCCGTGGCGCTCCAGAATGGCGCGCCCCTCGGGGCCCAGCAGGAAGTCGCGCAGGGCCGCGGCCTCGTCGGGATGGGCGCTCCACGGCAGGACCACCCCGCTCTGCTCGAGCGGCTCGTGCGAGGTCCCGGGCACGAGCCAGAGATCGCCCGCGTCCTTCATCTCGTCGGTGAAGGTCAGGGAATAGGCGAAGAGCCCGATCTGCGCGGCGCCCGACTGCACGAACTGGGCCGCCTGGCCGATGTTTTCGGCCCGGACGAGCTTCGGAGCGACCGCCTCCTCCACCCCGTGGTGCTTCATCGCCTCCATCGCCGCCCGTCCGTAGGGAGCGAGATCGGGATTGGCGATGGAGACCTTCTTGACGCGCTCGTCCTGAAGCGCCTCCATGCCGCGGACCGCGACCTCGAGACCGGCATCCTTGTGGGCCCACAGGACGAGCCGTCCCGTCGCGTAGGGAAATTCCGCCTCGGCATGTCCATCGGCGATGAGCTTCTGCGGGTACTCGTTGTCCGCCGACAGGAAGAGGTCGAAAGGCGCCCGCTGGACAAGCTGGGCGTAGAAGGAGCCGCTCGAGCCATAGCTCGCCTCGATGGCGATTTCGGGATGCTTCTCCCGGAAGGCGGCGGAGATCTCCTCGAAGGCGAAGCGCATCGAGGCCGCCACCGCGACGGTGAGCTTGGCCGGGGCGTCGGCGGGCTTCGTTTCCGAAGGGTCCGGAGCACCGCAGGCGGCGAGGAACAAGGGGAGGAGCCACAGGGGGATTCGCGGGTTCATGGATGGATCTAGAGGGAAAGGATCGCCCCGGTGTCGGCGGAGCCGTAGCCGGGCAGTTCGTCGAGGAGGCGGCGGTGCTCGCGCGAGCGCAGGACGCGCAGAAGAGCCTTCACGCGGGAATCGCCGAGGTTCGCGTCGGCCACACAGTAGTCGAGGAACTCCTCCCGCACCGGACGGAAGCCGAGTCCCGCCTCCTCCGCGCTGACCCTCGCGCAGACGCCGGCCACCGCCCATCCGTCACGGACCGATCCGGCGACCGCCGCATGACCCGCGACGGCCCGGCCTTTGGGAAGCACCCGGCCCTCGAGGAGCCCGTCGAGGCAATCGCGCGCCGCCGATCCCGGCTCGCGCAGCGCCCACATGCCTGTCCGCCGCAGGAGCGAGGCCGTCTTGGAACGACGGTCGGGGGCCGGGAGGGCGATGCCCTCCTCCCAGGAGGCGGCTCGAAGAAGGTGGAAGCCGGAGCCAAGCTCGCGCACGGCCACTTCCCGGTTCCGCCCCGGATTCTCCTTCGTCGAGAAATGCAATCCCGCCACATGGACGAGACCGCGCCGGAGCAGATCCAGCGCCGCCATGCCTCCGCATTCCAGCACGAGCAGCCGCACGCCCGCCGTCCGCGCCAGTTCCGCCGCGAGCAAGCCCGCCGCCGGATCGCAGCCCGCGAGCATCAGCGTCTCGTCGGCCAAGGCGGACCGGGCGGGCATTCCGCAATCCATCCGCCAGACGCCATCATGGGGAAAGGCATTCGTTGCCAGGGATGCCACCGGATAGAAAAGATGCCGGTCCCCGACCCGGGCCTCCCAGTAGCGCACCGCCTCGCCACAGGGCTCCAACGCCCATTCCTGCCGCGGGCGCCCCTCGCCGAAAAGCGCCTCCACCGGGACGCCCAGCGCCCGCGCCACGCCGAGCGCCGCCGTCACCGAGGGCGTCAGGCGTCGGCCTTCGATCGCGCTCAGCGTCGTGCGGGGAATCCCGGCCCTCTCCGCCAGGAGGGCCTGCGACCAGCCCACCAAAGCCCGCCGCAGCGCGACAGGATGAGGCGGTGGGAGGCCCTTCGACATGATCCTGCCATCATCTGACAGAATTCGGACCCGTCAACCATCGGATTCCAATAGCCCGAATGAGTCTTCTGGTTTTCATGATTTTAGGAAAAATTCTTTTGAACGTTCCTGTTCAAAGTAATACTGATAAGTTAAAGACTTGTGTTTCTTAGCTTCTCGGTTAAGTCATGAAAACTCGGATGACCCCTCAACCTCACCACTCCATTCCGGCGATGGTGCCCCCGGCCAACTGCTTCACGGTGCTGGTGATCGACGACATGCTCCCGAACCGAGTCCTCCTCGGGAAGGTTCTGAAGAACGCCGGCTACGGCGTGCTGGAGGCCACCGACGGCCTCGCAGCGATCGAGCTCCTCCGCAAGGGCGCCGTCGCGCCGGATCTCGTCGTCACCGACATCGAGATGCCCGGCATGGACGGCATCGCCCTGCTCGGGGAGATCCGCCGTCTCGACCTGCCCGTCGCGAAGGTCCCCGTCATCGCCGCGTCCGGCAACGCCGACGAAGCGATGCGCCGGAAGGCCCTCGCCGCCGGCTGCGACCTCTTCCTGACGAAGCCCTTCGACCTCGCCGAGCTCCGCCGCGAGATCGCCTCGCTGATCAAGGCCCGCCGCCAGCCCGCCGCCGCCCGCCTGGACAGCCCGGTGCAGAAGGCCGCCCCGAACCGCATTGAGCTGCGCCTCCGCGAGGCGAGCTGAAGACGACCACCCTCGGAGAAGGTTCCGCTTTCGCTTGGGAAAAAGGCGAGTATCCTCCCCGCCCACCCGGTTCCGTCTTTGCGCTGTGACGGGTGTCCATTCCACCTGTCCTTCGCTGTGAACCACACCACCTTCTCCGCCCTCGGCCTGCCCGAGCCGCTTCTCGCTGCCGTCGAACAACTCGGCTACGAGGAACCTTCGCACATCCAGGCCGCCTCCATCCCCCTCGCTCTCGAGGGCAAGGATCTCATCGGCCTTTCCGAAACCGGCTCCGGGAAGACCGCCGCCTTCGGGCTCGCCGGACTCGCCCGCATCGACTGCGAGAGCCCCGAGCCCCAGATGCTCGTGATCTGCCCGACCCGCGAGCTCGCCGTGCAGGTCTGCGCCGAGGTGCAGCGGCTAGGGGCGAAGCTGCCGCGCCTCCGCGCCGTGGCGGTCTACGGCGGCGCACCCATCGACCGCCAGATCCGTGCCCTCCATCAGGGCGTGCAGGTCGTCGTGGGCACGCCCGGCCGCCTCATCGACCATGTCGAGCGGGGCACCCTCGACCTTTCCTCGATCCGCCTCACCGTTCTCGACGAGGCCGACCGCATGCTCGACATGGGCTTCGCCGACGAGATGGAGTCCCTCCTCCGCGCCCTGCCCGAGGAGCGCCAGACCCTCTTCTTCTCCGCGACGATGAACGACGCCGTCGGGCGCATCATCCAGCGCTACGGAAAGGATCCCCAGCTCGTCCAGATCCAGCGCGAGAGCCTCACCGTCGAGTCCATCGAGCAAGTCTGCTACGAAGCGCGGCAACGCTCCCGCATCGAGCTGATCTCGCGCCTCCTCGACCTCGAGCAGCCGCGCCTCTCCATCATCTTCTGCAACACGAAGCGCGCCGTCGACGAGTGCACCGAGGAGCTCCTCGCCCGCGGCTACTCCGCCGACCGTCTCCACGGCGACATCGCCCAGACCATGCGCGAGCGCGTCCTCCGCCTCTTCCGCGAAGGCACCGTCGAGATCCTCGTCGCCACCGACGTCGCCGCCCGCGGCATCGACATCAGCGACATCGATCTGGTCTTCAACTACGAGCTGCCCCAGGATCCCGAGGACTACGTCCACCGCATCGGGCGCACCGGGCGGGCGGGCCGTTCCGGCAAGGCCGTCTCCTTCATCCACGGCCGCGACGTCCACCGCATCAAGACGATCGAGCGCTACACCCGCCAGCCCATCGTGCGGGCCGAGATCCCCTCCGTCGCCGAGGTCGAGAGCCGCCTCGCCGAGCAATTGCTCGAGACGGTGCGCGAACGGCTTGCCGAAGGCGGATTCGAGCAGGCCACCGCCGCCCTGCAACCGCTCCGCGAACAAGGGCACGAATGGGAGACCATCGCCGCCGTGCTCATGACCCTGCTCCGCGAGGAGAACGGACGGGAGGGCGAGGAAATCGCCGAGGACCGCCAGACCGGGACGAACGACCGTCGCGAACGCCGCCGGGATCGGGACGAGCGGAGCGACGGCCCGGCATGGGAGCCGCGCGAGCCCGGCGCGGGACGGCGCGAACGGGACTTCGAGCGCAAGCCCCGCCCCCAGCCCGGCGACGCGCCCGAGGCCGGCATGGTGAAGCTCTTCCTCAGCATTGGAAAGAACCAGCGCATCAATCCCGGCGACATTGTCGGCATGCTCCACAACGAATGCCATCTCGAGCGCGGCACGGTGGGGCGCATCCAGCTCTTCCCGAACTTCAGCCTCGTCGAAGTCGCCGAAGGCGAGGCCGCCCGAGCCATCGAGCACGCCTCCGGCGCGACCCTGCGCGGCCTGACCTTCAAGATCGACTACGACCGGGGCCGGCCCGAGGGCGGCCCCCGCGAAGGCGGATTCCGCCGCGACGACCGGGGAGACCGGCCGCGGAAAGCGGGCGGCTTCGGCCATCAGGGCGGCTGGGAGGACCGGGGCGGCTACCACGACCGGAGCGATCGGCGCGGCGGAGGCGGAAACCGGCCGACCAACCGCGACCGCTACGACCGCGGGAAGCGGGACCGGCATTGAGGAGGGAAGGACAAGAGGGCCGAGCCCTTGACCCGACCCTCTTGAGCCCATTGGCTCGGGCTATCCATCGATCCGATGGACGCCATCTGGATTTGCGATTGGCCTCGGCGGGCTCCGCGGCGCTTCTTGGCCGAAGGGGATCGCAAACGACCGCGTCCACCCCATTGAACTTATCAACTCCGCACCTTCCTCACCGTCGCCGACGAAGCCCTGCCTTCAAAATCGTCACGCGACCGCCCCGGGACCGCCATTGTGCTTCGGACCACCCCACCGGGGCCTTCGGAGGCCGGGCCCCACTCTCTCGGAGACCCTCGCGATCCGCTGCGGCCCGTGTGCTGGAGCATCGGCAGGCGCACGACGCCCGTCCATGGGGCCGCTTCCCAATGGCGCTTTCCTCTTGAAAACCCTTCCGCCACCGGTCGATAGTGCGTGCGTGAGCCATTTCTCTCCAAGGGTGGGCCTGGCGCTCTTCGTGCTGGGCTTGTCGGTCCTTCGCGCCGATCCGGACGATGGAGAGAAGGCGGCAGTGTTCACGACCCGCGTTCGCACCACCGCCTACACGCACACGGAACGCGACCATCTCAAATACGGCACCAAGACGGCGCTGGGAACCGAGTTGCGCCATTCGCCCGATTACCACTCGGTGGCGGCGGATTGGTCGCGCTTCCCCCTGGGGACGAAGTTTCGGATCAAGGGCTACGACCGCATCTTCGTGGTCGACGACTATGGCAAGGCCTTGGTGGGATCCCGCACCATCGATCTGTATTTCCCCACGATGGAAGGGATGGAACAATGGGGTGCCCGCTGGGTGGAGATCGAAGTGCTGGAGTTCGGCAGCTTCCACGGGAGCCGGAAGATTCTCGCGGCACGCGCCACCTATCCCCATTGCCTCGCCATGCTGGCGGCGATGACCGACGACGATTGGTGGAAGCGCTTCGACCGGTGATGGACGGACCGAGGCGACTCCCCCCGCCCGGTCTCTTCACTTCCGCTCCAGCGACGCCACCATCTTCGCGACGTCCGTCGTGGGGACGTCGCAGGCGAAGTCGCGGCAGACGTAGGCGGTCGCCTTTCCGCCGAGACTGCCCTGCGTTTGGGTGTAGGGGGCGAGCTTCGCGAGGGCCTCGGCGTTCTCCGGAGTGCGCAGGAGCACGACCTGATTCGGACGGAATCCCTTCCGGAGCTCGGCGATCATCGCACGGGTGTCGGCGGCGTCCTTTTCCCCGGCGATCACGATCTCGCGGGTGGGACCGAGGAGGAAGTCGAGCCCGCAGAGCGCGTCGGCGTAGGCCGAGGGTTGCGCGGCAATTTCCCCGGAGAAGGCGCGCACAAGCGCCTCGGCGCGCGTCGCATGGGCGGGATCGCCGGTCATGCGGTGGAGACGGGCGAGGTTTCCGATGGAAATTGCGTTGCCGCTCGGGATCGCACCGCCATAGAGCTTCTTGGCCCGCACGATGAGGGCCTCGGCATCGTCGGCGACGGTGAAGTAGCCGCCCTCCGCCTCGTCCCAGAAGCGTTCGTCGATCACCTTCTGCAGAGCGAGGGCCACCTCGAAATACCTCGTTTCGAAACCGGTCTCGTAGAGATCGAGAAGTCCGCGGATGAGGAAGGCGTAGTCCTCGAGGTGAGCGGTCAGGCCGGCCTCGCCCTGGCGGTAGCGCTTGAGGAGCCGCCCGTCGCCGGTCCGCAGTTTCGCAAGGACGAAGTCCGCCGCCTTCGTCGCTGCCGCGGCGTAGCCCTCGTCGTCGAGAACCTGCGCCGCCTTGGCGTAGGCGGAGATCATCAGCCCGTTCCAGTCGGTGAGGATCTTGTCGTCCTTCTGCGGGTGGACGCGCGTCTCGCGGCGTTCGAACAGCTTCGCGCGCAACGCCTCGACCCGCTCGCGCTCTCCGTCGGCCAGATCGGCGCGGAGATGGGGGATGTTCGTCCCCGTCCTCTCATGGGTGGCTTCGTCGAGGTAGTTCCCCTCCTCCTCGAAATGGAAGGTCTTCAGGAAGAAGGCGCCGTCCTCGGGACCGAGCACTTCGAGCACCTCGGCGTTCGTCCAGGTGTAGAACTTGCCCTCCTCCCCCTCGCTGTCGGCGTCCTCGGCGGAATGGAAGCCGCCTTCCTCCGAGGTCAGGTCGCGGCCCACGTAGGCGAGCACGTCGCGCACGCTGCGGGCGTGGGCCTCGTCGCCGGTGATCTGATAGGCCTCGAGGCAGGCGATGGCGTAGAGCGCCTGGTCGTAGAGCATCTTCTCGAAATGCGGCACGAGCCATTCGCGGTCGGCCGCATAGCGATGGATGCCGAAGCCGATGTGGTCGTGGATGCCGCCCCGCCGGATCTCGGCGAGAGTCTTTTCGACCATCGCGAGCGATTCCGCATCGCCGCTGCGGAGATGGTGGCGCAGGAGGAAGCTCAGGTTCGGCGGGACGGGGAACTTCGGACGGATCGAGAAGCCGCCCCGCTCCGGGTCGTAGCGTTCGCCGAGCTGGGCTCTCGCCTGTTCGAGAATGGAGGCGTCGAGGGCTTCGCCGGGCGTGCCGGTCATGATCTTGCCCAGCTCGGCGGAAATATTGAGGGCGGTGGACTCGACCTCCTCGCGCTTCTCCATCCACGCCTTGTGCAGCTCGGTGACGAGCATCTTGATCCCGGGGCGTCCGGCGAGGGATTCCTTCGGGAAATAGGTGCCCGCGAAAAAGGGGTGCTTGTCAGGTGTCAGGAGCACGGTCATGGGCCAGCCGCCGCTCCCGGTCATGGCCTCGGTCACCTTCATGTAGATCTCGTCGATGTCGGGCCGCTCCTCGCGGTCGACCTTGATCGCGACGAAGCGCTCGTTGATCAGCGCGGCGACCTCGGGATCCTCGAAGGACTCGTGCTCCATCACGTGGCACCAGTGGCAGGTGGTGTAGCCGATGCTGAGGAAGACGGGCCGGTCGAGCCGCTTCGCCTCGGCAAAGGCCTCCTCGCCCCAGGGCCGCCAGTCGATGGGATTGCGGGCGTGCTGGAGAAGGTAGGGGCTCTTCTCGAAGATAAGCCGGTTGAACTCGGGACCACCGTCCTCGGGCAATTTCGCGATCTCCTCCGGCGAAGGAAGCGGCGGGCGGGTCGATCCCTCGGCGGCGTGGGTCATTGGCGCAAGGTGGCTGAAGCAGAGGAGAACGGCGAGGATCGGGTGAAGGAGTCGCGACGGCATCGGCCATCCTCGCACGGGTCGCACGGGATCGCGAGTCCACGAAACGGCCAGAGACACCGGATAATCTGCCCGCTCAACCGAACATCCACCAGCAGATCGCCACCGAGGAGACGACCCCGGCGAAGTCCGCGACGAGACCGGCGGCGAGGGCGTGGCGGGTGCGCCGCACCGCGACCGAGCCGAAGTAGACGGCGAGGACGTAGAAGGTCGTCTCGGACGATCCATACATCGTCGCGCCCATGTATTTGATCAGGTCGGGCAGGCTCTCGTTGGCGAGCAGCTCGGCGAGGACGCCCTGGCTGCCGCTGCCGCTCAGGGGCCGCATCAGGGCCATGGGCACGAGCTCCACGGGGAAGCGCACCAGCTCCAGCACCGGGCGCAGCAGGTTCTGCAGGAGCATGAGCGCCCCCGAATTCCGCAGCACCGCCAGAGCCGCGAGCATCGCGACGATGAAGGGCATGATGCGCACCGCGACGCTCCAGCCCTCCTTCGCGCCCTCGACGAACTCCTCGTAGACCGGGACGCGCTTCAGGGCCGCGTAGATCAGGAAGAAGACGAGGATGAAGGGGATCGCCACGACCGAGACCGCCGAGACCGTG
Source organism: Verrucomicrobiales bacterium (assembly GCA_037190325.1). Classification (GTDB taxonomy): domain Bacteria; phylum Verrucomicrobiota; class Verrucomicrobiia; order Verrucomicrobiales; family DEV007; genus Arctic95D-9. Next base: position 70,760 of record JBBCIU010000013.1, on the reverse strand, counting down.
CGTTGCCAGACCGGCGGCAGGCCTTCCGGCGCCGTTCCTTCCGAAACCGGTGGCTTCGCCTCGAGCTGCAGGACCGCCTCGCGCAGGCCGAGGGTCTCCTGCAGGGCGACGCGATGCTCCGGGAAGGTCTCGAGATAGACGATCCCGACGAAGGCGGCGGCAACGATCGCGAGGAGGACGCGCGCTTTCCCCGAGAGCGTCCTCTTCTCCGGATCCAACGGCTCGTCCCCTCCCCTTTCTCCATCCTCTCCCGGACCGTCGATGGCGCCGGGCGTGGTGCGGTTGAAGACCGGCATCCGTTCGAAGCTCTTCACCGCAAGGATCGCGATGAAGGTGGAAAAGATGCTCGCCGCGAGGGTCGTGCCGACGATGGCGTAGGGTTCGGAGACGCCCTGCGCCGCGAGCATCGCCATGGCCGTGGCGGGGATGAGGGTGACCGAGCTGGTGTTGATCGCGAGGAAGGTGCACATCGGATTCGTCGCCGTGCCTTTCTCCGGGTTCAGCTCGTCGAGGTGCTGCATCGCCTTCAGTCCCAGGGGCGTCGCCGCGTTGCCGAGGCCGAGGAGGTTCGCGGCGAAGTTCATCACCATCGCGCTCATCGCCGGATGCTCCGCCGGCACCTCGGGAAAGAGCCACTTCATGACCGGGCGGAAGCCGCGTGCGACCGCGTGGATCATGCCCGACTTCTCGCCGAGGCGCATGATCCCGAGCCAGAGCATCATGATCGCGCTGAGCGGGATGACGATGCCGACGACGCCCGTCTTCACCATCGCGAACATGCCCTCGACGATCCCGTCCTCGCCCGTGAGCCGTCCCATCAGGGCCGCCACCGCGACGCCGACGACGACCATTCCCATCCAGATCCAGTTCAGCATGGGGGGACCTAACGACGCGATCCGGGTCCCGGGCAACCGACTTTTCGCTCGGATACAGGCGCTGGCGCGTCCTTCATGGGAGAAGTCCTCACGAACTTCTCTACCGCCTCACCGGAACAGCCCGGTGATGACGCCCGGAGCCACGCCCGCGACGACGATCAGGACCATCAGCGCCGCCATCGCCGCGCCGGCGAGCGGATGGACGCGGATCGCCGACGTCTCGTCCTTGGCGGGTTCGGCGAAATACATGGAGACGGCGATCTTCAGATAGTAGTAGAAACCCGCCGCGGCCCCGACGAGACCGGCGGCGAGGAGCGCCCACTGGCCCGCGTCGATGGCCATCTTGAAGGCGAAGAGCTTGCCGAAGAAGCCCGCCGTCAGCGGGATGCCGGCGAGGGAGGCCATGGAGACGAGGAGAGCGGCGGCCAGGAAGGGCGAGCGCTTCGCGAGGCCACGGCAGGCATCGAGATCCTCTCCGGGGATGGCGCTGCGCAGGCTCGCGAAGACGAGGAAGGCGAGCAGGGTCATCAGCAGGTAGGCGCCGAGGTAGAAGGCGATGGCGGTGGCCGGGGTCATCGAGCCCTCCGCTCCCGCGCGCGGGGCGGCGGCGAGGGCCATGAGGACGAAGCCGCTGTGCCCGACGGAGGAGTAGGCGAGGAGCCGCTTGAAGTTCCGCTGGGGCAGGGCCGCGAGGTTGCCGACGAGAAGGGTGAGGATGGCGACGACGACGAGGACGGCGGTCACCTTGCCGACGAGGACGGGACTGGCGAGGAAGGGGGAGACGAGGCGCAGGGTCACGATGGCCGCGGCCGCCTTCGATCCGACGGAGAGGAAGGCGGTGATCGGCGTCGGAGCCCCCTGGTAGACGTCGGGGATCCAGAGGTGGAAGGGCGCGGCCCCGAGCTTGAAGGCGAGGGCGATGAGGATGAGGGCGAAGGCGAAGAGCGCCAGGGTCGCATTGACCTCCGGCTTGGCGAGGGCCTCCGCGATCGCCGGGAGGTCCATGCTGCCCGTGACGCCGAAGAGCCAGGCGAATCCGTAGACGAGGAAACCCGTCGCCAAGGCCCCGAGGATGAGGTATTTCACCCCGGCCTCGAGCGACCCGACGTTGCGCCGCAGGTAGGCGACGAGGATGTAGAAGGTGATGGAGACGGTCTCGAGCGAGACGAAGATGCTGACGAGGTTGTTGGCCGAGGCCATCCACATGAGACCGGCGCAGACGAAGAGAGGTAGGGCGTAGAACTCGCCGAGCCCGGCCTGCGGATGGGCGCCCGGCTCGGGATTCGCGGTCTGCTCGACGACGACGGGGGCGTAGCTCAGCCCCATGACGAGCACGAGCAGGGTCGTGAGCACGGCGAGTCCCTTGAAGAAGAGGGAGAGCTTGTCGGCGGGGGCGTAGAACTTCCAGATCGCGCCCTCGGTCGAGGCGGGAGGCTCGACGAGGAAGAGGAGAAGGAAGACGACGCCCAGCCCGAGGATGCCGAACCAGGCGAGGGAGCGCTTGTCCTCCAGCTTGACGAAGGCGTCGGCCATGAGCATGGCGAGCCCGAGGGCGACGACGATGAGTTCGAGATAGTAGACGGGCATGGGGGGAAGGTTGGCAGTTTTTCAGTGTTCAGTTTTCAGCGCTGGCGTCAGCCCGCCTTGGCGAGGAGCGGCATGGATCGGGCGGCGGATTGCGGGCGATGCTTGGTAAGGACGGCTGGCTCGGCCATGGGCCAAGCCTTCCTCCTGGGCCTTGCGCCGGACCAGCGCCACCAGTTCCGGCTCGATGTCGAAGGCATGGATCGTCCCGCTGGTGCGACGCGCCGCCGGAAGCGTGAAGGTGCCGTAGCGGCTGCCGAACTCGACGATGCTCTCGCGCCTCTCTTTCGCGCAATCGAGCTTCGCGACGATGCAATCGGCATCGTAGAAGGCCTCCCAATGGGATTCTTCGGGCATTCCACTTTCGCGACCTTTCATGGGACCGTCTTCGTTTGGCTGCCGTGACAGGGTGGAGCAGAGGACGCAACAGGGTTCAACCCGCGCTGACGGGAAGCAGCCCGTAGACGGCGGGACGGATGAATTGGTTGAGCAGATCGGGCGCGAAGCCGGCGGCGAGGAGGGCGACGAGGAGGATCAGCACGGGAAGGCGGGTGCTCCAGGCGAGATCGGCGGGTGCCTCCAACTTCTCCGGCTTCGGTCCCATGAAGACGCCGCGGTAGGCGCGCAGCATGTAGACGGCGGAGATGACGACGCCCCAGAGCGCGCCGATGGTGGCCCAGCGGATCCAGCTCATCCCGGCGTCCTCCCCGGCGAAGGCGCCGAAGAAGATCTCGACCTCGGCGGCGAAGTTCGCGAAGCCGGGCAGGCCGATGGAGGCGAAGGTCGCGAAGCCGAAGAGGAGGCCGAGCTTCGGCAGGGACTTGGCGAGGCCTCCGAGCCGGTCGAAGTCGAGATCGCCGAGGCGCTCGCGCATCCACCCGGCGAGGGCGAAGAGCAGGGCTATGGAGAGCCCGTGGGCGAACATCAGGAGGACCGCTCCGGAGACGCCGATGACGTTGCCCGCCGCGATGCCGAGGAAGGCGTAGCCCATGTGCATGACGCTCGAGTAGCCGAGCATGCGGTCGAGCTTCTTCTGCGCGATGGTGACGAGGCCGATGTAGAGGATGTTCCCGAGCAGGAGAATGAGGACGAGGTTCAGCCATTTCTCGGCTCCGGCGGGCGCGAGGGGCAGGGCGAGGCGGACGAGACCGTAGAGGCCGAATTTCTTCAGGACCCCCGCGTGGAGCATCGCGACCGGCGTCGGGGCCTCGGCATAGGCGGGCGCGGCCCAACTGTGGAAGGGGAAGAGCGAGACGAGGATACCGAAGCCGACCAGCAGGAGGAGGAAGATCCACGACTGGGCTTCGGCGGCGATGCCGGTCTCTGGCGACCGGGCGAGGGTGGTGAGTTCGGCCACGTCGAAGGTCGTGCCTCCGAGCGCGCCCACGGCGGCGACGAGTCCGACGAGGAGGACGAGACTGCCGACACCGAGGAAGATCGTGATGGTCCACGCGGTGCGGACGCGGTTTTCCCCGTGGCCGAAGATCCCGATCATGAGGAAGGTCGGGATGAGGGCCAGCTCGTGGAAGGCGTAGAGAAAGAAGAGGTCGGTCGAGGCGAAGGCTCCGATGGCCCCGCCGCCGATGAGGAGAAGGGAGAGGTAGTAGAGCCGCGCGCTGCCCTGGATCGCGCTCTCGCGCGGCGCGACGAGGACGGCGGCGAGCAGGACGAGGGCCGAGAGGAGGACGAGGACGAGGCTGATGCCGTCGAGGCCGAAGGCGAGGCTCAGCTTCGGGAAGCCGGGCATGTCGAGGAGGAGCCGCGAGCTTTCGAACTGCCACGAGCCCACGCCCTCCACCGAGGTCTGGAATTTGGTCGCGCAGTAGACCGCGATCAGAAGCGTGAGCACCGCGGCTCCCAGCGAGGTGAGACGGGCGGGCGCCCCGAGCCCGACGGCGAGGGCGGCGAGGAGCGGCAGGAGGACGAGGTATTCGAGAGTGCTCACGACGGAGGAGGGGCGGAGAATTCGGTCAGAGGACGAGATAGAGGATCGCGCCGACGGCGGCGAGGCCGAAGAGGAAGGCGTAGCTCTGGACGTTGCCCGAGTTGAAGACGCGGAAGACGGAGCCTGCGGCGAGGGCGGTCATGGCCGGGAAGCGCGCGACGAGGGGATCGATGAGGTAGCGGTCGGCGAAGTCCATCCCTTTCGCGACGGAGTCCTGGAAGAGGCGGACGAGACCGAGGTAGATCTCGTCGATCTTGAACTTGTCGCGGAGGAGCGGGATGCTGATGGGGTCCTTGTCGCGTCCCTTGTAGAAATGGATCGCGCCCCCCACCCCGACGACGAGGCCGACGAGGGAGAGGATGGCGGTGAGGCCGAAGTGCCCGAAGAAATGCCCGAAGTCGGCATGGCCGCGCGCGAGGAGCGGACCGGAGACGAAGGAGTAGGCGGAGAGCACGGCCATGACCGCCAGCACGGCGAGCGGCACCCACATCACCGGCCCCACTTCGTGGGCGTGGTCGGCGTCCTTCGTCCGCGGCTTGCCGAAGAAGGCGACGATGACGAGGCGGGTCATGTAGAAGGGCGTGAGGAAGGCGACGAGGATGGCGATGGCGTAGGGGCCGTGCAGCTTCTCGTGGAGAGCCGCCTCGAGGATGGTCTCCTTGCTCCAGAATCCGCTCGTGAAGGGCACGGCGATGAGGGCGGCGGTGCCGAGGGCGAAGGTCCAGAAGGTGATGGGCAGTTTCTTCTTCAGCCCGCCCATCTTCCAGATGTCCTGCTCGTGGTGGCAGGCGTAGATGACCGCGCCGGAGCCGAGGAAGAGGAGGGCCTTGAAGAAGGCGTGGGTGTAGAGGTGGAACATGCCCGCGTCGCTGCCGCCGTGGCCGATCCCCTGGGCCATGACCATGTAGCCGAGCTGCGAGAGGGTCGAGTAGGCGAGGACGCGCTTGATGTCGTTCTGCTGGAGCGCCATCAGGGCGGCGAGCAGGGCGGTGATCGCGCCGACCCAGACGATGACGTCGGCGGCGAATTCCGCGGCATCGACGAGGAAGGAGACCCGCGCGAGCATGAAGACCCCGGCGGCGACCATCGTGGCGGCGTGGATCAGGGCGGACACGGGCGTGGGGCCCTCCATCGCGTCGGGCAGCCAGACGTGGAGGGGCACCTGCGCCGACTTCCCGACCGCGCCGCAGAAGACGCAGAGGACGGCGATGTTGAGAAGCTGCGCGTTGCCGACTCCGCCGACGGCCTTGGCGATCTCGTCGAAGTAGATCGAGCCGGTGAGAATCCACACGAGGAGGATGCCGGCCATGAAGCCGAAATCGCCGATGCGGTTGACGAGGAAGGCCTTCTTCGCGGCGTCGGCGGCGGAGGCTTTGTCGTACCAGTGGCCGATGAGGAGGTAGGAGCTGACGCCGACGAGTTCCCAGAAGACGAACATCATCACGAAGTTGTCGGCGAGGACGATTCCGGTCATGGAGAAGAGGAAGAGCGAGAGCCCCGCGAAGTAGCGCGACTTGCCCTTGTCGTCCTTCATGTAGCCGAGCGAGAAGAGATGCACGAGGAAGCCGATGGAGGAGACGATGAGCATCATGCCCCGGCTGAGGCCGTCGATCGTGAATCCGATGCCGATTTCCAGAGCGCCGCCGAGGTCGATCCAGGGGTAGTCCTTCGTCTCGACCGGCATTTCGCCGCCACGGGCGAGGAGGATGCAGAAAATCAGGGTGAGCAGGGCCGAGCCCGTCGAGACGAGGGCGGAGAGGCCGGACCAGCGTTTCAGGCCGAGAAGGATCGCCGCCGCGACGAGAAGCGGCAGGAGGAGGACGGACCAGGCCAGAGTGTTGGGATCCATGGAAGAGGAAGCGGATGCGGAATCAGTATTTCATCGTGCTGACCTGCGTCACGTCGGTCGTCTCCTTCGTGCGGAAGAGGGCGACGATGATGGCGAGGCCGACGGCGACCTCGGCCGCCGCCACGGTGATGATGAAGAAGAGGAGGACGTGGGCGTCGTAGGCGGGCTGGCCGTCGACGAGATGGTAGCGCGAGAAGGCGACGAGGGTGAGGTTCGCCGCCGCGAGCATCAGCTCGAGGCACATGAAGATGATGAGGAGATTCCGCCTCACGAGCACGCCCGCGAGCCCGATCGCGAAGAGCGCGCCGCTGACGAAGAGGAAGTGGTTGAGGGTGAGGTCCATTGAGGGAGGAGCTAGGAGCTGGAATCTAGGAGCTAGGAGCCGGGGGGGGCTGGAATAGGGCGAATTATTTCAGTTCCTTTTTGCTCAGGACGACGACTCCGACGGTGGCGGCGAGGAGGAGAACCCCGACGATCTGCACGGGAAGCCAGTAGGTGCCGAAGAGGAGTTCGCCGATGTGGTGGACGTCGCTTTTCTCCGGAGCGGCGGCGAGCGCGGGCAGGGTCTTCCCGGCGGTGCCTCCCCGGCTGAGGACGAGCGCCACCAGCACCGCGAAGGCGATGGCGACCGCTCCGCCCCCGGCGAAGACGACGAGCGGGCGGCGGCGCTTCTCCTCAGCCCCCACGTCGAGGAGCATGATGATGAAGAGGAAGAGCACCATGATGGCTCCCGCGTAGACCAGAATCTGAAGGACGCCGACGAGGTAGGCGTCGAGCTGGATGAAGAGCGCCGCCAACCCGATGAAGGAGAGGATCATCGAGAAGGCCGACGAAACCGGGTTGCGGCTCACGACCACGCCAATGCCTCCGAAGAGGGCGAGGGCGGCGAAGAGATGGAAGAGGAAAGACATGAGGAGCTAGGAGCTAGAATCCAGAAGCTAGGAGTTGGAATGGAGGCTCCGAATGTAGGCGTTGAGCAGCTTGGCGACCTCGGTTGCCAACGACATGGCCGGGGCGGTGTCGGCGTATTGCAGATCCCGCGTGAGAATGAGCTGGTAGCGCAGTTCCTCCAGAGACCCTTGGGAGATGTTGAAGAACTTGATCTTGTCCTTTGTTCCGCTGCGCTGAAAGCCTTCCGCGATGTTCGATGGAATCGAAACCGCCGCACGACGCATCTGCGAGGAAAGTCCGAAAATCTCCTCTCGGGGAAATCCCTTCGTCATCCCGTAAACAGCAAGCGTCAACTGATGTGCCTTCTGCCATACAATCAGATCTTCAAATGACTTCGCAGCGTTCAAATTCTAGCTCCTAGATTCCAGCTCCTAGCTCCTACTTGAGTTCGTTCCACTTGTTCACGAGGCCCGTCCTCACCCCGCCGATCTCGTAGAGCCTCCCCTTGTCGTGCACCATTTCGGCGCGGCTGGTGCCGGTGATGGCGTAGTCCTTGCGGAGGAAGATGGCCTGCTCGGGGCAGACTTCCTCGCAGAGGCCGCAGTAGATGCAGCGGATCATGTCGATCTCGAAGGCGCGGGGACGCTTCTCGACCTTGGCCCACTTGTCGTCGGAGGGGATCTCCTCGGGCTTGATGGTGATGGCGCGAGGCGGGCAGATGAACTCGCAGAGCTGGCAGGCGACGCAGCGCTCGCGCCCGTGCTCGTCCGTGACGAGGGCGGGGGCGCCGCGGTAGTGGTCGGGGAGATTGGCGTCCCACTTCTCCTCGGGGTATTGCATCGTCACCTTCGTCTTGCGGGTGACGGTGGCGATGAAGTGGCCGAGGGTCACCTTCATGCCGCTGAACAGCGCCGGCAGGTAGAGGTGTTCCCACCACTTCAGTTTCGGACGTTGGACGACGATGGCCATTTGGGAAAGGAGCTAGAAGCTAGGAGTCAGGAGCTAAACGGCTAAAGGGCTAATTGCTAAAGAGCTAGAGCGCCCACAGGAGGACGGCGGTGAGGATGACGTTGAAGAGGGCGATCTCGAAGAAGAAGACCCAGCCGAGGCGCATGAGCTGGTCGTAGCGGAAGCGCGGCAGGGTCCAGCGGACGACGATGAAGAAGAGGATGAAGGCGATCACCTTCGCGAAGTAGGTACCGATGTGGAGGAGGCCATGCCAGAAGGGCACCTCGGCGTCGGGGCTGGCGGGGGTCAGCCAGCCGAAGGGCAGGCTCCAGCCGCCGAGGAAGAGGGTCACGGCGAGGCCGGAGCCGATGATCATGGCGGCGTATTCGCCGAGGAAGAAGAGGGCGAACTTCATCGAGCTGTACTCGGTGTGGTAGCCGGCGACGAGCTCGGTCTCGCATTCGGGCAGGTCGAAGGGAAGGCGGTTCGTCTCGGCGAACATCGAGGTGGTGAAGACGACGAAGGAGATGAGGATGGGGAGGGTGAGAATCCAGCCCTTCACGCTGAGCCCCTCGCCCCAGAGCGGGAGCAGGGCCCAGCCGTTCTGCGCCTGCTCCTGCACGATGCGGCCGAGGTTGAGGTCGCCGTAGATCATCACCAGCGGCACGATGGAGAGGCCGAGGGAGATCTCGTAGGAGATCATCTGGCTGGTGGAGCGCACTCCGCCGAGGAAGGGGTATTTCGAGTTCGAGGCCCAGCCCGCGAGGACGATGCCGTAGACGGTGAGCGAGGCGATCGCGAAGACGAAGAGCGGTCCCACGTCGAGGTCGGCGATGACCATCTTCTCGCCGAAGAGCTTGCTGCCGAAGGGGAGCACCGCGCAGGTCATCAGCGAGGGCACCATCGTCAGGGCCGGGGCGAGCCAGAAGTAGAACTTGCGGACGTGGGCGGGGGTGAAGTCCTCCTTCAGGAGGAACTTGATCCCGTCGGCGACGGCTTGGAGCAGGCCGAAGGGGCCGACGCGGTTCGGGCCGACGCGGTCCTGGATCGCGGCGCTGACGCGGCGCTCCGCCCACACCGACATCGCGACCAGGGGCAGGGTCGCGAGGAAGACGAAGGCCACGATCTTGATGGCGGCGGCGATGAGGAGTTGCCAATCCATTCGGAAAAAAGGGTCAGCCGACGATGATCCCGGCGGCGATGCGCTCTTTCTCGCGCTCGAGGGCGGGGATGGTCTCGCCGGTTTCGATGAGGGGAAGGCCGAGGTCGCCGATCTGGCCCCAGCTCAATCCCTTGAACTCGGGCACTTCGGCGGCGAGCTGCTTGAAGACCTCGGTCACGGAGTAGATGCCGTTGCCACCGCCGAGGGCGTGGACGAGGTCGCGCACGATCTCCCAAGGCTCGCGGGTCTGGCCGGGGCCATCGACGGCCTTGTTGAGGCGCTGGAGACGGCCGGTGACGTTGAGCATCGTCCCCGACTTCTCCGCCCAGCAGGCACCGGGCAGGACGATGTCGGCGAGTCCGGTGGTCGGGTTCGCGAGCGGGTAGGTGGCGAGGAGGAAGTCGAGCTTGCCGAGAAGCTCGGGCGGGAAGCCCGCGTCCTCGACGAGATTCTCCTGAAGGACGATCAGCGCCTTGATCCGACCCTGTTCGATGCCGGACTTGACCCTGTCGAGCGTGCTGCCGGGGTTCTCCAATCCGAGGACGAGCCTGACGCCGTTGGTGTTCGGATTGCGGTCGGCGGAGACGAGGTAGCCGTCGGCCTCGCCTTGGCGCGGCACGGTCTCGACATGACCGGCGCCGAGGAGCTTGACGAGGCGGCTCGTCATGAAAAGCTCCTCGTTCGTCATCCGGGCGGAGGCGATCACGGCGATCTCCGATCCTGACAGAGATGCCAATCTTTCCGCCGCGACGGAGAGGGCTTCGTTCCACGTCGCGGGACGATGGACGCCGTCCACCTTCACCATCGGATCGGTAAGGCGCGCCTCGCTGTCGATCCAGTGGAAGTTGAGACGGTGCGAGTCGGGCATCCAGTCGCTGTTGACGTCGTTGTTCTGGCGCGGGACGATGCGGTAGATCCGGTTCTGGCGGCTGAAGACGGTGATGTTGCAGCCGGTGGCGCAGTTCGTGTCGATGGTCTGCGTCTCGCGCATGAACCAGACGCGCATCTGGAAACGGAAGTCGTTCGAGGTCAGCGCGCCGACGGGGCAGATATCGACGGTGTTGAGCGAGTAGTTGTTCGCCAGCTCGCGTCCGGGATAGACGGCGAGGACGGTGTGGCTGCCGCGGTCGGTGAAGCCGAGGACGGGGTCGTCGGCGATCTCGTCGGTGAAGCGGATGCAGCGGCTGCACATGATGCAGCGCTCGTCGTCGAGGCGCACGCGCGGTCCGACGTCCACGTTCTTCGGCTTCTTGACCTTGTTCTCGCGGAAGCGGGACTCGCCCTTGCCGTGCTCGACGCTGTATTCCTGCAGGGTGCATTCGCCGGCCTGGTCGCAGATGGGGCAGTCGAGGGGATGGTTCGCGAGGAGCAGCTCCATCACGCCCTGACGGCAGCCCTCGGTGATCGGCCCGGTGGTGCGGACGCCCATGTTCGGCGCGACGGTGTTGGCGCAGGCGATGACGGGGCGGGGAATCCAGGAGATGGGCAGGTGCCCGCTCTCGTCGGGCTGCGGCGGCTCGGCCCCGGGCATGGGGCGCGGCGGCATCCCGGTCTCGACGAGGCACATGCGGCAGTTGCCGGGCGAGGTCAGCTTCGGGTGGTAGCAGTAGTGCGGCACCTCGACGCCGACTTGGCGGCAGGCCTCGATGAGGCGCGTCCCCTTGGGAAACTGGTGCCAGACGCCGTCGATCTGGACGTCCACGAGATCGGTCTTCGTCGGTTCGCTCATCTGAGTCCGGCGGCGGCGGTGAGGGGTTCGGCGCTGACGAGAGCGCCTTCGAGTTCGGGCTTGGTGTCGGCGACGAGCTCGTCGCGGAACTTCTCGACGAAGCTCTCCGTCGGCCAGGAGCAGGCTTCGCCGAAGGCGCAGATGGTGCGTCCGTCGATGTTCTTGGCGACCCCGTAGAGGGTGTCGATGTCGGTCGGGGAGGCCTTGCCCGCGACGACTCGGTCGGTGATCTTCTTCATCCAGAGCGAGCCCTCGCGGCAGGGGGTGCACTGGCCGCAGGACTCGTGGGCGTAGAAGTTGTTGAGGTTGTTCAGCACCCAGCTGATGGAGCGGCTGTCGTCGATGACGATGACCCCGCCGGACCCGGCCATGGAGCCGCAGGCAGCCATGGTGTCGAAGTCCATGGGAATGTCCCAGATGGTGAGCTGGCGGGCGTCGTCACCGCGTCCCACGGTGAAGGTCTCGTCGGCGCGCAGCACCTTGGCGGAGGAGCCGCCGGGGATGACGGCCTTCAGCTTGCGCCCGTCTTTCAATCCGCCGCACATGTCGTTGATGACCTCGCCCATCGTCACCTTGCCGACCTCGACCTCGAAGTAGCCGGGCTTTTTCACATCGCCGCTGACGCAGAGGATGCGGGTGCCGGTGTTGTTCTTCGTCCCGGTCTGGGCCCATGCCTCGCCGCCCATCTCTAGGATGTGCTTCACGTGGCAGAGGGTCTCGACGTTGTTGACGATGGTGGGGCAGAGGTAGAGGCCCATCGCCGCAGGGAAGTAGGGCGGCTTGATGCGCGGGTAGGGGCGCTTGCCTTCGAGCGATTCGATCAGGCCGGTCTCCTCGCCGCAGATGTAGGCTCCCGCCCCGCGGTGGACGTAGATCTCCAGATCGAAGCCGGAGCCGAGGATGTCCTTCCCGAGAAAGCCCTTCGCATGGGCTTCGGCGATGGCCTTCTCGACGATCTGCGCGGCCTCGGGGAACTCCTCGCGGATGTAGATGTAGGCGAGCTTCGCGCCGACGGCGAAGCAGGCGATGATCATGCCTTCGAGGAGCTGGTGGGGGTCCTGATGGAGGATGTAGCGGTCCTTGAAGGTGCCGGGCTCGGACTCGTCGGCGTTGCAGATGAGATAGACGGGCTTCGTGTTGCCGGGGGGGATGAAGGTCCACTTCACGCCGCAGGGGAAGCCCGCCCCGCCGCGTCCGCGCAGCCCGGCCTTCTTCACCTCCTCGATGATGGCGGAGCGCTCCATGCCGAGCGCCTTCTTGAGCTGCTCGTAGCCGCCCTCCTTCAGAAAGGTGTCGATGCCCGTGTCCCAGCCGACGCGGTCCACGTTGCGGAAGACGACCCGGTGCTCCTTCGGATGCGGCTCGCGGCCGCGCTGGTAGGTGATGCCGCTCATCGTCAGGGGTATTGCTTCAGAAGCGCGTCGGCGTCGGCGACGGACTCGTGGAAATCGTCGTTGACCATGCAGACGGGGCCGAAGCCGCAGCTCGCGAGGCATTCGGCGAACTCGATGCTGTATTTCCCGTCGGGGCTGACCGCGATGGGGTGGTGGTGGTTCACGCCCGAGCGGTCGATGCCGGTCTTCTCGCAGATCGACTCCATCAGCTCGTAGCTCCCGGCCATGGCGCAGCTCAGCGTGCGGCAGACGCGGATGTGGTATTTGCCCGGGGCCTCCTGCCGGAAGCCGGGGTAGAAGGTGACGACCTCGAGGACCTTGATCGGCTCCAGCCCCAGCTTCGCCGCGGTCCATTCGACCGCCTCCTCGCCGATGTAGCCGAAGTGGTGCTGCAAGTGGTGGAGCACCGGAAGCACGGCGGAGCGCTTGCTCACCGGGTAGTGGGTGATGCGTTCGTCGATTTCGGCTTCCAACTCGGAGGGGATGTCCAAGGACATAGGGGAATCGGATTGGTGTTCAGCGATCGCACTCGCCCATCACGAAATCGAGGCTTCCGAGGACGGAGACCGTGTCGCTCATCATGCAGCCCTCGAGGAGCTTGGGAAGGATGCTGAGGTTGACGAAGGAGGGGGCGCGGATCTTGAGCCGGTAGGGCACTCCCCCGCCCTTCGAGTGGATGTAGAAGCCCAGCTCGCCCTTCGGGTTCTCCGCCCCGAAGTAGACCTCTCCCGCGGGAGCGTCGAGCCCCTCGGTCACGAGGATGAAGTGGTGGATCAGCTCCTCCATGCTCATGAGGACGCGCTCCTTCTTCGGCAGGCGCTCCTTCGAGTCGGCGACGTTGATGGGGCCGTCCGGCAGTCCGGCGACGGCCTGGCGGAGGATGCGGACGCTCTGGCGCATCTCCTCCATGCGGACGAGATAGCGGTCGTAGCAGTCGCCCACCGTGCCGATCGGAATGTCGAAGTCGTAGCGGTGGTAGTCGAGATAGGGATTGGCCTTGCGCAGGTCGTGGTCGACGCCCGAGCCGCGCAGGTTCGGCCCGCTGAGGCCCCAGGCGATGGCGTCCTCCTTCGAGATGACGCCGACATCCTTGGTGCGGCCGAGGAAGATCTTGTTCCGCGTCAGCAGGGTGTCGACCTCGTCGAGGCAGACGAGGAACTCGTCGCAGAACTGGAGGAGCTGCTTCGTGAAGCCCTCGGGCAGATCGCGGATCTGGCCGCCGACGCGGGTGTAGCTCGTCGTGAAACGCGCCCCGGTGAGCAGCTCGCAGAGATTGTAGATCGTCTCCCGCTGGGTGAAGGTGTAGAGGAAGACGGTCATCGCGCCCACGTCCATGGCGTAGGCTCCCAGCCCGAGGAGGTGGGCGGAGATGCGCGCCATCTCGCAGCAGATCGTGCGGATGGCCTGGCCGCGAGGGGGCAGCTCCCAGCCCATCAGCTTCTCCACGGCGAGGGCGTAGGCGACGTTGTTGGCGAGAGGGGCGAGGTAGTCGAGCCGGTCCGTGTAGGGCACGAACTGGTTGTACTGCATGTTCTCCGCGATCTTCTCGTCGCCGCGGTGCAGGTAGCCGACGTCGGGGTCGGCCTTGACGATGACTTCGCCGTCGAGTTCGAGGACGATGCGCAGCACCCCGTGGGTGGCCGGGTGCGAAGGCCCCATGTTCAGGACCAGCTTCTCGCCGACGAGATCCTCGGTCGTCGCCTGGTAGCCGTCCAGAGCCGCCGCACGCGCGGCCGCGTCCTGGATTTCGATCTCTCGTGAAGTGGTCGCCATGGCGGTCCCGGGCCGTCTCCGCAGAGGAAGGAATACCGGATTTCGGAGTATCGGACCGCCGTTTTGGAAGTTCAAGGGGACTTTGTGAAATTTTTCACAAAGTGTTCGCGGCCCCGGCCCGTTACAAAGTGGGAAGCGGATTCCACTCGCTTCCAGCCCTCGCAGGAGGCAAGATCGAGACCATGGAAAACCAGAAAACCATCGCAGCGGACGAGAAGGGGAAGCGCAGCGTCGTCGGCTCCATCGTCGTAGGGCTCTTCGGTGCCGTCGGCGCGGTCTACCTCGTGAACCCGACGGCGGGTTTTTTCGAGCTGATCCCCGACAACATCCCGGTGATCGGCAACCTCGACGAAGCCGCCGCCGCTGTGCTTCTCGTCAGCGCCCTCGCCTACTTCGGCATCGACATCGGCGGTCTCTTCGGCCGCAAGCCGAAGAAGGACGACGTCATCGACGTCGAGGTGGAGGACCGCTAAGTCGGTTGGGAGAGCAGGTCCCCCCTGTTCAAAGTGGGCAGAGGCGTGGAATCGCCCGAAGAGGCTCGGACCGCCTCTCCGGCAGGAACTGGGGATTCCCCCCAATGAAAGCGGAATGATGAGGCCCACGACATCATTCAATTATCGCAATTCGTTTGCGTTTTCATTTATTGCAATCAAATTGCATGAATGCGCCTGACTTCGCTTTCCCCTTCCTCTCTTTACGATGTCATCATCGTCGGCGCAGGACCGGCGGGGCTCGGTTGTGCGGCGGCCTTGAAGGCCTGCGGCGTGGAGAAGCTGCTCCTCCTCGAGCGGCGCGACGTGGGGGCCGCCTTCGAGCGCTGGCCCGCGCAGATGCGGATGATCACGCCGTCCTTCCATTCGAATCCCTTCGGGCAGCCCGACCTCAACGCGATCACCCCGGACACGTCGCCGGCTGACTTCCTCGGACGGGAGCATTCTAGCGGCGAAGACTACGCCCGCTATCTCCGCGCCGTCGCCGACGCCTTCGAACTGCCGGTCGAGACCGGCGTCGAGGTGAGATCGGTCGCGAAAGAGAAGGGGGAATTCCATCTCGAGACCGGATCCGGCCCTCGTCGCGCCCGCTACGTCGTCTGGGCGGCGGGCGAGTTCTTCCAGCCGCACGATGGAGGCATCGCCGGAGCCCACCTTTGCCTTCACAACAGCCAAGTGGCCGACTGGAGCGAACTTCCAGGCATCGAGCATGCCGTCGTCGGCGGGTTCGAAAGCGGCATCGATGCCGCCGTGCATCTCGCCCGAGCCGGAAAGACCGTCCATGTCCTCTCCCGCGGAGAACCCTGGCATTCCGACCATTCCGATCCGAGCCGGGCTCTCACCCCCTGTACACGGGATCGCCTCAAGGCGGCTTTCCTCGAGGCTCCAGGATCGATCCGCCTCTACAGGAACGCGGACATCGCCGAAGTCGTGAAACTCGAGGACCGGTATGTCCTGATCGACAGGGAGGGCGAGCCTTTCGAAGTTTCCACCCCCCCGATCCTTTGCACCGGGTTCCGCGGTGCCCTGCGCGGAGTCGAGGCGCATTTCCACGACGAGCTGGGAAATCCCGTCTTCACCGAGGCGGACGACGAATCCCCCGCGACGCCCGGCCTCTTCTACAGCGGTCCCGCCCTGCGCCATCGGGGCACGCTTTTCTGCTTCATCTACAAATTCCGCGCCCGCTTCGGAATCGTGGCGAGAGCCATCGCGGAGCGGCTCGATCTGGAATGGGAAAAGCCTCTCGAACTCTGGCGCGAGCGCGGCTTTCTCGTCGAAGATCTCGCCTGCTGCACCGACTGCCGGTGCGCGATCGAAAGCGAAGCGGAATCCGAACCCGCGGAGGATTACCGCGAAATCGGTCTCCCGGCCGAGACGCTTGCCCGCCATCGATGAGGGCGCCCGCTCGACGCCTCCCGGCCTCCGTCCTTCTGCGCGATTTCACCGACGCGCTCGCCCAGCAAATGTTCTACTGGGGACGGGACGTGATCCATCCCCAGGGCAACCTACTCGTCGCCCACGGCTTCGACCGGAGGCCTTCCCAAGGATTGAAAGGGACAAGCTGCTACCGCAAAACGCTCGACGCTGGCTTCGTCGAACTGCACGGCGCCTGCGTCGGCTGGTATCCCGGCGCCCCAGACGAAACGGCTTTCCTCTACATCCGCAACCGCCGTCGCTGCTACCTCTATTCCGGCCCGGAACCCCCGACGCCGGGCCACTATCGGGAAGAGCGCTTGCGGACCGAGCCTTCCGCGCAACGCTTGGCCCTGAGCCACCACTTTCTGGACTGGTGGCTCGCCTACGAGGAATGGATCGCGACCACCGCCGGTCCTTCCTACCGCGAAGCCTGCCACCACACCTCCCGCCAGCTCCCCAAAGCCCGTCCTTGGCTGCCGCCCGACACGGGTCTCGCCTGGCTGCGCGCCTACCGCAAGGAGCCCGAATCGGCGGGACGGGCGAGAAGGCGGAAATTAGACCCCTCCCGGGGTTTTTAAGGGGGAACCGCGCCAAGCGGCTGGGACGACCCGGTCGGGGAATGAACATCGTTCGGGCACTCGAACGGCGGGGCGAGCACCAAGCCCTCATCTCCGGTTCCCGGGAGGGGTTCATTCACCCATTCATTTAAATATGAAAAATGTTGAAATTATAATAAACATCCCTTAAACTCTGTCATCCTGTTCCTGCCATGACTCTCGAATCCGCCATTTTCCTCACGACGTTTTCGTTCAGCCATGTCTTTTTCCCGGGCCATCCCACCCCCCTCCTCCTTGCCACGGGGGGAATGGGAATGAAAAAAGCCTGGCAGTTCACCCTCGGCATGGCGATCGCCCACGGGCTCCTCATGGCCCTTGCGCTCGGCGTGGGACAGTTCTTCCTGAAAATGCTGACCTCGGCCTGGCCCGGCGGGAAATTCTGGATCAGCCATGTGGACATTCCCATTCTCCTCGTCCTCGGCTGCCTTCTCCTCCGCGAAGCCTTCCGCAAGGGCGGGGAAGTCGAGCGTGCCCGGAAGATGCTCGATCCGAAGCGCCCCTTCCTCACCGGTGCGGCGATCGGCTTCATCCCCTGCCCCGACACGATCGGATACGCCATGATCGGCGGCGCCATCGGGATGAACGGCTTCGCCCACGCCGCCACGGCGACCTCCATCGTCTTCCTCGGCACCGCTCTCGGCTTCTGCAGCGTCACGGCCGTGGCCTCCTTCATGCCGAAGCTGGTGAAAAGTCCGAAACTCGGTCCCGCGATCTGCTTCGTCACGGCGCTGGTCTGCTTCGCCAACGTCACTTGGCGCACCTGGAACACCTGGAGCGACTGGGCCTGAGCCCCCTCTCCCTCTCCCATGAGACGTCTCCTGCCCCTCTTGGCCGCCTGCCTCTTCGTCTCCTGCTCGGGAGGGAAGAAGGAGGATCCAACCGCCGCCGCCGATTGGCATCCCAAGGATGCAAGCGTCGCGAAGCACATCACCAGCGTGCATCACTTCCTCATCGGCCCCGCACCCGAATCCCACCTGCGCGTCGACAAGGATCCCGACACCGGAAAGATCGTCGGGGAATTCCGCGAGGACGTCCTCGAAATCCTCGGTGGAGAGAAGGCGCTCTTCGTCCTCGGCTGGGACGGCAATCCCCACCATGCCTCGCGGCACGAGTATCTTTTTTTCCTCGAGGCGCTCCACGCCTATCTCGTCCTGAACCATCCCGAGTGGGATGGAGGCGAGGGCAAGGCGCCCAAGAAGGGCGCGCCGGACTCGGAGAAGCTCACCGCCGTCGCCGACAAGGCCGATCCGTGAGCTGCCCCGGGATCCTCAAAGCAGCATTCCGGCGGCCACGGTCTCGTTCGTCTGCGAGTCGACGAGAATGAAGCTGCCGGTGGCCCGGTTGCGGCGGTAGGAATCGTAGATCAACGGTGCCGAAGTGCGCAGGGTGATCCGGCCGATCTCGTTCAGACGGAAGCTCTTGTCGTCCTCGATCTTGTGGAGGGTGTTGATGTTCACCTTGTAGCGCACGTCCTTGACGATGGCCTTCACCTCCTTGGTGGTGTGCCGGAGATAGTATTTGGAGTTCGGCGAGAGCTGCGTCGATTCGGAGAACCAGCAGATCATCGCCTCGACCTCCTGCTCCTTCTTCGGAGGATTGTTCGGCTTCACGATCATGTCCCCCCGGCTGATGTCGATCTCGTCCTCGAGGGTGATGGTGCAGGAGAGCGGGGCGAAGGCGGATTCCTGGGGACCCTCGAAGGACTCGATCGCCTTGATTCTGGTGGAGAAGCCGGAAGGCTGGACCACGACCTCGTCGCCCGGACGGAAAACCCCGCCCGCCACGCGCCCGGCGTAGCCGCGGAAGTCGTGGTATTCGTCGGAGTGCGGACGGATGACCCACTGAACGGGGAAACGGGCGTCGACGTGGTTGTGGTCCGATCCGATGTAGACCGTCTCGAGATGGTAGAGCATGGTGGGCCCTTCGTACCAGTCCATGTTCGCCGATTTTTCGACGACGTTGTCTCCGTGGAGGGCGCTGATCGGAATCGCGACCATGTCGACGATGTTGTCGAGACGGGAGGCGAATCGCTTGAAGTCGCCGACGATCTCCTCGAAGCGCTGCTCGCTGTAGTCGACGAGGTCCATCTTGTTCACCGCGAGGATGACATGGCGGATGCGGAGGAGGTCGGCGATGAAGGCGTGGCGGCAGGTCTGCTCGATCACCCCGGTGCGCGCGTCGACGAGGATGATCGCGAGGTTCGCGGTGGAGGCGCCGGTGACCATGTTCCGCGTGTACTGGATGTGCCCCGGCGTGTCGGCGATGATGAACTTCCGCTTCGGCGTCGCGAAATAGCGGTAGGCCACGTCGATGGTGATGCCCTGCTCGCGCTCGGCGCGGAGCCCGTCGGTGAGGAGGGCGAGGTTGACGTGCTCGTCGCCGCGCTTCTTCGAGGTCGCCTCGACGGCCTCGATCTGGTCCTCGAACGTGTTCTTGGAGTCGTAGAGAAGGCGGCCGATCAGGGTCGATTTGCCGTCGTCCACGCTGCCCGCCGTCGTGAAGCGGAGCAGGTCCATGTCGAGGTAGCCTTCGTCGATGGGAATGTCCGTGTGCATGAGAAGTAAAAAGTGAAAGGTGAAAAGTAAAAAGTATTCCTGGAGCGGGGCGCTATCTGGTGCGGAGGGTCTTGGCTAGAGCTTCGATGCCTTTGGAGATGCCGTGAGCCTTCTCGCGTTGGTTCTGGGCGGTTTCGGTGGTGATGTAGTGGAGGTCTTCGGCGAGGTAGAGCATGGAGCGGACTTCGCCGCAGGACCCTTTGGCGATACTCAGGAGATGGGCGAATTCGGCAGGACTGAAACGCTCGAAGCCTTCGGCGATATTGTTCATCACCGAAACGCCGGCACGCTGAATTTGATCACGGAAGCCAAAGTCGCGTTCCGCGCGACTGCCTGCCCCAAAATCACGATAAACGGCGCTGGCCAACAATCTGGCCTCCTGCCAGATCCGCAGATCCTCGAACTGTTTCGCAAACTCGCCCATCGCAGCCTCCTACCTTTTACTTTTTACCTTCCACCTTCTACTGCGCCGATACTGAACCGACGCGGCTCCCTCAGAAATAGCCCTCCTTCTTCCGGTCCTCCATCGCCGTTTCGGAGCGCTTGTCGTCGGCGCGGGTGCCGCGCTCGGTCTGGCGGGCGGTGGCGACTTCGTAGATGATGGTGTCGATGTCCGCGGCCTCGGAATAGACGGCGCCGGTGCAGGTCATGTCGCCGATCGTGCGGAAGCGGACCACAGCGCTCTCCTCGATCCGCTCGCCGGGCTGCGGCACGACGACGTCGGAGATGGCGAGCATCGCTCCGCTGCGGTGGACGACGTCGCGCCGATGGGAGTAGTAGAGGCTGGGCAAGGGAATGTCCTCCGACTTGATGTACTGCCAGACATCCATCTCGGTCCAGTTCGAGAGCGGGAAGACGCGGAAATGCTCGCCATGGTGCTTGCGGCCGTTGAACAGGTTCCACAGTTCGGGGCGCTGGTTCTTCGGATCCCACTGTCCGAAATCGTCGCGGTGCGAGAAGAAGCGCTCCTTGGCCCGGGCCTTCTCCTCGTCTCGGCGGCCGCCGCCGAGACAGGCGTCGTAGCGGTTCGCCTCGATCGCGTCGAGCAGGGTCACGGTCTGGAGGGCGTTGCGGCTGGCGAAGGGTCCCTTTTCCTCCTGGACCCGGCCTTGGTCGATGGAGTCCTGCACCAGGGCGACGACGAGATCGGCGCGGAGGTCCTCCACATACTGGTCGCGGTAGCCGAGGGTTTCCTGGAAGTTGTGCCCCGTGTCGACGTGGAGCAGCGGGAAGGGCAGACGCGCCGGGTAGAAGGCCTTGCGGGCGAGGTGGGCCATCACGATGGAGTCCTTGCCGCCGGAGAAGAGCAGGGCGGGCCGCTCGAACTGGGCCGCCGTCTCGCGCAGGATGAAAATCGCCTCGGACTCGAGCTGGGCGAGGTGGTTGACTTGGTAGGAGGTTCTTTCTTCGTCCATGTTGATTTGTCAGGAAATGTCCGCGGTTCGCGGAGGATGGATCCGCCCGCGCACGGCGGCGAGGAGCCGGTCGAGGCACTCGCTCTCGCCGAGAGCCTCCGTGTCGATGACGAGATCGGGCCGTTCCGGGTCCTCGAAGGCCGAGTCGCGGCCGGTGAACTGCTTCACCTCGCCTGCGGCCACCTTCGCATAGAGCCCTTTGGGATCGCGCGCCGCGCAGGTCTCGTAGGAGGCCTTCACATAGACCTCGAGGAGGTCCCCGTCGCCGACGATCTCCCGGACGAGGCGGCGCAGTTCGTTGTGCGGCGTGATGAAGGAGGCGACCACGACGACGCCGCAATCGGCGAAGAGCTTCGCGACCTCGGCGACGCGACGGATGTTCTCGAGGCGGTCCTCGTCGGAGAACCCGAGGTTCCGGTTGAGCCCGGTGCGGACATTGTCGCCGTCGAGCGCCTTGACCAGTCTCCCCTCGTCGTGTAGGGCGCGCTCGAGCCGGTGCGCGAGCGTGCTCTTGCCGGAGCCGCTGAGACCGTACATCCAGACCACCGCCCCGGCCTGCCCCAGCAAGGCCTCCTTCGCCGCACGCGGAAGCATGCGGTCGAAGACGGGATAGAGATGTTCGGGAGTGGCGCTCATGGAAGGCGGGCGGCGAGACGGGACTCTCCGCGATCAGATGACAAAGTCCAGATTCTCGTTGAGACCGCACTCCCGCTTCAGGCCGAAGAAGCGGGTCTCCTCCGCCGTCATGCCGTCGGTGAGCTTCCGGGAGGTATGCCAGTCGCCGATGGAGACGTAGCCCTCCTCCCAAAGCGGATGGTAGGGCAGACCGTGCTCGGTGAGGTAGCGCCCGATGTCCATGTCCGTCCAGTCGACGATGGGATGCAGACGGACGCGGCCTTTCCTCAGGCCGAGCACGGAGAACCCCTCCCGCGTGCTGCTCTGCTGGCGCCGCACTCCGGCCATCACCGCATGGAGATCGAGTTCGGCGAGAGCCCGGTCCATGGGCTCGACCTTGTTCACGTCGTTGTACCGCTCGATCCCCTCGAGCCCCTGCTCCCAGAGCTTTCCCCAGCGCGTCTCCTGCCAGGCGGGAGAAAGCGGGCTGCGGTAGACCTTCAGATTCAGATGAAGCCGGTCGGCCAACTCGTCGATGAAGCGATAGGTTTCGGGAAACAGGTAGCCCGTATCGACGAGGACCACCGGGATCTGCCCCCATACCCGCGTGGCGAGATGGAGCAGCACCGCGGACTGCGCCCCGAAGCTGGAGGTCATCCCCAGCTGCTCTCCAAAATGCCCGAACGCCCACTCGATCCGCTCCTCCGCGGGAGCCGCCTCCAGCTTCCGGGAAATCCCCGCGAAATCTTCGATGCCGAAACGCTCACCGGTGTCGACCAGAACGGAATCGGATCGAAAGGAGATGGGAGAAGCCTCGGACATTGGAAATAATGCCTATTCTTGATAGGATTTGTCGAAAATTACCCTCAAAGGAACATGCGTTCTTTGCCAAGGTCAAGGGAATTCGATGGCGAGGGAAGCGCGAAGCCAGCCTCATCCTTCGTTCCTCGCCGCACTCCTCCCACCTTCCGCCAAGGCCGCCTGCTTCGCTTCCACCCTCGCGATCACTTCGTCGAAGGCCGGGGTGCGCCACGCGTAGCCGGGGTAGCGAAGCGCGGTCTGCTCCGGCAGGTAGCGCCAGTGTCTGTACATCCAGAGCCACGGGGCGGGATGCTCGCGAATGTAGGGTTCGAAGATGTCCCAGCAGGCCTGGGCGATGGTGTGCTCGGTGTCCTCGGGACCGAAGACGAGCGGTTTGAATCCCTTCAGCAGATAGGTGCCGTCGGGCTTGGGAATGCAGATGCCGGGGATCACGGGCAGCCCGGTACGCTTCATCAGTTCCGCGTGGATCGCGGTGACGCAGGTCTTGCGGCCGAAGCAATCGATGACCGTGGCGGGCTTCGACGGCTTGATGGTGAGATCGGTGAGGAAGGCGGCATGGCCACCCTTCTTGAGGTTCTTGAGCAAGCGGATGATGGCCCCGCGCTGGGGAATGACCTCGTGCCCGGACCGTTCTCGGTTCTTCCTGTAGGTCTCCGTCAGGCTGGCGTTGCGGAAATCCTGCGCCACGATGGTGAAGCGGTAGCCCCGGAAGCCCATGGCGAGGGCGATCCATTCGAAATTCCCGTAATGGGGCGTGACCCAGATCGCACCGGTCTCGCGGGCGCGATCGATGGCGTCCATGTCCTCGGCCTCGAGCTCGCAGAAGCGGCCGTAGTTGTCCGCGTCGAGCCGGCTGCCCCAGAACTGGTCGATCACCGTCTGCGCGAAGGAGCGATAGGAGTCGCGGGCCAGCCGACGGATCGCCCGGGCATCCCTCTCCTCGCCGAAGACGAGAGTGAGGTTCTCGATCGCGGTGCGATGGCCGCGGCGGTCGAGGTGGAAGGCGAGGCTGCCGAAAAGCTTGCCGAGGCCGTGGGCGAGACGGCGGGGGAGCAGAGGGATGGCGAAATAGAGCCACTGCAGCCCGAGCCACTCGAGACGGTAGCGGATTTTCTTCCAAGGAGACATGGGGGCGGGACAGTCCGCGCTGGGGACGGAGGGGGCAAGCGGGGATTTAGGGAGCGCGGATCACGGAGCATGGGTGGACGACCTGCCGTTTGCCGTTCATCGTTCCCCGATCCATGCACCACGCGACCTTCGTTTCCCTCCTCCGCGCCGTCCTCTCGACCCCCACGGCCCCTTTCCACGAATACCATGTCGCGAAGGCCGTCCGCGAACGGCTCGCCGCCCTGCCGCACACCACGGTCGAAAGCGACGCCTTCGGAAACCTCGTCGCCTGCTACCGGCGGGGACGGCGGAAGCCCAAGCTGGCCTTCGCCGCGCACATGGACCATCCGGGCTGGGTGCGGCACAGGGGAAAGGAGGAGTTCCTCGGCGGCGTGCCGACGGATCGGCTCGGCTCCCATCCCGTGGAGTGGTTCGGCGACTTCGGCATGTGGCGCCTGAAGCCCTTCGAGCTTCGCGGCGGGCTCGTCCATGCCCGTGTCTGCGACGATCTGGTGGGATGCGCGGCCATCCTGGCGCTGTTCATGGAGCTGGAGGCGCAAAAGGCCGAAGCGACGGTCTATGGGCTCTTCACCCGGGCGGAGGAGGTCGGCTTCGTCGGCGCGATCGAACTGGCAAGGCGCTGGCCCCTGCCGGAGGGCGTCTGCTTCGTCTCTCTGGAAACGAGCGCCCCGCGAGGGGGCGCGGAGATGGGAAAGGGGCCGGTCATCCGCGTCGGCGACCGCATGAGCGTCTTCCACGATGCCGTCACCGCCGAGCTGCTCGACGCGGCTGCCGCGATCAGGCTCCCCCACCAGCGGGCCCTGCTGGACGGAGGCGCCTGCGAAGCGACGGCGATGAACCTCCACGGCATCCCGGCGGCAGGAATCTCGGTGCTGCTCGGAAACTACCACAATTGCCCACCCGAGCGCGGCATCGCCGAGGAATACGTCTCCCTGGCGGACGTGAAAGGACTGGCGAAGCTCATCGTCGCCACGGCGCTGCGGACGGCCGCGGCGAAGCGCGGGGCTTCGTCCAAGGCGCGGATGAAGGTCCGCCTCGACAAACGGATCCGCGAGCATCGGAAATACGAGCGGGCGGCGAGGAGTTCGTGGAACGCCACCTGATCCGTGGGGCGGGAATCCATCCGGTCGCGTGGCAACTCGGCGAGGTTTTGCTGGCAGCTCGGAGAGGCTGGCGCTAGGCTCGGACGATGGAGTCGGTCTCGATCCGGGAATTGAAGCAGCAGTCGGGGGCGGTCTTCCAGCCGTTCCGTTTCCACGCCCAGCTCGAGCGCAGCCTCGCGAAGACGACGAAGACGGGCAATCCCTTCTACGAACTGACCTTCGCCGACGCCGAGGAAACCCTGGTGCTGCGAGTCTGGAACAACGCCCCCATGTTCGCCAGCTGCGCGCAGCTGCTGGCGGGGCAGTTCTTCGAGGTGTCAGGCGAGTTCGGTCTCGGAGGCGACGGACGCTCCATCGACGGACGGACCTGGACCGCCCGCGCCCTCGACGAGGCGGAGAGCGCCCGCGTCCTCGGCGGCACGGAGGAGCTGCGCCGGAAGCAGGACGCGGACTACGCCTTCATCGCCACGAGCGCCGGGGAAATCGCCGATCCGCGGCTGCGGGCGCTCTGCCTCGCCTTTCTCGACCGGTACGGCAAGCGTCTGCGACGCACCGCCGGCGCGCGCGACTACCATCACGCGAGGCGCGGAGGGCTCGTCGAGCATGTCGCCCAGATGATGCGGGCGGCGATCCAGATCTGCGTCGCCTACCCGATCCTGAACCGCGACCTCCTCGTCGCCGGGATCCTCTTCCACGACGTCGGGAAGCTCTGGGAGAACGCCTATCAGGAGAATGGCTTCTCCATGCCCTACACCGAGATGAGCGAACTGCTCGGCCACATCCCTCTCGGCATGGAAGTGGTGAACCGCCTCTGGCGCGAGCTCGGCGAGGACGAAGCGAACGCGTCCGCCTGGGCGGATCTCGAGCCCGCTTCCGAGCGGGTGCGTCTCCACCTCCTCCACCTCATCGTCTCGCACCACGGCGAGCTGGAGTTCGGCTCGCCCGTCGTCCCGAAGACGCCCGAGGCCCAGGCCCTGCACTACATCGACAATCTCGATGCGAAGATGGAGATGTTCGATCGCGGCTACCAGGTTGCGGGAGAACTGGGCAAACACGTCTACGACCGCGTACGCCCCCTGCCGGGACGGCTCGTCGCGCCCTTGCCCAAGTGCTTCCTCGTTTCCGATGCGGAGGGAGGCAGAGAAGAGCCGGAGCCTTCCCCGTGAGGAAACGATAGCGCCCCCGTGCCACGATTGAAACGCATTCGCGATTGCATTGGCCGTGCCCTTCGCTAGCATGGAAGGCGATGAGCATGTTTTCCAAACTGATGGGCCGTATTTTCGGCAAGAGCAACGAAGAGAAAGCCGCACCTGCCGAGGAAGGTGCCCCCACCCCGGCCCCCGAGCCGATCGCCGAAGCGGCCCCCGAAGCCACGGCTCCGGCGGAAGCGACGGCCTCCGAAGCCCTTCCGGCGGAGGAAGGCGCCCCCATCCCGGCCCCCGCTCCGATCGCCCTGGTCGACGTCGAGGCGAATCTTGCCGCCTTGGCGAAGGAGCACAAGGAGAAGCTCGACTGGAAGAAGTCCATCGTCGATCTCCTGAAGCTCGTCGGGATGGACAGCAGCTTCGGCGCCCGCAAGGAGCTTGCGATCGAACTGGGCTACCCCGAAGCCGACATCGAGTCGAAAGGTTCCGCGGAGATGAACATGTGGCTGCACAAGCAGGTGATGCGGCGCCTCGCCGAGAACGGCGGTTCCGTTCCTGCCGACCTGCTGGATTGATCGACTCCCGGATTCGCATCCGGCCGACCGCGGTTCCCTGGAAAGGGGCCGCGGTTTTTTCTTGGTTGAGAGATGAGAGGGGCGGAACCGAAACCTAGATTCACCCGAAGGGTGAGTTGCTTTCGGGCCTCTCAACTACCTTTCAGCTCGACCATCAGGTCGACGGAAATGGCCTCGACCGCCTCGCGCAGGGCGGATTCGTCGAGCTGTTCGGGTCTGTGGAGCTTCGCCCGGGTCTTGAAGAGCCGTTCGCCCGACCACGGCGCTTCGCCGCAGTCGGTGGCGAGTTCGACGACATTCACCCCGAGCCGGGCGAGCGCTCCCGAGATGGCGCTGACGATCCCTGGGCGGTCCTGTCCGACGACTTCGAGCTCGTAGACCCGTCCTGCGCCCGGCGCGTCGGCCGCCGTTCCCGCGCGATGGAGGCGGGTCTGGAGTCCATCCGTCTCCAGCTCCGCGAGGGCCGCTTCGAGGGCGGGCAGGGAGTCCTCGGCCACGGCGACCTGCACCATGCCCGCGAACTGTCCCGCGAGCCGCAGCATCCGGGCTCCCTCCCAGTTTCCGCCGACGGCGGCGATGGTCGAGGAGAGACGGTCGATCAGACCGGGGCGGTCGGGTCCGATCACGCTGACGATAAGGGAGGCTGGCATCTCCCGATCCTAGTCGAAACGGCGGCGGCGGTCCAGAGGAGAGGGGCGGGAAGCCCTGCCTCCGCGGGGGCGCGATTCTCCGTGCCCCCTTCCGGGGGAGCGTTCGTCCAGCTTGCCGGTCTTCCCCGGGTCGAAAGGGGCGTCATCCCCCGATCCGCACGCTGCGTTTCTTGTCGAGCTTCAGCACCTGTCCTGCGGCCCAAGCAGGTTCGGTCCTGGGATCGGTCAGCTTCTCCCCGTCGAGCTGGACGCTGCCCTGCTGGATGAGACGGCGCACGTCGGAACCGGATTTCGGCTCGGCGAAAACCCTCTCGTAGGCCTCGGCGACGACGCCGGCGAGATCGCGGCGCTCTCCGGGAGCGAATTCAGGCAGCTCGACGGCGTCGAGATCCTTGCGGCTGAATCTCGCCTCCCAGCTCTCCCTTGCGGCGGCAGCGTCGGCTTCGGAGTGATAGCGGGTCACGAGAGCGGCGGCGAGATCCTTCTTCGACTCCATCGGATGCACCGCCGGATCGATCTCCCGTCCAAGCAGCAGGAGCGAGTAGCGGGCCATGAGCTCGTCGGAGACGCTCATGAGCTTGCCGAACATCTCCTCGGGCGCCTCGGTGATCCCGACGTAGTTGTGGAGGCTCTTGCTCATCTTCTGCACGCCGTCGAGCCCTTCGAGGATGGGCAGACACATCACCACCTGAGGCTCCAGGCCCTCGGTCTTCTGGAGGTCGCGGCCGACGAGGATGTTGAAAAGCTGGTCGGTCCCGCCAAGCTCGACGTCGGCGCGGACGACGACGGAGTCCCAGCCCTGCACGATGGGGTACTGGATCTCGTGGAGACGCACCTCCTGGTCGTTCGCGATGCGGTTCTTGAAATCCTCGCGCTGCAGCATCTGCTGCATGGTGACGCGGGCGTTGAGCTGGATCACTTCGGAGAAGGTCATCCTGTCGAACCAATCGCCGTTGAAGACGACCTCCGTGCGTTCCTTGTCGAGGATGCGGAAGGCCTGCTCGGTGTAGGTCTTCGCGTTGGCGAGGATCTCGTCGCGGGAAAGCGGCGGGCGCGTCTTGGAACGCCCCGTGGGGTCGCCGATCTGGGCGGTGAAGTCGCCGATGATGAGCACGGCCTGATGCCCCAGCTCCTGGAACTGGCGCAGCTTCTCCAGCACCACGCTGTGACCGAGGTGGAGGTCGGGGGAGGTCGGATCGACGCCGAGCTTGGCCCGCAGCGGCACGCCGCGCTCGAGCTTCTTCAGCAGTTCGGCTTCGCTCAGGACGCGGGCGGTGCCTCGAACGAGGATCTGGAGCTGTTCGGCAGGGGATTTCATGGCGGGGCGGAGAGGGCGGTCAAGGAACATGCCGGGGCGGGTTTGTTCAAGTCAAACCTCCGGGAGGCGATCCAATCCGCTTCCGCCTTTAGCCGCAGGCATCGACCGCAGGAGCGTGCCCCTCCACGGCCAAGCGTCCGTCGAATCCTTGTCCTGACGCCAATGGGCAGAAGGCCGCGCAACGCGGCGATGGCGGGCCGCTAGCTCCTCAGGCGCACCGTACGCTTCTTGGCTTTGGAAACGAGGCCGGCCCAGTCGTAGGCGCGCACCTGCACGGTGTTCTTGCCGGCCTTCACCTTGCCGATGCGTTTCTTCCACATGGCCGAGGGGCCGGAGAGGGTACCGCCATTCTTCCATTTGCCCTTGTTGAGCTTGTACTGCCAACGGGCTAGTCCCACGTTGTCAGTGGCCTTCCCCTTGATCTGGATCTTCCGCGAGGATGGGTATCTGCCGGATTTCTCCGGACCGGCAATCTGGATCGCGGGCGGGGTGGCGTCCCGCAAGACGAAGCTATGCCCCGCTCCTGCGGTGATGGCCCATGCCTTGCTCAGTCCAGCGGGAACAACCGTCTGGCCATAGTCGTTCCTTCCCCAGGCGACGACGGTGCCGTCGTGCCTCAGGGCAAGGCTATGGTCCGCTCCTGCGGCGATCGCCTTTACATTGTCCAGCCATGGAGGAACGGTGCTCTGACCATGGTAGTCGCTACCCCAGGCGACGACGGTGCCGTCGCGCTTCAGGGCAAGGCTATGCCACCCGCCCGCAGCGATAGCTTTGACATTGCCAAGCCCCGGAGGAACGGTGCGTTGCCCCCAGTCATTAAGCCCCCATGCGACGACGGTGCCGTCGCTCTTCAGGGCGAGACTATGCCAATCTCCTGCGGCGATGGCCCTCGCATTGTTCAACCCGCCGGGGACGGTTGCCTGACCATAGCTGTTGCTACCCCAGGCGACGATGGTGCCGTCGCCATTCAGGATGAGGTTGTGCCTCCCTCCTGCGTCGATGGCCACCACATTGTTCAGCCAGCCGGGTACGAACGCTTGGTTTTCGTCATTCATGCCCCATGCGGCGACGCTGCCGTCATGCTTCAGCACAAGGCTGTGCGACCCTCCTGCGGCGATCGCCTTTACCTTGCCCAGACCCGACGGAACTGTGCTCCGGCCCCCGTCATTGAGCCCCCAGGCGACGACCGTTCCATCGTTCCTCAGCGCAAGGTTGTGAAGACCGCCTGCGTCGATGGCTGCCGCATTGCTCAACCAGGCAGGTATTGTCGACTGGCCGTACTCGTTCCATGTCCAGCTACCGCCGCCGCTGTAGGTATAGGCGCCGCCCCATGCGACGATCTCCGTTGCCTTGGCGGTCAATGGCCCGGCGGCGATGCCGATGGAGCAGGCGAGGAGCCAGGAGGAATACCCCCTTCGGGAAGGAGCGGAAGGAGGAGACAAGCTCCAGGCAGCAAGGGCCAGGCGTCGGACGAGGGGTCTGGGTCGGCCTGAGGCGTTCATGGGATGGATTGGAGGGGAGGGCCAGCAGAACCGTCGAACCTGGAAGCAATGCGGGCAATAGCTCCAAAGAACCATCCTTGCCTGCGGCATTGGGATACCCCTTCCCTCGCTGCGACGAATCGGGAAAGCCGTATGGAGATGCCTTTCGGCGGAGCGACGCGAGGCGGGAACCACTCCCCGATGGCCAGTGTCCTCCGCGGCAAGCCCACCGAATCCTTGTCCGGACCCAAAGGAATTTCGCCAACACTACGCCAGCGTCCCCTCGACCACGCCGAGCCGGGCCTCGGCCTTGAGCCTCGAGAAGATCGCGCCGCCCTCGTCCTCTCCGCGCAGCAGACTCTGGTAGGTCCGGATCGTCTCCGTGGCCTCGGTCCCGGACTCGTCGAGCAGCTCGACCCGGAAGCGGCGCAGCCCCGCCTCGCGGAGCTCGCGGAAGAACCGCGCCCCGCTCTGGGCGCGGCCGTTGAAGAGCGTATTGCGGCAGCCCACGTCGGCGGCGAGGCGGTGGAGCTGCCCGACGCGGTCGCGGAGATGGACGATGTGCCGGTCGCAGGGCCGGCCGCAGTCGGTGAAGTCCTTCCCCTTCGACAGGAAGGAGCAGAAGACGCAGTGCTCCATGTGAAACATGGGCATGTGCTGGTGCAGGGTCAGCTCGAACCAGTCCGGCGGCGCGCTCGCGAGGAGGTCGAGGACCTGGGCGATGTTGAGGTCGTAGGAGATGGTCAGATTCTCGAACCCGCAGCCCATCAGCATCTTCGCGCTGATGGGATTCGCCACGTTCAGGGAGAAGTCGCCGACCTTGGCGAGATCGTCGCGTTTTCCGAAATGTCCGATCCCCCCGAGGTTCCGGACGAGAATGCCATCGGGAGCGGCCCGCTCGACGAGGCGGAAGAGCCCCGCCTCGCCCGCTTTCTGGATGCGCGGTGTGGCGAGAAACATCCGCGTTCCGGGCGAAGCCCCGCGCACGTTCGCGACGAGATCCCGGTAGCGGCGCACCTCCTCGAAGTCGGCGTAGACTGTGGTCACGCCGCAGGCGATGGCGGCCTGAACCTGTTCCTCGGTGCGGCAGAGGACGCGCAGCTCGGGATCGTCGCCGACGGCGGCGGCATCGCCGCGCACGGGGAGGAGGTCGGCCACCGCCGCACCGGTGACGCGGCGTCGGGCAAAGGCCCCGAGACGCTTCTCCTCGATCCGCTCGACGAGGGCGCGGCGCATCCGGTTCAGCTCGCTCACCGGCAGTATCGCCTCGCCTGACAAATCCACCTCGAGCGAGGCGAGTTCGTAGACCGTGCCGCCGAGGCGGCCGAACTGATCCCGCAGGGACGCCTCGGTGAGGGGGCGGTTCGCCGCTGCCGCGAGAGGCAGGGACGAGGCGACCTCGACCCCATGCGCCGCGTCGGACAGCACCAGCGTCTCGCCGACGGTGCCGCGCACGGTCCAATGCACCCGCGTCTTCCGCGTCGGGAGCTGTTCGCGCTGGTAGCTGCTCCGCAAGGCCGCGTTGAGCGCCGGATCGTCCGTCTTCCAGACGCGGTGTCCGGGCTTGAGCTTCGCAAAATCGACCTTCCCGCGGGCGAGGCGGATCCGCCGGCCCGAAACCTCGTAGACGCGTCCTCCCTGCTCGCGCTCGGTGTTGCCGCCGGTGTCGAAGACGATGCCGTCGCCGTTCTTCACCGCCGCGCCTCCACCCACCTCGACCCAGTCGGGACCGACCCGCTCGATTCGCCCGACGAGGGCCCCGCGTTTCTTTCCGTAGCGGGCGTGGACGAGGCTCCGGTTGTCGATTCCGTTCAGCCAGCCGGTGGAAAGACCGCGGGAGAACGCCATCTCCAGTTCGTAGCGGTCCTCGCGCGAGCTCTTCTGCGGCGCCCCCGCTTCGGCCGCGTCGATGGCCTTGCGGTAGGCCCGCGTCACCGCGGCGACGTATTCCGGGGTCTTCAGCCGTCCCTCGATCTTGAAGCTGACGACGCCGATCCGGATCAGTTCGGGAATCTCGTCGATCCCCGCGAGATCCTGCGGCGAGAGGAGGTAGCGCCGGTCGCCCATCTCGCGCGTCTCTCCGTCGACGACGAGCTCGTAGGGCATGCGGCAGGCCTGGGCGCATTCGCCGCGGTTCGCGCTGCGCTGGCCCAGCGACTCGCTCGTGAGGCATTGGCCCGAATAGGCGACGCAGAGGGCTCCGTGGACGAAGGTCTCGAGTTCCACCGCGCCCGGCGAACCGGGATGGAAGAGGCGGATCTCGCGCATCGAGTTCTCCCGGGCGATGACGGCGCGGTCGAGATGAAGGAGGCCGTGCGCGAAGTCCAGCGCTTCGGGCGAGGTGATCGTCATCTGGGTCGAGGCATGGAGATGAAGATCGGGCGTCATCGCCCGGGCCATCGCGGCGAGGCCGAGGTCCTGCACGATGATGGCATCGACGCCCGCGTCGCTGAGCAGGCGGAGCTGCGCCGCCGCGTCCTCCAGTTCGGAGGGAAAGACGAGCGTGTTGAAGGCGACGAAGCCCCGCACCCCGTGGGCGTGGAGAAAGCGCATCAGGCCGGGCAGATCCTCCGCCGTGAAATTGTCCGCGCGAAGGCGGGCGTTGAAGCGGGGCAGGCCGAAATAGATCGCGTCCGCCCCGTTCGCCACGGCGGCGCGGGCGCACTCCCAGTTGCCCGCGGGGGCGAGGAGCTCGGTGGATCGTTCCGGCATCCGGAAAGGTAGCACGGGAGAGACGAACCGTGCCGGGAAAAGCAGGCCTCGTCCAATCCCACCCTGTCGCGTGCCCGGCCCGATAGGGTCTGGGGCATGGAGTGAATCGTTGAGGGTTGATAGTTGATAGGCCCGAAAGCAACTCACCCTTCGGGTGAGTCCTGGTTCCGGAGCAAGCCGCTCATTTCCAGCCTCTCAACTCTCAACTATCATCTCCCCCCTCGTCACCCGTGCCCCGGCTTGCGCTTATGGATGCAGAGGGCGTTGCCGTCGGGGTCGAGGACGAAGGCCATGCGGCAGACGGGTGTCTCGAAGGGCTCCATGTGGAAGACCGTCTCCTGCTCGCGCAGGTGCTCGATGGCGGCGTCGAAATCCTCGACCTCGAGCCCGACGGAACAGCCCGAGGAGGTCGGATTCCATTCCGGCGCGCCCGCGCCGAGGCAGAGGGTGCCGCCGGCGATGTCGTATTCGGTCCATTCCATCCCGCCCGGTTCGCCGACCGCCATCGTGGGCGTCAAACCCAGCACGCCCTCGTAGAAAGCACGGGCGCGGGCCATGTCGGTGACAGGGTAGCAACTGAAGGCGATTTCGGTGATTTTCATGGTGTGGAGGGTATCACGGATTGCGAGCCCGATCATGCGGTTCCCAGTTTGAGATCGTCGCTTGCAATCCCCTGTCGGACTTCCGATCGGTTCCAGCGATTGTGAAATTTCAATTTTACGCTTCTTGAAGAAGTGTTCAAATGATAAGTTTCATCCAATGACCGAACTTCCCCCTGTCGAAGCGATCAAAGGGCTCGTCGCGCGGGATGGCTGCCCAGCCAGTCCGAAGCGACGCATCGGTTTCCATTCCGACGCGTGACCTTTCGTGCCGCGCGGCCCGCCCATCACGCTTCGTTCACCTTCCTTTCCGGCAGCTCCGGCGGCACGATGGCTTTCGGCCTCGGCGGACTCTTCTTGAAATGCCCTCCCTGCGAGGAGTTGCGCCATCCCAGACGCAGCCATCGCACCAGCGCTGCCGCGAGCCAGAGCGCCCAGAGGAGCATGGCGAGGCGATACCACCAGACCGAGACCGAGGCATAGCCGGGCCGGGGGAGATCGGCGGCGGCTCGGGGGGTGTACCAGGCGAGACGCGAGGCCGTCGATCCGTTTCCGGCGATGTACATCTCGGGATCGCCGAGCAAGCCCGACGACGCGATCCCCACGAAAACGCCCAAGGAGACCAGAGTCAGGAACATCAGCCCGATCTGGCAGAGATTGTAGGTCCACGAGGGAAGCCTCTGGAATCCCTCCGCTCCTCGCCACCGGATGAAGAAGAGCCAGGCGACGACCACCAGGGCGAGAAACACGGGCACTTGGGTGAGCCCGAGGGAGAGGAGGAGCCACTCGTGCAGGCGCAGCGGGGAATTCGGAACGCGGGAGAGCACGACGGCCGCCACGAGGGCGAAGGCCAGCACCCCCCAAAGGCGGAAGGCGGGCCCTTGCTGCGGTCCCTTCGACCAGAGGAGCCAGCGGTCGCGCGACGGATGGATCACCGTGGCGACGTTGGCCGCCTCGACGGGCAGGGCGACGGGATCGACGCGGGTCCAGAGCGATTCCTCGCTGGGTAGACGCCATTCCACGGCAAGGTTCTGCGGACCGGGCTTCAGGGGCACGACCAGGGCCTCGCCGTCCTTCCGCACGGGAATGGGACGGCCGTCGTGGTTCAGCGACGTGACCTCGGCTCCGGCGGGGAGATGGATCGGGAAATCCTCGCCGAGGCTGGTGCGCAGGGAAAGGTTCAGCGTCGCCGAGCGCTGGCGGCGTCCGGGATTAAGGCTGTGCTCGGCCGAATCGATCGTGACGACGGCCCCCTCGACCGCCTTGGGCCGGGAGACGGCAAGCGTCGCGCTCTCGCCCGGCCAAGGCTGCCAGAGCGGGACGAGCTGGCCTTCGAGATCCTCGAAGACGGGGGAGAGCCCGGCGAAACCGACGTTCCACACCGGCGAGGCGACGAGACGCCATTGCTCGGTCCAGGTGTCGGACTCGCGGGTGGCAAGGACGAGTTCGTTCGCGGGGGAAAGCTCGCCCTCCCACGAGGCCTCGGTCGCCCCCGGGGCGAGACGGACCTCGATCGCTCCGCCCTCGACGTTGCGCCCTTGGCTGACGACCTTCTCTCCGGCGAGCAGCGGCACGCGGATCGCGGCGGCGCGGCCGGCGGGGGAAAGTCGCTTCACCGTCGTGACGACGCGCCAGACGAGGCCGAGCTCGAGCTGCCGCTCGACGAGGAGAGCGTGCTTCGTGTCGGGCCGGTCGTAGGTCGCGGCGGCGGCCTCCTCGCGGCGGGCGCGGGTGAAGAGGAGCTGCTCCTCGACCCCTCCGTCGGCGCGCAGACCGCTGACCGTCCATCCCTCGGCGGCGACGGCGACGCGGCGCGGCTTCAGGGGAAAGCTCCATTCCCATTCGGAGAGGTCGCGGACGCGTCCTTTCACCGTCAGGGTATGGATCCCCGCCTCGGGCAGGAGGGTCCAGAGATGCTGGTCACGGCGCAGCAGAACCGCGGGGCCGCCTGATCCGAAATCCGCATCTTCGACCACCCAGGGGGCGAGCGGAACCGGCACGGGCACGGCGACGCGGGCGGCGGCGTGGTAGTCCACGGCCAGGGTGACGGCGTCCCCTTCGATCTTCAACGCCACCGAGGCGAGGTCCGCCGCGCCGGGAAAGGCGTCGGAGGTTTCGGTGAGCCGTTCGCGCAGTTCCTCGAGGAGCTCCTGATTGGGAAACTGCGCCTGGGCCGTCCCCATCGAGGAAAAAAGGGCGGCTCCCGACAACAGGATCAAGGCCGCCGCCGGCGCCGGGGCGGGCGCAGGGTCGGAGACAGTCTCCGGCTCCGGCGCGGGAGGTGTCGCCTCCTTGCGTTTCCGGGTCAGGAGCAGCGCGGCGAGAAGAACGAGACAGAGCACCCGCGCCACGCCGAGGGGGCGGGAAAGGGCGGGTGGGATGAGGAGGGGTCGCACCGTCTGCGCGCTCGAGACCGGCCCGTCCCAGCCGAAGGTGACGGTGCGCCAGCTCCAGGTCGGCACGCCCGGTCCCGTCTGGATGACGGCCTTTGGATCGGCCTGGAGATTGGAGGCGTCCTTGTAGAGTTTCTTCGCGCTCTGCTGCGGCGAGGCACTGAGGGAAAGCATGTCCATGCTGACACCGCCCTCCACTGACGCCGGAGCGGCCTCCAAGGTGGTGTAGGCGAAGCCGCGCCCGGAGCTCGAGATCCGCTCCAACTGCGGAAAGATCGCCGCCTGGATCTGCCGTGCCGCGAAGGGCGCGAGGGAAAGGAGCAGGATCGCCGCCGCCGCCCACTTCCCGGCGTTCGCGACATTCCGCCACCGTCCCGCCGGGAGCACGGCGACGAGCGCGACGGGAACGAGGAGGAAGAGCCACGCGAAACGCGGCGCGCCGGGCTCGTGGTAGGCGAGGCCGAAGGCGGCGAAGGCGAGCAGGCCCGCGAGGAAGCCGCGCAGACGGAAGACGGCCAGGGTGAAGAGGAGCAGCAGGAAAAGATCGAGGAGCGACCAGGACGTGACCCAGTCGCCATGCGAGTAGTCGGCGCCGGGCAAGGCGAAGAGCCGGTAGCCGGGCGGCAGATGCAGGGTCGCGCCGAGCCGCTCGGCATCGGCCTGCCAGCCCGTCGCGGGAAGGCTTCTGCCGAGTTCGATGCGCCCCGTCGCGGTGGCTTCGAGCTGCGGGCTGCGCACCTCGAAGCCCGGCGCGCCGCCCTCGGGATTGTGGGTGATGAGCTGAGGCTCGCCCCCCGCCACGACCGATCCCAGGAAATGCCCCTGCGCCACGTCGAGGCGGCGGATTTCGCGCAACGGACCGGAGAGACGATCCTGGAAGGTGAGCGCCTTGCCGTCGTCGTCGAGCCAAAGGGAACGCTGGATCGTGATCGGACTGATGCCGCGCTGGCCCGGGCCGCGGACCCGCTCGACGAGCTGGAAGGACGCGCCCGTCTCCCAGCGGTAGACGGGCAGGGAGCGCCACTCCTCCGGCACCTGCGTCTGGGCGACGTCGATCTGGGGCAGGCCGGTGATTTCCGCCTGCCGGAACTCGGGGCGGGCACGGAAGGCGAGGGCCTGGTCCGGGACCGATGGCGTCGCCCCCTCGGCGAAGCCGATCTCCGCGGGCGGATCGGTGCGGAAGGCGCGCAGGACGACGGTCCAGCGCCCCGCGCGAAGCTGGCCTTTCAGCAAGCCCGTCTCGTCGATGGCGACGGGCAGGGGCGACTCCACCGAGGCGAGCTGCCAGCCCGCGGGCAGGGCCGAGCCGAGCGTCTCCTCGCGGCTCTTGCCCGCCACGATCAGCTCGATCCGGGTCTCGAACCAGAGCGGGACGCCATCCTCCAGCAGAGAATGGACCTTGGTCGAGAGAAAGTCCTCGTCGACCGGCTCGGTCGAGGCCTGCCGCTGAAGCCACAGGGTTCCGTCCGCGTCCCAGGAGGGTGCGGTCTGGGCCTGCCCGTTCACGCTCAGGGCGAGCAGTCCGACTGGCGGAGGCAGTTGGATCTGCTGGGGCAGCTCGGGCCAGACGAAGCTCCCGGCGACGGTGCGCTTGCCAGGATCGAGGCGGATCGCGGGCCTCCCCTCGCGCTCGATCACGGGAACGGCCTTGCCGTCGACCGTCGCCGTCGCCGGCCAGCGCCCTGCGTTGCCCGGGAGGGCGAGCCACGCCTCCGCGAAGGCCTCGACCTCGAGAGAGAAGGTCGCGCCCGTCGCGGTGGCGTCGAACTTCAGGCGGGAGGGCCAAAGCGGCAGCCGCACCGAGGCGTCGCTGAAGATCGGAGGCGCGTTGCGTTCGGCGAGACCGTGCAGCACCCAGTCCGACCATCGCCGGAGGTCCTCGGGCGTCGCCGGGCGGGAACCTTCGGAAGAACCGTCCGCCGCAGGAAGCAGCTCACGCTCCGGAGCCGGCGGACTGACAGGAGCAGGCAGCGGAGCGGGAACGGGCAATGGATCGGAGGCTTCCTGCGCCGAGCCTTTCGCGAGACTCAAAACGGCGCACAGAGCAAGGAGAACGGAGGAGGGGCTGCTCTTCATGCCCGGGATTGTGCCTCAGCGATGGCCCCTTTGGCAAGCGCGGACCGAAGAGCATTCGGAGCAAGCCAACGCAAATCCTCCATTTCCCAAGCTCGACTCCCGTCCTGGAATCCGCCACACTCCCCGAGAATGAAACGTTCTTTCCTCGTCATCGTCGCTGCTCTCGGCGTGCTCTCGCTTGACGCCGGCGAACCCATTCAACCCGAGGAATTCCGCCACGCCCGGATTGTCGACGTCTGGCGGACCTATGCCGACCGGCTTTCCTTCGGCAAGGATCAGACCCTCGCCCTCGTCGACGACGGCTGCGACCTCTCCATGCCCGAGTGGAACACCGCCAACGAAGGCGTCCCGAAAGTGCGCCTCTCGTGGGACTCGATCGACGATGACGACGACCCGAAGCACGAGGGGAAAGGCTACCATGGATCGACCATCGGCTTTCCCTCCTCGCTCGACCATGGCGGAAAGCGCGGCGTCGCCTACCACAACCAGGTCGCGATGATCCGGGCGCTGGAATGCTGCCACGGCTCCCTCGCCGACGCCCCGACCGTGACGAAGGCCCTGCAATGGATCCTCGGCCACCACGCCGAGCATCGCATCACCACCGTGAATCTCGCTCCCGTCGACGACCAGGAGCATGGAGAGACGGTCGCCTCCGAGATCGACGCGAAGCTCGCCGAACTGCGGCGGCGGGGCGTCTGGGTCAGCGCCCCGGCGGGAAACCACGGATTCACCAAAGGCATCTCCTGGCCCGCCGCCGCCGCGGACTGCTTCGCCATCGGCGCGGTGAAGCCCGGCAAGGACGAGGTCCATCTCGACCGTAGCGCGAAGATCGATCTCGTCGTGCCGGCGCGGGCGACCAGCTCGTCGAACGCCATTCTCTGCGGTGCCGCGATGCTCCTGCGCGAGGCCATCGAGCTCCGCGGCTACGACTGGAAAGCCGACGGACCGACCCTGCCGGAGGCGATGATGGCCATTTTCCAGAAAACCGGCGTCCCGGTCGAGGATTCCGGCACGGGGCTGACCTTCCGCCGCCTCGACGCCTTGGCCGCCGTCGCCCATGTCCTTGGAGACGACGAGAACCCCTGAGAGTTTCCTTCCCACCCATGCCCGCCATGATGCCCATGCTTCGCCGACGCCCCGCCCGCTTCGCCGCCTTGGCGATCCTTCTCTCCCCTCCCCTCGCCGCCTCGGAACGGGACGAACTCTTTCGCACCACCCTCGACGGGCTCTTTCCCAAGCTCGTCGAGACCCGCCGCGCCCTCCACGCGAATCCCGAGCTCTCGAACGAGGAGGAGGAAACCGCCGCCTTCGTCGCGGAGCGGCTCCGGGAACTCGGACTCGAAGTGAAGACCGGCGTCGCCAAGCACGGGATCGTCGCCTTGCTGCGGGGCACCGCAGGAGAAAGCGGCCGCTGCGTCGCGATCCGTGCCGACATGGATGCCCTCCCCGTCCCGGGGTTGAGCTCCAAGCCCTATCGCTCCCGCAATCCCGGAGTGATGCATGCCTGCGGACACGACGTCCACACCACCGTCGCCCTCGGCGTCGCCGAAGTCCTGACAAAGCACAAAGACCAGGTCCGCGGCACCGTGAAGTTTCTCTTCCAGCCCGCCGAGGAGGGGATGCCGGTCGAGTTCAAGGAGGAATGGGGCGCGAAGCGGATGATCGCCGAAGGCGCCCTGGAGAACCCACGGCCCGAGGCCATCTTCGCGCTGCACTGCCGACCCACGATCTCCCCGACCAGCGGGCTTCTGGAGGAGACACGTTTCCTCGAGGCGGGCCAGCTCGCCTACGCCATCGGCCCCGACAGCGCCAACAGCGACACCTTCGAAGTCGTCATCCGGGGGAAGATGGCCCACGGCTCGACTCCCCATCGCGGCGTCGATGCCATCGTGGTCGCGGCGGAGGCCATCACCGCCCTCCAGACGATCCGCAGCCGACGCACCGACACGCGCCAGCCCCTCGTTCTCACCGTCGGCACGATCCGGGGCGGACAACGGCACAACATCCTCGCGGAAGAAGCCCGCTTCACCGGCACGGTCCGCACCTACGACGAGGCCTTCCGCCACTCCGTGGTCGAGACGATGCGCCAGATCCTCGACGGCGTGACCGCCGCGCACGGGGCGAACCACACCTTCGACTACCGCAAGGGATATCCCAGCATCGTCAACGATGCCGCCCTCGTCGAGGCGACCCTCCCGACCTTCCACCGGCTCCTCGGAAAGGAGAACGTGATCGAGGCAAGGCCGGGAATGGGTGGCGAGGATTTCTCCTACTTCGCCAAGGTCGTTCCCGGCTTCTACTTCCGCCTCGGGGTGGCGAACGAGGGCACCGGCATCACCGCCGAGATCCACACCCCCGCCTTCGACGTGGACGAGGCATGCCTCAAGACCGGCGTGGCGGCGATGGCGGGAGCGCTCTGCGATTTTCTGGAGCGGGAGGGGTGAACGTCTCAGATGGAACCGGGGATCCGCAGGATGTGAGCCATCCGAAGTCGCTTCTCGATTGACTTCCCTCGAACCAGATCAAGCTGCGGTCGTGCACGGAGAGGCCGACCCGTATTCCGCGGCTGAATGAGCGGCTGCGGGGGGCAGGACACTCGATGGCCCGGGTTTACGCTCATGGATTCAAGGTTCTCAGGCTGCCGCTTCCCAATTCAAGTCCCGACCAAATTCCGGCTCATGGCTCGAGCATGTTCTGAAAATACTCGATCTCCACAGGGGATAGATCGATGGTGACGAGCGCGCTGCGGGCCAGCTTCGGGTTTTCCTCGACGAGATTGGGAAAGACCTCCTGGGACAGCTCGGAGCGCTTGAGCGGATTGCGGATTCGTTCGACCTGCTTCCAGGCGAGCACGGGGTTGTCGAACGCCGCCTCGGCAGCGACGACGGCACGAACCCGGTCCGCCTCGGAGGCCGATTGCAGCCGTTCGGCCCAAGCGGCAACCTGTGCGGGCCCTCCGGAATGGATCCACCCACGAGCCACTCCTTCGATGGCAGCTTCCCGTTCGGCTCCGGGCACCAGGGCAAGCGCGGATGCCGAGGCCGACCGGGCATTTTTCATCGCCCAGTTGCCGAAAAGTTTGCCCGCGACTTCGGGACGCCGGTCGGATTCCATCAGAAGCGACCGATACGCCGCGCGTGGATCGACGGAGCTCCACTCGTCATAGATCGTTTCCATGGCCACCGCCCTGCCCTGATAGATGTCCATCGAGCGCGCCCAGTTCAGGGCATCCTGCGGGTCCTTGCGGGCCAGCTCCAGGGCAATGGCGCGGGTGGCGTTCTCGAGATAGACGAGATTGGGATTTGGCTTGGCCAGCTCCGCCTTTTCGATCTCCTCGGGGGAGAGGCCCTCATACTCCTCGTCGACGGTGCTGCCGGACGTGGCGCGGTCGGCCAACACCTGCTCGCGGTAGCGGTTTTTCATCTCCTCGACGACTCGGCTGTATTCCTCCGCCGCGCGGACGGTGTCCCGGACCGCCATGCCGTTGAGAACTCCGGACAGCGCGAAAGCTCGCTCCGTTTCGCTGAAGAAGGATTCCGCCCAGGTCATCGCGAGACCGTAGCCGCTCCTGCCCAAGGCCAGGCCGATGCCGGCGGCGGCCTGCATCTGGTTTGGAAATGCCTGAACCTCGTCCAAAAGATTGATGGCGGCTTCAGGGAAGCGACCGGCCATCTCCACGGCGATGCCGGCGAGCGCGGAATCCAGGCGGGTTCCCGACAAGCGCTCGCGCGTCCAGACCAGCGCCCCTTCGGGGTTCGATTCGGCGACTTTGAGCAGAACCCGCTCGACGATCCGTCCAAGAAGATCGGTATCCGGGATCTGGTCCTCCATGGTCCTGAGGGCATCGATCATGCCCGGGGCGACCACGTCCCAGATCGGGAGGCCATCCACCTCGGCCTCGTCAAGGAAGACCACGAAGGAGCCCAAGTCCTCGGCGAGCCAGCGTCGCATCAGGCTGGAGATCAGTTGGTCTTGCTCGGCAGGGTCTTTCCATTGCAGGATCTCCCGCATCAGCTCCGGAAACTCGGCGACATCCGCCGACTCGATCCGCTGGCGGAGCGCTGGGGTGGAGGGCTCGTCCGCGTCCTCTGTGACCGTGGTTTCGGGATGGGAACGGCTTTCCGAGGTCGCCAGCGGCTTTGGATCGCGTCCCGCGAGCCAGAAGCCAAGCGCGGCGACCAAGAGGGCTCCGAGCGCGATCGTCGGAAGCCACGTTTTGAGATTTTTCTTGATGGTCATGATTCAAGAGCATGGGTCGGTCACACAGGGGGCCGGAAGTCGATTCCGACATGAGGAGGCTGCGGGCTTCCACCACCTGCCGCCGCCTTCCCATCCATTCCGATGGCCTGCTTACTGGTATCCGTCGAGTTTGGGGAAGGACATGCGACGGACCAGGACACTGGTGTTACCATTCTCATCCCTCACAAGGACCGACACGTTGACCTTTGTGCTGGGCAAGGAAATCCGTTTGAGGAGATCCTTCACGCCGATGGCCGCCTTGAATTTGGCGGTAGACTTGCCGGGGGACATCCATTTTTTCTGCCCGGAGACGGGAACCGGCTTGCCGGCGACCTTTACGGTGAGCGCCTTCAAGGGGCCCTCCTTGACCACCCGGCCCTCGAAAATGAGGCGCGTATTCGGACCTTTCCCCACGAGACGGAACGAGGAGGGAACCCGGATCACGGGCGGCTTGGTGCGTGGTTTGGTTTCCGGAACGACTTTCGTTTCCGGAACGGGTTGCTTGATCGTGTATTCGAAATTCTCACCTTCCAGCGGAGGAACAAGCGCCGAGTTGACCCGATGTCGGGTGGCTTTCTCGTAGGCGGCGGCGAGGCCCAGGACCTCCGAGTCCCCCCAGAAACGTCCCATGAAACCAAGAGTGGACGGTTCCACCGTGGTGGTCGCTCCAACGGTGATGTTGACGGTTCCCATCGGAACGGTGACAAACGGATTCGAAAACGAGTTCACCAGCGCCCGGCTGATCGGCGGAAGGCTGAGGCCGGTGGCGGACTTGGTCGTCGCGGTGGGCAGGATGAGCGCATCGAGATCATTCGCCTCCAGGAAGGCTTCGTAGTCGAGGATCTGATACCTCACGGCGAGGAAGTGCTCGACCGCGTCCGGCGCCGTCGGACCAAAGGTGGTCTTGTTGGCGATGGCGTCCCGCGACGATTGGCTGAGCTGGGTCACCGGTGAAATGCGGTCGACCACCTTCGTATGGAGGGCGTCGGGCGTGTCCCCGGGTTCGAAAAGAATCGCCTCGAGGAAGGTCTTGAACGGATAACCGCGGGAATTGCCCACCATGTTCCCCGTCGTGTCGACGGTGACGGGCGAGTAGAGCTTGCGCGTCGGCGGCGTGACCACCTCTGCGGGAACCGAGGCGCGACGGCCGGTGAAGGTGATGTCGAGTTCCGGCGGGATGGTCACCTCGACGATCTCGGCCCCGGCCGCGGCGAGGTCGGCGCGAGCCTGCGCGAACAGGGCGCGGATCTGGTTGCCGACCGCATCGGAGGCCGAGCCCAGCATGTTGAGCGGAACTCCCAGCCGTTTGCCGACGAGCGTCGTTGCTGCCGCCTTGGCGGCGTATCCGGAATCCCGGGGGCGCCCGGGAATCACGTCGACCGATGCCCAGATGTCGTTGGGATCGGCGACGACGGCCGCATCCATGATATAGGCGGTGTCCTTGGCGTAGCGTGCCATCGGTCCGACCACGTCACGATCCCAGGCGAGTGGAGCGAGACCGTTCACGGAGATCAGCGCGTTGCTGGTCTTGATCCCGACGATGCCCCCACGCTCGGAAGGGCTGCGGACGGAGCCGCCGGTCTCGCCACCCAGCGAGAAGAACGACATGTTTCCCCCGGTGGCGGCTCCGGATCCGCCGCTGCTTC
Source organism: Verrucomicrobiales bacterium (assembly GCA_037190325.1). Lineage (GTDB taxonomy): Bacteria > Verrucomicrobiota > Verrucomicrobiia > Verrucomicrobiales > DEV007 > Arctic95D-9. The sequence goes on along the minus strand of JBBCIU010000013.1, from coordinate 27,614 downwards.
CGCCCGTCCGGGTTGCGGGGTTGTAGGGATTGAGGGCGAGGCCCCACACCTGGGAGTTCGCCTGCGAGGTGGATGCCTGGAAGGCGTCGAGGTTGGCATGCCCGAGGAATACCGCGCCCCGATCCTGGAGCGTCTTGATGACGAAGCAGGTTTCCTTCGGGAAAAGGTCCGCCCAGACGGTCAGTCCGTCGGTGTTCGCAAGCCCCTCGAAGTTGAAACTGCCCTTGGCCGTGAAGGGGATGCCCTGCAAGGGTCCCAGCTTCTCGCCGTTCGCGCGCAAACGGTCCGCCCGTGCCGCTTCGGCGATCAACCGCGGATTGATGGCGGGCACCGTATTGAGCCTGAGGCCGTTCTTGTCATAGGTTTCAATCCGGTTGAGGTAGAGCAGAGCGAGCTCTACGCTGGTCAGCGCTCCCGCATCCATCGCTTTCTGGATGTCGTCCATGGTGGCGTTCTCCAGTTCGAACGACACCGTCTCGTCGGCCGGCGCTTGCTGGGAAACGACCGCGACGGCGATCACCAGCGCGGCGATTCTCCCCCAAAGGATGATGTGTCTCTCCTTGTTCTTCATGCTCTTGGATTTCTCGGTTGTGGAGTTGGATGCACCGTCGTCCCGGAGATCTCGGAAAGACGTCACCGACGCACCAGAGCATTTCCCATGCCACGGCTACGGGATGGGCCTGGGGGCCTCGGAGACTTGAATTCGTGCCTTGTTAGGGTTCGTCGCGGTTCGTTCATGAGCAGGAAGCGGCGTCGACGGAGGGGAATCGGAGGGGGCGGATTGTCCATGTCTCCTTGGCTGAACCCCGAGGCATCCCGGTCGCCAGACCTCCGGGTCGCACCGACGAGGGCTTGAAGCACCATTTGGCGCCGGTTCTGGATCGCCGTGCCGGTTCGTCAGGGGCCATATTCCCCGATCGTTGCCACCCCGTTCCGAAACGGTGGAAGAGCGACCAAAGAGGGTCGGGATCCGCATTCGACGCTGTCGGGCGGCGACAAAAAAGCCCGGCCCCCTTTCCGGGAGCCGGGCTTGTCGAAATTCCGATTGGTCCGCGACCGCTCAGGAGGCCACTTCCTCACCCACGGCGAAGCGGTGGAAACGGGTCACGGAGACGGTGTCGCCGGTGGCCTTGGAAAGCTCGTCGAGGAGGGCCTGGATGGTCTTGTCGCCGTCCTTGATGAAAGGCTGGTCGAGGAGGCAGTGGATCGAGTAGAACTTGCCGAGCTTGCCGTCGATGATCTTCTCGATGATGTCGGCGGGCTTGCCCTTCATCTGCTCGCGGAAGATGTCCTTCTCGGCCTCGACCTTGTCGGAGGGAACTTCGTCGCGGCGCACGCAGATGGGATGGGCGGCGGCGATATGCATGCCGAGATCCTTGAGAAGGTCGGCGAAGGCCTGGCTGGAGGCGGTTTCGGCCTTGCCGGCGGACAGTTCGACGAGCACGCCGACGCGGCCGGCCATGTGGATGTAGGAACCCACGGCCCCTTCTCCGGCAAGCTCGTATTTGGCGAAGCGCCCGAGGCCCATGTTCTCGCCGAGCTGGCCGACCTTCGCCTTGATGAAGACCTCCAAAGTCTGCGAGGGATCGCCCGCGAGCGGCTGGGCGAGGAGTTCGGGCAGCGTCGCGACGGTGGGGCTGGCGGCGATGTGGTCGATGATGGCCTCGACGAACTCGCGGAACTTCTCGTTCTTCGCGACGAAGTCGGTCTCGCAGTTCACCTCGACGAGGACGCCGCCCTTGCCTCCATCGAGGAGGCGGGAGGCGACGACGCCCTCCTTGGCGGCGCGGTCGGCCTTCTTGTCGGCGTCGGCGATGCCCTTCTTGCGGAGGATCGTCTCGGCGGCCTCGAGGTCGCCGTTCGCCTCGGCGAGGGCGGCCTTGCAGTCCATCATGCCCGCGTTCGTCTTGTCGCGGAGAGTCTTGATCAGTTCAACGGTGATTTGAGCCATAAGCGGTGTGCGTGTTCGTTATTCGGATTTCTGGAATCCCGCAAACGGGATTCCGTGGCAAAACGGTGAAGTGCGGGGAGAGGGCCCCACCTCCACGGACGCAGGACCACCGCCGGATGGCGGCCAATCACCCGACGACCGGCAGGACCGGGTCGATGAGTTTCTTGAGCACCACCCGGATGGAGCGGATCGCGTCGTCGTTGGAGACGATGGGATAGTCGATCACGTCCGGGTCGGCGTTCGAATCCACCATCGCGACGATGGGGATGCGCAGCTTGCGGGCCTCGTTGACGGCATTGTACTCGCGCGCGGAATCGACCACGACCATGGCGTCGGGGATGCGGTCCATGTGGCGGATGCCGACGAGGCGGAGGTGCAGCTTGTCGCGCTCGCGGTTGAGGGAGGCGAGCTCCTTCTTGCTCATCTTCTTGAAGTCGGGGGATTTCTGGAGATTCTCGAGCGACTCCATGCGGCCGACGCTCTTGCGCACGGTGGGGAGGTTCGTGAGAATGCCGCCGAGCCAGCGGTGGTTCACGTAGTACTGGCCCGTGGCCTCGGCCGCTTCGCGGACGGCGTCCTGCGCCTGGCGCTTGCAGCCGACGAAGAGGACCTTCTTGCCGCGCGAGACGATGTCGCGCAGGAATTCACCGGCGACATCGAGCTGCTCGGCGGTCTTGGCCAGGTTGATGACGTGGACGTTGTGGCGCTCGCCCAGAATGTAGGGGCGCATTCTCGGGTTCCACTTGCGGGACTGGTGTCCGAAGTGGACGCCTGCTTCGATGAGCTCGGTGATGAGTTCGTTGGACATTTTCGGAGGTGGCTCTCTTCTGGCAGAGAGCCGGTGGGTTTGAAAAGCGCCATCAGGATCGACCCCGCTTCCCGAGCCCTTTCGGGCCCGCGCTTTTCGATTGGTTCAAGGGATGGCCGGAAGCGGGGCGGGCACTAACGGGGAAAGATCGAAAAAATCAAGAAAAAGATCGAAGGAAGGCGAACTCGTCCTTCCCCGTCGGTCCCGTCCCAAAGCAACGAAGGCCCGGTCGAAGTCAGACATCGACCGGGCCTCCTTTGTGAATCGCACTGGGCCGGATCAGGCCAGTTCGGCCATGAGGTCCTCGGCGGTCTCGCCGTCGCCGGACTCGAGGTCCTCGGCCACGGCATGCTCGACGACGCCGAGGTTGCGGGTCGTGTGGAAGCCGGTGCCGGCGGGAATGAGGTGGCCCATGATGACGTTCTCCTTGAAGCCGCGCAGGTAGTCGATGCGTCCGAGCGTGGACGCCTCGGTGAGCACCCGCGTGGTGTCCTGGAACGACGCGGCGGAGATGAAGCTGTCGGTCTCGAGGGAGGCCTTGGTGATCCCGAGCAGGACGGGCTCGCCTTCGGCGGGCTTGCCCCCTTGCTCGATCATGTCCGCGTTGATCGCCTCGAAGGTCGTCTTCTCGACCTGGTCGCCCCAGAGGAACTGGGTGTCGCCCGGATCGGTGATGCGGACCTTGCGGAGCATCTGGCGGATGATGATCTCGATGTGCTTGTCGTTGATCTCCACCCCCTGGAGGCGGTAGACGTCCTGCACTTCGGAGACGAGGTGCTCCATGAGGGCGTGGGGGCCGAGGATGTCGAGGATCTCGTGCGGAGCGACGGCGCCTTCGGTGAGCTTCTGCCCCTTGTGGACATGGTCGCCCGGCTGCACCAGATAGTGCTTGCCGAGAGGAATGAGGTGCTCCTCCTGCTCGCCGGTCTCCGTGTCGGTGACGATGAGCTTGCGCTTCGCGCGGATCGTGCCGCCGAGGGAGACCTCGCCGTCGATCTTCGAGATTTCGGCGATCTCCTTCGGCTTGCGGGCCTCGAAGAGCTCGGCGACGCGGGGAAGACCACCGGTGATGTCCTTGGTTTCCGACACCTTGCGGGGCGTCTTGGCGAGCTGGTCGCCGCCCTTGACGGCCTGGCCTTCCTTGACCGAGAGGTGGGCGCCCGTCGGAATGGAGTAGGCGGCCAGCTCGTCTCCGGTCTTCGGATCGACGATGAGGATCTGCGGATGGAGGTCCTCCTTGTGCTCGATGACGACGAGTCCCTTGGTGTTGGTCTCCTTGTCGATCTCGGTGGAGAGGGTGATCCCCTGGATCATGTCGCGGAACCGGATCTTCCCGGGCTTCTCCGTGATGACGGGAACGCTGTAGGGGTCCCAGGTGGCGAGAGTCTCACCCTTCTTGATCGTCGAGTTGTCGGGGAAGCGGATCACCGAGCCGCTCACGATGTTGTAGGACTCGAGCTCCATGCCGTCCTTGTCGTGGATGGTGATGGTCCCGTTCTTGTTCAGCGCGACGAAGGTCTTGTCGGCCGTCTCGACGGTGCGGAGGTTGTTGTAGTGGATGACCCCGCCCGACTTCGGCTTGATGATGGGCTGCTTGAAGGTCCCCGAGGCCACCCCGCCGACGTGGAAGGTCCGCATGGTGAGCTGGGTGCCGGGCTCGCCGATGGACTGGGCCGCGACGATGCCGACGGCCTCGCCGATCTTCACCATCCCGTTCGAGGCGAGGTTCATGCCGTAGCACTTCGCGCAGCAGCCGCGGCGGCTCTCGCAGGTGAGGACGGAACGGATCTTGAGCTGCTCGTGGCCGATGTCGTTGAGGCGCAGGGCGATGGCTTCGTTGATCATCTGGCCCGGCTCGACCACGACCTCCTCGCCGTTGACCACCTTCTCGGCGGAGACGCGGCCGTAGATGCGGGTCTTGAGGTCGACGACCTCCTCGTCGCCTTCGTAGATGGACTTGACGAGAATGCCGTTGGCGGTGCCGCAGTCCTCCTCGGTGATGATGACGTCCTGCGCCACGTCGACGAGCTTCCGGGTCATGTAGCCGGAGTCGGCGGTCTTCAGCGCGGTGTCGGCGAGACCCTTGCGGGCGCCGTGGGTCGAGATGAAGTATTCGAGCACGGAGAGGCCGGAGCGGAAGTTCGAGATGATGGGGCGCTCGATGATCTCGCCGGAGGGCTTGGCCATGAGGCCGCGCATCCCGGAGAGCTGCTTGATCTGCTGGCGGTTGCCACGGGCGCCCGAATCGACCATCATGAAGAGCGGGCTCGGCAGGCTCTTGCCTTCGTTGTGCTCGATGGTGCGGAAGAGCGCCTTGGTGATCTCGTCGCCGGCGTGGGTCCAGATGTCGACGATCTTGTTGTAGCGCTCCTTGTTCGTGATGACGCCGGCACGGTACTGGTCGTTGGCCTTCTGCACTTCCGCCGTGGCGCTGTCGACCTCGACCTGCTTCTCGGCGGGGATGATCATGTCGAAGATCCCGACCGACGTTCCCGAGCGCGTCGCCTCGCGGAAGCCGAGCGATTTCAGCGCATCGAGGGAGCGGACCGTTCCATCCTGTCCGGCGACCTGGTAGCAGCGCCAGATGATGTCGGAAAGCTGCTTCTTCGCGACGGTCGCGTTGAAGAAGCCGAGCTCCTCCGGCCAGATCTCGTTGAAGCGGACGCGGCCGGCGGTGGTGACGAGGATCTTGCGCTGGCTGTCGCCGTAGATCCGCCCCGTCGTCCCGTAGTCGGGATTGCGCATCCGGATGGGATCGTGCATGTCGATCGACCGGTTCGCGACGGCGAACTCCACTTCGGAAGTGTCGGCGAACAAGGGCAGGTGCTTCTCGGCCTCGGGATCCCGGAGAGGGATCTGGCGGCAGTAGGTGAGGAAGTAGGCGCCCAGGGTGATGTCCTGCGACGGCGTGGTGATGGGTTTGCCGCTCGACGGGGTGAAGATGTTGTTCGGCGCGAGCATGAGCATGCGCGCCTCCATCTGCGCCTCGATCGAGAGCGGCACGTGGACGGCCATCTGGTCGCCGTCGAAGTCCGCGTTGTAGGCGGTGCAGACGAGCGGGTGGACGCGGATCGCGGAGCCTTCGATGAGCACCGGCTCGAAGGCCTGGATCGAAAGGCGGTGCAGGGTGGGTGCACGGTTGAGGAGGACGGGGTGGCCCTTGGTCACCTCTTCGAGAATATCCCAGACCTCGGAGGTCTTGCGCTCGATCAGCTTCTTCGCGCTGCGCACGGTATGGACGTAGCCGAGTTCCTTGAGCCGACGGATGATGAAGGGCTCGAAGAGCACGAGGGCCATCTTCTTGGGAAGACCGCACTGGTGCAGCTTGAGGTCGGGGCCGATGACGATGACGGAACGACCCGAGTAGTCGACGCGCTTGCCGAGAAGGTTCTGGCGGAAGCGGCCGCCCTTGCCCTTGAGCATGTCGGAGAGCGACTTGAGGGCGCGGTTGCCGGCACCGGTGACGGCGCGGCCGTGGCGGCCGTTGTCGAAGAGGGCGTCGACGGCCTCCTGCAGCATCCGCTTCTCGTTGCGGATGATGACGTCGGGCGTCTTGAGCTGGAGCAGGTTCTTGAGACGGTTGTTCCGGTTGATGACGCGACGGTAGAGGTCGTTCAGGTCGGAGGTCGCGAAGCGGCCGCCCTCGAGCGGAACCAGGGGACGGAGATCCGGGGGAATGACCGGGAGGACCTCGAGGATCATCCATTCCGGACGGGTCTTCGAGTGGTGGAAGCCCTGGGCGAGCTTGAGGCGCTTGGCGAGCTTCTTGCGGACCTGCTTCGAGCGGGTCTTGCCCATGGCCTCCTCGAGATCGGCGATGACCGTGGGGAGATCGACGCGGACGAGAAGATCGCGGACCGCCTCGGCTCCCATGCCGGCACGGAAACCCTCGGAACCGTATTCGTCCTGGGCGTCGCGATACTCCAGTTCCGTCAGGAGCTGGCCCGGCTCGAGCGGGGTGTTGCCGGGCTCGATGACGATGTAGTCCTCGTAGTAGATGACCCGCTCGAGCTGGCGGGCGCTCATGTCGAGCATGAGGCCGATGCGCGAGGGCATGCACTTGTAGAACCAGATGTGCGAGACGGGCACGGCCAGCTCGATGTGGCCCATGCGCTCGCGGCGCACGCGGGAGAGGGTCACCTCGACGCCGCAGCGGTCGCAGACGGTCCCTTTGTGCTTGATGCGCTTGTACTTGCCGCAGGCGCACTCCCAGTCCTTGGTCGGGCCGAAGATGCGCTCGCAGAAGAGACCGCCTTTCTCGGGCTTGAAGGTCCGGTAGTTGATCGTCTCGGGATTCTTCACCTCGCCGCGGCTCCACGAGCGGATCGTGTCCGGGTTGGCGACGGTGATGCGGACGTGGTCGAAGCTGTCGGACTTGCGCTCGAGGCCGAAGATTTCGTCGAGATGGGATTCGGAGCTGAGGGAAGGAACTGACATGATGGGAAGAAGCTGAAGTTCGAGGTCGACGGAAGATTCCGATCGCGGAGGGATCAGATGATGGCGAGGCTGTCGGTGAGGATGTCCTCGGGAGAGCGATCCGAGGAACCGACGCGGACGTCGAGACCGAGGCTCTGCATTTCCTTGATGAGCACGTTGAAGGACTCCGGAGTCCCGGCGTCGAGGGTGTTGTCGCCCTTGACGATGGACTCGTAGATCCGGGTACGGCCCTGGACGTCGTCCGATTTCACCGTGAGGAGCTCCTGCAGGGTGTAGGCGGCGCCGTAGGCCTCGAGGGCCCAGACCTCCATCTCCCCGAAGCGCTGGCCGCCGTACTGCGCCTTGCCCCCGAGCGGCTGCTGGGTGACGAGCGAGTAGGGACCGACGGCCCGGGCGTGGATCTTGTCCTGGACGAGGTGGCCGAGCTTCAGCATGTAGATCAGGCCGACGACCACGGGCTGGTAGAACGGATCGCCGGTGCGTCCGTCGTAGAGCTGCGACTTGCCGTTCGTGCCGATCCACTCGAAGCCTTCGACTTGCTTCGCCTGCTCGAGATATTCGACGATCTTCGACTCGGGAATGCCGTCGAAGACCGGCGTCGCCACCTTGAAGCCGAGCGCCTTGGCGGCGACGCCGAGGTGGGTCTCGAGCACCTGTCCGACGTTCATCCGGCTCGGCACGCCGAGCGGGTTCAGACAGATGTCGACGGGCGTGCCGTCCTCGAGGAAGGGCATGTCCTCCTCCGGGACGATCGTGGCGACGACCCCCTTGTTCCCGTGGCGGCCGGCCATCTTGTCGCCGACGGAGAGCTTGCGCTTCTTCGCCACGTAGACCTTGACCTGCTTGATGACGCCGGGCTCGACCTCGTCGCCGGACTCGATGCGGTCGAGCTGGCGCTCGCGCTCGAGGTCGATGTCGGCGAACTTCTGCTCGAAGCTCGCGACGATGTCGAGGATCTTGTTGCGGACCGGGCTGGGATCGATCTCGATGTTCGAGTAGTTGTCGGCCAGCTTGCGCAGAAGGGTCTTGGTGATCTTGCGGTTCGCCGGCACGATGATCTCGCCCGTACGCCCGTTGACCACGTCGAGCGGGATCTTCTCGCCGAGGAGGATGTCGGAGAGCTTCTCGGTGAGTTGCTCGGCGAGTTCCTCGTGGCGGCGGCGGTGCTCCTCGACGATCTGCTTCTGCTGCTTCTGCTGCTCCTTGGGATCGATGCGCTCCTTGCTGGAGGCATTGCGGGAGGAGACGCGCACGTCCATGACGATGCCGACGCAGCCCGAGGGGACGCGGAGGGAGGTGTCCTTCACATCGGCGGCCTTCTCGCCGAAGATGGCGCGCAGAAGACGCTCCTCGGGAGCCAGCTCGGTCTCGCTCTTCGGCGTGATCTTGCCGACGAGGATGTCGCCGGGCTTCACCTCGGCGCCGACGCGGATGACGCCGTCGGGACCGAGGTCCTTGAGAGCCTCCTCGCCGACGTTGGGGATGTCCCGGGTGATCTCCTCGGGGCCGAGCTTGGTGTCGCGGGCGCCGATCTCGAACTCGTCGATGTGGATGGAGGTGTAGATGTCCTCCTTCACGATGCGCTCGGAGATGACGATGGCGTCCTCGAAGTTGTAGCCGTTCCAAGGCATGAACGCGACGAGCACGTTCCGTCCCAGGGCGAGCTCGCCGTGCTCGGTGTTCGGCCCGTCGGCGAGGACCTGGCCGGCCTTCACCTTCTCGCCGCGGCGGACGATGGGCTTCTGGTTGATGCAGGTGCCCGCGTTCGAGCGCATGAACTTGCGCAGCGGGTAGACGTAGGTGCCGTTCTCCTTGTCGCTCTTCAGCTTGAAGGGGTTCGTCATGAACTGCGCCTCGGAGCAGGGCAGTTCGCCGTCCTTCGTCACGATGACGATCTCCGCGGTGGCGGCGGCGATGATCCCCGATCCCTCCGCGACGACGACGGCGCGGGAGTCGCGGGCGACCTTGCCCTCCATCCCCGTGCCCACGTAGGGAGACTCGGAGACGAGGAGCGGCACGCCCTGGCGCTGCATGTTCGATCCCATGAGGGCGCGGTTGGCGTCGTCGTGCTCGAGGAAGGGGATGAGCGAGGCGGCCACGGAGACGAGCTGCTTCGGCGAGACGTCCATGTAGGTCGCGGCCTCGGGCTCCACTTCGATGAACTCGCCGAGGTGGCGCACGGTGATGCGCTCGGTGAGGAAATTGCCCTTGTCGTCGATGGGGTTGTTCGCCTGGGCGATGAGGTAGCTTTCCTCCTGGTCGGCGGTGAGGTAGTCGATCTTCTTCGAGACCTTGCCCTTCACGATGCGGCGGTAGGGCGTCTCGATGAAGCCGAACTCGTTGATCCGGGCGTAGCAGCTCATCGAGTTGATGAGGCCGATGTTCGGACCTTCCGGCGTTTCGATGGGGCAGATGCGGCCGTAGTGCGAGGGATGCACGTCGCGGACCTCGAAGCCGGCGCGGTCGCGGTTGAGGCCGCCGGGACCGAGGGCGGAGAGGCGGCGCTTGTGGGTCAGCTCGGACAGAGGGTTGATCTGGTCCATGAACTGGCTCAGCTGCGAACGACCGAAGAAGTCGCGCACGACGGCGGCGAGGGCCTTCGGATTGACCAGCTTCGACGGCGTCATCCCGTCGAGGCCGATGTCGAAGAGGGTCATGCGCTCCTTCACGAGGCGCTCGGTGCGGGCGAGGCCGACGCGGCACTGGTTCGCGAGCAGTTCGCCCACGGCGCGGATGCGCCGGCTGCCGAGGTGGTCGATGTCGTCGAGGACGCCCTCGCCGCGGCGGAGACCGAAGAGATAGGCCATCGAGACGAGGAAGTCGTCGGCGGTGATGACGCGCTCGTTCTCGTCCACGTCGAGGCCGAGCTTCTGGTTGATCTTGTAGCGGCCGACGCGGGTGAGGTCGTACTTCTTCGGATCGAAGAAGAGCCGCTTGAGCAGGGCGCGGGCGTTGGCCACGGTCGGCGGGTCGCCGGGGCGGAGACGGCGGTAGATGTCCTTGAGGGCCTCCTCCTCGTTCTTCGCGGGATCCTTGCGGAGCGACTTGATGAGAAGATCGTCGTGCGAGGCGGTGACGCAGGGGACCGACTTCACGCCGAGGGCGTGGAGCTGGGTGATGGTCGCGAGCGTGAGCGGCTCGTAGGCCTTCGCCACGACCATGTCGCCGTCGAGGACGTCGTTGAAGATCACCCTGTTGGCCAGCTCGGCCTCGTTGATCGCCGGATCGATCTTGAGTTTCTCGATGTCGTAGAACTGCTCGATGATGTCCTCGTCGGTCGGGTAGCCGATGGCGCGGAGGAAGGTCGTGGCGAGGAACTTCCGGCGGCGGCGGCGGCGGTCGAGATAGACGTAGAGGAGGTCGTTCGTGTCGAACTGCACCTCCATCCAGGTGCCCCGGTCGGGAATGATGCGGAAGCCGTGGAGCGTCTTGCCGTTGAGGTGCAGGTTCGTCTCGAAGCAGACGCCCGGCGAACGGTGGAGCTGGCTCACGATGACGCGCTCGGCCCCGTTGATGACGAAGGTGCCGCGCAGCGTCATCATGGGCAGCTCGCCCATGTAGACGCGCTCCTCCTTCGTTCCCGTCTCGTCGGTGAGGGAGAAGGTGACGTAGAGCGGGGCGCTGAAGGTCTCGCCGTCGCGGAGCGATTCGAGGGCGGTCTGCTTCGGCTCGCCGACCTCGTACTTCACGAAGTCGAGCGTGAATTTCTCGTCGTAGCTCTGGATGGGGAAGACTTCGCGGAAGACCGACTGCAAGCCGGTGGAGACACGGGTTTCCGGCGCGATCTCCTGCTGCAGGAACTCCTTGTAGGAATCGAGCTGCACCTCGATCAGATTCGGCGTCTCGATGGCCTCCTCGATCTTGCCAAAATACAAACGTTCAAGTTTCTCGGGTCGTGCTGACATAGGGCGCTGCTGAGGTTGGTCTGGAGGTCTTCTCGATTCGCCTTCCGTCGCGCATTTTCCGCGCAACACCCACGCAGGTGTACACGCGGAAACGCCGAAGCCGAAAGGCTGTCGTCAAAAAAAGAGACGACGAAGCCCGGGTGCTCGCAGGAAAGCACCCGGGATTCGACGTCACTTTAGCTTGGGAGTCGGTTCGAAACCACTTTTTTGGATCTCTACGATTGACGCAAGGATTCGTTTGTAAAGGTCGGAGCGAAGGGAAATCCCGGTCCGGCGGACCGGACCGGGATCGAAAGAATCGGATCACTTGAGCTCGACTTTGGCGCCAGCCTCCTCGAGCTTCGCCTTGATCGCGGCGGCTTCGTCCTTGTTCGCCCCTTCCTTGACGGGAGTCGGAGCCTTCTCGACGAGGGCCTTCGCGTCGGCGAGACCGAGGCCGGGGACGGCTTCGCGAACCGCCTTGATGACGCCGATCTTGTTGTCGCCGAAGGAGGTCAGGACGACGTCGAAGGAGGTCTTCTCCTCGGCGGCCTCGGCGGCACCTCCGCCGGCGGCGGGAGCGGCCGCAACGGCCACGGGAGCCGCGGCGCTGACGCCCCATTTCTCTTCGAGAGCTTTGACGAGGTCGGCGACCTCGAGGACGGTGAGTCCGCTCAGTTGTTCCACTAGTGCGCTGGTATCTGCCATATCTTTGGTTGGGTGTCGCCGCACCGGAGGGCGCTCCGGCAATTAACACGCCGCGCTCGGCGCTCGGCAAGGAACCCGGTTTTTGGTTTTCTTTGTCGTTCCGGCCGCCCCTTCCGAGGAGCGGCCAAAGATTTTCTTAAGGGGTTCGGAGGTCTCAGCCCTGGTCGGCCTTGGCCTGGAGGACACGGGCGAGCGAGGCCGCCGGCTCGTTGAGGACGGAGACGAGCTTCTGGGCGGGCGAGTTGAGCAGACCGAGGAACTGGGCCTGGAGAATCTCGATGGAGGGGAGCTCCGCCAGGGCAACGACCTTCGATTCGTCGAGGTAGGCCCCGTCGAGGACGCCGCAGCGGATGCCGGGCTTGCCGCCGGTCTCCTTGGCGTAGACCTTGAGGACCTTCGCCGAGGCGCAGACGTCGCTTTCGCCGGTCACGATGGCGGTCTGTCCACTGAGGTGCCCGGCAAGTTCGGAGGGATACTCCACCGAGGCTGCCGCCTGCTTGACGAAGGTGTTTTTCGCGACTTGGAGCTTCGCGCCCGTCCCGGCGAGACGCTTCCGGAGTTCTTCGAACTGGGAGACCTTCATCCCGCCGTAGTCGACCACGATCAGGAAGGGCGACGCGTCGATGCGGGAGAGGATTTGGTCGATGGCGATTTTCTTGAGAACTTTCATCGGTTCGGAAAGGTTCGGAGTGGGAGATTCAATGGATCAGTGCCAGGCGGAGACGTCCACTTTGATCCCCGGGAGCATCGTCGCGGCCAGGGTGCCCTTCTGGATGAAGATTCCCTTCGCGACGGCCGGACGGGCCGCGGCGACGGAGTCGACCACCGCCTTGCCGTTCTCGACCAGCATCTTCTCGTCGAAGGAGAGCTTTCCGATCGGCGCGGAGATGTTTCCGTTCTTGTCGAGCTTGAAGTCGATCCGGCCCGCCTTGACCGCCTTGACCGCCCCAGCGGTGTCGTCGGTGACGGTGCCGGTCTTCGGGTTCGGCATCAGGCCGCGGGGGCCGAGCTGCCGACCCAGCTTCCGCACTTCGGACATGGCCGAAGGCGTCGCGATGACGGCGTCGAAATCCATGAAGCCGCCCATGACCTCCTTGATGAGACTCTCGAAGCCCACATGGTCCGCCCCGGCGTTCTTCGCCTCGGTCGCGGCCTCGCCCTCGGCGAAGACCAGCACGCGCACGTCCTTGCCCGAACCGTGCGGAAGCGGGCAGGTGCCACGCACCATCTGGTCGGACTGACGCGGATCCACCCCCATGCGGAAGGTTAGGGTCACGGTCTGGTCGAACTTCGGAGCCGGGAGCGTCTTCACCAGCGCGACCGCCTCCTCGATCGAGTAGACATTGGCCGCGTTCACCAGGGCGGCGGCGGACTTGTATCGTTTGCTTCGTTTCTTGGCCATCGTTTGGATGCAGTGCGAACGGACGTTTCCTCGTCCTCCTGCGGGTGTTGGGTTTGCTTCGGAAAAAATCAATCGACGATCTCGAGCCCCATCTGGCGGGCCGTGCCGGCGAGGATGCGGCAGGCGGCCTCCTCGTCGCGGGTGTTCATGTCCTCCATCTTGTAGCGGGCCACCTCGAGGAGCTTGGCCTGGGTGATCTTGCCGACCTTCTTCTTGTTCGGCTCGTTCGAACCCGAGGCGAGGCCGGCGGCCTTCTTCAGGAGGACGGCGGCGGGGGACTTCTTCGTGATGAACGTGAAGCTCTTGTCGGCGTAGACACTGATGACGACCGGCAGAATATCCCCTTCGGCCCCTTGGGTCTGGGCATTGAACTGCTTGCAGAACTCCATGATGTTGACACCCGCCTGGCCGAGCGCCGGGCCCACCGGGGGAGAGGGGTTCGCCTTGCCTGCGGGAATCTGCAGCTTGATCTGTTTCACTACTTCTTTGGCCATCGTGCTTCTTGGTTAAATGGGTTTGGGATCGTCTCGTCGCTGGACGCGGAGGGGCTCTCAGCCCGCCTCGACTTGCCAGTATTCAAGGGGCACCAAGGTCTCGCGACCGAAGATGTTGACGGAGACCATGAGCTCGCCCTTCTCCTCGTTGATCTCGGCGATGACGCCGGATTGCCCCTGGAAGGGACCGTCGGAAACGACCACGGAGTCGCCCACCTCGTGCGAGACGGCGGGCTTGACACTGCCTTCGCGCTCCTTGATCTGCGCGAGCATGCTGTCGACCTCGTGCTTCGGCATGGGGAGAGGATGCCCCTTCGTCCCGGCGAAATTGATGACCCCGTCGGTCTCCTGGATGAAATACCACGTGCGGTCCACGAGGGTGTTGTCCTCGTTGAGGAGGTGCATGTTGACGATGATGTAGCCCGGATAGAACTTGCGGTTCGCCTCGCGCTTCTGGCCGCCGCGCACCTCGGAGACCCGCTCCTGCGGAACCAGCACTTCGTAGACGAGATCCCCCATCTCCTCGACCTCGATGCGCCGCTCCAAGCTGTCGCGGACTTTCATCTCCTGGCCGGAGAGCACTTGGATCACGTACCACTGGTCCTTCGCTTGGGGAATCGTCGGCATCGAGAGGGGGCGGATGGAGTTCGGAATCGGCGGAATCAGAATCCGCTCGTGAGGAATGTCATCGCCTGGCGCATGGCGAAATCGATGGTGGCGACAAAGGCGCCGAGGAGAACCATCGCCACGAGGACGACGACGGTGGAGTCGATCAGCTGCTTGTATTTCTTGACGCCCTTCTCCTTCGGATCCCACGGCCAAGTGGCCTTCCGAAGTTCGCCGCGCACCTCACCAAGATATTTTCCCACTTTCATCGTCTCTGCTGTCGGTCGTTCCGTCGCCGCATCGCGGCTCCGGAACTGGCAGGGCAGGCGAGACTCGAACTCGCAACCAACGGTTTTGGAGACCGCTACTCTACCAATTGAGCTACTGCCCTGTGTGATTCTAAGGTTTTTTCAGTGGCGGAAAGAGGGGAGCCGACGAGTCGGATCCCCTCCGGAATGTTCCATCGGCCGCACGCGGGACGTTCCCGCGCCGGACCGGAACCGAGGCTCGGCGAATCAGTCGACGATCTCGGAGACACGCCCCGCACCGACGGTGCGGCCCCCTTCGCGGATCGCGAAGCGGATCGTCTTCTCCATCGCGATGGGAGTGAGCAGTTCGACCTCGATCGCCACGTTGTCGCCGGGCATCACCATCTCGACTCCCTCGGGGAGCTTGACGGAACCGGTCACGTCCGTGGTGCGGAAGTAGAACTGGGGACGGTAGTTGTCGAAGAAGGGCGTGTGGCGGCCACCTTCCTCCTTGGAGAGGACGTAGACCTCGGCCTTGAACTTCTTGTGCGGCTTGATCGAACCGGGCTTGGCGATCACTTGGCCGCGCTCGACATCGTCCTTCTTGAGGCCGCGAAGGAGGAGCCCGACGTTGTCGCCGGCACGGCCTTCGTCGAGGAGCTTGCGGAACATCTCGATGTCCGTGACCGTGGTCTTCTGGGTGTCGCGGATGCCGACGATCTCGACTTCCGACATCTTCTTGATGATGCCACGCTCGATCCGTCCGGTGGCAACGGTGCCACGACCTTCGATCGAGAACACGTCCTCGACAGGCATGAGGAAGTCACCGTCGATGGGGCGCTCGGGAAGCGGAATGTATTCGTCCACGGCCTCCATGAGCTTGAGGATGTTCTCCTGCTGGGCGGCGTCGCCCTCGAGGGCGGCCTTGGCGGAACCCTTGACGATCGGAATGTCGTCGCCGGGGAACTCGTAGGAGGAGAGAAGGTCGCGCACCTCGATCTCGACGAGCTCGAGAAGCTCCGCGTCGTCGACGAGGTCCACCTTGTTCATGAACACCACGAGGGCGGGAACGCCGACCTGACGGGCCAGGAGGATGTGCTCGCGGG
Organism: Verrucomicrobiales bacterium; assembly: GCA_037190325.1. Taxonomy (GTDB): domain Bacteria; phylum Verrucomicrobiota; class Verrucomicrobiia; order Verrucomicrobiales; family DEV007; genus Arctic95D-9. The sequence continues at coordinate 11,970 of JBBCIU010000013.1, read as the reverse complement.
TCTGCGGCATCGGGCCGTCGGCGGCGGAAACGACGAGGATCCCGCCGTCCATCTGGGCCGCGCCAGTGATCATGTTCTTGACGTAGTCGGCGTGGCCGGGGCAGTCGACGTGGGCGTAGTGGCGGTTTTCGGTCTCGTACTCGACGTGGGCCGTGGAAATGGTGATGCCGCGCTCACGCTCCTCGGGCGCACCGTCGATCTCGTCGTAGGCGCGCTTTTCGGCAAGGCCCTTCCCGGCGAGGGTCGTCGTGATCGCCGCGGTGAGAGTCGTCTTGCCATGGTCGACGTGACCGATCGTGCCCACGTTCACGTGAGGCTTGGTGCGTTCGAATGCTGCTTTAGCCATTTTCGTTAGGTTTTTTGTTGGTGGTGTTCGTAGAAATCTGTTCCTCCTGGGAATCTCGGGGCTCGACTGCGGCAGGGCCGCCTTGGTTGTTCCTTGCTACTCAAGCGGAGCTCTTGACGGGATTTGAACCCGTGACCTCTTCCTTACCAAGGAAGTGCTCTACCCCTGAGCTACAAGAGCCTTTCAGCACCTTGAGCTTCAAAGACCAAACGATCCAGTAACCCAGGCATCCCAAAACCGCCAAAGTCAACAAGCCTCCAGCACCTTTCCCTTCCGGGAGGGAGCATCGAGGCGAGAGCCAGACCGGCAGAATCAGGGGCGAAAGGTAGCCGCCCCCTTCATTCTGTCAAAAAAAACTTCCGGCCCGATTTAAAAAATCTCGTCCTCTCCGTTTTCCGGGCAATCCTTGCTGAAACGGCGGATCGCGACCGCCTTTCCCGACGCCTCGTCGACGTCCACGAGAGCCCCGCGCAACCCGACCGGCCCTTTCGCCACCGGGAAACGCCGCGGCGTCGAGGTCAGGAAGCGCTCCACCACTGGTGCCGTCTCCCGCCCGAGCACCGAATCGAGCGGTCCGCACATCCCCGCGTCGCAAAGGAAGGCCGTACCGCCCGGCAGGACGCGCTCGTCCGCCGTCTGCACATGCGTGTGCGTGCCGACCACCGCGGACACCAGGCCGTCCAGCGCCCACCCGAGCGCCAGCTTCTCGCTCGTCGTCTCCGCGTGGAAATCGACGAGGACGACCTTCGCCCCCTCCTCGTCGCGAAGCCGGGCCGCTTCCTCCCTCACCACAAGGAAAGGGTTCTCCAACGGAGGCTGCATGAAGCTGCGCCCCTGCGCGTTGACCACTCCGACCATTCCTTTGGCCGTCTCCAGGACAATGGAACCCGCCCCCGGCGCGCCCGGTGGATAGTTGATCGGGCGCAACACTCTTGGTTCCATCTCCATGAACTCCACAATTTCCATCTGATCCCAGACGTGATCACCCGTCGTGATCACCGCCACGCCGGCGCGCAGCAGATCGATCGCGATCTTGGGAGTGATGCCCCGTCCCGCAGCCGCGTTCTCGCCGTTGGCCACGACGAAATCCACCCCCTCCGCCTCGCGGATCGCGGCAAGGCGCGAAATCACCGCCTTCCGCCCCGGCTCTCCGACAATATCTCCTAGAAATAGAATCCTCAGCATGCTCCTATTTCTTCGCCCTCTTTCCGGCACATGAAACCGAAATCTTCGAACGGTTCAAGGCGCCTGCCGTGCGGGCATGCCTGGCTTCCCGCCGTGGCGCTCCTTCTCGCCGCCGGGGCGGGATTTTCCAGCTCCCCACCCCTCCCGCCGCACCTCGCCCGACTCGGCTCGGTCCCCGACTGGTCAACGCTCGACCCCTACCAGGGCACCATGACCCGCGAGGAATTCGTCCATCTCCTCCACCATTGCTACGCCCGCAGCCCCGAGGAGGCCGAAGGATTCATCCACATCGAGGCCGACCGCGCCCTCATCCTGAAACAGTCGAACGCTCCCGAACTCGGCTGGTACGACCTGCGCTTCCGCAGCGGCACGCCCTTGCCGAAGGACTCTCCGCGGTTCTGGCGTGCCCCCCTCGACCTCGCCGACCTGCCGCCCAACTCCTCCAAACCGCTCGCCGGACTGCGGATCGCCATCGATCCCGGCCATATCGGCGGAAAATGGGTCACCTGGGACGACCGCCACTTCAAGCTGGGCGGACCCGACACCCTCGAAGTGAGGGAGGGCGAAATGACCCTCCTCGTCGCGAAAATCCTGAAACGCGACCTTTCCCTCCTCGGGGCCGAGGTCCATCTCACCCGCGAATCCAACCATCCCGTCACCCACGACCGCCCCGAAACCCTCCAGGAGGAGGCCAGGGCCTACCTCGTCCAGCGAGGACAGATTCCCTCTCCGGGTCTCATCGCCAGCACCGCGAAAGCCATGTTCGCCATCTCCAGCGAAATCCGCGCCCGCGGCGAGCTCATCAACGACACGATCCGTCCCGACATCGCCCTGTGCCTCCATTTCGACGCCTCTCCCTGGCCCGGCGGAAAACCCGTCTTCCGCTCGCCGAACCACCTCCACCTCCTCATCAACGGCTGCTATTCCAAAAGCGAGATGGCCGAGGACGACACCCGCCTCGAGATGGTCCTGCGCATCCTCCAGCGCCTCTACCACGAGGAGCTCCGTCTCGCGGACATCGTCTCGCGCACCATGCAGCGGGAAACCCGCCTCCCTCCCGCCTCCTACGACGGCACCAGCGGCATGTCGGTGAACGGCAACGAATACGTGTGGGCCCGCAACCTGCTCGCCAACCGCGCCTTTCTCTGCCCCGTGCTTTTCTTCGAACCCTTCTGCATGAACCATCGCGAGACCCACGCCCGCGTCCAGGAAGGACCCTACGAAGGTCTCCGCGAGATCAACGGCGTCTACCGGAAGAACATCTACCAGGAATACGCCGACGGCGTCACCGCCGGACTCGTCCGCCACTACCGGAAGCAGCGTCAACGCGCCGCGCCGGGGAACCGCTGAGGCGGCGGACCTCCGGGACGGGGACCGCCCGGCCCTCCGCGGCGCTCCTCGGGCTCCTCCGGCGTTTCGCCGAGAACGATGTCCCAGGTGCCGACGAGCTCCTCGCTCCCCGGCGTCGGAGGCTTGAACTCGCGGATCACCGAGAGCCGCTGCTCGGGCGTGCCCATACGCCGCAGGACGCCGTCCCCCTCGTTCTGGGCGACCCCGGCGATGTAGAGCTGGGTGGTCAGAAGCCGCGTCCCGCCCTCGTTCACCGCGATGTGCCAATGGATCGTGCGCCCGGTGTAGAGGCCCGGCTTGATCGTGCGGAAGCGGTATTCCCCCTTCTCGTTGGTGACGATCTTGCCGTAGCCCTGGAAATGGGGATCGCGCTCCTTGCCCCGCTGCACGCCGCGGCTGTGGAGGTAGCAGCCATTCACGTCGGCCTGCCAGAGCTCGATGGTGCGCCCGGCCACGGGGCTGCCGTCGGTCTTGAGGAGGCGACCGCCGAATTCGGTGACGATGCCGCCCGCGGGAGCCTTGCCGTCCAGAATCCGGGTGAGGTCGTTGTCCTGGTCGAGAGGGAGGTGGTCGGGATAGTAGGGTCCCTCGGTCGCCCGGGGCGTCAGGACGAGCGCCTCTGCGTAGAGCTCCCCGGTGACAAGCCCGCCGCTGGCGAGGAGAAGACTCCGAAGGAGGCGGCGGCGGTCGAGCGGGATGTGGAAAGGCGTGCGGAACTGGGACATGGGCAGGGCGTGTCCGGATGAAACACCGGGGAGGGACGGGGGTTGCGGACGGCGACCGTTTCGCCGGCTCCACGGACTCAACGGGACGAAACCGGCGCCGAGCCCGCCGCGAGGCAGAACTCGATCATCTCCTCGTAGAGCGCATCGCCACCCTTGGCGAGGACATCGTTGTGATAGCCGTCGGGCACGATGCGGAGCGCCTTCGGCCCGGTGGCGGCGGCGTGGAGACGCTCGGAATGCTCCACCGGGATGACGCCGTCGCGGGCGCCGTGGGCGAAGAAGACCGGCTTCCCCGCGCCGTCGACGCCTTGCAGCGGCGAGATGGCGAAAGGATCGAAGCCGGCCCGCAACCCGCCCGTCCGCATCGTCCCGGCGACGAGCCAGGAGGGAATGCGTGGGTGGATGGTGCGTTTCGCAGCACGGTTCACCACCTCGGGCAACGTCGCAAAAGCCGCCACGGCGACGACCGCGGAGAGACGCGGTTCGCCGGGGAGGGATTGCAGGAGGACGGAAGCCCCGAGAGAAACGCCGACGCCGCAGACCTGCCCGGGATCCTGCCCCCGCTCGGCGAGGAGGGCGAGGGTCCGGTCGAGCACGGCGGAGAAGTCGCTCGTCTCGCGATGGCCGAAGGTGCAGGCCTCGCCCCCGCTCTCCCCGTGGCAGCGGGCGTCGTAGACGACGCAGCGGTAGCCGCCCGCAACGAAGCGCTCGGCGATGGCGAGCATGTCCTCCTTCACGCCGCTGCGCCCGTGGAGGAGGAAGACGGTGCCTCGCGGCGACGCCCGGAGATCGGCGAGGGGCGCCCCGAGACGGGCCGCCATGCGATGGGTCTTCTCCGCCTTCCCCGGCGCGGGGGCGAGCGTGGCGAAAAGCGCAGCCAGCGCCGTGCCGTCGGCGGCCGTCACGGTGAAAGGTTCGAGCGCCAGGCCATGCTCGGCCGGCTGGGCGAGGATTTCGCGGTGCCGCGGTTCGAGGGCACGGCGGTTCGGCGTGAGAAGATAGGACGAGCTGATCCAGAGGAAACCAGCGACCGCCGCGAGGGAAAGGAACGCAACGGGGAGGAGGAAGCGACGGAGTCTGCGGAGCATGGAGCCGATACGCTCGGATCCTCCCCTTCTTTCACTCCCTTGGCAAGGGGCCGCGGCGGGCGTATGGTGTCCACCCCTCGGCGTTCCGCGCCGGGAGCCTTCATGAACGACATCGCCACCAACCGCAAAGCCAAGCGCGACTACCACATCTCGGACACCTACGAGGCCGGGCTCGAACTGCTCGGCACCGAGGTGAAGTCGATCCGCGCCGGCCGGGTCAACCTGAGCGAGGCCTACGCCCGCGTCGAGAAGGGGCAGGTCTGGCTCTACAACTGCGACATCCGCCCCTACGAACAGGCGAGCCACGAATTCCATGCTCCCTTGCGGCATCGGCGACTCCTCCTCCACAAGCGCGAAATCCGGCGCCTCGCCGCGACCACCGAGCAGCAGGGACTCACCATCGTGCCCCTGCGCCTCTACTGGAAGAACAAGCGCGTGAAGCTGGAGATCGGCGTCGGCCGGGGCAAGGACCAGCGCGACAAGCGCCAGGATCTGAAGGAAAAGGCCCACAAACGCGAAGTCGACCGCGAAATCGCGCGCTTCAACCGCTGAAACGGAGCAGCGAGTTGCCGGTTGACTGCCGCCGCGATTCCCGTTCATTCCCGGTCTTCATGGGATCCACCTTCGGCCATCTCTTCCGTCTTTCCACCTGGGGCGAATCCCATGGAGGCGGGGTCGGCGTGGTCGTGGACGGCTGCCCCCCCCTGATCCCGCTTTCGGAGGCGGACATCCAGACCGACCTCGACCGCCGCCGCCCCGGCCAGAGCGAGATCACCACGCCCCGCAACGAGGCCGACGAGGCCGAGATCCTTTCCGGCACCTTCGAGGGCCTCACCCTCGGCACGCCCATCGCCGTGCTCGTGCGCAACAAGGACGCCCGCCCCGAGGCCTATTCGGAGATGGCGGAGAAATTCCGCCCCTCCCACGCCGACTACACCTACCAGGCGAAATACGGTATCCGCAACTGGCAGGGCGGCGGACGCTCCAGCGCCCGCGAGACGATCGGGCGCGTCGCCGCGGCGGCCATCGCGAAAAAGGTCATCGCCGCGCAGTTCGCTCCCGATCTGGAGATCCTGCCCTATGTCGAATCCATCGGCACGCTGCGCGCGCAGGTCGATCCGGCCACGGTGACGCGCGCGACGATCGAGTCGAATCCCGTCCGCACCGGCCACCCGGACTCGGTCGAACCCATGATCGATCTCATCAAGAAGGTCCGCGGCGAAGGCAACTCCATCGGCGGAGTCGTCGCCTGCGTGATCCGCAACGTGCCCGTCGGCCTCGGCATGCCCGTCTTCGACCGACTCGAGGCCGATCTGGCGAAGGGCATGCTCAGCCTGCCCGCGACCAAGGGCTTCGAGATCGGCTCGGGCTTCGCCGGCACGGAGATGACGGGGCGCGAGCACAACGACGCCTTCCGCATGCAGGAAGGGCGCGTCCGCACCGTGACGAACCGCTCCGGCGGCGTCCAGGGCGGCATCAGCAACGGCGAGGACCTCTTCTTCCGCGTCGCCTTCAAGCCCACCGCGACGATCATGACGTCGCAGGACACCGTCACGACCACCTACGAGGATACCGAACTGAAGGGACGCGGCCGCCACGACGCCTGCGTCCTCCCCCGCGCCGTGCCCATGGTCGAGGCCATGGCCGCGCTCGTCCTGGTGGACCACATGCTGAGGCAGCGTGCCTTGAAAGGCGGCTGAAATCCGAAGCTTTCCCGTGACCCGTGACTCCCGCCCGTGATTCATGACCGCCTACGCCCCCATCCTGATCGCGGTCCTTTTCGTCCTCGTCGCATTCTCCCTGGCCTCGAGCAAGGGAGTCGTCGGTCTCCTCGCCTCGGGAATGGCCGCCGCCGTCGGTGTCGCGATCTTGCTGGCGGGATTCCAGTTTCTGCCCGGTCTCGCGAAGACCTACCTCGGCGTCGGGCTGACCTGGCAGGTTTCCCTTGCCCTCTCGGCGGGAGCCGCCTTGGCAGCGTTTCTCTTCCTTCGCATCATCCTCGCCCTCGTCCTCAAGCATCTCTTCCATTTCGACGGCTGGCTCCACCGTTTCGCCGACGGCACGCCCGGTGGCATTCTTTCGCTGGGACCGAGCCTCGTCGCCGTTTTCGTCTTCTTCACCTGCGTCCGCGCTGCCGGGACGGTCCAGGAGCTCAACTACATCGATTCCCTCGCCCGCCCGGGCATTCGCGACATGGGCGGGCAGATCCCCGCCTATCCGATTTCCGCCACCTGGCGAAACGCGATCGAGCGCTTGCCTTTCCTCGCCGCCGCCCTCGACGCGACCGATCCCTTCAGCCGTCGTTCCAGCCGCAACACCGCGGCCTTCGTCCTTGCGCAGAAGGGAGCCTCTCTCCGCACGCACCTCCTCGGCCGACCCGAAACCGGCCTCCTCATGGAAGCGCCGAACTGGGTCGAGCTGCCTGCCGATCGCGAAGTCGCCGACGCGCTCGCAAAGCTGGACCGCGTCTCCCTCGTCACCGCCCCCGCGGTGCAACGGACGGCGGCGGATCCCTCGCTGCGCCCAAAGCTCGTCCAGGTGGTCTTCGAGCCGGGACTGAAGGATTTCGTCCTCTCGCTCATACCGGAACCCGTCGAGACGCCGGAACCCGTCCTCTGATCCTTCCCTTTCGATGTCCGCCTCCGACTACATCGCCAGCATCGGCCTCGAAGTCCACGTCCAGCTCAAGACCGAGAGCAAGATGTTCTGCGGCTGCGCCGTGCGCTTCGGCGAACCGCCCAACACCCTCACCTGCCCGACCTGCCTCGGCCTCCCCGGCGCCCTGCCCAAGCTCAACGCCGGAGCCATCGAGCGCACCTTCCTCGCCGGGCAGCTCCTCGGTTGCAGCACCCCCGAAATCGTGAAGTGGGACCGCAAGAACTACTTCTACCCGGACATGCCGAAGAACTACCAGATCTCGCAGTACGACCTGCCCCTCTGCCTCGGCGGGGCCGTGCCGCTCTACGAGTTGGCCTATCCCAAGGATGCGCAGAAGGACATCGCCAACCCCGGCAAGGCCGTGCGCCTCACCCGCATCCACCTCGAGGAGGACGTCGCCAAATCGACCCACCACGCCTCCTACACCACCATCGACTTCAACCGGGCCGGCACGCCCCTGATGGAGATCGTCTCCGAACCCGAGATCGACTCGCCCGAGGAGGCCGTCGCCTACCTGAACTCCCTGCGGCAGATCCTCGTCTACAGCGGCGTCTCCGACGCCGACATGGAGAAGGGCCAGATGCGCTGCGACGTGAACATCTCCGTGCGCCCCCGCGGACGGGAGGAGCTCGGCACCAAGATCGAGCTGAAGAACCTGAACTCCGTCTCCGCCGTGCGCCGCGCCCTCCACCACGAGATCGGACGGCAGATCGGGGAGGTCGAGGCCGGACGCCCCATCCGCCAGGCCACCTGGCGCTGGAACGACGACATCGGCCAGACCGAGCTGATGCGCCTGAAGGAGGACGCGCACGACTACCGCTATTTCCCCGATCCCGACCTGCTCCCCGTGCGCACCGGGGCTCTCCTCGCCCGCGTCCGCGAGCACCTGCCCGAGCTGCCGCACGAGAAGGTGGAGCGCTTCGAGAGAGACTACCAGATCACCCACTACGACGCCTCCGTCCTCGCCTCCGACCGTGCCCTCGCCGATTGGTACGAGACCGCCGCCGCGGGCTCCTCCGCGCCGAAGAAGGTGGCGAACTGGGTCATCAACAACCTCCTCGCCGAGCTGAACGGACGCGACCTCGGCATCGGCGAATGCCCCGTGGCCCCCGTCGCGCTGGCCGAACTGGTCGATCTCGTCGAATCGGGCAAGGTCTCGAACAATCAGGGCAAGGAGATCTTCGCCCATCTCTTCGACCACCCCGGCGAATCCCCCGCCGCCATCGCCAAGGCCAAAGGCTTCGAGCCCGCCGACTCCGGCGAAATCGAGGGTTTCGTCGACCAGGTCGTCGCCACCAACCCCGGCCCCGTCGCGGAGGTCCAGGGCGGCAACGACAAGGCCGCCAACTTCCTCGTCGGCCAGGTCATGAAGCTCAGCAAGGGCAAGGCGAATCCGAAGCAAGTCACCGAGCTGGTGCTGGCGAGGATTCGGGGGTAGGACCATTCCTCCCACTCAAGCGGTTCGCGATTTCTGCGGAAATTCATTTTATACGTCCGTTTTGACATACGTCCAAAATAACGTATGTTCACCCAATGAAATCGAATCCGGGCGGTCAGATCGCCCTCCATTCCGTGATCGGGCGAGCCCGCGTGATCCAGATCATCTGGGACACCCTTGAGCAGCAAAGCGTCGTCATGACAGCCGAGCGCCGGATTGGCAAGACCACCGTCATCAAGAAGCTGAAAGCCGAACCCGCTCCGAACTGGGTTCCAGTGTTCCAGGATTTGGAGAGCTGCCACACCGCCGCGGACTTTGCCAAGGCGGTCTACAAAGAGATCCACCAGTTCTTGAGTGGCAAAGGAAGGGTGGCGCGCCGGACCAAGGAATGGTTCGCTGCACTCGGCGGAATCGAAATTGGCGGTGTGCTGACGCTTCCAGAGCAGAAAGGGGCGTCGTGGAAGGAACTGTTGACGCGATCCATCGAGGATTTGGTTCACGAGAACGATAGCAACGGCGGCCGGCTGCTGTTCCTCTGGGACGAGCTGCCCTTCATGCTCGCCAACATCCGCGACCGCGAAGGCGAGCAGACCGCCATGGAAGTGTTGGACACTCTCCGCGCCCTGCGGCAAACCCACCCAGCCCTGCGCATGGTCATCACGGGTTCCATCGGGCTGCATCATGTGCTGACTTCGCTGAGGGACAAGAACTACGCCAACTCCCCGGTCAACGACATGGCCCGGATCGAGATCGATCCCCTTGATGTGGCCGATGCCGAAGAACTCGCCCTCGCGCTGATCGATGGCGAAGCCCTCTCCTCGACGGACAAAGCCGCCGCCTCCACCGTCATCGCCCGTGAAGTGGATTGCTTTCCATTCTACATTCACCATATCGCCCGACCCTTGAAAATCCAAGGATTGCAGGCCGATCCACCGACCATCGAGGAAGTCGTCGCGGCACAGTTGATCGACCCCGGCGATCCTTGGGAGATCCTGCACTACCGCGAACGCATTCCCATCTATTATGGCTCCGATGCCAAAGCCACCTGCGCCATCCTCGACGAACTGGCGGCCTCGCGGGAGACGGCATCGGTCAGCGAGCTTCTCTCCATGCTGAAAGCCGCCAGCGAATTCGACGACCGCGAGCGGCTCCTGCGCCTGCTTTCCCTGATGGAGCAGGATCATTACCTCCGAAGAAGCTCCGACGGTTCTTTCGGCTTCCGTTTCCCCCTCATCCGCCGCTGGTGGAAAATCAATCGCGGACTATGAGCACGCCAGCCGTCGATTCCGATCCGAACGAAGCCCCTCGGAACCTCTGGGTCTTCACGCCCAGCCGCACCGCACCGGAGGATCTGGAGGCTATCCTCGTCCAGCGCCACGCGCTGCTCGCCGACGCCGTCGAACGGGTGAGGGAAAGCGCCCTCACCGCCCACAAGCACCACCTCCTCTTCGTCGGACCGCGCGGGTGCGGGAAGACCCACCTGATCACCCTGATCGTCAGCCGCATCGGCGCGGACGCCGAAGCCTCGGAGCGTCTTCGCCTGGCTTGGCTGAACGAGGACGAGACCTGCACCAGCCTGCTGGAACTGCTGATCAAGGTCCACACCGCACTGGAAAAGCGCTACCCCGGGGAATTCCGCGCCGAAGACCTATCCGAGGCCTACGAACTGAAACCGTCGGACGCCCTCGATGTCGTGGCCAAGCACTTGCTGGCCAGCTTGGATTCCAAAACGCTCATCGTGGTCACCGAGAACCTTGATGCCCTGTTCGAGTCCATGGGGCAGAAGGGTCAGAAACAGCTCCGCGCCTTCATCCAGGAACATCCTCAGCTTTCCCTCGTCGCCACCGCGCAGAGACTCGTGGAGGATCTGTCGAACCGAGCCAGCCCCTTCTTCGGATTTTTCCAGACGGAGCACCTCAAGCCGCTCACCGTCGAGCAGGCCGCCACCCTCCTGCAAAACATCGCCCGGCATCATGGGAAAACCGAAGTCGGCGAATTTCTCGCGACCGGTCGCGGCCGCTCGCGTGTGCGTGCCCTGCACCATCTCTCGGGGGGGAACCACCGCATCTACATCGTCCTCTCCCAGTTCATCACGCGCGAGAGCATGGACGCGCTGATCGGCCCCTTTCTGAAAATGGTGGACGAGCTCACGCCCTACTATCAGGAGCGACTGCGCTGGCTGCCCCCCTTGCAGCGGAAGATCGTGGAGCTGCTCTGCGCCTGCGAAGGCACCGTGCCGGTGAAGGAGATCGCCAAGCGCCTGTTCGCCACGCCGCAAACCATTTCCAGCCAGCTCCAGGACCTACGGGAGAAAGGCTATGTCGAGTCCAGCCAGCGCGGCCGCGAATCCCTCTACGAGATCAGCGAACCCCTCATGCGCATCTGCGTGGAGGTGAAGGAGAACCTTTCCACTCAGCCCCTCCGTCTGCTTGTGGACTTCCTCCGGGTTTGGTATGACGACGAGGAGTTGGAGGGGAAACTTGGCCTTTGCCGGCAAGAGTCGCCTTCCCGCCCCTATCTGGCCGCTGCGCTGGAGCGGAACAGCGCGGAGGGGAACTTGAGGATGCGGATGTTGGTGAAGGAACTCTTGGGAATCGATGCCCCATCGTTCGATGCGGAGGGGTTGAGGCAATTGGAATCGAGTATGCCCGAAGGCATCCTGCTCGCGGCACAATGTCTAAAGGAAGGCGATCAGGAAGGGGCCATGAAGTGCGTTGGGGAGGCCTTGGCTTCCGCGACAAATGCGTCAGTAAAGGCCGATCTTCTCATTTTGCGCGGATGGTTGCACGGCCGGCAGGGCGACAGCGAGGCGGAAATCGCCGACTACAACCGGGTCATCGACCTGCCCGGTGCGCCGCCCGAGCAAGTGGCCAAGGCGCTCTTCAACCGGGGTGCCAGGCACGGTCAGGAGGGCGACAGCGAGGCGGAAATCGCCGACTACAGCCGGGTCATCGACCTGCCCGGTGCGCCGCCCGAGCAAGTGGCCAAGGCGCTCGTCAACCGGGGTGTCACACACGGTCAGGAGGGCGACAGCGAGGCGGCTATCGCCGACTACAGCCGGGTCATCGACCTGCCCGGTGCGCCGCCCGAGCAAGTGGCCAAGGCGCTCGTCAACCGGGGTGTCAGGCACCGTCAGGAGGGCGACAGCGAGGCGGAAATCGCCGACTACAGCCGGATCAT
>JBBCIU010000012.1:0-79360 GCA_037190325.1 Verrucomicrobiales bacterium | reverse complement strand
GTTATTGAGGAATTGAGGAATTGAGGAATTGAGGAATTGAGGAATTGAGGAATTGAGGAATTGAGGAATTGAGGAATTGAGGAATTGAGGAATTGAGGAATTGAGGAATTGAGGAATTGAGGAATTGAGGAATTGAGGGCAGTTGGATGCGGCGGAGGGAGGTGCCGACGAGGTGTCCGCCGTGGTTGGCTCCGCATTCGACGGCTCTCGGCTGTCGAAACCGTCTCGCCATGTCGTGCTGTGGAGATCAATCGTCTCGCCGAATTCTCAAAAACGAGACTGATTTTCGAAAAGTTTTTAAAATTTGATTGATTTTTAGTTTATTTTGATTAAATTCTTGGAGTTCCTTATGAAAAACTCTGTCCCGATCCATTCCTCCCTCCTGATTCTGCCGCTGCTTTCCGTCTTTGTCTCCTTCGCGGAGGCGGCGCCGAAGACCCAGAGCCGCGAGTTTCGTCCGATGATGGCCAAGGCCGTGCGCATCGAGCTTTCCGGCAAGGCCGGCGGGCAGGGCAAGGCGGCGGTGGCGACCCGCGAGGGATGGGCGCATTTCGACAAGGCGGAGTGGGAGAAGGCGATGGACCGTTTCCTCTCCGCGTTGGAGCTGGATCCGGCGGACGCCTCCGCGGCGGAGGGGCTGACGATGGCGGTCTACCGGTCGGGGGACCGGCGTTCGGCGGCGGAGTTGGGCGAGGAGTTCTCCTCCGCGATGCCGTGGATTCGCGGCATGGTGGCGGAAACGGTGCTCTCCGACGTGAAAGCGGAAGTGGAGCGCGGCGAGATCGCGTCGTCGCAGGAGCTTGTCGCGGCGCTGCCCCACGGAGGCGGGGCCTACGACCGCGTCCGCATCCTCGTGGAAGGGGCGGCGCTGGAGAGGATCGATGCCGCCCGCAACGCCGTCGCGCAGACGGTGGAGTGACCCGGATGGGAGAGGGGACCGGGGGGCTTGAAACGGCCGCCGTAAAGGAATTTCAGGAGCGGGAACGCCCCTGGAATTCCTTTTTCCATACTTCCCGATGGTTCACCGCCCAATCGACGAGGGCGGTTTCGAGGCCGATGTCGTGACCGGCCTCCTCGCTCTGGATCCACTTGTGCTTCAGGATCTCCTCCCGTTCGGCAAGGAATTCCTGGTAGAGCGAAAGCTCGCCGCTGTCGTCGTCGGGGTCTTCGGGCATGTCAGGGGAGGGGAGGCGCGGACTCGTCCTTGAGTTTTCCACGGCCATCCGCTCTCTTCAACCGCTTCCGGACGTATCGAGAGGCGGAAATGACACGAGCGATTTCGATTTTGGCGACGGTGTGGGGGATTCTGCCCCTGCCCGGGGAGAGCGCCGACTGGCGCCGGTGGCGCGGACCCAGCGGAAACGGCGTCGCCGAACCCTCGGCGACGCCGCCGCTGACCTGGAGCGAAACGGAGAATGTGAAGTGGAAGGCGGAGGTGCCGGGGCGTGGCCTGTCGAGTCCGATCGTCGTCGAGGGGCTCGTGATCGTGACCTCCGCGACGGAGGAGGCCCAGTTCGTGCTGGCCTACGCGCGGTCGGACGGGGCGTTGGTGTGGAGGACGCAGCTCCACGGAGGCGGATTGCCGGAGAAGCTTCACCGGAAGAACAGCGCCGCGACTCCGACGGCGGCTTCCGATGGCCGGAACGTCTACGCCGTGTTCCACAACTCGGGACGGATCTTCCTCAGCGCGATGACGCTGGCCGGGGAGCGGCTCTGGCAGAAGGATGCCGGTCCCTACGAATGCGACTACGGCTTCGGCTATGCGCCGAGCCCGGCGCTGCACGGCGACGCGCTGATCCTGGCCTCGGAGTTCGCTGCCGACGGCTGGCTCGCGGCTTTCCGCGCCGCCGACGGGACCGAGCTGTGGCGGACGGAGCGGAAGGTGAAGACGAGCTACTCCTCGCCCATCGTCGCCCGGGTCGCCGGCCGCGAGCACCTCCTGCTGAGCGGTGCGGACAAGGTGAGCGGCTACGACCCCGGCGACGGTCGTCTCCTCTGGCAGGTCGACGGCACCTGCGCGGCCACCTGCGGCACGATGGTGTGGAACGAGGACACGGTCTTCGCGAGCGGAGGGTTCCCGAACAAGGAGACGATCGCCGTCCGCCTCGGCGAGACGCCGGAGGTGCTCTGGCGCAACGACGAGAGGTGCTACGAGCAGTCCTTGCTCTATCATGGGGGCCATCTCTACGTCTACAACGATGGCGGCATCGCCCTTTGCTTGGACGCCGTCACCGGAGAGGAGAAGTGGAAGGTGCGCCTCGGCGGCCCCGTCAGCGCCTCGCCCATCTTCGCGAACGGGCGGATCTACGCGATGAACGAGCGGGGCATCACGCATGTCTTCGCCCCGAATCCCGAACAGTTCACCAAGCTCGCCGAAAACACGCTGGGCGACGAAGGCTTCGCGACGCCCGTGTTCGTCGATGGAGAGGTGTTTCTCCGCACGGCCACGAATGTCGGGGAGCGGCAGGATTGGCTCTATTGTCTGGCGGAGGAGTAAAGAAGCAAAGGGGGGAGGAGTGGGACCGATTGCTCTTGACTCGCGCGGGCTTTTTGGCGACAGGAGAAGCAGGTTTCCCTTTCCGCCGCCCATGGAACGCATTCATTTCGACGTCGCCGTCAAAGCCATCCTGAAGCAGGACGGGCGCTACCGGGCGGACGGCTACCAGTTCCTCAAGGAGGCGCTGGACCATACGATCAAGTCGATCCGCAAGGACGAGCTGATCGAGCACCGCCACGTGAGCGGTCCGGAGCTGCTGGAGGGGATCGTCGCCTACGCGACCGCGACCTACGGGGCCATGTCCGTCGCCGTGCTGGAGTCCTGGGGCATCCGCGAGGGCGAGGACGTCGGCGCGATGGTCTTCAACCTGATCGATGCAGGCGCGTTCGGGAAGTCGGAGGAGGATTCGCCCGAGGACTTCCATGGGGTCTTCGATCTGCGCGAGGCGCTGCTCTCCCCCTTCCGGCCCACCCGGGAGGTGCTTGCCCGGCAGAGCGGGGAGCCGGACGCCGAACCTCCGGCCCGGGACACGCAACCCGCGAAATCGAACGAGCTTTGAGCGCGGAGTCCGAGGCGCTGCATTTTCCGCCTTTCGAGGCCCGTGTCGCGACGCTGGCGAACGGGCTCGAGGTTCTCGTGCGCGAGGACCGTTCCGCCCCGGTCGTCAGTCTGCAGGCCTGGTGCCGGACGGGCAGCATCCACGAGGGAAGCTGGCTCGGCGCAGGCGTCTCCCACTTTCTCGAGCACATGCTCTTCAAGGGCGGGGGAGGGCGCAGCGCCAGCGAGATCGCGCAGGCGGTGCAGGCGCAGGGCGGCTACATCAACGCCTACACCTCCTTCGACCGTACCGTCTACTGGATCGACGCCCCCGCGTCGGGGGCGATGGCCTGTCTCGGGGTGCTCTGCGACGTCGTCGGCGACGCGGCTCTCCCCGAGGAGGAGTTCGCGAACGAAGCCGATGTGATCCGGCGCGAAATCGCGATGGGGGAAGACAATCCCGAGCAGGTGCTGAGCAAGCTCTTCTTCCGCACCGCCTACGCCGTGCATCCCTGCCGCCATCCCGTGATCGGTCATCTCGATCTGTTCAACCAGCTCCGCCGCGACGACCTCCTCGCCTACTACCGCGAGCGCTATTCGCCGGACAATCTCTTTCTCGTCGTCGCCGGGGACATCGATGCCGACGAGGCCGTGGCCGCGGTGGAGGCCAGGCTCGGTGGACTGTCGAGGCGACGCCGCCCTCCTGTCCTCGTGCCTGACGAACCCCGGCAACTGGGACCGCGCCAGGCCGAAGGCGCCTTTCCCACCGAGCTGCACCGCGAGCGTCTCGCCTGGCAGCTTCCCGACGGGACGCATCCCGGTGTGCCCGCCTTCGATCTGCTCGCCGGGATCCTCGGCGACGGGCGCAGCTCGCGGCTCTTCGAGTCGGTCAGGGAAAAGCAGCGGCTCGCCCACTCCGTCGGGGCCTGGGCCTACACCCCCGCCTTCGCGGGGCAGTTCGCGCTCCATTTCGATACCGAGCCGGAAAAGGCCGACGCCGCGCGCGAGGCGGTGCTGCGCGAGGTGGTGCGTCTCGTCGAGGAGGGCGTGGGCGAGCGCGAGCTGGAGAAGGCGCGCCGGCAGATTCTGAGTGCCCAGTTCGCGGTCTTCACCGAGGTGCGGGGCCAGGCTTCGGACATCGGCTCGAACTGGCTGCTCGCCCGCAATCCCGACCACACCCGAGACTATGTCGAGGCGGTGCAGCGGGTCGGGCGCGAGGAGGTGAGGGCGGCGGCGGAGGACTGGCTGCGCCCCGATCGTCTCACCACCGTGGCGCTCGTTCCGAAGGCGGGCACCAGGCGCTCCGTCCCGGTGGCAGCGAAGCGGTCCGAGGCGATCCGGAAAGTGGAGTTGGCGAACGGGCTCACCGTACTGCTCCTCGAGGACCGCCGCGTGCCTTTCGTCCAGGCGACCGGCGTCTTCCGCGGCGGATTGCTCGCCGAGACCGCCGGGACCGCGGGGATCACGCGGCTGATGTCGCGCCTTCTCACCAAGGACACGCGCAAGCGCAGCGCCGAAGAGCTCGCCCTCGAGATCGAGTCGGTCGGCGGAGGCATCGGCGCGAGCACGGGGAACAACACCTTCGGCGTCTCGGTCCACGCCCTGCGTCCCGACCTCGAGCGCGTCGTCGATCTGCTGGGCGAGACCCTGCTCGAACCGGCCTTTCTCGAGTCGACCTTGGAGCGCGAGAAGTCCTACCAGCTTTCCCAGATCAAAGCCGAGAACGACCGCCCCTTCTCCGTGGCGATGAAGGCTCTGCGCCGCCGTCTTTACGGCAGCCATCCCTACGGACTGGAGGCCTCCGGAACGGTCGAGTCCGTGACCTCGCTCGATGGCGGAGCCCTCGCCGCGCTGCACCGCCGCCTCGTCGTCGGAGGCAACGGCGTCGTCGGCGTCTTCGGCGATCTCGATCCCGACCGCGCCGAGGCGATGGTGCGCTCCCGCTTCGGGCAGAGCCTCGCGGCGGGACCTCGGGAGTTCGTCGGCTCGTCCTTCGCGTTGCCGTCGGACGGATCGGGACTCGTCGAATTGACCCATGAGAAGGAGCAGGCCGTCCTGCTCATCGGCTACCGCACCGTCGGTCTGGCCCATCCGGACAATCCCGGCCTCGAGATGATCGACGAGGCCTGCAGCGACATGGCTTCACGGCTCTTCATCCGCATCCGCGAGGAGCTGGGCCTCGCCTACTCCGTCGGGGCGACGCGGATGAGCGGTCTGGAGCCCGGCCTGCTCGTCTTCTACGCCTCCACTGCGCCGGAGAAGCTCGATCTCGTGCAGGCGGAGATGCTCGCCGAGATCGACCTGATCGTGCGCGAGGGGCTCGAGACGGAGGAGTTCGACCGTGCCAAGGCGTCCTGGCTCGGGCGCGAGGCGATCCATCTGCAAGGCGTGCGCGAGCTCGCCTCGACCGCCGCCGTCGACGAACTCGTCGGGCTGGGCTGGGACCGCTACCGGAAGATGCCGGAAATCGTCCGGTCGCTCACGCGCGAGCAGGTCCGCGAGGTCGCGGAGAGGCATCTGCGCGAGGACAACCGGGCGATCGTGCGCTTGACGCGGTGAGCGTCGACCACGTCCGCGAAAGCCGTTGACGAAGCGGCCGGGTTTTCGGAGAGTCGGTGCCGAACCGTTTTGCTTGAACCCATGCCGTCCCTTCGTCCTCTCCTCGTCTGCGCCCTTTTCGCCACCGGTGTTCTCGCCGACGGGCCCGGAGACAACATCCCCACCGACGTCCGTCCCATCCCGCCCCTCGGCATCGACCTTTCGCAGGAGGACCAGGACGCGCTTCGCGAGGGGCTGGATACGTTGAGGAAGAAGATCGACGAGGCCAAGGCCGCACAGGCCAAGCATCCCCGGCTCGACGTTCTTCTACCCGACGTCGAAATCCATCACAAGGCGGTCGATTGGGCGCTCCGCTACAACGAGTTCTTCAAGCCCGAAGAGGTCAAGGCGGCGCACGAGCAGCTCGCCGAGGGCCTGCGGCGCGCCGAGGCTCTCCTCAAGGGCGATGCGCCCTGGACCCGGCAGAAGGGATTCGTCGTCCGCGCCTACCGCTCCAAGATCGACGGCTCCGTCCAGCCCTACGGCATGGTCGTTCCCCAAAGCTACGACGGCGCTCCCACCCGCCTCGACTTCTGGATCCATGGACGCGGGGAGAAGCTCAGCGAACTCAGCTTCATCGACGAGCGCTCCAAGCGCGCCGGCCAGATCCAGCCCGCCGACACGCTTGTGCTCCATCCCTACGGACGCTACTGCTGCGCCAACAAGATCGCCGGGGAGACCGACCTCTTCGAGGCCCTCGCCCACGCGCGCCAGTCCTACCGCATCGATCCCGACCGCATTCTCGTGCGCGGCTTCAGCATGGGCGGTGCCGCCGTCTGGCAGTTCGGCGCCCACTACGCCAGCGAATGGTGCGCGGTCAATCCCGGGGCCGGCTTTGCGGAGACTCCCGAGTTTCTCGGCTTCTTCCAGGCCGAGGACGTCAAGGGTTTCCCCTGGTATCAGCAGAAGCTCTGGCGCGTCTACAACGCCACCGACTACGCCCTGAACTTCCGTCATGTGCCCACCGTGGCCTACAGCGGCGAGTTCGACAAACAGAAGCAGGCCGCCGACGTGATGGCCCGGGAGATGAAGAAGGAGGGCCTCGAGCTGACCCACCTCATCGGACCGGAGACGGCCCACAAGATCCATCCCGACAGCCTCGTCGAGATCGAGGAGCGGCTCGCCCAGATCGCCGCCATCGGACGCGAGCGCGTTCCCCGTTCCGTCCACTTCACGACGTGGACCCTGCGCTACCACCGGATGGCGTGGATCACGGTGGACCGTCTCGGGGAGCATTGGGAGCGCGCCCGCGTCGATGCGGAACTCGACGATGACGACGGGATCGAGATCAAGACCCGGAACGTCGCGGCCTTCACCCTCGACTTTCCCTCCGGCCATTGCCCCCTGGATCCTGTCAAAGCCCCCGAAATCGAAATCGACGGGGCCAAGGTCCCCGTTGATGCGAAGCCTCTCTCGGATCGATCCTTCCGCGTCGGTTTCGCCAAAGTGGGGGACCGATGGCAGGTGGCCGAAGCGGGGAATGCCGCCGCGCCGCTTGCCAAGGTCCACGGTCTCCAGGGGCCCATCGACGACACCTTCATGGACGGTTTTGTCTTCGTCACGCCGACCGGGCCCGCCCTCAACGAGTCCGTCGGCCGATGGGTCGAGGCCGAGCTCGGGCGTGCCGTGCGCGAATGGCGCCGGCAGTTCCGGGGCGACGTGATCCAGGTGAAGGACACGGAGCTCGGCGAGGCCGACATCGCCGACAAGCACCTCGTCCTCTGGGGCGACCCGTCCAGCAACGCCGTCCTCAAGCGCCTTCTCGGCGAGCTTCCCGTCGAATGGACCGCCGAAGCCGTCAAGGCGAACGGCAAGAGCCATGCCGCCTCGGGGCACGTCCCCGTCCTCATCTACCCGAATCCCCTGAATCCCCGGCGCTACGTCGTCGTCAACAGCGGCTTCACCTACCGCGAATACGACTACCTCAACAACGCCCGTCAGGTTCCCAAGCTTCCCGACTGGGCGGTCGTCGATCTCAGCGAGGTTCCCAACGCTGTCCGGCCGGGGAAGATCGCCGATGCGGGATTCTTCGACGAGGCTTGGGCCTGGAAGGCGGTGCCGTGAATTCTTTGGGTTTCAGGTTCAAGGTTCAAAATTCCTTCCGAAAGGTAGGGGAGGGGAGCGGGCACTCCTGCCCGCTCCGGCGGAGGGTTTTGGGACCGCTGATTGGGCTGATGACCTGACGAAACAGGGTATGGCGTTCGATCCGGAGGGTAGGGCGCACCGCCAGGCACGATGGAGCGTGCCCCTCCACGGCCGGATGGCCGTTCCTACTGCATTTCTCCTGCGGCCCCTTCCCACCGGGCCGGGTCCAGTCCGTAGAATTTCGCCAGCTCGGCGTAGAGTTCGGGATGCTCCTCCTCCAGCTCGGAGGGGTCTTCGAAAAAGGTCTCGGACGCCACCGCGAAGAACTCGCAGGGATGGGTCGCACCGTAGGGATCGAGAAAGGGCTCGGGGTCGCGGGTCTTGGAGGCTTCGACGAGTTCGTCGTAGTGGCGTCCCATCACCTCGCTCCAGCGGGCGTAGTCCTCGCGTGACCTGAGATGCGGCACCCCGTCGGCAGCGCCGTTGTCCTGGTCGAGCTGATGGGCGAACTCATGGACGACGACGTTCATCCCGTCGTCGGCGCGGCGTCCGCCCGCGACGACGTTGTCCCAGGAAAGCACGACCGAGCCGGTCTCCCAGGATTCGCCGTAGAGGATGCCGCGGGATTCGTCGTCGATGCCGAAGCGGCGTCTCCCGGGATCGCGGAAGCCGCCGGGGTAGACGAGGATGGAGCGGAGCCTCGGAAAGAAGCCGTGCCGGTCCCTGCCGAGGATGACGAGCGCGGCCTGCGCGGCGATGAGCAGCTTCATCTCCTCCGTCACCTCGGGCAGGCCGCCGCAGGGTTCGTAGTTCTTCTCCTCCATCAGGACGCGGGTGAAACCGGCGTGGCGCTGGCGCAGGGACGGAGGCAGGTCCCGCCAGCGGGGAAAGTCGCGGTCGAGCGTCCTTTGCTCCTCGGCGCTGAAAGGGCGGGCGAGTCGGACGGCGCGGGCATGTTGGCGCCTGGCGCGGCGCCGTAGAAAAAGGGCAAGGAAGGCGAGAGCGAGGAGGGCGGCGGAGATCCCGCCCCTTTCGAGCCATCCCATCGCGATCATTCCTTGGCTTTGTCGAAGGGAATCGGGGAGAATTCGTAGCCGCTGTTGCGCTCGAGGAGGATGCCGACGAGGTAGGCGGCGGGGAGGAGGACGAGCCATTGCTCGTCCTGGTCGAGGGCGAGGGAGCAGCCGGAGGGCAGGGCGAGGGGAGGGGCGTCGCGCCGGTTCGTCTCGGGCGCGGGGTTCTTCGGGCGGACCCACTGGGCGACGGACCAGGGCGAGCCTTCGAGACGGCAGTCGACGTTGTATTCGCCCTCGAGGCGGGCCTTCATCACCTCGAACTGGAGCGGGCCGACGGCGCCGAGCAGGGGCACGCGCTGGGCGCTGCCGTGGACGTCGTAGGCCTGGGCGACGCCTTCCTTGAGGAGCTGCTCGATGCCGGCGCGGTAGCGCTTGATGTTGGCGGTGTCGTTGTTGAAGAGGTAGGAGAAGCACTCGGGACGGAAGCGCGGCATCTCGTCGTAGACGATGCCCGATTCGCTGGTGAGGGTGTCGCCGATGAGGAACTCGTAGTTGCCGACGAGGGCGAGGATGTCGCCGGCGTAGGCGGTGTCGAGGGTCTCGCGGTCCTGTCCGAAGAGCTTCTGCGCGTTGCCGAGGCGGACCTTCCGGCCCGATTTGATGTCGGTGACCTGCATGTCGCGCTCGAAGACGCCGGAGACGATGCGGATGAAGATGGCCCGGTCGCGGTGGCGCGGGTTCATGTTCGCCTGGATCTTGAAGACGAAGCCGGAGAAGCCGTCGCGGTGCGGATCGACCGGGCCGTTCGCCGACTGACGGGGGGCCGGTCCGGGGGCGAGGGCGAGGAAGCGGTCGAGCATGAGCTGCACGCCGAAGTTGTTCATCGCGCTGCCGAAGAAGACGGGCATCTGCCCGCCCGCGAGGGTCTTGGCGAGGTCGAGTTCCTCGGTGAGCCCGTCGAGCAGCTCGACCTCCTGCTTGACCCGCTCGTAGACTTCGGAGTCGAGGGCGTTCTTCACGACGTCGTCGTGGATCCCGCCGACGGAGAGGGGAGCCTTGTAGGAGCCGTGCGGGGTGCGCTCGAAGAGGTTCACCTCGTTCGTCTCGCGGTTGAAGACGCCGCGGAAGCGGGGGCCGTCGCCGAGGGGCCAGTTCAGCGGCACGGGGGGCAGGCCGAGGACGCGCTCCAGTTCGTCGAGCAGCTCCAGGGGCGGGCGCGAGGGGCGGTCGAGCTTGTTGACGAAGACGAAGATGGGTACGCCGCGCTTGCGGCAGACTTCGAAGAGCTTCAGGGTCTGCGCCTCGATTCCTTTCCCCGCGTCGATGACCATGACGGCCGAATCGACGGCGGAGAGAACGCGGTAGGTGTCCTCGGAGAAATCGTGGTGACCCGGAGTGTCGAGCAGGTTCACGCAGTGGCCGCCGTATTCGAACTGCAGCACGGTGGACGAGACCGAGATGCCGCGCTCCTTCTCCATCGCCATCCAGTCGCTGGCGGTGGCGTTCTGGTTCCGCCGCGCGGTGACGCTGCCGGCGAGGTGGATCGCGCCGCCGTAGAGGAGGAGCTTCTCCGTCAGGGTGGTCTTGCCCGCGTCGGGGTGCGAGATGATCGCGAAGGTGCGGCGCCGGTCGATCTGACGGGCGACATCGGGCGGGACGAGCTTCGGGGCGGTGGACACGGAAGGGAAGAGGGTTGGGGCTGGAAACCGACACGGTGCGGTCGCCGCGGAATTTTGCCACCCGGAAATTTCACGGGTTGAGGTGGCGGTGTTTCCTTCGCCCTCCACGAAAAATCGCCCGATCTCCGAGGTTTTTCGACCCGGCTTCGCGAACTTGGGCTAGGGTTGCGCGATTGCGACACGACGATGGCCGAAGCCCGCTCCAGCGATACCCCGAACTCGGCTCCCGGCCTGCTGCGGCAGGTCCAGGAGGACTTCATGGCCTTGACGAAGGCGCGGCTCAGCTTCCTCGTGGTGCTCACCGCCTGCTTCGGCTATTTCGTGGCGGCGAAGGGGCAGGGGAGCTTCTCCTGGGCGGTCTTCCTCCACATGGTCTTCGGCACGGCCTTGGCGGCCGCGGGCGCGGCGGTCTTCAACCAGCTCATGGAGGTCGAGGCGGATGCGCGGATGCACCGCACCTCCGGCCGGCCCCTCCCGGCGAAACGCCTCCCGAAGGCCGCCGCCTTCATCCTCGGCTGGCTCCTCGCCTCCTTCGGGCTGGTCCACCTCGGGGCGAAGGTCAACACCTCCGCCTCGCTCATGGCCGGGGCCACTCTGTTGACCTATCTGTTCGTCTATACGCCGATGAAGCGCGTCTCCAGCGCGAACACGCTCGTCGGCGCGGTCTCGGGGGCGCTGCCTCCGCTGATCGGCTGGGCCGCGGGCGGGCAGCCGCTGCTCGACGCGGGGGCCTTCTATCTCTTCGGGCTGCTCTTCTTCTGGCAACTGCCGCACTTCGCCGCGATCAACTGGATGTATCGCGACGAGTATCGCCGCGGCGGCTTCAAGATGTGGTCGAACGACGACGAGAGCGGGGCGAGGACCGCGCGCATCGCGCTGGGCTACGCCCTCTGCCTGACTGGGCTCGCTGTGGTCTTCCCCTTCGTCTCGCCCCTGATGGCGACATGGGGGGCGGTTCCCGGCGGGCTGCTGGGGGGCGCGATGGTCGTGCTCGCCGCGAAATTCCTGAAAAGCGGCGAGCGCACCGATGCGAGGCGGCTTTTCTTCTACACCCTGCTCTATCTCCCCCTCGCCATGGTCACGAGCTACCTTTCCTGGACCTCCGCCGCCGCTTTGGCGGCGTAATCCCTCTCCGATGGAAACCACCGAAGACAAGACCCGCGCCAAACTCATCGCCTGGTGGGGCACCATCGCGGGCGTCTGCCTGATCGTCGTTCTCGGCTCCGTCTTCGTGACGAGGGCCTACCTCATGCGCCGCGGCTACGAGATGGAGAATTGGCGCCCTCCGCACATCGCACGGCTGGAGCGGGATCTCGAAGCCGTCAACCGCGACGGGAAGGCGGTCTCCCTCGCCGAGCTCCGGGGCAAGGTCTACGTGGCCGGGCATCAGTATACGGAATGCCCCGCCGGTTGCCTCGGCATGGCGGCGGTGATGAAGTCGCTGGAGAGCGAATTCGGCGACGACCCGCGCTTCCGCCTCGTCTCCATCAGCGTGAATCCCGTCGGCGACACGCCGGAGAAGATGGATGCCTGGGTGAAGGAGAGGGGCATCGACTCGCCCGACTGGTGGTTCCTCACCGGCGATCCGGAGGAGATTCCGAAGTACATGATCTCGCAGTTCAAGTTCTACGCGACGGAGGAGATCACCGATCCCGCGCAGCGGGCTGCGCAGGGTCCCTACGCCCACGACCAGCGTCTCGTCATCGTCGACGGCGAAGCCAACATCCGCGGCTACTACGACGTGATGAACGTCCAGCGCGGCCAGATCGAGATCGAGCGCCTCCGCCGCGATCTCAGGATGGTCCTCGATCCCGACCTGAAGCTCTCCGACATGATGCCAGCGAACCCGAATCCGGCTCCATGACCCCGCCGCCCGCCGCCTTCGACTTCAGCGTCTTTCCTCCGATCAACGCGACCCTCAACGGCGTCAGCACCGTGCTGCTGCTGATCGGATTCCTTCTCATCAAGTCGGGCCGCCGCGAGGCGCACCAGAGGGTGATGACCGCGGCACTGGTCAGTTCGGCGCTCTTTCTCGCCTGCTACCTCGTCTACCACTATTCCGCCGGGCACACCGAGTTTCCGAAGGAATATCCCGTGGCGAGGAGGATCTACCTCGCCATCCTCGTCCCCCACATCCTCCTCGCGGTGGTGAACCTGCCCTTCATCATCCTTCTCGTGGTCGCGGCGGCGAGAGGGAGGTTCGAGCGGCACAAGCGTCTCGCGCGGTTCACCTTTCCGTCGTGGCTGTTCGTCTCCGTCACCGGAGTGGTCATCTACTTCATGGTCTACCAGTGGTTCCCGGCGTCTGCCGCCGATCCTCCGACACCTGCTCCGGCCGCCCAGTCCCGGGCGAAGATCCCCGCTCCGCTACAGGGACCGGCGGACGCCGCGGAGGCCCCGGCGCCCGAGGCCGGCTCTCCTGCCGTTTC
The DNA here is from genome assembly GCA_037190325.1 of Verrucomicrobiales bacterium. Taxonomy (GTDB): domain Bacteria; phylum Verrucomicrobiota; class Verrucomicrobiia; order Verrucomicrobiales; family DEV007; genus Arctic95D-9. Next base: position 66,519 of record JBBCIU010000012.1, on the reverse strand, counting down.
CAGCAAGCGGGACGGCGATCTGGTCTTCACCCCGGTGACCCAGACGGTCCGCGCCGATCCGGGACAGGCGTCCTTGGAAGTCCTCTTCCAAGTCGAGAACACCGGCTCCGCCCCCGCCCGCATCGCCCGGCTCGAGAGCGGGTGCGAATGTCTCGAAGTCTCCATCGACGAGAATCCCGTTCCTGCCGGGGGGCGTGCCACGATCAAGGGCGTCTTCAATGTCGAGAAGCTGCGGGGTTCGTCCGAGCGCAAGATCGTCGTCACGCCCGAGGGGCGGTCGCGCCCCGTCTTTCTCAACACGAAGATCGAGATCGCACCGGTCTACGAGATCGCCGAAGCGATGACGACCTGGACGAAGGGGAGCGAGCCGACCACGAAAACCGTCGTCTTCCGTGTCCTGAGGGAGAAGCCCGTCCACGTCCTCGCCGCGGAGAGCAAGCGTCCCGAGGTGGCCTGCAAGCTCGTCGAAGTCGAAAGGGGCCGTCTCTACCACCTCGAGCTCACCCCGTCCTCGACGGCGAACTCCCTCCTCGGCATCGTCCGTCTCGAAACCGATTGCGAGCTGGAGAACTACGCCCGGCCCCTCGCCTATTTCTCGATCCAGTGAACGCGTGGCGACAGGCGGCTCTCATTCTGGCCTGCGCCCTCTTTGCGGGGGCCGTCTCGGCCTTCTTCCATCCGCGCCGTCCGCCCTGGTACGAAGTCGAGGATCCCGCGCTCGTCCGCTGGCAGCTCGATCTCGCGGGGGCGAAGGCGCTTGCCGCCGACGGCGAGACCGTCTGGATCGACGCGCGCCCCCGCGCCGCCTACGAGGCAGGGCACGTTCCCGGGGCTCTGCTCCTCAACGCCGACGAGTGGGGCGAACTGATGTTCGAGCACCAGTTCGCCCTGCAGGAGGCTTTCGAGAAGCCCGTCGTCGTCTACTGCGACGGAGAGAGCTGCACCCGCAGCGCCGAAATCGCGCAGCGGCTCCGCGAGCTGATCGGCCTCGACCCTGTCTACGTCCTCGACGGAGATTGGAGGGAGCTGGGGGAGAAGTAGGGGAGTTTTCAGGATTCAGTCTTCAGTGGGTCTCCGGGTGCGGGTGCTGAGAATTGAAGACCGGAATCTTTCCAGTCCATTCGCCAAGAACCACTCGAGGGTCCAGGGTTCGCCGGAGAGAATGGCTCCGGCCTCTTCGGCGGGGACAAGATAGGCTTGCGCGGCCACGATTCCCATCCCCGCGACTTCGGGATGGACCTCCTCGCGGAGGTAGAAGCGGTCCTCGTAGGCGTCGAGGCGGTGCAGCGCCGCGTCGGGAACGTCGAAGAGGACTTTTCCCGGAACCGTTCCGACGGTGTCCGGCGAGACGAAGATTCCCGGATAGGCCGCGCCCCGGACGCGGCGGATCGCGTGGCCGCCCAATTCCGCGGGATGCGAGACGAGGCCGGGAACCCGCGTCACCCTGTCCCAGATCTCCGGGACGAGCAGGGTGCCGTAGACGAAGACGTTCATGCAGGGGCGAATCATTTCCGCGATCTTGCTTTTCGGAGCCGTATCGCCCAATCTCCCCAAGTGCAAGCGCTCTCCACTTCCGGCCGATTTCTCCTCGCCGCCCTCCTTGCGGGTGGTCTCGTCGGTTGCCGCACCTTTGCCACGAAGCAGACGGAGGAGGAAGCCGCCGCCGTACCGAGCGCTCCGGAGTCCGATCGGCCGACGACGAGCACCGTTCTCCCCGTCGGGGTCGTCCATCACGTCGATGCGGCGGGCGGTTTCGTCCTTGTCCGGTCCAGCCGCAGTCTGCGGATCGAGCCCGGCACCATTCTGACGGTGCGAGGCGCGCACGGAGAGGCGGTTTCCCGGTTGGAGGTCAGCCCCGCCCGCAAAGGGGCCTTTCTCACCGCCGACATCGTCGAGGGCGCCCCGGAGCCAGGTCGGCATGTCACGTTGGACTATGCGCCGTCGCCACTTGGAGGGGAACCCACGCCCGTCGTCGGGGCCGAGGACCCCAACGCGGTGCAGGTGCTGGAGTGAGGGGGGACGAAAATCCCGCGTTGACCTGTCCCCGTCGCGAAGGCAACTTCCGCCTTCCCACCCATTGCACCGAGGCGGAGATGGCGAAGCAAGAACCGGTCAAAGCCGAGGGCACGAGGCGTCCCCTCGAGCGCGTCCTGCGCATCCACGAACTGGTGTCGCGGGGGAACTTCCCGAATTGCAGCACCATCGCCCGCGAGCTGGAGGTCAACCGCAAGACGATCCAGCGCGACCTCAACTTCATGCGGGACGAGCTCGGGCTGCCCCTCGTCTACGACGAGACTTCGCACGGCTACCGCTATACCCGGCCGGTGAGCGACTTCCCCTTTCTCAGGACGAGTTCCGAAGACCTCGTCGGCCTCCTCCTCGCCCGGAACGCGCTCGGCGGCATGAGGGGATCCGCCCTCGAAGCCTCGTTGCGGAGCGGCTTCCAACGGCTCCTCGCGGGGATGGGCGACCGCATCACGATCCCCTGGTCCGATCTGGACCAGGCCTTCTCGGTGAAATCGGGTGGCATGACCGAGCGGGACGTCTTCCTCTTCGAGCGCCTCGCCAAGGCCGTTCTGGAGAGCCGCGAGCTGCACTTCGAATACCGCAAGCTCGCCGACGAGCGGTCCGCGAAGCGCCGTGTCCAGCCCTACCATCTCGCCGAGATCGACGGAGGCTGGTACCTCATCGGCCACGACCTCGACCGCGGGGCGCGGCGCACCTTCGCGGTGCAGCGGATGCGGGCGGTGCATCTCACGGAGAGGCGCTTCGTGCGATCGCGCGACTTCCGGCTCGAGGACCATTTCGCCGGCAGCTTCGGCGTGTGGGCGGGCGGGGGAGAGAGTGGAAAGCGCTATCGGGTGAAGATCCGCTTCCGCGGCTTCGCCGCCCGCGTCGTCGCCGAGCGCCGCTGGCATCCCAGCCAGGAGATCGCCGAGGTCGAGCCCGGCGGCGCTGTCATCGACCTGTCGATGCGACTTTCCGCCCTCGAGGACATCGCCCGTTGGATCCTCGGCTTCGGTGCCCAGGCCGAAGCGCTGGAACCGCCGGAACTGCGCGAGCGGGTCGCGGATGAGCTGCAGCGCGCCGCGAAGTGGTATCGCGGAGGATGAGGGGGGCGCGAAGCGGAACCGATATCACGCGAGCAATTCGTGGAAGACCTTGCCGTGGACGTCGGTGAGGCGGAAGTCGCGACCGGCGTAGCGGTAGGTCAACCTCTCGTGGTCGAAGCCGAGGAGGTGCAGGATCGTCGCGTGCAGGTCGTGGACGTGCATGGGATTCTCGACCGCCTTGAAGCCGAAGTCGTCGGTCTTGCCGAACTGGAAGCCGCGCTTCACCCCGCCGCCGGCCATCCACATGGTGAAGCCGTGGTGGTTGTGGTCTCGTCCCAGCTTGGTGTTCGCGTCGTTCGCCCCGGGGGTGGGAAGCTCCACCGTCGGGGTGCGGCCGAACTCGCCGCCCCAGATGACGAGGGTGTCCTCGAGAAGGCCGCGCTGCTTCAGGTCGGCGAGGAGCGCCGCGATGGGCCGGTCGGCCTCGGCGGCGAGCCGTCCGTGCTCCTTGGCGATCTCGTTGTGGCTGTCCCAGGGCTGCCCGGCCCCGTGCCAGACCTGGACGAAGCGCACCCCGCGCTCGACGAGGCGGCGGGCGATCAGCATCTGGCGGCCCTGCAGGGTGTCGCCGTAGAGCTCGCGGACGTGCGCGGGCTCGCGCTCCAGATTGAAGACGTCGGTCGCCTCCATCTGCATCTTGTAGGCCAGCTCGAGGGAATGGATGCGTGCCTCCGCATCGGGATCGATGGCCTGCCCGGCCGCGTCCTGATGGTTCATCTGCTGGATGAGGTCGAGCTGGCGGCGCTGCAGGTCCATCGACATGCGCGGGTTGCGGATGTCGGGGATCAGCTTGGCGAGCTGCGTGTTCTTCGTGTCGATGTGCGCCCCCTGGTAGGCGCCGGGGAGGAAGGCGGAGCGCCAGTTCTGCGTCTCGACGATGGGCACGCCGCCGGGGCAGAGGGAGACGAAGCCGGGGAGGTTCTCGTTCTCCGTGCCGAGACCGTAGGTGACCCAGCTTCCGACGCTGGGGCGCACGAGGTTGATGCGTTCGGCCCCCGTGTTCATGAGCATCAGGGAGGGCTCGTGGTTCGGCACGTTCGCGTGCATCGAGTTGACGATGCAGAGGTCGTCGACCATGTCCGCGACCATGGGGAAGAGGTCGCTCGCCCAGATCCCGGACTGGCCGCGCTGCCGGAACTCGAAGGGCGACTTCATCAGCGCGCCGGTCTTCCGCTCGGTGCGGAGCTGTTCGCCGGGCATCTCCTGGCCGTCGTATTTGGCGAGAGCCGGCTTGTAGTCGAAGGAATCGACGTGCGAGGGACCGCCGTTGGCGAAGATGTGGATGACGCGCTTGGCCCGGGCGGGGAAGTGCGTCTTCCCGGGGGAGAGCGGATTGAGGGAGCGCTCCGCGCCGTTGAGATCGGAGAGCAGCGGCCCGAGACCGAGGGCGCCCATGCCCATGCCGGCGCGGTGGAGGAAGCTTCTGCGGGAACAGGGTTCGTTCATGGAGGCAAGAGGGTTCGGTGTCCGTAGCGGAACGCGCAGCGTTCCTCAGTCGATGAAAAGAAATCGGTTGGTGTTCAGCAGCGCGTGGGCATAGGCGCCCCAGGTCGAGGCGGGGGTGGCGGGACCGGAGAAGGATTCGGCCATGCCCCAACGGGGCCAGCGTCCGTCGAGGTCGGTGATCTGCGGATTCCATTTCACCGAGTCGTAGGAGGAGTTGTTCTCGTGGGGATCGACGATGAAGTAGAGGCATTCGTTTTTAGCCAGCCTCACCTCGGGGAGGTTGACGGGCAGCTTGTCCTTCGACGCGTCGAGGACCTGGTCGAAGATCACGCCGCCTGCGGTCGTCGCGACCTTCACGCGCACGCCGTTGCCCTTGCCGACGTTCGGACGGAGGAGCTCGCCGCCGACGGAGACGCGGAGATCCTCCGGTGCCCGCCATTCGTAGATGGCGCTCTCCTTCGCGGTGTAGCCGGAGTGGGTGCTGCCGTTGCCGTCCGCGTAGAGGTAGCTGAGCGGATTGTTCTTCAGCGGCCGCTCCGCGCCGACCTGCCAGACGTTCTTGACCCAGTGCTCGAAGGGGTGGAAGACGACCTTTCCCGTCGCCGGATCGATGTCGCCCCAGCCGTAGCTCCATTCGGTGTTGGTCTGGCGCTTGCCCATCGAGGCGGTCTCGCTGCCGAAGGAGGCGACGAAGCTCTCGGCGAGCTGGCGGTCGGATTCGGAGGGATCCCTCGCGAAGACGGCGCGGTGGAGCGCGGCGATGCGGTCGGGCTCTCCTTCCGTCCTCTTCGCGAGGATTTCGGCCTGGTCCATGACGAAGTCGTTGTTCAGGGTGAAGAGCGCCTGCATCGGGATCGTCGTGGAGGGACGCTTGCCCGTGGTCTCCTGGGGATTGGAGAAGTCGAAGTTGCGGAAGGCGGGGTTCAGGTTCTGCCGGTCGATGAAGGCGTAGACGGAACGGCGGTTCTTGTATCCCGGCGCGAGGATCTCGACGGGACGTCCGTGCATCTCGTTGCTGAGGTTGCCGACGACGTCGAGCATGCCGTCGCGCATCTGCTCGAACTCGAGGCGCTTCGTCTTGAATCTCCAGAGAAGGCGGTTCTCCGCATCGACGAGCATGTTCTCCGCCGCCTTCGGATTCACGGCCTGCTGCCTCCAGGTCTCGGAGGTGAGGAGGAGGCGGTGCAGCTTCTTCACCGAGAAGCCGTTCTCGACGAACCAATGCGAGAGCCAGTCGAGCAGCTCGGGATGGTCGGGATGCTCGCCCATCAGCCCGAAGTCGTCGATGGTGCGCACGATGCCCTCGCCGAAGTGCCACATCCAGATGCGGTTGACGAGATTGCGTGCGGTGAGGGGGTTGGTCGGGCGCACGATCTCGCGGGCCATCTCGAGGCGGCCGCTGCCGGTCTCGAAGGGCTTCGACGCGCCGCCCTCGGAGGCGATGGCGAGGAACTGGCGCGGGGCCAGCTCGCCGGGACGCGAGGCGCTGCCCCGGATGAAGACGTGCTGGTTGAGCGGCTTGTCGCGGTCGCGGAGGACGATGGCCTTGTCAGGCTCCATGCCCGAGTCGGCGATGAACTTGTCGCGTTCGCCCTCGAGATTGGTCAGCTTGCGGCGATCCTCGTTGCTGATCTTGCCCATGAGGGCGCCCTGGTTCGAGGCGAGCTCGGGATGCTCCTGCTTCGCCTTTTCGAGGAGGGGATTGAGGAAGTCGTCGATCTTCTTCTGCTTCTCGGCGAGGCCCTTGAGGTATTCGTCGTATTCCGGTCCCTCCTTCGGTTCGCCGATGGTCGGGGTGTCGACGGTGAGGGAGTTCAGGAAGACGCCGTAGAGGCTGTAGTATTCCTTCGTCGAGATGGGGTCGAACTTGTGGTCATGGCAGCGGGCGCAGGAGACGGTCAGGGCCATGGTTCCGCGGAAGGTGGTGTCGAGACGGTCGTCGATGATGTCGCCCTGGCTGCCGTTCTTGCTGAGGGAGACGAAGCCAAGGGCCGCGAGGTGGCGCTTGTCGGGGCCGTCGACATCGACGAGCTGCTCGGCGGCGAGCTGGTAGAGGAGGAACTGGTCGTAGGGGAGATCCTCGTTGAAGGCGCGGATGAGCCAGTCGCGGTAGGTGTAGCTGTAGATGAAGCGCCGTTCGCGCCCGGCGCCTTCGTAGCCCTTCGTGTCGGCGTAGCGGGCCACGTCCATCCAGAGCCGCGCCCAGCGTTCGCCGTAGTGGGGGGAGCCGAGAAGGTGATCGACGAGGGCGGCGTAGGCCTCGTCATCGGAACGCGAATCGTCGACGAAGCGCTTCAGCTCCTCGTACTTCGGCGGCAGGCCGAGGAGGTCGAAATGGAGGCGGCGGTAGAGGGTGGCGCGGTCCGCGCGGGGAGCGGGCGCGACCCCGGCGGCGGCCTGGGCCTTGCGTACGAAGTGGTCGACGGGATGCCCCGCCCCGGCGGGCAGCGGTGCCGGCTTCACCGGCTGGAAGGACCAGTGCTCCTTGGGATCGGTCTCGGGCTTGGCCGCCTCGGCAGGCCAGGGCAGGCCCATGCCGATCCATTCGGTGAGGACGGCGATCGCCTCGGGAGCAAGCTTCGCCCCCTCCTCCGGCATCGCGGGGATGCCCTTGGCACCGGAATGGGAGACCGCCTGGATCACGACGCTCTTCGCTGGCTCCGCCAGATCCACGACCTTGCGGTAGTCGCTGCCCTTGAGCCAGCCCTCGCGGTGGTTCAGCTGCAGGCCGACCTTCGCCTTCGTGCCGGTGTGGCAGTCGAGGCAGCTTTCCGCGAGAACAGGGCGAACCTTCTTCTCGAAGAACTCGATCTGAGCCGGAGCGAAAGCGACGGGATCGGCGGCAAGGGCCGCGGTCACCTTCTCCTCGGCCGCGAGAGGGGCGGCGAGAGTTGCCAGAGCAAAGGCGGAAAGGAGAGGGCGGTCTGTAAAGTGTCCAATCATCCACCTCCAAGGTGCTTCATCTCCCGTCTCGTCGCAACGAACGTTATTGCGCGCCGTTTCCGTGACCAAAAAGAGCTTCGGGAGCCTCCTCTCCTGCGTTTCGCCCATTCCGTCGCCTCTTCCGGAAATGAAACTGACAACCCGGTCGGCCAGTGCAGGAAAAACCCCCGTAAAACCTGCAAAAGACTTGTGGCCAACCGGGTTGCCGTTTTTGGTTTCAACCCTTTTGTCTTCGGGTCCATAGGACCGTCTGACAAGCGCTTAAAAAGCATTGGCCGTGCCAAGTGCCGGTTCGAATAGTAGAAAAAATGGACGATTTTCCAACCCCTTCCCTCCACATCCGGCCGGCCGTTCCGGAGGATATCCCGGCGCTGCTCGGGATGGTCCGCGAGCTTGCCGAATTCGAGCATCTCGCCCACCAGGTCGCCGCGACCGAGGAGGACTATCGCGAAAGTCTCTTCGGCGAGCGCCCCGCCGCCGAGGCCTTGATCGCCGAGGTCGGCGGGGAGCGGGTCGGCTACGCGATCCATTTCACCACCTTCTCCACCTTTCTCGGCCGGTCCGGGATCTGGCTGGAGGATCTCTACGTGCGGCCGACGCATCGGGGGAGAGGTTTTGGAAAAGCCCTCCTCAAGGCCGTCGGGGCCATCGCCCGCGAGCGCGGGGCCGGTCGCTGCGAATGGAGCGTGCTCGACTGGAACTCGAAGGCGATCGGCCTCTACGAGCAGGTCGGGGGTGAAATCCTCCATGAATGGCGCATCGTGCGCCTGGATCGCGAGCGCCTCCGCGATCTTTCCGAACGATGAGCATCGCCGACAACCTCGACCAGGTCCGCGCGGACCTGGCCGCCGAAGCGCGGAAGGCGGGGCGTCCTCCCGGATCCGTCGCCCTCGTCGCCGTCTCGAAGACCTGGCCCGCCGCGGACGTGGCCGAGGCCGCCGCCGCCGGCCAGCGCCTCTTCGGAGAGAACAAGGTGCAGGAGCTGCTCGCCAAGGCCGCCGAGGCGCCCGCAGGGCTCGAGTGGCATCTCGTCGGGCATTTGCAGAGCAACAAGATCCGCAAGGTCCTGCCCGTCTGCGCCTTGATCCACAGCGTCGACTCGACGGAACTCGCCCGGCAGATCGGACGCCTCGCCATCGAGCTCGGGACGACGGCGCGGGTCCTGCTGCAGGTGAACGTCGCGGGCGACGACGCGAAGTTCGGCTTTTCCGCCGAAAGGGTGAGGCGCGAGTTCTCGACCCTCGCGGAGTTGCCAGGCGTGGAGGTCCGCGGGTTCATGACCGTGCCGCCCTACGACGAGGAGTTGGAGCGTGTCCGGCCCCATTTCGCCGCTCTGCGGCGCTTGCGCGACGAGCTGGAGGAAGCGCACGGCGTTTCCCTGCCCGAGCTCTCCATGGGCATGAGCCACGATTTCCGGATCGCGGTCGCGGAGGGCGCGACCATGGTGCGCGTGGGGTCTTCGATCTTCGGGCGGCGGGATTATCGGCGCTAGGGCGATCCGGGCGGAACGAACGGTCCTCTTCGCGCTCACGGCATCGCCTCGATCTTCAGGGTGTGCTTCACCGGATGGATGTGCTTCCTGGCGGAAGCGTGGAGTTCGGCGTGCCGGGCGGCGACTTTTCCGCGGATCGTTTCGAAGGCGGCGGCGAGTTCGGCGTCCGCTTTCGCGTCTTCGGCTAGAAGGCGGAAATTCGTGACGAGGCTCTTGATCGCAACGGTTTCGAACTGCTGCTTCGCGGCGACGGTCTCCATCAGTTTCCGGAAGGGCTCGTCGAAAGGCGTCGCAGGGAAGGCGGCGGCGAGGTTGATGCCCGCTTCGAGCTGTTCCTTGGTGAACTCCATCGTCTGCGTTCCCCAGGTCACGCGCGCCTTCGGTGCGCCGAGGTCCTTCACGACAAGGACGAAGCGGTTGAGATCCTCGTTGAAGGAGGAGAAGGGAAGGATGCTGCGGGTGCTCCCGGCATCCTTCGGATCGGGATCGAAGCAGAAGGGCCAGCGGGTGCTTTCCAGTTCGATCGTGCGGGCGGCGGAGGAAAGCACTTCGTGTCCCTCGCTCGCGCTTGTGCCGCTGGAGTCGACCGTGACCGTGCCGATGCTTCCGTCCAGTCCGAGCGCTTTCAGGAAGGCCTGGGCCATGAGCAGTTGCCCGGAAGGGGAGGGGTGGAAGCCGTCGCCTCCGAAGGGCGCATAGTCCTTTCCAAGCGAGGATTTGGCCTTGGGCAGCGCCTCCATCATCGTGTCGTGGACGTTGGCGAAGGCGAAGCCGCCTTTCTCCGCCAAGTCTCTGGCGATGTCCCGGAGGCGGGCGAGGTTCTCGTTGTAGACCTTGCCGTCGAGACGCGTGAAGAGGTCGGGATCCACGCCGCCGGGAGATCCCACCACGATGTGCTCCACCCCATGGGCCTTCAGGCCGTCGACGACGCGGGTCATGTGGTTGCGGTAGTTCTTTCCGATGTCGTCGTTGAAGGGCCGGTAGCTGCCGTCGTTCATCCCGTAGCAGGTCGTGGCCACGGTGGGGTGGAAGACGCCGAGATCGTTGGCCAGCCGGTTCGCGAATCCGTCGGCGCGCTCTCCGCTCCAGCCGAACTGGAAGAGGACGAGGTCGTCCCGCCCGGTGCAGGCGAGAAGGTAGCATTCGATGTATTTGGAATAGAGCTTCTGTTCCGTGATGCTGTCGCCGATCACCGCGACGCGGGCGTTGGCGGGGAGAAGGGAGTCCTGGGCCGAGGCCAGGAAGAGAGGGAGGGAAAGAAGCAGGGAGAGCGGGAAGAGAAGGCGTTTCATTGGAGTCGGGGATCAGTGGAGCGGAACCAGCGGAAAATCGCAAGGACGGAGATGCGTGGGAGAAGGAGGGGCAAGAGCCGCTGCGGAAGCGTCCGCATCGTCTCTCGACGCGGCGCGGAATGATGCTACCGGTGGGAGCCTCCACCCTCCATGCCGCCATCGTCTCCCATCGAAGCTCCCTGGCGTGCCGGACTGCGGGCGGCGCGGGCGAATCTCGTTCCCGGATTCTTCGTGCAGGCGGCGATGGTCGGCACGGTGCTTGCCTACTACTTCGCCCCTTCGTCCCGCGAGCTCTTCGACGCCCTCGCGGGGGCGAAGGAGCGGTGGGGCTATGTCTATTCGGCCGTCTCCGCGATTCTCGCCGGAGCGGCCGTTCCGGAGCTGCTGCGGATCCTCCTCTTCCAGCGGGGTCGCGCGACGCGGCGCAATCTCGGGAACTTCCTCTTTGCCGCCGCCTTCTGGGGCTGGAACGGGATGCAGGTCGATCTCCTCTACCGCATGCAGGCGGTCTGGTTCGGCGATGCCGTGGACATCGCGACGGTGGCGAAGAAGGTCCTCGTCGACCAGATCCTCTACACCCCGCTGGTCTCCGCTCCCATGTCCACGATCCTCTACGACTGGCGCGCGTCGGGCTTCCGGAGAAGCGCCCTGCCGGGCTATTTCACAAGGGACTTCTACCTGCGCGCCATCCTCCCGGTCATCGTGGCGAACTGGGGCGTCTGGTTTCCCATCGTCGCGGCGCTCTACTCCTTGCCGGGCCTGCTGCAGATTCCGCTCTTCTCGCTTGCCCTCTCGCTCTGGGTGATTCTCTTCACCTGGATGAGCGAGCAGCGGGCGAAGGCTCCGCTGCCGCGCGGTTGACTCCCCTTGGCCGAAGGGGGTGGGGCGATTCTCCGGCGTTTTTCTCCGACTCCTCATCGGGCCGTCATCTTCGCGGGCGACGCTTGGGGGCGATCGAAAGGGATCGCACTGCATCCAAATCCATCGAGACACCTATGAAGAAGACGACCATCCTCGCCCTTGCCGCCGCCCTCCTCGGCGGCGTTGCCTCCGGGCTCAGCGCCGAAGGCATTCCGCTGAAGGAGTGCCCCGAACCCGTCCGCAAGACGATCCGCGACCATCTCGGGATGGGGCGCATCGACGAGATCAAGACCATCCGCGTGGAGAACCGCGTGCTCTACCTCGCCGAAATCGACCTGCCCGGGAAGCGCGAGCGCAAGCTGCACGTCGGAGGCGACGGCACCCTCCTGAAACTGGTCGAGGAGATCCGTCCCGGCGACCTGCCCCGACCGGTGAAGTCGGCGATCGATCCGTTCCTCACCAAGGGAACCCGCTTCGACGGCATCGACCGCGTCACCGCCGCCGGCAAGACGGAATACCATGTCGAGCTCGATCTCGTCGACGACGTGGATCTCCATCTCGTCCTTGGAGAGAACGGCGAAATCCTCCGGCGCAGGGAAGAGGCGGATTTCTGAGAGAGACCGTCCTTCCCATCCTCCAACCCCATCCCTTCCATCATGAATCCGACCCGACCCTCTTCCCTCCGGCTTTTCGCCGCTCTTTCCGTCCTCGCTGCCGCTCCGCTGTCCGCCCGTGCCGTCGAGGTTTCCCTGGCCCAGTGCCCCCAAGCGGTGCGCGAGACCATCGCCGCGAACCGCAAGGGCGGACGCATCGATTCGATCGACCACCTGCCTGGCCGAGGCCGGTATCTCGTCGAGATCGATCTGAGCGGACGGCGCGAACTCGATCTGGAGATCGCCCCGGACGGACGCCTTCTCCGCTCGGTCGAGGACATGCGCCTCGCCCGCGTCCCCGCCGCCGTGCGGAAAACGGTGCGGAAGCGCACTCCCGCCGGCGGTCGGCTCGACGATTTGGAAAAGGTCACGACCAGCAAGCGGGTCGTCTACCGCGTCGAAATCGATCTGCCCGGCCCCCGCGATCTGCACCTCCTCGTCTCGACAAACGGCTTGGTTTTGAAACGAAGCCTGCGAGACTGACATCGCCCGCCGGCTCCGTCCCATGCGTCTCCTGCTCGTCGAGGATTCCTCCCGATTGCGCTCCACCCTCGTCCGCGCGCTTGTCCGTCTCGGGCATGCCGTGGACGAGGCCGCGGACGGGCACGAGGCCGAACTGAGCGCCGGGGTCAACGACTACGACGCGATCGTCCTCGACCTCATGCTGCCCGGGAAAAGCGGCCTGGAGCTGCTCGAATCGTGGCGGAGAAAGGGCGACGAGACGCCGGTCATCGTTCTCACCGCGTTGAACGCGGTGGAGGACCGGGTCCGCGGGCTCGCCCTCGGTGCCGACGACTATCTCCCGAAGCCTTTCGCCATCGAGGAGCTCGTCGCGCGCCTCGAGGCGGTGGTGAGGCGCCACCACGGACAGGCGGATTCGCGAACGCGCATCGGCGATCTCGAGATCGACTTCGCTTCGCGGACGGTGCGGCGGGGTGGAAAGGAACTGGTGCTGACGGCGCGAGAGTTCTCGCTCCTCGAATGCCTCGCCCGGCATCCGGGGCGGGTCTTCAGCCGCGAGCAGATCGAGACCCATCTCTACGGCGAAGCCGACAGTCCCCTGAGCAACGCCGTCGACGCGGCCGTCTACGCGCTCCGTCGGAAACTGTCTCCCGGCGATGCTCCGCCGCTGATCCACACCCGTCGCGGCCTCGGCTACGTGATGCAGGCGGCGCCATGAGATCGATCCGCCATGACCTCGCCCTCCGCATCGGCGGGGCTTCCCTCCTGATCCTCCTCGCCGGGGGCCTGGGGCTCTATCTCTCGCTCCGGAAGGCGCTGGAGACCCAGTTCGACAAGGCGCTGGCGACCAAGGCTCAGGCCCTCGTGACCGCTTCGGAGATCGACGACGGCCAGTTCGAGATCGACCTCGACGTGCAGGCCTTCGCGGGTTTCGGCTCGCGGGCTCCGGGAGACTATTTCGAGGTTTTCGCGGCCGACGGTTCGCCGGTGCAGCGATCTCCCTCCCTCGGAACCGCCGACCTGGCCCTGCCGGAGGATTTTGCCCGGATCGAGAGCGGGTTCGCGGACATCGTCCTCCCGGACGGCTATCCCGGCCGGGCGTTCTGGAAGACCTTCGTGCCGGCGATCGACGAGGACGAGGATTTGGCGGAGGGGGAAGAGGTGGACCTTCCCGCCGTGCCGGTGGCCGCTCCCGAGCTACGCATCCTCGTCGCGAGCGACGACAGTGCCCACCATCGCACCCTGCGCACCGTCGCTCTCTTCATCGCGCTCTTCGGCAGCGGCGGCGTCTTTCTGACGGTGGCCATTCTCCATTCCGTGGTGCGTTCGGGATTGAAGCCCCTCGAGCTCCTCAGTGCGGACGTCCAGCGCATCGATGTCCAGCATCTCGCCCAGCGTCTCCCCGTCGGCGGCCTGCCGACGGAGCTGCAAGGCGTTGCCGCGAAATTGAACGAACTGCTGGAGCGGCTCGAAGTCTCCTTCGCCCGGGAGAAGCGTTTCACCAGCGACGCCGCGCACGAACTGCGCACGCCGCTCGCCGAGCTGCGCGCCATGACCGAACTCGGAGCGCGCTGGCCGGAGGAGTTCACCGCCGATCACGGACGCGAGATGCTCGCCGTGCTGGACGAACTGGGGCGCCTTCTCGACACGCTTTCCCTCCTTGCCCGGGCCGAAGGTGGCTCCGTTCCGGGCTTCGAGGCCGTCGATCTCGTCTCGGGTCTGGAGGAAAGCGTCGCACGCTGCCGCGACGAGGCCTCCGCCCGCCGTCTTACCTTCGATCTGTCCGTCGAGGACGGGCCCTTCCGCTGCGATCCGGTGCTGTGGCGCACCATCGTCGGGAATCTCGTCGGCAACGCCGTCGCCTACGCTCCGGAGGGCGGGGAAATTCGAGTGGAAGCGTCCCCCCGCCATCTGGCCGTGGAGAACGAGGCCCCGGATCTCGACGAGAGCGATCTAAGCCACCTGTTCGAGCGGTTCTGGAGAAAGTCCGCCTCCCGCACGGCCAAGGAGCATTCCGGTCTCGGTCTCTCCGTGGTGCGGGCCGCCGTCGAATCCCTGGGCGGCGATTGTCGTGCGACTCTCCGTGGAGGCCGCCTCCGCATCGAGGTGCTCTGGTCCGGGCGGGGGAATAGCGATGAATTGCCGGAGGCCGCACGCGTATCTGGGATTTGAATGCAGTCTCCCTCTCGGCTATCGTCTGCCTCATGAAAACCACCTTCGCCCTGCTTGCCGCCACCTTTCTGATGAGTTCCGCCACTCCGCTCCGCGCGGAGGAGGACAGCCTCAAGGTCAGCGAATTCACCTTCACCTACGGCAAGCCCTGGATCCGCCAGCAGGTCGCCAGCTCGATGCGGGCGGGACAGTTCCTCTACGACCACGAGGACGAGAACCTCGCCGACGTCGAACTCGTCCTCTTCTTTTTCGGAGCAGGAGGCGGGGGAGGCATCCAGGCGAACATCGACCGCTGGCTGGGCCAGTTCGAAGGAGAGCCTGAATCGAAAATCGAGGAAAAGGAGATGGGCGGAAAGAAAGTGACGCTCCTGACCGCGAAGGGAACCTATCTGGACACCATGGCCGGGGCCGGGCCGTTCTCCGGCGCCCCCAAGACCCCCAAGCCCGACTACACGATGCTTGCCGCGATCCTTCCGAGCGACCAGGGGGCCGTCTTCCTCAAGCTCACGGGTCCCACGGCTTCGGTCGAAGCGATGAAGGCCGACTTCGACAAGTTCGTGGCGAGTCCCTTCGCCGAGTGATCGGAACGACATCCCCGGCTTTTCCGGGCATCGACAGCCGGAGTTCTTCGGAACTCCGGTTTTTTTTTGTCCTCGTGGCATGGGGGCATCCGCAGGGGAGCTCCCGGAAAGCTTTCCAGGAAGCGGAGCGTCCCGGGTCCGGTGGGCGCTCGAAGGGGACCGGGAAAGGTCTTTTCCACGCGATTCCCCGCATTTTTGAATCTTGCGCATTTCATTCTTGAAAATTTTATCAAATCCTCGTATTGAATATGAAAATTTGAGAAACCGCTGGAAATCATTTCTCCGATGCGCCCTTCGTTCCTTTCCTTCGCCATCAAATCGGGTTGCTTCGTTCTGTCGGTAGGCTTGGGAATGGCGAGCTATCAACTTCTCCATGGGGATAGGGGAGCGGACGGCGGTGAAGTGGAGGGGGGCAGTTCACTGCTTCCTCCGCAGGCGGCGATCGTTCTCGACGCCGAACCCCACTTGCTCGCCGGCACGGTGGATCCGGTCGATGCCGCCGGGGACGCCCTGGGGATCTACTACATCCTCCAAGCCAACGGAGAGATCGTACGGGTTGCGCCGGGGCTCGACGGAGGGCATACGGGCGCCTTCTACGCCTCGCTCGCCGATGGGCGAACCGAGAGATCGGTCGGATTCTCCAGCTTCGCCCTGCACCCGGATTTTCTCATGCAGGGCGAACCGGGCTGCGGGCGCTTCTACGTCGTCGTCGCCGAAAAGGCCGGGGCGGGGGAAGTCGACTTCCTTCCGGAGTTCGGCGCCGGAGAGCACCATCAGGACGTGCTCTACGAATACACCGTCGAGGATCCTCTCCTGAGCGAATTCCGCGGGACGCGACGCGAGTTGATGCGCTTCCGTCAACCGGGGCCGGACCACAACGTGCGTGGGCTTGCCTTCGACCCAAGGGGCAATCTCTATCTTGGCGTCGGTGACGGAGCCGTGGAGGAGATCGGACGCAACAGCCCCTCGCGCAACGCTTCCTCGCTCGGGAACGCCTACGGAAAAGTGCTGCGCATCGATCCCGTGGGGAGCGACTCCAGCAACGGCCAATACGGCATTCCCGACGGCAACCCCTTCCGCCTTGTCACCGGGGCGCTGCCCGAGCTTTGGGTCTTCGGTCTGCGCGCTCCCTCGAGCCTTTCCTACGATCCTTTCGGGCGGGGGCTGTGCATTGCGGAACGGGCGCGCCCCGACCGCGAGGAGATCAACTTCAGCTTCCGTGGCGGAGAGCACTTCGGGTGGGACATCGGGGAGAATCCGGGGAAATTGAACCGTTCCGCGCGCGCGCGCCTGGCCGAGGTGGTGACGGCACCGGTCGTTTCCCTCGATCTCGCGTCGGGGTGGCTCGCCCGCACCTCGGGCGGCATGGTCTACCGAGGCGAGAGCTTTCCTTCGCTCGCGGGGGCGCTTCTCTTCGCGAGCCGCGACGGCCAGCTTCTCGCCCTTCGTTCAGGCTCCGGGGTGGCGGAGGGAGCGGGAGCGGACCGCCTCGCCAAGGTCGATCTCGGCCGTTTCGCCGGACGGCGTTTCTCGGCGTTGCGCTCCGGCCCTTCGGGGGAGCTTCTCATCCTCTGCGAGGACGGCCAGGTCTTCGAGATGCGCAAGGGCGCCTCGTTGGGAACCGGCGGAACGAATCAGCGCACCTTGTTCTGCGAGACGGGCCGCGGGCGCGGAGACCGCGGATGAGAGGCCACACCTACTTCTCCGCGTCCTCTTTTCGGATTCTGTGACTTTTCGTTCAACGACGGCACCGCTGCAGCGGCGTCCGTGAGAACTTCGACGTAGCTCCTTTGGAGCACTACCTGGAAGAAGTTCTCGCGGACTTCTCTACGGCTCCGGAATCACGGTGGCGATAGGGGGAAAAGGAACACCTCGGGTTCCCTCCCCTCATCCCCCGAAAGTCGGCAGCTTCGACGGATCCCACGCGCTCGCATCGAGTCCGCATTCCTCGGCGAGGTGGATGAAGCCCTTCACCTCGGCCTCGGTGAAGAGGAGGCCGTCGGCTTGCTCGCTCAGCTTCGCGCTGTTCGCCTCGATCGTGCCGGGGAGCATGCAGCCTTCGTTCCCGTGGCCGAAGACATCCTTGAGCACCGCCGCGATGTTCTCCGCCTGGGTGCGTCCGTGCGAGAAATCGCCGCCGGAGATCGCCTCGGGATGGACGATCTGGAAATAGAAGGCGCAGGTCGTCTTTTCCCCGGTGCCTTCCGCCTTGGCGGCCCGACCGCGCAGGGTGGGGAGGGAACCGCCGATGGCGGCGCCGTAGAGTTCGTTGAGGAGTCCCAGGCCGTATCCCTTGTGCCGTCCGAAGGGCAGCAGGGCGGTGACGGCGAAGGGGTCGTCGGTGGGATTTCCGTCCTTGTCGACGCCGAAGGGCGATTCGAGCTTTTTGTTCTCGCGCTTGTATTGCTCGACCTTGCCCATGGCGATCTCGGAGGTGGCCCAGTCGATCACGACGGGGTAACCGAGCGCGTCCACCGTGGGAAAGCCCCAGCTGTGGGGATTCGTCCCGAGGGTGGGGAACTTGCCGCCGAAGGGCACGACTTCGGCCAGGGTCGAGGTGCAGTTGGTGTAGGCGATGTATCCGCGTTTCGCCGCATCCATCACGTAGCCGCCTCCCCAGAGGTAGTGGAAGGCGTTGTCGATCGCGACGGTGCCGCTGCCGTATTGGTCGGCGAGGCGTATGCAGGTCTCGATGGCCTCGCAGGCGACGGCCTGGCCGAGCTTGCGGTTCGCATTCCAGCTTTGCACGGCGGGGAAGCGGGTTTCGCGAACTTCGATCTGCGCGCCGGGAACGCAGCCTCCGCTGCCGCTGCCGAAGAGTTCGTCGAGGTGCAGGGCTTTGAGGGCGTTGTGGGTGCGGATGCCGTGCCAGGAGGCCTCGCTGCACATGCGGGCGGCGGCGGCGGCTTCGTCGGCGTGATAGCCGCGGTGCTGGTAGGCGGCGGCGACGAGGTCCTCGTGCTGCTCGCGGGAGACGACGAAATAGGCGGGGGTGGACATGGGAGGAAAGGAGCTGGGAGCTGGGATTCAGGAGCGGGGAGCGCTTCAAGGCGAAGCTATGGCTCGGATTGAAGGCGCGCGCCAGTGGAAAGTTGGCGAAGAGGGACGGGCCGGGAGGAACCACCCTTCCGCCTCGCTCGGAGCTCCGCGGCGAACTGGTCGAGGTCGGCCCCGCGGATCGCGTCGCGGTGGTGGCGAGGGGCCCTCGGGGGAAAGCGACGGACGGACGGGCTCCCAAGAAGGGCCTCTCCGGCTCCGCCGAAGAAAGGCCGGATCGACTCCCTTTCAATCCTCGGTCGCCGGCTTTCTCGAATCGGACGAGGGGGGCAGGTCGTCGATCTCCCCCTCCGCTTCCTTGAAGAGAGGAGCCGGATCTGCGGGCGTGCGGAAAGGGGAGTCGAGAATCCGATTGCCCGCGTAGAGGCTCTTCAAGTCCTCGCTCAGTTCCGGATGCTTCGCCGCGAGTTCCCCGACCGAGGCCAGCCGGACCACTTCGCGTCCCGCCGAATCGCGCACGGTGTAGAGCGTGCCTTCGGGGGCAGCGTGGAGGACGAACTCATGCGTCGCCGTCCGCAGCGTCCCCACGACCGGAGGAGACTCCTCGCGCGAGCATTGCATCCCACAGACAGCGAGCGACAGGAGGAGGATAGTCGGGAGTCGGGAGAGGATCGTCGAGAGGCTCATGATCGGGATTTGGCTCACGCCGCTTGCTTTGGCCTCTCAACTCCCACGCTATTCCTGCCACCGCGCCCATTCCAGCCCCGGACGTGCGGCGCGGAAGGTGACGACCTGCGTGTTCTCCACCTCGGTCACGTAGACGGTCCGGCCGTCCGGCCCGCCGAAGCAGAGGTTGCTCGGCTTGGCTCCGGGCAGGGCGATCTCGTCGAGGATCTCGCCCTGCGGCGAGACGACGACGACGGTGCCCTTGCCGTAGCGGGTGGCGTAGAGATTGCCGTCGACGTCGACGCGCATGCCGTCGAAGCCGTGGTCGGGAAATTCCCTGAGGAGCCGCTTGTCGGTCAGGGTTTTGGCTTCCGTCAGGGTGAAGGCCCAGATCCTGCGCTGCTCGCTTTCGTTCACGTAGAGCGTCTTCCCGTCGGGACTGAGGTCGATGCCGTTGGCCGTGCCCATGTCCGAGGCGAGCAGGGTGGTGGTTCCGTCGCGGTCGATGCGCCAGATCTGGCCGGTCTTCTCCTTCCAGTTCGGATCGCTCGCGTAGAGGGTGCCGTCGGCGGCGATGGCGAGGTCGTTGGGCTGGTTCATGCGCGGCTCGTGGGCGAGGGTGGAGATCTCCTTGGTCTTCGGGTCGATCTTCAGCACCTTGTGGCCGGTGTAGTCGGCGACGTACATCGTGCCCTCGCGGTCGAAGCGGATGCCGTTGCCGGTGCTGCCCTCGGGCAGGGTGACGAAGCGCTCGCCTTTGCCGTCCGGCGTCACTTTGCCGATGTTCGCCTTGTCGCCGAAGCTGACGGCGTAGAGGTTCCCTTCCTTGTCGCAGGCGGGACCTTCGATGCCGGGGGTGAACAACGCGGGATCGGTGAGGGGGACGGCCTTTTTGCCCTCGTCGGGGTCGGCGGATGCCGCGGCGGGAAGACAGGCCGCGAGAGCGGCGGCGAGGAGGGGGCGAACAGTGGCGGGTCGGAGAGCCGATAGGGTCAGGGCTTTGGCCATGGAGCCATTCTCGGGAGCTTCGCGGAGCGGGTCAAGCGGGGAAAGCGCCGGTCCCGCAATGCGTC
Organism: Verrucomicrobiales bacterium; assembly: GCA_037190325.1. Taxonomy (GTDB): domain Bacteria; phylum Verrucomicrobiota; class Verrucomicrobiia; order Verrucomicrobiales; family DEV007; genus Arctic95D-9. The sequence goes on along the minus strand of JBBCIU010000012.1, from coordinate 46,768 downwards.
ACTCCGAGCCCGTCGAGGCCGGCAGGGTCACGTCCTCGACGCGGAGCTGGCATCTCAGGAATTTCACGTCCTCGACCTTGCCGGGGACGAGGATGGTGGCCTTGTTCCAGCGGAAGTTGGAGACTTTGGAGGAGATCATGGACTCGAAGGGCTGGAGCGATCCGCTCCACACGGCCATCTTCTCGCCGTATTCCTCCTCCGTCGCGCTCCCGTCGCGCTTGGGCCGGGCCGGGCCGTAGTCGCCGAGGAGACGGCATTGGTTCAGGGTGAAGCCGTAGGGATTGCCGATCTCGAGGTGCAGCTTGGTGCCGACGTCGCTCTGCTCGGCGCTCTTCACCGAGACGAGGAAGGCGCCGTACTCGGTCTTCAGGACGGAGGCGGACTTGGAGTCGACTTCGATGTGGGCGAACTGGCTGCCACCGCTCCCACCGCCTTCGGCGAGCTGGCGGTTGAGCTGGGCGTTCTCGATGACCATCGCGAAGCGGATCATCTCGAGCTCCTCCCGGGTGTCGGCGGCGATCTCGATGTCGAAGGGGGTCCAGGAGAAGGGCTCGAGAGTCCTCGCGACACGGTATTCGAAGGGCTTCAGGCTCTCCTGCCAGGCCTTGAGCTTTTCGTTGCGCAGGTCGTAGGCCTCGCCTTCGGGCAGTTCCGGGGTGCCGCCTCCATGGTGGCCGCGCAGGGTGAACTGCTGCACCGCGATGGCCTGGGGGTTGCCGATGTTGAGGTGGACGGTGTAGCCGCCGGTGGCGAGGTTGAGGTCGATGCCCTCCATGCGGACGAGGAAGGTGCCGTGGTCGGTGAGGAGGGGGGCGTGGCCCTGCAGGTTGGCCCGCAGATAGACCATCTCGTTGTCGCGGGACTTCATCGAGAGCACCTCGCCGAAGGAGTTCTCCAGGCCCTGGATGCGTTCGTCGAGGGTCTTGCCGCCGCTGGAGACGCCGACCTTCGTCTCGGCGGAGATGACGCGGGTCTTCAGTTCCTCGACCTGGTCGCGGGTGTCGGAGCGCACGCCGCGCAGCTCGGCCTCGAGCCGGTCGATGCGCTCGACGAGGTCCTTGTTGCACCCGGTCAGGGCAAGGGCGGTCAGGACGGCGGCGATGGCGGGGAGCTGGGGAAGGGGGCCTCTCATCGGATGCGGGAGTATCGCGCGGCTTGCGTGGCCTTCAACCCGGTAAAACGGGGGAATCGGTCAACGCCGCGCCAGGACGGTGGGGACGGAGAGCACCCCGGTCGGTCCGACATGGCGGATGGCGACGGCGGAGGGCAGGTTGTTCAGCTGCAGGCTCTCCTGCGCGGCGGGGAGAAGGCGCAGGGTGGTCCAGGAATTGCCGTTCTGCACCTGGACGACGCGCCAGCGGGCGCTGGGTTCGGGCTTGAAGGTGAGGTGGAGGCCGCCGTTGTGCTCGACGGGGGCGACGTAGACGGGCGCGGGAGGCACCGATCCGAGCCAGGGCGAGGCGGGGGGGATGGCGTTGTCGGCGTAGTGGGGCTGGAGCTTCGACCGGAGGCCGCCGCGGTCTTTCTTCAGCGCCTCGATGCTCCAGTGGAGGTGGCCGGGGCCGGCGGAGGAGGGGGCCGCGCGGACGATGTCGATCTGCCGGATCGTCTCGGTGGAGGGACGGCCCCGGTCCTCGCTGCTGAGGATGCGGCTGGAGGCGATCCCGGGCCAGAGGTGGCGTCCTTTCGAATTCTGGGCCGACCACCATTTGTAGAGGTGGGCGTAGTTCTGGTCGGAATCGATGCGCCAGTAGAGCTGGGGGGAGAAGTAGTCGAGCCAGCCCTGCTGCAGCCAGAGGCGCGAGTCGGCGAAGATGTGGTCGTAGGCGTCGAGGCCGGCCTTGACGTTGGAGGGATGGCCGGGCCTCCAGATGCCGAAGGGGCTGATGCCGAAGTCGACGTGGGACTTGGTGGACTTCACCGCGCCGTAGGCCGAGCGGACGAAGGTGTTGATGTTGTCGCGGCGCCAGTCGCGCAGATCGAGCTTGCCCCCTTTGCTGCGGTAGGCGCGATAGGAGGCGGAGTCGTCGAACTGGTCGACCTGGCGGCCGTTCACGGACTTGGGATAGGGATAGAAGTAGTCGTCGATGTGGATGCCGTCGACGTCGTAGCGGCGGGCGACGTCGGTCATCACGTCGATGGCGCGCTGGCGGACGAAGTCGGAGGCGGGATTGCCCCATTTCATCGTTCCCGACGAGAGCATCTGGGAGGAGTGGGTGCGGGTGATGTGCCTGGACGATTTGTTCGACCGCTCCGTGGCGCTGGCGCGGAAGGGGTTGAACCAGGCATGCAGCTCGATCCCCCGCTTGTGGGCCTCCGCGATGGCGAAGGAGAGGGGGTCGTAGCCGTCGGAGGGGGCGGCTCCCTGGTTGCCGGTGAGGAAGAAGGACCAGGGTTCGAGATTGGAATGGTAGAAGGCGTCGCACTCGGTGCGGACCTGGAGGACCACCGCGTTCAGGCCCGTCGCGGCGGCGAGGTCGAGCAGAGCGATCATCTCGCCGCGCTGCTGCTGGGGCGGGAGGCCGGGCTTGGAGGGCCAGTCGAGGTTGTGGACCGTCGCGATCCACGCGGCCCGGAACTCGCGCCGCGGCTCGGGCACCTTGGTGGTCGCAGGGGCGTATTCGCCTCGTGCGGAGATTCCTGCGAGGAGGAGCAGGAGAAGGGCAAGGAGGCAGGAAATTCTGTTATCCATAAATTCAGCAAATATTAAATATATCCCTTGCGGCCCGGCAGGCAAGGAATTCGACGGCCCGAAGATTCGGCCGGCTCTCCATACGGAACGATCTGGAAGCCTTCCCATGAGAAGGGATTTTCGCGGAGAGTGCCCCGCCCGGCGGTGGAATCAGATCTCGCGCAGTTGGCTCTGGCGGTAGCGGGCCGGCGTCATCCCGGTCTCGGCGCGGAAGGCGCGGGTGAAGGCGCTCTGGTCGTAGAAACCGCAGTCGATTCCGATGGCTCCGGCGGGGCGGTTCGTCGCGATCAGCTCGTTCCGCGCGGCGCGGAGGCGCTGGCGGATGAGGTAGCGCATCGGAGACTCGCCGAGGAGCTGGCGGAAAACCCGGGTGAACTGCCGTTCGGAGAGATGGCAGAGCGAGGCGAGCTCCTTCGTCGTGACGGCTTCCCGGAAGCGCGTGTGGAGATGGCGCAGGGCCGGTTCCATCTGGGAGAAGGGTTGGGCCACACCGCCGACCTCGTGCAGGTCGTAGAGCGCGATGGCGACGCCGCAGATGTCTCCGCGCAGGTCGTGCAGAGGGGCGACGGTGACGACGTACCAGTTCAGGGGCCCGGCGATGTCGGGCACCATCTGGGCGTAGTAGGTGCGAGTCTCCCCGCTGCCCATGACCCGGCGGTCCTCCTCGACGAAGCTCTCGGCGATCTCCCGGGAGAAGAAGTCGGCATCTCTCTTGCCCAGCATTTCCCACTCGTGCTGAAGGTTGAAGATCTTCAGGGCGAGGTCGTTGGCGGAGACGAAGCGGCTCTCGCGATCCTTCGCGACGAAGGCGATGTTCGGCAGGGATTTGAAGAGGACGGAAAGCTGCAAGCCTCCGCCGATCCGGTTCAGGAAATCCTCCTGAAAGCGAAGGCCCCGGGATCTCTCCGTCTGTTCCGCAATTGCGCCCATGGCTGGAAAATACCAAAGATTGACGGTCCGCGCCAAGCCTTCCCGCGGGTTCGCGGCCATAATCCGCCTCATGAGCAAAACCATCGCGATCTTCGGAGCCGGAGGAAAATTGGGCCGTCGCGCCCTGGCGTTGCTCGCGGATCGTGGCTGGCCGGTGCGGGCGCTCGTCCACCGTACGCCGGTCGAAGGCCCCGGCATCGTCTCCGTCGAAGGCAGCATCGTCGATCCCGCCGCCGTCGAGGAGACCGTCCGGGGTGCCGATCTCGTGGTGCAGCTTGCGACGACGAAGGAGGACGCGGAGACCTTCTTCGACGTGAGCGTGAAGGGCACCTTCCACATTCTCGAAGCGTGTCGCAAGCAGGGAGTGGAGCAGTTCCTCCTCCTCGGCGGCGACGCCGCCTGCGGCATCTGGTTCCATCCGCAGCCCATCCCCATCGACGAGAACCATCCTCTCGCCGCCTATCCCGGCTACTACGCCTTCTCCAAGGTGATGGAGGAGACGATGGCGCAGCAGTATGCCGTGCAGTACGGCGTGCCGTTCACGGTGCTGCGTTCGTCGTGGGTCTTCGAGGGCGACGACCTGCTGCGGCATTTCTCGCTGCTGCGCAACGTCGATCCGGCCGAGCCCGGCCACGGCTTCGGAGAGATCACCGACGACATCCTCGCCCTCGTGAGGGCGCAGGAGGAGCGCATCCCCATCCTGACCGATGCCCAAGGGACGCCCTTGCGGCGCCACATCGTCCACATCGACGACGTCATGCAGGCCTTCGGCCTGATGCTCGGGAATCCCTCCGCGAACGGCCAGGTCTTCAACATCGCGGGGCCGGCGCCCTTCGACTACCGCGTCGCGGCGGACTATCTCTCGGCGAAGCGGGACATCCCCACCGTCGAGATCCGCTGCCCGGACTACCATCCCTTCGAAATCAACATCACCCGCGCCCGCACCGTCCTCGGCTACGCGCCGGAGAACGACTTCTTCCGCATGGCCGACCGGGCGGTCGAGGCCCGCGCCTAGTTCCCTGATTCCAGCTCCTAGCTCCTGATCCCTATGAAACAGTTCCACCACATCGGCCTCCCCACCGACGAGAGCCAGCCCGGCGAGTTCTTCGTCGAGGACACCCGCGTCTGGGTCACCGACCCGCGCAAGCACCCCTACAAGGTCGAATACCTGCGCTTCGAACCCGACAGCCCCGTCACCGGCCCGGTCCGCGACCTGCCCCACGTCGCCTACCGCGTCGACGACATCGAGGCGGCGATCGCGGGCGAGGAGGTCATCCTCGAGCCTTTCGAACCCTCGCCGAACTTCACCGTCGCCTTCATCCTCAAGGATGGGGCGGTGGTCGAGTACATGAAATTCGACAAGGAGGAAGATCTCCCCTGGTAACCGCCATGAGCCTGAACGATAAAGTCATTCTCGTCACCGGAGGCACCTCGGGCATCGGAGAAGCCTGTGTGCGCCATTTCGCCGGACTCGGCGCAAAGGTTGTCGCCGTCTCGAACCAGCAGGACCGGGGCGAGGCTCTCGAGGCCGAGCTGCGCGGGGCGGGGAGCGAAGTCCGTTTCGTCTTCGCCGACGTCTCCAGCGAGGAGAGCGTGAAGGCCGCCATCGACCGGACGCTCGCCGAATACGGACGCCTCGACGGCGTCCATTGCAATGCGGGCGTCTGGGGCAAGGGCCGCGTCACCGAGTTCGACGATGCGGCTTGGGAGAAGATCATGGGCGTGAACGTGAAGAGCGTCTTCTGGACCGCGAAGCACGCCATTCCCGCGATGGAGGCGTCGGAAAAGGGCGTCTTCCTCGTGACCACCTCCGTGGCGGCCTTCATCGGCTTCCCTGCCCATGCCCTCTATTGCGCCTCGAAGGGGGCGCTCGAATCGCTGATCCGCTGCCTCGCCGCCGACCACGCCGGCAAGGTGCGCGTCGTCGGGATCTGCCCCGGCACGATCGACACGCCCATGCTCGCGGCGACCTGCGAGGGCTGGGACAAGCCGGTCGAGGAACTCTACGCCGAAGTCGCCAGGAAGATCCCGGTGCGCCGCCTCGGCCAGCCGTCCGATATCGCGAAGACGGCGGCCTTCCTGCTGAGCGAGGATTCGGAGTACATCAACGCCACCTCCCTCGTGCTTGACGGTGGGACGATGGCGCTGCCGCCGTGGTAGGAGGTTTCAGGTTCGAGATTCAAAGTTTAAAGTTGCGATGAGAAGAGTGAAGCATGCGGTTTTGGGCCTCGGCTGGTTCGGGGAGAAACATTGCGAGGCGCTGGCGGCGATTCCGAACGTGGAGATCGCGGCCATCTGCACGCGGAATTCCGGCCGCCTCGCCGAGGTGGCGGGGAAATTCGGCGTGGCGAAGACCTACACGGACTATCGCGAGATGTTCGCCGACCCCGAGATCGAGTCGGTCAGCATCACGACGATGTGGGACCAGCACGCCGATCCCGCCGTGGCGGCGCTGGAGGCGGGGAAGCACGTTTTCCTGGAGAAGCCGATGGCTTCGACGGTGGAGGATTGCGACCGCATCGTCGCGGCCGCGGAGAAGGCGAGCGCCTTCTTCATGGTCGGGCATATCTGCCGCTTCAATCCGCGCTATGCGGCTGCAAAGGAGGCCATCGACGAGGGCCGCATCGGGAAAATCGTCTCCATGTACGCCCGCCGCAATCTGCCCGCCTGGGTCGGGGCGACGGTGCTGGACAAGATCGGCCCCATCATCGGCGACGGGGTCCACGACACCGATCTGATGTTCTGGTTCAGCGGTTCGCGTGCCGTCAGCGCCTACGCGCAGACCGTGCAGTTCCGCGGGCACGCCCATCCCGATCTCGGGCAGGTGATGTATCGCCTTGAGAGCGGAGCTTCCTGCATCCTCGAGGCGGTCTGGTGCCTGCCCGACACGACGCCTTTTCAGATCGACGAGCGCCTCGAGATCGTCGGGACGGAGGGCTCCATTTCGATCCACGACACCCACCCGAACCTGATGGTCGTGGACAAGGAGGGCGCCCGCTGCCCCGACACGACCTACTGGCCCACCCAGCACGGGAAACTGCGCGGGGCTTTGCGCGACGAACTCGCCTATTTCGCCCAGTGCGTCCTCGACGGGGAGCGGCCGACCGTGATCACCCCCGCCGAGTCACGCGAGGCGGTGCGGGCCTGCCTCGCGGCGGAGGAGTCGGCGCGGACGGGCCAGGTGGTCGCGATCGGTTAGGCCATGCCTTGCGTGGCCTTCGCATCCGTGTGGATGAAAAGCAATGGCATCCTTGATTGAAAAGATCGACATCGAGCGATGGCTGTTGCTCTGCCTCTGCTTTCTTCTGCTGAATGGCGGCAAGGGCTCCTCGCAGGTGAAAGCCGACGACGATGCAAGGATGCTCGGCATGTACGTCCACATGCATTGGTCGTTCAATCATCCTTATGCGGCTCGCACCTGGAGCCTGGACGACTGGAAGGGATATCTGCACGGTATCCATCGGTTGGGCTACAATACGGTGGTGATCTGGCCGGTGATCGAGACGATGCCCGATCCCCTGACGTACAGCGACAAAGCCCATCTGGAGAAAATGTCCGCTGTCGTGGAGGCCGCCCGGAGGGATTTTCGTATGCGCGTCTACTTCGTCCTGACCCCGAATGTTTCCGCCGACAATGAGGAAGCCGGAAAATACACGCTGGAAAGACGACCCTACAACCGTTGCAGCCTGCTGGTGGATCCGAAAGATCCTGACGAGCTGGAGGGAATGATGGAAAGGCGTGCCGGGCTCTGCGAATATCTGAAGCAGGCGGACGGCTTCTTCCTGATCGACGGAGACCCCGGAGGGTGGCCTGATTGCAAGAACGAGGATTTTGTCGAAATCTTCAGCCGGCACCGGAAAATGCTGAACGACCTGCGTCCGGGGCTGGAGCTTTACGTGTGGTCGCATCAGGGCTGGGAAACCACCGGGAAGCTATATTCGGGAAACAGCGAGCGTACCTCGGCTTCCGATTTGCGCGAGCTGCTTTCCCTGCTTTCCAAGGATGAATACGAGCCTTGGGGCGTCGTCGGCAGCAGGTACGAGAACGATATAGCGGAAATCGCCGCTATGTCGGGCGTCGAAGACAAGGTGGTGACCTTCAAATACGGTTTTATCGAGCGGGAGCCTTCCTTTCCCTTCACCAACTACGACGACGGCGTGGCCTACAAGGGTGGACAGGATATCGGAGCGCGCGGCATACTGGGCAATGCCCAGCAGCATTGCGTGCAATTGCCCAACACCTTTGCCTTGGCGCGCGGCGCGCGCGGGCTGGAGGCGGAAAGGGATGACTATCTCTCGTTTGCCAATGACCTGATACCCGGACAGGGAGGGGAAATTGTGGAAGCATGGGAAGCGCTGATGGGAGAAGATCCGGCCTTGATGTATCAGCAGGCCGAGCAACTCACGTCCCTGCTCGTGCAGAATCTCGAAGCGGGGCCATTGGGAGGGTTGCTGTTCAATGATGCGCACAGGTTTGTCCAGGACCTGATTCTGCAGCTCAGGGCAAGGGCTTCGATCCATGAATTTCTTCTTGCGGCGGATCGGTCTTCCAAGGAATCGCAGGAATTTTCGGCTTCCCTGAAGCAGCTCATCCTGAATCTTGAGTCCTGGCAGCGGTTCCACGGATTTTCCGGTTTTCCCCGTTCCACCAGGATTCCCGGTTTGATGGAGGAATGGATGAAGGCATTGAGAAAGCTGGACTACGATCCGCTTACAGAAGTTCTCGAAATGAAAATAGCCGACGGCGCCTCCCCTTTTGAGAAGGAACAGAACAAGCACAAGTATTATGAGGAATTCACCATACGCCTATTGGAAGCGCTCAAGAGGGGGCTTCGGGATTTGGAATAACGGATAATTCCCTCACGAACCGCCCCGATTCCCCGCAAAGGCAATTTTCCTCCCTCCCATGAAACCCTATCTCGTCTCCCTCCTTGCCCTGTTCGCCCTCGCGGCCGCCGCCGCCGATTGGCAACCCGTCGCCGTTCCCGGTACGCGCGAGGCCAGCGGCCCGGTCTGGCTGCGCTGCTGGGTGAAGCCCCACGACAGCTTCTTCTCGAAGCACGAGCGCAACCTCTTCGAGGAGTCGGTCGGCTTCAACCTCAGCGATCTTCCCGGCGCCCACGAGGTCTGGGTGAACGGAGTCAGGATCGGCACGACGTCCGATCCGGGCCTCCATCGCCACAAGGTCCCGGTCGGCACGCTCGTTCCCGGCCAGTGGAACGAGATCGCGGTCAAGGTCGAACCGGTCGATGGTGCGGTCGGCTTCCGGGGCGAGGCGCCCTTCCTCATGAACTACTTCTGGGAATGCATCTTCGAGGGCGAGTGGGAGCTGCTTTCCGGGGGAGACTACACGCCCGGCAAGGCCCTTGCGGAAAAGCCGGGCCGCGCCGCCTACGACCAGTTCCGCGAATCCAATCGCGTCCTCGGTCGGGCCGAGCAGGTCCACGGGCCGAAGCTTTCTCCCGAGGAAGCCGCCAAGACCTTCACGACGAAGGACGGCCTCACGGTCGAGCAGCTCCTCCACGAGCCCGACATCGCCCAGCCCTTCCACTTCAGCTACGACACGCGAGGGCGGCTCTGGGTCGTCCATTCGCGGCAGTATCCCTACCCGGCGGGACTGAAGATGCTCAGCCGCGACCGCTACTACCGAGCCCACTACGACAAGGTGCCGCCCGCCCCGCCCCACCACGATCCCGGCGCGGACCTCGTCACGATCCACGAGGACACCGACGGCGACGGCCGCTACGACTCGCGCAAGGTCTTCGTCGACGGCCTCAACCTCGCCAACGCCGTCCTGCCGGGCAAAGGAGGCGTCTGGGTGCTGAACGCACCCTACCTGATCTTCTACCCCGACGCCGACGGCGACGATGTGCCCGACGGCGATCCTACGGTGCATCTGTCAGGCTTCGGATTGGAAGACACCCACGCCGTCGCCAACGGCCTCGTCTGGGGGCCGGACGGCTGGATCTACGGCGGGCAGGGGAGCACCGTCTCCTGCCGCGTCGTGCGTCCCGGCCTCGATCCCGAGGGGCATCCGGGCGTCCATTTCGAAGGCTGCATGGTGTGGCGCTACCATCCCGAGACGCGTGCCTTCGAGATCTTCGCCGAGGGCAGCGGCAACACCTTCGGACTCGAGTTCGACGAGGTCGGACGGCTCTATTCGGGCCACAACGGCGGCGGCACGCGCGGCTGGCACTACGTCCAGGGCGGCTTCTACCTGATGCAGGGCGTCGATCCCGGCAAGTTCGGTCCGCCGCGCAATCCCTACGCCTTCGGCGATCTGCCGATGATGGCGACGAAGGACGCGGTGGTGCGCTTCACCCACTTCGGCGCCTTCGCCGACGGCACCGCCATGCCGGAGCCGCTGCGCGGGCTGCTCTTCGCGATCGACCCGCTCCACAACGAGATCATCGCGACGAAATGGAATCCGCGCGGCTCGACCTTCGAGACGGTGGACCATGCCGCCGTGGTGAAGAGCAGCGACGCCGCCTTCCGCCCCGTCTACCTCGCCAACGCACCCGACGGCTCGCTCCACGTCGCCGACATGTACGAGTTCTACATCGCCCACGGGCAGCACTATCAGAACCAGATCGATCCGACCACGGGTCGCCTCTACCGCGTCGTAGGGGAGGGGAAAGCCTTGGAGAAGGACATCGATCTCGCCGCGAAATCCTCCGCCGACCTCGTCGCCCTCCTCGGGCATCCCAACAAGTGGCATCGCCACGCCGCCGTCCGCCTCCTCGGCGAACGCCGGGACGAGTCGGTCGTGCCGAAGCTTCAGGAGACCCTCCTGAACAGCACCGGCCCCGGCGCCCTCCACGCGCTCTGGGCTCTGCATCGGATCTCCGGGCTCGACGACGCCACCGCGGAGAAAGCCGTCGCCCATGCCGATGCGGCGGTGCGGCTCTGGACGGTGCGCCTGCTCGGCGACGCCCATGGCATCCAGCGGAACCTTGGCCTGCCACCTGCCCGCACCGAGGCCTATCCTCTCGCCACGAACGTCTTCGAGGCCATCCTCTCCCGCGCCGAGGTCGAGCCCGACGCCGAGGTGCGCTCGCAGTTCGCCGCCACGGCCCGCCGCCTCGCCAACGAGCAGGCCTTCCCCCTCCTCGCCGCGCTCCTCGCGCGCGACGAGGACCTCGACGATCCCTACGTCCCGCTGCTCTGCTGGTGGGTGCTGGAGGCGCATCTGCCCGCCTCGACCGACGACGTGATGGCTCTCTTCGACAACCGCGCCCTCTGGGACGAGGCGCTCGTGAAGGAGCACATTCTCCCCCGCATCGCGCGACGCTTCTCCGTCGAGGGGAAACGGCAGGATCTCCTCCTTCTCGCGAAGCTCCTCCGCCTCGCGCCGGGGCCGGAGCAGGCGGGGCAGCTGCTGAAAGGCTTCGAAGAGGCCTACCGCGGCCGCACCATGACCGCCCTCCCCGAAGAGCTGCTCGCCGCGATGAGCGAGTCCGGCGGCGCTTCGCTCGGCATCCGTCTGCGCCAAGGCGATCCCGCCGCCGTGACGGAGGCTCTCGCGCTCGTCGCCGACGCGAAGGCTCCGCTCGACGAGCGGCTCCGCTACGCCCGCAGCTTCGGCGAGGTGAAACGCGAAGAGGCCGTGCCCGTGCTGCTGAAGCTCGCCACCTCCGATGGCGAGACCGACCTGCGACGTGCCGCTTTCGCTTCGCTCGGAGCCTACGATTCGGCGGACATCGCCACCGCCACTCTCGCCGCCCTCCCGGGTTTGCCCGAGCCGATCCGGCCCGCCGCCTTCACCCTGCTCGCGAGCCGTTCCGCGTGGACCGACTCGCTGATCGCCGCGCTGCAATCCGGTGCCTTGCCGCTTTCGCTCGTTCCGGGCGATGTCGCCGACCAGCTCCGTTCGCATTCCGTGGAGAGCGTCCGCACCGCCGCCGCGAAGCTCTTCCCGGCACCGGGGACGGATGGTGTGGACTACGGGGCGAAGATCGCGGCGGTCGAGGCCGCCTTGAAGAAAGGGCCGGGCAGCCCCTACGCCGGAGAGGCCCTCTACGAGCAGCGTTGCGCGAGCTGTCACAAGCTCTTCTTCAAGGGCGGCAACATCGGTCCCGAGCTCACCGCCTACCAGCGGGACGACCTCGGCACCATGCTCATCAGCATCGTCAATCCCAACGTCGAGATCCGCGAAGGCTACCAGTTCATCACCGTGAAGACGAAGGATGGCCGGGCCATCGGCGGCTTCCAGGTGGACCGCGACAACCAGGTCACCGTCCTGCGCGGGCTCGACGGGCAGGACGTGACCCTCTCCTCCGCCGAGATCGAGTCGGTCGAGCCCATGGGCCGCAGCCTCATGCCCGAAGGGCTGCTCGAGGGCCTCGACGATCAGCAGCTCCGCGATCTCTTCGCCTATCTCCGCATTTCGCAGCCGATCAGCAAATGAACGTGCTTCTACAATCAGCTTTCGACATCCGTTCCGTTCCTTCAGCCGACATCGTTCGGTGGTCGGATGATGCGGAGCTTGTGTTCGCTGAGAACAACGAAGCACCGTTCCCAATGGAACGCATCGGGACCAGCGAACACCCGGTGAATGCGCTCGGTCAATTCCAGTCTTCCCGCGTCCGGCAGCCTGACCAAGAGGATCCCGTGATGCGTGCCGGGTGGATATTGCCGCACATCGGAGAAATCGAGGTCTTGGGTGATCAAAAAGCGGTGTTCGGATTGGGCGGCGCGCCAGACAATTTCGTCGTCTCGTCCGGCAAACCCCTCCATGCGGACATTGTCGACGTCGTGCCCAAGGGGGGCCAAAGCGTCAACCAGCCCCTCCGGCAGATTCTCGTCGAGTTTGATCCTGATCAGGCTGCCGCTATCGGAGCCAAAGGCAAGTCGTCCACGGCGGCGGCGGCAAACGCGACGACGGCCCGAAGCGCCTCCTGTGGCACGGTGGGGAAGTCTCGGAGAATTTCCTCCTCCGTCGCTCCTTCGGCCAAGCTGGCGAGCAGCGTTCTGACCGGAACGCGCGTGCCTTGGATCACGAGGGCACCTTTGCCGATGCCCTGCCGACGTTCGAACCAGAGGGTGGGATCGAAACTCATATCGCCATCATAGCGGAACCGCCGGTTCCTGTCCAAGAGAGTCTCTTTCCTATGCCTCTGCATTTCGCAGCCGATCAGCAATGAACGCTTCATTCCCGATCTTTCGAAGCCTCCTTCCCGTCGTCCTTTTCAGCGTGATCTTCGCGTTGGCTCCCTTGCTGGCGCAGGAAGGGGAAGGGAAACACGTCGACCTCGGCTCGAACATCTCCCTCGAACTCCTCGCCATCCCGCCCGGCGAATTCCTCATGGGCAGCACGCCGGAGGAGAAGGCCTGGGCCACGGGGATCGAGGGCGGGGCCACGCCGGGAACCTCGCGGGAAGCCCCCGAGGGCGAGCCGCGTCTGACGCGGGTGAAGGAGGGTTTCTGGATGGGGCGCACCGAGGTCAGCATGGGACAGTTCCGCCGTTTCGTGGAGGAGAGCGGCTACGTCACCGATGCGGAGAAGCCCGGCGGAACGACGCAGTGCTTCGACCCGGAATGGACGGGCTACCGCTTCACCGGAGAGGTGTCGCATCCCTGGAAGCCGATGGAGGGAAAAAGCTGGCGCGACCCGAACTTCCCCTTTCCCTTGCGCGAGGACTTTCCCGTGGTCTGCGTGAGCTGGAACGACGCCCGTGCCTTCTGCGACTGGCTGACCGGGCGGGAGCGCACCGCAGGCCGCCTGCCTGCGGGCCTGGTCTACCGGCTTCCCACCGAAGCCGAGTGGGAATACGCCTGCCGGGGCGGCAGCAAGGAGAGTCTCCATTTCTGGTGGGGCGACGGGATCGAGGACGGCGAGGGTCGCCTCAACATCTCCGGCATCGACTTCCTGCCGGGGCGCACCCGGACCTGGCCGCTTGCGAAGGTGCCGTGGAGCGACGGCTTCGCCTTCGTCTCGCCGGTGGACCACTACGGAGAAAGAGGGCGCAACGGCTTCGGTCTCGCCGACATGTGCGGTGGGGTCTGGGAGATCGTTCTCGACCACTTCGATCCGAAGGGAGCCCGCGAGGAAGTCCACTTCGTCGACGAGAATCCCCGTCCGGTCTGTCGTGGCGGCAACTACTTCGACGTGCCCGGCAACGCGCGCTGCGCCGTCCGTCTCGGACTGAAGGGGCCCGCCTACTCCGATTCCCGGGACGGCTTCCGCATCGTCCTGGGTACGCCCCGAGAACCCGAATCCTGAACCGTCAACCGCCGTCCACATCCCATGAATTCCTCTCTCGACCGCCGTTCCTTCCTCGGCCATTCCCTGGCCGGGATCGCCGCCGCCTCCGTGCCCGCTATCGCCCAGGAGACCCCCGCGAAGCCCCTCCGCCTCGGGCTCGTCTCCGCCGCCAGCTACGGCCCCGCCTTCGGCCCCGACCCGCAGCCGCGCACGCCGGGTTCGAACCACGGCACCGCCTTCGCCACGATCTTCAACGGCTACGACGAGGAGAAGGCGAAGTCGTTCAAAGGCACCTTCGTCAAGGCGGCGCGCCGCCTCGAAGGCGCGCGCGTCGTGAAGATCTGGGACCCTGACAAAGCCGCCGCCACCGCCATCGCGGACATCTGCGGGATCGAGACCGTCGCCGACACGGCGGAGCAATGCGCCGCCGACGTCGATGCCGTCATCCTCATCGACGATGGCAGCGGCGCGCAGTGGAAATACGCCGAGACTTCCCTCCGGGCGGGCATCCCGACCTTCTGCGACAAGCCCCTCGCCATGACCGCCCGGGAGGCCGCCGGCGTCGCGAAGGTCGTGCGGGAGACGGGGACGAGATTCCTCTCCGCGAGCAGCCTCCGCTTCGTCCCCGACATCGTGAAGCTGCGCGAGGAGATCGGGAAGATCGGTCCCGTGCGCCTCGCCACCGTCGCCTGCGGCAACGACCTCGTCTACTACGGCATCCATGCCCTTTCCATGGCCTACGCCGCGCTCGGTCCCGGCGCAGTCAGTGCCATCAACGTGGGGCGGCCGGGAATGAACATCGCCCGCATCCGCTTCGCCGACGACCGGGACGTCGTCCTGATGGTCGGCGACCGCGACAAGATGCGGGCCGGCTACCAGATCGACCTCTACGGTGAAAAGGGCTGGCGCAGCCTCGTGCCCGATTTGAAGGACCTCTATGCCTATCTCCTCGAGGCTTTCCTCGATCTCATCCATACCGGAAAGGAACCGGTGCCGGTGGAGGAGGAGGTCGAGCTCATCGCCGCGTTGGAGGCGTCGAAGCGCTCTTTGGAGTTCGGACGTGAGGTGAAGCTGGAGGAGGTGATGTAGAGGCGGCTTTGTCAGGAGACCGCTTTCAGCGCGAACACCTCGACATCGACCGTCTCGGCGACGCAGGCATGCGCGGGGGTTCCCGCGAGTCCGGGGATCCGGCCCCAGACCGTCGGCAGCAAGGAGCACTCCTCGACGGCGGCGGGGCGGTAGCGATAGGGTCGGTGATGCACCTGTCCGGAAAAGAGGCGGCCCATTCCAGGATCGTGGCTGAAGAGGAGGTAGCGTTCCAGAAGGAAGAACTCAAGGCTTCCCGCCTCCGCTTCGCGCGCTAGGGCCATGTCGTCGGGGCGGTATCGGTAGTACGCCTCGCCCGCCTCGCCGAGGCGGCGGCAGCGGTAGTCCGTCCAGCCGTCCGAGCCGGTTGCCGAGCTCATCCGGGCGTGGAAATAAGGCAGCTTGAAAGCGGCGCGTCCGATCTTGCAGGCGGGCCAGCGGTTCGCGTCGAGGGAGTGGAACCAGACGCCGGGACGTCCCTCGTCGTCGTGGACATAGGTGCGCACATTCAGTTCGAGAAACCAAGAGAGCCACGAGACCGCGAAAAGCCCGGCGGGCCGGATGCGGTCCATGCGGAAGGGAACGACCCCGATCCAGGCCGACCCGTCATGGGTATCGGGATGGAGACCCGGGGGAAGGATCGTTCTCAGCCATCCGGGCTCGCAGCGCCAATGGAGGAAAAGGAGCTCGGACCAGGTCTGCAACATCGCCGGCCGCTCGCCCGCGGGTCGGTGCCGGGGATGTTCGCGCATTGCTTGCGTGGGTGGGGGGATCATGGCGTGGGCAGGGTGGGGGCGGTCGAGCTGCCTTGCCACTATGACGCCATGTGGGCTTTCCTCCGAGCCGTTTTCTTGCCCCATGCCGGCGAACGGCGCATCGACGCTCTTTACAGATTCCGCCCGATCCGTCACGATCCTCGACGAACGATGAAAACCGCCCTTTGCCTATCCACCTTCCTTCTGCTGCTCGTTGCAGCGCCGCTGCTCCCTGCCGAGGATGTCCGCCTCTCCCCGCCGAAGGATCTCGACGGTTACTTTCCCTTCGAGCCGCCGACGTCGCTCGAGACTTGGGAAGTCCGCAAGGAGCAGGTCGGCCGCCGCATCCTCGTCTCGCAGGGACTCTGGCCCATGCCCACGAAGACGCCGCTGAACGCCGTCGTCCATGGCAGAATCGAGCGCGAGGGCTACAGCGTCGAGAAGGTCTATTTCGAGAGCGTCCCCGGACTCTACGTCACCGGCAATCTCTACCGGCCCGCGAATCCGAAGGGCAAGGTGCCCGCCGTCCTCTTCGCCCACGGCCATTGGAAGGACGCCCGCCTCGCCCTTTCCGAGCCCCCCGTCGTGCGCCGCGAGATCGCCATCGGGGCGGAGCGCTTCGAGAACGGCGGACGCAGCATCCAGCAGGCACTCTGCGTGCAGCTCGCCCGCATGGGCTGCGTCGTCTGGCAGTGGGACATGCTGAGCGACTCCGACTCCATCCAGCTCTCCCGCGAGGTCGTCCACACCTTCGCGAAGCAGCGGCCCGAGATGAACACGACGGAGAACTGGGGCCTCTACAGCCCGCAGGCCGAGTCGCACCTGCAATCCATCATGGGCCTGCAAACCCTGAACGCCGTGCGCGGACTCGACTTCGTTCTCACCCTGCCCGAGGTCGATCCCGACCGCCTCGCCATCACCGGCGCGAGCGGCGGAGGCACCCAGACCATGCTCCTCGCCGCCATCGACGAACGCATCGGCCTCTCCTTCCCCTGCGTGATGGTCAGCACCGCGATGCAGGGCGGCTGCACCTGCGAAAACGCCAGCCTGCTGCGCATCGGCACGGGCAACATCGAGTTCGCCGGGCTCTTCGCGCCGAAACCTCAGGGCATGAACACCGCCGACGACTGGACCCGGGAGCTTTCCACCAAGGGCTTCCCCGAATTGCAGAAGCTCTACGAGCTGCACGGGAAGAAGGACCACGTCTTCCTCCTGCGCGGCGAGCATTTCAAGCACAACTACAACGCCGTGACCCGCAGCGCCTTCTACACCTTCCTGAACCAGCACTTCAAGCTCGGCTTCGAGGCGCCGGTCATCGAGCAGGACTACGAACCGCTCGCCCGCGAGCAGCTCACCGTGTGGAACGAGGAGCATCCCGCGCCGAAGCTCGTCGGCGACGAGTTCGAGCGCAGCCTGCTGAGATGGCTCGCCGAGGACACTAGCAAACAGCTCACCGAAGTCGCCGCGACCTCCGAGGGCGTGAACAGCGTGCTGCGCCCCGCCATCGAAACCGTGATCGGACGCAGCTACGCCGACGCCGGAACGGTCGAGTGGGAACTCGCCGACAAGCAGGACCGCGGCACCTATCTCGAAATGACGGGGACACTTCTCAACCGCACCCACGGCGAGGAGATCCCCGTGACCTGGCGCTATCCCAAGGATTGGAAAGGCCGCGTCGCCATCTGGCTCGACGACCGGGGCCGCGCCGGTCTGGACAATGGCGAAGTGGAGCGCCTCGTCGCCAACGGCGTCGCCGTTCTCGGGGCCGACCTGCTCTTCCAAGGCGGCGAGCCGGTGACGCAGACCCGCGTCGTCGAGAATCCACGCGAGTTCGCCGGCTACACCCACGGCTACAACCATGCGCTCTTCGCTCAGCGCGTCCACGACGCGCTCAGCCTCGTGACCTTCCTCCGCAACACCAAGATCGGCTCGCATCAGAGCCCCGAGAGCGTCGTCCTCGCCGGATCGGGACAGAGCGGCACGATCGCCCTCGCCGCCCGCGCCCTCGCCGGGGCGGCGGTGGACCGCGCCGCCGTCGACACCGGAGGATTCCGCTTCGGCCAGGTGCTCGACTACCGCGATCCCATGTTCCTGCCGGGCGGATCGAAGTATCTCGACGTGCCGGGCTTCGTCGTGCTCAATGGCGATCTGCCTTTGCGCCTTGCGGGCAAGGGCGAGGAGGTCGCCGGGGATCTGGTGGAATGGTTGACGGAATGACTTCACGCAGTCGATCCGCTCTCATCTAACGATGCACCAGTGGCTCATGTCAGCAAAGACGATGGGGTCTGCCGAGTGGTTCGATGGCGGAATCTCGAGCCGTCGCGGAAGCTGGCAAGCCTCCTCGCGCTGTCCCGGGCCCCGTGGAACGCTCGCGCGTTCCGCGACGTCTTCTCATGGCATTCACGCCTCCGCTTCGGGGGAATGAGCCACTGGTTTCGGATGGAGATCGCCATTTCCACCGGCTGGCTTGGATCAATGCCCCCGTGGGCCGCCGGAGCGGCAGCCATTCCCCTGCCTGTCGGCATCGCACTCTTCCGCCGCCAATGGGTTTTCGCCGCCGCGGTCGCGGCGGTCGGTTTTGCCGCCGGCAGCTTCGGTGGGTGGATCGGCACGGCCGTGGCGATTCCCGCTCTGCTCTTGCTTGCCATCCTCTCGCCCGCCAGCGGTGTCGGGAGTCTCGCCCTGGCCGTCTGCGTGTCGCTCGCCCTTTCGATGCTCTATGCGGTGGAGTTTCGATTCCCGGATGTCTACGCGAAGTCCGGCCTGCCCTCTCTCGTCGGATCCTTCGGCAATCCACCGGCCAAAAAGGCTCCCGCCTGGGTCGACGAGGTTTGGCATCGGAATACGGCTCCAGGCTACCGGACCTTCACCTCCGTGGACGGTCGGACGATCACGGCAAAGATCGAGGTGGTTTCCAACCAGCAGGTCACCCTCGTCCGTGAGGATGGTCAACGCTTCACCGTGCCCATCGAGCGTTTCTCGCCAGCCGATCAGGAAGCGATCCGACGGCACGACGGAAATCGACGGTAGCCTCGGCAGGGACTGAAGCGTCGCGGCATCGGCGCTGCCCGGAAATCCGCTATTCACCTCACAGGGGCAAGGACGGTGGCGCGGCTCGTTTTGAGTTTTTATTTGATATTGAGTCTCAACATCTTGCGGCGACCGGGAAGGTGAAAAAATCTTCGTTTTTCTGCGCTCTTTCATCGGGCTGAGCCGTTACGTCGATAAAGAACTGAATCGATTGGATCGAAGCTCGAATTCCTGAACTCGCTATGAAAACGCCTATCGTCCTACTGTTCACGGTCGTCCTTTGCGGGGGATATCTCGCCGCGCAAGAAACCGCCAAAGCGCCGGAGCCGAAAGATCCGCCTTCCGACGAGACCTT
The DNA here is from genome assembly GCA_037190325.1 of Verrucomicrobiales bacterium. GTDB lineage: Bacteria > Verrucomicrobiota > Verrucomicrobiia > Verrucomicrobiales > DEV007 > Arctic95D-9. Next base: position 27,717 of record JBBCIU010000012.1, on the reverse strand, counting down.
CGACGCCTTGGTCGAGCGGCTCCGTTCCGAGAAAGCCGCTTTCGCCGAGCGACAGCGGCAGCTCCTCGAATCCCGCTACGACTTGTCCGACCGGCCCGTGGAAGGAGTGACGATGTCCGGCGGCAAGGCGGTGCAGGGCGGGGTACGGGTGAAGCTGCCGGAAGGGACCACGTGGGACGCGCTTGCCGGCATGACACCGGAGGAGATCAAATCGCGGAATCTGTGGCCGGGCGGCTTCCTGCCCCTGCCGCATCCCCACCACGAGGCGGGCGGAATGATCTTTCCGCAGCCCTTGATCGACGAGACGAAGAAGCAGGCCGGACGCGATCTCACGCGCTTCGATCTGGATTTCGATCTGCCCGACCACCTGCTCGCCGAGTTCCCCGCACCCATCTATCTGACGACCCGGCCCGATCTCGGAGACGTCTCCCAGGGGCAGCTCGTCACCCTGACAAACTATTACGACCTGTTCAAGGACATCCTCAATCCAAAGCAGCTGGATGGCCTGCGGCTGCTCGTCACGCCGTTTCCGCAGCAGCAGTTCAATGCGACCGACGACCGGCGCTCCCTCGTTGCCAGCCAAGGGGTCTCGTGCTTCGACTGCCATGCCAACGGCCACACGAACAACGCGACCCACACCGTGGGCGACATCCGGCCGAACGAACACCGCCACCGCATCGACACGCCCACCCTGCGCGGCGTCAACGTGCAGCGGCTCTTCGGTTCGCAGCGCGCCCTGAAGACGATCGAGGACTTCACCGAGTTCGAGCAGCGGGCCGCGTATTTCGACGGCGACCCGATGACGGCGGCGAAGAAGGGCGTCAATCCGCTGGAGAGGGGCAGCCAGGTGCACTTCATGGCCGAGTTCCAGGCCCTCCTGGATTTCCCGCCTGCTCCGAAGCTGAACGTCTTCGGCAAGCTGGACGAGTCGAAGGCCAGCGAGGCCGAGCTGCGCGGACAGGACCTGTTCTTCGGCAAGGCGCAATGCTCGACCTGCCATACGCCTCCCTACTACACCGACAACCTGATGCACAACCTGCAGACGGAGCGCTTCTTCGAGGAAATCGAGGTCAATGGCCGCAAGGCGAGCGCCGACGGTCCGATCAAGACCTTTCCGCTCCGCGGCATCAAGGATTCGCCTCCGTATCTGCACGACAACCGCCTCATGACGCTGGAGGACACGGTCGAATTCTTCAATCTCGTCCTCGGCACCAAGTTGACGACCGAGGAGAAGGCGGATCTGACGGCCTTCCTCCGGACGCTGTGAGGACTCCACGGACCGAAAACGCGTCTGGTGCATTTGCAGAGTTGCGGTTTCCGCGTGGAGACGGCATTCTCGAAGGGTGCGACCTTCATTCCTCTCCGCCGTCTTCCTCGTTCTCGCTTCGTTCCTCCACGCCGACGAGACCCCCGAGCAATCCGCCGTCCGCGCAGCCGACGAGGCCCGCATCGCCGCGATGCGGAACCCCGACCGCGCCGCGCTGGAGGCGGTCTTCTCCGACGAGCTCCGCTACATCCACTCGAACGGCGTCATCGACACGAAGGCCTCCTTCGTCGATCTGCTCGTTTCGGGGAAATCCAAGTATCTCGCCTACGACCACGTCGAGCGCGACGTCACCTTTCCCGCGCCCGGCATCGCCCTGATGAATGGGAAGGCGAAACTCCGCGTCGCTTCGGAAAAGGGAGAACTGGACCTGAATCTCAGCTACCTCGCCGTCTGGCGCGAAGAGAACGGGAAGTGGCGCTTCCTCGCCTGGCAGTCCTGCCGCCTGCCTGTCGAAGAAGCGAAGCCGTGATCCGAGCCTTCCAAAGCCGAGGGATGGCCCGCCGCTTCTTTCTCTCTGGAATCGGTTGAAAGTCCCTGTGCCGCATTGCCGTCCGCACCGGATCCGGGGTAAGTTCCGACCGTCCCGGTCAGGGAGAGCGTCGCGGGGACGTCCGATCAGTGGCACGGCCCTGCCTTGCCCGTCGATGACGGAAAACCGCAACCGCCCTGGAGAGGGCTGCGTATGGACTTTAGACGGATTCTTCCCCTTGATCCCGCTACCTCGGATCGGCCCCGTAGACGCCGCCTTTCTCCTCCACCGGCAGCCGGGGCGTCGATGCCTCGGGGCGGTCCTCGGCGAACCAGCGGTTGCCTTCGAAGACGAAGGTCTCCGGGGCGGTGCTGCCGCCGATGTTGACGTCGGTTCCGATCTGGGAACGGCGGAAGACGATGCGGTTGTCCGCGATCCTCACGCTCCGGCAGGGGGCGAAGCCTTCCGCGGTCGTCTCCTGGAGGATGCGGAAGATCCATCGCTCGGGAAAGAGGATGGTGTTGTCCGTGAACTCCGCTCCGTCCACGCCGACGAAGGCGGCGGCGCATAGGCTCCCTTCGATCGTGTTGCCGCGCCCGACGAGGCGGGCCGCCTCGTGCTTCGCGCCGGGCGGGCGGAAATAGTCGAACCCGGTCGATCCCCCGAAGTTGAGTGCCCGCTGGCCGGCGTTTTGGAAATGGCAGTTCTCCACCGTCACGTCCTCGGTGCCTCCCTTCAACTGCACTCCCGCGCTCGCGGTGAAGCCAGCTTTCCCGACGAAGCGGCAGCCGACGACGAGGGCGCGACGGCAGCCGACGAGGTCGATGCCCTGGCCGCCCCAGCCTTCGACCAGGCAGTCGCGGATCGTGAGATCGACCAATCCCGAAGCCTTGATTCCGTCGTGGTTGCCCGTCGGACCGATGTCCCGGATTTCGAGATGGGCGAGGGTCGTGCCGCCCACCGGATTCTCCCGCTCGCCGCCGTCGTCGAGATTGACGCCGTTGCCCGTCTGGCCGCGCATCCGCAGATGGCTCGCGGAGAGGTTCTCGCAGCGGGAGAACTGCCATGCGGTCGTGCCTCCGACGAATTCGGGAGGATCGTCGGGATCGAGCGCGGTGACGGTCAGGTTCGCGATGCCTCTTACCTGGTGCCCGCCCGGATATTCACCCGGCCCGATGCGCAGGATGTCTCCATCGGCGAGCTTCGCGAGCGCGGCGCGGAGTTCCGCTGGCGAATGCACCTCGACCTCGGCGGCCGTGGCGGCGACGGACGAAAAAAGCAGGATCAGAGTGGCGGATCGGATCGTTCTGGTTCGCATCCGGCACATTCTTCACGCAATCCCGCGCATTGTGAAGTCCCTCTTCGAGCCTACCCTTTCTTCGTCCCATGCGGTCTCCGAGTCCAGCCTTCTCGTCCGCGCTCCTCCTCGGCGCGTCCGTCCTTGTCTGCCCGCTGTCGGCGCAGGATTCCGCCTCCGTGACCCGTGACCCATCGCCCGTGTCCTATCGGAACGACATCCTCCCCGTGATCACCCGGGCGGGCTGCAATCTCGGGGCCTGCCACGGCGCCCAGACGGGCAAGGGCGAGCTGACCCTGTCGCTCCGCGGGGAAGACCCGGTCAAGGACCACAAGGCCCTCGTCGAGAAATTCGTCAACCTCGGTGCGCCGGAAAAGAGCTACCTGCTCCGCAAGGCCATCCTCGATGTGAGGCACGACGGCGGAAAGCGCTTCGGCAAGGAGTCCGAATCCTACGATCTTCTTCTCCGCTGGATAGCCGACGGGGCGCCGTTGGACCGGCCCGGCGAGCCGTCCCTCGTCTCCCTCGAGGCGACGCCGCAGGAGCAGGTCCTCTTTGCTCCAGAGGATTCGCTGCGGATCTCGGTCACGGCGCACTACTCCGATGGCTCGATCCGCGATGTGAACCGCTGGGCGATCTACGAGCCGACAGCCCTCAACGTCGAGATCGATCCCGATGGAGGTGTGAAGAGCCTGCGGCCCGGCGAGACCACGGTGAACGTCCGCTATCTCGGCCTCCAGGCGCCCGTGAACCTCGCCTTCGTGCCCGAACGCCCCGATTTCGTCTGGAGCGGTCCGCCCGTCCGCAACTTCATCGACGAGGCCCTCCAGGCGAAATGGAGGACTCTGCGGATGAATCCGTCGGAGCCCTGCGACGACGCCACCTACGTCCGGCGCATCCATCTCGACCTGATGGGACTCGTCCCGACGGAGGTGGAGGCCCGCGCCTTCGTCGCCGACACCGATCCTGACAAACGCGCCAAACTCGTCGATGCGCTGCTCGCACGGCACGAGTTCGCCGACTTTTGGGCTCTGAAGTGGGCCGACCTGCTCCGCGTCGAGGAGAAGGTGCTGGACACCAAGGGCGTCGCCGCCTTCCACGGCTGGATCCGCCGGTCCATCGCGGAGAACAAGCCCATCGACCGCTTCGCCCGCGAGGTCGTCTCCTCGCTCGGCAGCACCTACGAGGTGGCTCCGGCGAACTACTACCGCGCCCTGCGTGCCCCCGACCAGCGGGCCGAGGCGATCGCGCAGATCTTCCTCGGCGTCCGCCTGAACTGCGCGAAGTGCCACAACCATCCCTCCGAGCGCTGGACCATGGACGACTACTACGAGTTCTCCGCGGTCTTCGACGGGATCGACTACGACATCAAGGAGAACAAGCGCTTCGACAAGAGCGACAAGAACAACTTCGTCGGGGAGCAGGTCGTGATGTTCGCCGACAAGCTCGAGCTGAAGGATCCCCGCACCGGCCAGCCGCCGAAGGCCCGGCTCCTCGGCGAAAGCGCCGAGCTCGCCCGCGATCCGAAGCGGCTCGAGGAGCTGGGCCGCTGGATGACCTCGCCGGAGCATCCGCTCTTCGCCAGGGTGCAGATCAACCGCATCTGGTTCCATCTGATGGGGCGCGGTCTCGTCGATCCCGTCGACGATTTCCGCGCCACCAATCCTCCCTCGAATCCGGCCCTCCTTGAAGCGCTGACCGACGACTTCGTGAAGAACGGCTTCGACCTGCGCCATGCCGTCCGGACGATCTGCGCCTCGCATGCCTACCAGCTCGGCACGGAGCCGAACGCGACGAACTTCGACGACGAGATCAATTTCGCCCGCGCCCTGCCCCGTCGCCTCGGGGCCGAGCAGCTCCTCGACTCGGTCCACCTCGCGCTGCTGGGGCCGGAAGGCCGCCCGAGCTTCGAGGGACACAAGGAACCCATGCGCGCGGCCCAGCTTCCCGGCGTGCAGGCGGTCTACCGGTCGAACAAGCCGACCGACGGCGACCGCTTCGTCCGGCTCTTCGGCAAGCCGCCTCGCCTCACCAATTCCGACACCGAGCGCACCTCCGACACCTCCTTGGCACAGGTGTTCGAGCTCACCAGCGGATCGACCTTGAACGGACTCCTCATGCGGGAGGGAAATGCGCTGGACCGTCTCCTCGAATCGAAGCGACCCGACCGCGAGATCGTGGAATCGCTCTACTGGACTCTGCTGACCCGTGCGCCCTCGGGCGAGGAATGGAGTGCGACGGAGGACTACCTATCCTCCGCGGCGGATCGCCGTGCCGCCCTCGAGGACATCGCCTGGGCTCTGCTGAACGCCAAGGAGTTTTTGCTGCGACGATGAAAACAGGGCCTGTAGGGAAATTCTCACGAATTCTCTACAGAGTTCCGTATCACATCAGCGATCCTTCCCCTCATTCCAGATGAAAACCCCCTCCTGTCCCGGCTTCGACAACCTCCGCCTTTCCCGCCGCCAGCTCATCAAGGCCGGCGGAATGGGGGCGCTCGGACTGACCCTGCCGAAGATCCTCGCCGGCAGCGAATACCCCGGCGGACGTCCTCCGGCGCGGGCGAAGTCGGTCATCTTCCTCTTCCAATGGGGCGGTCCCTCGCACCTCGACATGTTCGACCTGAAGCCGGACGCCCCCTCCGAATACCGCAGCCCGCACAAGCCCATCCGCACGAGCAATCCCGACCTGCTCACCAGCGAGCACCTGCCCCGCGTCGCGAAGATCATGGACCGCTTCACCGTGATCCGCTCGGTGACGCACAACATGAAGAACCACAACTCGGCCGGCTACTACGCCCTCTCCGGACACGCCCCGCCGACCGACGACCAGCGCCTCCGCGACTCCATCGACCTGCGTCCCGCCTACGGCTCCGTCGTCGACCGCTTCGCCCCGAATCCCCTCAGTGGGCTGCCGACCTTCGTGAGCTTTCCCCATGTCGTCGCCGACGGCTCGCGCACGCCCGGCCAGGCCGCCAGCTTCCTCGGGAAACGGCACGATCCCCTCTTCGTCCCGCGCAACCCCAACGATCCGAACTTCACCCTGCCCGAGCTGAGCCTGCCGAACAACCTCAGCATCGACCGCCTCCACGCCCGGCGCGGCCTGCAGGAGCTGATCGACCGCCAGGCGCGCCTCCTCGACCACTCCGCCGAGGCGCGGGGACTCGACGACTACTACAAGAACGCCATCGCCATGCTCAACAGCGAGCGCGTCCGCGAGGCCTTCGACCTTTCCGCCGAGCCCGCGAAGGTCCGCGACGCCTACGGGCGCACCACCTACGGGCAGAGCTGCCTCCTCGCCCGCCGCCTCGTGGAGCATGGGGTGAAGTTCGCGACCTGCTACTTCTCCAGCGGGATCGGCGGGCAGAGCATCACCGACGGCGGCTGGGACACCCATGGCTTCAACGACACCCGGATGTATCCCATCGTCGAGCAGTACCATTTTCCCATCACCGAGACGACCCTGCCGACCTTGATTTACGACCTGGAGAACCGCGGCCTTCTCGACGAGACCCTCGTCGTGTGGATGGGGGAGTTCGGGCGTACGCCGAAGATCAACAAGAACGCCAGCCGCGACCATTGGCCGAACTGCTACAGCGTCCTCCTCGCCGGCGGTGGCGTGAAGCGCGGCTACATCCATGGCGCCAGCGACGAGACCGCGAGCAATCCCATCGAGAAGCCGGTGAAGCTCGAGGATCTTTCGGCGACGATCTACTATCTGCTCGGGATCGATCCGACCTCGGAATACCACGACAGCCAAGGGCGGCCGCTGATGATTTCGAGCGGCGAGCCGATTCTGGATGTGGTGGCGTGAGGAGGTGCGGCAGTCCGCTCGATGCTGGAGTGCTCGCCGAAGCTCCTGGGCACGACCGATCCAGGCACGCAGGAGCGTGCCCCTCCAGTGTTGCCGTCCCCCCCTCGCGGGCAAGGCCGTGCGGCCAACCGGACGTCCAAGCGAGGTCCCTTCCGCCAATACTCCGTTCGGGCACTCTGACGCTTTCGTTGCAAGGTGGAACATGAAATCCCGACCCTCCCGACGTTTCCTTGCGGGATGCCGGAAACGATGCCCATCGCCGCCGCCCCCTCCATCCGCCACCGCGCCCAGGATGCCGCCTTCCAGCGGGTCCACGGCGGCAATCTCGTCTACAACGCCTGTTGGGAGGACCCTCGCATCGACCGCGAGCTGATGGCGCTCGATCGAGACAGCCGTGTCGTCATGATCACCAGCGCGGGCTGCAACGCGCTCGACTACCTCCTCGACGATCCCGCCGAAATCCACGCGGTGGACATGAACCCACGGCAGAACGCCCTGCTGCAACTGAAGAGCGCGATGATCCAGCGCGGCGGCTTCGAGGATCTCTTCAGCCTCTTCGGAGAGGGAGCCCATCCCGACTTCAAGCGGCTTCGCAAGGAGGTCTCCGGCCTGCTTTCCCCCTATGCCAACCGATACTGGAAGGAGAAGCACTACTACTTCAAGCGGACGCCTCTGAACCCGTCGTTCTACTATCGCGGCACCGCCGGGCAGATGGCATGGATCGCCCGGCAGGGACTCCTCGGTGGACGCGGACGGATCCGGGACTGCGCGGCGGCCTTGTTCGGCGCCTCCTCGCTCGAGGAGCAGCGGGCGCTCTACGAGGAGGTCCGGCCCGTCCTCTGGACGAAGCTCGTCACCTGGCTCCTGCGCCAGCCCGTGGCCATGGCGATGCTGGGGGTCCCGCGGTCGCAGGTGCGCCTCATCGAATCGGGCTTTGCCGGCGGCGTGCCGGGCTTCCTCCAGTCGAAGCTCGAGCACATCCTGACGGAGATCCCGTTCTGGGAGAACTACTTCTGGCAAGTCTACCTGCGGGGGCACTACACCCGCGACTGCTGCCCGAACTACCTGCGCGGCGAGCATCAGGGGCTTCTGCGGGACCGCTCCGACCGGATCAAGACCCACAGCAGCACCCTCGCGAATTTTCTCCGCGAGCATCCGGGAGGCTACACCCACTATGTCCTGCTCGACCATCAGGACTGGATGGCGGCGCACCGTCCGGAGGCCCTGGAGGAGGAATGGCGGCTCATTCTCGAGAACAGCCGGCGCGGCACCGTCCTGTTGATGCGCTCGGCGAGTCCCTCGGTCCGTTTCATTCCCGCCTTCGCGAGGGAGCGGCTCGTCCTTTTCGACGAGGCGAGGACCGAGGCCCTCCATCTTCGGGATCGCGTCGGCACCTATGGCTGCACCTTCTTCGCCCGCGTCGTCGCATGAGCGATTCCGACCGCAACGCCCGCGCCTTGGCGCGCTACTACCGCTGGCACGCCGGCCTCTACGACCTGACCCGCTGGGCGTTTCTCTTCGGACGTCGCGGCCTCGTCGAAACGATCGCTTCGCACGTCGCCTCTCCCGCCCGCATCTTGGAGATCGGGTGCGGCACGGGGAAGAACCTCGCCGCCCTCGCCGAGGCCTTCCCCGAAGCCCGTCTCGTCGGGATCGATCTGTCGTCCGATATGCTCGACCGTGCCCAGGCGAAGCTTGCCCGCCATGGCGACCGGGTCGAATTGCGGCATCGTTCCTACGACGGTGCAGTCTCGCGGGAGGAAGGGGAGAAGTTCGACCTCGTCGTCCTCAGCTATTCGCTCTCCATGATCAATCCGGGACACGAGCAGGTCATCGCCCTCTGCCGCGAGGACCTGCGCCACGGAGGCGCCGTCGCGGTGGTCGATTTCCACGAGACGCGCTGGGACTGGTTCCGCAGATGGATGGGGGTGAACCACGTCCGCATGGAAGGTCAGATCCTCGACCAGCTCCGCTCCCGCTTCGAGGAGCAGGTCTGCCGTCTCGGGCGCGCCTACGGCGGTCTCTGGCGCTATCTGGTGTTCGTTGGAAGGTAGGATTGGGTTCCGTGCAAAAACCTCGACTTTCCCCTGCCGTCCGCGCGATCCGTGCTACACTCCGCGCATCATGTTACAGGCAGGCATCGTCGGACTCCCCAACGTCGGCAAATCGACTCTCTTCAACGCCGTCACCCGCACCCGCAAGGCGGAGGCGGCAAACTACCCTTTCTGCACGATCGACCCCAACGTCGGCGTCGTCACCGTTCCGGACGAGCGGCTCGCCGTCCTCAGCAAGCTCAGCGGGTCGTCGAAGCTGATCCCCGCCGCGATCGAGTTCGTCGATATCGCCGGCCTCGTCGAGGGAGCCTCGACCGGGGCAGGTCTCGGGAACAAATTCCTCGCCAACATCCGCGAGGTCGACGCCATCGTCCAGGTGGTGCGCTGCTTCGAGAACGACGACATCATCCACGAACTCGGCTCGGTCGATCCCCTGCGCGACATCGAGATCATCAACGCCGAGCTCATCCTCGCCGACATGGCCACGCTGGAGAAGCGCCGCGCCTCGCGCGAGAAGAAGGCGAAGACGGGCGATGCCGAGTCGAAGCGCGAGGTCGAGCTGATCGACAAGCTCATGCCCCATCTCGACCAGGGGCTGCCCGCCCTGACGCTGGCCCTCTCCGACGAGGAGAAGAAGACGCTGCGCGACTTCTTCCTTCTCTCCTCGAAGCGGACGATCTTCGCCTGCAACGTCGCCGAGAACGAGCTCGGCTCCGCCACCGCCGACCCCGACGGCCATCCCATGGTGAAGAAGGTGCGCGACTACGCCGCTTCGACTTTCGGAGCCGAAGCCGTCGTCATCTCCGCCCGCATCGAGGAGGAGATGATCGACCTCTCTCCCGAGGAGGCCGCCGAGTTCCTCGCCGACATGGGGGTGAAGGACTCGGGCGTCTCCGCCCTGATCCGCGCCGTCTACCATCTCCTCGGCCTGCGCACCTACCTCACCACCGGCGAGAAGGAGACCCGCGCCTGGACGATCACGGAAGGGACGAAGGCCCCCGGAGCCGCCGGCGTCATCCACGGCGACTTCGAGCGCGGTTTCATCGCCGCCGAGGTCGTGCACTACGACGATCTCGTCTCCCTCGGTTCCCATGCCAAGGCCCGCGAGGCCGGCAAGCTCCGCATCGAGGGCAAGGAGTATGTGATGAAGGATGGCGACGTCGTGGAGTTCCGCTTCAATGTGTAAGGGCGGTTGCCCTGCGGATTGCTGGCTTCTCTTCGGCTGATTTCCCCATATTGCCACTGGGGCTCCCGGATGCTAGCATGGCGATCGCTGGTTTTCCCGAGAAGATGAAGTCCTTTCTCCTGCTGATACTGACTGCGATTTCCTCCTTCCTTGCCTATGTCGTCTACGACCAAAACAGAACGATCCAGGCCCTGATCGGGGCGGCAGCCATTTCCCCGGTCGGTGGAGAGGATCTCCCCCAAGCGGCCCCCGGCATTGCAGAGAATCCCCCGGGCGAGGCACGGAATTTCCGGAATGAGAAGGAACGGCCTACGAGGGAGACCATCGTTCGCGTGGAGTCCAGCGAGAGCTCGGCAGGTACTTCGCAATCCACTTCCATGCAGCATCGCCACCGGTCCGCCGTTGGTACGGAGAACCGGCTATTCGACCAATACTTCGATGCGGAGAAAGCCTTCGCGAAAGACCAGCTGTTCGCGGTCATGGCCAAGCAGACGATCCGAGCGGAGCACTATGTCGATCGTTTCGACAAGAACCTTCTGGGCAATCCGAAAACCAAGACGCATCCGGCCGTCTACATTCTCCGCTGCCTCGGCCGGGAAACGCGCGAAAACTACCTCTTCATCGTAGACCGCACCTTCCATGACCGGGCGAAGATCCACGAGAAGTTCACCAAAGCCGAGATGTCCAACTTCGAGTTCTTCCTTTCCGAGGAGAGGCTCGAGCGCACCATCTTCCATCGCCGGTTCCGCAGCAAGATGATCGACTAGAGATCGAGAGCGCCTTCTCGCTCAAGGCCGCCCGGGAGACGCAGGCGCCCTGGGTAGCCGCATCCCCCCCTTCCAAAATACCGCAGGGGCCCTGATCCATTCGCAATCCGTCGAACCAGGGCCCTTGGTCGTTTTCCCCGTCCTCGATCAGGGGGCCTTTCCTGTGCTCGGCTCCCGCACGGCGGGGAAACTCCAGTTCCACCGTAGCGCGGCCAGTCGGAAAAGGACGATCACCGCCAGCCCGCCAGCGAGGGCGTAGCGTTCCGGCGCGGCGAAGTGGAGCATCCCGAGGTAGACCCAGGCGCCGGCGAAGGCGCAGGTCGCGTTGAGCGGGCTGGGGACGAAGAGGGTGGGGATCTGGTTGCAGAGGAGGTCCCCGAGGACGCCGCCAAAGGTGCCGGTGATGACGCCCAGCATCGCCGCGACGAAGGTGCTCGTTCCCGCCTCCATGGCGTAGGCGGTGCCGGTGAGGGTGAAGAGGGCCATGCCGAGCGCCTCGGGCAGCGGCAGGAGCGGGCGGATCCGCCCGATATGCCGCACGATCAGTCCCGAGAAGACCGCCAGTCCGAAGACGATCACGGGATAGTGCGGATTCCTCATCCAGAAGAGCGGATGCCGGTCGAGGAAGAGGTCGCGCAGAGTCCCGCCTCCGAAGGCGACGGCGAAGGCCACGGTGAAGACGCCCATCACGTCCATCCCCTTGCGGGCGGCAAGGAGGATGCCATAGATGGCCGAGACGATCACGGCCATGAGTTCGAGGGAGCTGGGGAAGGGCATGGGCCAGGGGAGGGGCGCAAAGAGAGACATTCTACATCATCCGCCGGACCTGCGGATGACGTTTCCTTGTCGGACGAAGAGGGTCGGGTGTCCCATTGGGCCCTGCCAGGTCGGGAATCCGGGACGCTGGCATGATTGACTTTCCCCCTCGAAACTCTACACTTTGCCTGCTTTCATGAAACTTACCCGTTTTTCCGCGCCTGCGGCCGCCTTCCTCCTCGGCTTCGCCCCGGCTTCGTTCTTCGCGCAGCAGGGTCCTCTGCCCGGTCCGCGGCTTCTTCCCCAAGGCGCTCCTCCGGCCCCGGCAGCCAGTGCGCCCGTCGATATTCCCCCGCCGGAGTCGGTCCAGACGGACATCTCCGAAATCGAGTTCGACGCCGTCGTCCGGGTCGAGGTGGACACGAAGCAGCCGAACTACCGCGTTCCGTGGAACGTGGGTGGAATGGCGAGCGGCAACGGCACGGGCTTCCTCGTGGGGCCGAACCGCTTCCTCACCAATGCCCACGTCGTGAGCGACAGCCGTCTCATCTACATCAAGAACGTCAGCGATCCCGAGCCCTACAAGGCGCGTGTCGTGAACGTGGCGCACGATTGCGACCTCGCCTTGCTGGAGCTGGAGTCCGAGGAGGATTTCGAGGCGGGCTTCAAAGGGGTGCGGCCTCTCCACATCGGGGGAATTCCGAAGCTGAACACGACGGTGATCGCCGTGGGCTATCCCATCGGGGGCGACCGCATCTCGGTCACGCGCGGGGTCGTCTCCCGCATCGATTTCCGCGGCTACAGCCATTCGGGCGTGGACAACCACCTCGCCATCCAGATCGACGCGGCGATCAATCCGGGGAATTCGGGAGGCCCGGTCCTGCAGAACAACCAGGTCGTCGGCGTCGCCTTCCAGGGCTACAGCGGCGACGTCGCGCAGAACACGGGCTACATGATCCCCGTGCCGGTGATCGCCCGCTTTCTCAAGGACGTCGAGGACGGCAGCTACGACCGCTACGTCGATCTCGCGACGAGCTTTCTCAATCTCCTCAATCCCGCGCAGCGGCGAGCCCTCGGCCTGCCGAACGACGGCGTCGGCGTGATGGTGGCGCAGGCCGACGCGGCCGGTTCCGCAGGCGGCATCCTGAAGACCAAGGACGTGCTCCTCTCCATCGACGGCCATCCCGTCGCTTCGGACGGCTTCATCGAGATCGAAGGCGAACGCGTCGACCTGAACGAGATCATCGAGCGGAAGTTCGCGGGCGACACCGTCGCGCTCGAAGTCTGGCGGGACGGCAGGCGCGAGGAGCTTTCCGTGACCCTGAAGCGCTTCATCCCCTATCTCATCCAGGCGGTGCAATACGACCGGCAGCCGAACTTCGTGCTCTACGCGGGGCTGCAGTTCCAGCCGCTCGACCGCAACATGATGGGTGCCCACAACATCACCGACCTGCGCACCCGCTACTACTACGGCTTCTACGGTGAGCACGAGATCTACCGCGAGCGTCCCCAGGTCATCGTTCTCACCGAAGTTCTGCCCGACGCGACGAACACGCATATCCAGGCCTTCAAGCATCTCGTCGTCGATTCGATCAACGGGAAGAAGATCACCTTGCTCCAGGACGTCTACGACGCCTTCCATGGCGATTTCCACGAGGAGGGACGCGAGGACTTCCATGTCGTCCGTCTCGTCGGGGAGAACCGTCCGCTGGTCATGAAACGCAAGGACGCGGCGGTCGCCCACGACCGCATCAAGGGGCAGTACAACGTCGCGTTCGACCATTTCATCGAACGTCCCGAGATCCTCGAGCTGGAGGGATTGATCCAGACGGAGGGCGAGAAGCCCGCCGCCGAATCCGAATCCGAAGAGAAACCGGGTTCGGAACCCGAAGCCGATCCCGAAGCGCCCGCGGAGGATGCCGCGCCCGCGAAGAAAGCCGCCTGATCCGTCAGCTCTTACCCCCTTGCCACGATGTTCGTCCTCCGCCATCTCCTTTGCCTCTGCCTGCTCCTTCCCGTCGCCCCCGCGATGGCGCAGAAGTCGGCTCCCGAAAAATCCCTCGTCCGCGTCAACGCGACCTTGCAGGACTACAGCTTCCTCCGCCCTTGGGAAAAGGGCGCGCCCACCCCACGGCGCGGTCTCGGCGCCGTGCTCGAGGGCAACCGCGTCCTCATCACCGCGGAGATGTGCGTGAACTCGACCTTCCTCGAGCTGGAGCATCCCTCCAGCGGCGCCCGGGCCACCGCCCGCATCGCCGGGATCGACTACGAGGCGAACCTCGCCGTGCTCGAGCCGGTCGACGCCGAAACGAAAGTCTTCGAAGGTCTCGAGGCGCTTTCCCTCGACGAGTCGGTCGTGCCCGGCGACACCTGCGAAGTCTGGCAGATCGAGGACAACGGGAACGGCGTCTCCACCGACGTCGAGGTGCTCCGCGTCGACGTGGGGCGCTACTTCATTCCCGGGTCCGTCTTTCTTCTCTATCAGGTGAAAGGCTCCCTCCAAGCCAGGACGAACAGCTTCACCCTGCCGGTGGTGAAGGACGGCAAGCTCGTCGGCATGCTCCTCAGCTACTCCTCGAAGGAGCAGACCGCCAGCGTCCTGCCCGCCCCCATCATCAACGCCTTCCTCGCCGACCTTTCGGATGGGAACTACGAGGGCTTCCCCAACCTCGGCATCGCCCTTGCGCCCACCTTGGACGAGACGCTGAGGGAGTTCACCGGCATCGCCGACAAGGAGGGCGGCATCTTCGTCCGCGAAGTGAGCAAGGGAAGCTCCGCCGATCAGGCGGGGATCGAGAAGGGCGACGTCATCCTCACGATCGGCGGGCAGACCATCGATCCGCGAGGCAACTACGATCATCCGAAATACGGGAAGCTGAGCTTCTCCCATCTTGTCCGCGGCGGGGCCAAGGTCGGCGACACGGTGAAGCTCGAACTGATCCGCGAGGGGAAGCCGCTCAGTCTGGACGTGCCGCTCGCCCGGAAGCGGGCGGAGGATTTCCTCATCGATCCCTACATGTTCGACCGGGGGCCGAAATACCTCATCTTCGGCGGACTCATCTTCCAGGAGCTGACCTTGCCCTACCTCGAGAGCTGGGGCGAGGACTGGACCAACCGCGCCCCCTTCAACCTCGTCTACGCGAACGCCGATCCGCAGCCCTACGAGGAAGCGGGCCGCGAGAAGCTCGTCTTTCTCAGCAACGTGCTCAAGACCCCCAGCACCCTCGGCTATGAGTCGGTGAACTCCGTCGTCGTGACCAAGGTGAACGGGATCTTCATCCGGAACATCCGGGATCTCGCCGCCGCCTTCGCCGCCGTGCCGTCGGACGGGCTCCACACGATCGAGTTCGACGACTATCCGATGGTGATCTACGTCGAGGACCGGACCTCCCGCCTCGTCAACCAGCAGCTCCTGCAATACGGGATCGGGCAGTTGGAGCGCTTGGAATAAGGCGGCGGGGAGTGTTATTCTCCGCGTTCGCCTCTCTTCGAGAGGGCAGGGGAGGGGCGCGCATCGACGGGGCGAGCCTCTCGGGAGGCGTCCGCCTCACTCGATCCGGATCGATCCGGGATCGAACTCGACCGGGGGATAGCGCATGTCGAGCGCGTCGAGGGTCTTCACGAGGATGTCGGCGACGACGAGGTCGCGGTACCATTTGCGGTCGGCTGGCACGACATACCAGGGCGCATGGTCGGTGCTCGTCTCGGCGAAGACATCGCCGTAGGCCTCCATGAACTTCGGCCAGAGGGCGCGGTCGTCGAGGTCGCCGGGATTGAATTTCCAATGTTTGGCGGGTTCGTCGAGACGCGCTTGGAGACGCTTCCTCTGCTCGTCCTTCGAAATATGGAGGAAGATCTTCACGATCGTCGTGCCCTCCTCGGCGAGGAGGCGCTCGAACTCGACGATATGGCGGTAGCGCCGCGACCAGACCGCCTTTGGAAAGATCTCGCGCACCCGCACCGCGACGATGTCCTCGTAGTGGCTGCGGTTGAAGATGACGGCCTCGCCGTTCCCCGGGACTTCCTTGTGGACGCGCCAGAGGTAGTCGTGGGCCAGTTCGAGGGCGCTGGGCCGTTTGAAGGCGGCGACGCGGATCCCTTGGGGGTCCATCTTGTCGAAGATATTGCGGATGGTGCCGTCCTTGCCGCCCGTGTCCATCGCCTGCAGGATGACGAGGAGGCGGTGCTTCCCTTCGGCGTAGAGGCGGGTCTGGAGCTCGTCGATGCGGTCCTCCAGCTTGTCGAAGAGATCGTCGGCATTCTTTTTGGCAACGGGAAAGAGGGTGTCGTCCGAGGTGGGGAAGGCCTCGAGATCCACGTGCTGGCCGGGGCGGATGCGGAAGGGGTGATCGCTCAGGGAAGGCATGGGGCGACCCTAGCCCGGACAAGGCGGGGAGCGCAAGGGAATTGGGCGGCGCTGGCGGGCGGGACGGGGCAACGGCTCTGCCGGAATACTCGAAAGAAAGATTGAAGAAAACGCTTTTTTTGATTTGAATAGGGCGTGAAAACCATCCTCCTCCGGCTCTCCTTCGTGTCGGCCCTCGTCCTCGCGGTCGGCTTCCTCTCCTCCTGCCAGTCCGATCCGCATCCTTACTATGGGAATCACGGGGGATACTACGGGCATCGAGGCGGTTATTACGGGCCGCCCCCGGGCTATTACTCGACGGGGTATTATCGGAGCCGCAACTACTATCCCTATCCGGGCGACTACGGCTATCGCCATCGGGGGAACTACGCGCCCTACTACGCGCCCCGTCCCCATCCGGGCCGCGGTCCGGGCTACGGAGGCGGTTCCGGCGGAGGATACTCCCAACCCTCCCGTGGCGGACAAGGTTCTGGCTACGGACAGGTCCATGCCCCCCGGGGACCGGGGGGCGGGCGGCCAAGCGCCGCCCGTGGCGGAGCGGGCGGCGGCCAGAGCTACGGCAACACCCGAGCCACGGGACGTCCCGTGACCGTCGCCCCGACCTCCCCTCCGCCGAAGGAGAAGGGCAGCGGCGGGGGCGGCTCCCAGCGCCAGCGCCGCCGCTGAGGCGGGCAGGCATGGCCTCGGAAGAAGCGGGTGCGGGAGCCTTTCGGCCACCTCCTGCCGATCCGGTTTCCGGGATCGCGCCTCGTTTTTGGTCGTCTTGCCGGGAGACGGCACGGTAGAACTGGAGTTGGACTCAAACCGCTCCACACCGATGAAATCTCCCTGTGCCATTCCTTCCGCGAGAGCCTTCGCGCGGATCGCCGTTTTCCTCTCCGTTGCGACGCTCCTCGAACCCGCCCGGGCGGACCTTCCTCCCAATGCCGCCGGCCGTCCCGTCGAGGGGGCTTTGGAACCCTTCCTCGGCGAGGCGTTTCTCGAGAAGCACCTCGTCTTCGAAGGCGAGGACCGGGTGCGCGAGCCCTATCTGGCCGTCGCCCTCGACGGCACCGTTCTCGCGATGCGGAACTACGACAAGCTCCTCCGCCGCAGCGAGGACGGTGGGCGGACCTGGGGAGAGATCGAGGAGATGCCCTTCGGCTTTCTCGACAGCAACTTCATCGTCGACGAGAATACGGGCGACATCCTGACGGTGCGGCTGTGGGATGGAAAGGACCGGCTCTGGCGGAGCAAGGACCATGGCAGGACATGGGCCGAGCAGCCCATCGCCGTGAAGCCCAACGAGGTGATGAAGTGGATGGAGCGCAGCGGCTTCAAGACCCGCGGTGTCCACGACGACAAGGACGACGACCGCTTCTACATCCTCCATGCCAACGCCAGCGAAGGCGGCTTGACCTTGCGCCATGGCCCGCATCGTGGCCGGCTCATCGTCTCGGCCACCTTCCGCCCCCTTGCCAAGGAGCATCCCTCGGACCGCAAGCCCGTCGACGGCATCTACAGTTGCGCGATCTTCAGCGACGACGGCGGCGCCACCTGGCAGGTCAGCGGCCTCTTTCCCGAGGCGACGACCGAGGAGGCGGCCATCGCCGAATTGGGCGACGGACGTCTCTACTTCAATTCTCGCAGCTGCAGCGGCTACTACGACAAGGCCTTCGCCCGCGAGCTGCGGCCCGACGAGATCTACCGGCGCGAGGCCTGGAGCGACGACGGCGGCGCGACCTGGGACGGGCTGCGCGTCAGCCCCGTGCTCATCGACGGTGGGGGCTACGGTCGTGGCTACGGGCTGAAGGGAGGACTCGTCCGTCTGCCGGTGAAGGGGCGCGACATCCTGCTCTACAGCAATGCCGACACCGCAGGCGGCGAGCGAGAGCGGCTCACCCTGTGGGCGAGCTTCGACGGTGGCCAGACCTGGCCGGTGAAGCGGCTCCTCAACGAATCGCACAGCGCGTATTCCTCCATCGAGACCGGCCGCCCCGGCACGCCCGAGGAGGGCGTGGTCTACGTGCTCTTCGAAGGCGGTCCGAAGGGCCGATACACCGCGATGCAGCTCGCTCGGCTCAATCTCTCGTGGATCCTCGCAGGCGAGCCGACCGGCAACGGCGAGTTGCCGGAGTGGGTGAGGTGAGGGGTAGAGAGTTTTTTGGAAAAAGAGGAGGGAAGGGGCCGTGAATGTCCCACCCCCTGGGAGAGGGTGGATGGATACGGAGCGATAACCCTTCCCTTGCCGGAGAATTCCGGAGAGGATGGCGCATATCGAGCCAATCCACGCCCATCCGATGAAACTTCCCCCCAATACGCCACCATACGCCCACACGCATCCGGAGTTTCCCGACGATCCATCGAAATGGGAACCGCTTTTCACCCGCTTTGGAAACGGGGCAGGGGAGTGCCGGGGAAAGGACTGCGATCTGTGCCGGGAGCTCGCGCCGTATCACGGGCATCTCAACAAAGTGGGCTGGTGGACCGCGAAGTTCGCCTCGGAGATGTTCGCTCCCGGCTCTAAAGAAGCCGAGGCCGCATGGCAATGGGGCTGGTTGGCGGGGCTTTGGCATGATTTGGGGAAGTTCGCACCGGAATGGCAGGCCTACCTCGATTTTAGGGCGGACATCCACACCGATGAGGCCACGGGAAAAGTCGATCACTCCAGTGCCGGAGCCCAATACAGCCATGAGAACCTCCCCCTTTTCGGCACTCTCCTCGCCTACCTCATCGCTGGCCACCACGCCGGTCTTGCCGATGGCATCGACTCCACCGACAGCAACCTCAGCAAACGCCTCACGAAAACCATCCCTCCCCACCTCGAACACACCCCGCCTGAAATCCTCTCCTGCGCGGAAACACTTCCCGCCATACCCTTCGCGCTTAAATCCCCCATCTCCCTTGGCTTCTTCCTCCGCCTCCTCTTCTCCGCCCTCGTCGATGCCGACTTCCTGGCCACCGAAGCCTTCATGAATCCTGCGCAAAAAGATGCCCGGCCGAACCGACACCCCCCCATCACCGACCTCGAATCCTCCCTCACCACCCACCTCGAAAAACTCACAGCCAGCGCCCCGGCCACTGTCGTCAACCGCATCCGCGCACAAATCCTCGGCCATTGCCTCACCGCCGCCGGGAACCCGCCCGGCCTCTTCTCCCTCACCGTCCCCACCGGTGGAGGCAAAACCTTCGCCTCTCTCGCCTTCGCCCTCAAACACGCCCGTCTCCACAACCTCCGCCGCGTCATCTACGTCATCCCCTTCACCTCCATCATTGAGCAAAACGCCGCTGTCTTCAGCAAAGCCCTCGCCGCCCTCGGTCCCGACATCGTTCTCGAACACCACTCCAACCTCGACCCCGATTCCCAGCACGAAACCACCGCCAACCGCCTTGCCTCCGAAAACTGGGATGCCCGCATCATCGTCACCACCAACGTCCAATTCTTCGAATCCCTCCACGCCAACCGCACCTCCCGCTGTCGCAAACTTCACCGCATCGCCCGCTCCGTTGTCATCCTCGACGAAGCCCAGGCCCTCCCCGTCGAATTCCTCGCCCCCTGCCTCCGCTCCCTCGAAGAACTCCACACCCACTACGGCTCCACCATCGTCCTCTGCACCGCCACCCAGCCCGCCATCCACAAAAACGAAGACTTCAAAATCGGACTCGATTCCCCCCTCGAAATCATCCCCGCCCCCTCAGCCCTCTACACTTCTCTTCGTCGCGTTCACACCCAACGCCTCCCCGGCCAAACCAACAACCTCACTCTCGCCTCCCATCTCGCCGGACACACGCAAGCCCTCGCCGTCGTCAACACCCGCCGCCACGCTCGCGAACTTTTTGGCCTCCTCCCCGACGACGGTTCCCGCTTCCACCTCTCCGCCCTCATGTGCCCCGTTCACCGGCGCGTCATCCTTCACCTCGTCAAACGCCGCCTCCGCCAAAACCTCCCCGTTCGCCTCGTCTCCACCCAACTCATCGAAGCCGGCGTCGATATCGACTTCCCCGTCGTCTTCCGCTCGCTTGCCGGCCTCGACTCCATCGCCCAGGCCGCCGGCCGCTGCGACCGTGAAGGAAACCTCACCGCCGCCCTCGGCAAACCCGGCGGCCAGCTCTTCCTCTTCGAAACCTCCGAATACCGCACCCCGCCCTTCATCCAATCCGCCGCCAACTCCACCGTCCAAACCCTCGCCTCCGATCCCCCCGACCCGCTCAACCTCGATTCCATCCACAACTATTTCCAACGCCACTACTGGGACAACAAGGACGCTACCGACCAGAAGCACATCCTCCAAAACGTCCCCCAACACCTCCGCTCCGCCGGCGACCTCCTCAACTTCCAGTTCAAAACCACCGCCCGCGACTTCAAGCTTATCGACGACTACACCGAGCCCGTTCTCATCCCCTTTGGGAAAAAAGGCCGCTCCCTCTGCCGCCAGCTCCGCGAAACCTTCGACCCCGCCGAAATCCGCCGCCTCGCCCGCAAGCTCCAGCGCTACACCGTCGCCATCCCGAAGGACCAGCACGCGGAACTCCTCCGCTGCGGCATCCTCCTTCCCCTTCACGAAGCCCGCTTCCACCTCCTCAATAGCGACATCCACTACTCTCGCCAATTCGGTCTCCATCCCAAACCCGATATTATCCCTTCCGATCCCAACGATTTCTGCCTTTGACGTTTTCCCCTTGCTATTCCTATCGTTCCAACCAAAAACCTAATGCCACCATGTCCTTCGGAATCAAACTCCACGTCTGGGGCGACCACGCCTGCTTCACCCGTCCCGAAATGAAAGCCGAGCGCGTCTCCTACGACGTCATCACCCCTTCCGCTGCGCGCGGCGTCCTCGAAGCCATCTACTGGAAACCCCAGATCCGCTGGATCATTGAAAAACTCCACGTCCTCAACCCCATCCGCTTCACCAGCATCCGTCGCAACGAAATCGGCAAGAAAATGCCCTCTCCCAGCGCCGCCGTCATGAACGGCAGCCAGCCCGCCAATCTCGGCATCCTCATCGAGGACGAACGCCAGCAACGCGCCTCCCTCATCCTGCGCGACGTCGCCTACCTCATCGAGGCCCACATCGACCTTCTCGATTCCACCGAACCCATCGGCAAGCACCTCGACATGTTCAATCGCCGCGCCCGCAAGGGCCAATGCTTCCATCACCCCTACCTCGGTACTCGGGAATTCCCCGCCTCCTTCGCCCTCATCGAATCCGAATCCGACCTCCCCAAGCCCCACCCGGATTTCACCGGAGAAAAAGACCTCGGCTTCATGCTCCACGACATCGAGTTCGATCAGGATCCGCACACCAAAAAAGTCAAATCCACCACCCCCCGCTTCTTCCGCGCGGAAATGAAAAATGGCGTCATCACCGTCCCGCCCTTCCATCAGTCCATCGCCTGAGCCAACGCCATGATCCTCCACTCCCTCACCCAACTCTTCAACCGCATTCAAGCCGAAGAAGGCAATCCCTATGGCGTTCCCACCTCCGGCTACTCCGTCCAGAACATCACTTTCCGCATCATCCTCAACCCGGACGGCTCCCTTGTCGATATTCAGGACGCCCGCGAAACCATCACCGAAACCACCAAATCCGGAAAAACCAAAACCAAAAAATTCCCACGCCAAACCCTCGTTCCCGGAGAAAGCAAACCTCCCGGTTCCGGCATCAACCCATGCACCCTCTGGGACAACACCGCCTACCTCCTCGGCTACAAAAAGCCCGACAAAGACCTGGCGAAAACCGCAAAAGAAGCCGCTCGCGCCCTTGAAACCCTAGCTGCCACCAAGGAGCGCTACCTCACGATCACCGAAGACCAATCCCATCCCTCTCTCAAAGCGATCCGGGCCTTCTACGAACACCACTGGACCGCTGAAAAGGCTGCGGAATGGACCGGAAAACTCGACGACTTCGCCGCTACCGGCTTCGGTGTCTTCCGCGTCCTCCCCAACCACAAAGACACTCACGAGGAACGTGAAATCAAAGACTGGCTCGCCACCACCCAGCCCACCTCCACAACCTCCGCCGAACCCTCCGGCTTCTGCCTCGTCACCGGTAAAGAGCTTCCCATCACCCGCCTCCATGACCCGGCCATCAAAGGCGTCAACGGAGCCGCCCCCGGCGGAGCAAAACTCGCCTCTTTCGAGAAGCACGCCTTTCGCTCTTACGGCAAAGACCAATCCTACAACGCTCCCGTTTCCGAGCCAGCAGTCTTCGCCTACTGCAACGCGCTGAACGCCCTTCTCTCCGGCCCTCAATCCCATCGCCACCGCGTCATCATCGGCGATGTCACCACCATCTTCTGGACCGAGAAAAAAACCACCACCGAATCCTTCTTCGCCAGCATCCTGAACGGCGACATCGCCCCCGAAGCCGAACCCTCAATCACCGAAGATCAAACCCAGCACCGCCTACTCCAAGCCCTCCTCAACATCCTCCGCAAAGGCGGCGGTGTCAGCCTCACCGAGCTCAAAGACGACCCCGACACCAAATTCTACCTCCTCGGTCTCTCCGGCAACGTAACCCGCCTCGTCGTCCGCTTCTGGCACGTCAGCACCATCGGCCAAATGCTCGAAAACCTCCGCGACCACTATCAAAACCTCGCCCTCGCCCGCAAAAAAGATCCCCACCCCTTCTGGGAGCCCGAATTCCCCTCCGCCCAACGCCTCCTCGACCAATCCGCCCGCGAGCGCAAAGCCATATCCCCCCTCCTCGGTGGCCAGCTCATGCAAGCCATCCTCCACCGCACTCCTTACCCCATGACGCTTCTCCAAGGAGTCCTCAACCGCCTCAAAGTCGTCGAGAAAGACCAACAAGGGAACACGCTGGAACGCGTCCCCTACCTTAAAGCCGCCATCCTCAAAGCCATCCTCATCCGCAACTTCAACCAAACCATCGAAATGAGCCTGAATCCCGAAAGAACCGACCCCGCCTACCTCCTCGGCCGCCTCTTCGCCGCCTTTGAGAAAACCCAGGAAGACGCCCTTGGCAAAGTCAACGCCGGCCTGCGCGAACGCTTCTACTCCAGCGCCTCCGCCACTCCCGGCAGCGTCTTCCCGCGCATCCTCCGTACCTACACGCACCACCTCGCCAAACTGGAGGGCGGCATGAAAACCAACCGCGAACGTCTCGTCCAAGCCATTCACACCCCGCTCGATAGCTATCCTGCTCATCTCACCCTGGAACAACAAGGCATCTTCGCTATCGGCTACTACCACCAACGCCAAGACTTCTTCACCAAAAAAGAAACCCAAACTACCCCAGGACCCACCATCGCCTGATTCTTGCTCTCAACTCTCAGCCATAAACTATCAACTCCTATGAACCATCGCTACGACTTCCTCTACCTCTTCGACTGCACTGACGCCAACCCCAACGGCGATCCCGACGCAGGCAACCTCCCCCGCCTCGACCCCGAAACCGGCCAAGGACTCGTCACCGATGTTTGTATCAAGCGCAAGATCAGGAACTTCATCCAAACTACTCGTGCGGATAGCGCCCACCAGATCTTCGTCCAAGAAAAGCGCCCGCTGAATCCATTGATAGCCCAAGCTTGTGACGTTACGGGCGTTGATCAACATGCTAAACCTGATGGGAAATGGGATTCGGATAAGACCAAAAAGCGCCCGCAAACCGAAATCCGAACGCTTCAAAATTGGATGTGTTCTCAATACTTTGACATCAGAACTTTCGGAGGCGTGCTTTCCACCGGTCCGAACGCAGGGCAGATTCGTGGTCCAGTGCAGATATCTTTCTCCCGCTCAATCGATAGGATTGTTACGGCGGAGCACACCATCACTCGCCTCACTGACGTGGACAAAGAAGAGGGCGAAATGGGCCGGAAATTCACCATCCCCTACGGACTCTACAAAGCCCAGGGCTTCGTGAACCCCTTCCTCGCCGCCCAAACCGGCTTCAACGAAGACGATCTCGAACTGCTCTTCACCGCACTGGAAAACGCCTTCCAGTTTGACCAATCCGCCGCCCGCCCAGCGGGCAGCATGAATCCCCGTGCGCTCATCGTCTTCAAGCACGAAAACGCCCTCGGAAAAGCCCCTTCCCACAAGCTTTTCGAGACCGTTTCCGTGAAGAAAAAGGACAGTGTTGAGGTTCCTCGCTCTTTCGCCGACTACGAAGTCACGATCGACCGCTCTGCCATCCCTGCCGGGGTCGAAGTCATCGAGCGCATCTGATGCCTGCCGCACCACCATCACCCAGTCGCGAGGATCTCGCTCGTGAACTGCTCCGTTACAAGATGATGGAGTATTCCGACGATTTTTTCTGCGCGACTTGGCTTTTGGATTTGGAATTCGAGCTTTGGAGAGCGGCTGACATCGACCATCCCTCGCGAACTCAGGAGTATGTGGTTTCCCTCGGCAAGGAGCTCCGCATTCTCGCAGGGATCGCTGGTGGCTGGTGGGTGTATGAGGACGAAACTTGCCCCCTTGATAGCGGGCCGGTATTCATTTGCATGGAGCGCTGGAAGCAGATCCTCTCCAGCCGAAGCTCTTCGCCATGAGACTCCTTTCAATTCAATGTGCAAGGCACCAACCGTCAGGCTTCCGTTAGACGGGCCTTCCAAGAAGCGCTCGATTCCTCCTGCCGCATCCGAACCCCTGCGATGAAGCCCATCCCATCCCCCTCGTCTTCTCTGGACTTGGACCTACCCACGGCCCCCGGACCGCTCCGCAGTCACTCTTCCGAACGGATCGCCTGGCAGACGTTCATGCAGGAGACTGCCGAGCGGACGCGGCGCTATCTGGAGGGGCACGACGACAGGGAGCGGCGGGCGCGTTCCCGCAACTCGGATTCTTTCGTCTGGCCCTGATCCGCTGCCCCAAGTTTTCCCATGAGCTTCCCGGAGGACCAGCTCGTTCCCATCTCCGCCCTGCAGCACTGGCTCTACTGCCCGCGCCAGTGTGCGCTCATCCATCTGGAGCAGGTGTGGGCGGAGAACCGCTATACGGCGGAAGGGCACGTGCTGCACGAGAAGGCCCACGACGGACGCGACGAAACGCGGGCCGGGGTGCGGATCGCGCGGGGGCTTTCGGTGCGCTCGCTGGAGCTCGGGCTGACCGGGCAGTGCGATGTGGTCGAGTTCCATTGGACGTGGAACGGGGCTGGCCACGAGGTTTCCGATGGAAAGGACAATGGACGCATGTCGTCGGCCGATCCGGAGTTGCGAAGCTCCATGGCCGAATCCGGATTCGCGGAGAGGATCGTGCCCATCGAATACAAGCGGGGCAAGCCGAAGGCGCATCGGGCCGACGAGGTGCAGCTTTGCGCGCAGGCGATGTGCCTAGAGGAGATGCTGGGCCTGCCGGAAGGCAGTGTCGAGACAGGTTGCCTATTCTACGGCACTCCGAGGCGCCGCACTGGAGTGGTCTTCGACAATGGGTTGCGAACTCTCACACGAGAGACGGTCGTCGAGGTGCATGGGATGCGGCAGTCCGGAATCACGCCGGTGGCGGATTACCTACCAAAGCGCTGCGACGCGTGTTCCTTGATGGAGCTGTGCCAGCCGAAAGCACTGCGTTTCAGGAAAGGGGCCGCTGCTTGGTTCGACAGGAGTCTGAATTCCGAAATATGAACCCTCCCGTCCGGTTCAGATGGTCTGCGGCGGATCCGGAAAGTTCCTGCATGGTAGGGGGGACGGCTTGGGAGCGACGATTCCATGCTCGACATCGGCATGAGAGTTTGCTGTAACAGGCTATGGAGAGTTCACGGGCGGTCGCCGTCTGAAAAAGTGCCCATGTCCTGCGAATCGTCGATGTCATCCCAACTTTCAAATACCGAGTTCAAGTGAAACGTCATCTCAACACTCTTTTCGTGACACTTGAAGGCGCATGGTTGCGCAAGGACGGCGCGGCAGTGGAAGTTTGGCACGGCGGCGAGACGAAGCTGCGCGTGCCCTTGCACAATCTCGACGGAATCGCCTGTTTCGGCTGGGATGCCGGTGCATCGGCTTCGCTCATGGCGGCTTGTGCCGAGGCGGGGGTGACTCTCTCCTTCCACACGCCGTACGGGAAGTTCCTGGCCGGAGTGAATGGGTTTACGCCGGGCAACATCCTCCTGAGGCGGGAACAGTATCGCCGCGCCGACCACGAACCCGCTGCGTTGGCGATCGCGGGGAACATAGTCGCAGCGAAGCTGGCGAACGCGCGCGCGGTGCTGATGCGGGCGGGCCGCGACCACGGTGAGAAGGACAATGACCGGTCCTTCGCCCTGCAGCAGGCTGTGGATTTTCTCGCGAGGCGCATCGAGCTTGCGAGGCGGTGCGCTTCCCTCGATTCGCTGAGAGGGATCGAGGGCGACGCAGCAGTGACCTACTTTGCTGCATTCCCGTGTCTGATGACGCACGATGACCCGGGCCTCGTGTTGAGAGGTCGTTCGCGCCGGCCTCCTCTCGATCCGGTGAACGCGCTCCTGTCGTTCCTCTATACGCTCCTGATGCACGACTGCCGTTCCGCCTTGGAATCGTGTGGCCTCGATGCGCAATGCGGATTCCTTCATCGTGACCGTCCCGGACGACCGTCTCTTGCCTTAGACTTGATGGAGGAATTCCGTCCGTTCCTCGCCGACCGGATGGCCTTGACCCTGATGAACCGCCGCCAGATCGGAAGTGGCGACTTCGAAAGGCAGGAGTCGGGTGCCTATGTTCTGAAGGAAGCATCGCGCAAGACGGTGATGACGGCATGGCAGGAGCGGAAGCAGGAGGAGATTACCCATCTGTTCCTTGACGAAAGGACGACGGTAGGCCTGCTGCCACATCTGCAGGCGAGGCTGCTGGCCCGCCATTTGCGCGGCGACCTGGACGCCTATCCGGCGTATCTGATGAAGTGAGTGCCAAGATTGGAGCGCAATGTACATCCTGATCACCTACGACGTGGCGACGGGAACGGACGGAGGCAAAAGGCGCCTGCGTCAGGTGTCGAAAGTGTGCCTGGACTACGGCCAGCGGGTCCAGAACTCCGTTTTCGAGTGTTCGTTGGATCCCGCGCAGTTCGTGGAGTTAAAGCAGCGAATTCTCGGGATCGTCGATTTGGAGGAGGACAGCGTGCGTTTCTACCACCTTGGAAGCAATTGGCGGAAGCGGATCGATCACTTTGGAAAGAAGGGGGGCTTTGACATTGAGGGGCCGCTCGTGCTTTGATGGGAGGGGTGGTCCGCGAACCTCAAGTGGTAGCAGGTTGTCCGGCAGGTTCGCGGAAGAGCTAACTGCCTTATTGTTAGCTCTTTGAAAAGAAGAAAGGAAATGGATTCCCGTGAACGGCGAATTTCCGGGGATGGTTCGCGGGAACTGCTCCCTTGAGCTCTCTGGGCTAAGGAGTTAGCTTGATAGGGTCGCTCCCCGCGTGGGAGCGTGGATTGAAACCTCGAGCTCGGTCCGAAGGCGCGGCTGGCCTACCGTCGCTCCCCGCGTGGGAGCGTGGATTGAAACGCGATCCTCGACAACCGCACGTCGTGGAACAAGGTCGCTCCCCGCGTGGGAGCGTGGATTGAAACTGAGCAATCCTGTTAAAGGCTGCGAAGTCACGCGTCGCTCCCCGCGTGGGAGCGTGGATTGAAACTGCCAAGGTGCTGTGGAGATTGATGCCGGGCGTTGTCGCTCCCCGCGTGGGAGCGTGGATTGAAACCTTGGGCGCGCTGGGATTGCAGAGTGCCCAGATTGTCGCTCCCCGCGTGGGAGCGTGGATTGAAACCT
>JBBCIU010000011.1:0-120188 GCA_037190325.1 Verrucomicrobiales bacterium | reverse complement strand
TTCCTCCAGGGTGCTGCGGCCGTCCCCGTCCTCGTCCAGGAGCGCGTCCGCGGGATCGGTCGGGTCCAGCCCGTTGCCCACCTCCCAGCCGTCGGGCAGACCGTCCCCATCGCTGTCCGGCGACGTGGGATCGGTGCCCAGCAGCCATTCCTCGTAGTCGCTCAGGCCATCCCCGTCGAGATCCTCCGTACCGTCGCGA
Organism: Verrucomicrobiales bacterium; assembly: GCA_037190325.1. Taxonomy (GTDB): domain Bacteria; phylum Verrucomicrobiota; class Verrucomicrobiia; order Verrucomicrobiales; family DEV007; genus Arctic95D-9. The sequence continues at coordinate 119,989 of JBBCIU010000011.1, read as the reverse complement.
CCTAAGCCGCCGAAGTGTCTCCGCTCCCACCAGTCAGGCATGCCGTCGTCGTCGGTGTCGATGCCCAGATCGAAGGCGAAGAGGGCCTTGACCTGGCCGATGTTGACCATGGCGTAGTCGGCGGCGGGGTCGGTGGCCTGCGCCCATGGATAGCCATCGGCGGCCCCTTCGGCGACGAGGCGGTCGTAGACCAGTGCGGCGAGCGCCTTGGCCTGGCCGACGTTGGCGGCGGCATAGTCGGCGCGGGAGGGGGAGGGGACGGACCATGCGGCCACGGTGGCCTGGAGCAGCGGGCCGCTGCCGCCGGGCAGCTTGGCGTCGAGTTCGGCCGCGGCGGCGGCGGCGAAGTTCTTGAGCTGTCCCTGGTTGACGGCGGCGTAGTCGTTGGCGGGCAGGCGGTTGCCCGACCCATCCTTGGCGATGACGCCGCGCTGCTCCCACCAGGCGGGTTCGGTGGCCTGCAGCGACGAGGCCAGGAGGACAACGGCGGCAGCCACGGCACGCTTGGGAATGGACGGGGGAAGCATGGAGGGTGGGAGGTGGGGAAGAAAGGGCGGTCCGGAAGCCTGTCGGGCGGCGCGTTCGCAGACTTGTACCTCCCTTGGAATCAGGGGGCGGGAACGGTCGCGTCGTCGGGCTCGATCCCCTCGGTGAAGGTCCCCATGCTGAGATCGCCCGACGGCTTGATGAGCACCGCCCCGTTCTTGAGCACCACCATCGCGTTGGATCGTTCGTTGTCGTCCTCGCCGTTGGACACGGTCAGCAGCGGGTCCGTCGGTACCCAGGTCGTGGCGCTGGCGTCGGTGCGCAGCACGGGGAACGGTCCCAGAGCCATCGCCCGGAAGCTGTTGGCGGCGGCGCTGATCCCGATAGCGAGCGATCCGCTGGCGCTGGCCGTCGCCGCGTCGCCAATGGCGATCGCATGGCTGGCCAAGACCTGGCTTTGTTTGCCGAAGGCGAAGGAATGCGCCCCGCTGGCTTCCGTCTGATCACCGAAGGCGAAGGAATGTGCCCCGCTGGCTTCCGCCTGGTCGCCAAAGGAAAAGGAATGTGCCCCACTGGCTCCCGCCTGATCACCGAAGGCGAAGGAATGTGCCCCACTGGCTCCCGCTTGGTCGCCAAAGGAAAAGGAATGCTCCCCGCCCGACTCGGACAGGAGTCCGAAGGCGAGGGAATGGGGGCCGTTCGCCGTCGCTTGGTTGCCGAAAGCCAGAGAATACGCTCCGTTGGTCGTCGCATTATTACCGAAGGAAAAGGAATAGGGGGCCAACGCATGGGCGACATATCCGAGGGCGTATGAGTAAATGGCATTGGTACCTACGATCGATTGGTATCCGCTCGCGACGGCATGATCGGTGAAGACTTTGCTTTGATAGCCCCCTAGAATTACGGAATACGTTGCGGATATGGCGTTGTTATAACCACCCAAAATCACCGAGCGCTGCGCAGAGATGCTGCTGTGAGATCCGGTAATAATCCCCGAGTATCCCGCGGTGATCGAATGGTTGCTTCCGGCAAGGATACCAGAATAGGCACCTGAAATCCCGTTGCCAGCCCCTCCGCCGATGAAGGTGCCTTGGGCATGCAGGGCTGTCATGGGGAGGAACAGCGAAATGAGCGCGAGAAACGGAGTCGATGGTCTTTTCATGTCGGTCGGAGGATTGGGCGGTTGGTATTTCGTCATTTCGCGGAAATGTCTGGACGATGCGGTGGAGGCGGAAGCAGGGCGGGCGACGCCTCCGCCTCGCCGGAGGTGATATGCATGACTCCGTTTCGGGGGGCCTTCAAAATGAAGCTCGCGCTGTTAGGGGTTTGAAAACCGCCGATCGGCTGTTCCAAGGGACCGCTTAGATACAGCTCCACCACGGCGGCATCGCCGATGGAGTCCAAGGCCTTCTGGATGGTGCGCAGGGGTCCCGTCCGGCTGGAATGCCAAGGACCGGCCTGGACGCGCTCGGCCCGGCCATCGTGGAGATCGTTCCCCGTGTGCGCATCGACGTAGAACACGATCCGGTCGCCATCCGCCAGTCCCTTGGCATGGGGTACCGCCGAGATCCCGGTTAGCGGGCCGGAAGGTCCCGAAGGCTCCCCTTCGCCGGAAGCGGGATGCGTCCCCCGCGATCCTTCGCCCTGGGTCACCCGAAGCAACGGACTGTCCCCGGTTTCCAAAGCGTCGGGCAACGTGTCCTGGTTCTCGTCCTGCCATTCCGACCACAGCAGATGCAGGGCGTCGAGGCTGACCGGCGCGGCATTCCCGGCCGCTCGGCGGAAATCGACGGACAGCGACGCTCCCTGAAGGAATCGGTGCCTTCCAAGGCCAAGCCAGATCCCCCCGCCGTATCGCTGGGAGATGGCAAAGGCGCTTTCCTCGGTCGCGCCGCCCACGTGCACCTGCAGTTCTCCGGTGGCCTCCTCCGAGGGCTGGTCGCTCATCCAGAGGTCGTAGGATCCCTCGTAGAGATTCCGGACCGTGACCTCGGCGAAGGCGTCTCCCTCTCCGGGAGGATGGAAGAGGTGATGGCCGTTGACGGAGGATTTCGCCTCCTTTGCCGTCCACGAGGGCGACAGCTCCGTGCCCGGCTGGTCCAGGTCCAGGTCGAAGGTATGCGCAAGCGTGGGGGGCAACCCACCCCACCGGGGGAGGTCGCAGGAAAAATCCCCCAAGCTCAGAATGCCCAGAAGGGGCTCGTTCCCCAAGTCGAGCGCCACCGCCGCCAAGGGCTCCACCCGGCCGTCCGGTTCGGCGGCATAGGAGTAGAGGACGCCCCCGCGGTAATGCATCCGGATTTCGTCGCCATCGACCTCCCCGATGTGCAATTGCTGCAGCGGCGCGGTCTCCGCCTTGCGGCAAGCCGCCCAGACAGCGCCGTCGGGATTCCAGTAGACGGCCAGGAAGGGACCGTCCGTTCCCGCGTCCGACATGGCGATGGCGCCGCCATGGCCTACGCAACGGGCCAGTTCGCACCGGCTGTCGCCTGTCGCCGCCCGGACCAGGGCCATCCCTGAAAGCGTGCCGGCATCCCCGTCGGAGAGGGTGGCGACCACCCTGTCCTGCGCCAGGGCAAAGGCCTCTTCCGTGCTGGAATGGCCGCCGGTGGCCATCTCCAGCCACGACGCCTCCTGGGCGTCGAGGAGACCCGTGGCCAAGGCGTGCAGGCTGGCAAAAACCAAGACGTTCCCCATCAGCCGCCGGAGATTCGTCTTTCCAGTCCCCCTATGGATTCTCTCTACCGGTAGACGCGAGTCAGGGTGAAGGCGCGGAGAGAAGGAGAGGATCTTGACCATCGGACCCGACAGTGCGAGAGGCCTGTCTCCCCGTCAACTCTTTTGGGCCATCCCACCATCCCGCCTGCCGCTTGGGAAAGGGGAAAAAGGATTCGCCTCGGGACTTGCTTCCGTGGGCCGCTTCGCGTTTGTTTCGCTCCACTTCTCCGAACATGGCCGACATCCAATCCCTCAAGCAGGCGCTGGCGTTTTCGCCGGACAATGTGCCGCTGCTCCTGATGCTCGGCGAGGCCTACCTCGACCGCTTCAGCCTCGAGGAGGCCCGGTCGACCTACGAGGCGGCCCTGAAGGTCGATCCCTCGAATCCCCAGGCGCGCGTCCAGCTCGCCCGGCTCCTCGACCTCGACGGCCGCGGGTCCGAGGCGATCCTCCGCCTCGAGCAGCTGTGCGGCGAGTTCCCGAACTACGCTCCGGCCTGGCTCCTGCGCGCCAGCTTCACCTTGAACGAGAACCGTCCCAAGGAAGCCAGGGAATACTACGAGCGTGCCGTGGCCCTCGATGCCTCGGTGAAGAACGAGGACCTCCTCAAGCGCATCCGCCAAGCCGGCGGGCACCGTTCTCCCGAGGACGCCCAGCCGACGCCGCAGCGAGGCGGGGACCGTCAGGCCGGGGCCTATTTCGATCCCGAATTCGAGGAGGACGAGTTCGACGAGGATTTCGACGACGACGAACTGGAGATCGAGTTCGAGCAGCGTCCCGACGTCGATTTCGAGCGCGTCGGGGGGATGGAGGCGGTGAAGGAGGATATCCGCATGAAGATCCTCTACCCGCTCGAGAACCGCGAGCTGTTCGAGGCCTACGGGAAGAAGGCCGGCGGCGGCGTGCTTCTCTACGGCCCTCCGGGGTGCGGCAAGACGCTCATCAGCCGGGCGACGGCAGGGGAGATCAAGGCGAAATTCCTCAGCGTGGGCCTCCACCAGATCCTCGACATGTGGATCGGCAAGTCCGAGGAGAAGCTTCACGAGATCTTCGAGCTGGCGCGGCGCCAGGCCCCGGCGGTGCTCTTTTTCGACGAGGTCGATGCCCTCGCCGCCGACCGCAAGGACATGCGCACCTCCGCGGGGCGGACTCTGATCAACCAGTTCCTTGCCGAGCTCGACAGCGAGGCCTCGAAGAACGAAGGGGTCCTCGTGCTCGGCGCGACGAACGCGCCCTGGCACCTCGACTCCGCCTTCCTGAGACCGGGGCGGTTCGACCGGCTCGTCTTCGTCCCGCCGCCGGACGAGCCGGCGCGCGAACAGATCATCCGCCTCATGGCCGAGGGCAAACCCGTCGCGGGACTCGATCCCGCCGCCTTGGCGAAAAGGGCGAAGGATTTCTCCGGAGCCGACCTCAAGGCCGTCTTCGACCAAGCCGTCGAGGGGGCTCTGGGCGAGGCGATGCGCACGGGACGGATCGTGCCGGTGACGCAGAAGGATCTCCTTCGCGCCGTGAAAAGCGTGAAACCCAGCACCCTGAAATGGTTCGAAAGCGCCCGGAACTACGCCCTCTACGCGAACCAGAGCGGTTTCTACGACGACATCCTCCACTATCTCGGCATCCGCAAATGACCGGTGGCGCAACGAGCGGGGAGGACATGGCATGAGCGAGCTGTCGCATGGCATTCTGCTCCAGGAGCAGGGGCGCCTGGAGGAGGCCGAGGCCTGCTTCTACGGCGTCCTCGCGCGCGAGCCGGACAACGATTTCGTGCATGGCCGGCTCGCGCTGTGCCAGATGAGCCAGCCGGGCAAGAAGCGGCAGGCTCTCGACAGCATCGGCGAGGCCATCCGCCTGCGCGCCGACGAGCCCTTCTACCATGCCGTGCGTGCGCTCATTCTCTCCGATCTCCATCGCGGCAAGGAGGCGCTCGAGTCCGCCGACCGCGCCATCGCCCTCGATCCGGGCGACAGCTTCGCCCATGCTGCGAAAGCCACGGCCTACTGCGCGATGGAGCGATGGGCCGAGGGCGAGGAATGGAGCCGCCGTGCGCTGACTCTCGACGCCGACAACGGCATGGCCGCGAACCTGCTCGCCCACACCCTGCGCCTCCAGGGCAAAAGGGAGCTCGGGGCCGAGGCGGCCGATCGGCTCCTCGCCGCCGATCCCGAAGACAGCCTCGCCCATGTCAACGCGGGATGGAGTGCCCTTCAGCGGGGCGACCGCGACCGCGCCGAGACCCATTTCCGCGAGGCGCTACGCCTCGATCCCGATTCCGACGCGGCCCGCGAGGGACTGATCGAATCCTTCCGCGCCCGTTCCCGGTTCTACCGCGCCTATCTCGCCTACTGCTTCTACATGCAGCGCTTCACCGGGGGGAAGCAGTGGGTCATCATCATCGGGATCTACCTCACCTACCGAATCCTGCAAAGCACGCTCAAGACGGTCAGTCCTCTTCTCGCCGCCCTCCTCGGGATCGCTTGGCTCGCCCTCGTCCTCTGGGTCTGGCTCGCTCCGGGCGTGGGGAACTTCCTGATCTTCCTCGACCGCTCCGCCCGCCTCGCCTTGAAGCGCAGCGAGCGGAACCAGGGCCTTGCGGTGGGCGGCGGCCTGCTTCTCGGCGCCGCCTGCGGCCTCGCCGGCTATTTCACCGGCTACCTGCCCGTTCTCCTCGGCGGCGTGGGCCTGGTCGCCTCGACCGTGCCCGCCGCCCTCGCCTTCGACAACGACTCGCGCAAGGGGAGGCTCGTCTTCGGCGCCCTCGCCGGCTTCGTCTATCTGGGCACCCTCTCGGTCTTCGCCGTCGAGGCGGTGCGTTTTCCAGCGAACGGCCTTCATCCTCTCACCGGCCTTTTCGGTGGCCTCGGTCTCCTCGCCGCCATCGCCTGCACCTGGCTCGGCAATGTGCGGGCCCTGCGGCGCGAGGAGGCGGAGTGAGGTCGGAGCCGTAGCGAAGTTCGTGAGAACTTCGGCGGGTGTCCATTGGAACGCCGGTCGGGAGAAATTCTCACGAATTTCTCTACGGCTATCCGCTTCGCGTATTCTCTACCTCGTGACTCATGACCCATGTCTCATGACCGCTTGCCACCGGGGACGGAATGCGCTCCCTTCCCCGATGCGTCTGAAACACGGCATTCATCTCGGCTATTGCACGAACATCCATCGCGGAGAATCCTGGGAGGAGACCTTCAGGGCGCTCCGCACCCACACCGACGCGGTCCGCCGCCGTGTCGCCCCCGACCGGCCCTACGGCATCGGGTTGCGTCTTTCGGCCGCGGCCGCCGAGGAGCTCGCGTCGGATCCGTCGCAACGGGATGCGTTCCGGCGTTGGCTCGACGAGACGGACTCCTATGTCTTCACGATCAACGGCTTCCCCTACGGGGCCTTCCACGGCACGCGGGTGAAGGAGCAGGTCTTCGCCCCCGACTGGTCGACGCCGGAGCGCCTTGCCTACACGAAGCGCCTCTTCGACCTGATCGACGAGCTGGCTCCCGCCGGCCTGGAGGCGAGCGTCAGCACGTTGCCGGGTTCGTTCAAGGAATTCCTCCGCCCGGAGACGGCTGGGGAGCAGCGCGAGGCGATCCGGCGGAATCTGCGGGCCTGCGCGGAGCACATCGAAGGAATCCGCGAGCGGAACGGCCGCGATCTCCATCTGGGGCTGGAGCCGGAACCGCTCGGGCTCTTCGAGAACAGTGGGGAGACGGTGTCCTTCTTCGAGGATCTCGTCGCGGGAACGTCATCCGAGGAAAGGGCGCGGCTCCTGCGGAATCTCGGGGTGAACTACGACACCTGCCATCTCGCGGTCGAATTCGAGGAGCCCGCCGAAGCCATCGGGGCGCTGCGGTCGGCGGGAATCCGCCTGAGCAAGATCCATCTCAGTTCGGCCCTGAAGCTGCGTCCGACGCCCGAGGCGGTGGAGCGGCTGCGCCCATTCGAGGAGGGCGTCTATTTCCATCAGGTGCTCGTCGCCGAAAAGGGGACGGTGGTCCGGCGTTTCAAGGACCTGCCGGAGGCCTTGGCCTGGCACGGAACCGAGCCCGAAGCCGCCGGGGAGGAGTGGCGGGTCCATTTCCATGTGCCGTTGCATGCGAGTCCCGAGGCCTGCTTCGGCGATACCCGGGACCACCTGACCGGTCTGCTGGCGCTTTACGCGGCGGATCCGAGCTGGTGCCGGCATTTCGAATTCGAGACCTACACCTGGGAGGTGATGCCCCCGTCCCTTCGTTCGCCCGACGTCGTCGATCAGTTGGTCGCCGAATACGGCTGGTGCCTCGGTGAGCTTGCCAGGCACGGCCTTGCCTGAAAAGGCATCGGGAATCGGCCGCAAAAAGGCGCAAAGACACAAGGGTGGACCGCTGACCGGCGGTGATTTCGCCGATGTGATCCAGGGGGGGAGTGCGCGTCGGGGCGCCCGCGGGCCGATCCCTTCCCGAAGCTACCCCTCGTTGCGGAAGCCGAGGGAGGCGGATCCCGCCGGCTTCTCGTCGCTCCGCTTGGGGAAGGCGAAGATCAGTTCGTGGCCGGTGGACGGGGAAGCTTGGCCGTCCCACGGGGATTCGCGATCAAAATCGGGCAGCGCGCCCATGGCAGGGTGGGGAGGAGACGGCGAGGGGGAAAGGTCGGGGCCGGAGTCCTGAAGCTGATTGTAGCTCATGCTCGCGCGGAGCTGGGAATCGATGACGTCGAGCAGTTCCTGGAGTTGGACGGGTTTGGCGAGGACGAGGCTCTGGATCCCTCCGGTGTTGGCGAGGGCCTGGGCTTCGCGGGCGATCGCGGTGAGGAGAACGACGGGGATGTAGCGCAGGGAGAGATCGTTGCGCAGGTCCGTCAAGACGCGGCCCCCATCCCGTTCCGGCATCATCACGTCCAGAAGAATGAGGTCGGGCATGTAGTGGCGCACCGTGTTCACCGCGAGCAGGGGATTGTTCTCGACAACGGGTTCGTAGCCGAATTTGGCCAGGGCTTTCGCCAGCAAGGTGGTGAGAGCGACGTTATCGTCGATGATCAGGATGCGTGATTTCATCAGAGATAATGTCAATATATATGAAAAATATGAAAAATACAAAATAAAAGAACAAGAAAACCCAAATACGCCGGGGAAGGGGAGGACAAGGGCAAACAAAAACCCGGTCCGGAGCGAGTCCGGCCGGGTTTGGCAACGTGAATGGAAGGGCGCTTCAGGGAGCGACCTTCATGACGCCTTTCATGATCGCCCAGTGACCGGGGTAGGTGCAGAGATAGGGGTAGTCGCCCGCTTCGGCGGGGGCGGTGAATTCCAGCACGTCCTGCTCTCCGGGCTGGACGAGCTTGGTGTGGAAAAGGACGTCGTCGGAGTCCGGAACGGCTTGTTTCGTCGTCAGGAAGGTGGGATCGCTCATTCCCGCGTTGGAGGCCATGCCCACGGCCATGTCTTTGCCAGGCTTCACGATGAGAAGGTTGTGGGGCTGGCGGGTGACGCTGTCGGCGGGGTTGATCAGGACCAATTTCACCTTCTGGCCGGGCTTCACCGTGAATTCCTTGATGTCGTAGAGGAATTGGACCTTGTCGGCGGTGAGGGTGACTTCGGCGGCTTCATCGGCACGAAGGGTGATCGGTGTAGCGAAGAGGGCGAGGGCGCAGAGTGTGCTGAGGGTTGGTTTCATGATTGAATGGGGAGGTAGGCGGGGAGCTGGGTCCCCGCTGCCGGGCATTGTAGACGAGAGGCAGGCCGGTGCAACGGGCGTTTTTCCGGCAATAAATGATTTTTTTTAAAAATTCATTGGAATAAACTTTAAAAGTGGTAAATTTATGGAAATTCGATTATTTACCGTTAATTCAGTTTCACCCATTGTCCATGAACAGAGTCTTGATCGTCGTCGGCGAACGCCAGACCGGGGAACGCTATCAGCAGGCCCTCGGGTTGGAGGGATTCCAGACGGCTGTCGTGTGGAACCCCATCCAGATGGTCGAATTCTGCCGCCAGCACACGCCGGATTTCCTGCTCGTCGACCTCGACCTGGCCGAACTGGGGCTTTGGAGCGCTGTTCAGGCGGTGCGGGGGATCGGCCCGCTTGCGAGCGCGCCCTTTTTCGGTCTTGCCTCGACGGCGAACCAGCCCTTGTTCGAAAAGGCGAAAGCCGCGGGCTTCCGGGGGGTCTATCCGACGCAAGACAGCAGCCGCCAGATCGTCGAAGCCCTGCGACGCGAGATCGAGCGGGTCAATTCTCCTGCCAAGGCCGAGATCGAAGACGTGGTCGGGCGCGATCCATCGTTGAACCAGCTCCGCCAGATCGCCTCCGACATCGTGCGGACGACCGTGGCGCTGCGTTCCCGCATCGGCGAGTATGGCGAGGAGGGGCCCGAACTTTTCGGCTACATCGAGAGTTCCGGGGCGGCGATCCGCGAGAAACTGAACGGAGTGGCCGATTTTTCGCTGCACGACAAGGAGCTCCGACATGATTTCCGCAACATGATCGGTTCGGTGACGGGTTTCGCGGAGTTGATCCTGATGGAGGCCGGGCTGTCCCAGGAATCGACCGAGGGCCTTACCCGGCTGCGCCGGAACTCGAAGGAGTTCGTCGAGATCCTCGACTTGCAGAAGGCCGAGGCGAACGCGTCGTAGTTCCTTTGTCTGTCCCTTGTCCGGCGGGTGCAGGGCGCAGTGGCCCCGATTCCCGATCGCGCTTGCGATTGCGCGGGCTACGTTGTGCTGTTGCGCCTTGACGGTGGCCCGACCACGGACCAAGGACTAGGGACAAAGGAATGAAAGTCGGCATCACCGGAGCGAGCGGGTTTCTCGGCGCGGCCATCGTCGCGGAGGGGAGACGACGGGGCTGGACCGTGGTCGCGTTCTCCCGACGCGCCGGATGCGTCGTGGAGGGGGCGGAGGAGATGCGTCCGCTCGGCGATCCGATCGATCTGGAGGGCCTCGACGCCCTCGTGCATCTGGCGGGCGAGCCGGTCGCGGGGCTGTGGACGCAGGACCGGAAACGCCGCATCCTCGAGAGCCGTGTCGATCTCACCGGCGATCTCGTCGAGGCGATCGCGACGCTCGAAGGCGACCGCCGTCCCTCCGTCCTCGTGTCGGCTTCGGCGGTCGGCTACTACGGAGACCGCGGCGACGAAGTGCTGGACGAGGAGAGCGACGTGGGCTTCGGCTTCCTTGCCGAGGTCTGCCGCGACTGGGAGGCGGTGGCGATGCAGGCAAGCCCCCTCGGGGTGCGAGTCGTCCTGCCCCGCATCGGCATCGTCCTCGGGGACGGAGGCGCCCTGAAGCGGCTTCGCCCGATCTTCAAGCTGGGCCTCGGGGGGCGTCTCGGGAGCGGACGCCAATGGATGCCGTGGATACACGTCGCCGACGTGGCGAGAATCTTCGCCGACTGCGTGGAGAATCCCTCGATCCGTGGCCCGGTGAACTGCGTCGCGCCCCGCCCGGCGACGAACCGGGAGTTCACCGCGGTCTACGCCCGCGTCCTCCGGCGCAAGGCCTGGTTTCCCGTCCCCGCCTGGCTCCTCTTGAGACTTCCCGGCGGAATGGGGCGGATGTTCCTCGACGGGCAGCGGGCCGAACCCGTTGCGATGAAGGCCTTCGGATTCCAGTTCGGGTTTCCGGATCTCGAAACCGCCCTGCGGGCGATCGAGGGCAAAGTTTAAGGTTCAAAGTTCCAAGTTGGGCTTAGACTTGAATGACGCTCGGGCAAGGTATGTTATCGGAGAAACAAGGCATGGCCGGCGGACGGCCCGGCGAGCCGTCCCTGCCAGGATTCCCGGACGCACGCCGGTTTCGCATCGGCGGATGCCCTGCATCCGGCTTGAGCTTGGAACCTTGAACCTGGAACGTTGAACTGAAGAAAAATGGCCGCACCGCAGAACATCATCGGGATCGTCTACGACTACGACCAGACCCTGAGCCCGACCTACATGCAGGACGAGGTCCTCTTCCCGAAATTCGGCATCAATCCGACCGAGTTCTGGAAGCGCTGCAGGGCCCTCGTCGAGGAGCAGGGCTACGAGAACGAGCTCGCCTATCTCAAGGCGATGCTCGACTGCCTGGAGATGGACGGACCCAGCAATGCCGACCTGGAGGAGCTGGGGCGGGGGCTCCAGTTCTTCCCCGGCCTGCCCGAGATGTTCGACGAGCTCGAAACCGTCCTGAGCGACGAGCAGCGCGCCATGGGCGTGAGGATCGAGCACTACATCGTCTCCAGCGGGATCAAGGCCCTGATCGACGGCAGCCGCCTCCGTCCCTACATCAAGGAGATCTTCGGCTGCGAGTTCGCGGAGAACGGCGCGGGCCGCATCTCCTTTCCCCGGCGCGTCATCTCCCATACGGCGAAGACGCAGTATCTCTTCCGCATCAACAAGGGCATGCTCGACCCCTCCGAGGATGTGAACGACCACATGCCCGACCATCTGCGGCCCATTCCCTTCCCGAACATGATCTACCTCGGCGATGGGCCGACCGACGTGCCCTGCTTCACGGTGATGAAGCGCTTCGGCGGACACAGCATCGCCGTCTACAACCCCGAGGACCGCACGCGAACCAGTTTCCGGAAGGCCTATCAGCTCTCGGGCGTGGCGGGGCGGATCAAGCACATCGCGCCCGCGGACTACCGCGCGGGGAGCCACTTGCGGCTTCTCCTCGAGGAGACGATCCTGGAGATCGCCTCTCGCATCGTCGAGGCGCGTCGCCGCGAGATTCTGGAAAACACCATCGCCGCGCCGACGCATTGACGGGGGGAGCTGAGGGCTCCGTCGCCCGCCAGCGAGCGCGGTTCCACCCGTATGTGGCCGCGGTCGTCGACCGCGGTCCGCGCGCGTCCCTCCGGCGTCCGCGCGAGGTCAGCGACCTCGCCTACGGAAGCTTCGTCGAAGCGTCGCCTCGAGCCTGTCTCTCATCCAACCGCCAGCTCCTCCAGCAAGGCGCGGTTCAGGCGGATGCCGGCTTCGAAATTCGAGACGGTGAAGCTCTCGTTCGGTGCGTGGATCTGGCAGTCGGGGAGGGCGAGTCCGAGGAGGAGGCTGTCGACGCCGAGCGTGTCCTTGATCGCCTGGATGATGGGAATGCTGCCGCCTTCGCGGATGAGGCGCGGTTCGCCGGAGAAGGCGCGGGTCAGGGCGCGTTGCGCGGCTTTCCCATGCGGGGAATGCGGATCCATCACGTAGGCGGGGCCCCAGTGGCCGAGCTCGACCTCGAGGCGGCAGGATTGGGGGCAGTTCGCCTCGAGATGGGCGGCGGCGAGGCGGAGGATCTCCTGCGGGTCCTGGTCGGGGACGAGACGGAAGCTCAGCTTGGCCATGGCTTCGCGGGCGATCACCGTCTTCGATCCCTCGCCCTGATAGCCGCCCCCGATGCCGTTGACCTCGGCGGTGGGACGCCCCCAGCGGCGCTCCAGCGAGGTGTAGCTGGCTTCGCCCCAGAGTCCGCGAGCACCGGTCTCCTCCAGCGTCGCGGCCTCGCCGTCGGGCAGGCTCGCCCACATCTCGCGCTCCCAGGTCTCGAGCGGCACGACACGGTCGTAGAAGCCGGGGATGCGGATGCGGCCTGCCTCGTCGTGGAGGGAGGCGAGGAGCCTCGCGACCATCGTGGCCGGATTCGGCACGGCGCCGCCGTAGACGCCGGAGTGGAGGTCGCGGGCCGGCCCATGGACCTTGAGCTCGAGGCAGGCGATGCCGCGCAGCCCGTAGGTCAGGGTGGGGATGCCGGGGCCGATCATGCCTGTGTCGGAGACGGCGCAGACGTCGCAGCGCAGTTCGTCGCGGTGCGAGGCGAGAAAAGGGGCGAGGTTGGGCGAGCCGATCTCCTCTTCGCCCTCGAGGAGGAAGACGACGTTCACCGGCAGGTCGCCGTGCTGCTTCAAGGTCTCCTCGACGCCGAGGATGTGGGCGTAGTGCTGTCCCTTGTTGTCCGTGGCCCCCCGGGCGTAGATCTTGTCGCCGACGAGGGTGGGTTCGAAGGGCGGGGTGTTCCATTCCGCCATCGGATCGACCGGCTGCACGTCGTAGTGCCCGTAGACGAGGACGGTGGGGCGTCCGGGCTTCGGCGCGCTGCGGGCGACGAGGATGGGATGGCCGGGCGTCTCGTGCAGCTCCGCCTTCAGCCCCATCGAAGCGAACTTGTCCATGAGGAACCCGGCGCAACGGCGCACGTCCTCGCGGTGGAGGCGGTCGGTCGAGATGCTGGGAAAGCGGAGGAAGTCGAAGAATTCGGCGAGCTGGGGGGACATGGCGGGCGCGCTTCGTGCGGTGAAAGGTAGGGACGGCCCTGAGCCGTCCACGTTGCTTGGTCAGAGGATGCTGCCGGGCTGGTAGGTCGTGGCGCCTTCGACGGAGCGGGCGTAGGTGTCGGCCTCGGCGATGAAGAGGTCGATCTGCGCCTCGGCGGCGCCGGCTTTGGCCTTGCCTTCCTCGAGGCAGGCGAGCAGTTCGGACTCGTCCAGGCCGAGGCGGGCGTCGGCGGCGAGGCGGGCGACGAGGTCGTTGCGTTCGCTCTCGCCGGCGCGGTAGGCGCGGGCGGCGGCGACGGCGTGCTCCTTGATGACCTCGTGCGCGGTCTCGCGCCCGATGCCGCGCTTCACCGCCGTCATCAGGATGGTGGTGCTGAGGAGGAAGGGCAGGTAGTGGCGGTTCTCCCGCTCGATCACGGCGGGGTTCGCGTCCATCTGGTCCAGGATCGTGACGAAGGTCTCGAAGAGGCCGTCGACCGCGAAGAAGGCGTCGGGCAACATGACCCGACGCACCACGGAGCAGGAGACATCGCCTTCGTTCCATTGGTCTCCGGCGAGGGACGAGGCCATCGCGAGGTGCCCGCCGAGGATGGTCTTGAAGCCGTTGATGCGCTCGCAGCTCCGGCTGTTCATCTTGTGCGGCATCGCCGAGGAGCCGACCTGACCCTTCGCGAAACCTTCGCCCGCCAACTCGTGGCCGGCCATGAGCCGCAGGGTCTTCGCGAAGCTCGACGGAGCCGAGGCCAGTTGCTCCAGCGCCGCGACGACCTCGAAGTCGAGACTGCGCGGATAGACCTGGCCGACGTTCGCGAGGATCGTCCCGATCCCGAGGTGGGCGGCGAGGCGTCGCTCCAGCTCGAGCACCTTTGCCGTGTCGCCGTCGAAGAGGCTGAGCTGGTCGAGCTGCGTCCCGACCGCGCCTTTCAGCCCCCGCACCGGGTAGCCCGCGATCAAGGCGTCGAGACGCCGGGCGGCGTGGAGCAGTTCCTCGCCGAACATGGCGAGGCGCTTCCCGTAGGTCGTGACCTGCGCGGCGACGTTGTGGGTGCGGGCGGTGATGGCGAGGCCGCGGAACTCGTCGGCGCGGCGCGCCAGCCGGTGCAGGGCGGCGGCGGCGGCGAGGCGGACCACGCCGAGGGCCCGGTGGACCTGGAGCTGCTCGACGTTCTCCGTGAGATCGCGGCTCGTCATGCCCTTGTGGACGTGCTCGTGTCCGGCGAGATCGCAGAACTCCTCGATGCGCGCCTTCACGTCGTGGCGGGTGACGCGCTCGCGGGCGTCGATGGAGGCGAGGTCGATCTGGCCGACGACGCCTTCGTAGGCGGCGACGGCCTCGGCCGGAATGTCGAGGCCGAGATCGCGCTGGGCCTTCATCACCGCGATCCAGAGCTCGCGTTCGAGGCGGACTTTTCCTTCGGGGGACCACACCGCCTTCATGGCGGCGGTGGCGTAGCGTTCGGCGAGGACGTTGGGAATCATTCGGAAGGAGTCAGGAGATGGAAGCTAGGAGTCAGGAGCTAAAAAGCTACCCCGCGATTTCGCGGAGGTAGTCGTAGGTGTAGATGCCCGTGCTATGACCGTCGGAGAAGCGGAACTGGATGGCGTAGTTTCCGACCCGGTTCCAGCCGACGATGGCGACGCCGGTGAAGTCGCGGCCCTTCTCGTTCCCACCGATCTCCTGGCCGAGGAGATCGCGCTCTCCGGCGGTTTCGGCGCTGGGGGAGAGGGCGCGGAGGCGGTCCATCTTGAAATAGCTCTCGGTGGCGTCCTGCCAGCGGATCGCCACTTCGTCGCCGATGATCTGGATGTCCTCGATGCCGGTCATGCCGTGAAAAGGGCACGCTTAGCACGGGGCCGGGGCCGGGGCAACCGGGATGGAGGACGATTTGGAGCCGAGCCGGTCCGGCGAGCCTTCACGCGCGCAGCCGCCACCGCGCCTGTCTCAACTGGGCCATGGGCTGGTCGGCGAACTTCTCGTACCAGACGCTGGCGAAGCTGCCGTCCTCCAGTTCCGCCGTCGAAGGATAGCCGAGGTCGCCGCCGGCTCCGTCGTCGGAGATCGTGAAGGGCTCCGACCAGGTCGCGCCTTCGTCCTCGCTGATCCGGGCCTGGTTGCCGAAGGGCTTCCGCCGGTAGCCGTAGGTCATCAGCAGGCGGTCGTCCCGCAGCCGCAGCAGGTGGGAGGGCAGGCCCCAGACGCCGATGGACCGGGGTGTGGACCAGGTTTTGCCTCCGTCGGTCGATTCGGTCTGCAGGGTTTCGCCCTTGTCGGCCTCGTTGTGGTTGCGGATCTGGGCGACGATCTTGCCGCTGGCGCATTGCACCGCATGCAGCTCGTGGTAGTCGAGGAACTTGTCGCCTTCGCGGGCGGGGATCTCCGAGAGCCATTCCCAGGTTGCCCCGTCGTCGGAGGAGACAGCCGCGCCGACCCGCTTCTCCCCGGTCCACAGCTCCTTGCCCAAGTAGAGGATCCGACCGTCGGCGAGCTGGCAGGGACCGTGGGGGCTGTTCACGATCGTGTCGATGCGGGCGGAGAAGGAGAGTCCTCCGTCCATCGAGCGGAAGCACCATGAGCCCAGCTCCAGCTCGCGCTTCTCGTCGTCGGGGATGCGGGCGTGGATCGCCTTCCATTTCGGGTCGTCGGCCTTTTTCCCGCCTGCCTTCATCATCGGTGCGTAGGCCAGGGAGGTGAAGGTAGTCACGAGAAGGGTGCCCTTCGCCGTTTCGAGAACGCCCGCGTCGCGGTCGTCGATGGGACCGTCGTGGAGGGTGCGCGGAAACGTCCAGGTCTTCCCTTCGTCGCGGGAAGTCATCATCTCGACCGTGCCGAAGGGGCAGACGTGGGCTTCGCGTCGGCCCGACCAGACCACGACGAGTTCACCCTTTCGCGTCCGTGTCAGGGTGGGCCAGCCGTGGTAGTAGTTTTCCTGCGGCGAGATGGTCTTCGTCTCGAGCAGGTCGATCTGCGGCCCGGCGGCACGGGCACGGCCCGGAAGAGCGGCGGCGGCGGAAGCCGCGAGGGCAAGGGTGGAGAAGCGGCGGCGTGAGATGGAGGAACTCATTCCGAAGAGCTTGCGGGAAATTCGCCGCCCGTCACAGTCCGCAATCAGGCCGGGGGATGTTCCAGCAAGGAGCTGAACCACCCGGCGTTGACGTGGCTGGGATGCCGGATCGGGAATTTCCCGACGTCTCCTCCCTGGCCAAGCTCCATGGGAGCCGAGGGCACCGCAGGTTCCGGCGCTCGCTTCTGCTCCACCTTCCACTTCGCCTGCGCCGCCGAACCCGGCTTTGTCGAAGTCCATTCCAACGACCGCCTCGTCCTTGCCGTCGCTCCCTTGTTCGGTGGATTCTCTCCCATCTGATGACGGCAGTTCGGCGAGGTTCGGAATCCTGAATTCGCCATGCAGCTCTTTGCTTTCCATCTACTTTGAAATCTCGGAGTCGATTCCCAGATTTCGAGGGGACGGCAACCGTAGAATGTCCCGGATCCGCCCCTCTTTGTCCTTTCTCCAGCGCGGCGTTCCGTTAGAGTTTCCCCATGGCGACCCCCCCCACTCGGACCGAACGCGACACTCTGGGCGAAATGGAAATCCCCGGCGATGCGCTCTGGGGCGCGAGCACGCAGCGCGCGGTGCTCAACTTCCCCGTCTCGGGCGAGGGACTCGATGCGGGGTTGATCCGTGCCTACGGGCTCATCAAGGGAGCGGCGGCGCGGGTGAATGGCGAACTGGGAGCGGTCTCGCCGGAGCGCGTCGCGCTGATCGAGCGGGCGGCGGCGGAGGTGCGGGAAGGGGAGCTCGACCGGCATTTCGTCGTCGACGTCTTCCAGACCGGCTCGGGCACGAGCACGAACATGAACGTCAACGAGGTCATCGCGAACCGCTGCTCCCAACTTGCGGGCGAGCCGCTCGGTTCGAAGCGTCCGGTCCATCCGAACGACCACGTCAATGCAAGCCAGTCGTCGAACGACACGTTCCCCACGGCGATCCACGTGGCCGTGGCGGTGGCCTTGACCCGCGATCTCGTTCCCGTCCTGGGGCGCTGCCGGGACGCCCTCGCGGCGAAGGCGGAGGTCTTCCATGGAATCCTGAAGATCGGGCGCACGCATCTGATGGACGCGACGCCGGTGAGGCTGGGGCAGGAGTTCTCCGGCTACGCGCGTCAGCTCGATCTTGCGGCGGCACGGGCGGAGAAGGCGGTCGAGGCGCTGCTCGAGCTGCCCCTCGGCGGCACGGCGGTGGGGACGGGACTGAATTGCCCGGAGGGTTTTGCCGAAGGGGTCATCGCCCGGATCGCGGAGGAGACGGGGATCGCCTTTGTCCGCGCGGGGAATCCCTTCGAGGCGCAGGGGGCCCGCGACGGGCTCGTCGAGTCAAGCGGGCAGCTCCGTACGATTGCGGTGGGATTGTTCAAGGTGGCGAACGACATCCGCTGGCTTGCTTCGGGGCCACGCTGCGGACTGGGCGAGATCGCCCTGCCGGCGACGCAGCCGGGTTCGTCGATCATGCCGGGCAAGGTGAATCCGGTGATGAGCGAGTCGCTGATGCAGGTCTGCGCCCAGGTGATCGGTTTGGATGTGGCGGTGGCATGGGGCGGCGCGAACGGCAATCTGGAGCTGAACACGATGATGCCGATGATGGCGCAGAATGTCCTGCGCTCGATCCGTCTTCTCGCGAACGCGGTCGCGGCCTTCACGGAGCGCTGCGTGGAGGGGATCGCCGCGAACGAGGACCGCTGCCGCGAACTCGTGGAATGGTCGATGGCGATGGTGACGAAGCTCGTCCCGGTGATCGGCTACGAGGCGGCGGCGGAGATCGCGAAGGAGGCGGTGGCGCGCGGGAAGACGGTGCGGGAGATCTGCGGGGAACGGGCGCTGCTGCCGCAGGAGATCCTGGACGCCGCGCTCGATCCGGAGGGGATGGTGTGAGGGCGCCGGGGGAGCGGGTTTGAATCGCTGCGCCCCGTTCTCAGTCGAAGATGGGGTAGAAGGTATTGAAGGCCTTTTCCCCGAACTCGGCGGGATCGTTGAAGCGCCGTCCGCGGTCCAAGGCGTCGATTCTTGCCATCTCGTCGTTGCTCAGCTCGAAGTCGAAGACGGCGAAGTTTTCGCGGAGATGCTCCACCGTCTGCGTTTTCGGAATCGTCACGGTGCCGCGCTGCACCGCCCAGCGCAGCAGGATCTGGCCGGGAGTCCGGCCATGGGCGGCGGCGATGTCGACGACGACGGGATCCACAAGAGCCGATTCGCTCTCCTCGGCCATCCGCAAGGGCACGTAGGAGTTCGCGCCGAAGGGCGAAAAGGCGGTCACGGCGATGTTTTCGTCGTGGCAATAGCGTAGGAGCCGCCGCTGCGTCAGGTAGGGGTGCATCTCGACCTGGAGGGCTTGCGGCGTCACCACGGCGTAGGATTGAAGGTCGCGGACCATCCCCGTGGTGAAGTTGCAGACGCCGATCCGCTTCACGAGGCCGGCTCCGACGAGACGCTCCATCGCGCCCCAGGTTTCGGCAAGGGGGATGCGTACAGGCTTCATCGCAGGCTTCTCGGCGGAAGGGTCGAAGAACCAGCCGGGGGGATAGCGCTCCTCGAAGGGCACGTAGGCCAGTGTGACGGGGAAGTGGATGAGGTAGAGGTCGAGCTCGTCGAGTCCGAGGTCGCGCAGGCTGCGTTCGCAGGCGAGCCGCACGTGGTCGGGGTGATGGTAGGTGTTCCAGAGCTTCGAGGTGACCCAGAGATCGTCGCGGGAGCAGATGCCGGAGGCGAGGGCGCGGCGGAGTCCCTCGCCCACGGCGGGCTCGTTGCCGTAGTCGCAGGCGCAGTCGAAATGGCGGTAGCCGATCGAGACGGCTTCGGGGATGAGGCCGGGCAGTGTCCCGGAGGGGACCTTCCAGGTGCCGAGTCCGATCGAGGGAAAGCGCCCGCCGTCGGCGGTTTCGAAGAAGTGGGGGGATTCGCTCATCGTTGGCGACGACCTACCTATCGGATTTGGCGAAGAGCGCAAGCGCTCATTGCGGGGCCTGCCGGGCGTTGCATGAAGGAGAGGGGAGATCGGATCCCGCCTTTACAGCCCACCTGATTTCCGGCATGATCGGCGCATGAGCGGTATTTTTTCCTCCGACGAAAGGGCGGGCTATCACGCCGACGGTTTTTTGATCCGCCGAAGTCTTTTCTCGCTCGAGGAGATCCGCCTGCTGGGCGAGGCCGCCCGTGCCGACCACGCCCTCGACCAGGCCGCCGTGGCGCGCGACGACGGGGAGGGCAACAAGGTGCGGCTCTCCCTCTGGAACCACCCCGGCGACGGAATCTACGGCCGGGTCGCCCGCTGCCGCCGCGTCGTCGATTCGGTGGAGCAGCTGATCGGCGGGGAGGTCTACCACTACCATTCCAAGATGATCCTGAAGGACGCCCGCACCGGCGGGGCCTGGGCTTGGCATCAGGACTACGGCTACTGGTATCAGAACGGCCTCCTTTTTCCGGATCTGTGCAGCGTGATGATCGCGGTGGATGCGGCCACGAGGGAGAACGGCTGTCTCGAGGTGCTGAAGGGGTCGCACAGGATGGGCCGGATCAACCACGTCCTCTCGGGAGACCAGGCGGGAGCCGACCGCGAGCGGGTCGCCGAGGCGGAGAAGCGGCTGGAAAAGGTCTACTGCACGATGGCGCCGGGCGACGCGGTGTTCTTCCACGCCAACACCCTGCACGGTTCCGGCCCGAACCGTTCCGAGCACCCCCGCTGGGCGATGATCTGCTGCTACAACGCCGCGTGGAACGATCCCTACCAGGAATCGCACCATCCCGGCTACACGCCGCTGAGCAAGGTGGAGGACTCCGCCGTGCTGGAGGCGGGACGGGCGGGAGGTGTCGAGTTCGCCGATCTCGCCAAGGCGGACCGCAGCGCGAAATCGCTGACCGAGGCGGAGTAAACTTCGTTGCGGGGCGGCATGGTGTTTCCGCGCCCCGCTCGCGGGCGCGAGATCGAGCGGGCCTTCTCGCGGTGGGAGAGGGAGGTCACCCCTGCATGACGTTCTCCACGAGGATGCTTTGCACCACCGAATAGAGTTCGTACTGGGCGATGAGAAGGAGGCGGTCTTCGCCGACGGCGTCGGGACCGAGGATCTTGGCCAGATGCCGCTCCTCCGCCGCAGCCAGACCGTATTCCTCGTTCATCAGCAGGCGGGCCTGGTTCAATGTGCTGTACCATGCCTCCGTGTTCCCATAGGGGACGAGGACCCGGTGCATTTCGGGGAGTTCGCCAGGGAAGCCCGCTTCCTCGAATTCCCGTCGGATCGGATCGTCCATCGGGTAGTCGTCGAGGCTCATGAGCTCGCTGCGGGCGAGGTCGGCCTCCACCGCGGCCCGCGCGTGGGCGAAGGTCTCGGCCAATTCAGGCCGGATCAGCTCGTCCCAGTCCTCCGTCTGCGCAATCGTGCTCTCGTCGGCGAGAACGTCGGGAGCGAGGGGAGGGGGGTAGAGACGTTCGAGGGAGGAAGGCCGGAAACCTTGCCCCACGGCGACGAGGGGCAGCAGGCGGATCCATTCCCACTCGCCGGGGAAGAGCGAGTCGAGGGCCCAATGGTGTTCGGAAAGGAGGAATCGCATCGTGCGAAAGGGTGGGCGATACGGGAAGCTTGAACGCCTAGCGAGTCGGAAAGTCCAAAGATACGGAATTGGAACGGAGCCACCATTAAAATCGGCTCGTTTTTCCTTCCAAGAATTGGATAATCAGGGTAGACAATCCCGTTTCAGATTTGAAAATAAGCGCAGATTTACAATTCGAGATTGCGAAATTGCAAAAAGATGCGACTCTTGGCGAGTGAAATTTTGAAATGGATTTTGGCAAGGTGAGTCGAATTACGAAAATTATAATTTATTTAGTTGATTGAATCACCAAGTGAGTGTTAAATTTCCATTGCTACCATAATTTCCAAAATCGCAAGGAGGTCATACCATGCAAATTACAGAAGACAAAACCATCGACGTCGAGCAGAATGCCGACCGTCTCGCGGATTTCATCATGTTCGCGCAGCGTTCGTTCCTGCTGGATCTGTCCAAGGAGTTGAACAAGGGCAACGTTTCCTACGCCCAGTTTTTCCTCCTCGGCTATCTCGCCAACGAGGATTACCTCACCATGACGGACATCTCGAAGAAGATGGGGCATTCCACGGCCGCCGCAACCGGCTTGGTGGACCGTCTGGAGAAGCTCGGCTACGTGCAGCGGCTCCACGCCGCCGACGACCGCCGCAAGGTGATGGTCCAGATCACCCGCAAAGGCATCGAGATGGTCAGCCGCCTCCGCAACTCCATCGCCGACAGCATTTCGGAAGTGATGGCCGCGCAGGAGAGCGGTGCGGACGAGGCGGTCCAGCCCGTCTACTCGCAGCTCAAGGAATTCATCGCCGCCCGCTGAGCCCCTTTACGGCGGGGGCCAGGAGCCCCCGTCCGACACGAAACACACAACGGGCCGGCTGGGAGAACGATCCCGCCTCCGAACCAGCGATTTTGGAAAACGCCTCCGCCGCAAGCGGGGGCGTTTTGCTTTCGTTTCCGCTCCTGCCCCGTGCCGGGGAGCGGGAAGGCGCCGCCGCCTCATGACGCCTCTGAAAATCCCGACCGGCTTGGTTCATCCCAGGTGGTCGTTGGATCGCATCAGGGACTCAGGCGCTCGACCGTCCAGCTCTGCCCATCTTTCCTAAAGAGAAAGCGGTCGTGCTTGCGGCCCGGTTGGCCTTGCCAGAACTCCACCGATTCCGCGAGCAGGCGATAACCGCCCCAGAAATCCGGCAGGGGAACACAGTCGGGGGCACCGGTGTCGGGATGCTTCGCCTCGAATTCGGCGGCGCGGCGGTCCAGCCAAGCCCGGTCGGGGATCGCCGCGCTCTGCTCGGAGGCCCAGGCGCCGATCCGGCTTTCGTAGGGACGCGAAAAGAAATAGTCCCGCGACTCTTCCCGCGAGGTTTTCTCGACGCGGCCGCGGATATGGACCTGGCGCTCCAGCTCCTTCCAGAGGAAGGAGGCGGCCGCGCCGGGAGAGGCCTCCAGCTCCCGGCCTTTCCGGCTCGCGTAGTTCGTGAAGAAGGTCAGCCCGTCCTCTCCGAAGGCTTTCATCAGAACGGTACGCGCGTTCGGCAGGCCGTCGAGTCCGGCCGTGGCGAGAACGAAGGCGTTCGGCTCGCGCAGGCCGGACGCGACCGCTTCGCCGAACCATCGGGCGAACTGCACGATGGGCGAGGCGTCGAGGTCGGCGCGACGCAGGCTGGCGGTACGGTAGTCGCGCCGCATCGCGGCGAGGGTGGCGGTGGAGGGCACGGTCATGTCGTCGGGACGAGCTACGAAAGCCGAAGCGGCGGCGACGTCAAAAGATTCCGGTTGATGGATGCCGGGGGGCGATGTCCCTTGGCCGCGTGACAGCCAGCGAAATGAGCAATCTGGACGGCCGGCTCGAGCGCGTCCTCTTCGACCAGGCCGCGATCCGGGCGCGCATCGCCGACATGGGGAGGCGGATCACGGCGGATTACGGGGACGGCGGCGACCTCGCCATCGTCGCGGTGCTGCAGGGCGGCGTCCTTTTCCTCGCCGATCTCATCCGCGAGATCCGGCTGCCGCTGCGGGTGGACGCGATCTCCGTGGCGAGCTACCACGGCGGCACGTCCAGTTCGGGCACGGTCACTTTCCACCAATCGCGCCTGCCCGAAGTGGCGGGGCGCGACGTGATCGTTCTCGACGACATCCTCGATTCGGGGCGGACCCTTGCCGCGGTGATGGGGCGCATCGGCGAGGAATGCCGCCCGCGCTCTCTGCGCTCCGCGGTGCTGCTCTCGAAGCAGGTCGAGCGCGCCGCGCCGGTCGAGGCCGACTACTGCGGATTCGAGATCGGCAACGAGTTCGTCGTCGGCTACGGGCTCGACTACCGTGGCGAATACCGGAACCTGCCCATGATCGGGGTGCTGAAGCGCGAATGGATCGAGACGGAAGGATGAAAGCGACGGTGCTCTTTTTCTCCGTCCTCCGCGATCTCGTCGGATCGGACCGGATCGAGGCCGAACTGCCCGAGGGGGCGCTCCTCGGCGACCTCGTCGCGGCGATGGCGGCGGATTTTCCTGCGCTCGCCGACTGGGACGGACGGCTCCTCCTCGCGGTCAACGGCGAATACGCCGGGCGCGACCTCCCTCTCGCCGAAGGCGACGAGATCGCCCTGATGCCACCGGTGCAAGGAGGATGAAACGCGGGATGGCGGCGGGAAATCGTCTTCCTTTCGCATTTACATCCGACCCGTCCCGACGAAGACTTTGCGGAAAACATGGCCAACTGGTTCTACACCGACGCGCTCGCGGCGCAACAGGGTCCGGTCGACGGCCCGACCCTGTTGGAGCTGAACCGCTCCGGCGAGTTGAAGGCGAAATCCCTCGTCTGGCGGGAAGGCATGGCCGAATGGACGGCTTTCCGCGAGATCGCCCAGGATCTTTTCAGCGCCGAGGCCGGGGTGGACGAGGGCGGAGCGCGGGTCGAGATCGGGGTCTGCGCGCATTCGGGGCAAGTCTATCCGCTGAAGGAGATGCTGCCCTACGGGGCGGCCCTGGTGGGACCGGAGCACAAGGCGGATTTCGTCAGCCGCCTCATGGAGGGAGCGGCGGTGGAGATCGAGGACGCGACGGAGCGCCGCCTCGACTACGTCGGTTTCTGGTGGCGCACGCTGTCCTCCCTCCTCGACTACATGGTCAAGATGATTCCGGCGGGATTGTGCATGGTGCCCTACTACATCGCGGACGCGACCGACGGTCTGCAGCCGGGGAACGACGCGGACTCCTTCCAGGGCGTGACCGGGATGACGGCGCTGACGGTTCTCATCTACGGGCTCGGTTCTCTCGCCAGCATCGGGCTCAGCATCGCCTACGACACCTGGATGGTGGGGCGCTACCAGGCGACCCTCGGCAAGATGATCATCGGGGCGAAGGTGGTGAATCCCGACGGTTCGCGCCTATCCTACAAGCGGGCCTTCGTCCGCTGGCTGGTGAAGAAGCCCCTGATCTATTCGCTGGTGTGGGGACCGTCGGTGCTCGGCTTCGCCCTGGTGATCGGGGTGAGCGTGGGCATGGCCACGCGCGAGGGTTCGGATGGAGGGGCGACCGTGGCGCTCGCGATGATGACGGGGATGTTCGTCTTCGCCGCCCTGCTGGCGCTCTGTTCGGGAGTCTACTGGATGGCGGCCTTCGATCCCGAGAAGCGGGCGCTGCACGACCGCATCGCCGCGACCCGCGTCGTCAAGAAATGACTTCCGCATGAGCGAGATCCCTTCCGAGCTTCACAAGGCGATTCTTCACTGTCCGTCCTGCCGCAGTCCGCTCAAGGTGGGGCGCCGGGTCGAGACGCTGGAGGAGGGCTGCCCGGTCTGCCGCGCCGAAGTGAGCGTGACGATGTTTCCGAGGCTCTACGGGGACTTTGCCCGGGAGGAGGCGGACGAGCCGGTGGCGGAAGGCGAGGCCTCCTGCTCCTTTTTCCCCGAGCTGCGGGCCGAAAAGGTCTGCGACGAATGCGGCTGCTTCCTGTCGCGCCGGGCCGCGGTTCCCTGGGTGGGGCGCGTCCTGTGCCTGCCCTGTCTGCACCGCTTGCGCGAGGTGGAAAAGACAACCGACTGCATCGGGCGGACCCGCCACCACGATCGGCGGGCCCTGGAACTGGTGACCTGGCTGGCGCCCTTCACGCTTTTCACCGCGCCGCTCGCTCTCTTCCTGCTCCTGCGTCAGCGGGGGAAGCCGGAGGGGTTCGTACCGCGAAGCCGGGCGGTGTGGTGGATCGCCCTGGCGCTGTCAGTCGGTTGGATCGTCGCCTGGCTGGTGCTGATCGTCGCCTGGGTTTCCCTGATGAGGGAGTCGTTTATGTGAGGCGCTCCGCGCCGCTAAAGGTGCGAAGGTCTCTGGAGGAACGCCGGTGCGTTCCGTCAGGTCGGGCTCTCAGCTATCCTCTCCCAACTGCCATCAGGCGCGGGCTTTGCCGACCTTGCACTGGCCTTCGAGGGAGGCGCCTTCCTCCATCTGCAGGCTGGTCGTGTTCACCGCTCCGGAAATGACCGCCGTGGGGGAGAGGCGGCAGGACTGGAAGTCGCCGTTCCCCACGACCTTGCCTTCGATGATGGCTTTTTCGGCTTTCAGATTGCCGTCGACCGAGGCGTTCTGGCCGATCGTGAGGCTGCCTTTCGAGGTGATGTTTCCTTTGATGGAGCCGTCGAAGATGAGGTCGGAGGAACAATTCAGATCCCCTTCGATTTGGATGTCGCTGGATAGATGGCTGCTCACGGTGGGAAGGCGGTGGATGGTTCTCGGGAGATCTTCGACCTCGGTCCTGGCCGGAGGCGATTCTCCACGTGCGGGAGTGTAGCGCCGATCGCCGCGGGTGTCGGACGATTTTTTGCAAAAGATTGCCGCAGGGCTGGCCCGGATGGGCGATGATCGGGGGACGTGAAAAGCGGGTGGCGGGATGGTGGATTTTCGGGATACTAAGGAGCCGTCGGCAGACTAGGACCACGGAGGGGATGGCAGGCACAAGAATCACAGAATCAGGGTATTCCGAGCGACCCGCGCACGGCAGGGCGTTTCGCATCGCGATGTCGGTGCTGGCGGGGATCGTCTCGGTCCAGCTCGTTGCCATCGTCCACGGTGTTTTGCGTCGTGGACCGGAGAGCGGCTCTCCGGCACCGATCCCGATGGCCGCGCCGGTGGAGGCCAGGCCGGATGCCCTGCCCGCGGAGGTGCCGTCTCCGGCCTCGGGCGCCGGAGAGGAGGCGGTATCCTCCGGGCCCGAGCCCGTCCCGGGGCGTGGGATGGCTCCCGTCGCTCTTTCCGAGGGAAGTGCGCCGGGGCCCGGGGAGCAGGTCGTCGACGATCCGGGCGGACCTTCCTTCGTCGGACCTGCCGACGCAGGCGGCGGATCGGCGGGGCCGCTGCCGCTCTATGCCGCCCTCGAGGCGGCTGCCCGCAACCAGCCGCTTGCCGACGTCATCTTGGAGCGCCTCCTCGTTGCGGGAGTGGAGCTGCGCGGCAAGGGCAACACGCAGGGAGCCTTGAAGAATTTCCGCGAAGTGGAGTCGGCCTTGCCGGAGGATCCCCGGGTTCTCTCCGAGATTGCGGCCACCTTGGGCAAAATGGGGCTGAGGGACAGGGCAACGGGCTATTGGGAGCGCGTCGAGGCGCTCGGCGAAATCGGGGCAGGGGCCTATTTCCCCATTGCGGCGCGGGAGCTGCGCGGTGAAGCGGTGCCGGTTTCGCCGGAACTCCCGCTCTCCGCGGAGGAGGAGCCGAAACCGATGAAGATCGGCGAGGTCAAGGTGGTCGAGCAAGCGCCGACGAGCGAAGGGCAGAAGGTGAGTCTGTCGGTGGTGATCGACGCGGATCCCACCCTGCTCCCCATTGCGGACGATCTCTCCCTGATCGTGAACTTCTACGACCGTCTTCCCGGCGGCGAGGTGAAGCCGTCCACGGCCGAAACCTCCTACCTGTATCCGACCGAGCCCTACGATTGGCAGATCGACGGGACCGAGACCATTGTCGTGAACTACCATCAGCCCGCCTTTACCGAGGAGGAGCGGCGCTCGCTGGGCGAGAGGACCTTCTATGGCTACGCGATCGAGCTGCATTACCGCGACGAGCTTCAGGACAAGGTGACGATGCCCGAGGACATTGCCGAGCTGCGTTTCGAACCCGCTCCGGCGACGGCCGCGCCCACAGCCGAAGAGGCGGGGCCCGAAAACGCCCTTTTCCCTACTTCCGTCCAGCCCTGACCCTGCACATGCAAGAGAGAGAGACCGTGCTGCTGATCGTCGATCCGTCCGAGGCGGACCGCCGCGCCATCCGTGCCATCTTCGAAGGAAAGGCGGGGCGTGTCCTGGAGGCGGCGGATCCCGCGGCCGCCTGGGAGGCGACGCGGGGAATCGGACGCCTCGCGATGATGGTGGCGAACCTCGATGCGGAGGGCGGCGGAGATGTCTTCGAGCTGCGCGACCATCTGCACAAGGAGATCGGTTTTTTCCCGAGCGCCTTCTGCGGCAGCGAGGACATGACGGATTTCTATCCCCGCCTTCTCGAGGGAGAGCGGCTCTTCCTCAAACCCGTCGACGGCGGCGTCCTTGCGGATTGGTTCGACTCCGTCGCCGGATGGGACGGCACGGTGGAAAGAGAGGCGGCCATCCCGGAACCGGCCCCCGCAGCGGCTCGCCCGGCCGAATCCGCCCCGGCGGCGGCCTCCTTGCCCGAGGATGCTCTGCCGGTGGGGACCCGCCTCGGCGACTACAAGCTGCTGCGCGAGTTCCAGCACGACGACAATTTCGCCCTCTACGAGGCCGAGCAGACGTCGATCGGGCGCCATGTCGCCTTGAAGATCCTCTACCGGAAGCACCGCAAGGACATCCGGTGGGTCCAGGGATTCGTGGACGAGGCGAGCGCGCGTGCCTCGGTCAACCACCCGGCGATCTCCCTCGTCTACGAATGCGACCAGGAAATGGGGGTGAACTTCTACACCCTCGAGCTGGTCGATGCCCCCAGCCTGGCCGATCTCGCGAGACGCCGTGCCGACCTGGATCCCGCCGTGCTTTGGAAAACGCTCTCCGCCGCTTGCAGCGCGTTGACCTATCTGCGGGACCATGGCATGACCCACCGCCTCTTCACGGCGCTGAGCATCCTGATCGTGAAGGGAAGCGAGCCCCGCATCGCCAATCCGGTGAGGGGGCGCGGCGAGCCGCTCTCGCCCGAAGAGGAGCGCCGGCAGATGAAACTGCTTGCCGAGGCGATCCGACCCTTTCTCAAGAAATCCGCAAGCCACCCCGCCCTCTTCGCCCTCGTCGAGCGCATGGGCGCGGAACGGATCGATGCGATCCATTCTATCGAGGGCCTGCGCCGCAGCCTGAACCCCAGCGATCCGAAGGAAGGGCTGTCGACGGCCGAACTGGTCAAGATCAACGAGAAGGAGACGAACCGGGCGGCGCTCGTCGTCGGCACCCTCGTCGGCACCTTGATCGTCGCCGCCAGCATCGTCGGCATCCTCGTGATGGGGGCGAAGCCCGAAGTCCGCTCCCTCGAGACCTTCATCAAGATCCCGGCCGGCAGATTCCCTTTCCAGAATGGAGACGACGTCGAATTGCCCGAGTTCTGGATCGGGCGCTACGAGGTCACCATCGCCGAATACGCCGCTTTCCTCGCCGACGTGGCGGCCCATCCAGGCTTGCTCGAGCGGATCAGGCATCCGGAGCAACCGCCGACGAAGACCTCCCACGAACCGGAAAAGTGGGGGCAGTACCATGCCGCGGCCATGAAGGGCGGGACCTTCCTCGGCGGGGAGATCGATCCTAGCTGTCCGGTCGTCGGGATCGACTTCTGGGATGCCCATGCCTATGCCGCCTGGCGCGGCGGTCGGCTGCCGACCGAGCAGGAGTGGGAAAAGGCGGCCCGGGGCCGTAGCGGCAGCGTCTACCCTTGGGGCGATGAACTGAAGGAAAAGAACTTCAACAGTGGCCTCGACCACGAAAGCAAGGACGGCGTGCCGGCCGGCGGCATCGACGGCTACAAGTACTGGAATCCCGTCGACGCCATTCCCGCCGACGAAAGCCGCTATGGCGTGGTCGGTCTTGCAGGGAATGTCAGCGAGTGGACGGCCACGTGGGGCGTCCATCCGGATTTCCCCGACCGACGCGTTCCCCTGAAGCGGGGTGCCTCCTTCAACACGACTTCCGGGTTCGAGCTCGTCGCGCGCCGCGCCGCGGAAAGCGCCTCGGATCGGAACTACCTCACCGGCTTCCGCATCGCGGCGGACCGGGAGAATCCCCTCCGCCTGACTGCCGGAGGGGACGCGTCAGGCGCGGCCGAGGCGGTTCCGGAATCCTGAGCCGGGTTTCAATCCTGCAAGCCCTTCGCCCAGGCGGCGAGTCCGCCATTCCCATCGGGCTCGAAGACGACAATCATGGGGCGGCAGCAGATTTCGCAGTCGTAGTCGACCTCGCAGGGCGCTTCGTCGAGGGGAGGGAGAAGGATCTCGAACGACTCGAAGCAGCTGGGGCAGGTGACGGAAGAGGTGGGCATGCGGCCGGCGGATCTATCAAGATGGACGTCTCTGCGGAAATGGGAAACTCTGCTGCGGGGATTCTTCGGAATCTCTGACGAAGGTTCAAGTGGGAGGCGGGGCGAAGCGCGGAAAGAAAGAAGGCCGGACCTGCCGGTCCGGCCTCTCGAAAGCTCGCCGGATCTCCGTGGAAATCAGCGTGCCGCATCGGCGGCGGCCTTGGCGGCGGCGGCCTTGGCGATGATCTCGTCGGAGATGTTCCGCGGGCAGGGCGCATAGTGCGAGAACTCCATGGAGAACTGGCCGCGGCCGGAGGTCATGGTGCGGAGGTCGCCGATGTAGCCGAACATTTCGCTGAGCGGGGCGTCGGCCTTCACGCGCACGCCGGTCGGTCCGGAGTCCTGCGACTTGATCATGCCGCGGCGGCGGTTGAGGTCCCCGATGACGTCGCCCACGTGATTGTCGGGGGTGAAGACGTCGATCTTCATGATGGGCTCGAGCAGCTGGGGCGCGCACTTGGGAATGGTCTGGCGGTAGCCGGCCTTCGCGGCCACTTCGAAGGCGATGGCCGAGGAGTCCACGGCGTGGAAGCCGCCGTCGACGAGCGTCACCTTGAAGTCGAGCAGGGGATAGCCGGCGAGGGTGCCCTTGTCCTTGGAAAGACGGAAGCCCTTCTCGATCGCGGGCCAGAACTCCTTCGGCACGTTGCCGCCGACGACCTTCGACTCGAAGACGAATCCGGTGCCGGGTTCGCCGGGTTCGATGATGTAGTCGATCTTGCCGTACTGGCCGGAGCCGCCGGACTGCTTCTTGTGGGTGTAGGAGTCCTCGACCCGTTTCGTGATCGTCTCGCGGTAGGCGACCTGGGGGGCGCCGACCTCGACCTCGACCTTGTAGGTCCGCTTGAGGATGTCCACCTTGATGTCGAGGTGCAACTCGCCCATCCCCTTGAGGATGGTTTCGCCGGTCTCCTGGTCGGTCTCCACGTAGAAGGAGGGATCCTCGCGCACCATCTTCGCGATCGCCTCGCCGAGCTTCTCGGTGCCGCTCTTGTCCTTCGGCGAGATGGCGATGGAGATGACCGGATCGGGGAAGACCATCGGCTCCAGCGTCGTGGGGGCCTTCGGATCGCAGAGCGTGTGGCCCGTCTGGACGTTCTTCAGGCCGACCAGGGCGATGATGTCGCCCGCCTGGGCGCCGTCGAGCTCCTGGCGCGAGTTCGCGTGCATCTCGACGATGCGGCCGACGCGCTCCGTCTTGCCGGTGAAGCTGTTCAGGATGGTGTCGCCCTTGTTCAGCTTGCCGGAGTAGATGCGGGTGAAGGTGAGGGCGCCGTACTGGTCGTCCATGATCTTGAACGCCAGGGCGCGGAGCGGACCATCGGCCGTGACCACGGCGAACTTGCCGGTCTCGTTGCCTTCGGGATCGACTTCGGGTTGCGGAGCCACTTCGGTGGGGCTGGGGAGGTAGTCGATGACGCCGTCGAGGACGAGCTGCATCCCCTTGTTCTTGAAGGCCGAGCCGCAGAACGTGGGGAAGAACTTCAGGTCGATGGTGCCCTTGCGGATGCAGCGCTTGAGCGTCTCGATGTCGGGTTCCTTACCTTCGAGATAGGCCTCCATCACTTCGTCGTCCTGCTCCACGGCGGTTTCGACGAGTTCGGCGCGGTACTGCTCGACCTTGTCCTTCATGTCGGCAGGGATTTCCTCGATCTTGTAGTTTTCCGGAATGCCCGAATCGTCCCAGACCCAGGCCTCGCGGGTGATCAGGTTGACGACGCCCTTGAACTGGTCCTCGGCCCCGATGGGAAGGACCATGACGAGAGGCTTCGCGCCGAGCACCGTCTTGATCTGCTCGACGACGCGGAAGAAGTCCGCGCCGATGCGGTCGAGCTTGTTCACGAAGATCAGGCGGGAGACCTCCGAGTCGTTCGCGTAGCGCCAGTTCGTCTCGGACTGGGGTTCGACGCCGCCGGATCCGCAGAAGACGCCGATGCCGCCGTCGAGCACCTTGAGCGAGCGGTAGACCTCGATGGTGAAGTCGACGTGTCCGGGCGTGTCGATCACGTTGAAGCGGTGGTCCTTCCAGAAGCAGGTCGTCGCGGCGGACTGGATGGTGATGCCGCGCTCGGCCTCCTGCTCCATGAAGTCCATGGTCGACTCTCCATCGTGCACCTCGCCCAGCTTGTGGATCTTGCCGGTGAGCTTGAGGATCCGCTCGGTGGTGGTGGTCTTGCCGGCGTCGACGTGCGCGAAAATGCCGATGTTTCTGTATTTGGAGAGGTCTGTCATCTGCCTGAGGGTTGGGGATCGAACCGAATTTTTGGAGCGGGTATAGTGGTTCAAAGCCGCCCGATGGCAAGCGGGAATTAGCCGGAGCCGGGGAACGGGGAATCCGGGGCGGAAAATCAGCGGTCTGCCATTTTCCTTCGGGCCTCCGCTCCCCGGAGCCAGGCGTAGACCGCGTCGCCGATCTGCCGGTAGCCGGAGGCGGAGGGATGGACGCCGTTGTTCTGCCGGACGGTTTCGGCCTCCGTGTGGGCATGCGCCGCGGCGGTCGCCGAGGGGAATCCGTGGAGCGGGTCGAGACTCAGATGCGCCGGGACGAGATCGACGCCATCGGTCTCGCGTCCCGAGAAGGTCTCGATCATCCGTTCGACGAGACGGTGCTGGTTGCGCCGGTATTGCCAGCGCGTCTGGCCGCTGCCGTAGTTCGCCCCGAAGGCGTCCTGGCTCGCCGCGGGCGGCATGGGCAGGAGAAGCCCGATGCGGGTGTGCGGGCCGGTGGCGCGGATCCCGGCGAGGAGCGTTTCCAGATGGCGGACGACCGTGTCGATGCGCTCCTCGATGGTCTCGTCGGTGGCGTGGAAGGTGTCGTTGCAGCCGAGCAGGATCGTGACGAAGTCGGGGGCCTTCCCCTCGTTGAACTCGCGCCAGTAGCGGGCGAAGTCGAGTCGGGGCTTGTCGTCCCCGTCATTCTGGTAGAGGAAGGGGCTGCCGCATTCCTTGGCCGGTCCACCGCGGGCCTTGCCGGTGAAGTGGGTGGCGAAGCGTTCCGCCGTCCAGCCGCCGTAGCCCTCGTGCCGGACCTCGCCGAGGGCCTTGCCCTCCTCCGCGCCCGGTCCCCGGGTGCCGACGAGCGTCAGGGCCAGGCCGTCCGCTTTCGCCAACTCCAGCACCCGCGCCGGATAGACCGAGGCGGCGGTGAGGCTGTCGCCGACGACGAGCAGGCTGAGCGGCCTCTCCGGGGCGTTCGCAGGCTTCTTCGGATGGACCCGTACCACGGTGGAAGCGCTGGCGACGACGGCGTTGCTTCCGTCGCGGAGTTCGATGCGGAAAGCGTGGTCGCCGGCTTCGTCCACCTTCGGCGTCCACGTCCAGCGTTCGTTCTGCTGCGAGCCCTTCGCGCAAGTCACGTCGGGGAGCACGGTGAGGG
Organism: Verrucomicrobiales bacterium; assembly: GCA_037190325.1. Taxonomy (GTDB): domain Bacteria; phylum Verrucomicrobiota; class Verrucomicrobiia; order Verrucomicrobiales; family DEV007; genus Arctic95D-9. Next base: position 87,109 of record JBBCIU010000011.1, on the reverse strand, counting down.
GATCGAGGAGGAGGAAGGCGTTGTCGAAGTAGACGTTCGTCTCGAGGTCCTCGAACGCATGGATCACCGGCGGCAGGATCAATCTCGCGCCGCCGGGAAGGTCGGTCTTCGGGGCGGGAGTCTCGCTGCGAAGGGAAAGCGGTGCGAGCAGGAGGAGCAGAGCGGCAAGGGAGCGGTTCATGCCGACATTCTGCCAAGGAGGCGAAGAGCGGACAAGGGGCGGGAATCGGTTTCCTCCTTGGAAAGAGGAGAACTCCGCTCAGAACAGCTCCATCTGCCTCGGAATCCTCCGCCGAAACGCAGCCGTCGAAAGCGGAATCCGGGCGCGGTCGAGACCGCTGCGTCGTTTCGAGATGTCCAGCAGCTGGGCGATCTGCTCGGCGAGGGGGCCGCTGCCGGTCATGCGGCTGCCGTAGTCCGTGTCGTTGAGCTTCCCGTTCCGGACCTCCCGGATGCGGCCGAGGATCAGTTCCTTCCGGCCTGGCTCGAAGTGGTCCAGCCAGGCGGCGAAGACATCCTTCACCGCGTAGGGCAGACGCAGCAGGGTGCCCGAGGCGGAGCTTGCCCCGTGTTCCGCCGCGGCCGCGATCAGCGCGGGGATTTCGTGGTCGTTCAGACCGGGGATGATCGGAGCGATGGAGGCGCCCACGGGGATGCCCGCCTCGCTCAGGGTCCTCATGGCGGCGAGCCGGGCGGCGGGCCGCGAGGCCCGGGGTTCCAGGACCGAGGCGAGTTCCGCGTCGAGGGTCGTGAGGGAGAGGAAGACCTTCGCCGCGTGGTGGGTCGCCAGTTCCGCGAGCAGGTCGAGATCCCGCGTGACGAGGGCGTTTTTGGTGATGATTCCGACGGGTTGTCGGAAATCCACCAGCACCGCGAGGCAGCGACGGGTGATCTCCAGCTTGCGCTCGATGGGCTGGTAGCAATCCGTGACGCCGCTGCAGGCGAGAGGGGTGGGACGCCAGCTTTTTTTCGCGAGTTCCTCCTCCAACAGCTCCGGGGCCCGATCCTTCACGAGGATGCGGGATTCGAAATCGATTCCCGAGCTGTAGCCGAGGTATTCGTGGTAGGGGCGGGCGTAGCAGTAGGCGCAGCCATGTTCGCAGCCGCGGTAGGGATTGAGGCTGTAGGTGAAGCCAATGTCCGGGCTGTTGTTCGAACTCAGGATAGATTGGCTGTCGTCGCGGAGGAACTCGGTGCGGACACGGCGGGGCTCGAAGTCGGGGTCAGTTGCCGCGATCTCCTCCCACGCTCCGTCGTCGCTCTCGACGGAGAGCCGTTCGAAACGGTTGGGCGGATTCTCGACGGTGCCGCGTCCGCGGTGGGAGAGGTGGATTGGCATGATTAATCAAATGAACACTTATTTGTGAGTTGGTCAACCCGATTCGGCAAGGACGGGAACTTGGGAAGAGGGCTGCCGCGGGCGTGGCTGTCTCTTGAGAGGATTCCGTTTGCGGATGGACAGGGGAGAGTGAGTTTTGGTATGGTTCTCGATCCATGGGCCTCCACTACCAGTCTCTCGTCGGCCACCGCGACGGCGCCCGGCGTCTTCACATCCATCGGACCGTCATTCCGGACACGGCGGCGCATCCGCCCTACCAGCACGAGCACGTCTCCGAAGAGGCCTTCTACATCCTCGAAGGCCGGGCCGAATATCGCTTCGGAGGGAGGACCGTCGTCGCCGGACCGGGCGAAACCGTCTTCGTTCCCTCGGGCGTCCGGCACGCCGAGATCGTCTACCTGACGCCCACGATGACCTATCTCACCATCCGTACCGTCGAGGCGGAGGACGAGCCCTGCTGCTGCGGAGAGGACCGGCCCGCCGTCGGCGGTTGACTTCCCCGCACCCATCGCGGACTTTGGCGCGCTCCGGAGCGGCCGCGACCGGGGCGATTCGAATCCCATCCCGCATCGTATGAAATCATCCCTCCTCCTCGCCACGTGCGCCCTCTTCGGAACTTTCGCCACGGCCCAGGCCGGGCCGAAGGTCCTTCTCAAGACCAACCAGGGCGACATCACCCTCGAACTGAACGAGGAGAAAGCGCCGGAGACGGTGAAGAACTTCCTCGCCTACGTGAAGGAGGGCTTCTTCGACAAGACCGTCTTCCACCGCGTCATCGACGGCTTCATGATCCAAGGCGGCGGCTTCGCGCTGAAGGAGGACGGCTCCATCGAGCAGAAGGCGACGAAGGATCCCATCCAGAACGAGGCGAAGAACGGCCTCAAGAACAAGCGCGGCAGCATCGCGATGGCCCGCACCGGCGATCCGCACAGCGCCACGGCCCAGTTCTTCATCAACCACGCCGACAACACGCAGCTCGACTTCCCCTCCTTCGACGGCTGGGGCTACGCGGTCTTCGGCGAGGTCGTGGACGGCCTCGACGTGGTCGACAAGATCGCGAAGACGCCGACGGGCACGAAGACGCTCAAGGCCCGGTCCGGCGACGCGGTCCGCGAGGCGCCGATGGACGACGTGCCGAACGAGACCATCGTCATCGAATCGGTCAAAGTCGTGACCGAGTGAGACTCTCCCAACCCGCGTTCAACCCTTTTACCCCTTTCGAATTTCCATCTTTATGAGCGACAACCAAACCACCCTTCCTCGCGTTTTCTTCGACATGACCGCCGGAGGCGAGCCACTGGGCCGCATCGTGATCGAGCTGCGCACCGACGTGGTTCCCAAGACGGCGGAGAATTTCCGGGCCATCTGCACCGGCGAAAAAGGCCTGAGCTACAAGGGCAGCCCCTTCCACCGGGTCATTCCCGACTTCATGTGCCAGGGCGGCGATATCACCCGCGGCGACGGCACCGGCGGGCAGTCGATCTACGGGCGTCGCTTCGAGGACGAGAATTTCCAACTGAAGCACACCGAGCCCGGCATCCTCAGCATGGCGAACGCGGGGCCGAACACGAACGGATCGCAGTTCTTCATCACCACGGTGGTGACCGAATGGCTCGACAATGCCCACGTCGTCTTCGGCAAGGTCGTCGAGGGCATGGACGTGGTGAAGAACATCGAGACGCTGGGCAGCCGCAGCGGGCGCACCTCGAAGGACATCCGCATCGCCGACTGCGGGCAGCTGTGAGCGCTTCCGGCTCGGGCGGATGAGCCCTTCCCTCGACGCCGTCGTGATCGGTTCGGGTCCGAACGGACTCGCCGCCGCCGTCGCGCTGGCCCGGGAGGGCTTTTCCGTCCGCGTCCTCGAGGGACATGACCGTCCCGGCGGGGGGGCGCGCACCTCCGAGCTGACCCTGCCGGGCTTCCATCACGACGTCTGTTCGGCGATCCATCCGATGGGGCTGGCCTCGCCCTTCTTTCGGGAGCTCGGGTTGGAGCGGCATGGGCTGGAGTGGATCCATCCCGATCTCCCCGTGGCGCATCCGCTCGACGGCGGCGCTGCGGTCGTGATGGAGCGGTCCGTCGAGGCGACGGCGGCCCGCTTCGACGGGGCCTCGGGACGAGCCTACCGGCGTTTGTTCGGGCCGCTCGTGCCGCGTTTCGACGAGTTGATGGAGGACCTCCTCGCGCCTCCGCGCCTGCCTCGGCATCCTTGGTCGATGGCGGCCTTCGGGCTGCGTCTCCCGCCCTCCTCCCTCGCGACGGCGCGGGCAGGGTTCAGCGACGAGAAAGCCCGCGCCCTCCTCGCCGGCAACGCCGCCCATTCCGTGCTGCCGCTCGACTCGATCCTTTCCACCAACGCCGTCGGCCTGATGCTGATGCTCGCGGGCCATGCGAAGGGCTGGCCCCTCGCGAAAGGCGGGTCGGAACGGATCGTCGCGGCGCTCGTCGCCGAACTGGAAGCAAATGGCGGGAGCGTGGAAACGGGTCGCCGTATCCTCTCGATGAAGGACTTGCCTGCGGCGAAAGTCCATCTTTTCGACACCTCGCCTTCGGCCCTCGTCCACATCGCGGGAGAGCGCCTGCCGGAGCGCTTCGCGAAGCGTCTGCGGCGCTTCCGACATGGTCCCGGGATCTTCAAGATCGACTACGCCCTGAGCGGCCCGGTGCCGTGGACGGCGGAGGAATGTCGCCGGGCCGGAACCGTCCATGTCGGGGGGAGCCTCGACGAGATCGTGCGTTCCGAGCGGGAGGCGAACCAGGGCATCCATCCCGAGAGGCCCTTTGTCCTGACAGCCCAGCAGAGCCTTTTCGATCCGACCCGCGCCCCGGAGGGCAAGCACACCTTCTGGGCCTATTGTCACGTGCCCACGGGCTCGATCGTGGACATGACGGAGCGCATCGAGGCGCAGATCGAGCGTTTCGCCCCCGGTTTCCGGGATCTCGTCCTCGCCCGGCACACGATGAACTGCGCCGATGCCGAGCGCTACAATCCCAATCTGATCGGTGGCGACATCGTTGGGGGGGCAGCGGATTGGAGGCAGCTCCTGACCCGCCCCATGGTGCGGTGGCGGCCTCACACGACCCCCGATTCAGGGATTTTTCTTTGCTCCGCCTCGACTCCGCCCGGCGGCGGCGTGCATGGCATGTGCGGCTACTGGGCCGCGCGGGAGGCGATGCGAGTCCTGAGAGAGCGGGAATGAGGGAGACGGGGGGATCAGGAAACCCCCGGCAGCGATCCGAAGGCGACCAAGCCTTTCTGGTAGCCCGACCCCAGTTTGAAGATGTCCACCCCGCTGCCGTTGAGGCCCGTCTTGTTCTTGCCCCGCGCTCCGAACATGTAATGGGTGCCGTCGCGCCCCTGGCCGAGGTAGATCATCACGTGCGAGACCTTGTGGCCGGAATCGTAGGTGCCGCCCCAGAAGATGAGATCGCCCGGTTTGATCCCCTTGCGCCCGCCCATATGGTCGGGAATGGCTTTCGTGTGTCGGAGGGTGCGGGCTTGGCGCAGCCACGCGTATTGCTCGTAGCTCGTGCGGGGCATGTCGCGAAAGCCGATGTCGGAGAGGAGAAATTTCATCGCCCCCGAGCAGTCGAGCCCTCCTTCGTTGGGATGGTCGCCGCCGAAGACATAGGGCAACCGGAAGGTGGAGATCGCCTCGGCCCGCTTTCGGATCACGTCGAGAAGCTGCAGCATCTCCTCGGAAGGTTTGTTCGAACTGAAAAGCCCCCCGCGCGAGCGTCCTCCGTGGCGCTGGTAGCGGTAGCCCTCGTAGGGAAGCTGGTAGGACGGGGGCGCATAGACCGGTTGAGAAGGGACGACCGTTTCGGGCAGGGAAGCCGGAGCCAGCGGGACGCCCCCGGGGTTCGCGTAGGGATTTCCGGCGGGAGGAACTGCCATCACGGCGGCATAGCTCATCGGCAGAGGGGAGGGTAGAGGAGCCGGATGGCGTTTTTTGAAAAGCTGCGCCTGCGCCGAAGCGTGGGGCGCCAGGACGAAGGCCATCAGACACCAGGAGAGGAGAGGGCGGAGGATGTTCATTGGAATGGCAACATTTATTATATTTCATAAATACCATAAATATTAGCAATTCGCAAGACTTTGCCTTCGGGCTTGCCCGAAAATCGCTCGTTTGCGAAAACCGGGATCGGGGGATCAGGAGCCGCTGGTTCTCTGGCGCACGCTGGGTCCCGGGATCCATTGCGGAGGGATCATAATCTGCCGAGGGACCATCGGGACGCCTCGTTCGTGCTGGGAGAGCTGAGTCACGACGAGGTCGATCGCCGAGGCGGCGAGGTGGTCGCGGCGTTGATAGATCCCGGCGTAGCGCTCCATCCCCGGGGTCCAGTCGTGGACGACGAAGCCGATGTCCTCCGGTATCCGCAGTCCGAGCCGTTCCAGCCAGCCCGGAGCGTGCGTGTCGAAGGAGACGACGGCATCGGGACGGTGTTCCTGCATCCAGTCGGCGAACGCGGCGAAGCCGCGTTCGATGCGGTTGTGCGGCAGCAGGAGCAAGGGCACGCGGTCCTCCGGTGCGACGCCTTGCTGGAAATGGAAGAGTCCTCCGCTGTAGCCGAACTGCGAGCGGTCCACGATCCACTTCGTCACCGCGACGCCGATGCGGCGATAGCCCCGCGCGCTGAGTTCTTCGGCCGCGGCCTGGATGCCGAGAGTCATGTTGCCCGCGCACATGTGCAAGGCCGGCTCGCGCATGGCGTAGCCGAAGGCGACGGCGGCAAAGGGGGTGTAGTCGATCTCGGCGCAGAGGAGCCGAGAGCTCTGCGGCGAGACGATCACGGCCTCGATCCCGCGGGCATGGAGAATTCTCTCCAGGCGTTTCGGCGTCAGGCCGTCGCGTCCCAACCAGAATTCCTCGACTTCGTAACCGTGTCCGCGGGCCCGTTCGCGGATCGGCTCGAGCGGCACGTATTGGTAGGAGGGGCCAAGAAGATCGTCGTCGGGCACCCATTCGCGGATCACCGCGACGACGGCCCGGAAGCGGACGGCCTTCCGCGATCTCACGCGGTGCATGAGGCGGGCGAGATCGGGATCGGGGCGGTAGTCCATCTCCGCCGCAAGCGCGAGGATGCGCTCCCGCGTCGCTTCCGCCACTCGAGGCTGCCCGCGCAACGCTCGGGAAACGGTCATGGCGGAGACGCCAGCCGCGCGGGCGAGATCGTGCAGGGTGGGGGAGGAATTCGACACGATGTGAGGCTAGCATCATCCGTGCTCGTGAGCGGCTCTGTTTTTTGCGCTTTGCGGGAGTTCCCTGGCTGATTCCGCCGGAGGGTGAGTCGTTGGGGACGCTCATCCCCATGAGCAAGCCTTGGCGGGGAAGGGTTCCGTTTGACGGAATTCTGGAAAGATGGAAATAGGGAAAAATGAAGGCCACCGTGGAAATCGACGACCACCTCTACCGCGAGGCGAAGGCGATGGCCGTGTCGATGGGCCGCAAAATGAAGGATACCCTGGGTCCCCTGCGGTCCGGGAAAGAACAAGGTGGATTCCGGTCGCATCTAGGAGACGACCGCCGATTCGGGACATCTCCGCGACATCCCTGACCGCATCGCCGATGCGGTGATCCTCTTCCTCCCATGCCCTCCACAGTCCACATCCTCCTCTTCCGCGGGGTCGGCGGTGCGACGCAGCTCCCGGTGAAGCCGCTCCGAGAGCTGTTGACCCAAGCAGGCTTCGCGAACGTGGCGACCTACATCAACAGCGGTAACGCCGTCGTCAGAAGCGAGTGGCCGCGGGAGGAGGTCGTTGCAAGGGTCGCGCGTATCTGCCGTGAGCATTTCGGTTTCGAGAAGGCGATCTTCGCTCCGACCCTGAAGGAGTGGAAGATCCTCATCGCCCGAAATCCCTTTTCCGAGGGCGTCGAGCCCGGCAAATTCCTGCACGCCGCGTGGCTGGAAAAAGCGCCCGCCAAGGAGAACGTGGAACGGCTCCGGGCGCTCGCGGTCTCGGGCAAGGAAGAAGGCTTCGCCGTCGTCGGGCGGGTTGCCTACCTGCACACACCGCATGGCTTCGGCGTCTCGAAGCTTGCCGAGAAATTCGATAAGGTCATCGGCGTCGCGAACACGGCGCGGAACTGGAACACGGTCCGGAAGCTCGCGGAACTGGCGGAACTGGCGGAGGGATAGGGCGCGTCGGTGGGATGCGTAGTTTTTGCAAGGTCCACGACGAAGCGGCGATGCGGGCTAACATGATGCGACCTCGGCGCACCTCCGGCCAAAGGCGCCGCCCTCTTTCCGCACTGAAATCTCTCCCTCCCAATCGGAGCCAAAGTCGCCTGTGGCGCGCTTCTTCCCTACCACCCCCGTTCCTGGCGAAGAGCGGGCGACAAGGTTGAAAAAGCCTTTTCCTGGCGGTTAGTAGCAGGCCTGTCATGCCTCTCCCTCCACTTGCCGCCATTCCGTCCGACGTGGTGTCCGTGGACGACTACGAACGCTTGGCGCGGGAAAGGATCGAGGCCTCCGCTTGGGCGTATCTCGCCGGAGGAGCCGCCGACGAGGTGACCCTGCGGGAGAACCGGGAGTCTTTCGCCCGGATTCGCATACTTCCACGCCTGCTGCGGAACATGGAGGGCGCCCATACCCGGCTGACCCTGTTCGGCAGCGAGTTCCTTCACCCCGTTTTGATCGCGCCGACGGCTTGGCATCGGCTTTTCCACCCCGACGGCGAACTGGCCACGGCGCTGGGAGCGTCCGCGATGGAGGCCGGGATAGTGGTGAGCACCTCGGCGACATGCACGGTGGAAGCGATCGCCGCCCATGCGACGGTACCGCTTTGGTTCCAACTCTACATCCAGCAGGACCGGGAGTTCACTCTCGAGTTGGTGCGCCGCGTCGAGGCAGGTGGCTATCGGGCGCTCGTCGTCACGGCGGATGCGCCCTTGAATGGGCTTCGCAACCGCGAACGCCGCGCCGGTTTCCAGCTTCCGCCGGGCATCGAGGCGGTGAATCTGCGCGGCATGGCTCCCCAGCCGCCGGCGGATCGGGTTTTCGGGAGCGAGTTGCTGGACCGAGCGCCGACCTGGGAGGACCTTGGGTGGTTGCGGTCGAACACCCGCTTGCCGATTCTCCTGAAGGGCATTCTCCACCCCGGCGACGTCGAGTCCGCGTTGGCGGCGGGTGTGGATGGAGTCATCGTCTCCAACCATGGCGGGCGGACTCTTGACACGGTTCCGTCGGCGATCGAGGCCTTGCCGGCCGTGGCGCGTCAGGTCGCGGGTCGGGTGCCGGTACTGATGGATGGAGGCATCCGACGGGGTTCGGATGTCTTCAAGGCGATCTCGCGCGGGGCGGATGCCGTGATGGTCGGGAGGCCGATCGTGCACGGCTTGGCCGCGGCCGGCGCGATCGGGGTGTGCCATGTCCTGAAAATCCTCCGCACCGAGCTGGAGATGACCATGGCCCTGGCGGGATGCCGGAATCTGGGGGAGATCCGGGAGTCCGTGGGGAGTTGAGAGTTTTTCGGCGCAAGCCGCTCATTTCCGGCCTATCAACTACCGGCTATCAACTCTCAACTCCGGTTTCAGGCTCAATGCGCCGCCTTGTCCGTCGCGGCGGGAGCGCGTCTCTCCGCGTTCGACTTCATGCGCACGTTGAGCATCTCGACGAAGACGGAGAAGGCCATCGCGAAGTAGACGAAGCCCTTCTGGAAGTGGAAGTGGAAGCCCTCGGCGACGAGGGTCGTGCCGATGAGGAGGAGGAAGGAGAGCGCGAGGACCTTCACCGTGGGGTGGCGGCTGATGAAGTTGTTGACCGGGCCGGCGAAGGCCATCATGAAGCCGACCGCGACCATCACCGCGAGGATCATGATGGAGATGTGCTCGACCATGCCGACGGCGGTGATGACGGAGTCGAGGGAGAAGACGATGTCGAGGACGGCGATCTGGACGAGAATGGCTCCCAGTGCCGCCTTGCCCCTCGAGGCGTGGTGGGCGGCTTCGACATGGCCTTCGACCTTGTGGTGCAGCTCCTTCGTGCTTTTCCAGAGAAGGAAGAGGCCGCCGAGGATGAGGATGAGGTCCTTGCCCGAGAAGGCGTGACCGAAAAGGGAGAAGATCGGGTCCCTGAGCTGCATCACCCAGGTGATGCAGAGGAGCAGGAGGATGCGGGTCAGCATCGCGAAGCCAAGGCCGAGAAAGCGGGCCCGGGCGCGTTGCTCGGCGGGAAGCTTGTCCGCGAGAATGGAGATGAAGACGATGTTGTCGATGCCGAGGACGATCTCCATGACCGTCAGGGTGAGGAGGGCGATCCAGCCTTCCGTGCTGGCGATCCAGGAGAAATCGAAGGGGCTGGCGGCGAGGAACGGCTCGATGGCGGTCATGGACGGTGGAAAGCAATACTTGCGCGATGCTGTCTTCGCAACGGGTTCTTGCGGGGGAGGTGCGGTTCGGCGGTTCTTCGCAGCTTGCTTCCGGCGGAGGCATGGGTTAAGCGGGAGGACATCCGCGCATGAAGTCATTCGAATGGAAATGGGGGGCGATCATCGGAGGGACGTGCTTTGCCTGGCTCGTCCTCTCGTGGGCGCTTGGATGGAACCGGCAGGGGATCGAAATGATCCAGGTGACGGAAGCCGTGCCGATGCTCCTCTCCCTGGTCGGCTACACCGCCGCCATGCGTTCCCTGCTGCGTCGGGCGCCGGAGACGAGCTTCCCCGAGGGGATGAAGTCCGGGGCGCTGATCGCGGTGGTGGCGGCCTTGATCGCGGTCCTGGCCCGCGTCGTCTATTTCCGCTATCTGGATCCGGGCTGGACGGACTACATGGTCGAGGAGACGAAGCGCTACTACGCGTCGTCCGGACTGGACGAGGCCAGCCTCGAGGCGGTGGCCGAGGGAGCCAGGACGACGTTTGGCTTCGGTGCCTATGTCGTCCAGGCGGGGGCCGGAGGACTGCTGCAAGGGGTGGTCTTCAGTTCGCTGGCCCTGGCTGTGCTGCGATGGATGAGAAACCGATGAAACGAAGGCTTTCCCGAACCCGCATGCTGGTCGTCGCGGGGCTCCTGCTGGTCCTGCCGGCGGTGGCCTGGTCGATCCTGCTGGCGCTCGGCCATGTCGGTGTCCCGGGTCATCCGGCGGTGCCTCCGTTCAACTTCTCGGACCGCATCGTCACGATCGACGTCGCCCCGGACGGAACGGGCGGGCTGCGCGCCACCTTCGACGGATGGCCGGAGGGGACGCCCGGTCTCAGCGGCGACGAGTTTCTCGCCGAGATCCAGCGGCGGAAACGCGATCTGCCATGGATCTACGGTCTTCTCGACGTGACGTCCTTCGCCGGAGTGCTGTGGGTGCTCTTCGGCTTCGCCGGGCAGGCGGTCTTCACCGCGCGCATGGTCGTGCAGTGGCAGGCCAGCGAAAAGGCGAAGAATTCCGTCGTGCCTCCGCTGTTCTGGTGGCTGAGCATTCTCGGGGCCTCGATGCTGATGGTCTACTTCGTCTGGCGGAAGGAGATCGTTGGCTTCCTCGGGCAGAGCACGGGCTGGTTCATCTACATCCGCAACCTCTGGTTCATCTACGGGCGTGAAACGGAGGAGTAGGCGTCAAAGTTTAAAGTTCAAGGTTTGAAGTTTCAGGTTCGGCTGGCGAGCCGCGTGGGCTGGACCAATGGAAAAGGGACGGCTCGTCGAGCCGTCCCTTCTGGAGTGTTCCAAACTTTAAACGTTGAACCTGAAACGTTGAACCAGAGCGCGCTCCGCGCGCTCAGTAGGGGAGTTCGCGGATGTAGAGGTTCTTGAAGCTCAGATCGTTGCCGTGGTGCTGCAGCTCGATCTGGTCGGCGCGGGCGAGGGGTTCCTTCCGGGTCTTGTCCCAGAAGTTCTCCAGTTCGGTGCGGTCCACGACCTGCTTGCCGTTCAGCCAGATGCTGACGCGGCTGCCGACCATGCGGATGAAGAAGCTGTTCCATTCGCCGATGGGCTTGTCGGCGAGGATGAGGGGCTGGTTGCGGGTGTGGCGGTTGTTCCAGAGGCCGCCCGAGCCGAGGTTGCGGCCGTGCTTGAGAACCTCGACGATCTCCTCGGGCGTGGAGGCCGGGGTGCCGTCCTTCTTCTTGATGTCCCAGGGATCCCAGATCTGGACCTGCGGGGTGCCGCGCAGGTAGAGACCGCTGTCGGCCCCGGCGGGAATCTTCCAGTCGCAGTAGAGCTCGAAGTCGCCGTAGTCCTTCGCCGTGCAGAGGCTCTTGCCCTTGCCGTCGTAGGCGAGCACGCCGTCCTTGACGCTCCAGTGGGCGTTCATGAGCTCGTCGGCCTTGGCCTGGGCCTCCTTGAGGGCGTCGCCGGTCAGGGCGCGGCGCTCGACGGCGTTGTCGTGGGCCAGGCCCTTCCAGCCCGAGAGGTCCTTGCCGTTGAAGAGGGCGGTGAAGCCGGCGGGCGGCGTGTTGTCGGGATTGCCCTCCAGAAGAGGCTTGGCAGGGGAGAAGTCGGCGACCTTGAGGTTGCGGAACTCCATCGGATCGCTGTGGCCCGCCAGCATGATGCGGCCGGTGCGGCTGCGGCGTCCGTTGAAGCCCGGCTCGAGCGGGGCGTGGTCCTCGAGGAAGGCGTCGACGATGAGGGCGCCGTTGAGGATGACCATGATGTGGTCGTCGATCGCGACGATGGTCTGCTGGTTCCACTCGCCGACGGGCTTGAGGTAGCCGGTCTTCGCGGGGATGTGGGCGTAGACGGAGCCGTGGACCTGCCAGGGCTTCAGCCAGGAGAGCTTGCGCGGCTTGCCCGCGACGATGGCCTCGCCGCCGTAGGCCGGACCGTTGTCGTCGAGGATCTGGATCTCGAGTCCGTCCTGGGCGGGACGGCCGCCGGCAGGGACACGGATGCCGATGCCGTTGTTGGCGCTCTCCTGCATCTTGAACTCGAAGGTGAGGGCGAAGTCGCCGTAGTCCTTGGCCGTCTCGAGGTTCTTTCCGCCGGGCTTGCAGACGAGGACGCCGTCCTTCACCTCGTAGCCGGCCGTGTCGCCTTCCCAGCCGGCGAGATCCTTTCCGTTGAAGAGATCCTTCCAATCGGCGGACTCCAGGATGGCGGTAGGGCGCTTCGCGGCTTCGCGGTTGGGGTCGGGTTTCGCGGGCTCGTTCTGGGCGTCGGCGAAGACGGCGGAAAGGGCGAGCGCGCAGGCGCCCGCCAGGACGGGGGAATGGTAGGGAAGGTTCCTCATGTGGGGGGCATCAGACCACGCCCAAGCGGTTCGGACAAGGGCGCGGTTGCGCACCGTTGCGCGGCTCACCCCTTGCCCTTCGTCCGGGTACCCTTCTTCTCCTTCACTTCCTTCTCGATGAAATCGACGATCATCCCGGCGATGTCCTTTCCGGTCGTCGTCTCGATCCCTTCGAGACCGGGAGAGGAATTCACTTCCATTACGACAGGGCCGTGGTTCGAGCGGAGAAGATCGACGCCGGCGACGTTCAGGCCGAGGATGCCGGCGGCGCGGGCGGCGGTGGAACGTTCCTCGGGTGTGATCTTCACGATCGAGGCCGTGCCGCCCCGATGGAGATTCGAGCGGAACTCGCCCTCCTTGCCCTGGCGCTTCATCGCGGCGACGACCTTGCCGCCGACGACGAGGCAGCGGATGTCGGCCCCGCCGGCCTCCTTGATGTATTCCTGGGCGAGGATGTTCGCGTTCAGTCCCCGGAAGGCCTCGATGACCGATTCGGCCGCCTTGCGGGTTTCCGCGAGGACGACGCCGACGCCCTGGGTGCCTTCGAGCAGCTTGATCACCAGTGGGGCACCGCCGACCTGATCGATGAGGGCGTCGGTGGCGCGGGGATCGTGGGCGAAGCCGGTCACCGGCAGGCCGATGCCCTTCCGGGCGAGAAGCTGCAGGCTGCGCAGCTTGTCCCGCGAGCGCGAGATCGCGACCGACTCGTTCACGCTGTAGACGTTCATCATCTCGAACTGCCGCACCACGGCGGAACCGAAGAAAGTATGGCTCGCTCCGATCCTCGGGATCACCGCGTCGAAGCCCTCCAGTTTCTCGCTGCCGAGGAAGATGGCGGGGCGCATCGAGGTGATCTCCATGTGGCAGCGGACGTAGTCGATGACCCGCATGTCGTACCCGCGCTTGAGGCCGGCTTCGTAGAGGGCGTTGGTGGAGTAGAGCTTTCTGTTGCGCGACAGGATGGCGATTTTCATGCGGGGGAGCGGCCTGCGGCCGCCGTGAAAGGTGGAAGGTAAAATGGATGAGGTGGGACGGCGGCTCACGGTCGAGGAGGACGGTGGAGGGGCTTGCCGAGCTGGTAGGAGATAGAGGGATCCACGAGAAAGCGGCCTTTCATCGCGGTCCGGCCGAGCAGCATGCGGAATTTCATGTTGTCCCGGCTCGTGAGGCTGAACTCCACTTCCCAGGTGCAGGGCCCGAGGGTGATGGGCACGCGGATGAAGGGTCTGCGCTCTTCGTGCCCCCCTGAATCCCGGACGATGCGTCGGCTCGTGAGCGGGCAGTCGCAGTCGACGGTGAGGGAAGGGCGCCTCGGCAGGGGATGGACCGAGAAGCGGACGCGGGATTCGCCCGAGGCGCTTTCGTAGATCTCCAAGCCGCAGGTGTGCAGGCAGGAACTGCGCGCGCCGGTGTCGATCTTGGCTTTGATCCGGGAGATTCCGAGCTCCGGGATCGAAAGCCATTCTCGCCAGCCGAGCAGCAGGAGTCTGGACGCAGTCGCGTTCACGCGCGGAAGATACGCGAGCCGTCGCGGAGGCCAACTGCTTTCATGCAGCCTTTGACGAGAAGAGCAGGAGTGTTGAATGGGGGAGCCGACCCTGCCTCGCTCTAGCCCGGCGGCCAGCCCAGATCTCGTCCGGAAAGAAGATGAACGTGCAGATGCGGCACGGCTTCGCCCCCGTAGCGGCCGTTGTTGACCACGAGACGGAAGCCTTCGTCCGTGGAGTTGAAACCGAGCTGCGTCGCTATCTTTCCAGCGACGAGGAGGAGATGGCCGAGGAGAGGGCCGTCCTCCTGGGTCGCTTCGCCGACCCGCGGAATGGGCTTGCGCGGGATGACGAGGAGGTGGGTGGGAGCCTGGGGGTGAATGTCGCGGAAAGCGATGGCGAGATCGTCTTCGTAGACGATGTCGGCCGGAATCTCGCGGGCGATGATCTTTTCGAACAGAGTCATGAGGCGATGACGAGGTGGAGTCCGGGGCGGCTGTCGGCGACGCGGCTCCGCATTTCCGCGACGAAGGCGGTGATCTCCCGCTTCAGCGCTTCGCAGCGGGCCGTCCATTTCTTCGTCGAGACGAGGCGGCGGACCCCCCGGTTCAGGCCGTGGACCTCGACGAGGTTCGCGCCTCCGCTCGCGGCCGATTGGACTTGGTCCTCGAGGAGGCGGAAGAAGGCGAGTTCGTATCCGCTTCCCGCGCGGCGGGCGAGCTCGCTCAGCGAGATGCGCACAGGCGGCGGGGTCTTGTCGATCTTCGCGGCGACATGGCCGAGGCCCAGGGAGGCGAGGGTCTTCTCGATGCGGGCGAAGAGATCGTCGGAGTTGATCACGCTGCCCTTGTAGTGGTTCGCGAGGAAGCTCTCGACACCGCGGGAGATGTCGCGCGCCATCCAGTCCGGCACGTCGGTGCCGCTGGCGGCGTTGCTGAGAGTGTCGGAGAGCCACTCCGGCTCGCACAGGGCGAGGCTGGAAGTGCCGATGCGGATGTAGGGCAGGGCGTGCGGGAGGGAGATCATGGCGGATTTCTCGGGAACGGTTGGTGTGTGTCGGTGTGTGTGCGGGGAAAGGAATCCGTCAGGATTTCGCCTCGAAGAGGTCGGGCTGAAGGAGGTTGGCCATGGGCGAGTTCTCCAGAGACTCGATCACCTCGTTGAATTCGCCGACATCCTGGAACTGCCGGTAGACCGAGGCGTAGCGGACGAAGGCCACGGGGTCGATGCGCTGTAGGTGGGCCATCACCTTGGGGCCGATGATGCGGGTGGGAATCTCGCGGAGGTTGTCGGCGGTGAGTTCGTTGATGATTTCGTCGACCGCGTTCTCCAGCTCGTCGAGGGAGACCCGCCGTTTTTCGCAGGCCTTGATGAGACCTCCGAGCAGCTTCTCGCGCTTGAAGGGTTCGCGCGTCCCATCCCGCTTCACGACGAGGACGTCGCGCCGTTCGACTTGCTCGTAGGTGGTGAAGCGGTGCCCGCATTCGAGGCATTCGCGACGGCGCCGGATCGAGAACCCGTCCTTGGAGAGGCGGGAATCGATGACCTTGTCCTCAAGACTGTTGCATTTGACGCAGCGCATGGGCCGAAGCGGGGCGGAAAGTGGCAAAACTGCGACTCGCGCCTAAGAATTGCAACAAGATGTTGGGGTGTCAATCGCAAAACGGCCACAAGATATGGGGTTGTTGTGGAAATTTCGCGAAGGGAGCGTCGTTTTCGGGAGTGAAGGCGACGCCCCGTTTTGATCGGCAGGAGTCACTCCCAAAGCGGGCGCAAGCTCGGGAAAAGCGCCATACGTTCTGAAGCTGGGAGACTCCGCTGGACTTTGCCGGGCAGCCAAGGCTGCGTCCCGTTGCGGCTTGGCGATATCCTCAAGCGGCTTTTGCTCCGTACCGGCGGCGGGACTCGAACCCGCACTTCCGAAGAAACGCGATTTTGAATCGCGCGCGTCTACCATTCCGCCACACCGGCCTCGATCAAAGGGAGGGATCGACTTTAAAGGGGGCGCGTTGGAAATCAAGGGAGGAGTTTCCTTGGGAGGGAAGAGCCGGGTGGCTCCCTTGAGAAGAGAGAAGGTGTGCGCGCCGCTCGAATCTCATCGTAGGCACCTCATCGGAACAGCGAATGCCTGTACATAACGACAAGATCAGCGCCATCGAGAAGGAGGAGGCCTCGATACGCGAGCAGATCACAAGGCTCCAATCGCAGATGGAGTGAGAATTCACTCCAGCCACTTCAATTCGTCCAGCCTTGCCGAAACGTAGCCGAAGGCGAGCTGCGACTGCAGTTCGAGGGGGATGCGGTAGCCGTCGTCGCTGAACCAAAGCGTGGTCCGTTTCACCTTCTCGTAGGTTTTGATGCTCAGATCCGGGTTCACTTTTCCGATTCTGGCATCGAGCTTGATCGCGTCGTAGACCTTGCCCTTCACCTTGTGCGGTTCCCGGCCGAGAACTTCGAAGGTCGCGAGATAGGGACGGTTGAAGGGCGTCACCACCATGGTGATTTCATCGCCGTCCCGAAGGGGCTGGCTGCGCAGGTAGAAGGCCGAGGAGAGGACATCCTGGCCGAAGTCGAAACGGAAGCGCCCGGTGTTGGAGATGGTCTCGTTCTTTTGCTTCGACGTCGTGGTGAAAATCTGGCGTTTCGTTTCGAAGACGATGTCGTAGCTGTTCTCCGCGTTGCGTTCTCTTTCGACGAGCTGGAAGGTGAGGGGGCGCAGCGTGTTCTGATCGACGATGGAGCGGGCCCGGAAATCGTAGGGATAGAGGAGCCGGGCGAAGCCGGTGCTCCGGCCTTCGGCGTCGCCGACGAAGCGGTTGCTGCGGTCTTCGCTCTTCGAGACCGAGAGGTGGACCCGACCGGCATTGACCCGATGGTTCCAGTCGAGCGTATACTCCAAGGCCACGGGGCGAAGGTCCGCATGTTTGCCGGGCGGAAGCCGCGTGACGTCCTTCATCCACGCCGGAGGCCCTTGTGGCTCCTGTGCGGAAACCATGAGGACGTTCATCGAAAAGACAAAAGCGACCGAGGAAAACGCTTTCATTGAGGCGGGCGCGGACGGCGGAGGATGGAACTTCCCATCAACTATTAACAAGCGTTGATATTCTGGAAATTCGAGACAATCATAGGCGAATGAGCGTGGCTGGCAATCCAAAGATTGGTTTTCTTTCGTCCTTTTTCGTTCATTCCGCGTGCCAGATGGCGAAGCGGGCGGTTTTTCCAGGGTGCGCCTTGCTTCTGCTTCTCTCCGCTTGCGGTCGTTCCGACGAAGCGGCGCCGGAAGCGGCCGCCGGGGAGGTGCCGGAAATCCAGAGCGACTGGCCGCTTTTCCGCGGCGACGCGGAGATGCGCGGGCTGACGGCCGAGGCGATTCTACCGCCTTTGGCGCTGGCGTGGTCCTATGAACCGCCCGTCGCGGAGGGCAAGCGGCGTCCTCCCATCGAGGCGACGCCTGTCGTGGCCGACGGGCGGGTTTTCGTCGGCAGCCAGGATGGGAATTTCTACGCGCTCGATCTGGAGACGGGAGCGTCGGCGTGGATTTTCAAGGCCGACGGCCCCATCATCGCCCCAGCAGCCGTGGTGGGCGACCGGGTTTGTTTCGGCGACACCCATGGCATCGTCTACGCGCTCGCCACTGCCGACGGGAAGGAGATCTGGCGCTTCGAGACCGAGGGCAAGATCGAGGGCGGTGTGAACGTCCTCGTCGAGGAGGGGCAGGGGACTCGGGTCTTCGTCGGCAGCCACGACTATTTCCTTTATTGCCTCGATGCCGGTTCGGGCGAAGAGCTCTGGCGGCAGGAGACCGGAAACTACGTCGTCTCCACGCCCTCCCTGGTGAGGAGCGCCGACCGCGTCGATCTGACCTTTGGCGGATGCGACGGATTGCTCCACGTCCTTCCCGCGAACGGAGAGGGCGAGAGGCGCGAGATCGAGATCGGCGCCTACGTGGCCAATACCTCGGCGGTGCGCGATGGAATCTGCTATGTCGCCCACAACGGCGGCGAGATCGTCGCCATCGAGATCGCCTCGGGCGAGACGGTGTGGAAGACGAAGACGGGGATCGAATACACCGCTTCGCCTGCGGCGGATGAATCCAGGCTGTTCGTCGCCGGACCGGACAAGCGCCTCGTCGCCTACGACCGCACCACGGGGGAGGAGGTCTGGGCCTTTCTTTCCCGCCGGGCGCTGTCGAGCTCTCCCGTGGTCAGCGCGGGGGTCGTCTGGCAGGGGGGGATGGATGGACGCCTCTACGCGGTGGACAAGGAAAGCGGCGGCGAGTTGTGGAATTTCGAACTCGGAACGCAGATCAAGGCCTCTCCGGCGGCATCGCGCGGGACGCTCGTGGTTTGCGGGGAGGACGGCGTGGTGTATGCTTTTCGCAAGTGAGGCGTCTTGATCCGAGAACCTCGCCCTTCCCGAGACCATGGCCTCCGCCTCCCACCCTGCTCCGTCCGCCGGACTCATCGACAAGCTGAAGGTGCCGCTCGATGCGGGCGCTTCCGAGCAGACCGAGGTGGGGAACTATTTCGTGGCGAACTACCCGCCCTTCTCCTTCTGGAAACCCGATCACAAGGTGGCCGTCCATGAGATTCTGAATTCTCCCCGACCCGCCGATACGAACCTGGGGGTCTACTTCCACATTCCCTTCTGCCGGAAGCGCTGCCACTTCTGCTACTTCCGCGTCTACACCGACAAGAACGCCTCCGAAATCGCCGCCTACCTCGATGCGGGCATCCGGGAGTTCGAGCGCTACTCCCGCACGTCCTACCTTGCCGGACGAAAGCCCCAGTTCGTCTATTTCGGTGGCGGCACGCCCAGCTATCTGTCGGTTCCGCAGCTTCAGAGCCTGACGGGCCGGATGAAGGATCTGTTTCCCTGGGACGAGGCCGAGGAAGTGGCCTTCGAGGCGGAGCCGGGGACGCTGACGGAGAAAAAGCTCGAGGCCCTCCGCGAGATCGGCGTGACCCGTCTGAGCCTCGGGATCGAGAGCTTCGACGACCATATCCTCGAGGTGAACGGACGCGCCCACCGCTCCAAGGAAGCCTTCCGCGCGATCGGTTTCGCCAAGACTCTCGGCTTCGAGCAGCTCAACATCGATCTCATCGCCGGAATGATGGACGAGACCCCGGAGAACTGGGAGCGCGTCGTGCGGACGGCCATCGAGCAGGAACCCGACTGCGTCACCATCTACCAGATGGAGATCCCCTACAACACGACCATCTACAAGGAGATGAAGGAATCCGGCCGCGTCACCGCTCCGGTCGCGGACTGGAAGACGAAACGCGCGTGGGTGGACTGGGCCTTCGACCAGTTCGAGGAGGCGGGCTATACCGTCAGCAGCGCCTACACCGTGGTGAAGAATCCGGAGACGACGAAGTTCGTCTACCGCGACAGCCTGTGGGCCGGGGCCGATCTGCTTTCCGCCGGCGTCGCGAGCTTCGGCCATTTCGGCGGAGTCCACTATCAGAACCAGGCCGACGTCGGTCCCTACATGACCGAGGTCGACGCCGGCGGGCTGCCCATTTTCCGGGCCTACCCGACGAACCACGACGAGCGGTTCATCCGCGAGTTCATTCTCCAGCTCAAGCTCGGCCATACCGAGCGAGGATATTTCCGGACCAAATACGGCGAGGATCCGGCGGAGCGCTTTCCGGAGCGTCTCGAGGAATTGGTCCGGCAGGGCTGGTTCCGGCTCGAAGGCGACGGAATCTTCGTCAGCCGGGAAGGACTCCTCCAGATCGATCGCCTCCTCCATGGCTTCTTCCTCCCGCAGCACCGCGATGCACGCTACACCTGAAGAGTCCAGGCAGGCGCTCTCCGAGGCGTTGAGCTGGCTCCTCCCCTTCCATTATTTCTACGAAAAGGCCGGGCTGGATCTGCCCGACTTCCGTTTTCTGAGCGGAGACGAGGTGCCCTATCCCTATCGTTCCCTCCTTGTCCACACCAACGACATGACGCCGACCTTGGCGGCGTTCCATCATTCCCGTCTGTATTTGGAGGTGCACGCCCACGAGGCGAACGAGGACTTCGTGATGCGGCTCGTCTCCCTCCGTGCGGTGGCCACCGACGCGTCCGTCGAGTACGGAGCCATCGCGATCCAGCTCGGGGGGCTGCCTCCTGAGCTCGCGGCCGAGGTCGTGGCGGGACGCAAGCCACTCGGTGCCTTGTTGGGTGAATACGGGGTCGAGCACATCGGCTCTCCACTCGCCTACTTCGCCGTTCCTGCCGACGAGCGGATCGCCCAGGCCCTGGGGCAGCAGCCTGGCGAGATCCTCTACGGGCGTTGCAACCAGCTCCTCGACCGCGACGGGATGGTCTTCGCCGACATCGTCGAGATCCTGCCCCGCAGCAACGAGTCGGAGCAGTGGGTGGGGAATGGGGGATGACTTTATCTCCCGCCCGTCCGGGTCTTCCTGACGCATGCCTCCCAGCCCGCGCCTGGCTTCGGAACGTCGGAGGCGCGAGAATGGACGAACCCGATCTTCCCTTGCCATCCCATGCGCCAACAGGTTGATTCCCCTCTGTCGGTCCGATGTCCCGTCTCGCCTTTATTCCGTTCCGTCTCGTCTCCCTTCTCGCCGCGGTCTCGGCAGGTGCCGCATCTGGCAAAGACGAGGACAAGGCAGCGTCGCCGGACCCGCCTCCGATCCGGGCTCTCCTCGTCACCGGAGGGTGCTCCCACGACTACGCCACCCGCCGTGAGATTCTCGTCCGAGGCATCCGCGAGCGGATCTCCCGCCCGGTGGAGTGGAAGGTTCACTTGGAGGGTTTGGGCGAAAGCGATGTCCGCATTCCGCTTTTCGAGTCGTCCGACTGGACCGAAGGCTGCGACATCGTCGTCCATGACCATTGCTTCCCGCGCGTGGACGACTCCGCCTATCTCGACCGGGTCCTCGCTCCCCACGATGCCGGCGTTCCCGCCGTGCTGATCCACGGATCGATGATGTCCTTCCGCGCGGGTGGCGATCGCTGGTTCGGCTTCACCGGTGCCACGATCCGTTCTCACGAGCGCGAAGGCTCCGTGCTCGTTACGCCCTTCGCGGAGCCCCATCCGCTCCTCGAGGGCTTTTCCCCTTGGGCGATCCCGCGCGAGGAGCTCTACCGGGTCGAAAGCCTCGTCCCCGGCACGGCAGTGCTCGCGGATGCCCCCGATCCTTCCGGGATGCGCCACGCCGTCGTTTGGGCACGTGTTCACGGCTCGGCGAAGGCCCGTGTTTTCGGCACCACCCTCGGCAACGCCACCGCCACGCTCGCCGACTCCCGCTACCTCGATCTCGTCGCCCGCGGCTTTCTCTGGGCGGTCGGGGAGGACTCGACCGCTTCCTTCCGCCACGTTCCACCGGAAAGATCCCTGCAGGGCCTCTCCCTTCCGCCGATCCCTTCCGAGCCGCCTCTCCGCCTGGGGAGCAATCCCGCCCTGCGGGGAAAAGCGGATGCTTTCGCGTGGGGGGACACGGTCGGCTCCGATATGGCCGCTCTCGCCGTCGATGGCGATCCCGCCACCGCTTGGAGGGTCTCGGGTCCGGGAACATGGCGGGTGACGCTGCGGAAAAAAGCGACGGTGTCGGTTGCGGCGATCGTTTGGCAGGGGGCGGTGCCGGAGGAAGGCCTGCTGGAATCTTCCGAGGACGGTTCGTCGTGGAGGACGCTCGCCACTCTCCGGCCCTCCGGCACGGAAGCGCCGACGATCCTGCATTTCGATCCCGTCGTCGTCTCGCAACTGCGCCTCTCCGTTCCGAAGGGGGCGGGGTTCGGCTTGGGCGAATTCGCGGTCTATCCGAGCGCGGACGCCCTTCCCGCCGCGCTCCGCGTCGTCGATCCGACGAAACCCCGTTTCCGAAGCGTGGACCGGGAGGGAGCTCCTGTTCGCATCCGTCTGACCGAGGGCTGGCGAGTCGGTGGCCATATCGATTGGCCTGCCGGGGACAGGATCGGCCAGCTCGTGCCCACCGCTGCCGGAGGGGTTTTCGTCTCGATCTTCCCGGTGCAGGGGGATAATTCGAATGGGCGGGGCAGGGTTCTTCGCCTTTCGCCGAATCCCGAGGGCCCATTCGACTCCGTCGAATATCTGTCGGATCTCGATCCCGCTGCGCAGATCGCCTGGGACGGCGAGTGGCTTCTGATCCTGTCGGGTCCGAGGCTCGACCCTGTCCGGCGGGCTCTCGGGCCTGGTCCTGCCGACGAACGTCGCCCGACGGCGACGGTCTACTCGCTCCCTTCGGACGGCGCCGCGCCAGGTTTCACCTTGAGTCGCCTGCGCGTCGGCGGGGACGGTTGGCTCCATGCCGAGGTCAGGGCGGAGGCCGAAGGCATCGTCCTCGATGCCGAAGGTCGTCCGGTGCGGGTGCCTCGATGGGGAAGGGCACGCTTCCAACGCGATGGGCGGCGCCTCGAGATCGTGGCGGGCGATCCGGCGCCACCGTCCGACGACCTGTCCGACATCGCCCAAGTCGAGGAATTGATCGCGACGGAGCGGGACGGGGGCCGGATCTGGATCGTGGCCAGGGAAGGGGAGCGCCTTTTCCTTGCCTGTCTCGTTCGCTCCGACGACGCGATGGAGGTCGGCCCGGTTTGGGACGAGGTTCCCTCGGCGTCGCTGGCTACGTGGCTCGCCGAAGGGAAACGTCCCTCGATACGGCGTGAAGCCGCGCTCGAGATCCTCCGCCGCAAGCAGGATCCCGTTTCCTCTCTCGACCGCCTTCTCTCCGGCTCTGCCTCGGGGAGCGCGGAGGAACTGGTGACCGTCGCGGCGGGCTTGGGAGGCGGGAAATCCCTCGATCGGCTCCTGCATCTTTCGACGCTTCCCGATCCCGCGTTGCGGGCCGCCGCCTACCGGGCGATCGGGAACCATCCCGGGGCAAGGGACCATCCGGCTTTTGCGGAAATCGGCAGGACGACCGAACCCCGGGTGACCGCCGCCTTGTTCGCCGCCTTGCAGCGAAGCCATTCGGAGCTTCCCGGGGCCGAGGAGCTGGCCTTCGCCCTTGCCTCCCATTCCGATCCCGAACTGGCCGGGGCGGCGTTCGAGTTTCTGCGGAACCGGGAAGCCGTCGACGCCGCTTTTGCCGTCTTGGACCGGGAGGATCGCCGGGAGCAATGGCCGAGCGCCTTCGCCCTTCTCCGTTCGTTCCGACGTCCCGATGTCGTCGAGGCCTTGATCGCGCGCCTCCGCCGCACCGGCGATCCGGAGTGGCGCCGCCTGGGACTGGAGACGCTCTGTCGCCTCTATCCCGTCGACGAGCCGCGCGCTGGGGCAGATGGCAAGCCTATTTCGGACTTCCTTCGAGAGGCTCTGGGCGACCATCGCGTGGACCGCGTCGCTTTGCTGACGGCGATGGCCGATGCCGGGCTTCCGGTTCCCGACGCCGAAAGCCTCGTCCGGCTCGCCCGGCAAGATCTTTCCCTAGATGCCTTCGCCATCGCTTCTCTCCTCGGGGCGGGGTCTCCGCTTTCGTCCGAGACGCTTTCCTGGCTCGAACAGGTATGGCAGGACAGGAGCCGCGACGGCGATCTGAGATTACGCGCGCTGGCTCTCCTCGCCCGGTACGCGCCCAGCGGCGAATACCGCCTCCGCTTTCGGGAGACGGCGCTCCGTCGTTCGATCCGGGCGACGGGAGGGGCTTCCTTCTCGCTGGCCCGCGAGAATTGGCTTGCCCGCGAGGATCATGGAGCGAATTCCGATTGGTTGCGCATGCAGGCCAAGGGAGGCGAAGGGGAGCTCCGGCAGCTTGCCGAAGAGACCTTGGTGGCCTCCGGCGCGATGGAAGAACCGGGCGGAAAAGCTCCCGGAACGGTTTCCGGAGGCCGCGATCTCTTCCGCTCGCTCGCTTGCGATGCCTGCCACAACCTTCACGGCGAGGGACCGTCGTTTGGCCCCGATCTTCATGTCACGGTCTTCGCCCTTTCCGACGACGAACTGGCCGAGGCGCTTCTGCATCCGGATCGGCGCATTTCCCCCGGCTACGAAGTCCGCCGCCTCGAACGAAAGGACGGGCTCCCTCTCGTCGGCAGGATCGAGTCGAGAAGTGCGGCGACCCTCGTCCTGGGCGACCGGGCGGGGAATCGCCTCGAGCTGCCGGACGAGGAAATCGCCCACGAATGGCCGGAGACGGAAGGACGCCCCGGTTGCGAAGCGGCGACGGAGCTCTCGGAGCCCGAGTTCGCCGCTCTGCTGGCCTTTCTCCGTTCCCTGGGAGGTACTCCCGGGATCCGGTAGCTCCGGGCCAGGCGCGGAGCCGCATGGACAGCCCCGGAAGCTTCAGAACAGGAAATGCCCGGCCCGGACTTCCGCAAGCCGCTCGCGGCAGCGGTGCCATTCGCCTTCCAAGGCCGCCTTGCGCTCGTAGTCTTCGGTGCCGAGGGTGGCGAAACCTTCGCGTTTCAGCCTGCCCGTCTCCGCCCACAGGGTTTCGACGGCGGCCTCGTGGCAGGAGGGGGAACGCTCCAACCCGCCGGAACCTCGTTCCGGATCGAGATGATCGAGGAGGTAATCCGCCAGGAACCGCGGCATGTGGCTTCCATAGACCTCGGCTCCGCAACGGAAGAGTTGTCCCGCCACCGTTTCGAAGGGCTCCAGATAGCCGCCGAGGGAAAGATGCCGCCGGAGGTGGGCGAGGCCTTCTTCGACGATGTCGGTGATTTCGGGGGAAGAGGCCGGAGTGTCCTCCTTCGATCGCAGGGCGACGCAGAGCGAGAGCCGGGCTGTGAGATCGAGGTTCAGCAGCTCCCAGTCTCCGGCGTCGTATCCATCGATCCAGGTGAGCGCCTCGCGGGCCTCCTTCTCGCTTTCGGCGAAGGCGGTCGGGAAGAGCAGCGAGCGGGCCCGGCTGGTGTTGGCGAGGACGACCGCGAGCATTCGTTTCGACTCCTCGATCCCGGTTTCGGCTCCGGGACGGAGGATCGTCGCCGCTTGGCCATAGTGATCGAGAGCGGATTCCTCCTCGGGGCGTCCGTGGCGGAGGGTCAGCTCGGTCTTGGCCGCGCCGATGTTCAGGTGGCAGAGGGCGAGGCGGGAGCGGTAGGCGGGGCTGGCGGCGAGGTCGAAGTCGGCGAGCAGGCCCGCCGCGGTCTCATGGCAGCGGATGGCTTCGAGGAGGTTCTCGTTCCCGGCCAGGCGCCCGAGCGCGTCGCCCCGGTTGATCCAGGCGGCCGAGAGCCCCCAGAGCAGGCCCTCGTCTCGCTCGGGGTCCGACTCGCGCAGCCGGATCGATTCCTCGAAATGGCCGGCCGCTTCGGCCCAATGCGAGGCGGTGTGTCCGAGGAGACGGGTCAGGCCGAGGTAGGTCTGGAGATTGGCGGCGCGCCTCGACCGGTGATGGGGCTCCAGGCCGGCGTGCTCGAGATGGGCGAGGGCCTTCGTGTAGGCCGCCGCTGCGGCGTCGAGCCGGAAGTGGAGCCTCTCGACGTGTCCCCGGGCCGTCTGGATGGAGGAGGCGGCCTCCGACCATCCATGGTCTCCGGCATCGTCCTCTCTGCCGAGCCATTGCTCCAACCGGTCGATCCGTTGGCTGGCGGCGAGAAGGGCCGCCGTGTCGCCGCGCGCCATCTCGCCCTCCGCCGAACGAAGCTCGGCGTAGAGCCAATCCCGTTCTTCCGAGCGATTCCGATCCACGGCGCTATCTAAACGAAAGCCCCGACCCTTGCAAGGATCGGGGCGGTCGGAAAAAGGCGGGGAATCGCCGGGAAGTCCTCAGACTTTGTCCTTGAGCTGGGGCAGCAGGCCTTCGGCGACGGCCTTCTTGGCCGAGCCGTCGGGATCGGCTTCCCAGGACTTGAGGTGCTTTTTCGTGGAAATATAGACTTTCACCCCTTTGTATTCCACGGAGGGGGAGGAGGGACCGATGAGCCGCTCGGGGCTGAAGGGGCAGTAGCGCTGCTCCAGCAGCGTGATCCCCTCCGGCACTTTCAGATCCTGCACGGCGGGCACGCTCTTCATTTCCTGGAAGAGGGCGACGAAGTAGTCGGGATCCTGGTTGAACTGCTTCACGCAGGGACCGCAGCAGAAGTAGATGTCCTTGCCCTGGTAGGTGACCTTTTCCTCCACGTCCGCCTCGTCGCCGGTCATGATGGGGCAATTCTTGTTCGTCGGCTCCTCGGCATGGCAGGGGAGCGCGGCAAGCAAGGACAGGGCCAGGGGGGCAAGACGGCGGACGGCGGTGGATGAAATGGCGATCATGTGAGAGTGCCGTCACCCTAGCCGAATGCAAAGAGCCAGCCAACGGAGCCTTGCTCCAGATTGGCGATGCGTTGCCCTATCCCCAAGCCCGGAACTTTGAACCTGAAACCTGGAACCTTGAACTCCTCAAGGCTTCGCCGCATAGCAGACCAGCTTCTCGCTCCGCTTCTCTCCCGCGTAGAAGGCGACGCGCAGATAGATCTCCTTCCCGCAGATCGAGGGCGAGGCGTAGACCTCGTCGCCGACCTTGTTCTTCGCGAGGATCTCGAATCCGGCGGGATCCGCCTTGAAGATGAAGTAGTCGCCCGACTCGTTCACCGCATGGATGAGGTCCCCGACGAGCACCGGAGAGGCGGTGAAGCCTCCGCCGAGGCGGCCTTTCCACTTCTCCTCGCCGGTGGCGGAATCGAGGCAGAGGGCGACGCCGCCGTCCAGCGTGGCGTAGAGGTGGCCGTCCTTCACCAGCATCGAGGGGACGTAGACTCGGTCGTTCGTCTCCCATTCGACCTTGCCCGATCCGTCGGCGGCGATGGCCGCGACGTGGCTCTTCGGATAGCCGCCCGAGCAGAAGATGCGGGTTCCGTCGGTCGGGGTGGAGGTGACGCATTCGGTCGTGGCCCCGTCGATCTCCCAGTTCACCTTTCCGGTGTCGGGATCGAGGCTCGTGACCTTGTCCGTGCCGATGAGGAAGACCTGCGTCTTGCCCGCCGCCTCGAGGACGATGGGGGAGGGGTAGTTCGGCAGGGCGGGGCGGGCATGGCGCCAGACGACCTCGCCCGTCCGGCGGTCGAGCCCGCAGACCGCTCCTCCCGCCTTGTTGTCGGCCGAGACGATGACGAGATCGCCGTGGATCGCGGGAGAGGAGCCGTAGCCCTGGTGCTCCACGTAGTCGGTGATCTTCGTCTGCCAGAGCCGGTTTCCCTCGAGGTCGAGGGCCGTGGCGAAGACGGCGTCGCCGCTGAGGAAGTTGATGAAGACCCGTTCGCCGTCGCAAGCGGGCGTGGACGAGGCCCAGGAGGCCTTCTTGTGGATCTTCTGCCCGTGGCCGTTCTCGTGGATCACCGTGGTCCAGAGGGACTTGCCGCTGGCCCGGTCGAAGCCGTGCATCGCCTGGATCTGCTTCTCCTCGTCGGCCGTGGCGATGAAGACGCGGTCGCCCGCGACGCAGGCGGAACCATGGGCTCGCCCCGGCAGATCGACCGACCAGAGGACGTTCTGGTCCAGGCCGAACGCCTCGGGCGGCACGGCGTCCGAGGGGGCGGAGCCGTTGCGGTCCGGCCCGCGCCACCAAGGCCAGTCCTTGGCCGGCAGGAGGACGGGACCGCAGAGGAAAGCGAGGAAAAGGGAGGCGCGGAGATTCATGACGGATGACAATGAAGCAGAGACGACCGCCCCGCGACAGGCCTTGAATGCGCCGTTCTTTCCGATCAGCCGGGAGAGTCCGGTGAGCGGGCACTCTTCCGGTCAGTGCGCCTCGATGCGCCGTCCCTTGGGCTGGCCGATTTCGACGAGCAGGTTGGTGAACCAGCTCTCGTCGATGTCGAAGGGCTTGCCGCCCTTGATGCGGGGGAAGTCGATGGTGCCCATCTGGTCGCCGTTGTCCTCGTCCAGACCGGCGACGCCGCTGACGCCGTCGAGGGCGGACTGGGCCGCCTGGGCGCAGCTCGCCTTGATCAGCTCGAGGTCGTCCGGGTTGGGCGCGGCGCTGCGGGCGAAGTAGCCGCTCTTCTGTACCAGCACCTTCTCGGCGCCGAGTCGCTCCTTGAGCCTGGCCGCGAACCAGTTGCCCACGTTGACGGAGTCGAGGCGATAGTGCCCGAAGGCGTCCCTGGCCGGCTCCCGGCCCTCGGCGACCATCTCGGCGATGATGTTGTCGAGGCCGGCGCCTTCGCTGATGAAGAGGTTGACGCTGTCGTGCTCGTCCATCTTGGCGTTGAGCCGGTCGATTTCGGCGTCCATGTCGATCTCCATCTCGGGCACCCAGACGGCATCGACATCCCAGCGGATCTGCTGGAGCAGGGCCTCGGGGAGCCAGTCGTACTGGTGCAGGCTCTCGTGGTAGTCGTGGGCGGCGCGTCCGGTGAGCCAGCCGCAGTGGCGTCCCATCACCTCGTGGATGATGAGCTGGCGGGCGCTGGTGGTGTTCTCGTTGGCGACGTTGCGGAAGAAGCGGGCGCTCTGGTGCGCGGCGGTCCAGGCTCCGAGGGTCTGCTTGATGGGGAAGACGTCGTTGTCGATGGTCTTCGGCAGGCCGACGACGGTGAGGTCGTAGCCGTTGTCCTTGAGATAGGCGGCGAGATCGGCGGCGGTGGAGTTCGTGTCGTCGCCTCCGATGGTGTGAAGAATGTCGACCCGGTCGCTCTTGAGGCGTTCCGCGGCGACCTTCAGAGGCTCCTCGCCGGGCTGGACGAGCCCGCGCTTTGTGCAGTCCTCCACGTTGGTGAGCTTCACCCGGCTGTTGCCGATGGGACTGCCCCCGAAATTGTAGAAGATCGCGGCCTTCTCGCGGATCTGCCGGGGAAAATGATAGGAATTCCCGAGGAGGAGGCCCTGGTAGCCGTTGAGATAGCCCATCAGGTCGGCATCCGGGGCGAGGCGGTTGTATTGCTCGATCAGGCCGCCGATGGAGGCGGAGAGACAGGGGGCGATGCCCCCGGCGGTGAGGAAGGCGATTCTCATCGAAAAACGTCGCGGTAGGTGGTGGGGATTTCCTTGGCCGCACCTTTCCAATGCTTCGCGACGAAGTCAAGCAAGCGCCGCGCTTGTTGCACGGAGCGACGGCACCCGGCCGGGGGAAGAGGGGACGGGAGACAATTTCATCGAACGGCCGGACGGAACGGGGGGCAGAAAAGGGCGGAGCGCACAAGGGGCGTGGACCTCTCCCTCAGGACCGGCTCTCAAACTGCGAGGGGTTTCTCCACGAGAGCGGAGAGGCGCTGGAGGATGGAGGCGAGCCAAGCCTCGAAATAGTCGTCGTAGTCGATGTCGCAGTCGATCCGTTCGTGCAGGCGCTTCGCACCGTGGCGTTCCAGTTCGGCATCGAGTTCCTTTCCGTATTGGCAGAACTGATCGTAGCTGGTGTCGCCGAGGGCGAGCACGGCGAAGTGGAGATGGTCCAGGGCGAGGGGAGCGCTCCCGGTGAGCTGGTGGTGGAAGTCCTCCGCCTCCGAAGGCGGCTCCCCGTCGCCCCAGGTGCTGACGACGGCAAGGAGGAGGTCCGTCTCGCCGAAGAAGCCGAGGCCGACGTCCCCCAAGCTGATCGCGTTTCCAAGGTCGAAGCCCCGCTCCCGGAGGCGGCGGACGGCGTCTTTGGCGAGATCTTCGGCGTTTCCCGTTTCGGTGGCGTAGACGACTTTGATGCGCATGATGGGCCCACAGTCCGCCGGATTTTGGGGATGGCTCCCGTCTGCTTGCCATGGATAGCGCTGGCTTGCGCTGAAATCCGGAAGGGTGCCGCCGAGAGGGGCGTCACGAAGCAGAAACCGTGGCCCAGTTCCAAAATGAACGGCTGGAGGCGGGAAATCAGCCGGTTCTCTTCATCGGCGGCGCGATGCCGAGAAACTCCAGGTTGTAGCGGCTCTTCAGCATCTCGTCCGCCTGCTCCGCGAAATGCTCCGGCAGCGCGAGCCCGAAGTGGTGCGTCTTCTTCTCCCTCGCCGCCCGTTCATACGCCTGCGCCTTGATCTGGTTCAGCAGCACGCTCCGGCTCCAACCGCACTGCGCCGTGGCGCGGAGGTAGTAGAGCCGGGCAGCGGGACCCTTCACTTTCTTCATCAATTCCACGTGATGCCCCCACGGCACGCATGACACCAACTCTCGCACAGCCTGTGCGAGAATCTCTGGAGCAACTCGTTCGGGAGAGGGCACAAGGGTGCTCGGTTCCATTTCTGGCACAGCCTGTGCCAGAAATTTGAGCCTCCGTAATTCTGGCACAGCTTGTGCCAGAAACTCGTTTTCCGAGTATTCCACATACAACTGGCGCATTCGCCATACATTGAACGAGGAAAATCCCCGCATGTCCGGAAACTCCGCCTGCAAGTCCGCCGCAAGCCGCTCCACCACGGATTCTCCCCAGCCCGCCGCCTTCTGCTTCTCCACGATCCCGCGCCCGATATCCCAGTACAGCATCACCAGCTCCCGATTCACCGCCCGCCCGGCAGCAATGCGGGCGGACTGGATGCGGCCCTTCACCTCGGCGAGAAAGGCGGTGTAGTCGGGGGTGGATAAAGAGGGTTTCATGGCTGGGTCAACAGGGTGTGGTCATTTCCTGTTTGCGTCGTTCACCACGCGGTGGGTTGGAAAAAAACACCCTTCGTTCCTCCGCTTCCTCCCGCGACACGAAAATCCACTCCACCTCCTGCGCGTGTAGGCAAGGAGGCGAGCTTGGATGGTTTTATTTTCGGTGGGAGTGGGCATGGAAGTTAAAGTCTAGGTAGAAAGTGTTGGGGGTTTTGGTGGATATCGGCGGTCATTGATCCGCTTGATAAGCCCTTTGATATCCTCGATGTCTTGCCGCAATTCGGATGCTGTTGGAGGTGGCAGGTCTTTCGCTGATGAGGGATCGTGAGCCTCAACGATGTCGTGGCACCTCTGATTCAACCTGAGGAGCTCTGTAACTTCGCCCTCTTCCAATCCGACCACCTTGCGAAGCCTTGATACCTCTATGTAGTCTCGAAAGCGTTGGACAGTTCCGTTGAGAACCAAATCCTGAGTGATCCTTTCGATTGTAGCCCTAATGAAACTGTATTGGCGGATCATCTCGCTTGCCAAAGCTTCTGATGGATTATCAGGCCAAGGAATCTTTTCAAATTTTCTACAGTTGGCCTCAAGAATTGAAACTCTTTCTTTGAAACTCTGGTGAATCCAAGGCAATCCTTCTGAGACTTTCCCTGCGAATCCACCAGCTGACTCAAGAGAATGGATTGCTACCGCTTCGTCTTTCGTTTCATCTTGGAGTTGGTGAAGAAAAACGACTTCATGAGTGAATACGACGACTTGTCTATTCTTTGCTTCTTGGGCAAGTCGACGGGCAACCTTTCCGCGCCGCTTGTGGTCCAGTGACGAAACTGGATCATCGAAGACGATGCCACACGAATGATTTGCGAGGGCGAGCTCTGCCAAGAATGAGCCCAAGGCAATTGCCCGTTGCTCTCCCTCGCTGAGAATCTCTTCAAGATTGGCAGTTGTCGGCAAATCGAGAACCAACTGATGCAGCATTTTGCCGCGAACGCTCCGCTCTTTCAGTTTTGTTTGGATATGACCAATTCCCAGCGCTTTAAATTCCCGGTCAAGGGACTTTTTGAGCTCCTCAGTGACAGCAGCGCTGGCGAACTCCTTGGATTTGGCGGAGATCTGACGTGTCTGCAAACTAGGCCGACATTTCTCAAGAGCCGCCTTGTCTTTCATCCGTTGAACCAAGGCAAGAACTGCCTCCAGACTTTTTGCCAAATTCTGTCTCGCAACCAGTTCCGTGTGCTCCGTTGCAAGTTCTTTCCTTTTCTTCTCGTCTGCCGCACGCACCAATGTCCTGAATTCCTTCAACTGTTGGGCGGCAAGCTGCCGCACTCTAGTTCGAGGGGGCTTAATCGTTGCGGAAATTTCTTCCCATTTCGGGGTCTCAAGGCACTGCAACATTGTAGCTCGCCTCTGATTCAGCGATGTTTGGTAATCCTCAATCGCGCTGGCGATGGAGGCATCAAGTGCGTTTAGTTCATCCCGGAGAGCCTCTTCTGGTCTGACTTCAAGGTCAGCATTCTCTATCTTTCCTTTTGCTGTATCGACCTTATTTCTCGCTTCGTTGGCAGTCTTTGCCACATCATTCTTGATGTATTCCTCAAATCGCATCAATCGTTCGGAGCCTGAAGAATTAAGAGTCTCCTGGCACAACGGGCAAATCTCATCGGCGGTGGACGGTGGAAATTCCTTGTCTGGATACGCAACTTCGGTCGAATAACGTCGGGCTGCCTCAAACAGCAATTTCCAAACCTGTCCTCCAGTTCCCGGCAGCAGTTCCTCGCCAGCTCGCAGAACATCCGCTGCCTTTGTTTCAGCCGACTCGGCAGAGTTTTTTTCCTCTGCGAGCTTTTTTAGTTTTTCGACGGCTTCCGGACTTACCCATGCAAGTGGCTTTGCAAGCTTATCTCCGTATGTCTTCAGACGAATCGCCGATAATCGGAACTCCTTGGCCTTGGAAAGAGGGTCTGCCTCTTTGAGCGCTCTTTCAAGATCATTAAGACGGTTGATATCAGCTTCCGAAAGGGTGCCAAGTGTTGTTATTGCTGAAGTATTGGAATTCGCCGATAGCGATTCGATTATCTTTCCCACTTCCGTATCACCTAAAAGATGCTCAAACGAAAGTTTGTTGACGTCGATCGCAGCAAGCTCTGCATCGAGCATCTCAGTCAGTTTTGGAAGAACCCGGTTGGCGAGATTTTCCACGATATCCAGCCCGTAAGGCAAGTAGGCGACATCCTTTTCGTCTGTGACGTAAGACCGGGCACAGCGTGAATCAAAGACTGAAATTTTAGAAAGCCGTTCTGGAGATACTAAATCTCGCGACCACATAACCGTCTCCAAACCGCCTGCCACTTTAAGGTCGAACTTCGCAGACGGAACTTTACCCACCGCTGCCGGATCATATGCATTCGGGTGAATAGGTTCTGATTGGTCTCTCGCTCGGCACGCACGTTTCATTACTCGCGCATAGCCGGACTTTCCGGATCCATTGCCACCGTAGATGACTGTCATTCCCGTCTCCGAAAAATTCAGACTGTGGTCATTAGGGATTTGGTTGACATTCTCCAGTTCCCGGAGCGCCAAAAGAACCACATTTTCGCCGACGACAGTTTCAGCAGGCAGGTGCTCTGCCGCAAGCGGGATTGCAGTCAATTCCGAATCAACCGCAATCCCTTTTTCCTTTTTCAAGAGGGTGTAGAGTTCGGAAAAGTCGGCATCGGAAAGACCTTTCTCGTTCAGCAACAGTCGACGTGTGCCGTCGCGTTGCCATTCCGGCAACGTTTCGGTCCATTTTAGAATGTCGTTAAGCAAGGACATTTAATTTTTAGGATAGGAGAGTTATATTGTCTGTTGGAATGCTGCTTGCAGCAGACTGGAATGTCGCCCCATCTTTGATGCCTTTTGTGCTTTGATTCAGCCGGATTTCGCCAGCGCCGAAGGCGGAATAATCCCCCGGCGCGCAAGTGAGCACGATGACTTGCAGTCCCCGCACGGCCGCAAGGTCGAGCATGCGTTGGAGGGACTGGATGCGGTCGGGGTCGGAGTAGGCGAAGGCGTCGTCGAAGAGGATGGGCAGACAGCCGTCGTGGTCGGCGGCGAGGATTTCGGCGAGGGCGAGGCGGACGGCGGCGGCGACTTGCTCTTTCGCGCCGCCGCTGAGGGTGGCGAAGCTGAAGGCGGGGTCGCCGGGGCGGATGAGTTCGAGGCCTTCGATGCCGGTGTCGGAGAGCTGGACGCGGGCTTCGGCGCCGGGGCCGAAGAGGCATTGCAGGTAGCCGGAGATGCGGTCGGCGAGGGGTTGGACGAGGGCGCGGTCGATGGCTTCGCGGGAGGTGGTGAAGAGGTGGTGGAGTTTTTCGATGGCGCTGGCGCGGCGCTGTTCGGAGGTGTGCTGGCTGAGGGCGGCTTGGTGGCGGGCCTGGGCGTGGCGGAGTTCGGTCTCGGGGTCGGTGCTGCCGTCGAGGGTGAGCCGGTCGCGGGCGAGGAGGCGGGTGTTTTCGGCTTCGCGGAGGCGGCTTTCCTGGGTGGTGAGGGCGCGGGTGAAGCGGTCGAGATCGGTGGTGAGAAGATCGGGATTCAGGGCGGCGAGGGCTTCGCGGGTGGCGGCGAGGGTGGCGGCGGCTTGGGCTTCGGCCTCGCGGGCGGTGGCGAGGGCCTGGGCGCGGGCGGCTTGATCGCCGTGGGTTTCCTCGCGGGTTTTGAGGGCGGTTTCGAGATCGCGGAGGGCTTGGCGGGCGGCGGTGGTTTCGTCGCGGTGATGGGTGAGGGCGGTGTTGGCAGCTTCGAGTTTTTCCCGGAGCCGTTCGGCCTGCTGGCGGGCGGTGGTTTCCGCGGTTTCGGCGGCGGCGAGGGCGTCGCGGGTGGTGGCGGCGAGCTGGCGGGCGGTGTCGAGGTCCGCGTCGGGCGGGGTGATGCCAAGGGTGGCGGCGAGTTCGCTGCGGCGCTTGAGTTCCTCGCGGGCGGCATCAAGGGCGGCGGTGGCTTGGGCGAGCTCGGTGGCGAGGGATTCGCCGCCGAGGGCTTTCCAGCGGGTTTCGAGGCCGGTGATTTTCTGATCGAGTGATTGGCGCTGCTCGAGAACGGCGGCGGCGTGCTCGGGGTCGCGCAAGGCGTGGGTCTGAAGGGCGGCAACGAGGGCGTCGCGGGCGGTCTCAACGCGGGCGCGGGCGGTGGCGAGCGAGTTGCCGCCGCCGGGGCGGAGGCGCAGGCGGGCGCCATCGCCGACGAGCAGTTCGCCGGCTTCGGTGAGGATGCGGGTTTGGCCGGCTTCGAGGGGCTGGCCATCGAGACGGACGGGGACGGGCGATTCGATCAATTCGATGCCGGTGGCCATGGCTTCGAGGGCGGCGCTGGCCTGGCCGGTTTCGTTTTCGAGTTTGCGGAGGCGGGCGAGGTCTTTGGCGTGGAGGACCGGAAGTTTGGCGAGATCGGAACGATGGGCGGCGAGTTCTTTCTGGATGCCCTCGGCCTCGCTGGCGCGTTCGGCGAGGCGCCGGTGGGTTTCGGTCTTTTCGCCGGCGGCGACGGCGGCGTGGGCGAGGTCGTGATGAAGACGGGCGCGGCGGAGGGATTCGGCGGCTTCGCGAAGGGTGGTCTCGGCGGCCTGGCTGGCGGTGCGGGCGGTTTCCGCGGCTTCGGTAAGGGCGGCGAGTTGTGCGTCGGTGGGTTGGAGGGCGGCGGCCTGGGTGGTGAGCTGGGCTTGGAGGTCGCGGATGGCGCGGTCGTGGGTTTCCAGATCGACGCGGCGGGCGGTGGCGGCTTCGGCGGTCTGGCGGTGGGTTTCCTCGTCGCGGCGCAGCGTGGCGACCTGCTGGAGCCTGGTCTCGGTGGCGGCGCGGTCTTCGCGGAGTTTCGGCAGGAGGGCCGTGATTTCCGCGATTTCGCGTTCGGCGCGGGCGTGGTCGGCGGCGGCCTGGGCGAGCCGGCTGGCGGCTTCGGTGGCTTTTTGGAGAGCGGCTTCGGCTTGCTCCAGCCGGGCCCGGGCGAGTTCGGGCTTGGACCCGGCTTTCGGCCGGCCGGTGGCGGTGAAGAGTTCGGCGTAGGACTCGGCGATGCTCGCGGCGACGCGTTGGTCCTGGGCGGATTGGATGACGGCGGCCACGCCATGCTGCTGGAGCCGCTGCATGAGGTGTTCTTTGTGCTGGGTGGCGTGGCCCGATGGATCGTCGCCGGCGCGGCCTTGCCAGACCCAGAGATGCGCCCACAGGGAGGGGAGTTGCCCGGAGGCGCCGCGGCCGCCTGCCGTTTCGGTTTTCAGGAGTGCGGCGAGTTGGGTTTCGGCCTCGTCGTCGCGGAGGGTGGGCCGGCCCTGCGCGGTCAGGCGGGTGGAGCCTTTGGTGGTGCCGGCGAAGCGTTTCTCGAGTTCCCAGCGGGTGCCGGCGGCTTCGAAGGTCAGGAGGACTTCCGGGTCGCCGAGGTGGAGGGAGGAGACCATTTCCCGCTGGACATTTCCGCCCGTCTTGGCGCGGAGAAACAGGGCGCGGTGGGCGGCTTCGGCGAGGGTGCTCTTGCCGGATTCGTTCGGGCCGCCGATGAGGGTGCGGGAGGGATCGAAAGGCACCGTGAGGTCTTGGTGGACCCGGTAGTTGCGGACGGTGAGGGAAATGAGGCGCATCTGAAGGGCGGCGGGCGTTCCGCCAGGAGTTTCAGGAGAGGGCGGCGTGGAGTTCGCGCAGGGCGAGGCGGGCGATCAGGGCCTCTTCGGTATCGCCGTGGGCCTCCGCGACGAGTTGGGTGGCGACGGTGGCGATCAGCGGATCGTCGGAGCGGTGGGTGAGGGCGGCGACCTCGTCCTCGGTGGGCGCGATGGCGACGCGGTGGTCGAGCTTCAGATGAAGCAGGCGGGCCTCCCACGACTCGAGGATTGTCTCCAGCCGTCCGGCGGCCTCGATCCCCAGGGAACCTTCGAGGCCGAGGAGGAGCAGGTGTTCATCGCCGCGCGGGCCGATGCGTTCATCCAGTTGTGAGGCAAAGGGATCGAGGCTGGCGTCATCGGAGAAGCGGAAGGCGAGCTCTTTCCAGAGGAAACGGCCCGTCGGAAGCTTCTCCACCTGGGGCGGCTGGCCGCGGGCAACGGTGACGCGGAGCAGGTTTCCCGGGTCGTTGCCCTCGCCCTTCGGGAAGCGGTCGATCTCCGGGGTGCCGCTATACCAGGCTTTCGGGCCGACCTGCTTGGCGCCGTGCCAGTCGCCGAGCGCGATGTAGTCGATGGCCTCCGTGGGGAGGCTGGAGAGATCGATCCAGTTGATGCCGGCGGAGACGCCATCGTCATCCTCCTGAGCGGAGCCGAATCCCTGGATCGTGCCGTGGGCGAGGACGATGCGGGGCAAATCCGGCGGCAGCGCAGGATCAACGGCGGCTTGGCGAATCCAGACCGTGGGATCGCCCGGCTCATGACGGCGGAGGAGCGGAGCCGGAAAAAGGATCGCGTTTTCGAGAATGACCGGTTCAGGCCGCAACAGCACCCGCAGGTTGGGTGCGAGCTGCCGCTGTTCCCGCAGGAAAAACTCCTGTTCCCAAATGCTGCCCGGCCCGGCGTGATCATGGTTTCCGGGAATGACGAAAACGGGGACGTTCATTTCCCCGATGGCCGCGCAGGCCGCCGAAACCGTGGCCTTGGTCGCGTGGGAGGAGTCGAACAGGTCTCCCGCTACCAATACGAAATTCACCTCATTATCCCTTGCTGCGGTGGCAATTCGCCGGATCACGTGCAGCCGTTCCTGCTGCACGACGTGGCGTTTGGCGTCGTCGCGAATGGAGGCAAAAGGCTTGCCGAGCTGCCAGTCGGCGGTGTGGAGAAAGCGGGTGTGCATCGGATCTCGGGGATGGAACCGAGTCTGACCGGATGCGCTGCAATGTCCAACCCGAAGTTGTGCATTCCGCGGGCCGGAGGGGGGAACCGGCACCCGCCGCTTTCTCCGTAGCTTTGCCGCCGCTCAAAACAAAGGGAGACTGCCACTGAGAGCGAGCTCTCCGGCTCGCCATCCCCAATGGCGACGGACAGGATGGGATTGACTTCGGCGGCACCTTCGTCTTTCTCCGCTCGAGTTCGTTTGCTCCGGATCGAACGGCGTTCTCATCCCGGTCCGAAAATCCAAGGCCCCACGTTTCGCATGAGGCCGGGCCTTGGATGGCGGACAGGGTGGGATTCGAACCCACGGTAGAGTTACCCCTACACACGCTTTCCAAGCGTGCTCCTTAGACCGCTCAGACACCTGTCCTTGACCGGAAAATTCCGCAGAAAGGCAAGATGCCGGGTTCTGAAGGTTTCGCAAGGGAAAAGAGCATTCCGCAACGAGGTCGAGGGAGGCCGGATCGGGAGGAAGGCCGCTCACAGATCCGCGGTTCTGCCGGAGGCGTCCGCCTTCCAATCGTCGAGGGCTCCCCAGACGCCGGGGCCGCCGCCTTCGTCGCCGGAGGTTTCGTCTTCCGCTTCGGCCTCGAAAAGGTGGGCGCGAGGGCATATCCGGCCTTCGACGTACTCGTCGCAGCGGGGATGCGAGGGGAGGCTGAGAAGAAAATCCTCCCTCACGAGGACCGCGAGATCGAAGGATTCCTGGCCGGCCTCGTGGTCGAGCTCGGAAGTCCACTGCGGAAAGTCGGCCTCGTAGGGAAAGTATTCGAGGCAAGTGCCGCACTGAAGCTGGAAGGATCCCGCGAGGCGACCGTGGAGGACGATCGCCTCGTCGAAGGCATGGATGTCCGCTTCGTAGCGCACCGGCCCCATCGGGCGGATGGGGTCGGTGGCGGACAGCTCGAAGATCGAGGCGGGGAGTTCCCCTTCGAGGTGCAGGCCCTCTTCGGGGATGTCGGAAAGATGGACTTCCATGGGGCGCGAATGAACGCCCAAGGCGGGCGCCGCGCAAGTGCCGTGTCCGGGTTCGGAAGCGGTTCCGCGTTTCGTCTTTCGAACGAACGGACGCAGAGGCCTCCCCGGCGCGCCGGAAGCCGGTCCGCCGACGGCTGTCCGATTTCGCCCTGTCTGCTCCGGGCGTCAATACGACATCGTCGCGCCGATGTGCATTCTCGAGTCGCCCAGGCCCAGCCCTTGGCCGCTGTCGCGCAGCTGGAAACCGTAGTCGAAGCGCATCGAGAAGCGGTCGCCGATGGACCAGCGGAAGCCCGGCCCGATCGACGACATCGAGGTGTGCCGCGCCTCGCCGGGCAGGAGGTCGACGTTGGAGCCCCTGGCATAGTCCCAGAACGCCAGCAGCTGCATTTCGTCGGCGACTCCGTCGAGATGCAGATGAGGCAGCAGGCGGATCGACGGCGACCGCAGCTCCATCGTCAGCATCGCGCCCTCGTCCAGATTGGCCTCGTTCTCTTCGTAGCCTCTCACGCTGCTGTAGCCGCCGAATCCGAGCTGTTCGCTGGGCAGAAGGTTGCCGTCGGAGAATTGTCCCGTGGCGAGGAGGAGCCCGGTGAATTCCCCAGGGAGCCGCTGCCGTCTCTCGAACTCCAGGCGCCCGTAGGCGTAGGAGGCCGTGGCGCCTGCCCGCGAGAGATCGAAGGCCGCGTCGGTGTTGTGGCCACCCCAGTCGCCAGGACCGAGGTAGATCGAGGCGCCGAAGGCGGTGGTTCCCGTCGTGTCGCGGAGGGAGCCGCGGTAGCCGAGCAGGAACTGGTGGAGGTCCGTATTCTGGCCCAGCACCGGCAGTTCGAAGAACTCCAGGTTGCTGGTGCTGTTCTTGAAGTCGTAGCCCAGCTCGATCTCGTGGCGGAAGCCTTGCTTTCTCAGCTTCTCCGAACGGGGCAGGGGAATGAGGTAGCGGACCCCGAGCTGCCCGGTGTGTCCGTCGACGTCCAGCGGAGGCGGCAGGTCCGCCGACGACTCCACATACGCCCCGAACACCGTGAGGATGTGCCGCCACGGCAGCGGAGCGACGTAGCTGGCGGCATGGGCGTCGAGCTTGTCGATCTCGTTGTTGAAGGTCCAGCGGTAGTTGAGCTGGTGGTCGATGCCCCAGAGGTTGCCATGGTTGAAACCTGCGAACCACCGGTTGCTGCCGGTGAGCTCGTTGCCGCTGTCCTCGTAGCCAGCGTAGACGCGCAGGGGGAACCGGTCGTCCACTCTCAGCACCACGTCGCTCAGGCCCACTTCGCCGCCGGGGGTGTGGACCAGGTCCACCGAGCGGAAGGGGTTGCGGTTCAGCCACTCCAGATCCGCCATCAGCAGGGTGGAGCGGATCGGCTCGCCGGGGACGAGCCGTATCTGCCCTGAGAGGAACTCGGGTTTGAAATGCCTCGCCCCCTCCACCCGCACTTCGCCCAGCATGGCCTCGATCACGGCCAGCTGAACCACCCCGGAGGTGATGTCCTGCTCGATCACCGCGACGTCGACCACGGGGCGGTCCGATTCGCGGTAGTGCTGGATCACCTCGCGCATCACCTCGTTCAGATCCGCCATCGTGAAGGGCTGGCCGAAGCGGTGCCCGAGACGGGCTTGCCATTCCACTTCGTCGAGCAGGGCCACGCCCTCCACCTTCACGCCACGCACCTCGGGCCGGCCTTCCGCGCGCACGTCCGAGCCCTTGGGCGCGAAGACCAGCCCCTTCAGGCTGCGGAGCAGCTCCACGCTCCTGTCGGCATCGGTTTCGGATCCGGCCTTCCGTTCCTCCTCCTGCACGGAGGCTTCGCCGCTACGGCCCGGAGGCGGCACCTGCGGAGCGATGCGTTCGTAGTTCTGGGCGGCCAGGGGATGCGCGGCCACCAACGGCAGGAGCCCCAGGAGTCCCGACAGCAAGGGCACGACGCGGGAGGCGTGCGGGGATCGGAGCAGTCGGTCGGTCGGGACAGGAGCGGGCATGGCGGTTCTCTGGATCAGATCGCGGGGACGGGGGGCCGGTGCTTCATTCGACGTCCGCACTGCTTCCGGCCGCGACCTCGCCGGAGCTCAGCGAGGAGATGGTCTCTGCGGGGAACTTGCGGATTTGGTGGATGATCTTTCCCTTTTCCTCCTCGTCTTCCTGCGGGCTGTCCAGACGGTCGACGGGCGCGGTGAAATCCCGCAGGAGCAACGGATTGTCCACGACGGTCAGCACGCCGCCGGCGAAGGCGATCTCGTAGTTGGCGGAACTCACTCCCGCCGGATGGATGGGGTAGACGCCTGCCGGCGAGTAGTAGTCCGCCTCGGTGAGGTATCCCAGCGATCCTTCGAGATCGGCCAGTCCTTCGTCCGCTTGGAAGCCCTCGAGGACGAAGGTCAGCGGAGGGTTGGGCTGGTGGACGAAACGCCAAGCGTCCAGGGCGGCGATGGTCAGGGTCTTCCGTCCGATGGTGAAGGTGCCGCCGACGAAGGTGATGGCGTAGTTCGGGTTGGCCGCGTCGGTGAGGGTGCCCCGCCCGATGGCGTAGCGGCCCATGCGTTCGCCGGGGGCGCGGGAAAGGCGGCCTTTGAGGGGGACGCCCGATCCGAGGCTGGTGTGGGTGTAGAGGTATTGCCGGGGATCGGCAGTGCCGTAGACCTTGTTCTGACCCGGGGTCACGGTCACGGTGACGGGGCGCTGGGCGATGCCGAAGAAGTTTCCGATGTAGGTGACGACGTAGTTTCCGCCGGCGGTCAAGGTGCCTTGCTGGATGGCGTAGTTGCCGACATTCTCGCCCGCGGCGCGGGCGAGGGCACCGTTGAGGCTGTCGGCGCCGACGAGACCCATGCCGCCCACGGTGTAGGTCAGGGTCGGGTCGGGATTGCCGTAGATCTTGCCCTGGCCTGCGCCGGCGGTGATCGTGATGGCTCGCGGCGTGATTCCGAAATTGGCGCCGAGGTAGGTGATGTCGTAGTTTCCACCCGCGGTCAGGGTGCCTTGGTTGACCGCGTAGCTGCCGACATTCTCGCCTGCGGCGCGGGCGAGGGTACCGCTGAGGCTGTCGGCGCCGACGAGGCCCATGCCGCCCACGGTGTAGGTCAGGGTCGGGTCGGGATTGCCGTAGATCTTGCCCTGGCCCGCGTCGGCGGTGATCGTGAGGCTTCGCGGCGTGATCCCGAAATTGGCGCCGACATAGGTGATGTCGTAGTTTCCGCCGGCGGTCAGGGTGCCTTGGTTGATCGCGTAGCTGCCGACATTCTCGCCCGCGGCGCGGGCGAGGGTACCGCTGAGGCTGTCGGCGCCGACGAGACCCATGCCGCCCACGGTGTAGGTCAGGGTCGGGTCGGGATTGCCGTAGATCTTGCCCTGGCCTGCGTCGGCGGTGATGGTGAGCGCGCGGGGGATTACCGTGATCCCTCCGCCGGAAGCGAAGGTGCCATATTGGTAGCCTGCGCTGTTGTTCAGAGTGCCTTGGGCAATGGTCACCACGTAGGGTGATCCCGCCACCGGCGCGCTGGCGGCCGCACCCGCCGAGGCGAGCGTCGGGGCGCCGCTCAGGCCGATGGTGGCCGCGGTGTCTTGGAGGAATGCCCCGCCGAAGGCCGAGGCATCCACGAAGCCGGTGATCGCGTAGTGCGTGCCGGCCACGGGAGCGGGAAACCCATAGGTCTCGCCGTAGGATTTGCTGTCCGTCAGGGTCGCGGTGACGGTCAAGGACGGTTGCTGGACGAAGAGGTAGCGGTTGCCGGTCTGGGAAATGGAGGAAGGTGCGTGGGCGCCGATGGTGCGATTCCAGAGCGCGGTCTGACCGCTGAGCAGACCGCCGAAGGTGTTGCCGGCCGGCGCGTTCGAGTAGATCAGCCAGCGGCCGGCCGGGGTGGACACGCCGGAGGCTCCCGCGTTGTTGACGAAGGCTCCCGGGGTCGAGAGCACCACCGCGTTGCCCGGGGCGCTGCCGGTCACGGCTTGGTTCAGGATCAGATTGCCCGCGGTGGTCCGCAGATCCACGGTGCTGCCGGCCACGCCGTTCACACCGTCCACCGTGCCCACGGTCAGGGCGGCGCTGTGGCGGAGGCTGACGGAGCCGGCCCCGTCCTTGGCCAGGGTGCCGATGCTGTTGGCGGCGTTTTCGAGAGTGAAGTGGCCGTTGCCGCCGAGTCGAAGCGAACCTGCGGTGAGGGCGGCGGTCTGGGTGGTGTTGCCGCCGACGAGCAGGGCGAGTCGGTTCGTGCCGGTGTTGAGGGCGCCGTTGAGGGCGAGATTGCCCCCGGTGACCAGCCGCAGCGGATCGGTGAAGGTGGCGGCATTGGCGGTGAGGTTTCCGGCGGTTTCGCTGCCGATGACGACTTCCGAGAAACCGTCCTTGATGAAGGCCTGGCGGACGGCGGTCAGGCTCAGGGTACCGGCCCCGCTGCCGAGGCCGATGGTCGTTCCCGCCGTGCGCGGTCGGATGATCAGCCGCCCCTTGGGAGCGCCCGGCAGGGCCGTGTCCACCTCGATGGAACCGGAGGAGGCTCCGTCACCGCTCCAGGTGTTGGCTTCGATGACGATGTCGCCCGTGTTGCTGACGAGGGTGC
Source organism: Verrucomicrobiales bacterium (assembly GCA_037190325.1). Lineage (GTDB taxonomy): Bacteria > Verrucomicrobiota > Verrucomicrobiia > Verrucomicrobiales > DEV007 > Arctic95D-9. Next base: position 44,330 of record JBBCIU010000011.1, on the reverse strand, counting down.
TGGGGGCGGCTCCGGCGAACAGCGTGAAATCGACGGAACCTTCGCCGATCAGATGCATGTTCGCGTCGCCCGTGGCCTTGATGATGGTGCCGTTGTAGAGGAAGACGCCATAGTTGGAGGTTCCCGGCAATCCGATGCCCGTGATCTCGATGTCGCCATCCACGCTTTCCACTCCGGTTCCGGCGTTCATCAGATACACGCCCATGTTCTGGGCGGTGAAGGAATCCGTGTCCGCTGCCCGTTGCGTTTCGGAACCGCCCGTTCCGTGCAGGGTCACTTTGGCCGCATTCGCTCCGGTACCCGTCGAAGTCACTTTCGCTCCGGTGATCATGTAGATGCCGCGGTTGAGTCCGCCGATGCCATCCGTACCCGAGAGGAGTCCTCCGCCGCCTTTGCCGATGACGGACACATCGCCCGACACGCTTGTCACCAAGGTGTTGGCGCCCAGCATGTAGACGCCGAAATTGTTGCCGTCGTATCGGGGAAGGGTCGCATTCCTGGCGGCGCCCACGCCTCCTGTCCCGTCCAGGGCGACGGTTGCGGTGCCCGTGGAGGCCACTTGTGCGGCGCTGGACACGAGAATGCCGTAGTTCGACCCGTTGGCGCTTTGTCCGCCGCGTCCCGTGACGGAAATGGCGCCTGCGGAGCTGGAGATGGCGGTGTTGGCGTCGGACACCACGACGCCGTGATTGGCCGAGCTCCCCGCGACGGTGGCGTTTCCTCCGGTCCCATGCAGGGTGATGCTCCCCGTACCGGTACCGTTGCCGATCTTGCTGCCGCCAAAGACATGGATGCCGTAAGCGTTGCTGGTTCCGGCGACTCCTTGGCCGAGCAGGGAGATGGCTCCCGCGCCCGAGGTCAGGGTGCTGCCGTTGAGATAGATGCCCGCCTTGGTCGCCGCATTGGTGGCGGCGATCCCCGTCGCCGCCGTGCTCAGCGGATCGGTCCCGCCGCCGAGGACGATGGCCCCGCCGTTGGAGGCGATCGTCGTCCCGGTGAGCTGGATATTGCCGCCACCCGTTTGGTCGCGGTCGGCGTTCAGCACGATCGCCTGGCCCTGCGTGGCGATGGAGCGTCCTCCTCCCGACGTCCCGATGATGCTTCGCCCCGCCTGGAGGGTGATCGTTCCCGCCTGCGTTCCGCTGCCCGTGGCGAGGGCTCCGTTCAGGACGATGTCGCCGTTGCCCTTGGGGGTCCTCAGGATCACGTTGTCCTTGAAGGTGTAGCTTCCCACGGCAAGCGTTCCGGTGCCGTCTTCGTGTCCTATTGCGATGGAGCTGAACCCATCCTGAAGGCGGTTGAGAAAGGCGACGTCGAGCTGGAGGTCCCCGGTGCCTCCGGCCACGCCGATGCCGGTTGCCAGTGTGCGTGGCTGGATCTGGAGATTGCCTGTCGAGCGGATCGTGCCCCCCGTCCATTCGAGGCTGTCCGCCACGAGGGAGATGTCTCCCTGCGCGCTGGCTCCACCGACGCTGACGTTGGAGAAGATGTCCGCTTTTGAACCGACCCCTTGGCCTTTCAGGGTGATGGAACCTGTTCCGGAGTGGACAATGCCCGCGCCGCCCTGGAGAAACAAGCCATGGCTGTCTCCGCTGCCGGCGATGGCCTCGATCTCCAGCGATCCGGTCGATTGCAGGGTGAAGTCGGTCGAGAAAATCCAGGCCCCCCGGCGATCCGCGTCCGCCGATCCCAAGCCGCCCCGGCCAGAAATGACGATATCCCCGGAACCGTTGGAGTTGAGTCTGGCAGCGTCGAGGAACACCCCGGCGTGATTCATCACTCCATCGCCGGCGATTCCGGTGATCGTGAGGTCTCCGTCGGTCACATCGATCTGGGCTCGCGGCCCGCCAGACACGCCGTAGAACATCCTCACGCCCGAGCGTCCTCCCTGTCCGTTCAGGACGATGTTGCCATTTCCCGTCGAATTGAGGAAGCCGCCATGGGAAACGACGATCGCTTCGGCGGATCCGCCGGCGGCCGCTCCCGCCAGATCGATGTTTCCGGAGACGGTGCTGAGAGTGGCGCCCCTCAGATTGATGCCGATGACCCCCGCCGTCGGCGTGGGTCCCTGATTGGCTCTCAGGACGATGGCGTCGAAATTCCCGCCGCTGTAGGTGTTGGAGAAGGTGGCCCCTTCCACGTAGGTCGAGCTTCCCACGCGCCCCGGTCCGGTGTAGCCCGCTGCCGGACCGGAAATGAAATTGAAGACGATATTCCGTCCTGCGTCCAGCGTGAGGGTGGTCGGTTGGGACCAGGTGATGTCGACGTCGGCATCGATGGTGATCGTTTCAGTGCCGCCATTCGTGGAATTGCTGGTGGCGATGGTCAAATGGCCTCCGCTCAATTGATCCGCGATCCAGGCATCGTTGAAGGTGTCGAAGCCGGCGTTCGTGCTCGGTCCGTTCACGATGGATACCGATCCCGGATCGAGCAGCAGGGTGCCGAAGGCGCCGTTCGCGGCCCGCAGATCGGCGAAGCCGCTCATGGACAGGTGGTTTTTTCCGGACACCTCCGCGAATCCTCCATCTCCCGAGATGTCTCCGCCCCGGGCCGAAATCGTTCCGCCAAACACCGTCGTGTCGTCGGACCACACGATCACCGTCCCTCCCTTGCCTTCGGAAGCGGCGTCGGAGATGATCAGCGCCCCTTCCTCCACGGTCACCGTCTCGGCATTGCGGAGAGTGGCGTCCTGGCCCTGATAGCCGCCTCCGACGAGGACTTCGCCTCCGTCACCTTTCCCCGAAGCCGAGGCATCGATCCTGGACCCGGCAGCCAGTTCGACATGCTGCGCCTCGATCTTGACCCGGCCGCCTCCGCCGCCGCTCTGTCGCGCCGCGATGGTGCCGCTGTGGGCGATGCCGCCCTTGCCGCCGGCGCTCAGAAACACCCGTCCGCCGCGCCTCTCCACGCCGGTGGCGCGAGTCTCGCCGCCGTGCCGGATCGCCAACGAGTATTCGTTGCCTCCGGCGGCCTTGAGCTCGGCCGTGGCGGCGCGGATCTTTCCGGCCTGGTTCACCTGGGCGTCGCTGCGCCCGCTTTCGGGCTGCACGAAGACGCGCTCCTCTCCCGAGGCCTTCACCAGCACCTCGTTGCCCGCGGCGAGAGCGGCGGTGCCCCGTGGGGCGTCGATTTCGCCGTGGTTCTCCACGGTTCGGGCGATGAGGATGACGTCGCCTTCGCTGGCGCCGATCTTGCCGAGGTTGACCACGGCGGCGGCGGAACCGCCTTTGAAGGTCAGGTCGCCGCCGGAGAGAAATTCCGAATCCGACACGTCGAGGGTCGAGGCGAGGAAGCCGGCGGTATCGACGACGCCGCCCGGTCCGACGAGGATGCCGTTGGGGTTGACGAGGTAGATCCGGCCGTTGGCCTGGAGCCGGCCATGGAGAGCGCTGGGATTGCCGCCGGTGACGCGGTTGAGGGCGGCGCTGGCGGCGCTGGGTTGGACGAAGGTGGTGGTGTTCCCCGCGGGGATGGAGAAATCCTGCCAGTGGAGGATGGCGCGGTCGCTGAGCTGGTTGACGGTGAGGGTGGAGCCGTTGGTGGAAATGGCGGCCTGCCCGGCCACGACCCGGCCACCGGTGGGATTGGCCCGCAGGGCACCCGGATGGCATAGGGAGGCCAACAGAAGGACGGCGAGGGGTGTGCGCATCCGCTCCACGACGGCGAAGGAGGAAGATGGCCGATACCGGGACTGGGAGCGGCGGCGTCTCACCGATAGGCGAGGAGGCATTGGGGAAGTCATGGCATGCCGTGTGGGGAGGAAAAGTCCGGTTGTTTCGATGCCTTCCCGGTGGGCCACGTTGGCACAATTGAGAAAGCGGTCAACTCCGAGGCGCAATTCTCATGCCCGTCCAGATCGGATTTTGCATCCAGATTCGATTTGGTACAGGGCGGAGGGAGGCGAGAGGCCGCGAAGTTCCTCTGGGGGACATCGAAGGCGCCGAAACAAACCGAGATTTTTCATTGCGGAGCCTTGCAAGGGTCTCTATACCTCCGCCATGAATCGCTACGCCATCGGACTGGACTACGGGACCAACTCCTGCCGCTCCCTGCTCGTCGATCTCGACAGCGGAGAGGAGCTGGGATCGGTCGTCTTTCCCTATCCCTCGGGCGAGATGGGCGTGCTCGTGGACCCGTCCGACCCGAACGTGGCCCGGCAGAATCCGCAGGACCACCTCGACGGACTCGTCGCCATCGTCACCGGCGCGCTCGCCCAGGCGAAGGCGGTCCGCCCGGATTTCGACCCTGCGGAAGTGCTCGGGATCGGCGTCGACACCACGGGCAGCACGCCGCTCCCGGTCGATGCGGAAGGCACTCCCTTGGCCCTGAAGCCCGAATTCGCCGGCAATCCGAATGCCTGCGTCTGGCTGTGGAAGGACCACACCGCCCACGCCGAGGCCGCCGCCATCACCGAGACCGCCGCCCGGATGCGGCCGCCGTATCTGGCGAAATGCGGCGGCATCTACTCCAGCGAGTGGTGGTGGAGCAAGATCTGGCGCTGTCTCAAGGCCGATCCCGCCGTTTTCCACGCGGCCCATTCCTGGGTCGAGCATTGCGATTGGCTTCCCGCCGTGCTCACGGGCACGACGAGGCCGGATCTCGTCCGGCGCAGCGTCTGCGCGGCAGGGCACAAGGCGATGTATGCGGCGGAGTGGGGAGGTTTGCCCGATGCGGAGTTTCTCGCCGCCCTCGACCCCGCCCTCGCCGACTTGCGCGGCAGGCTCTACGACGAGGCGTTCTCCTCCGATGCGAAGGCGGGCGGTCTCACCGAGGAATGGGCGTTCAAGCTGGGGCTCGTTCCGGGGACGCCCGTCGCGGTCGGGGCCTTCGACGCCCACATGGGAGCGGTCGGGTCCGGCGTCGCTCCCGGAACCTTGGTCAAGATCCTCGGCACGAGCACCTGCGACATCACCGTCCTGCCGAGTTCGGCTCCCCTCGACGACGTGCCCGGTCTCTGCGGAATCGTCGATGGCTCGGTGTTGCCCGGCCATTACGGGATCGAGGCGGGGCAGTCGGCGGTGGGGGACATCTTCCTTTGGTTCGTGAACCACCTCGTGCCCGACAGCTACGGGGCGAGCCCCGGCGAGAAATTCGCCGAAATGGAGAGACGCCTTTCGGCCATGAAGCCGGGCGAGGGCGGTCTTCTCGCGCTCGACTGGAACAACGGGAACCGCACCGTCCTCGTCGACGTGAGGCTCACCGGCCTGCTCCTCGGCCAGACGCTGCACACCGAGGCGCACGAGATCTACCGCGCGCTGATCGAGGCCACGGCCTTCGGCGCGTTGGCCATCATCCGCCGCATGGAGGAGCACGGCATCCGCATCGAGCGGGTGGTGAACACCGGCGGGCTCGCGGTGAAGAACGCGGCGCTGATGCAGATCTACGCCGACATCCTCGGCCGTCCCCTCCAAGTCGCTGCGAGCGATCAGACCTGCGCTCTCGGCGCGGCCCTCTTCGGGGCGGTCTGCGGGGGCGGGGTCTCCTTCGACGAAGCGAGGAAAGCCTGCTGCCGGACGCGCGAGGTGGAATACCGTCCGATTCCCGAAAACGAGGCGGTCTACCGTGAGATCTACGCCCTCTACCAATCGCTCCACGACGCTTTCGGGACGACCGCTTGGCAGGGGAACCTCGCGCACGTCATGAAGGAGCTGATCGCCATCCGTCAACGGCAGAGGGGATGATTCCACGCATCGAGCCTTCTTGAAGGAAGCGCGGAAGAGGGTGAAAGTCCGAGAGGAGAAAAGCACCCTTGTTCCTTGAGGAAAAGTTACTTCTGCATCTCCATCGGATTCCTCCGGAACGATCTCGCCGCGAGGAAGGCCGCCACGACCGTCAGGGCCGAGCTGAAGAAGAAAGGGGCGCCCGGCACGATCGCCGGGGCCTTGTCGCTGATGAAGAATCCGAAGATCGCCGTCGCCAGGGGCGGGCCGATCGCTCCGGCGACGCTCTGGAGGCCGGTGAGGGATCCCTGGATGCCACCTTGCTCGTTGTCGGCGACGGAACGGGAGATCATGCCTTGGACGGCGGGCACGGCGAGACCGGAGAGCGACCCGAAGACGATGATGGCGTAGACCATCCATCCCTCCGGGGCGAGCCCGTAGCCGACGAGAGCCACGGCCATGATGGAGAAGCCGAGGATCGCGGCGCGGCGTTCGCCGAGCATGGGGAGGAGGCGGCGGGCGAGTCCGCCTTGGACGATCGCGGCCATCAGGCCGACGAGGGCGAGGGAAAGCCCGGTCTGCTTCGTGCCCCAGCCGTAGCGGTAGCCGGTGTAGAGCACCCAGATGCTCGGATAGACTTGGTGGGCGATGCTGTTGATGAAGTAGCTGACGGAGAGTCCGAGAACGAGGCGGTGGCGGCGCAGTTCCAGCAGCGCTCCCACGGGGTTCGCGCGGCGCAGGTCGAAGGGGCGCCGGTTCTTCGGCTTGAGTGATTCCGGAAGGATGAGGAGGCCGTAGAGCCAGTTCACGAGAGTGAGGACGCCGGCAGCGACGAAGGGCACGCGCAGTCCGTAGTGCCCGAGCCAGCCTCCGATGGCCGGTCCGAAGATGAAACCGAGGCCAAAAGCCGCGCCGATCAGTCCGAAATTCGCGGCCCGGCGTTCCGGCGGGCTGACGTCGGCGATGTAGGCGGCGGCGGCGGAGAAATTCGCGCCGCTGATGCCGGAGACGATGCGACCGAGAAAGAACCAGGGCAGGGTCGGGGCCCAGGCGAGGAGGAAGTAGTCGAGTCCCGACCCGAGGAGGGAGATGAGGATCACCGGGCGCCGCCCGAAGCGGTCGGAGAGGTTCCCGATGACCGGCGCGAAGAGGAACTGCATCAGGGCGTAGAGCCCGACGAGCCATCCGAAGATGAAGGAGGCGTGGTCGACGCCGCCTCCGGCGAGTTGCTCGACCAGCTTCGGCAGGATCGGCACCACCAGCCCGATCCCCAGCACGTCGAGGAAAAGGGTGATGAAGATGAAGATCAGCGCCGGTTTGCGGGGGGGCATCGGGATGGGAGGTGGCCCCGGCCGTCAGCCGATGGACCGGGTGGAGCCCCTTGGATCAGACCGTCTCTTCGATCAGCGGATGGAAGCGGTTGGCGAGGGGGAAGTAGGCCCGCTTCATCGTCGTTCCCGCCTGCCAGACGCCGTGGACCATCTCGAGCGCCCGCATCGCGTTCGTTCCCGAGCAGAGCGGCTCGCGGTCCTCGGCGATGGCGGCGAGCCAGTCGGCGACGGCGAGGCGGTTGGCCGCGTCGTTCCCTTCGAGATGATCGACGGGCACATGGTAGGCTTCGTCCGTCGCGGGCCAGCGGACCCAGCGCGAGGATCGGTCGGGCGAGGCGGGATCGTCGTCGGCGAGGAGGGAGAGGGTGGGGGGCTGGCCTGCGAAGAGGCGCACTTTGCCGGTGGTGCCGACGAACTCGATCCCCCAGGGGCCATGCAGGCGATGGAGGCGGCGGTCGGAGACGTAGGAGACGTGGACGCCCGAATCCATCATGAGCTCGGCGTGGATCGCGTCGCCGAGGACGGGGCCGAGGTCCTCCTTCTCCGAATGGTGCGCGTCTTCGGCGATGACGGGGTCGCCTTCTTTGGTGATCGCCGCGGTGCAATAGTTCGGCTCGCCGCCGAAGAGGCGAACGAGGTCGAAGAGGTGCGTGCCGAGGACGAGGAGATCCTCCCCGCCGGCGCGGTGGTCCATCATCCCGTAGACGTGCATCTCGACGATGTCGCCGATCAGGTCGGGCCGTTCGGCGTGGAAGCGGGCGACATGCGGGTCGCAGCGCATCGGATGGAGCACGGCGAGCTTCAACCCCTTTCCGGCGGCGAGGGCGAGCAACTCGTCGGCCTCGCGCAGGGTGCGGGCGATGGGGCGCTCGCAGCAGACGTGCGCTCCGGCCTCGAGGGCGGCCTTGACCATGTCGTAGCGCTCGCCGGTTTCACGGGGCCCGACCGCGACGAGGTCGAGCGGCTCGTTGGCGAGCATCTCGCGGTAGTCGGCGTAGGTCGTCTCGGCTCCGGTGCGGATCTGGGCCGCGTCGAGCCCCTCGGGATCGGCGTCGGCGATGGCGGCGAGCCGGACGCCGTCGAGGCGGTTGAAGAGAATGTCCAGCCCGTGGCCGTAGCCGCCGGCTCCGGTATGGCCGATGACGGCGGCGCGCAGGTATTTCGGCTCGGGGGGCGCGGGCCGCACCGGCGGCTCGGGGTCCGGTTCGATCAGGTCGGTCGCGAATTCGATGTGAGTGGCGTTTTCGTCCTCCTTGAATTCCTCGACCACCACGGCCTCGTCGGCGGGCGTTTCGGTATCGGATTCCTCGATGGCGGGATCCGGCGCTTCCTCCTCCGCAGGGGCGGCGGAGGGCGCTTCCTCGTTCTCCTCCTCCTTGGGCGTCTCGACCGGTGCCTTCTTCGCGGTTCCTCCTCTCCCCGGGCGGATCATGCCGGCGGCGGCCATGCCTGCGCTGCCGTAGATCGCGTGCTGTTGCTTCTTCTCGTCCTCAGCCATGATGAAATGATAGGGCCGAGGTTATACCGCCCGCTCTTTTCCGGCAATGACCAAATTTTGGATGCCTCTTTCCATGGACGTCCGCTCCTCGCCGTCCGGTCTTTCGCATCCGTCTCCGGGCGGGATCCGAGGACGCGAATCGGCGCGTTTCGACCTTTGCGGATCGCCTTCGCTTCGTCCATGGTGGGGCCATGCGTTGTCTTCCCCTCCTCCCGATGGGCCTTCTGGGCGCGTGGCTCCTGGCCGTCCTCCCGGCGAGGGCGGAGGAGCCGTTCTACACGGCCAAGGAGCCGTCGCGCGACGGCATCGGCAAGGTCTACATGGGCCGCGAGATTTCGCAGACGGTCAGTTCGCATGCGATCTCCTGGCTGGAGCGCCGGGACCGGGAAGGGGAGGAGCGCCCCTCCCTCGTGATGGAGAATCTCGATCTGGAGCCCGATGCCGTGATCGCCGACATCGGGGCGGGTTCGGGCTACTTCTCGTTCCTCCTCGCCCCGCTCGTGCCGCAGGGCAAGGTGATCGCCGTCGATGTGCAGCAGGAGATGCTGGATTTCGTCGAGGGAAGCAAGAAGCTGAAGCGGATCGCCAATGTCGAGACCCTGCTCGGGACCGTCGAGGACACCCGGCTCCCCGAGGGCACGGTCGATCTGGTCCTGATGGTCGACGCCTACCACGAGTTCTCGCATCCCCGGGAAATGATGGAGTCCATCGTGAAGGGGCTCGTTCCCGGCGGGCGGGTCGTGTTCCTCGAATACCGCGGAGAGGACCCGAAGGTGCCGATCAAGCCGCTGCACAAGATGACGGTGAAGCAGATCACCCGCGAGATGGAGGCGGTCGGGCTGGAGTTCGTCGAGGTCCGCGGCTTCCTGCCCATCCAGCATTTCCTCGTCTTCCGGAAGCCGGCGGCCTGATTCCCGGGGAAGGGCGCGCTCATCCGTTCCCTACGTTCCCCAATGGGCTTTGACAAGAGACGGGGGGAGGTCCCAGAATATCCCATGCGTGCTCCCCTTGCTGGCGCTATCGCCTTCTTCGCCCTCTCCTTCCTCGGCGCCGACGAAGTCCGCCCGCCCGACGCGCCGGTGGTCGAACGCAACGTGATGGTCGCGATGCGCGACGGCGTCCAGCTCGCCACCGACCTCTATTTCCCCGCCAAGGGCGGCGCGAAGCTCGAGGGCAAGTTCCCCGTCATCCTCACCCGCACTCCCTACAACAAGAACGGAGCGAAGGCGCATGGCGAATACTTCGCGAAGCACGGCTACGTCTTCGTCGCCCAGGACTGCCGGGGGCGCTACGGCAGCGAGGGCGTCTGGCACTGGATGACGGACGACGGCCCGGACGGGGCCGACTGCGCCGCGTGGATCGGGAAACAGCCCTGGTTCGCCGGAAAGATCGGGATGATGGGCACCTCCTACGTCGGCGGCACGCAGCACGCCCTCGCCCTGGAAGGGGCGAAGGAGCTCGCCACGGTCATTCCCGTCGATGCGGTGGCGAACGGCGGCGTCCAGTCGATGCGCAACGCGGGGGCCTTCGAGCTGCGCTTCTGGAACTGGATCATGCTGAACGCGGCGAACGGCTCGCAGGCCGGGAAGAATCCGGCGACGGCGGCGATGCTGAAGGAGATGGCGGCGAACCGCATCCACTATCTCGACCAGCTCCCTCTCCGCAAGGGCATGACCCCGCTCCAGTTCGCTCCGGAATACGAGGAGTGGCTGATCGAGGCGATGCGCCACGGAAAGAACGACGAGTTCTGGGCGCAGAACCACATCCTCGGCCAGGCGGACGCCTATCAGGACATCCCCGTCTACCTCGTCGGGGGCTGGTACGATTCCTGGGCGGGCAACACCACGGCGAACTACGGCGTGCTTTCGAAGGCGCTCAAGAGCGACGTCTACCTCATCATGGGGCCGTGGATCCACGGGCTGCAAGGCAAGTCCGCGCACGGACAGGTCGATTTCGGCCAGGAGGCGGCCATTCCCGACGAGCTCGCCTGGCGGCTCGAATGGTACGATCATTGGCTGAAGGGCAAGGACAACTCGGTCGGCAAGGCGGCTCCCTTCGCCAGCAAGGTGCGGCTCTTCACCATGGGCACGGGCGACGGACGCAAGACGGAGGATGGGATGCTCTTCCACGGCGGCGAGTGGCGGGACGAGACGGCCTGGCCACCGACGGGGGCGCGTCCGACGGAGTTCTTCCTCGGGCGTGGCGGTGTCCTGACGAAGGAGGCTCCGTCGGCGGATGGAGGGAGCACGACCTATCTCTTCGACCCGAAAAACCCGGTGCCGACGATCGGCGGCAGCATCTCCAGCGGCAACGACATCCTCCTCCAGGGCGCGTGGGACCAGCGCGGGGGCGAGCACGTCTGGAACTGGAAGCAGCCCATCCCGCTGACGGCGCGGAACGACATCGTCGTCTTCGAGACGGAGCCGCTCGCCGCCGACCTCGAAGTCACCGGCGAGATCGAGATGAAGCTGTGGGCCTCGTCGAGCGCGCCCGACACGGACTTCACCGCGAAGCTCGTCGACGTCTACCCGGCCTCCGACGACTGGCCCGGCGGCTTCGACCTGAAGATCACCGAGGGCATCGTGCGGGCGCGCTTCCGCGAGAGCCTGACCGAGGAAAGGCTGATGGAGCCCGGAACGGTCTATCCCTTCACGATCCGTCTCTATCCGACGAGCAACGTCTTCAAGAAGGGGCACCGTCTCCGGCTCGAGGTCAGCAGCAGCAACTTCCCGCGCTTCGACGTCAATCCGAACACCGGCGAGCCGCTCGCCGAGCACCGGCGCACGGCGGTGGCGGAGAACACTCTTCACCACAGCGCCGAACATCCTTCGGCCCTCGTCCTGCCGGTGGTGGACCGCTGACCGCCCATGATCCGCCATCGACCCGCTCTCGTGCTTTCAATGGGCCTGGGACTGGCGTCCTTCGCCGGGCCGGCATCGGGCGATGGGCTCGACGAATGGCAGTCGCGAAAGCCGCCCCGTCTTCGTATCGCCGCCTCGCCCTATCCGAACTTCCTCCTCCACATCCTGCCCGAAGAGGAGGGCTTCGGAGGGCATCTCTACCGCGTGAAGATCGACACCTTGGGATGGGGGCCGTCCAGCGAGACGGGCCGGGGCCATCTCTACACGCGCCGAGGCGGCTTCCTGGACCTCGCCCATGTCCGGCGGACCATCGATTTCGCGGGATACGCGCATCACCGGGTGCGCGAGGCCCTGCGCTCCGGGGCCACTCATTTCTCCTTCGAGAGCATCGACCGGACGACCTATCATTGCCACCTGGCCTATCCGCCCTTTTGGAAGGGGCTGGCGACGGGGGAGCGCGAACGCCTCGTCGAGGAGATCGCCTTGCTCGCGGCGGCGGAGGCGGCCTTCGACTTCAACAACTGGCGGGAATTCCTGACGTGGTACGGCTTCCACAACGTCCCCGGGATGCCGGAGAAGGGATCCGCCTTCTCCTACGAGGACGTGCCCTCCCACGCGGTCGGCATCGCCGTGGCGGCGCGTGCGCTCCGTGCTCCTGGCGTGCCCTTCGACAAGGCGGTGACGCGGGAGCTGGAACGCGAGCTGGCGGAGCTGGAAGTCGTTCCGCAAGCGACCTACAGGCGGGCCATGGATCTCGTCGCGGACCGCTGGTGGGCGAAGAAGACTTGTCTGAAGCGCCATCTCGACACCGGGCGCGACGACGGATTCGTCGATCCCTGGCTCGTGCGTGGTCTCGAACCGGGAAGGGGGCCGCAGGCCAAGCGCTACCCGGCTCCGAGCCGCGGCTACCGCGACGTGCTTGGACACGACTGCCGGGGCATGGTCGTCTTCGAATGCGAGCCGAAGTTGCGCCGCGAGGACGTTCTCCGGCAGGTGCTGCCAACGGGGGAGACGAGGGTGCGTCCCGCGCGAGACTATCCCGATCTCCTCCGGCGCATCGAGGAGGAAGTCCGCCGCGAGTTTGGTCCGAATGCGACCAGACCGTATCCGTGATCGAACTTGATCACTGGCGCGACTCCGGGTCTCGACGTGGCGCGGGGAACGACTAGCGTTGCGGCCATGAACTCCCGCTTGATCCTGGCCCTGGCGGTCGCCTTGACCGCCGCTCCGCTCCTTTCGCAATCGGCCGACCCTGCTCCCCCGGAGGGATTCAGGGCGATCTTCAACGGCAAGGACCTCGACGGCTGGTATGGATGGAATCCCCACAGCTCGGCCAAGCTCGAAGGCGAGAAGCTCGAGGAGAACCTGAAGGCGCAGCGAGCCGACTTCGCGAATCACTGGCGCGTCGAGAACGGCGAGCTGGTCAACGCGGGCACCGGTCCCTACGCGACGACGGAGGAGGCGTTCGGCGATTTCGAGCTGCTCATCGAATACAAGACCGTCGCCGGAGCGGACAGCGGCATCTATCTGCGGGGCCAGCCCCAGGTCCAGATCTGGGATCCGAACCAGGTCTTCGACCCCGCCAAGCCCGACCGGCGCCCCCACCTCGGGTCGGGCGGCCTCTTCAACAATCCCCCGAAGACCCTCGGGCGCGATCCGCTGATGCTCGTCGACAAGCCTTTCGGCCAGTGGAACAGCTTCAGGATCAAGCAGGTCGGCGAGCGCACCTGGGTGACCCTGAACGGCCGTCTCGTCGTCGAGGGCGCGGTCCATGCCAACTACTTCGACAAGGAGGCGCCCTTTCCCGCGAAGGGACCGCTGATGCTCCAGACCCACGGGGGCGAGATCCGCTGGCGCAACCTCTTCGTCCGCGAGATCGGTGAGAAGGAGGCCGCCGATTTCCTCGCGAAAAACCCGCCGCTGCCCGATCCGACGCACTACGATGTCGCCTACGGTGCGCATCCGAAGCAGACGATGCATTTCTGGAAAGCCGAGTCCGACGCTCCCACGCCGGTGCTCCTCTTCATCCATGGCGGCGGCTGGACCAGCGGCGGACGGCTCAGCGGATTGAGCGCAATGCTGCCGACCTTGCTGGAGAAGGGCATCTCCGTGGCCTCCGTCGAATACCGCTTCATCGCCGAGGCTACCGCCGACGGCGTCGAGCCTCCCGTGAAGGGGCCGCTGCACGACGCGGCGCGCGCCCTGCAGCTCCTCCGCAGCAAGGCGGAGGAATGGGGGATCGACAAGACCCGCATCGGGGCGAGCGGAGGTTCCGCCGGGGCCTGCACCTCGCTCTGGCTCGCCTTCCACGACGATCTCGCCGATCCCGCGAGCGACGACCCCGTCGCCCGCGAATCGACCCGCCTTGCCTTCGCCGCCGTCTCCGGGGCGCAGACCACGCTCGATCCCGCGCAGATGAAGGAATGGACGCCGAACAGCCGCTACGGAGGCCATGCCTTCGGCTTCAAGGGCGATCTGGAGAAGAAGCTCTCCCCGTTCGACGAGTTTCTGGCGAAGCGCGACACCATCCTGCCCTGGATCGCGGAGTATTCGCCCTACGCCCTCGTCTCCAAGGGCGATCCGCCGGTCTACCTCCACTACAGCACGCCGCCCGCCCTTGGACAGGAGGAGAAGGATCCGACGCACACCGCGAACTTCGGGGTGAAGCTGAAGGAGCATTGCGAGGCGAACGGAGTGGAGTGCGAACTGTTCTATCCCGGGGCGCCCGGCAGCCCGAGCGCCTCGATTCTGGAGGCGATCCTGAAATCCTTCGCTGCGGAGGGGAAATAGGGCGCGCCGCCGCCACGCTTCGCGTATTCACGATCTCTCTTGCGCCCTTCAATCGGAGCCGCACCGGAACCGGCGGAAGCTGTGGACGGACGTCCTAGAAGGATCGCCGGGGAGAAATTTCCGCGGATTTCTCTACTGGCCCTTCAATCGGAGCCGAAAATTCGATCACGATCGCGCCCTATCCGACAAGGGAGGGCGTGGAAACCGCTTCCGGCGGAAACTCCATTTTCTTTCACCACCTTTGTGAGAGAGCCGAAAAAATCTGGACTTTGGATCCATTTTTGCTCTAGGCTCTGCCTCCTTTTCCAAATACCTCAATGAAAACGAAAGCCAGCCTCCTCTGCCTGATCGCCCTGTTCGCCTCCTCTCTCCCCGTCGTCGCCCAAAAAGGCGGCGTCGCGATCCTCGACATCGACGAAGTCGCCCGGCAGCTCGGGGTCGAGGAAAAGGTCCGCGTCGACCTCGTGAACATGCAGAACAACCTCAATGCCGATCTCCAGCGCACCCAGGAGACCATGCAGAAGCAGATGACCGGTGTCGAGGAGGCGGCGGGCGAAAATCCCACCGACGAGCAGAAGCGCCAGATCATCGCGACGAACCAGCAGCTCAACGAGGAGTTCAATCGCCTCAAGGCCCAGGCCCAGAACACCCTCGCCCAGGAGCGGGTCCGGATGATCAACGAATTCCGCATCCGTCTCGAGCCGATCGCGCTCAAGGCGGCTCAGGAGGTTGGACTCGAAGTCGTCCTCATGAAGATCACGCCGCCCGTCTTCACCTACGCCACCAGCGTCGACATCACGCAAGCCACCGCCAAGCTCGCCTTGGAGGCGGGATTGCAGGTCAAGGCGTCCGAACTCGTTGAGCCCGTCACGACGACGGCGCCGGCTCCTGCCGCTCCCGCCGCCCCCTCCGATGCGAAGGCGAAGGGCGATTCCAAGGGCAAGGAAAAGGGGAAGGAGTAGGAGCCAGGAGCTAGAAGCCAGCATTCAGAATTTCGGATTTTCATCATGGCTACCAGGATCGGCGTCATTGGCGCGGGCGGAATGGCCCGCTATCACATCGAAGGATTCAGAAAGGCCGGCGGCGAGGTCGTCGCTATGGCCGACGTCAACGAGGAGGCGGCGAAGGCCTCCGCTGCGGCGAACGGAATCGGACGGGTCCATGGCGACGTGGCGGAGATGCTCGACTCCGACATCGACGCGGTCTCCATCATCGTCCCGAACAAATTCCACGCGCCTCTGGCGATCCAGGCGCTCGAGGCGGGCAAGCACGTCTTCTGCGAGAAGCCCCCGGCAATGAACGCCCCCGAGGTGCAGCGCATGATCGCCGCCCGCGACAAGGCGGGGAAGCAGCTCATGTTCAACTTCAACAACCGCGCCCGGCCGGAGTCGCGGGAGATGAAGAAGCTCATCGACGGCGGGGCCGTCGGGCGGATCAACTCCGCCCAGGCCAAGTGGATCCGCCGCACCGGCATTCCGGGCTTCGGCGGCTGGTTCACCACAAAGGCGCTCTCCGGCGGCGGTCCGGTCATCGACCTTCTCCACATGATGGACCTCGCCATCTACTTCATGGGCAATCCCAAGCCCGCCCATGTCCTCGCCCAAGTCTTCGACGACCACATCACCCTGAAGGATTTCAAGGGACCCTGGGGCATCCCCGACCGCGAGGGCGGCGTCACCGACGTGGAGTCCGCCGCCCATGGTTTCGTCACCTTCGAGACCGGACAGACGCTCTCCTTCCAGATGTCGTGGGCCGAACTGGTCAAGCGCGAGGAGGTCTCGGTCGTCTTCCAAGGCGTCACGGCCGGAGGCAAGGTCGAGCGCCTCTTCGGCAGCGACGGCCTCGACGACACCGCCATCGACACCTGCGAGCTCTACACCCAGCAGGACGGGCAACGGGTCGATCTCTCCATCGAGGTTGAGCCATGCGAGGACATGGGAAGAATCGGTTCCGCGGCGAATTTCGTCGAGGTGATCGAGGGCAGGGCCGCACCGCTCAATACCGCGGAGCAGGGACTGGCGTTGATGCAGATCATCGACGCCATCTACGAATCGGCCGCCAGCGGGAAGCCTGCGGCGATCTAGGGGGAACCCCCTCGGCGCCGAACCTGGGAAGAGGAGGGGCGCCTCTCGCTTGAGGCGCGGGGGCGTGCCTTCGACCTCGTACGGATGGAGGGAGCGGCCTGTTGTCCTATCAGGTCCGCTTCGATCCCACGTCCATCCGTTTCGTGCAGCCCGATGTGGCGGTCGGTTCCGCCCCGACCCGCATGATCGCCGGAGGCACCTATTTCGCGCCCGGTTCCTCCGTCCTTCTGACGTCGAAGCGGGCCCGGCGGGTCAACGGCTGCCCTCGGTCGCCAATCTCGGCCAAAGGCCGGAGCGTCCCGCCGTTCGGGCGGGTCGCCGCAACAAGTTCATCAACGTCCGCTATACCGGCGCGGCCGGGAACGTCACCGGAGCCCCGCTTCAGGGGAGCTAACGTTCTCCCATGCTTGCGGCAGACGCCTCTCCCGATTTCGTGCGGGCGACCTTCATCCCCAACAGGTGGAAATCGCAGAAGCGTTCCGGTGCCCGGAAGCGCATGCTGAAGAGGAACCTCACGACTCTGGTCTACGCGAACTCGATCTCCAATCCGGCTCGGTACGATGGAGGATGGCTGAGGGTTCGAACCCGATAAACAAGGAGCGAGGACACTCTCCCGCGGGAGCCAAGCCAAAAGAGGCGGATTGCGGGGCTGTGGCACAGCCCCGCTTGTCGGAGGGGAAGCGGCGAACGGGGTTCGCCACTTTGAAGATGGCTTCCCGCCTCAGACTTGCCCCGCGATCGACTTGCCTGTCGAAAGCAGATCGTCGCAGGCGACGGCGATGCGCTCGGCCATCGCGGTTTCGGCGAGCTTGAGGTAGGCACGGGGATCGTAGTGCTTCTTGCTGCCGATCTCTCCGTCGACCTTGAGAACGCCGTCGTAGTTCCTGAACATGAAGTCGGCGATGGGGCGGGTGAAGGCGTACTGGGTGTCGGTATCGACGTTCATCTTCACGACGCCGTAGCCGAGGGTCTCGCGGATCTCCTCGAGGGTGGAGCCGGAGCCGCCGTGGAAGACGAGGTCGAACTCGGCCTCCGCTCCGTATTTCGCGACGACGGCCTCCTGGCCTTGCTTGAGGATGACGGGCTTCAGCTTGACGGCACCGGGCTTGTAGTGGCCGTGGACGTTGCCGAAGGTCGCGGCGAAGGTGAAGCGGCCGATGGAATGCAGTGCCTCGTAGACGGCGAGCATGTCCTCGGGCGTGGTGTAGAGATCGGCGTGGGGGGTGTCCTCGGTGCCGGCGGCTCCGTCCTCCTCGCCGCCGACGACGCCGGCCTCGACCTCGAGGACGATGCCGTTGTCGGCGCACTTCCTCAGGTACTCCTTCGAGATCGCCATGTTCTCGGCGAGGGGCAGCTCGGAGGCGTCGAGCATGTGGTTCTGGAAGAGGTTGTTCTCGCCCTTGGCGCGGCGGCGGGCGGTCTCCTCGATGAGCGGGGCGAGGAAGGTCGGGGCGACCTGGGGACGGCAGTGGTCGGTGTTCAGGGCGACGAGGACGTCGTACTGCTCGGCGAGGCGATGGGTCAGCTCGGCGAGGGCGATCGTTCCGAGGACCATGTTCTTGTGGTTCAGGCCGGAGGCGAACTGGCCGGCTCCCGTGGAGAACTGGATGATCCCGTCGGACTTCTGGTCGGCGAAGGCTTTCAGCGCCGCGTTGATCGTGACGAGGTTGCTGCAGTTGATCGCGGGATAGGCGTATCCGCCCTGCTGGGCGGCGTCGAGCATGGCTTCGAATTGCTGGGGAGTGGCGACTGGCATAGTGGCGCTTCTTACGGCTTGGCGTTCGATTTTTCAAGGGACGATTTGGCCCTCCTTCGCTGCAAAGGAAGGGAAGGCGGTCGAATTTCGTTGGCAAAAACCGAGGCCGGTTCTAATCTCCCGCACTCAAACGGATGTCCGAATCCATCTTCACGAGGGAAGGTTGCATCAGGCCGGCGGTGCTCATCGCGGCTTACCGCGGGGGCATGTTTCCGATGGCGATGGACAACCGCGGCGAGATCGGCTGGTTCTCTCCGGATCCCCGCGGCATCCTGCCCTTGGACGAGTTCCACATTCCCCACGGCCTGAAGCGGACCTTGCGGAAGAACCCCTTCGAAATCCGCATCGACACGGCCTTCTCCGAAGTGATGGCGGGTTGCGCGGACCGACGCACGACGTGGATCAGCCGGGAGATCGTGACGAGCTACGAGAAGCTCTTCGAACTCGGCTACGCGCACTCGGTCGAGGCCTGGAAGGACGGACGCCTCTGCGGCGGGCTCTACGGCGTCTCCATCGGCGGGGCCTTTTTCGGCGAATCGATGTTCAGCCGGGTCACCGACGCCTCGAAGGTGGCTCTCGTCGCCCTCGTCGATCGCCTGCGGCGGCGGAATTTCCAGCTCCTCGACACCCAGTGGACGACGGACCACCTGAGCCGCTTCGGCTGCCGAGAGATTCCGCGCTACGAATACCTGGATCTCCTGAACCGGGCCCTGCTGGTGACGACCTCGTTCCGGTGAGGCCTCCGCCGTTCCGGGTTCGTCGGCAGGGCGCTGCTGGAGGGGCACGCTCCCGCGTGCCTGTGTCGGATGGCCCGGGAGCTTCGGTGGGCGCTCCAAGGCCAGGCGTTCGTCGAATCCTTGTCCTGACGCGCTCCGCCGAAAGGCGTGGACCGGAAGCCCCGTTCCCCCAATCAGATCACCCGGTCGTTCCCGCCGTCGACGGGTACCTGCGCGCCGGTGGTCTTGCCGAAGAGGGGGCTGGCCATGGCCGCGACCATGTTGCCGACGTCCTTCGAGGTGATCTCGGTCTTGAGAAGGTTGCGGGTCTTGTACTCCTCGACGGTCATGCCGTAGCGCTCGGCGGAGCGTTTCAGGTTCTCGGGCGTCCAGAGCTTCGTGTCGAAGACGGCGTCGGGGTGGATGATGTTGCAGCGCACGCCGAAGGGTGCCAGCTCCAGCGCGGCGACGCGGCAGAGCTGGGTGAGTCCGGCCTTGGCGCAGGAGTAGCTCGCCGCGCCGGCGCCGGGGGCGTTGACATTGCGGGATCCGACGAGGACGATGGCGGGATCGATGCCCTGCTTGAGATAGGGGATGGTGTATTTCAGCAGCTTCTGGTGGCTCGTCAGGTTCACGGCCATGGACTTGTCCCAGTTCGACTGCTCGAGGTCGTCGAGGTAGGCTCCGGCGGTGAAGATGCCGGCGTTGCTGACGAGGATGTCGAGCCCGCCGAACTGCCGCACGACGCCATCGACGGCCTCCTTCACCTTCGCGTCGTCGGTGAGGTTGGCGACGATGCCGATGCCGCCGATCTTCGCCATCTGCTCGACGATCTCGGGGCTGAGGTCGATGCCGACGACCTTCGCGCCCTGCTTGGCGAGCGATTCGGCACAGGCGAAGCCGATCCCGGCAGCAGACCCTGTCACGATGGCGACCTTACCCTGATGGATCGGGGCGGAGCCGCCTGTTTTCAGCTTGGCTTGTTCGAGGTCCCAATACTCGATCTCGAAGAGCTTCGCGGCGGGCAGGGGCTTCCAGCCTCCGGCGAAGGCGGATTCGGTGAGCTGGATGGTGCGCCAGGTGTGGGTGGCGATGTCGCGGATCACGGCGGCCTCGCCCTCGGTCGCGCCGAAGCTGATGACGCCGTGTCCCGGCCAGACGGCCCAGCGGGGATCGGGCGGGAGGAGGGTCTCGCCTTTCGCGTTGGCCTCGAAATACTTCCGGTAGTCGTCGGCGAACTTGGCGAGGGATTTCCCGGAATCGGCACCGATCACGGCGGGGATGCGCTTCGTGCGGATGGTGTGGTCGGGAGTAAGAGGGCCTCGGGTGGCGAGCTTGGCGGCATCGGCGCGGCTGGAGAAACCGGCGGCTTCGGGGGAGGCGTCGAGGGAGGCGACCACAGGCACCCCGCGCAGCCTGGAGACGCCGCGTCGGATCGCGGCGAGGGCGGGGAGGTCCTCCTTGGCCCTGGCCTTCGGCAACGCGAAGGACTTGCCGAGGCGCGAGGCGAGGAGCTGTTCGGCCTCGGTGACGAGCCGGATCATCAGTTCGTAGCTCTCCCGCGCGTCGTCGTGCATCGTGAAGATGCCGTGGTTCATCAGGATCAGCCCCTCGAGCTTCCGGGCATCGACTTTGGCGAGCGCCTTGGCCACGGCCTTGGCGAGGTCGAAGCCGGGCATGACGTAGGGGATGATGGCGACGCGGTCTCCGTAGAGGTCCTCGACGACCTTGCGGCCTTCCTGGTGGTTCGTGATCGCGACGACGGCGTTCGCGTGGGTGTGGTCGACGAAGGTCTGCGGGATGACGGCGTGGAGGATGGCCTCGATACTCGGATTCGGTGCGCCGGGATCGAGCATGGCGGCACGCTGCTGCTTCACCATCTCGGCGTCGGAGAGGGTAGCGAGCTTGGCCATTTTCAAAAGTGCGTCCATCCGCACCGGGGCGAAGCCCGCGGCCTCGATCGTGGCGAGGTCCCAGCCCGATCCCTTCACATGGATGACCTCGACGGGATCACCGAAGAAATCGGTCTCCTGCGCCTTCACCGAGGTGTTGCCGCCTCCGTGGAGGACGAGCTCCGGATTCGCGCCGAGGAGGCGCGAGGTGTAGACGCGCTGCTCAAGCGGCGTCTTGAACTTCCGGGCGTCGGTGTCGGACCAGAGGGATTTCATGGGGCGGGTTGGCTGTTTAGCTGTTAGCTCTTTGGCTGTTTAGCTTAAAAAGGAAGAGATCGTGGAGAGCTTTTGGGTGAGCCTGCATTTCGGCGCAAGCCGCTCATTTCCAGCCTATCAACTCTCATCTATCAACTCTCAACTGCTTAGCCATACACTTTGCCGGGATCGTAGGATTGCTCGGCGATTTCCTGGCCCAAGGCTACGGGGGTGCCCGGTTCCTGTATATTCCGGTAAAAGCAGGATCGGTATCCGGCGTGGCAGCAGCCGGGGCCGTGCTGGTGGACCTTGAGGACGAGGGCGTCCTGGTCGCAGTCGGTGAGGATCCTGCTGACGACCTGGGTGTGGCCCGAGGTCGCGCCCTTGTGCCAGAGCTGCCTGCGGCTGCGGGAGTAGTAGACGGCCTCGCCGAGCTCGAGGGTCTTGCGCAGCGACTCCTCGTTCATGTAGGCGACCATGAGGACCTCGTTCGTCGTCTCGTCCTGCGCGACCGCGACGATGAGGCCGTGCTCGTCGAACTTCGGGGCGAAGACGAGGCCGGTTTCGACGGCGGCGCGATCATCTCGCGGGCCGAAGGCGATTTCAGTTGAACTGGACATGGGATGCGTGTTTCAAGGAGGGGTTCCCGGCCGCGAGGCCGGAAGGGCATTCTTGAATGGAAACCACTTCGTTGCAACGCGGGAAATTCATCTCCTTCGAAGGTTCGGAGGGCTGCGGCAAATCGACGCAGATCCGGCGCTTCGTCGAGTGGCTCCGCGAAGGGGGACGGGAGGCCATCGTGACCCGCGAGCCGGGCGGAACCCTCGTGGGGGAGAGGATCCGCCAGCTCCTCCAGCACGATCCCGAGGCCGAGGCGCTGAGTCCGGAAAGCGAGCTGCTGCTCTTCGCAGCCAGCCGCGCGCAGCTCGTGCGGGAGGTCGTCCTGCCTGCCCTCGCGGCGGGAAAATGGGTCGTGGCCGACCGCTTCCTCGACTCCACCACGGTGTATCAGGGCGTCGGGCGGGGCCTCGGAACCGAGGCGGTCCGGAGAATCAACGAGTTTGCCGTGGGGACGGCGGTCCCCGACCTGACCTTTCTCCTCGATCTCGACGCCGCGACCGGCCACGCCCGCGCCGTCGCCGCGAGCGGCGATCGGCGGGACCGCATGGAGGACCAGCCCCTTGCCTTCTTCGAGGCGGTGCGGCGGGGCTACCTCGACCTCGCCGCCGCCGAACCCGAGCGCATCGCCGTGATCGATGCCTCGGCCACGGTCGACGAAGTCTTCGCCGGCCTTGTCCGCGCCTTCGAGAAACGCTTCGCTCTCCCGGACTCATGAGCTTCCGCTACGAACGCGCTCTGGAATTGATCGAGCGGGCCCGCGAGAAGGGACGCCTCGCCCACGCCTACCTCATCATGGGTTCCCCCGGCAGCGGAAAGGAGCGCCTGGCCATGCGCATGATCGAGATGGCCAATCCGGCGCGCCGCACCGCACCCGCGGAGCGCTTGGACGAGCTCCGCTCGAGTGCGGTCGCCATCGTCTCGCCGGAGTCGAAATCCCGCCGCATCACCGTCGATGCGATCCGCTCTCTCGAGCACACCCTGCAGATGGCCGCTCCCGCCGGAACGACGAAGTTCGCCGTGATCCGGGACGCCGACCGCATGGGGCAGGAGGCGAGCAACGCCTTTCTCAAAACTCTCGAGGAGCCTCCTCCCGCGAGCCGCATCCTTCTCCTCACCTCGCGTCCGGAGATGCTCCTCGAAACCATCCTCTCCCGCTGCATCCGCGTCCCGCTCGTCGGCAGCGTTCTCCCGGAAACGACGGACGAAGGCGTGCGCACCTTTCTCGCGGCGCTCGCCGAGCACGCCCTTCGCAAGCGCGGCGGCCTTTCCAGCGCCCTCGGCCTGATGCAGGCCTTCTCCACCCTGCTCAAGGCCGAGAAGGAGGCGGTTGAAAAAGCGAACGACGAGGCGGAGCGGGCGGAGATCGCGCAATACAAGAACAAGACCGACGGCTCCTACCTGAAGCAGCGCGAGGACTACTGGGCCGCGGTGGGGGCGGCGGAGTATCTCGACCGCCGCAACCGCCTTCTCGAATACCTCGTCGCCTGGTTCGGCGACGCCCTGCGCCATCGGCAGGGTGGGGGACATCTCGACCTTCCCGATTTCGCCGATGCCACCGAGGCGCTCGCCCGCCACCTTTCCTTCGATGAATTGTGCCGTCGGCTCACGGCGGTGGAGGCGCTCCGGGAGCATCTCGGCACCAACGTGAACGAGTCCCTCGCCCTCGAGACGGCTTTTGTGCAGGCGTTCGCCTGAGACGCGGATCGGCTTTTCGGAGGGCCTTTTGCCGAAGGCACGGGTATCGGAGGCGGGTGTTTGTGAGATTAAGTCCCAATCTCTTTGTCCTCCTTGGCGTTCTTTCCTCCGCTTCCGGCAAAAACCATCGTTTTTTGCATCAACTCGACCCCATCCCCTTGCAAAGAACCACCGTATTGCTTAAGAAACCGCAAATGAACTCGCTTGGCAGAACTCTCCTCCGATTCTGGAACTCCTCGATCGGGAAAAAGCTGATCGTCGCCCTCACCGGCCTGATGCTGGTGGGCTTCCTCCTCGGTCACATGGCGGGCAACCTGCTCGTCTTCCAAGGCCGCGGTGCGATCAACGAGTATGCCGAGTTCCTCCATCACATGCTCCACGGCTGGGGGATCTGGTTCGCCCGCATCGGTCTCCTCGTGGCCTTCTTCCTCCACATCTTCGCGACCGTCTCCCTCGTGCGGCAGAACCGCGCCGCCCGCGATTCCCGCTACGCCCACGAGGCCACGGTGCAGGCCTCGGGCAGCTCGCGCATCATGATCTGGAGCGGTCTCACCGTGCTGGCCTTCGTCGTCTTCCACATCCTCCACTTCACCATCCGCGTCGATCCCGATCTCGCTTCGATGAAGGATCCCGTCGATCCCTCCCGGCACGACGTCTACGGCATGGTCATCGCCGGATTCAGCAACCCGGTCGTGGTCCTCTTCTACATCGTCGCGATCTCCCTGCTCTGCTCGCACCTCAGCCACGGCATCGCCTCGATCTTCCAGACCCTGGGCCTCCGCAGCGAGAAGAGTCGCGCCGCGATCCGGACCTTGGGCCTGGCGATCTCCGCGATCCTCTGGATCGGCTTTCTCTCCGTGCCCTTCCTCGTCGCCACCGGCGTGCTGAAGGATGCCAAGGGCGCCGCCACCCACCGTTCCCCGGTCCAAGCGCAGCCGAGCGCCCTCGCTGAAAACTGAACCCTGAAAACTTCCTCCGCTTCTCCACCATGGCCAGCCCAGCCTCCAGCAATCCCTCGCCGAACGGCTCCCTGAACTCCGCCGTGCCGGACGGACCGCTCGCCGAGAAGTGGACGGACTACAAAGCTCACGCGAAGCTGATCAACCCGGCGAACAAGCGGAAGTACTCCGTCATCGTCGTCGGTTCCGGTCTCGCCGGCGGAGCCGCCGCCGCCACGCTCTCGGAGCTCGGCTACCAGGTGAAGTGCTTCTGCTACCAGGACAGCCCCCGCCGCGCCCACTCCATCGCCGCCCAGGGCGGGATCAACGGGGCGAAGAACTACCAGAACGACGGCGACTCGGTCTGGCGGCTCTTCTACGACACGATCAAGGGCGGCGACTTCCGCTCGCGCGAGGCCAACGTCCACCGTCTCGCCGAGATCTCCCTCCAGATCATCGACCAGTGCGTCGCCCAGGGCGTGCCCTTCGCCCGCGAATACGGCGGCGCGCTGGCGAACCGCTCCTTCGGTGGAGCCCAGGTCAGCCGCACCTTTTACGCCCGCGGCCAGACCGGCCAGCAACTCCTCCTCGGCTGCTACCAGGCCCTCGAGAAGGAAGTCGCGAAAGGTGGGGTGAAGATGTTCACCCGCACCGAGATGCTCGACCTCGTCGTCGTCGACGGCCACGCCAAGGGCATCGTCGTGCGCGACATGACCACCGGCCAGATCACCAGCCACGCCGCCGACGCCGTCATCCTCGCCACCGGCGGCTACGGCAACGTCTTCTTCCTCTCGACGAACGCGATGGGCTGCAACGTCACCGCCGCCCTGCGCGCCCACAAGCGCGGGGCCTACTTCGCCAATCCCTGCTACACCCAGATCCACCCCACCTGCATCCCGGTCAGCGGCGACTACCAGAGCAAGCTCACCCTCATGTCCGAGTCGCTCCGCAACGACGGGCGCATCTGGGTGCCGAAGTCGCGCGAGGACGCCGCCAAGATCCGCAGCGGCGAGCTGATGGCCAAGGACATCCCCGAGGAGGCTCGCGACTACTACTTGGAGCGGAAGTATCCCTCCTTCGGCAACCTCGCCCCGCGCGACATCTCCTCGCGCTCCGCCAAGGAGGCCTGCGACGACGGCCGCGGCGTGGCCAAGACCGGCCTCGGGGTCTTCCTCGACTTCAGCGACGCGATCCAGCGCCTCGGCAAGGAGACGATCAAGGCCCGCTACGGCAACCTCTTCCAGATGTACGAGAAGATCGCCGGGGAGGATCCCTACGAGACGCCGATGAAGATCTACCCCGCCGTCCACTACACCATGGGCGGCCTCTGGGTCGACTACAACCTGATGTCGAACATCCCCGGCCTCCACGTCCTCGGCGAGGCGAACTTCTCCGACCACGGGGCCAACCGTCTCGGTGCCAGCGCCCTGATGCAGGGCCTCGCCGACGGCTACTTCGTCATTCCTGCGACCCTGCCGACCTATCTCGCCGGGCAGAAGCCGGGCTCCGTGACCACCGCCGCGCCCGAGTTCCAGCAGGTCGAGGCCGAGGTGAAGGACCGCATCGCCCAGCTCATGGCGGTGAAGGGAAGCAAGCCCGTCGACGCCATCCACCGCGAGCTCGGCATGCTCCTGTGGGACAACTGCGGCATGGGCCGGACCGAGGCCGGACTGAAGCACGCCCTGGAGAGGATCCCGGGCATCCGCGAGGACTTCTGGAAGAATGTCAGGATTCCCGGAGGAGCCGACGGCGTGAACATGGAGCTGGAGAAGGCGTGGCGCGTCGCCGACTTCATCGACTTCGCCGAGGTCCTCTGCCACGACGCCCTCACCCGCGAGGAGAGCTGTGGCGGCCATTTCCGCGAGGAATACCAGTTCACCAACGACGATGAGGACGTGAGGAGCGGCTACACCAACCCCGGCGAGGCGAAGCGGCGCGACGAGCTCTTCTGCCACGTCGCCGCCTGGGAATACAAAGGCCCCGGCGTGCCGCCCGTGCTCCACAAGGAGCCCCTCGTCTTCGAAGCGGTCGAGCCCAGCGTCCGCAGCTACAAGTGATCCTCCCGAACGAATTTTTTCCAGCCCCCGCCCCTCCGATCCACGTCATGAACCTGACTCTCAAAGTCTGGCGCCAGAGCGGCCCGGACGCCACCGGCCGCATCGAGACCTACGAGGCGAAGGACATCCCCGCCGAGGCCTCCTTCCTCGAGATGCTGGACATCGTCAACACCGGCATCATCGAGGCCGGCGGCGAGCCCATCCACTTCGACCACGACTGCCGCGAGGGCATCTGCGGGGCCTGCTCCCTCGCCATCGACGGCGTGCCGCACAGCAAGGAGAGCGGCATCACCACCTGCCAGGTCCACATGCGCAAGTTCAAGGACGGCGACACCATCTGGATCGAGCCCTTCCGCGCGCGGGCCTTCCCCGTGCTCAAAGACCTCATCGTCGATCGCTCCGCCTTCGACCGCATCATCGCCGCCGGCGGCTACATCGACGTGCGCACCGGCTCCGCGCCCGAGGCCAACGGCATTCCCGTGGGCAAGGAGATCGCCGACCAGGCCTTCGACGCCGCGACCTGCATCGGCTGCGGCGCCTGCGTCGCCGCCTGCAAGAATGCCAGCGCGATGCTCTTCGCCGGAGCCAAGGCCGCCCACCTCAACCTCCTCCCGCAGGGACATCCCGAAAAGGACCGCCGCGTCCTCGCGATGGTGCGCCAGATGGATGCCGAGGGCTTCGGCAACTGCACCAACCAGTACGAGTGCGAGGCCGTCTGTCCGAAGGAGATCAGCGCCGACGTGATTTCGAAGCTCAACCGGGACTACGCCGCCGCCATCGTGCGCGAGGCGGTCGCAGGTTGAGCGGCGGGATGCCCGCGATATGGGCTGCCTCGCCTCTCGCCTCTTCTCTCCCGGCCTGCACGGTTCCTTAACCGTTGAGCGTCCCCGTCGACGGAGTATGGTGGGACGCGTCGCCGGCATTCCCCGATGGTCAAAGCCCTCCTCCAACTCTACCGCCTCGCCGTTCTCGTCGGCATCGCCTGGCTCGTCCGGGGGCACCACGAGCGGCTTCGGGTCCAGGGCGACTGGCCCGTCACGGTGGCGGAGGTCCGGGTCTTCTTGAAGGACGCCCACCGCCTCCGGGTCGATCCGGGGCCGCGGGCGGGGCTGGAGATCCTCGACGCCTCCGGCGCGAGGATCGGCTACGCGGTGCGGACCATGCCCGATTCGCGGAGGATCACGGGCTATTCGGGACCTTCCGACGTGCTCGTCGTCTTCGACGCGGAGGACAAGGGCGTCGGCGTGGCGATACGGCATAGCTACGACACGCCGAGCCATGTCGAGGATGTGCGGATGGACTATCTCTTCATGGAGCGCTGGAACGGCCGTTCCTGGGACGAGATCGCGACGATCACCGACCTCGCCGCCGCCGGAATCTACGGCGTTTCCGGGGCGACGCGCACGAGCGACGCGGTCGCGAAGAGCATCGGCCACCGTCTCGCCGTGGCCGAGGGGCGGGAGGGGGCTCCCCGCCGCATTTCGGTGGGCTGGCGCGATGCCTGGCTCGTCGGCTTCCTCGGTCTCGGCGGACTCTTCGCCTTCTGGAAGGCAAAGCGGTTCCAGCGCTGGCGTTGGCTCTACTCCGTGGCGACGATCGCGGGATTGGGCTTCTGGCTGGGCGATCTCATCGCGCAGTCGCTTCTCGTGGGCTGGGCGGAAAGCCGCATTCCCTGGGAGGCGACGCCGGGGCTCGTCCTCTTCGTCGTCGCCGCCTTTCTCGTGCCATGGGCCACGGGACAGCCAGTCTACTGCCAATTCGTCTGTCCCCATGGGAATCTCCAGCGCTGGACGATGAAAGTCCTGCCTGCCAGATGGAAGCGCCCGTTGCCCGAAGACGGGAAGTGGATCGCGCGATGGACTCCGCCGATGCTGCTGTTCGTGGTGCTGGCGGTTTCCTTCCTCGGGCTCGACTTCGATCTCGCGGGAATCGAGCCGTTCGACGCCTATCTCGTGAAATCCGCCGGTCTCGCGACCCTTGTGGTGGCATTGGCAGGAGTGGGGCTGTCGCTCTACTACCCGATGGTCTATTGCAAGTTCGGCTGTCCGACGGGCTGGTTGCTGGAGTTCGTCAGGAGGCGCATGGGGAAGGACCGTTTCTCGGAGCGCGACTGGATCGGCCTGGCCCTGCTCGCGGTCGCAGGCGGATTGTATCTCGTGCCGGCGGAGGTTTGGCTGGGATGAGGAGGGAAAGACGTTCCGATGATGCGCTTCGCCCTCCGCTCCTTCGGTCTTCTCACGGTGATGGCCGCGGGTGTCGCCATCCTCGGCCCTCCGCTGGTGGAGAAACGGACCGAGCGCCGTGTCCGGGCGATGCTGCTGGAGGTGCAGGAGGCCCTGCAGAGATACCATGTGAAGGAGGAGGTCTATCCGAAGCGGATGATGGAGGGGCGCGAACTCGTCGATCTTCTCGTGCGCGGGGGACACCTCGACGAAGCGCTCCTCAACCCCTGGACCGGCGACCCCTACCTTGCCGGTTCCGACGAGGACTGGCTGCGCTACCGGACCGACAGTCTGGCCGAGACCTACGAGCTGACGGTCTTGTCTCCGGGCACCGAAGAGGCGAAGTTCCGTCTCGACAGCACCAAGAACCAATCCTTGGAGTGAATCCGAAATCCGAAGGCCTTGCCGATGAACATCCTCGAATACAACCGCAACGCGTGGAACCTGCAGTCGCTGGAGGGGTGCCGCTGGAGCACGCCCTTTCCCGACGAGGTCGTCGAGCGGGCCAAGGCGGGGGATTGGTCCGTCGTCCTCACGCCGAACAAGGCCGTGCCCGCCGCCTGGTTTCCCGCCCATCCCGATCTGCGCGGCCTCAAGATCCTCGCCCTCGCGAGCGGAGGCGGCCAGCAGGTCCCCGTCTTCGCCGCCGCGGGGGCCGAGGTCGTTTCCTACGACGCCTCGGATGTGCAGTTGCAGAAGGACGAGGAGGTCTGCGCCCGGCACGGATTGAAGCTCGTGGCGATCCAGGGCGACATGGCCGACCTTTCGGATCTGGATTCCGGGACGTTCGATCTCGTCTTCAACCCCGTCTCGAACGTCTTCGCCGAATCGCTCGAGCCGGTGTGGCGCGAGTGCCATCGCGTCCTCAAGCCGGGAGGGCGCCTGCTGTGCGGCTTCATGAATCCGGCGTTCTACCTCTTCGACCACGAGCTGCTCGAGGAGACGGGCGAGCTGAAAGTCGCGCATCGTCTGCCCTATTCCGATCTCGGATCGATGGACGAGGAGATCCTTTCCCAGCAGCTCGAGGCTCAGCTCAGCCTCGAGTACAGCCATAGCTGGGAAGCCCAGCTCGGCGGCCAATGTGCGGCGGGCTTGGCGATCACGGGCTTCTACGAGGACGACTGGGACGCCGAGTCGACCCGGCTGCAGGACTGGATGCCGATGTTCGCGGCGACCTGCTCGGTGAAATGGAGCGGGTGAAAAGGAATGGCGAGACTTCCGCTCCCCGACAGATTCCCCGTAGACCGCCTTTTTTCCTGATCCATCCCTCATGCTCGTCCAAGGACAACCTTTCCGCACCGTCTGGCTCGAAGCCGATGGCGGATCGGTCGGCGTCATCGACCAGCGCCGCCTGCCCTTCGTCTTCGAGACGCTCGTCCTCCGTTCGACGGACGACGCGAGCTTCGCCATCCGCGACATGGTCGTGCGCGGGGCCGGCTGCATCGGAGCGGTGGCGGCCCACGGCATGTTTCTCGCGGCCCGCGAGTGCGCGCAGGACGGCTTGGCGGGCGAAGCGTTCGATGAAGCGCTTGCGGAGAAGGGAAGGACGCTCCGCGCCACCCGACCCACGGCCGTCAATCTCGCCTGGGCGGTGGAGCGGCAGCTCGCCGCCGTGGCCGCGGTCGTTTCGACGGCGGACAAAGTCGCCGTGGCCCGCGACACCGCCCTCGCCGTCGCGGACGAGGACGCGGACTTCTGCCGCCGCCTCGGCGAGCATGGCCTGCCGGTTCTCCGGGAGATATACGAATCGAAAGGCAGGAAAAAGCCTCTCAACCTCCTGACCCACTGCAATGCGGGCTGGCTCGCCTTCGTCGATCACGGCTCGGCCACGGCCCCGATCTACGCCGCCCACGAGGCGGGCATCCCCGTCCATGTCTGGGTGGACGAAACCCGTCCGCGCAACCAGGGGGCAAGGCTCACCGCATGGGAGCTCGGGCAGCAAGGCGTTCCCCACACTCTCATCGCCGACAACGCGGGAGGGCACCTGATGCAGCACGGTCTCGTCGACCTCGTCATCGTCGGTACGGACCGGACCACCTGCACCGGCGATGTCGCGAACAAGATCGGCACCTACCTGAAGGCCCTCGCGGCGCACGACAACGGAATTCCCTTCTACGTCGCCCTGCCTTCGTCGAGCTTCGACTGGGAGACGACCGACGGGATCGGCGGCATTCCCATCGAGGAGCGGGGCGGGGACGAAGTCGCCCGCATCGGCGGCTGGCGCGAGGAGGTCGGAAGGGAGATCGAGGTGAATCTGGTTGCGAAAGGCACCCCGGTGGCGAACTATGCCTTCGACGTGACGCCGTCCCGGCTCGTCACCGGGCTCATCACCGAACGCGGGGTCTGCCCGGCGACTGCTGCCGGCATCCGCGCCCTCTTTCCCGAGAAAGTTCCGGCGGCGCGAGGCGTCTGAATGTGTTTTCCCCGAGGTTCCGACTTCTCCCATGCCCGTCAAGATCGACCCCAAGCTGCACCAGGAGCGCAAGCCGTCCTGGATCCGCGTGCGGCTGCCGAACAATCCCGTCTTCTGGGACACCAAGGGCCTCATCGACGACCTCAAGCTCGTCACCGTGTGCGAGGAGGCACAATGCCCGAACCGCTGGGAATGCTGGGGGCAGGGGACCGCGACCTTCATGATCGCGGGCGACCGCTGCACCCGTGCCTGCGGCTTCTGCGCGGTGGACACGAGGAGGCCTCTGCCCTTGGAGGTGGACGAGCCCGACCGCGTCGCCGCCGCCGTCGCCCGGATGAAGCTGAACCATGTCGTCATCACCGCCGTGGCCCGCGACGACCTGCGCGACGGCGGAGCCTGCCATTTCGCCAACGTGATCTACAAGGTCCGCGAGCTGAACCCGCAGACGGTGATCGAGGTGCTCGTGCCCGACTTCATCGGCCGCGACGATTCCCTCTGGGTGGTGATGGAGGCGGCTCCCGCGATCTTCAACCACAACCTCGAGACGGTCGAGCGGCTCACCCGCCTGGTGCGGTCGAAGGCGGAGTACTGGCGCTCCCTCAAGGTCCTGCTCACCGCCCGCGAGATGGCGGAGAAGATGGGACGGCGCTGCGCCACGAAGAGCGGGATCATGCTCGGTCTCGGCGAGCGCGAGGAGGAGATCCTGAAGGCGATGGACGACCTCCGCGCCCACCGCGTCACCGTGCTGACCCTGGGCCAGTATCTGCGTCCCTCGCCGAAGCACCTCCCGGTGGTCGAGTACATCGAGCCCTCCGTCTTCGAGCGCTACCGCGAGATCGCGCTCGAGAAGGGCTTCCGTCACGTCGCCTCGGGGCCGCTCGTCCGCAGCTCCTACCATGCCGCGGACTTCAAGCCGGAACTGGATCCGCTGGCGTAGGGAGCCCCGTCCTCAGCGGCGCTTCGAGACGACGCAGTTCACCCTGTCGGCGGAGCCGTCGGTGCTCGACGCCACTTGAATCTTTGTCTTCAAGTTGCCGTTGCGGAGTCGGAACTTGCGGACCCCGGTCGCGCGGATCTGGAATGCGGTCGATTCGCCCGCCGCCACGTGGGGCAAGGTGAGACGGCCGCTCGTGATCGCCGACGTGACGTTGCCTCCGGGCGTCCGGAAGTAGGTCGCCTTGATCAGGCGGTTCCCTTTCGACGCGGAGAGGACCTGGCCGTCGGGCACATCCCCGTCGTTCTCGACGCGGATGAAGCCTCGGGCGGTTTTGGTGCCCCGGACTGTGATCTTCGTGTTTTGCCCGACGCCGTTCAGGTTGTAGCGGTCGTTTCCAAGGAGTTTGCCGGCACTGCTTCCAATCAGCGCATCCGGCTGGAAACGGTCCGTGTCGAAGCGGAGCACCCGGGCCAAGGTGGAATCCGTCACCCAGAGCCTGCGGTTTCCGTCGGCCCAGATTCCCTGGAGGTTGACGAAGGAGCGCTCGATTCCCAAGGAGGAGGCCGATTCCAGTCCCGCTTTCCCCAGCACGCCATTGGCCGCGCCTCCGTCGCCCTTGCTGGTGACGTTCAGGAACAGCAGGATGCGGTCGTTGCCCTGGTCGGCGACGAAGAGCGTTCGGTTGGGGCTGACCGAAACCCCCACCGGTGTGTTCATCCCCAGGATGCCGGCTCCGGGAATGGCGTCGGTATCGACGAGTTGCCCGAGGACGACGTCCGCGTCGCTGCCATTGGCGAGCGCGTCGGCGTTCTTGAAGACGAGAACGCGGTGGTTCCCCGAATCGGCGACGTAGAGATTGCCTGCCAGATCGACGGCGAGTCCAGCGGGGGCCGACATGCCGGAACGGGTCGTCGCCGCGTCCGTCGTGAGGAAATCGGCCTGCCCGAGGACGGAGTCGGCAGCGGCGCCATCGTCTTTCGCCGCCGCATTCCCGAAGCGTGAGACCCGGTTCAGGTCGGGGCTGGAGACCCAGAGGGTGCCGGTCACGCTGACGAAGATCGAGGAGGGAGCGCCGAGCTCGCTTGCGGTGGAGCCGCTGGTGGAAGTGACGAAGTCGGCTTGGCCGAGGACTCCGTCGGCATTCGGGCCGTCACCAAGGGTCGCCGCACCGTCGAAGCGGAGGACGCGGTTCCCGTCGAGCACCCAGAGTCGCCCGTCGTCGTCGCAGCAGACCGATTTCGGATCCGAAAAGCGGCTTCGCGTGACGGCGGCGGCGGTGATCGCGAAGTTGGGTTGGCCAAGCACGGCCTCCGCTGCGGCACCGTGGGCCAAGGCGGCGGCCGAGGCGTAGCGCAGGACCCGTTTGTTGCCGGTGTCGGCGACGAACACTTTGCCGGAAATCGGATCGACCGCCACCGAAGCGGGAGCGGCGAGCGTGACGGCGCTAGGCTCGTTGCCGCGGTTGTCGCCAGCCATAGAGGTCAGGGTCGCCTGGCCCAGCACGGAGGAGGCGGGCTTGCCGTTGGAGAACGTATCGTTCTGTCCGGCCAGAAGCTCGTTTCCGACCGCGAGGAGAGCCGTGGCGGACATGCAGAGCAGGAAATGGCGGGCACGCCTCGGCGTGGCAAAGCGAAACGCCTCGGCTGCGGCAGAGGAGCGGAGGGCTTCGAGAAGGGAAGGGGATTCCATAAGCGGCTAAGGGGGCATCGTTTGCGTCCAATGTCAACGACGGGTGCCTTTCTCCCGGGTATGCATGTGGCTCGTCTCAGGTGGGTTGTGTCGAGGACTCGGGGCGTGACGTTTTTCCCGGGTCGCGTCCAGGGGCATCGTCGGGTTTCACTGGCGGAGGGCCGTTTCCGGGACGAAATTCCCCCGACGAGATCCTCCTGAGATTTGAATCCTTCGCCGAAAGTCGTCTACCTCACCGCCGGAGCCGGCGGCATGTACTGCGGCAGTTGCCTGCGGGACAACGCCCTCGCCGGAGGACTCTCCGCGCTCGGCTGGGACGTGACGCTGCTGCCGCTCTACACGCCGATTCGCGTCGACGAGGAGGACCGGTCCATCGACCAGGTCTTCTTCGGGGGGATCAATGTCTATCTCCAGCAGAAAATCCCGCTTTTCCGGCATCTGCCGGCCTTTCTCGACCGCTGGCTCGACCACCCGGGCCTGATCCGGCGGGTCACGTCGCGGGCCGTCTCCGTGAACGCGAAGGAGCTCGGGGCCCTGACCCTCTCGATGGTCAAAGGGGAGGACGGTCACCAGCGGAAGGAGGTGCGGCGTCTCGTGCAATGGCTGGGCGAGGTGGTCAAGCCGGACCTGCTCTGCCTCACCAACCTCCTCGTGGGGGGCTCCATTCCCGCTCTGAAGCGCGAACTCGGCGTGCCGGTGCTGGTGACGCTGCAGGGCGACGACGTCTTCCTCGACGAGCTGGAGGAGCCTTGGCGGACCGGGGTGCTCGCGGAGATGCGCAAGCTCGCCCTGGTCGCGGATGGATTCCTCACCTTCTCGGAGCACTACCGGAGCCACATGGGCGAATTGCTGGGCATTCCCGAGGAGCGGTTCCATCTCGTGCCGCTCGGGGTTCCGGCGGGCGAGTTCGATGCGGTCATGGCGGCGAGGCGTACCCGACCGGCCGGGCAGACGATCGGCTATTTCGCCCGCCTGGCGCCCGAGAAAGGATTCGACCTCGCCGTGGGGGCCTTCCTGGAGCTCGCGCCGCGCTTTCCCGAAGTCCGCTTCCACGCCGGCGGCTGGCTCTCGGAGAAGGACCGTCCGTTCCACGAGGCCCAGCTCGCCCGCATCGAGGCGGCGGGGCTTTCGGATCGCTTCCGGCACGTCGAGGCACCCGATGCGGAGGCGAAGAGGGAGTTCCTGAAGGGCATCGATCTCTTCACCGTACCGGCCCGCTTCGTCGAGCCGAAGGGCCTCTACGCCCTCGAGGCGATGGCCTGCGGACTGCCCGTCGTGGTTCCGGATCGGGGAGCCTTTCCCGAGATGGTCGCCGCAGGCGGTGGTGGCCTGCTCTGCCGGCCCGAGGATGTCTCCG
The DNA here is from genome assembly GCA_037190325.1 of Verrucomicrobiales bacterium. GTDB lineage: Bacteria > Verrucomicrobiota > Verrucomicrobiia > Verrucomicrobiales > DEV007 > Arctic95D-9. The sequence continues at coordinate 9,558 of JBBCIU010000011.1, read as the reverse complement.
ACCTCGCCGCGAAACTCGGTGAGCTGCTGGACGATCCCGGCAAAGCCGCCGCCCTCGGCGAACAAGGCCGCGTCTGGGTGGAACGCACGAACTCCCGCGAGGCCATGGCGAGGGCCACGGCGGAGGTGTTCGAGAGGGTCTTGTCGGGGAGGTGAGAGGGTAAGGCAGGGAACCCGGTTCACCCCGCCTTCGCCAGTGCAGCGGCCGGCCGGTTGCGGGTGACGAGTCTCTTTCGCTCTTTGGACAAGGCCCGGAAGTCGCATCCGACCTGGAGGTCGTATCAGAATGGCTCGGCCTGCCCGCAAAACGCGCCGAAAGGGATCGACATCGGCGGCGTGAGGAAGGGAGTCATGGCAAGAGTATGACGCTGCTTTGTCGACGTAGCGAAGTTCGTGAGAACTTCGACGAGCGCCCATTGAAGCAAAGTTTCCTTCACGACCTTCGCCGGTAAGCCGCCGGGGTCAGACCCATGTGCCGCCTGAAATGCTGGGTGAAGGCGCTCTGGTCGCAGAAGCCGAAGTCGAGGGCGATCTCGGCGATGGGTTGGTCGCCGGTGCGCAGCACCTCGCAGGCGGCCTGGACGCGGGTCTTGATGAGGAAGGTGCGCGGGTTGGTGCCGAAGACCTCGCGGAAGCGGCGGTTGAACTGGCGTACCGACATGCCGCTGCGTTTGGCGAGATCGGCGAAATTGATGGGCCCGCGGAAGTGCTCGCGCAGGTAGGCGACGGCGCGGTCGATCTGCTGGTGGGGGACGAAGGCCGACTTCCGGCCGGTGTAGCTCTGCACCGTGCCCATCACGCCGATGACGGAGCCGTCGCGGCCGAAGACGGGGAACTTGTTGGTGAAGTACCAGTCGGGCAGGCCCTGGCGGTTGAAGAAGAGCTCGACGACCTTCAGCTTCGGCCTGCCGCTGGAGAGGACCTGCTCGTCGTCCTCGCGGAACTTGCGGGCGAGGCGTTCGGGGAACAGCTCGAAGTCGTGCCGGCCGACGACTTCGGCTTCGGACTTGGCGCCGAGCCGCTCCCAGAAGGCGCGGTTCGCCGCGACGAGGCGGAAGTCCCGGTTCTTCGCGAAGAAGGAGACGCCGGGAAGGTGGTCGAAGAGCACCTCGAAGTGCGTCGCGGGCGAGAGCTGGAGGAGAAACTCGGATTTGAGGCGTTCCGGGGAGGTCATGGATCCTCCCGGAATCCTAAGGCAATGGCCGAAACGGCACAATCCGGGAGGGGCGCGGGATCGCGTCCGGCTTCAACCCGGCTCGTCGAGGTTCTCACGGACTTCGACGACCACGGATCCAACGCCACCCGCGGGGGAGATCACTTCATCGGGATCACCTGCACCGCGTCGATGTGGACGTTGCCGTCGGCACCTTCGTTGCCGACCACCACGGCGCTGGACTTGCCGGCCTCGAAGCGGAAGACGCCGAGCCCGAAGAAGCCCTTCGCCAGCGGGGGAGCGATGCGCTGGTTCACGGGAATGGTCTTCTCGCCGTCGGCGGCGATCACCGTCACCGGTGTCTTCGAGGAACGGTTTTCGTGAGGCTGGTGGGAGATGCGCACTTCGTATTCGCCATCCTCGGGAACGGTGAACTCGAAGCGGGCCGAGGCGGTCTTGTCCGATCCCGGCGCGGCGGGGCTGGCGTAGTGGTAGCCGTTCTCCACGTACTGCTTGAGACCCTCGCCGTGGGTCCAGTTCCCGCTCAGCTTGGCCTCCTCGTCGTCGATCACGATGCCTTCGAGCTGGTTCCGGGGAACCCATTCCGTTTCCGGCTCGCCGAGGTCGGGCAGGTTCGGGTCGACGGCGAAGGCGTCGTCGAGCGTGGCGCGGCGGACGTTCCCGGGCAGGCGCATCAGTTCGACGAGCTCGTCGAGGTGCTTTTGGTAGACTTCGCGGGGAGTGGCTTCATGCTTGGCGCAGATCGCGGCGGCCTTGCCCACGACGACACCCATCATGCCGCAGGTCTTCATCACGCGGATCGTGCCGAGGGCTTCGTGGGTGACGCTGATGTTGCGTCCGGCCATGAAGAGGTTCCCGATGTTGCGCGAGTAGAAGCAGCGGTAGGGGACGGCGTAGCCTTTCTTGCGGTCGACGCCCTTGCCGTGCACGGCGACGGAGATGAAGGGATTGTCGGAGAATTTCTTCTCGTATTGCTCCGCCGGGTAGTGCAGATCGATGGACCAGGTCGTGAGGACGCAGCCGTCGGGAAAGGGTTTCTTCTGCACGATGTCCTCTTCGGTGAGGACGACGTCGCCGAGGAGCTGGAGCGTCTCGCGGGTGCCGCCGATGTAGGCCATCCAGGTGAGGCGCGCGTTCCTGTGCCCTTGCATGTCGGGATCGTTGCGCTCGTAGGCCCCTTTGTTCTTGATGGCGCTCCACGCGCCGAAGCCGGCGAGCAGGTTCCAGTCGCGGATCTGCTCGAGGTCTTCGATGGGATGCTTGTCGTAGCCGCTCTCCCAGAACCACTCGGCGTGGAATCGTCTGGGGTAGGGAAAGTCGCCTTCCTCCAGGTCGAGCGCCCAGGGCGTCTCGGGGAAGCTCTGGGGCGTGTCGGTGTTCTCCCAGGCCCACATGTTCGACATGCCCATGCGGCCGCCGTCGATCATCTCGTGGTCGGCCCCTGCCATGAGGCCGATGGTGCCGTGGCCGGTCGCGTCGCAGAAGGTGCGGGCGGTGAAGCGGCGGAGCGCTCCGGTGCGGGTGTCGAAGGCATGGACGGCCGCGATCTTCGCCGGCGACTCCATCTCGACCTTGTAGGCGTGGTGGTTGAGGAAGAGGGCGATGTTCTTCTCCGCCGTGACGATGTTGTGCTTCTTCTCGTCTTCGTATTCCTCGTAGGTGCCGGGAGAGGCTTTGGCGTCGTCCTCGAATTCGCGGACGATGTCGCCGACGGGGTAGAGGCCGGGAGGTGTGTTGCCCTGGGCCCAGACGCGGACTTCGGAGGAGCCGTTCCCGCCGAGGACGGGGCGGTTCTGGACGAGAGCGACCTTCAGGCCCATCCGCGCGGCGGAGATGGCGCCGCAGGCTCCGGAATAGCCGCCGCCGACGAAGACGATGTCGAAGGGGCCTTCGGTGGTGGCCTCTTCGGGCAGGCCGAGCATGGTGCGGCGCCACGCAGGCAGGACTTCGCTGGAGTTGTCGGGAACGAAGGCGGGATCCTTCGAGAAGAGGAGGGCGTCGCAACGTCCGTTGAAGCCGGTGAGATCGTTCAGGGCGACCGTGGTCTTCGTTTTGGAGATGGTCACGGTACCGCCGCTTTCCCAGTGCCACTCGGCGCCTGATTTGCCGAATTCATGGGCGACGGCCTGGCCGCCGACCTTCACTTGGAAGCGGCCCGGGGCGGCTTTTGCATCGACGGTGCCCGCGAATTTCTCGACCCAGTTCTTCGTCCGCACCCAGAGGCGGTACTCGCCCGTTTCGGGGAAGACGACCTCGGTGGTGGCGTCGGGGACGGGATTGCCGAGGCCGTGGGCGATGAGGTAGGGCGATCCCATCGTCTCGATGAACTGGGTGTCGAGCTGCCATCCGCCGTGTTCGGCGAAGGCCTCGGCTTCGACGAGGACTTGCTGGGCGGAAAGGGCGAGGGGAAAGGCCAGCGAGGCGATGGCGAGAGGGAGTTTCATCGCCTCATTGTGTCAGCAAGGGCGTGGAAAATCCACTTTTGAATGGCCCCGCGGATGCGCGTTGGGAAAAAGTGTCCAAACCCGGGGACGGCGACGTGTCGCGCCGCTTTTCGGATTCGGCGTAGACCTGGAGCGGGAAAGTGGTAATTTCCTGATTTTCATATTTTTTGAATTGTGCGACAACCACTGAATTGGCTTCGGTTTTTCTTGCCGGCGTTCGGTCTCGCGATGGACGTGTCCGAGTCGCATGCTCAATTTTCCGAGGCGGCGTTGCGGGCTAGCGTGGTCGAGCTCTGGGCCGAGGTTTCGGGATCGGCCCCGCATGTGACCCTGCGCTGGAATCCGGGCGTTTTCCCCGCGACGGGCCTCGTGCTCCAGCGTCGCCTGCCCGGAGAGGCCGGGTGGGGGACCGGCGTGCCGCTCTCCGTCTCGGCCACCTCCTATCCCGACGTGACGGCGGAGGCGGAGACTCTCTATGAATACCGGGTCGTCCGCAGCCAGGACCATGCCGGATTTCCCACGGCGGAAGGTTGGCTGTGGACTGGAGCGAATGTCCCGATGTTGGAGCGGCGGGGACGGCTCATCCTTGTCGTCGATGCCAGCATGGCGGCCCCCCTCGACCCGGAGATCGACCGCCTCGTCGCCGATCTGGTCGGCGATGGCTGGGAGGTGGCGAGAAGCGACGTCTCCCGGGTCGCGACGCCAGCCCAGGTGAAGGATGCGATCCGTGGCTGGTATGCCATGGCGCCGGAGGAGACGAAGTCGGTGCTCCTTCTCGGGCGGATCGCGGTGCCGTATTCGGGCATCGTCTGTCCCGACGGGCACTGGGAGCCCGAGAGCCACCATCGCGGTGCCTGGCCCACGGACGCCTACTACGGAGACATGGACGGAACGTGGACCGACAGTGTCATCGACTACGCTCTCGCCAACGTCGATGGGGATCGCAACGACAATGTTCCCGGCGACGGGAAGTTCGATGTCTCTCTGCTGGTGGGCGAGCACCTCCCCGAACTGGTCGTCGGCCGGATCGATCTCGCGAACATGGGCGGCGTGGCCGGCGGGCTTTCGGAGACGGAGCTGCTCCGCCGCTATCTCGACCGGCACCATGCCTTCCGTCACCGTCTCGCCCCGTTCGCCAGCTTGGGCGAGGGGGCCTTGATCGACGACGACACCTTCGGGCCGCAGGAGGGGTGGCCCTTCGCCGCCGAAGCCTGGGCGGCGGGTGTCGCGCTCTTCGGAAACAGCGGTGTCGCATCGCAGGACTGGATTCCCACCTTGAGGGACCACTCCCGCCTCCTCGCCTACGGCGGCGGTCCCGGCTGGTTTCAAGGAGTGTCGGGAGTCTCGACGAGTACCGACTTCCGCTACACCCGTTGCCGCGCCGTCTTCAATCTGCTCTTCGGCAGTTTCTTCGGCGACTGGGATTCGAGCGACAGCTACCTGCGGGCGCCACTCGTCGGGCGGTCCGAGTCGCACGGCCTCGTCAGCGTGTGGGCGGGCGTGCCCCGCTGGCGCTTCTTCCCCCTCGCCGCCGGTGGTACGATCGCGGATGCGTATCGTCATACGATCCTCGAAATCAACCAGCCGGAGGGGCCTTTTCCTCCCGAGGATGAATCATGGACAAATCCCGACCAGGCCCATGTCGCGATCATGGGCGACCCGGTTCTGCGCTCGCATCCGGCGAAGCCGGTCGGTGAACTCGCGGCGCAGGTGACGGGGAACGCGGTGACGCTGTCGTGGACGAATCCCGTCGGCGAGCCGAATCCGCTCGGCTGCCGAGTCTACCGCTCTCCTTCGATCTGGGGGCCCTACGAGCTTGTCGAAAGCCAGACGGCGCCGGGGGCAACCAGTGTCCTCGACACCGTGCCGGGGAGCGGTCCTTGGCACTACATGGTCCGTTCGGTCGTGCGTCAGACGACGGCTTCCGCCAGCTACGACAATCCCGCGCAGGGTGTCTTCGTTTCGGTCGACGTCTCCGCCTCCTTTTTCCCCGAGTGGAGCGCCGGTCTCGACGATGCGAGCGAATCGGGCGATCCGAACGGCGACGGGGTTCCGAACTTGCTCGCCTATGCCCTCGGGGCCCCCGACGGCATGGCGGCGGCGACCGACCGTCTTCCCCGGCTCGGCGACGACGGAGGATTTGTCGTGGATTGGTCCTTCCGCGCGGATGTGGGCTACGAGGTTCAGCTGAGCACGGACCTGGGCACTTGGTACATCGTCGCGGCGAAACCGGCCGAGGGAGAGTGGAGCCTCCGTCCGGCATCGGGCTACGCCGGGCAAGGGCAGGTGGCTCTCTCCGGGCCCGTCCCCGTCCGTGTCGTCGATTCATCGCCCGGAAAGACGCGTTTCTGGCGCTTGCGGGTGGTGCGCTGACAGGGCCGGCAACTTGCCATTGACGCTTTCGGGGCTTGGGCGTATCGGTTGCGCCCCGTCCCCGGGAAAGACATGGCCATGGCTGGAAGCGCAACCTATTTCGCCGGTCTCGACATCGGCGGAACCACCGTCAAGAGCATCCTCGTCGATGCGTCGGGAGATCCCGTCGGCGACATGGTCGAGGTCCGCAGCCAGGTGAGGGATGGCTACGAGGCCACCTTCCGGCAGCTCGAGCTCGCCCTCGGCCAGCTCGCCTCGGCCGCCGGAATCGATCTCGCCCAGATCGCCGGGATCGGGCTCGACGTGCCCGCCCCTTCCAGCGAAGGCGTGATCTGGGCGCGGGCGAATCTCGGCTCGGATTGGGTAGGGACGAACGTGCGCGACCGTCTTTCCGAACGCCTCGGCGGCGTGCCCGTCTACATGACCAACGATGGCAATGCCGCGGCTCTCGGCGAGTATGCGGTGCGGAAAAAGCATTTCGGCAGCCTCCTCCTCGTTGCCCCGGGCACCGGCCTCGGCGGCGGGTTCGTCCTCCCGGGCGGGCGCGCCTGGGAAGGGGCGAACGGCCTTGCCCTCGAGGTCGGGCACATCTCCCTGCCGCATCGGGAGGAGGATGGGAGCCTGCCGCAATGTGGCTGCGGCAAGTTCGGTTGCCTCGAAGCCTGGGTGTCGCTGATGGCCTTGCGCCGCCGCGTCGGGATCGAGTTGGCCAAGCCGGAGTGCGCCTCCCATCCGCTGAACGACGGTTCCTCCGTGGAGGAGAAGGCCTTCCGCCTCCGCGAGTTCGCCGAACGGGGAGACGAGTTCTCCCTCTCCCTCTTCCAGCAGCAGGGGCGGCTCCTCGGCCACGGTCTCGCCGACCTCGTTCGCGTTTTCGATCCCGGACTCGTCGTCGTCGGCGGCGGACTGGCCGAGGTCGGTTTCCGCGACCGGTATCTCGAATGGGTGATCGAGGGGTTCCGCGAAAGAGCCTGGCCCGTCTACCTGAACAGCCCGATCGAGCCGGAGACGAGGACGACCGTCTTCGAATGGGCCATCGGGGGAGACGCCGCCGCCGCCCTCGGCGTGGCCTTCTCCGCGCGCGGGCGCTTTTCGTAGAGGCATTGCCAGAGTGGCCGGGTCAGCGTCGGCGCACGTCGAAATCGACGATCTTGTAGGTGCCCCCGACGTCCTGGAAATAGACCCGTGCCCAGCCTCCGTTGAACTGGAGAAGCATCTTGTCGTCGTAGTAGGGGATGTTCCCGCGGTGGGAGAGGTTCCAGTCCAGCTTCGAGATCGCCTGAGGCGTGGCGTACTTCAGGGCCATGTTGCGGTCGAGGCGGATGTAGGCGGTGAGGAAGCGCAGCGCGACATCGTGCTTCGTCAACGCCTCTTCGCGAACCGGTGCGACGGAGGTCGTGCGCGAACTCGCGTTCGAGGAGGCGAGACTGGACGACAGCCCGGTGGACTGGAAGTCCTCCACGCAAGCGGCGAGGAGCACGGCGGAGGCGGAGAGCGCGAGGAACTGGACGATCCGGGGAATCATCGGGGCAAAACTAGATGAAGATCGTCTCCCAGTCCACTGGCTCGTCATGCCGTCGGCGTTTCCTCGGCGTCGGGACGGCCGCCCGCCTCCAACGGCGGCAGAATCACCTTTCGCTTGAGGAGCCAGGAGACGCCGACGAGATCGTAGATGCCGCGCAGGGCGCGGTCGAAATTCGTGTATTTCGATACACCCGCCGCGCGTTCGCGGTGATTGACGTCGATTTCGGCGATCTTCAGCCCGGCATGGGTGAAGATCGCGGGGAGGTAGCGGTGCAGCCCATTGAAGGGGACGAGCAGGTCGACATGGTCGCGGTGGATCGCCTTCAGCGAACACCCCGTGTCGCGGACTCCGTCCTGAAGAAAGAGACGCCGCACCCGATTGGCGATGCGCGAGGCGGCGCGGCGGCTCCAGGTGTCGCGGCGCTTCGCGCGGCGGCCCACGGCCACGTCGCATTCGCCGCTGCGGAGGAGTCCGACGAGCTTCGCGATGTCGGCGGGGTCGTTCTGTCCGTCGCCGTCCAGCATCACGAGGATGTCGCCCGAGGCGAAGCGGAGTCCCGCGAACAGCGCTCCGCTCTGGCCCCGGTTCTGGCTCAGCCGCAAGGGGACGACGCCGGGCACCGATTGCAGAATTTCCCAGGTGCGGTCCCTGCTGCCGTCGTCGACGGCGACGATTTCCGCCTCCGGCTGGCAGGCGACGAGCTCGCGCAGGACCGCTTCGACACATTCCTCCTCGTTGTAGAAGGGCACCACGATGCTGACTCGGTCGAAGGACGGCGCAGCGTCGCGAAGGCCGGGACGGCTGGAAAAAGGCGATCGGTATCCGGGACTGGGCATGGCGCAGGGGGCGGAAGAGAAGTAGCGTCGGCGGTCGAGGGCGGCAACTGGTTTTCGGGTGGGGGGATGTGGCCCTTTCTTGGGACTGAGGCCCTTCGTTCGAGGAGCGGGGGACAATGGTCCGCTGGAAGGGAGATGGATTCCCGATTGAATCCAAGCCCCGCGTCGGCTACTGAGATGGCCATTCTTCTCGCCTGTGACCGTGAACGTTCCTTTGTCCAAGAGGCTTCGGGCCTTTGTGCCTTTCGCAGGCCTGTCCTTGGGACTGTGCCTCGTTCCCGCTTGCGCGGTCTCTCCCTCCTCGACGGCTCCGTCGCCGGAGAGCACGGGCTCGGCCCTCGGCGTTCAGGAGGCCCGGCAGATCGTGGCCTTCCACAATCGGGTGCGCGCCGAGGTGGGGGTGGAAAAGGTGGAGTGGTCGTCGGAGATCGCGCGATACGCCCAGCAGCGGGCGGACTCCATCGCCCGGGCGAAGCGCTTCGCCCATTTGCCTTTGGGCCAGAATCCCTACGGAGAGAATCTGGCTCAGGGCGGTGGCGGTTTCGGCGTGGTCGAGGCGTGCGAAGGCTGGTATGCGGAGAGGGCGAAGATGCCCGGTAACGCCCGGCTCATGACACCGGCGCTCTTCAACCGCGGTGTCGGGCATTACACCCAGATGATTTGGCGGGATTCCGCCCGGATCGGCGCGGGAATCGCGAGATACGAGAAGAACGGGTTCGTTTGGACCGTCGTGGTCTGCTGCTACGATCCTCCCGGAAACGCGATGGGGAGGGAGATCTGGTGAATCCAAGGAATCAGCTTCCGCCGACCGTGCCGAGGTTCCAGAGCTCGTGCATCCTTTCGGCCTCGGGCACTTCGAGGGGACGGACGAGGCGGAAGCCGAGCCAGTGGGCGCTGGTGTGATACCAGATCGATCTGGGTAGTTGCGGATCCAACACCTTCCAGCTCTCGTTCGAGGCGACTCGGCGGGCGGAGCGGAGCTCCTCCGGCGGATCGTACCAGGAACCGCCGCGGGCGACGCGGGGATAGAGGGTCGTGGGAATGGCCAGGGGATTCTCGGTGACCTTGCCCTCGCGTCCGGCGTAGCCATCGGCGAGATACTGGTCGAGGCACCATTCCATGACGTTGCCGTGCATGTCGTGGAGGCCCCACGGATTGGGCTTCTTCGTGCCGACCTTCTCGTAGCCGACGCGGACTTGCTCGGGAT
>JBBCIU010000010.1:0-2385 GCA_037190325.1 Verrucomicrobiales bacterium | reverse complement strand
CGATCCGACGGGAAACTGGAACCGCTACACCTCCGCCACCGACGGAACCGAGACGCTTGATCAAACGCGGGTGAACAACCGCGACAACCAGATCACGCAGCTCGACGGCAGCAACGAGGGCATCCTCTACGACCGGGCCGGGCAGGCCCTACAGATGCCGCCGGACACTGACGGGAACTGGAGCCAATACTACCGCTTGGTCTGGGATGCGTGGGGACGGCTCGTTCAGGTGAAGGACGGCAACCTCGCCACCCTGGCCACCTACGCCTACGACGGCACGGCTCGGCGGATTACCAAGACAGTCGGTGGGACGACGGTCCACACCTACTACAACGAGCGCTGGAAGGCCATCGAGGAGCGCGAGGACGCCTCGACGGACGCCTCGCGGCAATACTTCTGGGGCGCGCGACCCAACCACCGGGACGAGCTGGTCCGCAGCGAGCGCGACACCACCGGAGGGGGAACTCTGGACGAGCGGCTCTACTGCCTGATGGACTACTACGACCCCATCGCGATGACCGACACCTCGGGCAATGTCGTGGAGAGATACGAGTTCAGCGCCTTCGGGCTCCGTGCCGTCATGAATGCGGCTTGGGCGCCGCTGACCGCCTCCGCCCATGCAGTCGAATTCGCCTTCCACGGGCAGATCCTCGATGCGGAGACGGGATATTACGACTACGGCTACCGATACTACTCGCCCCAAATCGGACGGTGGCTGAGCAGGGATCCCATTGAGGAAAGCGGGGGAGTGAACGTTTACGCGCATACCGAAAACAATCCAATTAACGAGAACGATCTGTTCGGACTCGCTCTGAAGTCGATAAGAATTGCATTCAAAGGAGCTGGGGGGATCGATCCAGACGGGGGGAAATTCTCTTTGTATACCGGAAATGTTTACGGAGGGCAGGCCAACCGGAATTCATTGAAGGCAATAATAAAGCAAGAATTTGGAATCCCTAACGATGTCGGCAAGGACGATTGCTTTCATATTTACATGGCAGGATATAGCTGGGGCGCATGGAATGCACTGATACCATCCAAAGAGATTTCACAAGACAGTGAGTTTGCAAATCTCGACGTCAACATTCACCTCGGACTGCTCGATCCCGTAAATCACCTTCGGCTCAATGGGGATGCCATTAACCCGCCCGGAATAGTGAGAGATGGCTACAATATATATCAAACCCTAGGTTGCCCGAAAGAGGACTGCCCCCATATTCCATTCGTGGTCAAATCCGATGATTATATTGGGCTTGCAATTGGGGGGAATGTTCAGAATGTTGACGTCTCAGCATATGATTGCAATGGGCATAATTGCAATCATGGATGGATTCAGGTAAAAGTGAATTTCGTGATAGAATGGTTGACCAATAAGCAGAATGAGATCGAGAAGAAGTGATGCGCGCGCCAGGATGTTAAAGGCATTCTTTGCAGCCGCGCTTATATCAGGGTGTGGCTCACCCATTAAACCGATAGGCAGAGTTATGGTGGTGGACGAACGGGGACGGCCACTACCAGGAGCCTTTGAGTATCCAGATAGAGGCTGGGGAGAGCGGAGAACCACAAAGCAATCAAATATATTGCCAATACACAACAACCCAGCAACAATCGGCGCCTATCATTACCATAGAAAGAACGTAGCGCTTGATCTCGAATCGGATAAGATTCCTGTTGTTCAGCTTGAACCTATCAATTCCGGAGCCAGGTGAATAGTGGCAACCAACAGCGTTGGCCGTGCCAACCTGCTTGGGACTTGAAGCCGGGCGTGCTTCTTGAGGCGCGGCCCGACGCGATGGCGGCTACAACTCCTCTCGTATCAATCCTGACATCCCAATTGCCTTCGCTGCGCTCCGGCCATGCGGCATGCGGCTTCTCCGAAGCTCGCCTCCCCCATGCCGCTCCGCGGCCAGGGCATTCAAGGTCCACCCACTCCATGAGATGTTTGACTCGCCGGCTCCCCCCGCCGCCTCCCCCTCCGGACTGCGCTCCGCTCCGTCCAAAACCCCTCCGACCCTCGGCGTTTTTCAGCCACGCGGGTGATGCCAAAGCGAATAAGAATCGAGCGCGAAGTCTGCGAGATAGAGCGGGCGAAGCTTGCCCCGGAGGGTGCCGGAACGGCATCAAACGCGACTCGTCCGGCGAAGTCTTCGGCAGGATCGCACGGCCTTCGGGCTGGATCAACAGGCTAGTGGACCACGGGGATGAAAGCCTCGGCGACCCCCTCCCGGTCAACAGCGTGGCCGACGACATCGTCATCGAGCAGAGCGAGACCCTCTACGACGAGGCCGGCCAGGTCATCGCCACGGCCCAGTTCCAGCGCTTCCACGACGCCACCGGAACCGGCCCCCTGGGCGGCCCCAACGGCGGCCAGCCCAAGGGCCGGAG
>JBBCIU010000009.1:0-190834 GCA_037190325.1 Verrucomicrobiales bacterium | reverse complement strand
ATTATGGCCCGAACGGTGAGAGCGTGTATCGCTTCGATGGGTTGCTGGGTGCGGGGAGGGTGCTGAGCGGTGACGACGGTGACGAGGAGTTGCTGCGCCGCCACCTTCGGCAGCTGGAGGAGCGGACTGGAGACGGGGAGGGGGGCGATGAACAGCCGTGAGTTCCGCCGTCGCGGCGCCCCCTCCAGCGGAGGGGGCGCAGGGGTGTCCGGGGAGCGCGGATTCGCCAGCACACCGACTTCGGGCTTGCAGAAGGGGCGCGATTGCTGCTAAGGTCGCGTTTCTGTCTCGATGACGAGTCGTGGTTTGCGTCTCAAATTTGCTCAGGAGCCTATCTTACCGTGTCCATTCTTCCCCATCCCGAGTCTTTCCGACGCTGTCTCTCCATCTGGGTGATGGTGGGTGGATTGTACGGCGGTGCGGCGATGGAATCCAAGGCCGATGGAAACTCCGTGCCGGGCGGGATCGCCGGGATCGCGGCTGGGGAGGCGCAGCGTCGTCAGAAGCAAGTGGAGGCGGCGCAGACGCTCTTCACCGCTGGCTCCAAGGCTTATTCGGACCAGTCCTATGCCGAGGCGATGGACTACTACCGCGCCGCCTTCGAAACCTTGCCCGATGTGCCGGCGGTGGCGAACCAGAGGCGTGTCTTCTTCGATCGTTATCAGAGCGCGTCGCGACGCTACGCGTTGATTCTCGTGGACGAGGCGAAATGGGCGGAGTCCGAGAAGACGCTCGCCGATGTCGTGGCTTTGGCGGAGGCGGCGGGGGTTCCTGCGGAACAGGTGGATCCGGAGATTCGCAAGATGCTGCGCGACCTGCGGGATCGCGACGACCGCTACAATTTCGCGATGAGCCCCCGGCATCTTCGCAACGTCGATCAAGTCGAGAGCAAGCTCATCATTGCGAAGGGCTACCGGGAATTGGGCGACTACGACCGGGCCGAGCGGACCTACAACGAAGTGCTCCACATCGATCCCCACAGCACGGCGGCGCGCCGGGGACTGGAGGTGGTCGAACGCTATCGGATGAACTATTACGATGCGGCCTACGACCATACCCGGTCGAAGAAGCTTGCGGAAGTTGCGGCGGGATGGGAGACCCCGGTTCCGCCCATGCTGAAGGACGGGGAGATTTTGCTCAACGAGGAGGGGGTGACCACGGGGGGAAGCGTCGCGATCGAGCGGAAGTTGAAGGAGATCGTCATTCCGACCCTGGAGTTCAACCAGGCGCGGCTCGCCGACGTGGTCGAATTCCTTGCCCAGAAGGCCCAGGAGCTGGATGCCGCGGAATCGGATCCGGCGCGGCGGGGAGTGAATATCGTGATCGACTCCTCGGTGGCATCGGGTGGCCAGGATGCCGCCGGGCGGACTCTGACGGTGAAGCTCGCCAACGTGCCTCTCGGCGTCGCGCTGAAATACGCGGTAGGCCAAGTGGGGATGATCTATCGCACCGACAATTTCGCGGTGCGCATCGTGTCTCCCACCGCGGGCGACGATGTTCTTTCCAATCGGACGTGGATCGTACCTCCGGGCTTCCTCTCCGGCGAGGGGGGCGGAGTCGATTCCCAGGCGGCGCCTGCCGACCCTTTTGCCAACGCTTCCTCGAACGACGGGGGGGGAGCACTCGTGAGGCGCATCTCCGCCCAGCAATTCTTGCAGGAACGGGGCGTGCAGTTCGGATCCGGGGCTTCCGCGAACTACATCGCCGCGACGAACACGCTTTTGGTGAGAAACACCGGAGAGCAGCTCTTGCTCGTCGACGACATCGTCCAGGCGTCCAAGGAAACGGCCCCGAAGATGATCGAGATCCACGTGAAGATGGTCTCGGTCGAATCGACGCATCTGCAGCAGTTCGGTCTGGATTTCCTTCTCGGGCAGAGCAATCTGGGATCGAGTCCGCGCGTTTTCTTTGGCGGAGGCACCGACGGCAATGCTTCCGTGCCGGTGGGGCCGGGCGATTTTCCCTTCACGACACCGGGAGGAGGTCAGGTCGGCACCTTCCCCGTCACGAGCAGCTTGCGCACCGGCATCGTCGGCAGCGGCCAGACGATCGACTCCGTCATCAATCGGGATTCCCCCTCTCCCGTGGGGGTCAAGGCTCCGGGAATCTTCTCCGTCGCGGGGGTCTTCACCGATCCGCAGTATCAGATGGTGCTGCGGGCGCTCAGCCAGTTGAAGGGGGCCGACTTCCTCGCGGATTCCTACGTCACGGTCCGGCCCGGAACGGTCGCGAAGATGGAGCAGACGAGAGAGTTCATCTATCCCACCGAATACGACCCCCCGGAAATTCCAAACAGCTTCGGGGTCTACCAGATCGGCAACACCGTCATTATCGGAGATACGCCGCCAGAGTTTCCGGCAACTCCGGCCACGCCCACTGCCTTCGAAACCCGGAAACTCGGCAAGTCGATCGAAGTCGAACCGACCTTGGCGTCGGACAACAAGACGGTGAGCCTGAATGTGCTGATGGATTTCACCGATTTCAGCGGGTTCATCAACTACGGTACACCCATCACCAACAGCAACTTCATGGTCAATGGACAGCCGTCCGTCGTGACGCCGAACGAAATTCTGATGCCTGTCTTCGATGCGGTCAAGGAGACGACGAACGTGGTCGTCTGGGATGGCCAGACCGTAGCCATCGGCGGCTATCATGGAGAATCGATCACCGCGACGGAGGACAAGATTCCCTATCTGGGGGATCTGCCGGTCCTCGGCCGCGCCTTCAAGTCGAACACGTCGCAGTCGACGAAGCGCGCGTTGACCATCTTCGTCACCGTGCGCATCCTCGATCCCGGCGGCAATCCGATCAATGCGCCTGCGGAAGAGGAGGCACCGGAACTGATGACCCGCCGCGATCCGCTTCCCGCGGCCACAGGTTTCGCTCCGGGGCCGCCGCCGGTCTATCCGGCGAAGTGAGGCGGATCGGGTTCGGCGTTTCCCAAGAGGGCGGATTTACGGCGACAATTTCATTGCCTTGCCGGATCTCGCTGGATATAAAGCGTGCAGTCCTTTCGCTTGCCCATGAGTTCCACCACGATGTCGGAGCCATCCGACCTCACCTCCGACGCCGCCCTTCAGAATGCCGTCATCCGCTTTGCCGGCAACTCCCAGGACGGCATCCAAACCATCGGCGGATTGCTCGCCAAGCTGGCCGGGCGCAGCGCCCGCGAGGTGATGACCTACATGACGATCCCCGCGACGATCTCGGGCGGGCCGTCCATCTTCCAGGTCCACCTGGGTTCCGGCGAGGTGCTCTCCGCGGGGGACGAGTCGGATTTCCTCTTCGCCTTCTATCAGCACAGCTACGACAACCACATCGCCTCGCTGCGCCCCGGCGGGGTCTGCCTCTACGACAGCGACCATGTCCAGGAGCTGAGGGACGATCTCGACGCCGTCCATGTCGGCATTCCCTTCACCAGCGCGACGGTGGAGGCGCTCGGCGGCAGTTCGAGGGAGCGGGGCAAGAATCTCTTCGTCCTCGGTCTCGTCACCCGGATGTTCGAGCTGGACAAGGAGAAGGTCGTCGGTCTCGTCTCGCGTCAGTTCGGCGGAAAGAGCGAGGATGTCCTTCGCAACGCGATGCTCGCCTTCGACGCGGGCTACGCCTATCCCGTCGGCGATCTCTTCGACGCCGACGTCGCCTTGCAGCGGGGGAAGGGGGCGGGACCCGACAAGGTGACCACCGATGGGAACACGGCCCTGACGATGGGGCTTCTCGCCGGAGGGGTGCGCTACGGAGCGGCCTATCCGATCACGCCTTGGTCGACGATCATGGAGCAACTCCGGGTCGAGCTGCCCAAATACGGCGGTTTGTTCGTCCAGGCCGAGGACGAGCTGGCCGCGGTGGCGATGGCGCTGGGGTTCGCCTATGCCGGGCACACGGCGGTGACGGGCAGTGCGGGTCCGGGCATCTCCCTGAAGATGGAGGCGCTCAGCTACGGAACCATGGCGGAATTGCCGCTCGTGGTCGTCGACGTCCAGCGCGGCGGCCCCAGCACCGGATTGCCCACCAGCGTGGAGCAGAGCGATCTGATGCAGGCGATCTACGGGAGCCACGGCGACTGCCCCCGTATCGTCCTCGCGCCGAAGAACGTGGCCGATTGCTTCTACATCGCCGTGGAGGCCTGCGAATTGGCACGGACCTACAGTTGTCCTGTCTTCATTCTCACCGACATGGCCCTCGCCTCGCGCATCGAGGCCTTCGAGCAGCCCGATCTTTCCCGATGGATGCACGAGCCGGCTCTCGATCTGTCGTCCCGCGGGGAGGCGTTCAAGCCGTATCCCTTGGACGGCGCGACGCGGCATGCGCCGCCGGGATCGGCGATGGCGGGAGGAAAGTATCCTGTCGTGACCGGCCTCGAACACGACGAATGGGGGCATCCGAGCGCAAATCCCGACGTCCATCAAAGGATGACGGAGCGCCGCCGCGAGAAGATCAAGGCCTGTGGCGTGGCCCTGCCCTTGCCCGAAGTCCATGGCGATGCGTCCGGCGAGATCCTCCTCGTCGGATGGGGATCGACGTGGGGTCCGATCCGCGAGGCGGTCGGGCGGCTTCGTGCAAAAGGGCGGACGGTGGGCTCGATCCACCTGCGCCATCTCCATCCCATGCCCAACGGGTTCGAATCGATTTTCGAGAGATACGACCACATCCTCGTCGTCGAGATGAACGACGAAGGTCTCTACGGACAGGGGCAGCTCGCCACCCTGCTGCGGGCGCGGCATTGCGACCCGAGGATCCGCTCCATCTGCAAGACGGACGGACTCAACTACAAGGTCCGCGACATCGTCGCCCGAGTCGAGGCCGCCACCGAAAACTGAACGCTGAAAACCTCCCGCTTCTTCCAATGTCGACCGCTGCAGAAGTTCCCAAGCCGCTCACGAAGAAAGATCTCACCGCCGATCACCCGACCTGGTGCCCGGGTTGCGGGGATTTCGCGGTGCTCGCCTCCTTTTTCAAGGTCTTGGAGAAACTCCAGATTCCCCATGAGAAAATCTGCACGATCGCGGGGATCGGATGCTCCTCGCGCTTTCCCTATTTCGTGAACGGCCACGGCGTCCACTTCATCCACGGCCGGGCTTTGCCCTTCGCCACGGGAGTGAGCCTGTCCCGTCCCGATCTTCACGTCTTCGCCTTCGGCGGCGATGGGGACGGCTACTCCATCGGGGGAAACCATCTCGACCACGCCGCCCGGAAGAACGTGAACCTCACCTACATCGTGATGGACAACTTCGTCTATGGACTGACGAAGAAGCAGACCTCTCCCACGAGCCCGGCGGGCTTCAAGTCGAAGACCGATCCGACGGGTGCGATCGACCGTCCCATCAATCCGATGAAGAAGCTGGTCTACGGAGGCGCCTCCTTCGTCGCCCGGACCCACGCCACCCAGGTCAAGCACATGATGGAGGTCTTCGAGAGGGCGATTCTCCATCCCGGCTTCAGCGTGGTCGAGGTGCTGTCCGAATGCGTCGTCTTCTATCCCGGCGCCTTCGACGACGGGAATCCGCGCAGGGGAGGGGCCTTCGACGTGATCGAGGAGCGGAAGTGGGACGACACGCCGGAGGATGCGGAGCGGCACGATGTCTCCGACGAGAACGCCGCCTACCGACTCGCCTCGCTCCAGTATCCCGGGAAGTTCGGCGTCTTCTACGAAACCGACCGTCCGACGAAGAACCAGCTCGAGCAGCGGTGGATCGATGCGACAAGGGAAAAGACGGGGAACGCCGGCGCCGTCGACCTTCTCGCGGCCCGCTTCGCGGCGATGAAATAGGAAGAGGCCGTCCGGTCTTGCCACCGCACCTCGGAAGCCCCGTCAGCCCGCCATCACGATGGGATCGCTCGCGCTGCTGCTGATCGGGATGCTCGTCGTCGTGGCCAGCATCATCGTCGGGCGCTGGCATCCCTTCATCGCCCTGACCGCCGCCGGGCTGACCGTGGCGGCCTTGACGCCGGCGGAACTTCTCTATCGTTCGAAACTCGATGCGGCCCAGAGAACCGTGCTCGTCGGCGATAGGGGAGGGATTCCAGACTCTTTCCCCCCGGAACAGGCGAGGGCGCACGAATCCGCGCTCGCCCATTCCAACAAATGGTTCGTCTCCCGTTTCACCGAAGCGTTTGGAAAAGGCTGCGGGGAAATCGCGCTGGTCATCGCCATGGCCGCGATCATCGGACAGTGCCTCCTCGATTCGGGAGGCGCGAAGCGGATCGTCGACTCCCTGATGCGGCTCTTCGGGGTGAAGGGGACGCCCTTCGCCTTCGCGGGAAGCGCCTTCACCCTCGGCATTCCCGTGTTCTTCGATACCGTCTTCTACCTGCTCATGCCCTTGGGCAAGGCGATGCGGCGCGAGACGGGAAAGGACTACCTGCTCTACATCCTCACGATCGTGGCAGGGGCGACCATGGCCCATTCGCTGGTACCGCCGACGCCGGGGCCGCTCACCGTGGCGGCCAGCTTCGGCGACCAGGTCACCATCGGTTCGATGATGCTCGGGGGCATCGTCGTGGGGCTCTTCACCTCGGCGACGGGTGTCGCCTACGCCTACTGGGCGAACCGGCGCTGGGATATCCCTCTGCGGGAGGAGACGTTCGTGGAGGCGAAGACGGTGCCGGGCTTCGACGGACCGCTTCCTCCCTTGTGGCTCGCCCTTTTTCCCATCGCCCTGCCTGTCGTCCTGATCGGCGGCGACGCCATTCTCTCCGCGATGAAGATCGACGTGCCCGCGATGCGTTTGCTCGGAGACAAGAACATCGCGCTCATTCTCGCATCGGGAGCGGCGGTGTGGCTCCTCGTCCGCGTGAAGCGCGCGTCTCCCGGGACCGGGCCGGGCACGAAGGAGGCCGTGCAGGCGGCCCTCGCGAGCGGGGGCGTCATCATCCTCATTACGGCGGCGGGGAGCGCCTTTGGGTCGGTCCTCAAAGACACGAACATCTCCGAACTCATCAGCGGTTCGATCGAGGGACGGCAGACCTTGATGCTCATCCCCGTCGCCTACCTCGTCACCGCCCTCATCCGCACCGCCCAGGGCTCCGCCACGGTCGCCATGATCACGGCGGGAGGGATGGTCGGTCCGCTGGCGATGGGCGCGGAGCTTTCCTATTCGGCTCTCTACCTCGCGCTCGCCATCGGTTGCGGTTCGAAGCCGATCTCCTGGGCAAACGACAGCGGTTTCTGGCTGATCGGTCGCATGACGGGAATGACCCCGATCGAGACCTTCAAGAGCGTCAGCGTCATGATGATCCTCATGTCGCTTGCCGGGCTTGCCCTCCTTTTTGCCGGAGCGGTGTTCTTCCCGCTGGTCTGAACGGTTCGCAACGAGAAGTTCGCGAGAACTTCTCCCGTTCGATGATTCGGCGGACCTTCGTCGAAAGGCTCACGAATTTCACCACGGATCCCTTCGGAACACGAACACTGCTCCAACGCGTCGCGCTTTCCGCCTTCTTCCCGTAGGCCCCACCTTCCCCCTCTCATGGCTTTGAAGAGGAGTGGTCAATGTTTTTCAAATTTGATTATCAAATTGAAAAAGTTTTTAAAATTTGAATTGACCTTGTTTGATATTCCGGTAAAATCAATTGTCAGCACAAGCTGGCCGATCCCGTTGCCATGTCCATCCTCCACCATCCCGCCGATAGCTCCTCAGGGAGCGCAGAAAGGAAGGGCGGGGGCACCGCGATCGGAGACTTTTTGACACACAGACAGACGGCGCCCGATGCGTTTTGGCACGGCGTCCGGCAAGACAGATCCTTGGGGTTCGGAGGGAGGACGCGCGTTCCTTGTTCATCCGCTGGAATCTCTCCGGAGCCAAGTTGAGGGGTAGCCGCAGTCCGGGTCATTGGCAGGTGCCCGGGCTGCGGCTCGTTCCTTTTCAGGAACGAAAGCAGTCAAGCTTCCTTTATCTTCGAAGGTGACGAAGGTGTTGCTTTCCAGTTCCCGCCGATGCCCGATGCTTGGGCACGGAAGGACATCCGGCAGGCGCTTTCCCGCCTTTTCGGCCTGGCCTTCACCTCCCCGATCCACCCCCCCGGCCATGCCATGAAGATCACCTTCGTCACGGACACCTACACCCCCCAAGCCAACGGAGTGGCCACGACTCTCGAGCGTCTCGTCGTCGGATTGCGCGAGCGGGGGCATTCGGTCGATGTCGTCCGTCCGGCGGTGCTTGCCTGCGACGAGGAAGGCCTGGAAGTGCCCTCTTTCGGTTTGCCGGGCTATCGGGAGGTCCGCTTCGGCTTTCCCATGCGTCTCGTCCTCCAGTCGCGCTGGTCGCGTCGTCGGCCGGATGTCGTCTATGTCGCGACGGAAACGCCGCTCGGGGCTTCGGCGATCACTGCCGCGAAAACCCTCGGCATTCCCGCCGCTTCGGGATTCCATACGAATTTCCAGCAATATGTCGCGCACTACCGGATGCCTTTGCTGGAGAAGGCGACGATGTCCTATCTGCGGCGGGTCCACAATCGCTCGGTCTGCACCTTCGTCCCCTCGGCCGATGTGATCGACCAGCTGGGGGCCCGGGGGTTCGAGAACCTGCAATTGCTTCCGAAGGGAGTCGATACGAAGCTCTTCAACCCGAAGCGGCGTTCGCTTGCCTTGCGCCAGACCTGGGGAGCGGGGGCCGGGGGGCTCGTCGGCCTCTACGTCGGCCGCATCGCGGCGGAAAAGAACCTCCCTCTCGTGATCGAGGCCTTTCAGACGATCCGAAAGCGCATCCCGGACTTCAAGGGGGTCTTCGTCGGAGACGGACCGAAGCTCGAGGAGCTGAAGCGCGAGCATCCCGAATTCATCTTCACCGGCGTTCTCCGCGGCGAGACCTTGGCCGAACATTACGCCTCGGCCGACTTGTTCATCTTTCCCAGCGTCACCGAGACCTTCGGCAACGTCACGCTCGAGGCGATGGCCAGCGGTCTCGCCGTGGTCGCCTACGACTATGCGGCGGCCCGGCAGCACATCGCGAGCGGCGTCAACGGCTTCACCGCTCCTTTCGATGACCGGGAGGCCTATCTCGCACTCGCCGCCTCCGTGGCCGCCCGCGACCTGACGGTCGTTCGCGAGGAAGCACGCGCCGCCGCCCGGAAGGTGAGGTGGAAAAAGGTCGTGAAGCGCTTCGAGCGGCAGTTGGGCGATCTCGTCGAGGGACTGCCGGTCGCCCGAGAGACGATTGCGCCCTGACTGGCGGCGAAGCCGATATCCTTCCCGATGAAACCGCACGACAAACGCCACGACTACCACGCCATCTTCCTTTCCGACATCCATCTCGGGACGAGGGACAGCAAGTGCGAGGAGGTCATCTCCTTTCTCAAGGCGACGACCTGCCGGAAGCTGATCCTCAACGGGGACATCGTCGATGGATGGGCCCTGCGAAGCGGGGGGCGCTGGCTGCCGATCCACACCAAGTTCATCCGCACCGTCCTGAAGAAGATGGAGAAGCAGGGGACGGAGGTGATCTACCTGCGCGGCAACCACGACGACATCCTCGAGCGATTCCTGCCGGTCTGCTTCGGCAGCCTGCGCATCGTCGACGAATACATTCACGAGACTCCGCAAGGGGACTACCTCGTCATCCATGGCGACGGCTTCGACCGTGTCACGACGGACCATCGCTGGGTCGCGATCGCCGGGGCGAAGGGATACGAGCTGCTGCTCGGGATCAACCGGCTCTACAACCGGTGGCGCGCCCTCCGGGGGAAGGAATACTACTCCCTCAGCAAGACGATCAAGGCGAAGGTGAAGTCCGCGGTGAGCTTCGTCGACCGCTACGAGGATCAGCTCAAGGAATTGGCCGCAGTTCGCGGTTGTCGCGGCATCATTTGCGGGCATATTCATACGCCTGCGGACAAGCGTCTCGAAAACGGTGTCCATTACCTGAATTCCGGCGACTGGGTCGAATCGCTCACCGCCATCGTCGAAAGGCAACCAGGGGAATTCGAACTGATGCACTACCGCGACTTCATGGAACGCGAGGACCTCGACGGGGCCATCCTACGACGCGAAAGCGACTTCGATGAGAACGAGGAGGCGTCCTCGAGGCTGGCCGGACTGGCCCTCGCCTGAATCGGGGCGACGCTCTCCTCACACCGCCGCAACACCTTATCCGAACGATGACCGAATCCAGCCACATCTTGGGGAATTTCGAGCAAGCCTTGCGAGATGCCAGAAACGCCGTCATGCGAATGGCGAGCATCTCCGAGCAGAATCTCGGGAACGCCATCCGGGGGCTGCTCACGAGAAATGCCGAGCTCTGCAACGAAGCCATTCTGGAGGAAGAGGAGGTGAACCAGCTCGAGCGCCGCATCGATGCCGAGTCCTTCGAGATCCTGATGCGCTACAATCCCGTGGCGGGCGATCTGCGCGAGGTGATCGCGGGAATGAAGATCGCGAACAATCTCGAGCGCGTTTCCGACGAGGCCCGCAGCATCGCGAGGCGCGCCCGGAAGCTTCTGAAGCATCCCGAGGTGCCCGAAACGCATCTGATCGAACCGGTCTACGAGAAGGCCGCGAGCATTTTCCGCGACGCGATACGCTCCTATGCCGAGGGCGATACTGACCTCGCCATCTCTCTCTACGCGAAGGATCTGGAACTCGACGAGCTCCACCGCAACGTCATCCGGGAGCTCGGCAAGCGCATGGACCGCGAATCCGGGCAGGTGAAGCCGATTCTGCACCTCATCTTCATGGTGCGCAGCCTCGAGCGGGTCGGAGACCATGCGGTGAACATTGGCGAAGATGCCGTGTTCCTCATCAACGCCGAGGATATCCGCCATCTGGGCGCGAAGCGGGCGGCGAAGCGCCGGGCGGCCGAGTCGTCGGCTTCCGAGGAAGTGGACTGACTGAAGATCGAGGACCGCTGACGTCCGGAGATCGGGCCGCAAAAAGGCACAGAAGGAGGGGGGGGCTGATTTTTGCCAAGAATCGGCCGCGAGCAAGGGAGTCTCTGTTTGAAGCGGAGAGGTTTCGTGTCTTCCGTGCCTTTTTGCGGCCCGATCGAAAACCGGCCTCGCCCCGGTATCCCTCTCCGTCCGGGGAGATCGGTGTAGCGAAGCGTGAGAACTTCGGCGAAAGTCCTTTGAAGCGTCGCCTGGGAGAAGTTCCCACGAACCTCTCTACGGCTCCGGGACCCGAAAAAGCAAACAGGGTCGGATGAAGCATCCGACCCTGTTCGTTCGAAGGAAGTTTCTCCCAAAAGGGAGGAGAGGCTTCTCAGCGCTTCGAGAACTGGAAGCGCTTCCGGGCACCGGGTTGACCGGGCTTTTTGCGTTCCTTCTTCCGGGGATCGCGGGTGAGGAGATTGTCTTCGCGGAGGGTGTCCCTCAGATCCGGGTTGGACTTGAGGAGGGCGCGGGCGATGCCGAGCTGGATCGCGCCGATCTGGCCACTCACTCCACCGCCGTTGGCGTTGATGGTGACGTCGAACTGATTCGCGGCATTCGCCGTCTGGAAGGCGTGCAGCACTTTGTTCTGCAAGGAGAGGGTGCCGAAGTAATCCTCGAAGGGACGCTTGTTGATCGTGATCTGGCCGGTGCCCGGGACGAGGGTGACGCGGGCGGAGGCCGTCTTGCGGCGGCCCGTGGCGGAGTAGGATTCGCTCATGTCGGGAAAGGGTGGGAGTCGGAATTACAGTTCGTAGGACTTCGCTTGCTGAGCTTCGTGCGGGTGCTCGGCGCCGTTGTAGACTTTGAGCTTGCGGAAGATCTGGCGACCGAGGCGGTTGTGGGGGATCATGCCGCGGACGGCGCGCTCGACAAGAAGCTCGGGACGGCGGGAGCGCACCTTCGAGACGCTCTCGCGCTTTTGCCCGCCGACGTAGCCGGAATAGGAGGTGTAGATCTTCTGGTCCTCTTTCGAGCCGGTGAGCCGGACTTTCGCCGCGTTGACGATGACGACGTAGTCGCCGCAATCGACATGGGGGGTGAAGAGAGGCTTGCCTTTGCCGCGGAGCAAATTGGCGGCGGCAACGGCGACGTCGCCGAGGACTTTCCCATCGGCGTCGATGACGTGCCACTGGCGTTCGATTTCTTCGGCTTTGGCAGAAAAGGTTTTCATTTCCAGATGCGTGTTTTTTCGCGAGCAGGTGGACCGGGCCTAGCGGCAAGAGCGGGGCCGGGCGGAGAACCGTGCAGATCCATGGCCGCAGCGCGAAGGACGGGAATCTATGTCGATTGTCCCTGATGTCAAGGCCGTCGAAGCACGAAATGTCGGGCTTCTCGAGGAATGGCGATTCCCGGACGGGCGCGGAGACGAGTGGGCATGGGTTTCTGGTTGATTAACGTTTGTAAATCGTTTGGATTACTTTATGATTATGGCATGTCGAGTGGTCATAACTTGGTGAATTTTTCGGAAGCGGCGAATTTTCAACGGGAGGCGGGAGGAGCCCATCACCGTCCTAGCCTGGATTGGGTGGCGCCTTTGGCCGAGGTGAACGAGATGATGGCGGTGCCGCAGGAGGCTCTCCTGATTGGTCGGGCGGACCATTATCGTTTCGGGGAGATGTTGATGCCCCACGTGCTGGGAAGGCTGCTCCATTTCTCCAAAATCCGCTGCGCCGGTTTGGTCGAGGCGGACCTCACCGACGTCGGGGGCCATGCGGTGCGGAACTACGGCGAGTGCGTGCTGGAGATGCGGGGGCCTCGTTTGAAGCTGGTCCATTTCGGGGGCGATGTGCTGGGGCTCGATCTCGTCGAAGGTTATCGCGCTGCCGTGGAGGAGGAGGAGGCGGAGCGCTTCGGAAGCCTTTCCGAGATCGGGGGACGGGACGAGTTGCTGCGCTACGCGCGCCGGCGTACGGGGCAGATTTCCGATTTCGCCTACGTGCTGGAGGACGAGGGTGAATTCCACGGCGCCGGACTCGCCTTCCACGCGGTGGGGTTGTCCGAACCCTGGCGCCTTGGCGGGGAGGCGAAGGATCGGCTCCTCGGCGTATTGCGCCGCGCTCAGTTTGTCGGGGTGCGGGATGGAAACGGGGCCGATTTCCTGGAGCGCGAAGGGATCCCGGTGGAACGCATGCCTTGCGCGCTCTCGGTGCTGCCCCAGGTCTGCGCCCGCCAGCTTCGCGAATGCCGCGACCGCGAGTCGCTGGAAGCCATGCGGAGTCGCTTTCCCGACGGATGGATCGCCGTCGAGACGAGTTCGGTGCGCGAGGAGGATGCGGCGCGCCTCACCGCTGCCTTGCGGGAGACGGCCGAGAGGGAGGGGCTGGGCTTGGTCTTCTTCGAAGCGAACCGCTGCGGCGGAGTCGGGCGCTCCGCCCGGATCCGGCGCTGGGTCGAGGCTTTTCCGGAATGGCAGGCGGCCGAGTTTCCTTCCTCGAACCTCTGGGAGGTGGCCTCTCTGCTGCTGCACTCGCGTCTCTACTGCGGGGGCTGTCTCTCGGCGCGAACGATTTGCATGTCGGGCGGAGTGGCGCGGATCAACGTTCCGACCGGCACGGAGGAGGCTCTTTCCTATTGCGAGCTTTGGGAGCACGACGGAGTGCCGGTCGAGTTCGACGCGGACGAAGAATGGGGGGAGGCGCTCGCGGAGGCGCTGGCCGTCGATCCCCGGTTGCTGCGGGAGCACGCGAACTGGCTCCACGGACGCTATCGGGAGTCGTTCGATCGTTTCTGCCAGGCCTCGGGTATCGAACCCAGACTGGTGCCGGACGGTTCCGCGACCGAGCATGGACGGGCCAAGGTGCGCCTCCACCACCTGCACGACGAATGGCTGCGTGAAATGGATCGCGAGAGTTCCGACGCGGGTGGGAGAAAGGAACTGCGGAAGGCGTGGGCCTGAGTGGGGTGGAAAGTGGAATTCCGCTTCTTCTTCGCCCTTTCCTCTTTTTTCCTTTCCCTTTCCGGACGCCCCTTCTCAGAACCGCCCATCCTTGCGGTAGCGAGCCGATAGGTTGAAGCGCTGGACGGGAGCGGAGGGCGCGTTGCTGGTGACGACGATACGGCTTTTCACCTGACCGTTTCGGCGTTTGGAGGGGGCGCGGAAGCGGATGCGGAGGTTGGCGGCGCTTCCGGCGAAGACGTATCGCGGTGACGAGAGGATTTGGAACTGCCGGTTCGAGGAGGTCGTGCGGTAGATCGAGAGGGGAATCCCGGCGTTCGGATTGGCGATGGAGAAGCTGCGGACGGCGGTCCGTCCGGCACGAAGGCGGGGGCCGAAGTCGCTGCCAGCCTTCCGGTTCGCTTTGGCATTGTTCGAAAGGACCCTGCCCCTGCCCTGCACTCGGATGGCGGCGTCTCCGGTGGTCGGTTGTACGCGGAAGGTATGGATCCAGCCGGCGTAGTTTCCGACATTGACGTAGACGCCGGGGTAGTCTCCCGCGCATCGGATGCCGTAGCTTGTAATGCCGACGAGCAGGGGGACGCCGCCGGGGCCGCCGTCCTCGTCGAAGAGGGGGCCGCCGCTGTCGCCCGCACAGGTGTCCTTGCCCGCCGTCATGGCGGCGAGGTGCCGCTGGTCGAGATTGCCGCCATAGTGACGGTTCGCGTTCGCGAGGGTGACGAGATTCAGATCGACCATCTGCAGCTCGGTGGGATATCTCGGACTGGCCTGCGTGTCGCCCCAGCCGAGGGCGCGCAGCAAGGTTCCGGCGGGGGCGTTGTAGGGGGCCGGGGCGTAGGAGAGGGGCTGGATCGTGGTCACGGGAGCGTCGAGGAGCAAGAGGGCGATGTCGTTGAAAACGTCCCCCCGGGCGGATTCGCTGTATTTCGGATGGATGTAGATTCCCTTCACTCCGCGGATCTCCGCGCTCGAAGTGTCTTCCAGATCGGTGAGACCGACGACGACCTGCAGTCGCGGGGCAGTCGTCTCCTCCACGCAGTGGGCGGCGGTGAGGACCCAGTCGGGTGCGATCAGCGAGGCTCCGCAGAACTGGCGCTGGAAGAGGGTGTCTCCCCCGACGTTGGCGAGGGCGACGATCCATTGGTAGGTGTCCTCGGGGGCCTTGGTTCCGCCGACGATGCGGGCTTGGCCCTGCAGGGAGGCGGGAATGGCGGCGATCGCCAGGAGAGAGGAGATGAGGATTCGGACGTTCATAAGGGGAAGCGGAGCCGAGGGGTGAAGGGGGATTCTAGTTGATTCGACAAGGCTTGGCCATTCCAAAGTGGCAAAAAGTCGGTTCGGATGGGACCGTCCCACCCAAACCGACCTTGCTCATCGGGCGGCCCGCTTTATTCTTGGAGGAAGGGGACGCTTCCGGCGGATCTCCTTCGCTTGAAGCAATGCGACGCTACTGGATCATCTCGCTGGCTATCGGAGGCTGTGTCTCCTCGGTGGTGCTGGCTCTCCATCTCGGAGGGGTCTTCGAGCCCCTCTCGGAACGGCTCTGGCAGGCGGGCGTGTCCCGCGGTTGGGTTCCGTCCGGCGAGGTCCCGCGGCTCCGCCATTTCGAGATACCGGCCATCGCCTTGGCCGGGCTGGCCACCGCCTGGGGCATCGTCGAGGTGACGCGCCCGGTTCAGAAACTCCTTGTCGCGGCCCTGTCGATCGCGGCAGCCGCGCTGCTGGCACCGGCGTGGGCTCTCCATGGCTTCCGTTTCGACTCCCTTGCCCCTGTTCTCGCCGCCGCGTTGGCGGCCGCTGGCGGTTTTCTCGTTGCCCGGACGGAGTTCGGAAAGCGGAAGCGCTTGCTGGAGGAGGCTCTGGGAACGAGGGTTTCGGCGGGATTGTTCGCGGAACTCCTCGAGGCTCCCGCCGATTCCGGGCTGAGTGGGGAGAGACGGGAGGTCACCACCCTTGTCTGCCGCCTTTTTGTGCCGGAGGAATTCCGCGACAGGGCGGGGCCGGTGGACCTGCTGAAGGCCAGCAGCCTTTTTGTCCGCAGCGTCTCCGCGTTCCTGATGTCTCGAGGGGCCTATCTGGAAGAGGCCGGACCGGAAAGGATCCGTGCCTCCTTCGGGATGCTTCGTGCCGAAGAGGACCATGCGGAGAAAGCCTGCCGCGCCGCGCTCGATCTGCGCGGCCGGTTGAAAGGGCTCTCCCAGGAATGCGAGGCGCGTTGGTTTCTCCCGCTCCGTTGCGGGATCGGGATCGGATCCGGGACGATGGCGGTGGGGCGCTGCGGAACGCCGGGGAATGTGGTCGTCGCCGGCTTGGGGGGCGAAGGGGACTTCGCCGACCGGCTCGCCCTTGCCAATGCCCGGCTGGGTTCGGACCTGCTCCTCGGACCGGGAACCTATCGGTTGGTCCAGAAGCGTTTCGAGGTAAGGCCGTTGGAGTTGCTCTACGATCCCATGCGGAGGAGCCTCTCCGAGATCTATCAGCTTCTCGGGGTCGCGGAAAGCCTCGACGGGGTGGAGCTGGCCCGGAAGGAAGCCTTCTGGCGGGGGGTGGTCCATTTGCGCGCCGGAGACTGCGAGGCGGCCCTCGCCGAGTTCGGCCGGGCGAAGGTGCCGGGCGTGGAGGATCTTCCCTTGGCCCTCCTCGTCGACAAGGCGCAGGAGGGGGTCGCGCCTCCGGAGTCGCGGGCGGCACGGCTGGTCCGCGAATTCACCGAGGAGGGGCGTGCCCGTCTCATCCAGCAGCTTTGAGACTCGGGAGGATGGCCGCAAAAAAGCACGGAAGGCACAGAAACCGTCGCTGGCGATTGCACTGTCCGTGCCTTTTGACGATCCTCTCTCCGCTTTTCCCGCCTTCCGTTCCAGGTCTTTCCCCGCTTTAACCCAGTAGAACCCCAGCTTCCCATGGCCCCTGTGGACTATCCCGACCCCGTGCGGAGCCTCATCGCTCAATTGAAGCAACTTCCCGGAATCGGCCCGAAGAGCGCCGAGCGCATCGCCGTCTGGCTCGTGCAGCGTGGATCGGAGGCCTCCCTTCCGCTCTCCCACGCCCTCGCCACCGCCGCAGGGGAGGTGAAGGAATGCGAAGTCTGCGGCTTCTTCGCCACGGAGGAGAAAGGCTGCGCCATCTGCGACAGCCATCAGCGCGAGGGCGACCAGCTCTGCGTCGTGGAACAGCCGACCGACATTCTGCCGCTCGAGCGTTCGGGCGCCTTTCGCGGGCACTACCATTCGTTGCGCGGACGCATCTCTCCTCTCGACGATGTCGGGCCGGAGGATCTCCGCATCGGGGAACTCGTGAACCGGATCGGCGAGGGAGGGTTCACCGAAGTGATCCTCGCCCTGAGCTCCGATGTCGAGGGAGAGGCGACCAGCCATTTCCTTGCCGAGCTGCTCGGCTCTTTCCCGGGGCTCCGGGTTTCTCGCCTCGCCCAAGGCTTGCCGGCGGGAGGCGGGCTCAACAGCGCCGACGAGCTCACCTTGCTGCGTGCCTTGCAGGGGAGAGTCGGGATGGGCGGCGCCTGATCAACGGGAGGCCGCCGTCATCTCGGCGAACCTCGGAGTCATCGCATAGGTTTCCTCCCCCAGACCCCGGAGGATCCGGACACTCGTCTCCTCTCCGGCCGGCAGGTTGTGGATCGTCTCCACGAGATCCTGGAAGGACTCGATCTCGGTGCCGCCCATTTCAAGGATCACGTCGCCCGCCAGCAGCCCCGCCTGCGCCGCGGGGGAGCCGGGCTTCACCTCCAGCACCTCGGGGGTGGACGATTCGTTGTGGAGGACCAGGCCGATCCAGACCGGCCCCGAGCGCTTGTGCCGCTTCACATCCTCGACCAGCTTGCGCACCCGCGCCGCAGGGATCGCGTAGACTTCGTCGCTCGCCTCGGGGCGGTGGCAGGTCAGGATGCCGAGGAGACGGTCGTGCTCGTCGACGAGCGGAGTTCCGGGGCGGCAATGGGATTCGGCGTCGGAGACCCGCAGCCGCAGCAAGGGCAAGGGGAAGCGTTCGCCGCGGTAGGACCAGTCCTTGCCGGCCACGGTGGTGCGGCAGGCGGATTTGCCCGAGACGCATTCGGCCCGCTCGCCGGCCTTGGGCGAGGCATCCGCGGAAAAGGCAATCGGATGGATCTTTCCGAGCCCGACGCCCGCTTCGAGAAGGCAAAGCCGCTGTTCCGGGTCGAGATGGAGAATGCGGGCCGCCACTTTTCCTTCCGGTCCCCGGAGAGTGGCGGATTCCAGCGTGTCGACCGGGATGCGGACGGGAACGACGCTGACGAACCAATTCTCCTTCTCGACGCAGACGGCCGGGGTTTCGACTTCCTCCGACCAGATCACCAGGACCGGAGAGGGGGCTTCCTCCGCGAGACAGGCGAGGGACGCGAGGGAGAGAAGCGCGAAGGGAATGGCGGCGGTCGTCATGGCGGAGATCAAAGTTCACGGAGACCGCCCCGGACCCCTGCGGAGAGAACGCCGGGACCGCTCGGGGACTCGTCGCCGAGAACCGGCACTCGCATGGAGGGGCGGGGGAGGCGCAGATGAATCGCCTCCTCGTCCGCGGCGGCGATGTCGGATTCCGACGTCGGCAGGGGCGTCGCCTCGTTGGCGGGAGCTCCCGCGTAGGAAGGGGTGGTGGACCGATCCCCGTCGGTCGTGGCAAAGTAGAGGCCGACGCCGACTGCGGCGGCGGCCATCGCCCCCACGGGAGCGAACCGTTTCGCCCCTCCGCTCTCTTCGAACCACATCGCCACTCGCTCGAAGAGCAGCCCGCGGGCGGATTGGCGAAGCATTTCGGAACGCTGCCGTTCCTTGAAATCCTCAAGGAAGGATTCGTAATACCCCTCGGCGGGGGATTCGTATCGCTTCAGTCGGATCCATCGCTGCACGTCTTCGGAATCGTCATTCATCGCCATCTCGGGGAATTGCTAATAAACGGGGCTGACGCGGATTTTTCAATCCTCGATCCAGTCGCAAATCCGCCGGACTCATTTCCGGAAGTCCTCGAGATAGGCCTGCAACTGACGATGAGCGTAAAAAAGCCGCGAACGGACGGTGCCCTCCGAAATCCCCAGGATCTTGGCGATCTCGGCGTGAGGCATGGCCTGGATGTCGAACATCGTGACCACCGTCCGATGGTCTACTGACAGCTTCTGCATGGCCATGTTCAATCTTTGCTGCAGTTCGGAGAGGCCGGCCTCCCGGACCGGATCGCTCTTCGACGTCGCTTCGATGAAGTCGGGATCGTGCTCGATGGCGAGGTCGACGTCGTCGAGGCTCATGGCGCGGCGCCGGTTCCGCTTCTTGAGGAAGTTCAGCGTCATGTTCGTCGCGATCGAGTAGATCCACGTGTAGAAGGTGGATTTGCCCCGAAAGCGCTTCAGCGCCCGGTAGGCCTTGGCGAAGACCTCCTGGAGAATGTCGTTCGTGTCCTCCCGGTTCGAGGTCATGTGGTAGACCAGGCCGTAGAGCTTCGGCGTGTACTTCTCCACCAGTTCGTCGAAGGCGCGGGTTTCTCCGTTGCGGGCCCGTTCCACGAGGTCCGCGTCGGGGTCGGGGCGGCGTGCGAAGGTTTTTTCCGTTCCCGATGCCGTCGGCAGCGGACCGGCGTTCGCGCCTTCCACCGCCGGGAGGTTCGTTTGCGCGGGGGCCGCCTCCGCGCCGAGGGACGCTACGAGGGATCGTTCTCTTTCCATTTTCGGAGAGCCGTTTTTGGGGAAAACAGGACATCCTCGCGACCGTTCTGGGTCACGAGGGATCCGTCCGGCGCCAGCACGACGAGGGCCGGAATGCCACGAATCTGAAACCGCTTGGCGAGGGCGGCCGCTTTCTTCGAGCGGACCCCTGGCAAGGTGAGCCATTTCATCTTCGTGTCGCGGATGTACTTTCTCTTCTCTCCCTCCGAATTGTCGAGACTGACAAAGACGACTTCGAAATCCTGGTCGGCGTGCTCGTCGCGGAACTTCACGAGGTCGGGCGTGAAGGCCCGGCAGGGCGGGCACCAATGCGCGGAGAAATAGAGGGCGACAGTCTTGCCTTCGAGGGTCGCGGGATCGACTTTCTGGCCTTCGGCGTCGCGCAGCGCCGCAGGGAGGATCGTGTGCAGAGACGCCGTTTCTTCGGCATGGGCCGTGGCGGCCAGGACCAAGGCGGCAAAGGGGACGGAAAAGGCAAGGAGCGGTCTCATGAAAACGGGCGGCGGGCAAGGGATTCGACGAACAAGGCGGAATTCCCTTGCACTCCATTACGTTGGATGGCGTGGAAAAATTAGCGAAATCGCACGCCGGGAACAGTGGGGAGGGGCGTCTCGTGCTCCTCGATCATGCCCCGGAGAGAGAGGGCGAAGGGGGTTGATTCATCCGTCGGACCGTGTCAAGAATCGTCCATGGCGAACGATCCTTCCCCTTTTTGTCCAGACCGACGTGCTTTTCTCGCGGGCTCGGGCCTCGCGGCAGGGGCGTTGGCGTCCGGCCTCGCCGTTCCCTCCATCGCCCAAGACCCTGCCATGTCGGAGAAACGCTTCAGATTCTGTCTCAATCTGTCCACGATCCGCGGACAGGAGCTCGACGCCGCGGAGGAGATCGAGGTCGCAGGCAAAGCGGGATACGATGCGATCGAGCCTTGGTTCCGCAAGCTCAACGAATACCTCGCCCAGGGCGGCAAGGTCGAGGACCTGAAACGCCGCCTCGACGACCATGGGCTGACGGTGGAGAGTGCGATCGGTTTCGCCCAGTGGATCGTGAACGATCCTGCGGAACGGGCCGCCGGATTGGAGGAGGCGAGACGCGACATGGATCTGATCGCCCGTCTCGGCGGCAAGCGCATCGCGGCTCCGCCGGCGGGCGTGCCGGGGGGCGAGACCGTCTCCCTCGACGATGCCGCGGACCGCTACCGGGCCTTGCTCGAACTCGGCGACGAGATGGGGGTGGTCCCGCAGATCGAGATGTGGGGCGGGAATCCCATCGTCGGCACGGTGGAGAAGGCGCTCTACATCGCGATCCGTGCCGGACACCCGAAGGCCTGCTTCCTCGGCGACGTCTACCACACCTACAAGGGGGGCTCGTCTTTCGACTCCCTGCTTCTCATGGGGCCGCAGGCGCTCCAGGCCTACCACATGAACGACTACCCGGCCGACCCGCCGCGCGAGACGATCAAGGATGCGGACCGGGTCTTCCCCGGCGACGGGATCGCCCCGCTCGCCGACATTCTGAGGAATTTCGCCGCCGTGGGGGCCTATCCGGTGCTTTCCCTGGAGCTGTTCAATCCGACCTACTGGGCGATGCCCGCGGAGGAATGCGCCAGGATCGGCCTGGACAAGATGAAGGCGGCGGTGGCGGCGGCGGAATGAGACGACCGGAGGCGGCCGGGGCGGTCGCCCGACAAGGGAATGCCGCCGTTGCCGTCCTGTAGGGCGGCCGCCTCTCACCGTTCGCAGCGGTAGACGAAGGCGGGCGGCAGATTG
The DNA here is from genome assembly GCA_037190325.1 of Verrucomicrobiales bacterium. GTDB lineage: Bacteria > Verrucomicrobiota > Verrucomicrobiia > Verrucomicrobiales > DEV007 > Arctic95D-9. The sequence goes on along the minus strand of JBBCIU010000009.1, from coordinate 169,623 downwards.
CGCCAAGCCGTGCGGGTGCGTTCGACGGACGAGAACTGCGCGTCGAGGAGCCGACGGAAGCGCTGTGCCCCCGGCAGGAGAAGTCCCTGCCAGTAGGCGAAGGTGGCGAACCGCCCCCCTGCGGGAAGGACCTCGAAGGTCGCCTCGAGGATCTTGCCGGAGAGGGCGGGCGGGAAGGAGGCCCAGGGCAGGCCGCTGAGGATGCCGTCGACTTTCGCGATGCCCCGTTCGCGGCAGAGCTCGGGGATGCGGGTGACGCAGTCCTCGATCACTTCGACGTGAGGGCAGCGGCGCCGGGTGATCGCGGCGAGCTGCGGGTCGCGTTCGATCGCGAAGAAGCGGGTGTTCCCGCCGAGGCGCCGGGCGATCTCCTCGGTCACGACGCCGGTTCCGGGACCGTACTCGACGACGCATTCGACCCGGTCCCAGTCGAGGGTGTCGGCGAGGATGGAGGAGAGTTCCGACGAACTCGGCGCAATGGCTCCGACATGGGCGGAATTGCGGAAGAAGGCCTTGAGGAACTGGGCGTGGTGCGAAAGCGGGGTGTCCGGCGTCGCGGTTTCGGTGGGCGGGGTCATGGGGGGAGGCGGTCCTGGTTCGGACGACGGAAACCGATGGATTCAAGTGTTCGTTTTCGCCAGCGAAACATCGAGGTTCATGCGGACAAGTTGCCCCATGGTTTCGCAGGCGGAGAAAGCGGTGGTCTCGTGGTAGTGGTTGAGGCCGTCCCGCAGCAGCAGGACGTGGTCCTCCGGCGCGATCTTCTCGCGGCACATGGAGTCCCAGAGGGCGTCGAGGCGGCGGTGGGCGATCTGGCAGCGCCGTTCGATCAACGTCCGCTCCTCGTCCTGATATTGCCGCATCGTCTGGTAGTTCAGGCGGGTCGTGCACAGCTCGACGGCGGCCTGGTTCTCGGGAAAGGTCTGGGGCAGGTACATCTCCTTGGCCCCCTCGTAGCTCTGCTGGTCGAAGTCGATCGCCCGCACCCGGTATTGGGCGTCCTCGAAGTCCGGGGTGATGTCGACGACGTAGTTGTAGGATCGCATGTCGCCGAGGAGACGGATGAAGCTGCGCTCGTTGAATTTCACGAATTCCTTCGCGACGCGCACGGGGTTCGTCTCGGGCCGGTCGAAATACTGGTGGATGAAGACGTCGCCGGGCACGCCGGCGATGTGCTCCTCGATCAGGGTGTTGCCGTTGACGAGATAGTTGATGCGGTTCGGCGAAAGGATGTGCTCCAGCTCCAGCCCGTAGATGCGCGAGGCGTCCGCGACCTTCACGTAGAAGTGATCGTAGTTGTCGTTGAACTGGTTGACGACGCGGATGCGGAAGGGGCGCGAGTTGCCGAAGTCGCAGAAATCGACCCGTTCGAGGGTGAGGTGCTCGCGCGAGCGGAATTCGTTCGTCTTCAGCAGCGAGTAGATCTGGATGAGCTGGCGCGCGAGCTCGGTGCGGATGGAGGGATCGTAGAGGGCCGTCTTCCAGAGGGTGTCCTGTCCCTCGCGGTCGTAGAGCGGATAGAGATGGGAGAAGCGGTGCAGCTCCTCGTAGATGGGCGGGACCTCGAGGAGGCGTCCGTAGTCGCGCAGGTAGGGGAGGAGGCGCGCGGCGACCGGATAGAACCTTTTCTTTTTGAGAACGACGGACACGGGATATCGGTAAATCCGAAATCCGGAATCCGAAATCAGAACTTCGGTTCGGGGCTTCGGATTTCGAGCTTCGGTTTACCTTCCGATCCACTCCAGGAACCACGCCGGCGGACTCGGGTCCATCCCCGTGCCGAAGCAGAATCCCGTGATGTGGAAGAAGAGCGGCGCGGCGAAGCAGAGCGAATCGATGCGGTCGAGGAAGCCGCCGTGGCCGGCGATGGAGCCGCCCCAGTCCTTCGCGCCGAGATCGCGCTTAATCGCGGAGAGAACGAGGCCGCCGAAGAACCCGGCGAGGCAGATGAGCAAGGCCATCAGGGCGGCCTGCCAAGGGGTGAAGGGTGTCGCCCACCAGAGCAGGGAGCTCGCGAGGACGGCGCTGGCGATGCCGCCGACGGTGCCTTCCCAGGTCTTTTGCGGGCTCACGCGCGGGGCGACGGGATGCTTTCCGCAGGTCTTGCCCCAGACGTACTGGAGCACGTCGCTGAGCTGCACGGTGAGGACGAAGAAGAAGAGCAGCTTCGCGTTTTCCCCGGCGTAGTCGCGGATGGGGAGGCGCAGGATCATGGGCATGTGGCTGACCGCGTAGACGCAGATGAGCAGCGCCCACTGGATGCGCGAGGTGCTGGCGAGGAAATTCTTCGTCTCTCCGGTGAGAACCCGTCGGAAGGGGATGAAGACGAAGGCGTAGACGGGAATGAAGATGGTGAACATGCCGTACCAGCCGATCCCCGCGAGGAGATAGTGGAGCGGCAGGATGACGAAGAAGGCCCAGAAGAGGACTTCGTGGTCGGCACGGTCCGTCCGCGTCAGGGTGATGAACTCGCGCATCGCGAGGAAGGAGAGGAGGGCGAAAAGGACGGTGGTGAAGACCGGGCCGAGCAGGATGGTGGCGCTGAAGACCGCCGCCATGACCCACCACGAGCGGATGCGGGCGTTGAGATTGGCGACGGTGGCACGGGTCGCCTCGGAGCGGGCGCGTCGGGACAGGACGAAGCCCGCCGCGGAGGAGAGAAGGAGGATTCCCCCGACGATTCCGAGCAGGCATTTCATCTCATGGTCCATAGGGCTCGGTCCTGTCGTGTCAAATGGAGGGGATTGGCCGAAAGGAAGCGCAAAAGACGCAAAAGGCGAGGTGGGTTTTTTCGTGGCTCGTGCCTTTTTCGGCCAGATCCTCCGGTGTCTGCGCTGTCCGTACGGGGAGGTGTCAGGTTCAAGGTTCCGGACTGGCCCTTCAAGTGGGGCGGAATCCCTTTCCGCCTTCTCCAAGTCTGGCAAATGCTATGCTGGAACGTCTTTCGGGGCCGTGGAGGAATGACAGGGACGAAGGCCGTTCTTTGACCGTTCTGCCGTTTGGTGGAAGAGTCGCCTCTTCCGCTACAATCATCCGACGCAGCGGAACGTGCCAACGTTCCGCCGGGGAGCCAACGACACCCGAACTCGCTTAATCCCGTGCCATTCCCATCTGCCCCCGACAACCATCCCTCGCTCACTTGGGCTTCGCGATATAGGCATGCATCTGGGCCGGGTTGCCGCCGCCTCCCGGAGACCAGTCGGCGTCCATCGCGCTCTTGAACAGGATTTGCGTCATGCTGCGGTTGGCGGTCGCCCAAGGAATCCAATTGTAATAATCCCCCTCCCAATCGGCGAGGGAGAACCGGGATTCGGCGATGGGGTAGACGGCCTTGCTGCCGTCCAGCTTCAGCGCCCAGATCATGTTGCGCAGGGGGAAATGGTTGTAGGCGGCGTTGTTCGTCGGGGTGGGGTAGTCGCTGACGACCACCCAGCCTCCGGGAGCGAAATTCGCCGGTGTCAGGTATTCGAAACCGCAGAACAGGCCGGGTTCGCATTCGTCGCGACCGGGAAAGGGCTCCGTGCCGTCCAGCCGGATGGATTTGATCCAGCGGCGGGCAAGGTAGGGTTCATCCTGATAGACATAGACCCAGCGGTCCTCGTCATCGCTGCCCTTGGCGACATGATAGTGCCCCAGGATGTTCACTCCGCTGCCCCGGTAGTTGAAAGTGCGCTCCCACTTTCCGTCGCGGGTGTAGATGGACAGGCCCGGCTCACGTTCGATGCCGCCTTCGCTCCACGGCTGGCTGTTGGCTCCGATCACCAGCCATTTTCCCGAATGGCTCATCGAGACATAGCCGATCTCTCCGGTGCCGGGCTGCATGGACACGGGTATTTCGCAGAGAATGGCATCCGCCTGCCGGTCCCAGCAGCCCACATACCATTGCCCGCCGGGTTTTCTCAGAGAAAGCGCGAAATAGCGACCGTCGGCGCTTGCATCGCCTACGCCTCCGCTCCAGTCGTGGCTGATCCGGTCGTAGGCCGGCGCAAAGTCCTTCACCACGGAGAAGGCTTTCGTGAAGGGCTGCCATTTGGAGATCGCGGCGGTATCCTGATCGATGAAGAGCAACTCGTCCGCGTCGCTGTTGGACCAGCGGAAATGTGAGGGCACCCCTCTTTCCCCGCCCATGCATGGTCCGAGGTAGGCATGAGTCCGTCCGTCGAGCAGGTGCAGCGAGGTGCGCATCCAAGTGGCTTGATGCTTCCCGGCTTGGTCGATGGGCACAGTGCGGATGATCATCAGAGAATCGTCGCAATTCCAGTGTTGTACGGTCGCATAGAGAGGACCGTGGTTGCTCCAGCGCGGAGCCATGTTCGGCTTCCCGCCATCGTCGGGTTGTTCAAAAGTCGCCCAATCGCTGATACGTCGCAATTCGGTGCCCGGCCAGCGGGCGTCGTCGATCCATTCCAGATACCCCGGTTCGCGCATGGGCACGGAATGGATCGGCGCGTTCGGTGTGACAGATTGCGCCCGCCACAGGGCGGGGGCCGGTTCGGCGCAGATCGTGATCGGAAGAGCCAGCAGGCTCTGTGCGGCCGTCCATCTCATGAGCCGCGTCATGATTGTTTCTGTCATCGGCAAACACTTCGCTGTTCCGTCCCATTGTCAATGTCCCGGTGGAAGGACCGAACTTGGATCATGGCTGTGAATCTGCTTGTGCAAGCAGATTAACAGCCATGATCCACGAGACGGGCGGAGGTGAAAATGATATGCTACCGGGAGGGTCAGAGAAGACGACCAATTTCAAATTTCACCCCTCCAAATTCGGTCCGAGGTTTCGGGTGGAAAAAAGTGATAGGCATACGACTCAGGAAGCCTCAGTCCTCATACAGGACCGGATTGAGCGGGGAGTCGATGACCTCTCCGACCTCCGCGCCCGGACACCAACGGTCCCGGTCATTGCGGTGCGCCTGGGTGCGGGGTTCGATCAGGCGCATCTCCGAGTCCATGTAGATGACGGTCATGACCTCGCGTGGATACGACAGCTTGTTCGGGCCGGCGCGGTGGAAGGTGAAGCCGTAGTGGAAGCTGACCTCGCCGAGATCGAAGGGCGATTCGTCGATCGGGAAGTCGGACAGCTTGAGGCGCTCGTCCATCTTCCTCTCGCTCTCGTCGCTGATTTCCATGTCGCGTCCGAATTTCAGGGACTGGCTGCCCACCGCGAAGGACAAGGGCCCGTTTTCCAGCGGCACCGCGTGCAGCGGCACCCAGGCGGTCACGGTGTTCTCGTTGGAAAGCGGCCAGTAGACCTGGTCCACGTGCCAGGGCGTGTAGCCGCCGCCCGCTTCCTTGTAGAGGGCCTGGTCGTGGTAGAGACGGACGCCCCTGGTTCCGAGCAACTGCGTGGCGATCCGGGCCAGGCGTTTTCCGAAAACGAATTCCTTCGGCAGGCCCCCGTGCTCCCACAGGTTCATGATCTGGAGGAAGGCCTTGCCGTAGGTGCTCCGCTGTTCGAGGGGGAGGCTGTCCTGGTTCAACTCCTTGACCTTGCGGGTGATTTCATGCCGGTAGCGCTCCAGCTCATCCTTGGTGAAGACATCCTTCAGCTTGATGTATCCGTCACGCCGGAATTTCAGGATCTGTTCCTCGTTCAAAGAGTAGGGAGTATCGATATCAACCACGGAAGGTTCGCTTGTGTCCATGGGAGCAGACTATGGCATCGGCACCGTTTCCTCTACCTGCCCCTTGGCCTGTATTGATACTTTTTTGACCATGTGGATGGATTTCTTCTGAATTTACGTCATATTCGAGCCAAATGAAGGCCATTCTGGAGCAAATCGTCTCTCCCGACAACGCCTCCTTTGTGTTCTTCGACTCCTCCTCCCCCCGCTTCCGATGCCCTTACCACTACCACCCGGAGCTGGAGCTCACGCTGATCCGCTCCGGTCGCGGCCACCGGCTGGTGGGTGATGATCTCGCGGCGTTCGAGCCCGGAGACCTCGTCCTGCTGGGCGCCAACCTGCCTCACACCTACTTCCACTCCCCGGATTTCGACGAAGGCCTGGAGGGTGCGCGTTCGCTGGTGGTCCAGTTCCTTCCCGATCTGGGTGGGGGCTTGTTCTCCAGCGCCCCCGAATGCGCGGGCATCCTGCGCCTGTTCCAACGCTGCGCGCGCGGACTCGTCCCCGGCAAAACCGCCAGGGCCAAGGTCCTCCCCCGTCTTCTGGAGTTCGAGGAAGCCTCTCCGCTCCGGCGCATGACCCTGCTGCTGGAAGTTCTGGACCTGCTCGCCCGCGACCGCCAGGCCAGGCCGCTGGCCAGCGCGGGATTCCGCCCCGAGTTCAACCGCCACCAGGCCAGACGGCTGGAACGCGCCTGCGAATGGATCACCTGCCATTTCCGCGAGCCGGTCACACTTGCGCAGGCGGCCCGGCAGGCCCACCTGACACCCAGCGCCTTCAGCCGTTTTTTCCGCCGTGCGACCAACCGCACCTTTGTCCACTTTCTCAACGAACTCCGCGTGGGCCACGCCTGCCGCCTTCTCCTGGACACGGACCAGCCCATCGCCACCATTGCCTATGAATCCGGCTTTGAAAACCTTTCGAACTTCAACCGCCGCTTCCGCGACCTGAAGCATCTGACGCCCCGCGAGTTCCGCGCCCAGACCCGCAAGGAAGGCGGAAGCGAGGCCGGAAGGCTCAGATCACATTCTTGACTGTTTTCATGAATGGTGACGGGGACGAGCGGGCATTCGGATTGTTACAGAGGGCGCGACGGTCGTTTGCTCCGTGCTTTTCATGCGAATTCAGTCGGCGCCGTCTCCCGCAACCACACGTCGGGCGCGGGCGAGGAAGTCGGGCTTGGATTCGCCGGGGAGCAGGTGGATCGGATCGAGGAAGCGGGCCTGGGCGATCAGGGGGACGGGAAGGCGTGAGCCTTTCGGAAGGATGCGGCTGAGGTTCTCGAGCTGCACGGGCACGAGAGGAATACCGGGATGGCGTCGCGCGAGGTGGTAGAGCCCCGATTTGAACTCCGCGGTTTCGTCCGAGCCGTTCCGGGTGCCCTCGGGGAAGAGGATCACGGAGCGGCCCGATTCGAGGGCCGCTCCCAGCCGGGCCACCGGATGGTTGCTCCGCGTCACCGCGGTGCGGGGAATGAGAATGGCTTGGAACCACTCGCAGGCGACCCGGCGGCGGAGAGGGGTCGCCGACCAGTAGTCCTCGGCCGCGGCGGGGGAGGTGAGATCGCGGATCTCGTCGGGCAGGGCGGCCCAGACCACGACGAAGTCCATGTGGCTGGCGTGGTTCGCGAAATAGATCGCCGGTCCTTCACCATGGGGCGTCGCCGGCAGCAGGCGCACACCGGTGGCGAGGCGGACGAAACCGGCGAGCAATCGGCGCCTCATGATCCGGCGCGGGAGTGGAGAGCCCGCGACAGGCCGACGAGGCGGCGGACCAGGGTGACGACGATGCCCGCGAGCATGAGCCCCAGCAGCCAGGAGAGCGGACGCGCCTCGGAACCGGTCGCGGAGAGGACGGCCATGAGGAGGCAGGCCCCCGTGGCGAGCGCCATGCGTTGCGGTTTCGCCATGGGGCCGCGGAAATCGTGGGTGCCGAGGAGGGTGGCGCCGTGGAGACGGACCGCGGCGGTCAGCAGCGCCCCGGTGGCGCAGAGCCAGCCGAGGAAGGGCGAGACTTCGTCGCCGCCCGCGTAGCCGAGCGCGGCGAGGAGGAGGGGATCGGTGAGGCGGTCGGGGAACTCGTTGTAGAGGTCGCCGTCCGGCGTCTTCAACCCGCCTTCCACCGCGAGCATTCCGTCCATGAGGTTGCAGAGGAGCCGGAGCTGGATCGCGACGGCGGCGCCCAGCCAGAGGACCGCGCCGGGTTGAGTGCCGCGCGCGACGAGCCAGAGACAGGCCGCGCCGGCCGCGGCGAAGGCGATGCTGAGGAGGGAGACCGTGTTCGGACGCAGTCCGGCCTTGAGAAGAGCCCGCGAGAGTCCTGCCGCCCAGTTCGAGCCGCGCGTCCGGAGGGGGCGCCGTGCGGTAGTCATCCGCCGAAGTTCGTTACCCAATGCGGAGCCGATCCGGCCCTGCCGAATCCGACGAAGCGGAAGCGCGGATTGAGGATGTTGCGCCGATGGCCGGGGGAGCGGATCCACGCGGCGGTCACCTCCTTGGGGGTGCGCTGCCCGAAGGCGATGTTTTCGCCCATCGTCGTGAAGTCCCTTCCGCCCGCGTCCCGGATCCGTTGGTCGAAGGTCGATCCGTCGGGCCCCGTGTGGCTGAGGAAGTTCCCCGGTTGCTTGCTCATCAGCCCGGCGTATCTCACGGACGCCCGGTTGAGGGAGCCCTTGAAGCGAAGGGGCGTGCGGTTGCGCTTTTCGCGCTCCTTGTTGTGGAGGCGAAGGAGCTGCTTCTGGTAGCCGGTGGCTGCTTCCGCTTCGGGCGTCGGGACGGCCCAGGTACCGGCGGAGATTGCCGCGACGAGGAGGAGCGGTAGGGGACGGGGGAGGCTCATGGCGGGCGAGACGGCGGAAGTTCCGGGCTGCGTTGCGGAGATTGTAGCGCAGCCGGGGCCGCCGGAACAGGAAAAACTGGCGGACGTTCCGGGACGGGCCCGAGCGGCACCGGTCCCTTGGCCAGCCATGGATGAAAGCGGGAAAGGTTGGGACAGCCGGCAACAAACCATTTGACCGGCGGCGGTCCGACCGGCTACATGCCCTCTCCCTCCGCGGTCCGAACCCTTTCCTCTTTCCATGCGCAACGGCATCGACACGGTCGAAATCTCCCGCATCGAGAAGCTCCTCGCCGATCTCGACGAGGAGGGACTGCGCCGTTTCTTCACCGGGGAGGAGCTGGCCGATGCCGGGACCGGCGCGGCGCGGGCCCAGAAGCTCGCCGCCCGCTTCGCGGCGAAGGAGGCCGCCTGCAAGCTCTTCCCGAAGGAGATCTGCCTCGGGACGATCGAACCCCACGACTTCTCCGTTTCCCGCGATGGCTACGGCAGTCCCCATCTGCTGCCGACGGAGCGCGCCCGGGCCGTGATGAACCGCCACCGCGTCGCCTCGATCGCCGTTTCCACGACGCACACCGAGACCAGCGCCACGGCCGTCGCCACGGTCGAGGTGGCGACGATGGCGGTGCCCTGGTATGGGAAGCTCATCTATCACGTCCTGCCCCTGCGGCGGCGCGTCGTCATGGACAACCTGCGCCGCGTCTTCGGCGACACCCTGGCGGAATCCCGCATCGCCGAGATCGCCCAGGCCTTCTACGCCCACCTCGTGAAGTTCCTCCTCGAGTTCGTCCGCCTCGCCTTCATGGGCGACGAGGAGAAGGCGAAGCTCGTCCGGATCGAGGGCCTCGAGCATCTTGCCGCCGCGCGGGAGCAGGGGAAGGGCGTCCTCCTCCTCGCCGGGCACTTCGGGAACTGGGAGGTCTCGACCGTCGCGGGCATGTCGCAGTTCAAGCAGTATCGCGGGCTGCTCCACTTCATCCGCCGCCCGCTCAAGCCGAAGTGGTTCAACGATCTCGTGATGCGCCGCTTCCGGAAAGCCGGGTTCGGCACCCTGGAGAAGAGCGGCTCGCTCGACGAGATCCTCGCGCTGCTGGAGGACAACCGTATCGTCGTCTCCATCTTCGACCAGTTCACGGTGCGGAAATACGGCGTCCAGTCCGAGTTCTTCGGCCATCCCGCCCACACCTTCAAGAGCCTCGCCGTGCTCGCCCAGTTCACCGGCGCGCCGGTGATCCCCTCGTCGAGCTGGCGCGAGCCGGACGGAACCCACGTCCTCCTCTTCGAGCCTCCCGTCGAGGTGGTCACGGAAGGGCGCACCAAAGACATCATCCTGAAGAACACGAAGCGCTTCAACGAAGCCCTCGAGCGGATCGTCCTGCGCCACCCCGAGCAGTGGATCTGGATGCACAAGCGCTGGAAGGCGGTGCGGGAGGAGCGGTGAGGTCGGCGCGGCGCCGCCGTTCCGTCAACGGGTGATGCCGCTGCCGATCTGGATGAACTCCCACTGCATCAGCAGCTCGATTCCCCCGACGGCGTAGGCCCGCTCGTTTTCCGGGACGCCGGGACGCAGGATCGGATACCAGTGCTGGAGCAGGGCCGAGCCGGGGAGGAACCTGTCCCAGCCGTTTCCCTGGTCGAAGAGCGGGGCGGTACCCGGGCCGAGGATGTTCAGCGCCACGGCGTCGGTGATCTGGCTCGTGCCATGCAGCGAGCGGGTCACCCGGAGGTTGACGGGCACGGTGGTGATGGCGTTGGCGCGCGGGCGGAAGGCGGCGCTCGTGCGGATGGCCGTGCCGTAGAGCCCGGGCGATCCCGACATGATCACCACCTGCATCGGCGAGGGATTCGCCCCGCAGCGGACGCGGACGTTGCGGATGATGCCCGTGGCGGGGACGACGGAGGTCGGATTGAGATTTCCGATGATCCCGGCATGGCGGAAGGTGCAGCTGGCCTGGCCCGATGGGGTGAAGACCGGATTGCCGAAGATCGGATCGTAGATCGGGGCCCATTCCGGACCGACGAGCAGGTTCGGGGCATTCGCGAGGCTGCTGCCGAAGACTCTCGCCCGGCTGCCCACCGTGATGCGGCGCGAGGCTCTCTGGCCGTTCGAGGAGGTCGCGGTGATGCGGGCGTTGCCGGGGCGGACGGCGCGGATCCGGTTGCCGTTGATCCGCGCGATGCGGGGCTTGTTGCTGGTGAAGCGAATGCCCGGCCCCCCGCGCGCCTGGAGCCGCAAGGGGCGGTCGCCGACCGCGATGAGCGAAGGCGGAGTGAAGCGGATCCGGGCGTCGAGGTCGCTCGGGGAAAGGACGAAGGCCAGGGCGAGCAGAAAAGGGAAGAGCGGAGCTTTCATCGGCCTATTCCAAGTGACAGCGCAACAGCGCAACGAAACGAGTTAACGACCGTGTTCGAAGCCTGTCAAATGCCGCTTTTGGAGGGAAGCGAGGCGCGGATCCAAGGCAAGTTCATGGGCGCTTGGCGCTGGAGGGGCACGCGCCCGCGTTCCCGCATCGGTCGTTTCCGGGCGATTCGGCGGGCACGCGAGCATGCCCCTCCATCCCTGCCTCTCAACGATCAGCTCCCGTTCACCACGACCTTTCCAAAATGCGCCCCGCTCTCGAGATGCGCGTAAGCGGCGGGAGCCTCCTCGAAGGCGAAGGTTCGGTCGATCTCGGGCCGGATGCGGTGCGTTTCGAGAAAGGCGTTCATCCGCAGGAACATCTCGCGGCTCCCCACGTAGATGCCGTGGAGCTCGGCGTTCTTCGTCACCAGGGGAAAGAGGCTCGCGGCCGGGGGATCGAAGCCGGTGAGGACGCCGATGAGGGAGACGATGCCCCCGGCGGCGACGGCGTTCATGGACCGGCCGAGGGTGCCGGGGCCACCGACTTCGACGACGCGGTCGACGCCGCGTTTTTCGGTGAGCCGCCGGACTTCCTGGTCCCACTCGGGCGTTTCGCGGTAGTTCACCGTCTCGTCCGCGCCGAGAGAGCGGGCGCGGGCCAGCTTCTCGTCGGAGCGGCTCGTCACGAGGGTGCGCGCCCCGGCCGCCTTCGCGATCTGGAGGGCGAAGACGGAGACCCCGCCCGTGCCGAGACAGAGCACGGTGTCACCGGGACCGACGGGCTTTCCGCGTTCCATCAGGGCATGCCAGGCGGTGAGCGCGGCGCAGGGCAGGGTGGCCGCCTCGGCGAAGGTCAGGTGCTCGGGAATGGGCACCAGGCTGTGGGCGGGAGCGACGAGGGTCTCGGCGAGCACCCCGTCGCAGGAGCCTCCCCGCGCCGCGGCGTGATAGGCCATGTCGAAGCCGCCGTCGATCCAGTCGCGGAAGAAGGTCGGAGCGACGCGGTCGCCCCGCTTCCAATCGACGACGTCCTCCCCGACGGCGACGATCTCCCCGGCACCGTCGGAGAGCGGCACGACGGGATCGCTTCCGCCGGAGGCCGATCGGCCGGAGCGCATCAGCAGGTCGCGGTAGTTCAGGGAAGCGGCCCGGAGGCGGACCGCCACTTCACCCGGTCCGGGAGAGGGGAGGTCGCATTCGTGGAGAACGAGGTCAGAAGGGCCGTCGGCGTGGGGTTCGAGGAGATAGCGTTTCATCGGCGAGCGGAATCGGGTAAAGGCACTTTCGTTGCGTGGAGGAATATGGCCACAAAAAGGCACAGGAAGCACAAAAGCGAGGAGGATCTGCCTTTTTGCGGTCTTTGCCTTCGTTTGGCGGGGCAGGAAGGCAGTATAACAGCGAAGTCCTGGCAACCGCGTTGGCGGAGCTTCGGGAGGCGGCGTTGAGAAAGGTGGAGCCGAGTCTGGAGAGACGGGAGCCGTTTTGTTTTGAAACATTCCGACCTGAGTGGTGTAGAATCGCCTGTGTTGTACCAAATCGGCGCAGATGGTTAATGAACAGCGGGTGTGCCGATGTCAACGTGTGATAGTGCTACTCTTGTGGCAAGAAAATGAAGATTCTCCAACAAATCGGATCGATCACCATTGGGCTTGTGACGCTTGGTATATTGGGAATTGGCGCATACTGGTTTATCGCTGCGCTGATCGATAAGTTGAGCAGTATCAATTCTGATGTAAGCAAAGCCCTAATTGGAGCTGTCGTTGCCGTTGTCGGCGCCACAATAACTATTGTTTTCGGAAAACTCTTGGAGCAGAGGATAGAAATCCGACAAGAAGTGCGTGTGAAGAAAGTCCCAGTTTATGAGGAACATATGAAGGTGATATTCGATGTTTTCTTTGCCGCGAAGCGCGGCAAGAAAAAATGAACGACCATCAACTCCCGAAAGCTTTCTTGGATTTCACCGAGAAGCTCATCATCTGGGGCGATTCCGCTGTAATTAAGGCATGGGAAGAATTCCGAATCCATTCATGGAAAGACAATGACCAAGCTACCGCTTTGGAGGGCTTTGTGAAGTTCGAACGATTTATCAAGGCTCTGCGGAAAGATCTCGGAAATGACAACAAGAACCTGAAAGATGGTGACTTGCTTCGGCTTTTTATAAACGATTTCGATGCGGTGACCGCGTCGATTCCCGCAAGGCCACAACAAGCCGACGATACCAACTGGATCCCACAATGAGTCGAACGACCCTTTTTGAGTTCGATGCTCAACTTTGTGTACGGCTGCCCTAGTGGCATGTCTCAAACGTCCCTCACTCAAGAGGGGAGAGCCCGAGAAAGCTCTCGATGCCGGCGAGATCGAGGGTGTTGATCACGTCCTCGCGCGCGAGCCAGCCCTTGCGGGCGAGGCGCACGCCGAAGGCGAGGAAGCCGAGCTGGCTGGTGCGGTGGGCGTCGGGGTTGATGGCACATTTCACGCCCTTTTCCTTCGCCTGCTTCCACCAGCGCCAGTCGAGGTCGAGACGCCAGGGATTGCAGTTCAGCTCGATGACGGTGCCGTGCTCCGCGCAGGCCTCGATCACGGCGGGGATGTCGACGGCGTAGGGCTCGCGCTCGAGGAGGAGGCGTCCGGTGAGGTGGCCCAGCATCGTCACCCGCGGATGGCTGGCGGCGCGGACGAGGCGTTCGGTCATGGCCGCCTCGGAGAGGGTCATGGCGTTGTGGACGCTCGCGACGACATAGTCGAGCTCGCCGAGGAGCTCGTCGTCGTAGTCGAGGGAGCCGTCCTTCAGAATATCGACTTCGCTGCCGGCGAGGAGGCGGAACGTCACGCCCTCGTCGCGGAAGCGGCGGTTCAGCGTGCGGATCTCGGCGATCTGGGCGCGGAGGCGCGTCTCGTCGAGCCCGTTCGCCTGGAAGGAGCTCTTGGAATGGTCGGCGATGCCGAGGTATTGCAGGCCCAGCTCGAGGGCGGCCTCGGCCATGGCCTCGAGAGGGTCGCGTCCGTCGCTCGAGAGGGTATGGTTGTGGAAGGTGCCGCGCAGGTTCTCCAGCTCGATCAGGCGGGGCAGTTCGCCCTCGGCGGCGGCCTCGATCTCGCCGGTGTTCTCGCGCAGCTCGGGGGCGATGTAGTCGAGTCCGAGGAAACGGTGGAGCTGGGCTTCATCCTCGAAGAGAGGCGCTTCGGGCGCGTCGCCGCCCTCGCGCACGGCGAGACGGTATTCGTTGAGGGTGTAGCCCCTTTCGAGGGCGCGGCCACGCATCGCGACGTTGTGCTCCTTGCTGCCGGTGAAGTAGGCGAGGGCGCAGGCGAATTCGGCGTTGGAGACGGCGCGCAGGTCGCACTGGAGACCGGAGGCGAGATTGATGCTCGCCTTCGTCGGGCCTTTGGCGATGAGGCGCGACACCCAGGATTGCGAGACGAAGTGCCCGATGAGCGATTCGGGCGCGCCGGTGGCCACGAGAAAGTCGATGTCGTGGACCGTCTCGCGCGAGCGCCGGTAGCTGCCCGCGGCCTCGGCGCGGAGGCAGTCGGGATGGGTGCGAAGGGATTCGAGGATCTCCTCGACCGAAGCCGCGACGTCGCCGAGGCGGAAGCGGTCGGCATTGCCCTCGCGGAAGGCGATGGCCTCGAGGATCTTCTCCGCCGTCTTCGCGCCGAAGCCGGGCAGCTTCGCGACCTCGCCCGATTCGCAGAGCGCCTTGAGCCGGGCGATGGAGTCGACGCCGAGCGATTCGTGGAGGGCCTGGATCTTCTTCGGGCCGAGGCCCTGGAGACCGAAGAGCTCGAAGAGACCGGGGGGGAACTCCGCCTTCAGCTTCTCGTGGAAGGCGAGGGAACCGGTCGAGGCGAGCTCGTGCAGCTTCTGCCGCAGGGCGTCGCCGAGGCCCTTGATCCCGCCGAGCCGGTCCTCGCGCGCGAGGGTGAGGATGTCGCCGGGATACTGGCGGACGGTCTCGGCGCCGGTGCGGTAGGCGCGGATCTTGAAGGGGTTTTCTCCCTTCAGTTCGAGGAGCAGGGCGATCTCCTCGAGGGTGTCGGCAAGCAGGTCCCGGGTCATGCGGTGGCGGACAGCACCCTAGCGTCCGATGGCATGAAAAGCGAGAGCTTAGCGGCGGGGCAGGGCAATCTTGGTTCTGCTTGGCGGAATGGGGAGATGGCTGCAAAAAGGCATGGAGAGATCTGCGATGGATCGTCTTGCCGCGAGGCAAGGGTGGGGCCGTGCGGCCCGCGCGGCCAATCGGACGTCCTAACGACGTTCGTTCCCCGAGCGGGCCGCTCGGGGCCTTTTTAGGTTTTTTAGTCCCGAAGCGACGCGGAGCCGCTCACGCCGCGGAGGGGGATTCCTGGGCCGTCTTCTGGGCGGCGGCTGTCTTGGCCTGGACGCTGAACTTCACCCAGAGCCAGGCGGCGCCGACGTAGACGAAGGCGAGGAAGGGGGCGATCATGCCCTCCCAGGTCGGATAGAGCCCGAACCAGAGGCTGACCCAGTTCGGCAGGGAGAA
Source organism: Verrucomicrobiales bacterium (assembly GCA_037190325.1). Taxonomy (GTDB): domain Bacteria; phylum Verrucomicrobiota; class Verrucomicrobiia; order Verrucomicrobiales; family DEV007; genus Arctic95D-9. Next base: position 154,321 of record JBBCIU010000009.1, on the reverse strand, counting down.
GCCGGGGATGGGATGCACCGGCAGCCAGCCCACGGTCTGGAGCAGTCGGGTGGTGGAGCCGAGGAAGGTGAAGAGCACGAGGAGGACGAGGAGCCCGGTGTAGACGAGCATTTTCCGGTAGGGCATCTTCGCGCCGATGTAGAAGACGCCCACGCCCATGGCGGCGATGATCGCACCGCCGATGGCGAGCCCCTTCAGCACGGGAGCCATCCCGGCCTCGAGGATGAGGGACTGCATGAAGAGCGTGGTCTCGAATCCCTCGCGGAAGATGGTGGCGAAGCCGACGCCGACGAGGGCGAGCCGCTCGACGGGAGTGCCCTGCTTGGTCAGGGCCGCCTTGCTGAGCTGCCGGAGCTTGCTGTTCCAGCCGCTCCAGTAGTACTTGTGGAAGACCCAGTTCGTCACGATGAGGAGCACGATGACGGCGATGATGGAGACGACGACCTCCAGCTTCTCGCCGTACTTGGAGAGGCCGGCGATGAAGTAGCGCGAGACGACGAAGAGCACCGCGGTGGCGACGAGGGCGAGCACCGCGCCGTAGCCGATCTGGCGCCGGATCCCGGCGTTCTCCACCCCGCGCAGGCCCGCGAGGAGCGCGGCGAGGATGACGACGGCCTCCAGCCCCTCGCGCAGCACGATGAGCAGGGCGTTCATGACCGCGGCGGAAGGGGAAAGCCCCACCCGCAGGAGGGCGGCGGTCTCGTCGAGGGCGTCGAGAGCCCGCTGGTAGGAGGCGGCGAGCTCGTCTCCCTTCATCCGGGCGCTCAGGGCGGCGGCGATGCCGGGCTTGCCTGGGTCGCCGTCGAGGAAGGTCCGCTCGGCGGCGAGGGCCAGCCCCGGATCGCGCGGCATCGCCCGCGACTCCAGCTCCAGGTCGAAGTTGACGTAGGCGTCGAGCCGCAGGCCCTCGGCCTTGCGCCATTGGCCCTCCTGGGCGGCGGCGAGGGACTGGCCGAGGAGCGAGCGGATCTCCAGCGTCGTTTCGGCGACCACATCGGCCGCGGTGCCGGCCCGCTTCAGGGAAAGGTCGAAGTCCTTCTGAAGCAGTCCCGAGACGGCCTCCACGGCCTCCACCACTTCCTTCTGCGATTTCCTGCGGGAGATGGTGGACTCGAGGGAGGCGAGCTGGTCGAGCAGCTCGCCGCCCTTGGCCTGGAGCGCCTCGGCCTTGGTGGTGCGCCAGACGGGCATCAGCTCGTTGACGATCTGCTGGCATTGGATGGTGAAGGTCTTGGCCTCGCGGTATTCGATGGGGATGACGATCTCGCCGTCGCGGACGCCGGACTGGTATTCCATCGGGATCAGCCGCAGCAGCTTCAGGATGATGCGCTCGCGGCGCTGCACGTCCTCCTCGCCGAGGAGGTTCGGGTAGCCGCTTTCGAGCGCGAGCCGCCATTGCGCGACACTCTCGGCGAGCGTGGCCGCCGGGGCCTGGGCGTTCGCGAGAAGGTCGTCGTAGGCCTCTTTCCCGAGGGTGGCCGGGGCGGCGGCATCCGGGAGGGCGAGCTGGAGCAGGGATTGCGGCAGGCGGGAAAGCTCCTCGATCTCGCTCGCACGGGTCGCGACGAGGAGGGGCGTCTGGCGTCCGTCGGCGACGAGGCGGCCCAGGGCGTCCGCCTTCTCGCGGGCCCGGGTGATCTGCCATTGGGTGTATTCCCGGGCGAGGAGACGGCCGACTTCCAAGGCATGGGTCCTGTCGGAACCGAGCCGTTGCAGTGCCATCGCCCCCTCCACGGAGCTCGCGTATTTGGGAAGCTTGATGATGGCCCGCCATTCCCGCGCCGTTTCGGTCTCGCCCTTGCCCTGCCGGTCGATCATTTCCAGCGCGGCGACATGCTGGAGGCGCGCCTGGAGGGTGCCGAGGTCCTGCGCGATGCTCTGCGTTTCCCCGGACTTCAGCAAGGGGGCGGTCCAGAGGGCGGCGGCCTCCGTGGAGTTCAGCAGCGTGCCGAAGGCTTCGCGTCCCTCCTGGATCGCGGCGGCTCGTTCCGCCTGCCAGCGTTCCCCGTGCAGGTCGAGGAGGGCTTCGTCGAGAGTCCGCTGGAGCTTCGAATACTCGTCGATCACGTCGGCCCTCAGCGGGGCCGTCCCGAGGAGCGCGAGGATCGAGAGCAGGCAGGGCAGGGGCAGGCGCATGGTCGGGAGGGGTGGAAGGAAAGACGGGAGTCGAGAGAGGAGGGCTGAGAGGCTCGGAATCAACGAATGGCGTTCGCCCCTCGGGTGAACCTGGATTTCGGTGCAGGCCGTTCGCTTTGAAGTCTTAGCTTCTCATCCATCACCCCTCAACTCCGGTTTCAGGGGGAAAGAGCCGTAGGAAAGGATCAGTTCACCGTCTTCACGCCGACGAGGGCGGCGCATTGCTCGATCTGGGGGACGAGCTTGTCGGTCTTCTCCTTGGCCTGGGCGGCGAGCTCGTCGATCTCGGCCTCCTTGAGGACGCCCTGCTTTTCGCGTTCGTCCAGCAGGTCGATGAAGGCGAGGATTTCGGAGAAGCCCAGGTCGACGGCCTTGGCCACGGCCTTGTCCTTCTGCTCCACCTTGGGATGCACGGCCTTGTACATCACCGCGCAGCTTCCCATGATGCCGCGCATGTCGGAGATGCGGCTCACCGCCTGGAAACGTCCCGACTTCTCCTCGGCGAAGCGCGATTCCTTCCAGTCCTCGAAGTAGTCGGAGAGGGTGGGGGTCATCAGGACCATGGCGCCGAAGAGATCCTCCGTGGTCGGGTTCCAGGCGCGGCTGTCCTCGCGCAGGTTTCCGATCTTGGCATCCGCGTCGGCCGCGGCGGCGAGGAGGACCTCCGGACGGGGAAGCTTCCTGTCGCCGACCGCCACGATCCAGCGTTCGTCGCCTCCCCACAGGGCGGGCTCGATGATGTAGGTGAAGAGAGCGCCCTGCTTGTCGATCGTCTCGCCGTTGACGAGCGCGAGCGTCACCTGGGCCACGTCCTCGGGACCTTCGGAGGCGGGCACGCCGGCGTCGAGATAGATGTCGTAGTCCGCCAGGCGTTCGACGCCGGCGACGATGCCTTCGACCGTCTCGTAGCCGAAGCTGTCGATGGCCTTGTAGTTCTCCTGCATCCGGGCGATCAGCGCGTCCATCTCGGCGGCGCCGGCCTGGTAGACCGCGGCCACGTCGCCGTCTTTCGCGTCGACGAGCGCGGCGTAGGCGGTGCTGTTCTTCACGAGATCCTCGGAAGCGGCCTTCATGCGGTCGACGGCTTCGAGGAGATAGGTCTTCACCTCCGCTTCGTTGCTGGGAGCGGAGCTTTCCTGGGCTTGCGAAAGCGGGCAGAGGAGGAGAACGGCGCAGGCGAGGGGATGGAGAAGGCGGGGCGGCATGGTCGTGGGGAGTTGGGTTTCAGGCCGATACTACGTCTCAGTCGCAATAGCGTCAAGGACCGTGGAGCCATCAAGTCGTCGGATGCGGTGGCTTTGAGGCGTTTTGGCCTTCCCTTGTCGTGGAGCCCTTCGAAGAGCGGTGGATGGAACTTTGGACGGGCTTGCGTGGGAAGCTCATGTCGTAGCCCGAGACGACGGTCAGGCTGGCGGCGTTTGTCTTGCTGAGCGTTCACTCCGAGAGGAGGAGACCGCACTGATGCCTCGGATGATCGATAGGGTGAGTTTGACAAGGGCCATGGAGGTGAAGGAAGATGGGGGCCAAAGAGCTTTCACGTCGCACACCTACTGGAGTCTTCTCGGAGTCCCGACCGCAAGCTTTGCGCAAAAGGCGGGGGGCGGAGGTGGTGGGCGGAGAACGCAGTACGAGGCGATCGGCTGCAGGTGTGTTTGACGGAGTGGGCGAGTTTTCCTGCGGATGAAGTAGGCCGAGGGGAGCGTGGCTCCGGGTCGACAATAGGTACGATGTGCCAGTACAGAGGGGCTGTAAGAGGTTATACCTCGACTTCCACGCGTGCGATCCTGCTGGCGACGAGCGAAGGGCTTTTCGGATGAGCACCCAAGGCTCTAGCCGCCTCGGCAACCGACTCCGGCGGCGAGGGACAGGGAATGGCACGGGATGGAATGTCTCCGAGCCCTTCTACTCCGGCCGCCGCATCGAGAAGGCCCCGAGATCGCCCTTGTCGTTCGAGTAGGTCGCCTCGAAGGACTTGCCGTTGATCGTGGCTTTGTGGCCGAAGGTGCCGAAGAGGCCCATGGACTTTTCGCCGTTGGCGCGATAGGTGCCACCGCTGCGTTTCACGGGGAAGCGGACGGTGTAGGCCCCGGAGAAGATCTTCGCCCAGGTGGCGTGGTAGCGGAAGTCGTATTCGCCCGGCGCGTCGGGGGCGGGTTCGACGATGGCGCGGAGATTCCCGGTGTGGCCGTTCGTGGCGGTGTTCCAGGTTCCCGTCCAAGGACCGGCGGGGGCGGAGATGCGTCCGGCGCGGTATTCGGCGACGGATCGCTTCCATTCGCGTTCGAAGCTGCCGCAGCCGACGAGCAGGAGACCGGCGCAGGCGAGGGCGGGAAGGAGCGGGCTTTTCATGGACGGGTCGGTGGGCAAGAAAGCGCGGATTTCCCGTCGGGCAAGGGGCGGAAGAGCGTCCAGACGGCTCATTTCGTCCGCGCGTTGACCGATTCGCAGAGGCCCACGAGGTTCCTCGCCCGCTGCAGGAGGGGGCGGGTCCAGTCGGAGGCGTCGGGCCGGTTGCCGAACTTGACCTCCTCCGATGCGGTGAGGAAGTCGCGCAGCTCCTGCTGGGCCGCGGGAGGCAGACGGGTGCCGACATGCGAGAGACGGACGAGGAATTCCTCCGTCGTCTCGTAGCGCACGGGGTCGTGGAAACGTTCGGCGAAATAGTCCTTGAGCGCGTCGGAGACGGCGAGGACGAAGCGGTTCGGCGCGAGATCGCCTTGTTGCCGTTCGATCCGGTCGAAGACCCGCAGGGCGCGGGCCTGAGGCGGGACGATGGGCGGTTGGCGCTGGCGAAGGAGATGGCGGACGAGCCAGGCGACCGCGGCGACGAGCAGAAGGGCAAGAACGAGGGAAAGGAGGAGCGGCCAGAGCGACGGTTCGGGCTGCGGCACGACGATGTCGTAGAGACCGTCGGGCGGGACGGCGTCGGCTTGGGCGAAACGCGGCAGGGTGGGGGCCATGGCCAGAGAGGGTTCGTTCTACTCGTCAGAGAGTGGGCCGCAAAAATGAGGAAAGCATCGGAGATTGGCCACGAGAAGGCACAATAGGCACAGAACCTGCCTCATTCTCCCATAGGGGCTCCCCGCCTCTGCCGGGAAGACTCCGAGGTTTGACCTGTCCGGCGGTCCCCATTCCCCAGAGGGAGGGATGGCGGTGGATTGCGTTTTCGCGGAGCAAGGGGTAGGGGCGTGCGGCCCCCGCGGCCAGCCGGACGTCCATGCGACGCTCCCTCCCCGACCGGGCCGGTCGGGGCTACCCTGTGACTGCGAGGCGGTGCGGAGGCGCTGCATGGGGCATTCCACAGAAGTCAGACCGTCTCGTGTCGGTCGCGGCGCTTGAAGAAGCCGTGGAGAACGGGGAGATACTCCTCGTCGGTGCGGAGGGAGAGCTTGTCGATGGCGAGGCGCTTGAACTGCCGGTCGATCTCCTCCTGCCATTTTCTCGCCTCGGCGAGATAGGCGGCGCGGACGCGGGGATTGGAGGTGTTGACCTCGACCTGCCGTCCCGTCTCGGGATCCTCGAGACGGACGTGGCCGACGGCGGGCAGGGCGAGCTCGGCGGGGTCGCTGACCTGGATGGCGACGAGGTCGTGCTTGCGGTTGACGATGCGGAGGTCGGCGGCGAGATCCTCGTGGAAGAGGAAGTCGGAGAGAAGGAAGACGAGGGAGCGTTTCCGCACCGCGTTCTTGAGGAGATGGACCGGCGCGGCGAGGGATGTGCCGTGGCCGGCGGGTTCGAAATGGAGCACCTCGCGGATGAGGCGCAGGGCGTGGGCGGTGCCCTTCTTCGGGGGCAGGTAGAGCTCGACTTCGTCGGTGAAGAGGACGAGGCCGACCTTGTCCTTGTTCTGGAGGGCGCTGAAGGCGAGGAGGGCGGCCACCTCGGCCATCGTCTCCCTCTTGCTCGGGCCGCGGCTGCCGTAGCCGCCCGAAGCGCTGATGTCGACGCAGAGGAAGACGGTCATTTCGCGCTCTTCGGTGAATTTCTTCACGTAGGGGCGGCGCATCCGGGCGGTGACGTTCCAGTCGATGGAGCGGACCTCGTCGCCGGGCTGGTATTCGCGGAAGTCCTCGAAATCGATGCCTTCGCCCTTGAAGCGGCTGTGGTACTCGCCGCCGAAGCTCTCGCGCACGAGTCCGCGGGTGCGCAGCTCGATCTTGCGGACCTTGCGGAGGATCTCGGTGATTTCGGCGCGGCGGTCCGCCTCGTTCGATGTTCGTGCGCGCGGCATGGGATCAGGGTTTCGCGAGGTAGGCGTCGCCGACTTTCGCGACTTCCTCAGGGGTCTTGTATTCGCCGGGATGGACGACGAGACGGTAGCGTACGGTCAGCGGCTCCTCCCGCTTCACCGTCGCCGCGAAGCAGGTGCCGAAGCGTCCGTAGGAGCGTTCGCTCGCCCGCGCCGGCTTCGGATTGTCGGGATGGTCGAGGTAGACGAGGGTGACCTGGGTGTCGCGCAGGGTGACGCACATCGCCTTCCACGGGAGGTCGCGGGTCTGCTCGTCGTCGGTCCTTTCGCTCCAGTTGATCGAGGTGCCGGGCTGGCCGATGCCGCCGGGGCGGATGAAATAGGTGGCGTTCTGCGTCAGGTCGTTCACGTCGTCGTGGGCGCGGAAGTGGAAGCCGGCGTGCTGCGGGTCGCCGTCGAGACGGAGCTCGGCCACTTTCGGCGTCAGGGTCGATTCGAAGTCGACGATGACGTCGGGGCCGTCGAGGGAAAAGCGCATCGTCCTGGACTCGGTCGCGAAGGGGGCGCCGTCGTCGCCGATCCAGTCGATCTCGGAGGTGAAATGCGCCGCCTTCGCACCGGCCTCCTGAGCGGTGAAGCGTCGGTGGACCTGGTGGGCCTTGCGGCAGTGCCAGGTGTCGACCTTCTCGTGCCGTTTCCCGGCGCTGTCGGTGTAGGCGATCTGGTTGAAGCCGTAGAAGACGCCGCGGTGGTGGGTGAACTTTCCGCCCGGCCCTTTCGTGAGGAGGTGGCCGTAGTGGTTCCACTGGTGGAAGTAGAGGTGGCAGAAGGGCTTGAAGGTCTCCTCGCGCCGCTCCGGCGTGCTTTCGTCGATGGCTTCGTAGACGTAGCGGGCGATGGGTTTGTCGTCGTGGAGGAGGTCGAGGTGCTTGCCCTCCGCGTCCGTCCAGGCGAAGTCGGCGCGGACGGCGGAAACCGCCACGAGGGCGGGAAGGAGGGCGAGGGAACGGAGCATCTCGTATCAGGGGGCCGGGGCTGGGGCGGGTGGTGTGGCGGAGGGCTTTTCCGCCACCATCGCGGCTTCCGCCATCTCCCTTTTCGAGGGACGGGGGCGCACGCGCTCGGGAGTGGGCAGGCCGGTGAGGCGGTCGAACTCGTCGGGCGTGCGCCGCTCCGGCTTGACGTCGTCGGTCTTCGCCTCCCAGTCGGCGAGGGCGGCGCGCATGGCGCGGAGGAGGGGGGCGTAGCGTTCGTCCGCGGCGAGGTTTTTCAGTTCGTGCGGATCGAGGCGCAGATCGTAGAGCTCCTCGGCCGGGCGGGGGACGACGAAGTGGACTTTCCGGGCTTCGTCGAGTTCGTCTTTTTCCAGAAGGCGGAGCAGCTCCACGTAGGTGGGGCTGCGGACGACGTCGGCGGGCGGGGTCAGGGGCAGGTCGGGATAGTCGTTGCGGATGTACTTGTAGCGCTCGTTGCGGACGGCGCGGGCGCGGTCCTCGTAGTCGTGCCAGTTCTTCTCGGCGAAGACGTAGTCGCGGATCGGCTTGGACGGATCGGCGAAGAGGGGGTGGAGGTCGACGCCCTCGAAGGTGATGCCGGGCTTTTCGATCCTCGCGATGGAGAGGAGGGTCCTGGCGAGATCGACGGTGCTGACGAGGCGCTCGCAGACCGAGCCGGGAGCGATGGTGCCGGGCCATTTGACGATGAGGGGCGTGCGGATGCCGCTGTCGTAGAGCGTGGTCTTGTCGCGGGGGAAAGGGCGCCCGTTGTCGCTGAGAAAGAGGACGATCGTCTTCTCTTCCAGCCCTTGCGCGGCGAGCTCGTCGAGGACCGCCCCGACGTGCCGGTCGAGCCGGGTGATCTCGTCGTAGTAGTTCTGATAGTCGGCCCGCACCGCCGGCGTGTCGGGATGGTAGGGGGGCAGGCGCACCTCCTCGGGGCGGGCGCCTTCGTCGAGGATGCCGGTCTCGTAGGGGCGGTGCGGATCGAGCGAGGCGAGCCAGAGGAAGAATGGCCGGTCGGCCGGCCGCTCCTTCAGCAGGGGCACCCAGTCGGCGCAGCCGCTCCGGGCGTCTCCCTCGGCCGTCTCGGCGAACTCGCCGCTCTCCGCCGTTTCGCCCGCGGGAAGCTGGAAGCCGGACTCGTCCGCCTCGACGATCTTGTCGAAGCGGTCGCGGAGGGCGTCGCCGAGGTGCCATTTGCCCGCCGCGCCGGTCCAGTAGCCTTTCTCCTTCAGCTTTTCGACGAAGGTGACCTGCTCCTTCGGCACGGGCCAGTGGAGTTGCTCGGCGTCGGTCTGGTGGGGGTATCGTCCGGTGAGGAGGCTGGCCCGGGTGGGGCTGCACGAGGCGGTGGTGAGAAAGGCCCGCTCGAACCGCATCCCGCCGTCGGCGAGGCGCTGGAGGTTCGGCGTCATGATCGACTCGTGGCCGAAGGGCGAGAGATCGTCCCAGCCGAGATCGTCGGCGAGAATGAGGACGAAGTTCGGCAGTTGCTTCAGTTCAGCGATCCGGCGCTGTTCTCCGGGATCGGGCGGGGGAGGCTCTTTCTCCACGCTCGAGCCCCTGTTCCGCTGCGCCATGGCCGGCGCTGCCGCGAAGAGCAGCAGGAGGAGGAACAGGGCGAGACGACTCGTGGACGGCATGGCGGAATGAAGCAGATTCTTTAAGGAATGCCAAGTGTCGGGCAGGGAAAGGTGCCGGCGCGTTCGAAGGTGCGTTGGGGGGACGGTCTTCGCTTGCGGGCAACGGAATCTCCACCGGCCTCTCTTTCCGGCTCGTGGAGGAGACCGATCAGGGGGCGGGAGACGCCTTCTCCTCCGGTGCCACGACGGGCCGGAAATCGCCACCGAGGGCGAGATGGAGATCGACGCGGTTGTCGAGGCGCTCGCGCCGCACCGTGAGCCATTGCGAGCGGCTCGCGAAGAGGCGCTGCTGCGCGGCGAGGACGGTGAGGATGTCGCCGGTGCCGAGGCCGAATTCCTCGAGGGCGCGACGGTAGGCCTCCTGCGCGAGGCGGGAGGCTTCGGCGAGGGCGTCGACGCGCCGGTCGAGGAGCTTCTCCGCGGCGAGGGCGTTTTCGACCTCGGCGAAGGCGACGAGGGCGGCCTTTTCGAATTCGGCCGCGGCGAGCTCGGTCTCGGCGCCGCGCCGGTCGATGTTGGCGCGGAGCCGTCCGCCTTGGAGGATGGGTTGGGCCACGTTTCCGGCGACGCTCCAGATGCTGAAGTCGCCCGAAAGCAGGTCCCCGATGTCTTCGCTGGCGCTGCCGAAGCTGCCGGTGAGACTGATCGCGGGGAGGAGGGCGCGCTTCGCCTCGAGGAGGCGCTGGTCGGCGGCGGCGATGCGGCGCTCGGCGGCGGCGAGGTCGGGGCGTCGGTCGAGCAGGGTGGCGGGCAGCCCGGAGGGGACTCTTCCGGGCCGTTCGGGAAGCTTCGCCGCGTTTCCGGCGCGCCCCGCGGGGTAGTCGCCGGCAAGGGTCTCGAGGAGACGGGCGATGCGTCCCTCGATCTCCTGCCTTGCGGCGAGCTGCTCTTTCGCGGTGGCCACGTCGCCGCCGGCGAGGAGCAGTTGCGAGGCCATGTTCTGGCCGTTCCCGTCGATGCCGCCTTCGAAGCGCTCGCGGATCGTGGCTTCGGTCTTGGCGAAGGTGGCGATGGCGGAGCGGGCGAGGGCGGTCTGGTCGTGGGCCTCGGCGAGGGCGAACCAGGTCTTCGCGGCCTGTCCGGCGAGGGACAGCTCGGCGGTGGCGCGGTCGAAGGCGGAGGCTTCGAAATCGGCGAGGGCGGCGCGCTTCGCCGCGCGGATGCGGCCCCAGAGGTCGATCTCCCAGCTCAGGTTCAGAGAGAGACCGAAACGGTTGCTGCGCGAGGAGAGGATCGAGCCGGGCGGTGCGCCGGGCAGGGGCAGGCCGATGAAGTTCTGCAAGTCACGCTGGGCCGAGAAGCCACCCTGGAGCTGGGGATACAGATCGGCTCCGACGATGCGGGCATTGGCCTCGGCCACTTCGAGGCGGGCCCGGGCGGCCTTGAGGTCCTGATTTTCCGAGAGGACCTTGGCGACGAAGTCGGAGAGGCCGGCGGAGCCGAAGGCGTCGATCCAGCCGCGGTCGGGCGCATAGGTCGGCGTCCAGGAGGGGCCGACGACCCAGTGGGGCGGGATCTTCACGCCGGCGAGGAGCGTCGCGTCGGGTGCGGAGGCAGTGCGACAGGCGGGGAGGAAGGTCGCGAAGAGGGCCAGGAGAGGAATCGCGGCGTGTCCGGAGACGCTCCCTTCGCGGAATCTGCCTGCGGGAATGGATGGAGCTTTCCTCTTTCCGCGATCTGCGGAAAGGCAAGAGGAGCTGTCTTGGGCGGAGGAGGGGACCATGTCCGGTCCGGCGGATGCCGGACGAACGGGTCAGACGCGAGCCGCGGTTTCGCAAGTGGAGATTGCAGGAGGAGCGGCGATCACGGACGCACGGCCTCCACTTTGGGCGGCTCGATATTCATGATCTTGTCGTGGATCTTGAGGATCTCCTTCGACTTCGAGAAGAATTCGTCGACATCGGCGGCGGAGGCATCGTTCGAATCCACGATGTGCTGGAGCTGGGCGAGGTATTGGTTGATGTCGAGGGAGATCTTCGACATCTGCCGCTGGGCGTTGGCGTAGGCGTTGGAGACGGTGTTCCGCGCCTCGACGAGGGCGGAGCGGCGGCCCTGGTTGGCGACGAAGGTGTCGCGCTCCTCCTTGAACTCCTTGTTCTTGAAGAGGCGGCGGCCGAGCGGGGCGGTCTCGCGCGGGTCGGGCTGGTCCGCGGGGATGGCGGCGAGCTGGCGGCTGAAGTAGCGGTCGAGCTCGCGGAACTCGTTGAGGGGTTTGCCATACTGCTGATGGAGGAAGGCGAGGCCGTTGATCACGCCGACGAGCTTGGCCGCCTCGTCCCGGTCGATCTTCTGGCCGGCGCGCAGGCGCGTCTCGATGTCGCCGATGTAGGCGAGGGTGGAGCGGCTGTCGTAGACGATCTCGTTCATCTGCGCGTAGGTGCGCTGGAGCTGCTCGGCGTGCTCCTTCTTCAGGGTCTCGACCTGGGCGGTCCACTCCTGCGTGATCCGCTCGGTCTCGGCCTGCTTGTCGGCGAGGAGGGAGGACAGCTCGGCGTTCTTGTTCTCCAGTCCGCTGACGAGGGTGGTGAAGGTCTTCACCTGCCGTTCCAGATCGAGGGTCTTCGACTGCTCCTCGCTCCAGAGCTTGCCGAGGAATCCGGCTCCGCCGGCGGCGGCGAGGAGGAGGATCGAGAGCAGGACGATGGCCACGGTCTTGCCGGTGCTCCTTCCCGGCCTGCCGTAGCCGTAGGCTTCGAGGGTCTTGTCAGGATCGTAGTCGGTGGTCATGGGGGAAACGTAGGCCGGTTTTGCGGGAATGCGAGAAGAGGCGAGGGGTTCTTTCGGGCTGTCTTCCCGGCGGGCTGGCGGAAGGGGTTTTCCCGGCTTTCCTCTTCGGGTCCCGTGGGTAGAATACGGTTCTTTCGTGGACTTCTTTCACCCCGCGATGAACGGCAGCGCACTCAGAGAGGCTTTCCTCGCGGCGATTCCGCCGGAGCGGGCCTTCCATCTCCTCTTCGACCATCTCCCGGGAGTCCTCTTCTTCGCGAAGGACCGGGAAGGGCGTCTCCTCGCCGCGAACCGCGCCCTCCTCGCGCTCTACGGCTACGCGAGGGAGGAGGATTTCTGGGGCGTGACCGACTTCGAGCTGCTGCCACGCAGCCTCGCGGAGAAGTTCCGCGAGGACGACCTGCGCGTCATCCGCACCGGCGCGCCCATGCTCGAGATCGTCGAGCTGTTTCTGAGCCGCCAGGGGATCCCGGCGTGGTTCCTCACGAACAAGCTGCCGGTCCGCAACCGAGAGGGCGAGGTCATCGGAGTGATGGGCACGATCCAGGACTACGAGAAGCAGCGCGAGCTGCTGCCGCCCGACTCCGACATCTCCCCGGCGCTGGCCCACATCCGGTCGAACTTCCATCGCGAGGTCGCCATTCCCGACCTCGCCCGCCGCTGCGGGCTCTCGGTGCGGCAGTTCGAGCGGAAGTTCAAGGAGCACCTCAAGACGCCGCCGCAGCAGTATCTCATCAAGATGCGGGTGCATGCCGCCTGCGACGAGCTGCGACGGACGAAGAAGCCGATCGCCGACATCGCGACGGACCTCGGCTTCTACGACCAGGCGGCCTTCTCGCGGCAGTTCCGCAAGCACATGGGCATGACCCCGCTCTACTACCGGCGGGAATATCGGTGAGTTGAGAGAGGAGAGTTGAGAGTTCAGAGCGAGCGGCTTGCGCCGGAATGCAACGCTCACCGGGGCGGTTCGCTCCGCCCTGGCTGGCCGTCGGCTGAACACTGAAACACTTCCTCAAGCCCACGCTTCGCGCAGGAGGCGCAGGAAGTTCCCGTGGAAGATCGCGGCGATGTCCTCGTCGGAGTAGCCGCGTCCCTTCAGGATGCCTTCGAGGCTCTGCAGGTCGGCGATGGTGTCGAGGTCGAGGGGGCTCTGCTCCTTGCCGAAGCCGCCGTCGAGGTCGCTCCCGATGCCGACGTGCTTCGCGTTCCCGGCGAGCTGGCAGATGTGGTCGATGTGGTCGCCGATGTGGGCGATCGTCACGCCGGCGGATTCGGGCGTGGTCGTGCCGCGGACCCAGCCGGGGACCATCATCCACGCGTCGTAGACGGAGCCGAGGACCGCGCCGCGCTCGATCAGCAGCTTGATCTGCTCGTCGCTGAACTGGCGGGGGTCGTCGACGAGGGAGCGGCAGTTCGAGTGGCTCGCCCAGACGGTGCCCTGGTAGAGGTCGAGGGCCTCGAAGAAGCAGTCGTCGCTGAGGTGGGTGACGTCGAGGATGATCCCGAGCTCGTCCATTTTCTTGATCAGCTCCGCGCCGCCGGGACGCAGGCCGCCGACCTGGTCGTGGCCCATGGTATAGCGGCCGATCCCGTAGTGCGACGGGCCGATGGCGCGCAGGCCGTATTCCCAGGCCGTTTCCAGATAGTCGAGAGTCACGATGGAGTCGGCCCCCTCGAGGCTGAGGACGTAGCCCACCGGTGCCTTGGCCGCGGCGGCCGCGACCGGATCGGCCCAGAGGGCGAGATGGGCGTCGAGTTCCTCGAGATTGCGGATCTGCACCATCTCGCCGAGATCGCAGAGGGCCTCGTAGTAGTGCCGTTGCCCCTGCGTCATGCCCCAGGCCTGGGCGGGGGATTCCCAGCAGGCGACGGGACCGCGGGGCTTCATGCAGCCGCCGATCTGGGTGGCGACGCAGAGGCCGATGCCCCCTTTCCGCATCTCATCGAGGCTGACGGTGTTGAGGGCGCGTCCCTTCATGTCCGTCTTTCCCTCCTCCAAGGCCCGGATCTCGGCGATGGGAAGGGTGATGTCGCGGTTCCATTCAAGGGCGTTGAGGCTGAGGTCGAGGTGGACGTCGAAAATCAAATTCATGGTCTGAGGGCTGGAAATCGAATTGAAAACAGGCCAGAATGCCGCCGAACACACACGGATGGAATGAAAGCGACTCTCTGGCTGACTCTGGCCCTATCATTTTTCTCCCGCTTTGGCAATGGACAGGATGGCGCGGTCTCCACGACGCCGCCTCCGGACGGCTGGGGCGTTCATGGCAACGTGGCCTGGAGCAAGGCGCAGCACGAGGCCGAGCTGGAGAAGGCCGCCGCGGCGGCACGCCAGAAAAAGGCGCTGATGGGGGCGATGTCGTCCTACGTCCAGCAGCCGGCGCCGATCACGTCGGCCGAACAGTATCTCGCCGTGCATCGTCCGCCCGCCCCGCCTGCGGGGGAAAGCGCGGCGCCGTCACCGGTTCGCCGCGACGCCTACGTGCCCGAGTTCGAAGCCGCTCCGGCCCGTTCGGGGAGGGGGCGGGAATCGCTCTCCGCTCCGGTCGCGGCTCCTTCGGCTCCCGCACCGGAGAAGCGGGGGCTCTTCGGCCTCTTCAAGTCGAAGGAGAAGGCCCCGGCCATTTCCGATCCCGGTCCCGATCCCGGCACGATGGAATCCGTCCCGCCGACGGCCGCCTATCCCGAGCCGTCATCGGTCGCCGCCGCCCCGCCCCAGACACCGGCCCCTGTCGATCCCGCCGCGCTGGCCGCCGCGACGCAGGGGGCTCCGGCGTCGGAGAAGCCGTCCTTCCTCGGTCGTCTCTTCGGCGGCAAGAGGCAGGAGACCCAACCCTCTTCCGTTCCCCAGCCAACCCTTTCCGCTCCGGAGGCCGGTCCCGTTCCGGCCGATTCCGCCGCTCCGGTGCCTCCGGCATCTGCCGGTGCGACTGGCATCCCCGCGCCTCCGTCGTTCGACGGGGGAGGGAATTGACTTTGAGTTGAGGGTTGAGAGGCTGGAAATCAGATACCTCCGGCAGAACCAGAGGTTTGGGGATTGGAGCCGCTCGAAGCGGCCTGCGGCTTCGTTCTTCAAGCGACTCCGCGGACTGTTTCGGAGCCCGCAGGCAGCCCCGAGTGGCCTGCTCGGGGAAAGAGTGTCGTTTGGACGTCCGATTGGCCGCGCGGGCCGCACGGCCCTACCTTGCCTCGCGGCAAGTCCACTCATCGCCTCCGATGGATGGGGGCTGCTGGATCGGCCGAACCTTGATCGTCTCCCCGGCATAGCCGGGGGCCTATTGGGAGAATGAGCGGCTTGCGCTGAAATCTAGGCGCACCTGAAGGGGGAATTGCTGCCTCGAGATGGCTCGTTGGTTACGAGTCTCTCAAGAAGGCGGAGCGGGCGAGGCGTCTCTGCCGGGCCGCGTCATTACCGGTGATTGTAGATGCTTTCTCCGTAGGGACCGTATTGGGGGTAGCCTTCGTAGAGGATACGTCCCGAGCCGGGACCGCTGTAGAGGCGTTCCAGCGAGCGCAGCCAGTCATCGTAGGCCCGGTCGTCGAGGAAGAAGCCCAGGTAGTCCGGTCCCACCACCGGGGGAGGGGTGGGAAGCGTCGGGGGCTGGGGAATCTCCGGATGAGTCGGGTTGCCGGGATCCACAGGGAGGTTCGGGTCGACGGGGAAGCTTCCGCCGAGGACGACGAGGTCGTAGTGGAAGGCGTAGCCTCCCGCAGGCAGGGCGGGGCCGCTGCCCATGGCGTTGTCGTGCTCGCCCGGCTGGGTGGTTCCGGAGTCGGTCTGCAGGTAGTTGGTGTATTCGTCGGGGCGCTGCACCGGCCAGGGGTCGGCCACTCCTCCGTCGTAGGTCTGCCCGTTGATCTTCGCGCCGGCGGCGACTTGGTTGCTGGCACGTCTGGGCAGGTAGAGCCTCACCTCCTCCGCTCCGCTGAACTCGCTGGCCGCGTCGGCGGCGAGCGTACCGGCGTCGGGATCGTCGGGCTGGCTGCGGGCGACGCCGATCCATGTCCGGCCGCCGATGGCGGTAGCGGGGCTCTCCGCGTTGACGTGGCCGATGAGGGCACCCGCCATGGTGAGGTCCGTTCCCGCGGCCACGGAGAGGTCGCCGTCGCGTGTGCCGGTTCCACCGAGGGAGGAGAATGCCCCGCGGGCGTCGTCGCCATGCCCGATCTTGGCGTAGGCGGCGTTGGCCGCTCCCGGCGATTGCGCGGAGAGGCTGCCTCCGGCTTCCACCGCCACATCGCCGCCGAAGTTCCCGTGGGTGAAGAGACCGCCGTGCCCGATCTGCACGTAGGCCCCTCCGATGGGCCCGCCCTCCATCACGATGTCCTCCAGCACGGACACGGCGATATTCCCGCCGATGGTGCCGATGGTGGCGCTGTTCCCGCCATGCCCGATCTGGGCGTAGGAGAGGAGGTTGCCACCGCCTTCGAGGCTCAGTCCGCCCAGCGATTCGACGCGGATGTCGCCGGAGAGAGCGGACACGGTGGACCCGATGCCGCGGTGGCCGATCTGGGCATGGGCTCCGGTCTGGTCGCCGCCCTCGACGGACACGCCGCCCTCGCGGGCGAGCACCGTGATCGCTCCAGTCGGGGAGACGCCAGGGGAGGGGACCGTGCCGATCTGGGCGTGGCCGTTCGCCGTCGTGTCGCTGCCGAGGACCTCGACGGAATGGCCGAGCACGGTGGTGGCTCCTCCGGCGGCGCCGAAGGCGATCCCGGAGCTCTGGCTGCCGTCGCCGACGGTGGCCTTGCCGCCGTTGTTGCCCCACGAGGCGCTGTCGGCGAGGAGGTCGGCGATTTCCAGCCTCAGATCCAGAATCACGGGATCGCCGCCTCCTGCCGGGTAGCTCTCGGTCAGACCGGTCGTCCCATCCCACCCTGCGACGAGGTTGGCCGAGCCGTTCCCGGCGTTCTGGATGCTGGATCGGAGCCTCACATCGCCCCCTGCGTAGAGGTCGATATCCTTGGATGTGTCGGCGGAGGCATCGGCACCGTCGATGATCAGGTCGCCTTGCTGGACTCCGATGGCGATGGAGCCGTTCGGCAGCATCCTGGCGATGGTGTCCCCCAATCCGTAGGAGGTCGCGGCGGTGTTGTCGAGCGTCCCGGTGACGAATGCGAAATCGGTGCTGCCGGTCGTGCTCCCGGTCCCGGCATGTCCCAGAATGGCGCTGGACCCGCTGCCATCGGCCAGCAGGGTCGAGCCGGCGGCGCGGATCCGGACATCGCCCGAGCGGGTTCCCGCCATGCCGAGGTCTCCGTGGCCGATGAGGGCATTGCTCTGGTTGGCGGATCCGCCCCCGCGCAGGGAGAGGTCGCCGTGGGCCCTGACGTGGACCGTTCCGCCGATGGTTCCGGTGGCATTGGCCTTGCCGCCATGCCCGATCTGGGCCGAGCTGCCGTCCGCGGCTCCGCCTGCGAGAGCGATGTTCCGACCCTCGACGTGGACGTCTCCGGAAGCGTCGAAATCGAGATCGTTGCCGCGATGCCCGATGGATGCATACGAACCGGCTCCGGCACCCGCCTGAAGGTCGATGTCCTGCCCGGCGACCACGGTGACGGTTCCCTCGATTCCGGAGCGGAATTCGAAGGTCTCCGCATAGTCGGATCGCGTAGGCGTTCCCAGGCCCGCCTCCTGGAGCATGAGGGCATCCAGGGCGGCTCCGTCCTCGCGGGCGTTCACCCGCAGGGTATAGACGCCGGCGCTGTTGAAGGTGATGCCCACCGGTCCGCGGTCGGCGGCGGTCCCCGGAGTGCCCGCGCCCGGATAGCCCGTGGGCGACCATCCCGGATTGTCGAAGTCCATGTTGGCGCCTCCATCCGTCCATGAGGCGAACTGGGCGCCGGTGGGAGCATCGAGGGCCACGACATTGCCGTTGCTGTCCACCACCGTGATGTAGATGGAGTCGCTGTTGCCGTCGAAACCGGTCCAGCGCGGCAGGATCAGGTACTGCTGCCCCACCTGGGCGGCGTCCACCCGGATTTCATAGGTGACCATGTGTCCCGTGCTGTTCCACGATTGGCCACCGACGGGATCGGGGAAGAGGAGATACTCGCCGCCCCGGGAATTGACGAAAGGAGAGCCGGCGTGGGCGGAGCCTTCGCCGGTGAGGACCCAGCGCCCGCCGGGGTTGGAGGCATAGTGCTCGGCTTCGATCACGAAGCGCCCGTCGATCGCGATGAAGTCGCCGTATCCTGAGGAGCCTCCCTGGAGGGAGTGTCCGATCTGGGCGAAGGCGAGGATGTCGCTGCCGCCCGCGGCTCCGTCCCCTCCCTTGAGCGAGACGCTGCCGGTCGAGCGCACGTCGATGTCCCCCGACAGGTAGGCGCTGGCCTTGGCGCCCCCATGGCCGACCAGGGCATAGGTGCGTCCGGCCTGTCCGGCTTCGAGAAGGACGTCGCCCGCGTTCGTCAGAGCGATGTCGCCCTCGAAGTTGCCCCGCGATTGGCTGCCGCCATGACCGATCTGCCCGTAGGCATCCTGTCCCCCTCCCGAGGCGTCCACCTCGACCGGGCCGCCGTTGGCGGTCACCTCGATGGCGCCAAGCAGGGAACCATTGGAGCCGTATCCACCATGCCCGATCTGCGCGTAGGCGTGGGAGCCGGTACCGCTGGCGACCGAGATGCCGCCCGCCACCTCGACGGCGATGTCGCCGCTGCGGTTGCCGGCGATGGCGTTGCCTCCATGTCCGATCTGGGCACTGGTCATCTGATTCGAGCCACCTTTCAGCGTCAGATCCCCTCCCAACACAGTCACGTTCACCGATCCGCTCATATGGCTCGCACCCATGTTGGTGGCGTCCGCCCGGTTGCCGTGGCCGATCGTGACGTAGGCATACTGTCCGCTGCCGCCTGCCATCGAGAGTCCTCCGTTCCGCACCTCCACCGTGGTGCTACCGGTGATCGTGGTGTTGTTGACCAGATAATGCCCGCCTCCGATCATGGCGGCGGAGCTGATGCCGGAACCTCCCTGCATCACGATGCCGTCGGCCACGCCGGTGCCCTTGGCCAATACGGTCACCGCCCCCGAGATCGGGTTGTCGCTGTTGTAGCCGCCGTTCCCGATCTGGGCCGTGGCGCGGTTCCCGGCACCGCCCTGGACGAGGATGCCTCCGGTGCCGGAGTGAACCTCGATTTCGCCGGAGGCGCTCCCGGCCATCGCGACGCCTCCGTGGCCGATCTGCGCGTACCCGTTCTCGCCGCCATCGCCTGCCAGCAGGGTCACTTTGCCCGCCGTGTTGACCACGGAGATGTCGCCCGTCGCCGCCCCGCTTCCGTAGGAGCCGCTGCTGTCCTTGGCGCCTCCGTGGCCGATCTGGGCGTATCCGTCCTGGCGGCCGCCGAAGAGGGACACGTCGTTCGCTCCGTCGATGGAGATCGCCCCGGACTTGATCGCATCCCAGTTGTTCCCGCCGTGGCCGATCTGGGCGTAGTTTCCGCGTCCCGCCCCGCCGCCTCCGGCGGTGAGCACGACATCGCCAGGAGCGCAGAAATCGATGGAGATGTCTCCACTGATTGTGGAATTGGCTGCGCCCGTGCCTCCGTGACCGATCTGGACGAAGGAATCGTTCACGCCCGTACCGGCCGTCATCCGCACGCCGCCTTCCTTCACATGCAGCGCGATGTCGCCGGTGGCGCCGGGAGCGGCCGCGGTCGGGCGGAATCCCAGCTGGCTGAACGCGCCATGGCTGTTCCCCGCCTCCATCACGATCCCGTGGGCGGCGAAGATATTGGAGCCGCCCCGGCTGCCCACCACGACGCGTTCCGTCTGCGACGAGCTGCCGATCGTGATGGTGCGGCCATCGTTGCCGAAGGCCTCGCAATTGTTGAAGTCCATGGTGAAGTCGCCCGCCGAGAGGATCGGATGGCAGAAGCCGGAATCGCCGTAGGCGACGTAGGGGGCTCCGACCGTCCCGCTGGTCTTGTCCCATCCGGCCACGAGGATGACGTCTCCCGTCCCGGCATTCTGGTAGGAGGTCAGCATGGTGATGTTGCCGCCGGTGACGATGTAGAAGTCGGCGGACGTGTTGATTTCGCCGATCCCGATGTTCGAAGCGTCGATGACGTAGTCGGTGTCGCTATTGTCCACGATCTGGATGAGCCCGGACCCGAGGTTGCCGCTGATCATGGTCGATTCGTGCACCAGGGCCGAGGCCTCCATCGACATGCCTCCGATGGCGATCTTCTGGTAGCCGTCGCCGCCCAGATAGTCCGCCGCCAGCAGGCCGTTGCTGTTCTGGTGGAAGATCCAGACGTTGCTGTTGGCTCCGCTGCCGTTCGTGCCGATCAGCTGTCCGCTGGAGAAGAGGTGGACGCCGCCCTGGCGCTGTCCCGACGAGGTCTTCGCACCGTCGCCGTGGCCGATCATCGCGTAGTTCTGGGCACCATTCCCTCCGGTCAGCCGGGTGTCGCCGTTCCCAGCGACCACGGTGATGTCCCCGCGCAGCTCGCCGTCGGCGAGGAGTCCGCCGTGGCCGATCTGCGAGTATTGCCCCTCGCTGCCGTTCTGCCCTCCGGACAGGGTGACCGAACCGTCCGGCGCCACCACGCTGATCGCACCGGAGAAGTTGCCCCGGGCGTTGTAGCCGCCGTGGCCGATCTGGGTCTGGGCCCTTTCGCCCTCGCCGGCAGTCGTCGGAAGCGCCGACATCTCCACCCCGGCATATCCGACCACGCAGATGTCTCCGGTCAGATCGCCCGAGACCACGTTGGCCACGCCATGCCCGATCTGGGCGCTGCTGTAGCTGTGATCGCCCGTCGTGGGAAGGGTTTGGACGGCATCGTCTCCGCCTCCGGCGGTCAGGATCACCTTTCCGGCATCGGCGCTGACGCGGATGGAGCCAGTGCTGGAGCCGCCCAGATTGTAGCCTCCGTGCCCGATGCTCGCGGAGTTGAACTCCTTGCGGGTGCCTCCGGCCAGCCTCACGTTCCCCGCCGTGGTCGAGACTGTGATGTTCCCGATCCGGGTGTTGGTCCCGGCTGAGCTCGTCCGGTCGCCGCCGTGGCCGATGCGGGCGTAGTTGTGATCCCTGCCGCCTCCGGAGACGTCCACTCCCGTCGCGGCGGATACGTGGATCGCTCCGTTGAAGGGGCCGCCGGAGAATGTGCCGCCCATCCCGATCTGCGCGTAGGCGAAGCGACCGTCGTCGGCCCTGCCTCCCTGGTCTCCGCCATGCACCCGGATGGTGCCGCCCGTGGACGTCACATGGATGCCGTCCGCCACGCCGGAGCCGCCGACGGAGGCGGCGTTCTTGTTGCTGGACGAATTGGAGCCTCCATGCCCGATCTGGGCGAAAGCGTAGTCGTTGGTCCCGCCCAGGACATCGATGTTGCCCGCCGCCTTCAGGTGGATCGCGCCGTTCGCCGGAGAGGTGGAGCCGTATCCACCGTGACCGATGAGCTTGTAGTTGAGGTCCCGGTCGCCGCCCGACACGGCGATCTCTCCGGCGGAATCCAGAACGATGTCGCCCGACAGGGTTCCCCCCGACTGGTAGCCCCCATGGCCGATCTGACCATAGGACGCGGTGTGGCTGCCCACGGTGGAACTGCCCGCTCTCACCCGGATGCCGCCCGATGCGGCGGTGGTCGTCAGCACGATGTCGCCGGTGTTGTTGCCCGAGGAGTCGCTGAAGCCGCCGTGGCCGATCTGTCCGACCGATTGCAGACCCCAGCCGCCGTCCACATCGATGAAGTTCGCTGCCGTGATCTCGATCCTGCCGTTGTGGCTGCCGTCGGCGTCGTAGCCGCCGTGGCCGACCCTGGCGTCGGCGTGGCGACCGCGCCCCGCGTTCAGATCGGCATTCAAGGCGTTCGAAATCGTGATGTTTCCTGTGTTGGTATGGTCCAGATTGTAGCCGCCATGGCCGACCTGGGCGTAGGCGCCAAGCCCCTCGCCTCCATCGAGCAGCACTCCGCCCGCTTCGCAGAAGGAGATGGAGATCGCGGCGTTCACCCCGTTGGCCGCAGCCCCAGTTCCTCCGTGGCCGATCTGGGCGTAGCTCCCTCCTTGCACCGGCATCAGCGGCGTCGACGCATTGTTGTCGTGATCCCCCATCACGACGGCATTGCCACCGGTCAGGCGCAGGCCGCCCTGTTTCAACCGCACATCGATGGCCCCGGTGGCCTGTCCCGATCCATTGGTGCGGAACCCGAGTTGGCTGAAGGAGTCCAAGGTCGTGTTCGACCCCTGCAAGGTCAATCCATGGGCGGCCACCACATTTTGTCCCGCCCGGCTGCCTACGGCCACGCCGGTGCTCTGGCTGGCGTTCCCGATCGTGACCGTGCCGTTGTTGTGGCCGAAATTCCCACAGGCGTTGAAGTCGAAGGTGGCGTCTCCCACCGAGATCTGCGGCTCGCAGAAATCGCCTCCGGCGTAGCTCACCGATCCGTTGAAGGTGGCCCCGCTGCCGTTCCAGCCGGCCACGAGAAACACGCCTCCGTTGCCGGCGTTCTGGTAGCCCGCCTCCATCGCGATGCTGCCGCCCGTCATCAGGTAGAATTCGTCGGAGGTCGTCACGGCATGGCTGCCGCCCCTGACCACCAGGTCGATGTCGTTGGAGAAGGCCAGGGAAATGGGGCCTTGGCTCCAGTTGCCCGCGACCATGGTGTTCACCCCGCGAAGCGCGGCGTCGCTCACCGCGAGTCCTCCGTTTCCGACCGCTTGCAGGCCGTCGCCACCGAGGTAGTCGGCGGCCGACAGGTCGCCGCCGCTTTGGTGGAAAAGATGGGCCTCGCTGCCGCCGTCCGTCGCCGAGATCTGGCCGCTGGCAAAGAGATGGATTCCCCCCTGGCGGGTTCCGTCCGACGTTCCCGCGCCGTCGCCGTGGCCGGTCATGGCGTAGGCGGAGGCATGGGAACCGCCCGCGAGCGAGAGAGCGCCGCCACCCGCGACCACGCGGATGTCCCCGGCCAGATCGCCGTCGGCACCGATCCCGCCGTGGCCGATCTGGGCATACTGGCCCGTTCCGGCCCCGCCGGCGAGCGCCACCGCTCCGTTGGGAGCCACGGCGGCGATGTCTCCGCCGAAGTTTCCAGCCACTCCGTGCCCGCCGTGGCCGATCTGCGCGTAGCTGCGCGCACCCGTGCCCGACAGGCCGAGGCCGATGCCGTTGGTTCCGACCACGCAGATCTCTCCCTGCCGGGTCGAGATGCCATCGAGGAAGTTCCCGCCGCCCGAGTGGCCGACCGCCGCGAAGCTGTCCGCGGCATTGCCTCCCCGCAGCGTCACCGTCCCTGCCTGCGCGTGGACCGCGACGTCGCCGTAGGCATCGAAGCCCGCGTCCACCCCGTGGTGTCCGATCACGGCATAGCGGCGTGCCGCGCCCGCCAGGTCCGGCGCCGTGGCATTGCCGTCCAGCAGGATGTTGCCACCCCTCGAAACCACCGAGATGTCCGCCCCGTCCGAGGCGGAGCCGTATTGCAGGTTGGAGTTCACCCCCGCGAACGACGATCCCCCGTGCCCGATGGCCGCGTGGGAGTCGCTGTTCGCTCCACCGGTGAGCGAGATGTTTCCACCCACGGTCACGTCGATGTCGGAGGCGCCGCTCACCCCGCTGGCGTGGGTGAAGGTCACTCCTGGGCCGAGGCCCGTCGGAGCCGCCATGCCGTCGAGCTGCAGCATCCAGGCATCGACCGCCACCCCGTCCTCCCGGGCCGTGACCCGCATCGTGTAGGTCTGCCCGGCCGTCAGGTTCCAGAGCGGGGGACCGTTCGAGTCGCCTGCGCCGGTTTCCTCGAAGCCGCCCCCGGAATTGTCCCAGCGGAAATTGCCGTCCGAACCGCCGAAGGAGCCTCCCGAGGTGAACTCGTACCAGTCGGCGTTGCCCCCGGCGCCATCCTTGAGCTCGACGATGCTGAAAAACGCGGAATCGCTGGCCTCGTCGTAGCCGTTCTTGCGGGGAATCAGGCGGTAGGTTCCGCTCTGGGTGACGGTGAATCGGTAATCGACGGCGGAGGCGGAAGCGCCCGTGCCCGTGACGATGCCGCTGCTGTCGGGGGCCTGGACATAGCCCCAGCCCCGCACGTTGGCGAACTGGTAGGGAGTGCCGTTCGTCTGGTGCGTCGACACGGTCCCTTCCGGCAGCGCCACCCAGCCGGTCGCGGAATGGAACATCTCCCCCTCCACCACGACCCGTCCGCCGCTTTCCGTGAATCCTCCGAAACCTCCCACCGCGCCTGCGAGCGAATGGCCGATCTGGGCGAAGTTGAAATTCCCCTCCTGCCCGGCCGTCGCTCCGCTGCCGCCCCTGATCGTCAAGTCACCGCCCACGTTCACACCGATCCGGCCGTCGATGAAGCCATCCGATCCGATGCCACCGTGGCCGATCAGGGCGTAGGCGCGGTCCGCCGAACCTCCGGCGATCGTCAGGCCGCCCGTGCCATTGCCGTCGCTGTCGGAATCGACCTCGACCGCGCCGCTCTTGTTTCCGTCGGAATCCAGCCCGCCGTGCCCGATCTGCGCGAACGAGCCCACCGCCTCCCGGCTGCCGCCAAGCACCGCGACTCCATTCGCCGCCGAAACCGTGATGTCGTCCCGAAGCGTCCCGTGAACCCCGACTCCTCCGTGGCCGATCATCGCATAGGTGTCGTCCTTGCGGGCGGCGCCCTTGACGCTCACCGATCCTCCGGTGGAGACGACTTCGATCGCGCCGCTCTTGTCGCCGCCCGCCAGGTAGCCGCCGTTCCCGATCTGGGCGTAGTTGTAGTCGGAGCCACCGGCCTCCAGCTCGATGCCTCCGGCCGCCGAGACGAAGATGGGGGCGCTCATCGTTCCGCTCGTCCGCCCGCCGCCCAGGCCGATCTGGGCGTAGGCGTTGCTCTTGTCGCCCGCGGCCCCCGGGGCGGAGGCGATGTATTGCCCCGCCCAGCCCGCGATCACGCGGATGGCCCCGTTCGTCGACGTCACCTGGATGAAATCCGCCGTGTGGTTGCCGTCGGCGTCGAGTCCGCCGTGGCCGATCTGCGCGTAGGTGGCGTCGTTGGTACCCGCCAGCACATCGATGTGGTTCACGGCCGTCGCGGCGATCGAGCCGCTGAAGTTCCCCTTTGCGCCGATGCCCCCGTGGCCGATCTGCTTGTAGGCGTTGTCGGGCGTGCCGCCGTCGATGCGGATCTGGTCGCCGGCCGTCACCGCGATGTTCCCTTGGTGGTTCCCGTCCGACTCGTGTCCGCCGTGCCCGACCTGGGCATAGGCGGGAGTGTTGTGGTAGGTGCCGGTGTCGAAGGACGATCCCATGATCCTCACCGATCCGTTGTCGGTCGTGAGCGTGATGTCGCCGGAATGCCCGAGGCCCGCCGCCGGGGCGTCCGCCTGGTATCCGCCATGCCCGATCTGGGCGTAGTTCCACGAGTCCTTGCCGATATGGAGGACGATGTCGCCCGCCGCATCGACCTGAATGGCTCCGCTGTGGCGCCCGTTGCTCCGCAAACCGCCGTTTCCGATCTGGACGAAGGCGAAGCTGTGACTGGAGGTCGCTCCGCTGAGGCTGCTCCCGCGGAGCAGGACCGAACCCGTTCCGCCCGTCCCCGCCCTCACCGTGACGTCGGCCACGCTTCCGCCGTTCGTCGTGTCCACCGCGTCGGCCTCGTAGCCCCCGTTGCCGATCATGGCGTAGGTGCGGTCGCGCGAGCCGGAGAACACCTCCACGTTCCCGGCGGCGGTCACCGAAACGATGTCTCCCGCGGCTCCCTTGTTCCCGTTGGAAAGGCTCCCGCCGTGGCCGATCTGCGCGTAGCTGTCCGCTCCGCCTCCCGTCGCGTCCACCTTCGCCGCTCCGCCTTGGGCGGTCACCGCGATCTTGCCGCTGAGGTTGCCGTCGACGTCGTATCCGCCGTGCCCGATCTGGGCGTAGGCATACTGGCCGCCGCCGCTGGCGACCGAGACGCCGCCCGCCACGGTCACGGTGATGTCGTCGCTGCGGTTGCCGTTGATGGCGTATCCGCCATGCCCGATCTGGGCGTTGGTCCCCGTGTTCGTCCCACCCTTCAGGGCCAGATCCCCTCCGCGCACCGTCACGCCGACCGTTCCGCTCATGGCGATGGCGGCCGTGTTGTCCGTGTAGTCGGCATCCGTGCCGTGACCGATCGCGACGAAGGAAGAGCTGCCACTGCCACCGGTCATCGACAGCCCTCCGTTCTGCACCTCCACCGTCGTATTTCCGGTGATCGTGGCATTGTTGATGATGTGGCCGCCTCCCCCGATCATGGCGGCGGTTCTGGTGCCGGCCCCGCCTCTCATCACGATTCCGTCCGTGGCCGCCGTGCCCTTGGCCAGCACCGTCACATTCCCCGAAATCGAGTTGCCGTCGCCGTTGTAGCTGCCGTGTCCGATCTGGGCGGTGGCGCGGGTCCCGCCGCCCCCTTGGATGAGGATTCCCCCGGTCCCGGCGTGAACCTCGATATCGCCGGACGAATGCCCGCCCGACATGATGATGCCGCCATGCCCCACCTGGGCGTAGCCATTGGCGCCTCCGCCCGCCGTCAGGGAGACTTTGCCCCGCGTGTTGGTCAGCGAAATGCTGCCGCCCGCGGTGCCGGAACCCCACGCACTGTTGATGCCGGTTCCCCCGTGGCCGATCTGCGCGTAGCTGTTCCCCGTGCTGCCGCCACCGCCGCCGGCCAGAAGAATGTCCTTCGCCCGGTTGATCGTGATCGCGCCGCTCTTGCTGCCGTCCCAGTCGTTTCCGCCGTGCCCGATCTGGGCGTAGGCGTGGGTCGTGGTCGCACTGGCCGTGAGTTTCACATCCCCTTCGAAATCGGCGGCGAAGGAAATGTCGATCGTCCCGCCGACGGTGGTGTCCACCGCGTAGCTCCCGCCGTGCCCGACCTGGGCGAAGGCGCCGTCGACACCGCCGGCGGTCAGTGTCAGTCCGCCCTCCTTGAGATTCGCGGAAATGCTGCCGGTCACCGCGCCCGCCGCCGTGGGGGCGAAGCCCAGCTGCGCATAGCGGCCTCCACCGGAGGCGGCGCCCAGAAGCTCGAGCCCGTAGGCCGAAACGTGGGTGAAGCCCGCCCTCGATCCCACCGAGACCCCGGCATTGCTTCCGGAAAGGGTGACCGTGCCGTTTCTGGCTCCGTAGCTGGCAAAGGGAAAATCGCCCGGCAGGAACGATCCCGACCCGATCGTGGCACCGGGATCGTGGGTGGTGCCGTCCCATCCCGCGACCAGCAGGATTCCTCCGCCTCCATTGTTCTGGATGCTGGAGTAGATGTCGATATCCTGATGGGCCAGCAGCGTCAGCCTGGTGTCGGCGTTCCAGCTCACCCCGGCATTGGTCTCGAC
Organism: Verrucomicrobiales bacterium; assembly: GCA_037190325.1. Classification (GTDB taxonomy): domain Bacteria; phylum Verrucomicrobiota; class Verrucomicrobiia; order Verrucomicrobiales; family DEV007; genus Arctic95D-9. The sequence goes on along the minus strand of JBBCIU010000009.1, from coordinate 127,348 downwards.
GGTGATGGTGCCCGGATCGGAGGCGGACGCATCCGAGGTGGAGATCACGACATTGCCGCCCGCCAACTGCGTGGAGAGGGTGGTGTTGTTGATCTGGTTGACGCCGGCGGTTCCGCCCACGATCTGGAAATCCGTCGGATCCAGCAGCAGCGTTCCCGCGCGCCCTCCGCCCGCCGACAGGGTCGAGACCATGCCCTCGAAGAGCAGCTCGTTTTTGCCTGACACTTCCACGAAGCCCCCGTTGCCGGCTCCCGCGGCTCCGGCGCTGACGGTTCCCGCAAAATCGGTCCGGCCGTCCGACCAGAGGATCACCGTTCCGGCATCGCCGTCGCCGGTCGAGTCGGCCCGCAGCGTGGCCCCGTCCGACACTACGAGGCGCTCAGCGTTCCTCACTTCCGCATCGCGGCCCTGGAAACCGCCGCCGACCCGGACGCTGCCGCCTCCGGCCCCGCCCGACGCATCGACCGAGGCGGCGCTTCCCAGCGAAATCTCCGTTCCCTCGACCACGATATGGCCGCCGCGTCCCACCGCGTTTGAGACGTCGAGGCGACCACTCAACTCCACGGACTCCGTGGTGGAGATCCTGACATCGCCGCCCTCGGTCCGGATCATCCCGTCGACCTTCGCGTAGGCCGCCTCGATGAGGGCCCGCCCTGCGCTGCCGGTTCCGGAGGAGCTCGCCCGGATCGTGCCGGTGCTGTCCACCGTGCCTCCGGCCCCGCGCAGGTAGACGCGTCCGCCCGAGGTCGCCGTCCCCGTCGCGCGGACCGATCCCTTGTTGTTGATGGCCAGTGCGTAGAGGTTTCCGTGGGCCTTGAGCTCCACGGCCGCGCCCTCGATGGTGCCGTCGTTGAGGACGCCGGTGCCGCCCGCGCCCGCGCCGGTGGCTCGCACGAAGAGGCGTTCGCCGCCCGTGCCGTCGTCGGCCTTCAGCAGCACCTCCTCGCCGGCGGCCAGGCCGGCCCGTCCGCCCTCGGAGCGGACCGTGCCCGAGTTGGCCACGGTGCGTCCGATGAGGAAGACGTCGCCGCCGATGGCATTGATGCGTCCGAGATTGGTGACACCGCCACTGGTCGCGGAGCCCTTGAAGACCATGTCGGAGCGGGCGAGAAACTCGCCGTCCTCGACGTCGAGGGTGGAGAGGACCAGTCCATGCACGTCGATGGTGCCTCCGGCGCCCACGAGGATGCCGTTCGGGTTGATGACGAAGACGTTGCCGTTGGCCTTGAGGGCGCCGTGGATGGCGGAGGGATCGCCCCCGGTGACGCGGTTGAGGACGGCGGCGTTGGGGCCGCTCTGCCGGAACTGGGTGGTCTCGCCCGAGGCGATGGAGAAGCTCTCCCAGTGGATGATGGCGTTGCGGCTGTTCTGCCGGATCTGCAGGTTGCCTCCGTGTCCCGCGCCGATGCTGACGTCGCCGTGGACGACTCGCCCCCCGTGGGGATTGGCCTGGAGAGGGGAGTCCCAGACGAGCAGTCCGGGTGCCAGGAGGAGAAGGACGACGGCTTGAAAGCGGTGCGAACGGCGCAGGGACGCGACGATACGACCGCTCCCGAGGGGAGCAGGGGACTTCATTCCAAATAAGGGGGGAGGGTTTTGGAGGACGGTCGGCTCCCGGAGAAGGAGACGTCCGTAGAGGCAACTAAGAGAGGCAGCAATGGGCTGTCCACCCTTTTTTTGCCCTATTGACGGGATGCGCAAACCGAAATCCGAACGGTGATGTCTCGTCCAGCCGCCTGTCGTCCATCGGATCCAACCGTGATCTTCGCGGTCGTCACCGGTGTCTGCTCCTGCCTGATGGTTCAGTAAGGCGCGGCGATCGGCTCAAATTCCATGGGATTGAAATCGTGGAGCGGTCTGGCAAAGCCGATTCCCTTGGACGTAAGCCGGGACTTGTGGAGAACGCCCTGCTCGACCCACACGAGCCGGGTTCGGTCCCAATCGGCCCACTCCCAGCCGGGGAAGTCCTGTGCGATGCCACGCTCCTTGTGGATCAAGCGATGGGTATCGTAGTAGCAGCCCTTGCCAATGGAATGGTCAAGGGTGGAGTGGGCCGTTTTCTCCAGCGTCCATCCTTTCGGCAGCCCTTTCTCGAACACCGAGTAGCCATGAGTCCTGTTCTCCTCCCCATGCCGCAGCAGAGTCCAGCCATCCCGCTGCAATCGGATGTAGTACACGCTGAGACATTCTCCGCCGTAGCTTTCGTGGAAGGGAAACTCCTTGTGCTCCCGTAGGTTCGGGGGCCGCTTCTGCTCGTCGTGACCGAACATGTAGGAGTTCAGCCAGTAGGTCGAATCGCTCATGAACAAGCCGCCTCCGCCCCAGCAGCTACCGTTCGCCCAAAGCCCGATGGCCTTGAGGTAGGGAGTCCGGGAGATGGCTGTCCAGGAGCCCTTCACCTTGCTCGACCATCGGCCGTTCATGGCGAAGTAGATCAAATGCTTGCCGTCCGGCGACAGGTCGCACCGCCGCTCGTAGATCCTTCCACGAAGCCACTGGCCGATCTGGAATCGATCCTTCTTCCGATCCCAGCCGATGGTGCAAGTTGATCTCGACGGGCCTCGGCGAATGATGATTCCGTAGTCCGCCTTCCGGGCGAGGATCACATGGACTCTGGCTGGAAATCTGGCCATGGTTCATCGCGGAGTTTTAGGGAGGCGACGGAATGGCTTTCTGCCAGGGCCCCCCCTCAAATCCCGATCCGCCGGTCCCGCGCCGCGATCTTCCAAGCCTCGTCCGTGACCGATCCGCCTCGTACGATCAGCGCCTCCTGATGCAGGGCGACGGTGGGGCAGACGTGCTTGGGGATGCCCAGCAGTTCCGTTCCCACGGGCGTGGCGGCGGGATCGGCGACGCTGAGGACGAGATGCTCCTCGCTCTGCGAGACGAACTCGGCGTCGGGCAGGGCGGGGAAGTGGACTCGCCGGTGGATGGGATTCTCCGCGGCGACGGCCTTGTGGCCGAGATCGACGCAGATCTGGCCTTCGCCGGGATGGCTGACGACGCGGGTCAGGAGGAAGGCCGCCGCCTCGAAGGGCAGGTCCTCGTAGCTCGGGCCATAGCCGCAATCCCACAGCACGGTGGTGCCGGGCGAGCATTGGCGCGGACGCGGATCGACGGCGCAGCGGGCGGCGTGGAGTCCGAAGGTGGGCGAGCCGCCGGAGACAAGGAGGGGCACGGAGGCGACCTCGGCCTCGATGGCGGCGCGGGTTTCGTCGACGATGGCCATGGCCGCGTCGAACTGCTCGCGCCGTGCCTCGATGGGCGCGTCGTGGATGTGGCCGTCGTAGGCGTGGAGTCCGGCGAAACGCAGTTCGGGCCTGGCGACGAGGGCTTTCGCGAGGGCGACGGCCTTGCCGGGGGCGACGCCGGTGCGGTGCATGCCGCAGTCGAGGTCGATGAAGAGGTTCACCGGGGCATGGCCGCTCCGGGCGAAGCCGTCGAGGGCGGCCTCGCTATCGACGAGGGCGGAGAAGGTCGTGTCCGGGTAGGCGTCGATGAGACGGAGGAAACGCGCGGCGTTCGGTCCGACGAGCGGGTAGGAGACGAGCACGTCGGGCACGCCGGCCAGGGCGGAAAGCTCGGCCTCGGCGATGGTGGCGCACTTGACCTGCCGGATGCCGAGGGCGAGCTGGCGCTCCAGGATCTCGCGGCACTTGTGGGTCTTGATGTGGGGACGCAGCTTCGTTGCGTCGCCGCCGACGGTCTTCAGCATGAGCTGGAGATTCCGCTCGATCGCGTCGGCGTCGAAGAGCAGGGCGGGGGAGGGAACGGTTTCGAGATTCGCGATGGGATTCATGGCTCAGTCCTTCAGCTCGACGATGATCTCGATCTCCACGGGGATGTTGCCGGGCAGGGTGTTGGCGGCGAGGGCGCTGCGGGCACCGACCCCGGCGTCGGGTCCGAAGACCTCGGCGAAGAGGTCGGAGAAGCCGTTCACCACCAGCGGCTGCTGGGTGAAGTCGTCGGTGCAGTTGACGAGGGCGAGGGTCTTGATGAGGCGGGAGACCCGGTCGAGGGAGCCGAGTTCGCGCTTCATCGTGGCGAGGAGGGAGAGTCCGGTGTTCCGCGCGGCGACCTGGGCCTGCTCGAGGTTGACTTCGGCGCCGACGCGGCCGGTCTGGTAGGTTTCGCCGTCGAGGCAGGGGCCGTGGCCGGAGAGCCAGGCGAGGTTGCCGACGCGGACGAGGGGTTTGTAGACGCCGCCCGGCTTCGGGGCGGGGGGGAGGACGATGCCGAGTTCGGCGAGACGGGCTTCAGCGCTCATGGAATGGGTTCGGAATGGATTGGGGAAAATCCACCGAACTACACCAGGACCAGCCCTTCGGTCAACACGGGTTTGTGCGGGAGTGCCTCCCAGGCCTTGCGGAATCGCGCCTCGGTGTCGGCGAAGAGAGGCGAGACCTCGAAGGCGAAGGGCGGCAGGCCGGTCTCGTCGGTCTCCAGCGGGATCCCGGCGGCCTGCGCCCAGCGGGCGAACTGGCGGAGCTGGTCGTCGCGGCAGGTGCGCGGCGAATCGACTCCCTCGGCGTTCTTCACGGGGGAGAAGTCCTCGGCCCGCTCCGTTTCGACGATGATGGGGTTCTTCGCGAAGGGGAGTGCGTCGAAGACGAACATCTCGAATTTGTAGCCGTTCGGTTCGGTGGGTTCGTGGCGGACGCCGGCCTCGTCGACGAAGGGAACCTTTTTGTGCGCGAGATGGAAGGGAAGGCGGGCGCTTTCGTCCCCGCCTCCGCCGAGCCGGGCGATGAAGTCGCGGTTGAAGAGGTGGATGGCGATGCTGCCGGAGCGGAAGCGGAGCTTTCCGTCGGGCCCGGTCTCCTCGACGAGCGACTCGGGCAGGTCGCTGTATTCGACGACGAGGGACTTGCCGTCGCGCTGGCAGAAGACGCCGACCTTCTCGCCGGGGTAGGCCTTGGGCACCATCTTCGAGGAAAGCTCCGATTCGTGGAGGAGGTGGAAGCCGATGAAGGTCGGGTCGAGGCAGCGCACGAGGGGATTGTCGACCTGGAAGTAGCTGATCGTGTCGATGCCGTCGGCCTCCATCCGCCGGATGGCGCCGGAGCGGACGAGCGCACGCAGGGCGCCCCCGTGGCCGTCGGGACTGAGGGCGATCTCGCCCCGGTCGGACAGGAGGATGCGGCCCTCGGCATCGACGGCGGGCATGAAGCCCTGCGTGAGGAAATGGACCCGTTCCGGCTTGAGGCCGAAGTAGTCGTGCCGCTCGAAGAAGGAGACGGTCTCGTCGTGGTTGAGGACCGAGGTCATCAGATACCAGGGCACCGGGCGTCCGTAGACCCGGGTGGCGGCGAGGATCTTTTCGGCGAAGATCTGGAAGAGGGATTTCTTCAGCACGGGGGTGACGCCGAAGGTGCCCTTGGGGCCTTCGAAGCCGAGGCGGGTGCCCTGCCCACCGGCGACGGTGAAGGCGGCGACGCGTCCGGTGCGCAGAGCGGATTCGCCCTTGAGGGCCGCCTCTCGCCAGAGGCTGGGATTGGCCATGTCGCTGTGGCCGGGCAGGGGGATGTAGTCGGCGGGTTCGAGTGCGCCGGCGAGGTCCTCGCTTTTCGTGCTCTCTCCCTTGACAAGGGTTTCGTGAAGGGAGGCGATTTCGGCGAGGTCGATGGCGGCGGCCTGGTCGAGGAGGGACTGCTGCTCGGACGGAGAGAGGGAGTCGAAATGGGCGAAGACATGGCCTTGGCCATGGGCCTCGTAGTGCGAACGGAGATCGGTCATAGGGTGGGAATGGAGCGGCTTCGGGGAAAACGTAGTGCCCCCATGCCGGTTGGACAATCGCGGATGCGATTCAGAAAACGTTGCTTGACCCGGACTGGCGGCCCTTTGTCGATCTCCATCGCTTGGCGGGCGCTAGATCCGGTTTGAACCGCTTGAGGAAGCGCTCCTCGGCGGCGATGTCGCCGATGAGGAAGATGCGGCCTTCGGCCGGGAGGAGGTAGTCGGGGGCGGGGTTGTCGATGCGCACGCTCCCCGTCTCCACCGCGATGATGCTGCATCCGGTCTGGGAGCGGACGTCGAGCTCCGAGAGGAGCCGTCCCGCCATCGAGGGGGGAATGGTCGCGGGGAAGATGTTGACCCCCTCGGCGAGGAGGAGGTGGTCGGACCCGCGGAGGACGTTGAGGATGGTGTTCGACCCCATCGAGGCGTAGGAGAGCACGAGGTCGGCGCCGGCCCGGAGGAGGGTGGCGACGTTCCGGTCGAGGTTGGACCGGGCGAGGATCTGGAAGCTGCTGCGGAGGCGGCGGAAGAAGATGGTGAGGGCCACGTTCGTGTCGTCGTCGTGCGTGGTGATGATGAGCGAGGTGGCCTCGCGGGCGGACGCCAGCTTGAGCACCTCCATTTCCGTCGCGTCGCCGATGATGGCCTCGGGAATGTGGCGGACCCTTTCCGGATTGCGCTCGATGATGGAGATGGAGCAGACGTCGAGCTCCTTGAGCGCGCGGTAGGTGGCGCGCCCGACGCGGCCTCCGCCGATGATGAGGACGCGGGGTTTCGTCGCCGAGTTGGTTGCGAAGGTGGTGTTGAAGGACTCCAACTGCTGCTTCGTCCCGGCGAGGACGAAGAGGGTGCGCTCGGTGATGGGAAGGTCGGGGCTGGCGAACTCGAGGGCGCCGCGGTTCCAGGTGCCGATGACGTTCACCCCGGTGCGGGAGCGGATCTGGCTGTGCCGAAGGGTCTGGCCGACGAGGGAGGTGCCGGCGGCGGAGGCTTCCGCGATGTGGAGTCCCCCGAGGCTGCCGATGAGGTGGGCGTCGGAGTCCCGGATGCTGATCCGCCGGGCGAGGGCGAAGCCCATCATCTCCTCGAGCCTCAGGACGAGGGTGGCTCCGGCGAGCTCCAGCACGTCCCGCGAGGCGGCGGAGTTCGCCGAGGCGACGATGGGGAGGTGCGGGGCGAGCTCGCGTGCGGTGAAGGTCACGTTGGCGTTCACCATGTCGTCGCGGGTCGAGACGAGCAGGGCGGCCTGGTCGATGCGCATCTTCCGGTAGGTCTCCGGATCGTCGAGGTCTCCGACGGCGGATTTGATGCCCCGTTCGTCCAGGGCGAGCGCCTCCGCCGGGGTGGCGCAGAGCACGACGTAGGGGTGGCCGTACTTGTCCAGCATGGGGATCAGGGCGGAGGCGACGGCGTCGTAGTGGGTGAGGATGACGTGCTGTCGCCAGCCGGAGGGCAGCTCGCGGGGCGCCCGGGCCGCCGCCTGCGCCCGCATCCACGGGGCGTAGAAGAACTCGATGAAGGTGAAGGGCAGCAGCACCAGCATGTAGACGACGCCGGTGACGAGGACGACGACGGAGAAGAGCCGGCCCAGATCGCTGTCGAAGGTGATGTCGCCGAAACCCAGGGTGGTCATCACCGTCAGCGTCCAGTAGAAACCGGTGACCCACGAATGCTCCTGGCCCTCGCGGAGCATGATGAGGTGGAACAGCGAGCTGAAGAGCGTGACCAGTCCGAGGAGGACGACCAGCAGGTGCAGCAGCGACTTCAGATTGCCGCGGCTCGCGCGGTCCTGGAAGATGGCGGTGAGGACTGGGATCAGGCCTTTCATCCGCGGAGTTGAGAGAGGAGAGTCGAGAGTCGGAAGGCTGGAAAGGAGCGGCTTGCGCCGAAATCCAGACTCATCCGAAGGGTGAGGTGCCGAATCGAGGCCGCTCGCTTGATTCCGAGGCGCCCGCCCGTCGATCTCTTCCTTTTCAGATTCATTTCGGTTGTCGCGGCGAGCGGAGGGCGCTGCCGCGTGGACCGTGGCCCTCGCTGGATCAGGCCCGGCCCAGTTCGCGGGCCCGGTCCGCCGCGGCGGCGAGAGCGCCTTGCACGATGTCTTCGAAGCCCTTTTCCCGGAAGAACTGGAGGGCGGCGAAGGTCGTGCCGTTCGGGCTGGTGACGTTCTCCCGCAGGGTCGAGGGAGCTTCGCCGGTGGCGAGGACGAGTTCGGCCGCTCCGGCCGCCGTGTGGACGGCGAGGTCGCGGGCGATCTCCGGGGTGAGCCCCTGCTCGATGCCGGCGGCGATCATCGCTTCGAGCATGAGGAAGAAGTAGGCCGGTCCGCTGCCGCTGACGGCGGTGACGGCGTCGAGGTCGTCCTCGGCGACGCGGCAGACGTAGCCGACCGCGCCGAGGAGGGATTCGGTCAAGGCGGCGTCGCTCTCCGTCGCGGAGGAGCCGAGGGCGTAGGCCGAGGCCCCCTTGCCGACGAGGGCCGGGGTGTTCGGCATCACGCGGACGACGCGGTGGCGGTGGCTGGTGGCGGATTCGATGGCCTCGATGCGGACGCCGGCGGCGATGGAGACGAGGAGCCGGTCGCGGCTTTCCCCGAGCTCGGCCAGCATCCCGGCGAATCCCTGCGGCTTGGTGCAGAGGAGGACGACGTCCGAGCCCTCGGCGACGGAGGCGTTGTCCGGCGCGATCCGTACGCCCAGCTCCGAGGCGATCGCCGCGGAGGAGGATTCGTGGCTGTCGTAGACGAGGACATCGTCCGCACGGCAGAGTCCCGCGCGGACGATGCCGCCCACGAGCGCCCGCCCCATCTTCCCGCATCCGATCGTTCCGAGTTTCATGGTGGTACCGTTAGCTCCATTTTGCCGGAGGGACAGGGGAAAAATTCCGTTGCGGGAGCCATGCGGGCACGGCTAGGTTGGGCGCAGCTTGTTCCCCATGTCCGCCCGAGCCTTCCAGAGCGCCTCCGCCTCCGTCCGCATCGCTGCGGACGAGTTCGTCGCGGCCTATCGCGGGATGCTCGTGGCCCGCCTCTTCGAGGAGAAGGTCTCCGCGCTCTACCGCGCCGGCAAGATCGTCGGCGGGGTCTATCTCGGGCGCGGGCAGGAGGCCTTCAGCTACGCCCTCGGCGGCCAGCTCGACCGCCGCCTCGGCGACGTCTTCGCGGGCCTCATCCGCGACCAGGCGGGCCGCGCCGCCTTCGGCGAGCCTCTCCTCGACGCGGTGCGGACCTATCTGGGGAAAGTCACCGGCCCCATGCGCGGGCGCGACGGCAACATCCACCGGGGCAGGCCGAGGGAAGGCCTGCCCGCGATGATCAGCCATCTGGGCAGCTCGGTCTCGCTGGTGAACGGCATGCTCATCGCGAAGCGCTTCCGCGGGGAAACGGGCTTCGTCGGCGGAGTCTCCGCCGGAGACGGGGCCACGTCGACGGGCGCCTTCCACGAGGGGCTGAACCAGGCCGCGGTCGAGCGCCTGCCGCTCGTCGTCGCGGTGGCCGACAACCAGTTCGCCTACTCCACGCCGACCTGCCGCCAATACGCCTGCGAGGATCTCGTCGACCGCGCCGTCGGCTACGGAATCGCCGGCCACTCCATCGACGGGACCGATCTGGCGAGCTGTCTCGAGACCTTCCGCACGGCGATCGCGCGGGCACGGGCCGGCGAGGGGCCTCAGCTGGTCGTGGGCAGATTGCTGCGCCTCTCCGGTCACGGCGAGCACGACGACGCCAGCTACGTGCCCGACGAGGTGAAAGCGGGCCGCTACGGGCGCGATTGCCTCGTCCTCGCGCGGGAGCGCATTCTGGCCGAGGCCTACCGGAATGCGGAGGAAATGGAGGATCTGGAGCGGGAGGTGCAGGACTTCGTCGAGGAGATCTTCGCCGCGGCACAGGCGGAGGAGCCGCCCAGCCCGCTCCTCGACGATTGGCGCGCCTTGTCGACGCGGCGTTTGGTGGAGGGGCACTGACTGCGAAGCGGCCGTCGTCTTGACAAGGAATGGGGAAGGCCATCTATTTTTCGTTGACGGATCGGGTTTGGGGCCGAATGGCTTGGAGATATGGTCAAATTCCGCGAAAGTCTCTCCGATATCCTTCTGCGGACTGGATGGACGCAGATCGAGCTGGCACGCCGTTGCAAGGTCAACGCCGGCAACCTGTCGCGCTGGTGCCAGGGAAAAACGCTTCCGGACCGCACCGCGCTCGCGAAACTGGTGATGGGAGTGTCCGAGGAGGATGCCGGACAGCTCGTGATCGCGTGGATCGAGGACATGCTGCCGCCCGAGGCGGCGGATCTGGTTTCCGTTACCCTCCGCCATGCCTCCGCACGGCTGCAGGAGGGACCGACCGAGGAATGGCCTTCGGGCATGAGTCCCGCCACCCGGCGGAAGTTCCTCGATTTCTCGCAGTTGGCGATGACGAACGCCGACGTGATGGACATCGTCGAGGTGCTCCATTCCGCCGCGATGCGCATGCGGAAGCCGTGACGGGTTCCCATTTCCTCCTTGCCCGGCTTCGTTTTCCGGTGCAAGGCTGAACACGTGATCTCCTTCGCCGAGCTGGGCCACGCGCCCGATCCCCTGACCCGCTTCACCTCCCGCTTCTTCGGGAAGAGCGGGGCCCTCTCCCGCCTCGGCGATTTCGAGTATCGCCCCGAGCAGCAGCAGATGGCCGTGGCCGTGGCCCGGGCCTTCGAGGAGGAGCGTCCTCTCGTGATCGAGGCGGGCACGGGAGTGGGCAAGTCCCTCGCCTACCTCGCCCCCGCCGTGCGCAAGGCGATCGACGAGGGGCGCAAGGCGATCATCTCGACCCACACCATCAATCTGCAGGAGCAGCTCGTCCACAAGGACATCCCCCTGCTCCAGTCCGTCATCGGCGAGCCCTTCCGCGCCCTCCTCCTGAAGGGGCGCCGGAACTACCTCTGCCCCCTGCGTCTCCAGATCGCGATGTCGGGCGGTGGCGAGCTCTTCACCACGTCGGAGCTGGAGGAATTGAAGTCGATCTGGGAATGGGCCGAAAAGACGCAGGACGGCACCCTGAGCGACCTCGATTTCGCCCCCTCGCCCCGGGTCTGGTCGCAGGTGTGCAGCGAGAGCCATGCCTGCACCCCGAAACGCTGCGCCGGATCGGGGCGGTGCTTCTACCAGGAGGCCCGCAAGCGCATCGCCGAGGCCCATCTCCTCGTCGTGAACCACACGCTCTTCTTCACCCTGCTCAACGGCCAGAGCGAGTTCAAGGAGTCGGGCGAGGGCTTCCTCTTCGCGAAGGACTTCCTCGTCTTCGACGAGGCGCACACGCTGGAGCAGGTCGCGGCGCGGCAGCTTGGGCTCTCCCTCTCGCAGACGGGGATGAAGTTCGATCTGCACCGTCTTTTCAATCCCAAGAACAAGAAGGGGCTTTTCCAACTGACCGGAGACGCCGAGGGCCGCCGTCTCACCATGGCGCTGCTCGACGGGATCGACGATTTCTTCGACACCGTCGAAAGCCGCTGCCGCTGGGGCGACTACGGGCGCGAGTTCCGCATCCGCGAGGCCGAGTTCGTCGAGGACACCCTCGGCGGGGGGCTCATCGAGCTGAGCCGTCGCGCCCGCACCATCGCCGAACTGGCCGACGAGACGACCAAGGCGGAGCTGGGCGAGCTCGCCCGCCGTCTTGCCGATTGCCGGGCCGGCCTCGCCACCTTCCTCGACCAGCGCGACGAGGGGCTCGTCTACTGGGTGGAGAAAAGCGAGCGCGAATCCCTCTCGCTCAATGCCGCGCCGGTGGACGTGGCCGAGCTGCTGCGCCCCGTCTTCTTCGATCGCAGCCGGCCATGTGTCTTCACCAGCGCGACCCTCGGGGTGGGGGAGCGCGACCTCGGCTACTTCCGCAAGCGGGTCGGGGCCGGAGAGGTCGAGGCGATCCGTATCGGCAGCCCTTTCGACTACGCGAAGCAGATGACGATCCATCTTGTCCGGCGGATGCCCGAACCGGGCGGCCAGGACTACGAGGCGGCCCTCGCCAAGTGGATCCGCCATTTCGTCCGGAAGTCGGGCGGGCGGGCCTTCGTCCTCTTCACAAGCTACAAGCTGCTCCAGCGGCTCGCGGCCGAGCTCGACGACTTCTTCCGCACCGAGAGGATCCGTCTCCTCGTCCAGGGGGGCGGGGCGTCGCGGGGGCAGCTCATCGAGGAGTTCAAGCAGGACGAGACCAGCGTGCTCTTCGGCACCGACAGCTTCTGGACCGGCGTCGACGTGCCGGGGAAGGCCTTGACGAACGTGATCATCACGCGCCTCCCCTTCGCCGTGCCCGACCACCCGCTGACCCAGGCACGACTCGAGTGGATCGAGGAGCGGGGCGGCAACTCCTTCATGGACTACAGCGTGCCCGAGGCCGTGCTGAAGCTGCGCCAGGGCGTCGGCCGTCTCATCCGCAGCGGAGAGGACCGCGGCATGGTCGTGATCCTCGACAACCGCGTCCTCAGCAAGCGTTACGGCAAGATCTTCCTCGAGGCGATGCCCGAGGCACCGGTCGTGGTGGAGGAGGGGTGATGCGGATCCGGCGAACGCATTGGGCGCAAGGGAGGAAGGCTTCGGCTGGGTAGTGGTATGGATCGGCGAACGGACGGGATGACTCGTTGCCGCACTCCCACACATACTTATCCCACACCCTGCGAACCTCCGATTATACCGGGGGTATCTGATTTCGTCGATTTTACCCTGCTCCTCGTCGCCCATCAGCCAGTTTATTTTGCGCCTCCCCATCCTTTTCCTATGAGGATTTTTTGCAAAGACCACAAACCTGTTGCGCCATTCCACTACCCTTGACCATACTTCGGGAATCCCGAATTTCCGTTCCTCCCTGACAAATGGCCGCCCAGCACCTCATTTCCCGCAGCGCCGCCCGCCGCCACCGCCAAGGACTGCGCTTGGCCCCTCGGCCTCAAATTCGCCTGCCCCACCAGCGGCGGGGAGATCATCAAGGTCGCCCCCTCACCGGGATGGAACGCATAAATTCGCTTCTCATCCTCCCGTGACTCTTTAATCTACAGACCCTTTCAATGCCAGCCGCGACTTCCTCCGATGCCCAGCAATTCCTCCGCGAGCTCGACAAAAAGCTCTGGACCGCCGCCGACCGGCTTCGCGCCAACCTCGACGCCGCGGTTTACAAGCACGCCGTCCTCGGCCTGATCTTCCTCAAATACGTCTCCGACTCCTTCGCCGCCCGGCAGAAGGAAATCGAAGCCCAGCTCCGTGCTCCGCAGAGCGACTACTTTCTCGATGCCGCCGACTACAGCGGCGCGGACAGCCCTGCCTACGCCGAGGTCATCCGGCAGGAACTTGAAGAGCGCGACTACTACATCGAAAAAAACGTCTTCTGGGTGCCCGCGCTCGCCCGGTGGCAGACGCTGCAGGACAGCGCCAAGCTCCCGCCCGGCACGGAGATCGAAATCACCAACGGCAAGAAGACCACCTACAAAATCACCTCCACCGGCCGCCTCATCGACGACGCGCTGGATGCCGTCGAAAAGGAAAACCCCAAGCTCAAGGGCGTCCTCAACAAGACCTACACCCAGCTCCAGCTCGACCCGGCGAACCTCAGCAGCCTCATCGACCTCATCGCCACCATCCCCTTCGAGCACGCCGACCTGCACGCGAAGGACATCCTCGGCCACGTTTACGAATACTTCCTCGGCCAGTTCGCCCTCGCGGAGGGGAAAAAGGGCGGCCAGTATTTCACGCCGAAGTCCATCGTCTCCCTCATCGTCGGGATGCTCGAGCCCTACCAGGGGCGGGTTTACGACCCCGCCATGGGCTCCGGCGGCTTCTTCGTCCAGAGCGAAAAGTTCATCGAGGAGCACGGCGGCCGCCTCGGCAACCTCTCCGTGTATGGACAGGAGAGCAACCCCACCACCTGGCGCCTCGCCGCGATGAACATGGCCATCCGCGGCATCGACTTCAATTTCGGCAAGGAACCGGCCAACAGCTTTACCAGCGATCAGCACCCCGACCTGCGCGCCGACTACGTGATGGCGAATCCGCCCTTCAACATGGGCGAATGGTGGGACGCCAAGCTCGAGGGCGACCCGCGCTGGCGCTACGGCACCCCGCCGAAGGGCAACGCGAACTTCGCCTGGATCCAGCACATGCTCCATCACCTCGCCCCGCACGGCAGCATGGCGCTCCTCCTCGCCAATGGCTCCATGAGCAGCAGCTCCGGCGGCAAGGGCGACATCCGCCGCGCCCTCATCGAAGCCGACCTCGTCGAGTGCATGGTCGCGCTCCCCGGCCAGCTCTTTACCAACACCCAGATTCCCGCCTGCATCTGGTTCCTCACCAAGAGCAAAAAACCTCGCCCTCTCAACCCTCAACAATCAACCCTCAACCAGCTTCGCGACCGCTCCGGCCAGACCCTCTTCATCGACGCCCGCAAGCTCGGCACCATGATCGACCGCGTCCTGCGCGCCTTCACCGCGGAGGATTTGGAAAAGATCGCCGGCACTTTCCGCCGATGGAAACGCAACGCCGCCGGTTACGCCGACATTCCCGGCTTCTGCAAATCGGCAACCCTTGAGGAAATCGCCAGCCACGGCTTCGTCCTCACGCCCGGCCGTTATGTCGGAGCCGAAGCCGTCGATGACGACGGCGAACCTTTTGACGAAAAAATGCCCCGCCTCGTCGCGGAACTGAACGCCCAGTTCGCGGAGTCCGCGAGGCTGGAGAAGTTGATCAAAGCCAACCTGAAAGGACTGGGCTATGAATTCTGAATCCGCCCAAAAAGAAACCCCGGGGCCTCTCAACCGCAAACGGTCAAGGAAGGGATCCCGGGGTCAACAGGGCCAATATGCCGCCACCGTATCGGCAAGTCAAACAGATTCCCTCCTCAAAATCGGCTGTCTGTATTCATGAATCCCGCCTTTTTTCAGCAAATCGAGGGCATTCTCCACACGGAGCGCATCGACGTTTACCGGCAGGACGGCGCGGATCACCAGCTCACGCTCGCCCGCTACATGCTGAACATGGCCTTGAGCGAATCGCTCTATCCGTCCCTCCAGTTTGCGGAGATCGCGTTGCGCAACGCGGTTCACCGGGAGCTCACCGCTCGCTGCGGCACGGATGCCTGGTATGACTCACCGGCGGCCCGACTCACCTCTTGGCAACAGGACAAAGTGGCCGAAGCCAAGGCAACTCTGCAACGCAACCGGAAACCGCTCACGGCGGGCCGAATCGTCGCCGAACTCACCTTCGGCTTTTGGACGGGGTTCTTCAACAATGCCCACGCCCGCACAGGCGTCGGCGCGTTTCTTTCCCGAAAAGCATTTCCCCATGCTCCCGCCACGGAGCAATATCAAGCCCAGCTCGACCGGCGATGGCAGGACATCCGCGACCTCCGCAACCGTGTCTTCCATCACGAGCGCATCCTCCACTGGACGGATCTGGACGCCCGGCACCTTGCCATTCTTGAAATCATCTTCTGGATCTCGCCGGAACTCCACGAGCTGGCGCAAGCCCTCGACCGCTTCGCCTTGCTTCGGAAAGACGGACTGGATCCGTGGATCGACAAACTTCAAACCCAATGGCCCAAGCCGTCATGATCTCACTCTTCCCATTTCACTTTTCACTCTTCACCCGGTTCGCCTTCCCGGCCGCCGGAAAAAGCTACACACTGTGTAGCCAATTGAGCCGTTCCCAATGGTGGCATGGGAAAAACGAAACCCTCGTCCGCTACTCCGTCCTCAGCGAAAACCGCCAGATCTTCGCCTCCCAATACCCCCTCATCCTCCCCAGCGAGGAGGAATTGCAGGCGGAACTCGAACGAAGGCACATTCTCGAATGGCCGGAGGAAGGAGGTGGGGAATGAGTGATAAGTCTTGGTCGGTTCAGACACTTGGTGAATGCGCTACCTTCTTTTCGGGTGGAACGCCATCAAAAAGCAGGAAGGACTTCTGGTCCGGTCGGATTCCTTGGCTAAGTGCCAAAGATTTGAAGGTTTTTAGGCTCCATGATGCCGAAGACCATGTGACCGATGAAGCAGTCAAAGCTGGAAGCCGCTTGGTCCCTAAAGGAGCAATCTTCCTCTTGGTGAGAGGGATGACCCTTCACAATGATGTTCCAATTTGCGTCGCGATGCGCGACATGGCATTCAATCAGGACATCAAAGCACTCTTGCCTAAAGATGGTGTCGATGGATCGTTCCTTGCCTATTGGTTGCTTGCCAGCAAACCAGCTTTGCTGGCTTCTGTTGATTCTGCGGGGCATGGCACCGGGAGACTAAACACCGACACGCTGAAGGCAATGAAGGTAAATCTCCCACCCCTCCCCGAGCAAAAAGCCATCGCGGCGGTGCTTGGGGTGCTGGACGACAAGATCGAGTTGAACCGGCGGATGAACGCGACGCTAGAGGCGATGGCGCGGGCACTGTTCCAGAGCTGGTTCGTGGATTTCGATCCCGTCCGCGCCAAACTCGACGGCTGCCAGCCCCCCAACCTCGCCCCCGCCACCGCGGCCCTCTTCCCCGACTCCTTCCAAGACTCCGAACTCGGACACATTCCGAAGGGGTGGAAAGTGTGTGACCTAGGCGACCATCTCGATGTCCTCGAAACTGGGCGACGTCCCAAAGGAGGCGTCGGTAAATATACAAGTGGCATCCCGAGCATCGGAGCCGAGAGCATCCAACGCGTCGGTGAATATGACTTTGGAAAAACCAAATTCATTCCCGAGGATTTCTATGCCGCGATGAAGTCAGGCCGTATTCAGGACTACGATGTCCTGCTATACAAGGACGGTGGAAAACCAGGCGTGTTTCTTCCTCGTGTTTCGATGTTCGGTGAGGGATTTCCTTTCGAGATTTACACGATCAACGAGCATGTCTTCCGCATGCGCTCCGATGCCATCGGCCAACCGTTACTTTACTTCCAACTCAGTGGGGAGCGGCTTTTAAACGACCTTCATAACCGAGGAGGAAAAGCGGCAATTCCCGGCATCAATCAGACTGACGTTCGCACGCTCCGCTTTTTGATTCCATCAGATGAAGTTCGTGGTGCCTTCAACCTCGCCTGTCAGCCACTTTTGACGGCCATTCTCCAAAATGCCAAGGAGTCCCGCACCTTTTCCACCCTGCGCGACACACTGCTGCCGAAGCTGCTGAGCGGGGATATTCAACCCAACCAAACACCATGAAACACATCGCGATTGAACAAGTCCTAGAACGGGCAGAGCGCGCAAAGTCCGACGCTGATTACACATATTTTTTCGCGCTGCTCTTTGCCGCAGAAGCTCTCGCGAAGACAATGGTGCTCGGAATGGTGGCCTCCATCGCCGATGACAAAGATCGGAATCGCTACCGCTTGGAGCATCAGCTTGTTCGTTCTGATGGTTTAGGCGACTGGGGTAAAGTCATTGAGGACGCGTTGATTGGTCCTGCCTCCCAGTATCTGCTCGCCGAGGCGAGGGAAGAACAAAGGGAACTGACGCAGGCATGCAGAGAGGGCGAATGGCAATACGACGCAACAGCCGCCCTGAAAGCGGCATTGCAGCATCTGGAAATCGAGAGCGAAGAGCTTCCTGTTAAATCTGACCTAAAGCGTTGGTTTCGCCTGTTTGCAACCCTTCGGAACAAGACTAGGGCACATGGGGCACCCCAGCCGGAGAGAGCGGCTAGAGTGGCCGAGCACATTGCGAAGAGCATTGAATTGGTTTACCGAAATTTTCGATTATTTAGGCGTCCTTGGGCGCACCTCTACCGAAACTTGAATGGCAAATTTCGCGTTTCCCCGATTACCGATAATGTTACTGATTTTGCTTTCCTCAAGCAAGCGCAGGACCGCCAGTTTCCAAACGGCATTTACCTGTTCATGGGATCTCCTCGCCGGATTTTACTGATGCATTCCGATGCCGAACTTCGTGACTTCTTCTTCGCCAACGGCGGTATGACGGGGAAGAAGTTCGAGATGCTGTCCTACTATTCGGATGATAAGGCGGACGGTGATGGGGTAGCATTCCTGACGCCTCCAGGAGTTTTGCCGCCTAGTGAAACCGAGGGTCATGGCGAACTGGTCCCACAGGGAAATTGCTTCACCAATACGCCTGACCTTGTCAGTGATTATGTGAGTCGCCCTAAACTTGAGGGGGAATTGCTCAAACTGCTGCGAGACGACAAGCGTTCAATCGTGACCTTGGTTGGTCGCGGAGGCATCGGGAAGACGTCCCTAGCTCTAAAAGTTATTCCAGAACTTTACGATGGGCAGCATTTTGAAGGAATCGTATGGCTGAGTGCGCGTGACGTTGACCTTCAGTTTACCGGCCCAAAGCCTGTCCGCCCTTTGGTGCTTTCACCAGATGACATGGGTAAGTTCTACGCTGGGCTCGTTTTGCCTTCTGAGAAGACGAAAGCAAAAGGGTTTAACGCTCGGACCTTTTTCGAGCAGCAACTCCAAAAGTGCGACCTTGGCCCGTGCCTTTTTGTCTTCGATAATTTCGAGACCACCCAAAACCCGCTTGAGATGTTCAACTGGATCGATTCGTTCATCCGGTTGCCAAACAAGGCGCTGATCACGACACGACTTCGCGAGTTCAAGGGCGACTATCCCGTCGAAGTCTCAGGCATGGAAGACAGAGAGGCGCGGCTGCTTATCAACCAGACGGCGGTATCACTTAATATAACCAGCCTTCTCGATGAAAAATATATCAGCGAACTTATAGAAAGGTCCGAAGGACATCCTTATGTCATCAAAATCCTATTGGGAGAAGTGGCAAAAGTAGGGCGGGCGGCAAATATATCACAAATTGTCGCTGGCACCGAGGATATTTTGACAGCCCTTTTCGAGCGAACTTATGTTGCGCTTTCGCCATGCTCTCAACGCGCTTTCCTCACCCTCTCCGCATGGAACTCTCCAGTCCCTCGCCTTGCGTTAGAAGCCGTTCTCTTCCGATCAACCGAGGAACGCCAAGAGGTTGAAAAAGGCATTGATTCATTGTTGCAATATTCAATGGCTGAGATTCACATTGCCCCATTGGATAACCAAGAGTTCATAAGTTTGCCGCTTGTAGCAAGCGTGTTCGGGAAAAAGAAGCTGAACATCAGTCCATACAAAGCCGCGATCCAAGCGGATGTTGAAGTTCTTCAGATGCTTGGACCTAGCCGCCGTGATGACATCCATCTCGGTCTGGCCCGACGAATCGAAAGTTTCCTGGGAAATATTTCTCGGCGTATCGAGGCGGGGGTTTCTTATGAATCATTTTCTAATGTATTGGAAGTGATTTGCCGTGCTTACAATCCTGGATGGCTTCTGCTGGCCCGCTGGCACATGGAAGAGCGATCTTCGCAAGGTTATGAGCGCGCAAAAGAAGAACTGCGGCGATTCTTGGAAAACGGACCACCGGATGCTGACGCAGCCGAAGCATGGCGATTGCTCGGTCACGCCTGCTATCAAACAGGGGATGCTCTTGGTGAAGTCCATGCGTTCATTGAGCGCGCACAGGTTTCGGATGTGGATTTCTATGACCTCTCTAATACTGCAAACCGACTAAACCTATTTTTAAGAGACTACGGTTTGGAAATTGATCGAGAGCAGAAGCGAGACCTCGCTTTCCGAATTATTTCAGTAATGAATGCAAGACGCGACGAAGGTTCCGCGGATGATCTTTCGCGTATGGCATGGCTGGCTATTCATTCGGGTCAAGAAGGATTGGCTAGAGAGTATGTTGAGACCGGTCTCGCGAAAGACGGCGGAAACTATCATCTAGTTAAACTCGCTCAGCGGTTAGGGATTCCCTGCTAAATTATGTCCCTCACCGAATCCATCGTCGAAGGCATCGCCCTGATATTGCCTACGGCAACCCCCACGCAGCCTCTCCCGGCGGGAGAGGAGAGGGTCGGGCACAAGCCGCAGATGGCCCCGGGCGAATCGGCAGCGGAGCGGGCAACTAGTGAGCTTTCCATGCCATTTCGATTCGAGAGGAGGCTAGACCCATGAGCAAAAAGAAGCCAACGCCCGGCACTCGCGCCAAAAAGAAAGCCGAGATCTCTCTCGTTCGCTCGTCGGCCGCGGAATACCTGACCTTTGTGGCAGCTGGCGGCAACTCGGAGGCCAGCATCGAAATGCGTTACGAAGATGAAAACATCTGGCTGACGCAGAAGATGATGGCCGCGCTTTACGATGTCTCCGTCCCCGCCATCAATCAGCATCTGAAGCGGCTTTTCAGCGACAATGAGTTGGAGCCGGAGGCAACTGTTAAGAAATACTTAATCGTTCAAACCGAAGGCAGCCGTCAGGTTCAACGATCCGTTGAGCACTACAGCCTGCAAGCGATCATCGCGGTGGGCTTCAAGATCGAGAACGAGCGTGCCGTCCAGTTCCGCAAGTGGGCCAACCAGATTGTAAAGGACTACACCATCCAGGGTTGGACGATGGATGCCGAGCGCCTCAAGCACGGCGGCACGCTGACGGACGAGTTTTTCGAGCGACAACTCGAAAAGATCCGGGAAATCCGGCTCTCCGAGCGCAAGTTTTACCAGAAAATCACCGACATCTACACCACCGCATTGGATTACGATCCGTCCGCCACGGCCACGAAGCGTTTCTTTGCTGCGGTCCAAAACAAGATGCACTACGCCGTGCATGGCCAAACGGCGGCGGAGGTCATCGTAGATCGCGCCGACCACCGGAAGGAGAACATGGGGCTGACCAGTTGGGAAGGCGCGCCCCAAGGCAAAATCCATCGCTACGACGTTTCCATCGCCAAGAACTACCTCTCGGAGTTCGAGCTGGGTCAAATGCAGCGCATTGTCTCCGCCTATCTCGACATGGCGGAAATGCAGGCCCTGCGGAAAATACCGATGACCATGGAAGACTGGGAAAAACGCCTGAGCGGATTCCTCCGGCTTTGGGATCGGGAAATCCTTCAGGATGCCGGAAAAGTGACGGCGGAACTGGCAAAGACCCACGCGGAAAGCGAGTTTGAGAAATACCGCATCGTGCAGGACCGACTGTTCGAATCGGACTTTGACCGGATGATCAAGAATCTGCCGGAGAAAGGGGAGAAACCATGATCACCGAAGACCAACTCGAACCCGAACCAAGCTCACGCGGAGGCGCGGAGAACGCGGAGGAAGAAAAAAGATGCTAATTTGGAAAAGGCTCGATCAATCGCAGTTTTCCTTTTGGATGATGATTGCATGTTATGAATGACCGCGCCGATCAAAACTCTGCGCCCTCCGCGTCTCCGCGTGAGCCCTCTCCTCCGCTGGATGACATTACGGGTGCGATTGTGGATGCCTCCCTGAAGATTCATCGCGATCTCGGGCCGGGGTTGCTGGAATCAGTCTATGAGGCGGTGTTGGCGCGTGATTTGAACAGAAGAGGCTTTCTGTTGGAGAGACAAAAGCTCGTCTCCTTTGAGTATGACGGCATGACCTTCGACGAGGGGCTTCGCGTGGACTTGCTCGTGGAGGGACGCGTGGTGGTGGAACTCAAGTCGGTGGAAAAGCTGGCTCCCGTTCACAGCAAACAACTCCTCACCTACCTGCGTCTGATGAATCTCCAGGTCGGCCTGCTCATCAACTTCGGTGCCGCAACCCTCAAGGAAGGTCTCCATCGTATCGCCAACAACCTCCAACCCTCCGCGTCTCCGCGCCTCCGCGTGAACCAATCATGATCACCGAAGACCAACTCGAACAGCTCGCCCTTCAGTGGTTCCAGGACACGGGTTGGAGTCATGCCAACGGCGCCGATCTCGCGCCGGAAGGCGTGACGCCGGAGCGGGCGGATTTTCGGACGGTCGTTTTGAAGGCGCGGCTCGCGGAGGTAGTGCAGCGGCTCAATCCGCGGCTTCCCCCTGCGGCGGTGGAGGAAGTGGTGCACGTCGTCACGACACCGGCGGAAACGAGTCTGCCACGGAACAACCGCGTCTTTCACCGGTGGCTGATGGACGGGGTGAAGGTGGAATTCACCAACGCCAGGGGCGAGAAGGAGACGGATCACGCGCAGCTCATCGATTTTCAGCATCCGGTGAACAACGATTTCCTCGTGGTGAATCAGTTCACCGTGACCGGGACGAAGAAACCGCGGCGGCCTGACCTCGTGGCGTTCGTCAACGGACTGCCGCTGGGGATCGTCGAACTGAAGAATCCGGCGGATGCGAACGCGGACGTGTGGAAGGCCTACCACCAGCTCCAGACCTACAAGGACGAGATCCCGGACCTGCTCGTCTACAACGAGGCGCTGGTGGTGAGCGACGGGATGAATGCGCGGGTCGGCTCGCTGACGGCGAGCCCGGAGTGGTTCATGCCGTGGCGCACGATTGCGAACGAGAACGACAAGCCGGCGCTCGAATTCGAACTGGAGAAGGTGGTGCGCGGCTTTTTCCGGCCGGACCTGTTTCTCGATTACCTCCGCTATTTCGTGCTCTTCGAGCAGGACGGCGACGCGTTGATCAAGAAGATCGCGGGTTACCATCAATTCCACGGCGTGCGGGAGGCGGTGCGCGTGACGCTCATCGCTTCGGCGGCAGAGGAAGGCGGCGTTCTGCGGGAGGAGCGGGCCACGTATGGCCGGGAGGTGGTGCCCGGCTCGCGCAAGGCCGGCGTCTTCTGGCACACGCAGGGCTCGGGCAAGAGCATCTCGATGTGCTGCTACGCGGGGAAGCTCCTGCAGCAGCCGGAGATGAACAACCCGACGCTGGTGGTGGTGACGGATCGCAACGACCTCGACGGGCAGCTCTACCAGCAATTCAGCGCGGCGAAAGACCTCCTCAAGCAGACGCCGGAGCAGGCGGAGAGCCGGGAGCAGCTCCGCGAGATGCTGGCGGCGCGGCAAGCGGGCGGCATCATTTTCACGACGATCCAGAAATTCTCCCTGCTCGAGGGGGAGACGGCGCATCCGCCGCTGTGCACGCGCTCGAACGTGGTGGTGATCGCCGACGAGGCGCATCGTTCGCAGTATGGCACCAAGGGCCGGCTGAACACGGAGACCGGCGTCTATGTCTTCGGCAATGCGAAGCACATGCGCGATGCGCTGCCGAGGGCGTCGTTCATCGGCTTCACGGGCACGCCGATCGCGTTGGAGGATCGGGATACGCGCGGCGTCTTCGGCGACTACGTCTCGATCTACGACATCCAGGACGCCGTGGACGACAAGGCGACGGTGCCGATCTACTACGAAAGCCGGCTGGCCAAGCTGGACATCAACCGCGAGGAAATCGACGCGCTGAACCAGGACGTCGAGGAAGTCATCGAGGACGAGGAGGACGTCGCCGCGCGGGAGAGCACGAAGAGCAAGTGGACGCAGCTCGCCAAGCTGGTCGGCGCCCAGCCGCGTCTCGAGGAGGTGGCGCGGGATTTCGTCGCCCATTTCGAGACGCGCACCCGGCAACGGAAAGAAAGCACGGACGCGGTTGAAAGAATGGCGGATGAAGAGGTCCCGGAAGGCATCCGGAACGGCAAGGCCATGTTCGTGGCGATGAGCCGGGACATCTGCGTGGCGCTCTTCGACGAGATCATCAAACTGCGCCCGGAATGGGCGGGCACGAAGCTGCCGAACAGCGATGGCTGGAATCCCGAAGATGGCACGGTGCGGATCATCATGACCGGCGCCGCGTCCGACAGGGAATCCCTCCAGGCGCACACCTACACCAAGGCGCAGAAGAAACGGCTGGAGCGCCGGTTCAA
This sequence comes from Verrucomicrobiales bacterium, assembly GCA_037190325.1. Classification (GTDB taxonomy): domain Bacteria; phylum Verrucomicrobiota; class Verrucomicrobiia; order Verrucomicrobiales; family DEV007; genus Arctic95D-9. The sequence goes on along the minus strand of JBBCIU010000009.1, from coordinate 103,974 downwards.
GGACCCCAACGATCCCCTGAAGATCGTGATCGTGCGCGACATGTGGCTGACCGGCTTCGACGCGCCCTGCTGCCACACGATGTATGTGGACAAGCCAATGCACGGCCACAACCTCATGCAGGCCATCGCCCGCGTGAACCGCGTTTTCAAAGACAAGCCGGGCGGGCTGGTGGTGGACTACATCGGCATCGCCGCCGAACTGAAGAACGCGCTGCGCACCTACACCGACGCGAAGGGTAAGGGCCAGCCGACGATGAAGGCCGAGGACGCGCTGAAGATCCTCAAGGAGAAGCTCGAAGTGGTGCGCGGCATGATGCATGGGTTCGATTACCGCGCCTTCGAGACCCAGCCGCTGGAACTGCTCGCCCCCGCCGCGAACCACCTCCTGGGCCTGGATGACGGCAAGAAGCGCTTCCTCGACGTGATGGCGTCCGTGACCAGGGCCTATTCCCTCTGCGGCACGCTGGACGAAGCCGCCGCGTTGCGGAAGGAAATCACCTTTTTCTCCGCGATCCGCGCCGCGCTGGTGAAACACGGCAAGGTCGGCAGGAAGCTCTCCGAGGACGCGAAGAACTCCGCGCTCAAGCAGATCCTCGACAACGCGATCCGCTCCGAGGGGGTGAACGACATCTTCGCGCTGGCCGGCTTGGAGAAACCGAACATCGGCCTGCTCAGTGACGAGTTCCTCGAAGACGTGCGCAAGACGCCGCTCAAGAATCTGGCGGTCGAGCTGCTCGAGCGCCTGCTCAAGGACGAAATCCGCTCCAGCAGCCGCACGAACCTCGTGCAGGAAAAGAAATACAGCGACCGCCTGCTCGAAACCCTGCGCAAGTATCACAACCGCGCCATCGAGACCGCCCAGGTGATCGAGGAATTGATCGCGATGGCGCAGGACTTTCAAGGGGCGCTCCAGCGGAACGACACTCTCGGTCTCAACCCCGACGAAATCGCCTTCTACGACGCTCTCGCCGAGAAGCCCGAAGTGTTCGAACAAATGGGCGATGAGACCTTGAAGAAGCTCGCGGTCGAGCTGACAGAAAAACTGCGCTCCAGCACCACCGTGGACTGGCAGGTGCGCGACAGCGTCCGGGCCAGCATGCGGCTCATGATCCGGCGCCTCCTGCGGAAATACAAATACCCGCCCGAAGGTCAGGAAGAAGCGACGGCGATGGTCTTGAAACAAGCGGAAGCCCTGGCGGAGGCATGGTCCGGTCCGGAAAGCCCGGGTTACGATCTGCTGCGCCGTGACGAATCGGCGAGCCGCCGCCATGTGGAACGGCAGTTGGGGCCGGGACCTTGGCCCGCCATTCATGACGAGATCTGGCGGTTGCTGAAGGAGAGTCACGATCACTCCCTCACCCTGCATTCCTTCGACCGGCTCCTTTCGCAGGAGGCGGTGGGATTCGATGAGGTTCATACGGTGCTCACGCTTTTGACCCGTCCGGAGCCAGGGTATCTGGAGCGTTTCTTTTATCGTTTTGGAGGGCCGGACGACGGGGCGCTGGTCCCGGACGAAGAGGTCGTCTCCCGCGCCTCGGAAGCGGAGCCGGAAAGGGATGCCGGATTGGAGAAATGGGCGTCGGGCATTGGTGTGGGATGGAGATTGAGAACCGAATAATCATCGAAGGCAATGGGCATGAGAACTCTTTGGGATTATCTGCGGTTTCTCTCTTCAAAGAGGGGGCCGGGGAGAAGGTTGTTGGCGGAAAGCCAGGAGGATTTTGTGATCCAGGTGCAGGAGATCCTTGAGGAAGTGATCGACGAGATCGAGAGGGGCTCCAAACAATTCGCGGGACTGTGCGAGGACGGCTTATCGAACATTCTCGTCATCGGCATTAACGGACGCGGGGTGAACGCGGAGCGGGAGGCAAATTCCAACGGGCACGTGGACATCACCATTTCTTCGGTTTCCCGCCGTTCGAACCGCATCCTGGGAGAGGCAAAAATTTACGATGGGCCGGCGTATCATGTGACCGGAATGACGCAGCTTCTCGGACGTTACGCGACGGGGCGCTTCCAAACCGGCTTCGTGATCGAGTATGTGAAGAGGGAAGGCATCGCGCAGGTGGTGGAAGCGATCCGCTTGCATTTGGATGGAGCGCTGCCGCTCCAGCAGCGGGGACCGAGCGCCGATCACCCGATTCGATGGGCTTTCCGGACGGAGCACACGCATTCGTCCGATGATCTTTACACCATCCTTCATTTTTCCTGCAATCTGGGCGAAGGATCGTCTTGACCGTTCGTCATCCACCTCGATTCCCTTTTCCCATGCCCATTCCTCATCTCGATCTCATCCGTCGTCCCGCACTGGAGCTTTTGGCGGAGAGGGGCACGCTGACCAAGATCAGCGACGTCTTCGATCTGCTGGCCCCGCGGTTCCAGCTCGGCAGCATTTCGTGCCGTTCCTCTTCGGTGAGCTGAGGATGACGGTGAAGCCCTTTCTCACGGCGGCGGGTTTGGAGGCGCCGCATGGGCGCATTACGTAGGGGAAGCGCTGGGAACGCAAAGCGAACCGACGCGTTCTCTTGTCGGAACGGCTGCGATGCTTGCGAACTCCCTCGCCTGACACCAACGTCAAGTCCCGTCACTCTCCTTTGCCGAGACGGTGGAGCTGCTGGATCTCCTCCTCGCTCAAGGCCCGGTCGAAGAGGGCGATCTCGTCGAGACGGCCTTCGAAATTCCCTTCGCCGGTGCTGCTGCCGCCGAAGAAGAAGGTGTCGGGGTTGGATTCGGGGGTTTCGGCTTCCGGCAAGGGGGCCAGGGAGACGCCGTCGAGGAAGAGCCGGCTGGAATTCCCATCGCGGACGAGGGCGAGGTGGTGCCATTTCCACCGTTCGATCTTCGCCGGTTCCGCTCCCACGGAGTGCAGGGACTGCGCCGTTTCGAAGACGAGGCTCCGGCCTCCGGGCTGTTCCTCGCGGATGCCGACGTGGTCGCCGATGCCGCGCGACCCGTAGTTCGTCCCCCGGGAGAGGATCCATTCGGTCCCGTCGAAGACGCCGTTTGCCGTGCCGCTCCAGAACCAGAGGGAGACGGTGTAGCTCTTTCCGTTCAGCCCTGGAACCCGCGCGCTGAGCCGGTCTCCCGCGAAGTGCGCGCTGCGGTTGATCCCGCCTTTCGCGAAGGCCGCGTCGTGCGGTCCCGGCAGGTAGAACATCACCCGCGGCTCGTAGATCGCGTCGATCCCGTTCGGCGACGCGTCGAGGGCGCGGGGACCGGCGAATTCGTCGAGACGCCAGTAGGCGCGTGGCTTCAGCTCGAGGGTCCTCAGCACGGCCGGGCCCGCTTCGGCGCGCCGGTCGGTGCGCGGCTTCCCGCTCACCTGCTCGAGCATCCGGACCGCGGCCTCGGCGATCTTCGGCTCGGCCTGGACCTCCAGTCCGGCGGAGCGCGCGGGCCAGGTGTTGTAGCCGCCGAGGAGATGCTGCTCCGGCGGAGGGATGTAGCCGTCGCCGCCGTTGGCGAGTTCGATCACCATCGTATGCGGCAGCGGACTCGCCGCCTTGATCTTCAGCCCGGTGAGGGCATAGGTCTCGTTCGGAGTGGTCGCGATGGCGATCTTGTCGCCGAGGCGAAGGCCCTGCACGACGACTTCGGTCTCCTTCTTCTCGTCGAGCAGGATCTGCTCGCGGGCGTAGATCTCGGGCTGGGTCTTGACGAGGCGGTCGCCGACCTCCTCCATGATGCGCCGCGACCATTCGAGGCGCTGCTTGTCGGGGAGGCGGTAGCCCAACGTCATGCGCGTCTCGGCCATGGCGATGGACTCGGGACGCTCGTAGACGATGCCGTCGAGGGCCTTCAGGGCGAGGCCGACCATGTCGCTGGAATATTGCTCGAGAGTGCTCGCGTCGCTCTTGCGGTCGGGACTTTTCTCGTAGTCGTGTCGCCAGATGTCGCCGCTGCAGCCGTGCGACATCATCGCGACGAAGCCGGTCTTGTCCGGATCGAGCGTCTCCTGGATGCCGTTGGAGAACAGGCCGAAGTAGTCGGCGCTGATGTCCTGGTCGCCGTAGTAGTGCATCGAGAAATTGGCGAGAAGGGCGAGAGGCTTCCCTTCGGTGGTCTGGACGGAGATCACCGAGAGCATCGGATCCTCGGGGCCGCTCGGGCCGACGACGTGGTCCCAGTTCGTCGCGGCGTGCATGTTCGCCCTCACGGTGAGGTTGCCGAAGGGATCCTCGCGCATGTGCTTCGGATGGAGGATCCAGCGGCGCAAGGCGGTGTAGTCGTCGGCGTCGATCTCGCCCCAGCCGATCTGCGCGGGCTTCATGTCCTGCAACGGCGCGAGGATGGCCTCGACGAGCTTCTTCGTGAGGAAGACGGCGTAGACGGGATCCGTGTCGGTGCCGAGGCAGCCCATGCTGGAGGGGGCGGTGTGGGTGTGGGTCGCGGAGACGAGGATGCGCTCGCGCGGGATGCCGGCTTTCTCGGCCGCGAGGGTCTTGGCGTCGTCGATGAGGTCGCGGGACATCATGCAGCTGTCGACGACGACGAGGACGAGCTTCTCCTTTCCGTCGGAGAAGGCGAGGGAGCGGGCGTTGACGGGTGTCTTCACCTTGTCGACGCTGCGGCTCGTCATGCCTCCGTTGACCAGCACGGGCAATTGCTTGGGGGTGACGTCGACGATCGCGGCTCCAGCGGTGAACTCGGCATGCGCGAGAGGCGCGGCGAGAAGGAGGCTGGCGGCGAAAGAGAGATTCCTGAACATGGCGCGAAACCTAGACGAAGGAAGGCGGCTTCGGCAAGCCGGAGAAAAGCGCGTTGGCGTAATGGAGACGGCTGCCGCCTCCGAGGGAAGGGGTTTCCCCGCCAGGACCGGAAGGGGGGTCAGGACGCCCCGCGTTCCTTGCCGGGGTGCCGTTTCCGTCTCTTTTTCGGGACCGGATTGGTGCAGGCCGTCTCGATTTCGCGCGGTGAGAGGATGCGGTAGTCGCCGGTGGAGAGATCGGGCAGGACGAGCCCGCCGATGCGGACGCGTTCCAGGCGCACGACTTTGTAGCCGAGCTTGGAGAGCATCCGCCGGATCTGGCGGTTGTAGCCCTGCGTGAGGACGATGCGCAGGCGCCGCTTTCCGTCGAGCTCGATCCGCTCGGCCCGGGCGAGTCCTTCGGTCAAGGGGATTCCCTCGAGGAGCGAGGCGGTCGATTCGGGATCGTAGGGACGGTCGATCTGCACCTCGTATTCCTTCTCGACGTGGTAGCGGGGGTGCGTGAGCCGTTCCGTGAGATCGCCGGAACTGGTCATGAGGAGGAGCCCGGAGCTGTCGTAGTCGAGCCGACCGACGTAGTGCAGCTTCGCAAAGGTCTTGGGCAGGAGCTTGTAGATCGTCTCCCGGCCCTGCGGATCGCTCTTCGTGCAGAGGAACTGGCGCGGCTTGTTGAGGACGAGGGTCAGCGGTGCCTGCCCGCGGAGCAGCTTGCCGTCGAATTTGACGTGGTCGCCGGGGAGGACACGCGTGGCAAGTTCGACGATGATCTTGCCGTTCAGTTCGACCCTGCCTTGGGCGATGAATTCGTCGCAGGCACGACGGGATCCGACCCCGCAGGAGGCGAGGTAGCGGTTCAGGCGAACGCCTTTGTCCGCCGAGGAGTCCATGGACGAGGACGCGGGACGATCAAGCCTCCGGCGTCGTTTTGGGCAGGCCCATGGGGGAGCGGCCTTCGGCCCACTGGCCGCGCTTCTGCATCAGCTTGACCCGCTCGAAGCGCTTCAGGACGCTGCGCTTCGCGCCGACATTGCTGGACTTCTTGAGGCTGGAATGCTGGGACATGGCTGAAAAGGGCGGTGAATTCGGTGGAGCGCGGACTCTAGGGCAGACGCGGCGGCTTTGCAAGTGGGGAAATGCCCTCGGTCAGGGGCGGCGTTTCCGCCGGCTTGCGCGGTTGACGGAACGGGCCGGGTCGGATGAAATTGGGCGTCCATGCAAAACCACCTTTCTTCCTCGACCTCCCGGCGCCGCTTTCTCGGCACCGCCCTCGGCTCGGCCGCCTCGCTCAATCTCCTCTCCGGATTCGTGAAGGCGCAGGGGACGGCGGCGAACGGCAAGCTCAACATCGCCTTCATCGGCGCCGGGGGGCGGTCCGCCGCGAACATCGACGGCTGCGTGGCCGCCGGACAGAACGTCCATGCCCTCTGCGACGTGGACAAGGTCCGCGCCGCCGGGGCCTTCCAGAAATTTCCCGAAGCGAAGGTCTACACCGATTGGCGCGAAATGCTCGAGAGCGAAGGCGACCGGATCGACGCCGTCGTCGTCTCCACTCCCGACCACCTCCATGCCGTCTCGACCATGGCGGCCTTGAAGATGGGCAAGCATGTCTACGTGGAGAAGCCGCTCACTCTCACGATCTCCGAGGCTCGGGCTCTCCACGAGGCGGCGAAGAAAGCCGGCGTCTGCACCCAGATGGGAAACACCGGTCACGCCAGCGAGGGATCCCGCCTGACCAACGAGGCGATCCGCTCGGGCTCCATCGGCGAAGTGGCGGAAGTCCACTGCCGCACGAACCGTCCCATCTGGCCGCAGGATCTCGTGCGCCCCGCCGGGGAACCGGTTCCCGACACTCTGGACTGGGATCTCTGGCTCGGCCCCGCGGCGGAGAAGCCCTACAGCGGGCAGATCGCTCCTTTCAAATGGCGCGGGTTCATCGACTACGGCACCGGCGCTCTCGGCGACATGGGGGCGCACATCGTCGATCATCCCGTCTGGGCGTTGAATCTCGGGCTGCCGACGAAGATCTGGGTCGAGAAGGCCGACCGCGCCGTGCCGGGGGCGGAGAAGGACTCGCACCCTTCCTCCTGCGTCATCCACTACGAATTTCCCGCCATCGACGGGCGCGGACCGGTGAAGCTGACCTGGTTCGACGGCAAGTACACCATTCCCCGTCCCGACGGGATGCGCGCCGACCAGCAGGTTCCCGAGAACGGCTGTCTCTACCTCGGCAGCAAGCACCACCTGATGCACGGAAGCCACGGCGGCAATCCGGTGATCGTCGACGCGAAGCACGACGCCTACGTCGCCCCGCCGAAAACGGAGGAGCGTTCCCCCGGCCACTACGCCGAGTGGATCGAGGCGATCCGGAAGGGCGACCCCTCCCGCGCCAAGTCGAACTTCGACGTGGCCGCGCCCCTCACCGAAACCCTCCTTCTCGGCGTGATCGGCTCCCTTCTCGGGGCCGGGACCGAGCTGACCTGGGATCCCGAAACCCTCGCCACCGGCAACGCCGAGGCCGACAAGCTCGTACGGCACAGCTACCGCGAAGGCTGGTCGCTGTGACCGCTGTGACAAAGGGCGGAGCTTCCGCCGAACCCTGTCGGGTGGCGCATCCGACAGGGTTGCTTCCATGGACGCGCCGGCGCTGGAGCCGCGACCATTGAGCGCGGAAGGGACGTCCTATCGACGTTCGATCGGGGTCGATGACTTCGGCAACAGGTTGGTTCCGGATCTCACCCTTCGCCGTCCTCGGCGAGCACGTCGAGGGTGAAGCCTCCGACATGCGATCCGTTCCGGCCGGGATAGATCCAGTCGTTGAGGCGGTCGAGCGTGAAGGTCACGGTGGCTCCCCGATGGACCTCGATCAGTTCGTGGGGGTCGTTCAGAAGCATCCCGGTCACGTCGTCCTCCGTGATCTCGCTCACCGCGACCCACATGAACTCCGCCTTCCGTCCTTCCCGGAACTCCGCCTTCACGATGTGCCGCTCGCGTTCGGACGGAACGCAGGACCGGAAGGCGTCGACGAATTCCGACCAGCGTTCCACCGCCTGGCGCACCGCCTCGGCCATCTTGGGGTGGTGGTCGGAGATCTCGATGACCGGTTCGAACGTCGGCTCGTCGAAGAGGGCCAGGGGATTTTCCGCCGAGAGCGTCTCCAGCAGCACGGGATCGAACTCGTTGCAGCGCTGCAGTTCCGGGCAGTAGACCGCGAGGCAGTCGGGGCCGGCCATGGAGGCGAGGATCTTTCCGATGACGCCGTAGGCGCGTCGTGCCGTCGCCGGATCGGCCGCGTCGTCCATCAGGTCGACCGAAATCCAGGCGCGGTGCCGCTCCACCGCCGTGCGGAGCCGCTTGTCGCGGATCGAGCGCTTCGCGAATTCCTTCGGATCCTCGATGTAGGGGCGCCCCGAAACGAGTACGGCGAAAAGTCCCTCGGGCACGCGCACCATGTAGTGCCGGACAGCCGCCTCGTTCCGGCTGTCGGGCGGGCTGAAGGGGATGACGTAGGTCTCCGAATCGGGATCGTCGACCGGAAAGCGGATGCCGAGGGCGTTGGCGACGCAGTTGCGGATGGCGGCTTCGTCCGCCTCCCTCGGTTCGTCGAGGAAGTAGACGAGAGAGACGAGGGATTCACCTTCCGATGAAGAGGAGGAAAGGGAGGTGGCCGACGCGGCGCGGGGGGCGTTTCGGCGAAGAGGTTTTTCCACAGGGACGAGCCAGCGCACGATCTCGATCGCGAACCACAAGGCCGCGAGGGCAAGCCCGGCCACTCCCCATCCGCTGAGTCCGCTGAAGGAGAGACGTGCGACCAGTCCGCCGAGGATGATGGCGGAGAGGTAGGGAAAGCGGCGGAGGCGGGAGGGCATGGGAGATGCGCAGGTCGGAAGGGAGGGCGGGACCGGGGCGGCCGAAGCCGGGAATCGGAGAGTCGCTCCGATAGAGGGGCGGAGCCGGTCGATCCACGCCGGGCGGTAGCGTGGCTGCGAACGCGAAGCCTTGCAACTTTTCTTGAGATGGGGGGTTGATTCGGCTAAGCACCCCGCTTCCACCGATGAACTCTCCCGCGCTCCGTCTCCGCCGCCTCCTCCTGCCGATGGCTGTCCTCCTCGTTTCCGGATGGGGGTGGTCTCAGGAAGCCGAGCCGCCGAAGAAACGCGACGGAGAAAAGGGCGGCCCCCGCTCCGAGATGTGGAAGGAGCTCGAGCCCGGACAGCGCGAGGCGCTCCGCGAGGCGCTCCGCGAGGCCTGGACGGATCCGGCCGTGATCAACGCTCGCGAGGAGGTGAAGCAGGCCGGGGAGGCCTATCAGGCGGCCATCAAAGCGGCCGTCGAACGTGTCGATCCCTCTCTCGTCGCCCTTCTCGAAAAAGTCCAGAGCGTCGACGGGCCCTGGCCGGGCCGGGGACCCGGTGGGCCGCAAAAGCCCGGAGGCCATGCGGGCGGCGCGGGGCGTGGCTTCGACGAGCAGATCAAGCCTCCCGGCTTTCTCGACAGCCTCCCGCCCGAGGCGCGGGAGCAATTTCGCAAAGCCGAGGAGGCCGCGCTGGAATCCGAAGCGGTGAAGTCGGCGCGTGCCGACCTTGCCAGGATCCGCGAGGAGGACGAGGCCCTTCGCCGCAAGCGCCTCGAGGCGCACCGCAAGCTTCGCAAGGTCACTCTCGACGAGATGGTCCGGGCCGATCCGTCCATCGCCGAAATCCAGAAGCGCCTCCGCGTCGAGGAGCGGGGCGGGTCGCCGGAGAAGCGGAAGGGAGGCGGAGAGAAGAAGGGCGGGAAGGAGGAAAAGGGGAAACCCGCCGACGCCGCGCCGGAGCGCGAAGACGGCGAGTGAAGGCACCTCAATCGCGCACTTGCGGCCACGTCCGAAACATCGTTGAATCTCCTCCCGTCGCGCTTTCCGCGCCTCGGCAACCGCAACGCCCATGGAAAACCAGACCACCCGCCGCCACTTCGTCAAAGGACTCGCCGCCACCGCCGCCGCCTTCAATTTCCAAGTCGTTCCCAGCCGCGTCTTCGGCGCGAACGACCGCATCACTCTCGCCGGCATCGGCACCTCGGGCAAAGGGGCGAGCGACATCTCCCTCTCCGCCGGGGCCGGATTCCAGGTCACCCACCTCTGCGACATCGTCGATGTCGAGAAATATCCGAACCTCGGCGGTGGCTGGGCGAAGACCCGCGCCGACTATCCCGACGCCAAGTTCTACGACGACTGGCGCGAGATGCTCGAGGCCGAGGGCGGCAAGATCGACGCCGTCACCATCTCCACCCCCGACCACGTCCACGCCCACGCCGCCGTCGCGGCGATGAAGAAGAAGTGCGCCGTCTACTGCCAGAAGCCGCTGACCCACGGCATCTGGGAGGCGCGCGTCCTCGCCGAGCTGGCGGAGAAGACCGGCGTCGTCACCCAGATGGGCAACCAGGCCCACGCCAACGACCACATGCGCCGCGCCGTCGAGCTGATCCGCGCCGGACTCATCGGCGACGTCGTCGAGGTCCACGCCTGGACCAACCGCCCCATCTGGCCCCAGGCCATCCCCGCCTGGCCGCAGAAGGAGGATGCCCCCGCCCACATCAACTGGGATCTCTGGATCGGCCCGGCCCCCTACCGCGACTACAGCCCGCAGATCCACCCCTTCAAATGGCGCGGCTACTGGGACTTCGGCACCGGCGCTCTCGGCGACATGGCCTGCCACATCATGGACATGAGCTACTGGGCCGCCGAACTCGGCGCGCCGACCAGCGTCTCCGCCGTCAGCGCCGACGGTCGCGGCGCCCAGAGCGAGCTCTCTCCGCCGACCTGGGCCACCATCGAATACCAGTTCGTCGGCAAGAACGGGCAGCCCATCAAGTACATGTGGTACGACGGCTACAAGGACGCCGTCTTCAACCCCGAGAAGTGGGCGCTCGAGAGCAACATCGACGGAGGCAAGATCCGCGAACCCAACGTGCCGCCGCTCGAGATCACCGAGGGCATGGACACGACCGAGGCGAAAGGCTACGACAGTCTCGTCGTCGGCACCCGCGGCAAGATCTGGTTCAACCGCGGCAAGGACACCTGGTTCGTCAAGCCCGGCAGCGCCATGGACGGCTTCGACTATCCCGGGCAGTCCATTCCCCGGGCCCGCGACCAGGACCCGCACAAGGAGTTCTACGACGCGATCAAGGCCGGCGATCCGGAACTGCCCCAGTCGAAGTTCTCCCAGAGCGGCCCCTTCACCGAGATGGTTCTGCTCGGCAACCTCGCCGTGCGTCTCAACAAGAAGGTCGAGTGGGATTCCAAGACCCTCACCTCGCCGAACAGCCCCGAGGCCGCCCAGCTCGTCAAGCGCGACTACCGCGAAGGCTGGGCGCTGGAGGTGTGAGGCGTGCCGCCCGTTGCCGCCGCGGGGAAAGGCCGACCGCGAATGCGAGGATCTCCTGCGCATTCGCCGGCCCTCTTTTCCATCGCCGGCGCGGAAGGCGGTTGCTCCCGTACGGGGAGAACAGGGAAGGCGGAATTTCCTGCCGTCCCTTGCTTCTGCTGTCGGCGATGGGCTTACCGCGCCGGCGGACCTCAGATTCCCGAAAAGATCAGCCACCACATCAGAGCGCAGGCGAGGCAGAAGAGGAGAAGAAAATGGAGTCCGTTTCTGCTGCGTTCCGCGTGGTAGCGCCGACGCTCCGCGTGGGAGAGGGCGGGTTTCCGCTTGCCGCGCCGTCCCTCCTCCCGATCGGGGGGAGGAAGGATGCCCTCGCGCTTCATTTGGTCGCGGTAGGTGCGGGCGGCCGTCTTTTTCTCGAGGAAGTTTTCGAGGGCCCCGATCTGGGCATTCAGCTGGTAGACCTGGCCGACGAGATCGCCGGACTTAGCCCGCTTCTTCGGCTTTGCCGATTTCAGCTCGGGCAAATCCCAGGCGTCGACCGCCTTTTTGGCACGGGATCGGCGGCGGCGGTTTTTCGGCTGGCGGGAGAAGAGGCTCATGTCGCGAAGAAGAGAACAGGCGGGAAAGACCGTCGGCGGATCCCGACCGGTCCATCCGAGGCGCGGCAGCGCATCGGGATCCTTCTCAGAAGAAGAGGAAACCGATGACGCCGATGACGGCGAAGCCGACGAAAGGCAGGGAGAATGCGAAGCCGCTCTTGAGCCAGTAGATGAAATCGCCACGGCCGGCCGCGGCGGACCCTGACGCGGAGCGGGGGAAGGGAGCGGCCTTGCCGCCGAAGAGCCCCGCTTTCTTTCCAAAGGTTTCGATCAGGGGAAGGATGTCGTCGATCTCGTCCTCCGCGGCTTCGATGTGGCCGAGGGCACGCGCCAGTTCCGCTTTGCGGTCGGCCCGGTTCCACATCTCGGGACGGAGGGCGTCGATGTTGGCGAGATGGCTTTCGAGGCGCTCGTGGGCGGTGGCGCACTCCTCGGCCCGATGCCGGGCTTCGGCGGCCTCGCGATCGAGGATGCCGAGGCAGCGGTTCAGCTCTTCGCGGACTTCGGCCCGGCCGGTCTTGAAAAGCTGCTCTTTCTTGGTCAGCTCCTCGAGCTCGGCGGCCTGGCGCTTGATCTGCTCCTCCTGCTGGCGGAGTTCGCGCAGCTTGTCCTGGGCGGCCTGGTACTCGTCGTCGAGATCGTCGGTGTAGGGCGTCACGGGCCGGAACTGCATCGGGTCGAACTGGAGGTCGATGTCCCGGTCTGCGTGGTCTTCGTCGAAGGAGAAGGGCTTGAGTTCGGCTGCTGCAGGCATGGCGTCGAGGCGAATTGTGTTAATTAACCTCTATTAATATTATGAATTGGTTGGAATTTCCAGTCTTTTCAGCTTTTTTTGTGAAAAAAACAAAGGAATGAAAGTGGTGGCGGCGGTGAGAAAAAACAGGCCCAGCAGGCCGAGTTGTCTCGAGGGCTGCCGATACCAATGGGGATCGACGAGATTGGTTTTGAAGACATCCCAGCGCAGCCAGGCGAGGAGGAGGACGAAGGAGAGGATGTAGGTGAAGCTGCCGACGAGGCAGAGGGTCCCTCCGAAACCGCTGACGATTTTGGCGGCGTTCGATTCGCGGAGGTTGGGGAAGAGGACGCCGAAACCGACGGCGAGGCCGTTCAGCCCGAGGGCGAGGAGGGCGATGGCGGCGGCGAAGAAGGCGGAGTCGGCGAAGCCGAGGCGGAGATTGTATCCTCCGATGAAGAGGATGCCGACGACGACGAGACCGCTGCAGAGGGAGCTGGTGACGAATTTCTGGGTCACGATGGCGGGAAGGCGCAGCGGCGACATGGCGAGAATCCAGAGGCGGCGGCCTTCGAGGCTGAATTGGGGGAAGACGAAGCGGGTCGTGAGGGTGGAGAGGGCCAGGGCGCAGACGGAGAGGTTGAGGAAGGCGACGAGGTAGAGGTCGCGGGGGTGGCCGAGGTCGCCGTTCATCTTCCGCAGGCCGCTGGCGTAGAGGGCGAGGAGTCCGAAGACGACGGAGAATTGCACCCATTGCGCCGGTTCGCGGACGAAGGTAAGGAAGTCCTTTCTCGAAACCGCGGCGAGGGGCCGACCGATGAGACGGGCGAGAGGCGGGCGCGGAGGGTAGGCTTGGCGAAGGCGTCCCAGGGCGTTGCCGCGGTCCCGTTCGCGCCGGAGGGCGGTGACGGCGGAATGCTGGAGGGAGAGATTCCAGGAGCGGTAGAACCAGCGGTCTCCGGCGAGGATGAGAAGAAGGGTGACGAAGAGGGCGTGGCTGAGCAGGAGGGTGGGGTAGAGCCATTGGCCGCCTTGCCGGAAAGGACGGCTCCAGTCGACGACGGCTCCGGCGATCCAAGTGCTGGGCAGGGCACGGTTGGCGGCGATGCCGGTATGGTGGAGCACGCGCTGGAAGGTGAGGGCCGCGCTCAGGCCGGTGTCCTGCACGACCTGACGGTCCTCCAGACCGGCGCGAAGGGCGGAGGTGGCGAGGAGGAGCGTGGCCAGGGCGAGGGCGACGACGATCTGGCGGCGGTTCAGCCAGCGCACGGCGACGAGGAGGACGAGGGCTCCCAGCGCGCTGGCGAGCACGAGAAAGAGCACGAGGACGGCGGTGGTCTTCAGGAAGAACTCCGGTCCGACTCCCCGCATCCGCGCGAAGGCGAGTAGGAGCGGAGCGAGGATGAAGGCGAGCCCCCAGCTCGCGAAGGAGGCGGATTCGAAGCATTTCCAGAGGAAAAGGGCGCGGTGCGAAATGGGCAGGGCGAGGAGCCAGCGGGTGTCGCGGCTGCGGTAGAGGGAGATGTAGGTCGTCACCGCGACGGAGAAGACCAGCATCATGAGGAAGCAGAAGAAGAGCACGTGGATGAGCCGGTCTCCGAGGAGGGCGCCTGCCGCGGGGATGGCGGCGACATAGCCGAGCCCTTCGCGGAAGAGCCAGTAGGCGGCCGCCATGTAGCCGAGAAGGAAGACCGCGATCGTCGCGGTCATGAGGCGCGACCGGCCCGCCGCGGCCGCGGTCCTCGTGCGCATCATCCGGACATGGACGCGGAAGAGGAGGAGCCATTGCGAGAGGGTGGACATGCGGACGGAGAGAGGCGGCGGGGAAGGGAAGGGAAGGAAACGGGAAACATTTCCCTTTGGAAAACGGATTTTATCTCTAAGGTGCCCGCCATGGCAAGCATCGGCACTCCCTTCACCAGCGGCGCGACGCGCGTGATGCTCTGCGGTTCGGGCGAACTCGGCAAGGAGGTCGTGATCGAGCTGCAGCGCTACGGCGTCGAGGTCGTCGCGGTCGACAGCTACGCGAACGCTCCGGCGATGCAGGTGGCGGACCGGTCCCATGTCGTCCCCATGCTCGACGGAGCGGCCTTGCGCACTGTGATCGAGCGGGAGCGGCCCCATCTCGTCGTGCCGGAAGTCGAGGCCATCGCCACGGATGCCCTCGCCGAAATCGAGGCGGAGGGACTGGCGGTCGTCATCCCCACGGCGAGAGCCGCGCAGCTGACGATGAACCGCGAGGGGATCCGGCGCCTCGCCGCCGAAGAGCTGGGATTGAAGACCTCTCCCTACCGTTTCGCCGCCGACGAGGAAGAGTATCGGGCCGCCATCGCCGAAATCGGCCTGCCCTGCCTCGTGAAGCCGATCATGAGTTCCTCCGGCAAGGGCCAGAGCACGGTGACGAGAAAGGAGGAGATCCAGGCGGCCTGGGACTACGCCCAGAAAGGAGGACGGGCCGGAAAGGGCAAAGTCATCGTCGAGGGATTCGTCGACTTCGACTACGAGATCACCCAGCTCACCGTCCGCCACGAGGGCGGCACCTCCTTCTGCGAGCCCATCGGCCATACCCAGGTCGACGGCGACTATCGCGAGAGCTGGCAGCCCCAGCCCATGGGCGAGCTGGCCCGCGAGCGGGCGCAGCACTGCGCCAAGGCCGTCACCGACGCGCTCGGGGGACGCGGGATCTTCGGGGTGGAGCTCTTCGTGAAGGGCGACGACGTCATCTTCTCCGAAGTGTCGCCCCGTCCGCACGACACCGGCATGGTCACGATGATTTCGCAGGACCTTTCCCAATTCGCCCTCCACGCCCGCGCGATCCTCGGGCTGCCCATTCCCTCGATCCGCCAGGTCGGCCCTTCGGCCTCGGCGGTGCTGCTGGTGGAGGGGGAATCGGAGTCGCCTGTCTACGGAAACCTCGCGGCCGCCCTCCGCGAAGCCGACACCCAGATCCGCCTCTTCGGGAAGCCGAAAGTCGCCGGGAAGCGCCGCATGGGCGTGGCCCTGGCCCGGGGCGAAGACGTGGAGGAGGCCAGGGCGAAGGCGCGGGCCGCGAGCGAGGCGATCCGGGTGGAGCTCTGAGAGATTCTTCCGGCCGCGTTGACTCTCGGAACCCATCTTCTCGATATGAAACCAGGCCGGCGGTCGCCATCGGGCCCGATGCGTGGCTTCCCGCTTCTGAACCACGACGCTTCCGACGCGTCATGAATCGCCTCTCGAAACTCTGGGCGAATCCCCTGGGCGCCCTCTTGATTCTCGTCCTCGCCGGGCTCCTCTACTGGGGCGGGGAGTACGCGTGCCGCGAACTGTGGGCACCGGACGAGGCCCGTTTCGCCTATGTCTCGAAGGAGATACGCGAGGAGGGGCATTGGCTGGTGCCGCACCGGAACGGCGAATCCTACGCCCACAAGCCGCCGCTCATGTTCTGGGGGATCAACCTCGCCGCCTGGGCGCTGGCGGGTGGCGAGATCAATGCGTTCACCGCGCGCTTTCCCAGTTTTCTGGGCGCGGTCGCCACGCTCTGGTCGGTGGCGATGCTGATGCGGCTCTGGGGCCGGAGACGGGACGACGCCTCCGCCGCCCTGCTATGCGCCGCGACCTATCTCTTCGCGAAGCAAGGCGGATGGGGCCAGATCGACATGCTTCTCTGCGGCTTGGAGATGCTCGCCTTGCTCGCCCTCTTCTCCCAGGATGTCCGCCCTTCCTTCGCGAAGGCCTTCGCGGCGTATCTCTGCATGGGGTTCGCGATCCTCGCGAAGGGGCCGGTCGGATTTCTCGTTCCGCTTCTCGCCTACCTCGTCGCGAAGCTCGCGGCGGGGGAAAAGGCCGATCTGCGCCGCCGCCATTGGTTGTGGGGGCCGCTCGTGACCTTGGCCTTGCCGGGGGTGTGGCTCCTCCTCGTGGTGTGGAGCGGTCCTCCGGAAGGCTATCTCGACGAATTGCTTTTCCAGCAGAACATCGACCGCGCCCAAGGCGACTACGGTCACCACGAACCCTTCTACTATTTCCTGGGCTATTTCCCCGTCGATGGATTGCCTTGGGTGGTCCTGCTGCCCTTCGCCTGGGGAGCACTCGGCGCCTCGGCGGAGGACCGCGCCCTTCGCCGCCGCCTCGCCGGCTGGATGATCCTCGTCGTCGTCTTCTTCAGCCTCAGTCCCGGAAAGCGGAACCTCTACATCCTCCTCGCCTATCCCGCGCTGGCCCTGCTCGTCGCGGCGGGGTGGCGAGGAATGCGGGAGACGCGGTGGCTCGACGAGGTGAGGAAGGCGCTCCTCCGGTTCCCACTCGTCGTCGTCTCCCTGCTGCTCCTGGTCTTTCTCGCGGCGTTTCGCCTGCCGTGGATGATCGGCCGGATCGAGGCGTCGTCGTGGGCGGGAAAGGACAGGACGGTCGAGCTGCTCGAGCTCGCGAGACCCTTTCCTTTCGCCACCGCGGCGGCGGGTTCGGCGCTTTCGATCCTCCTGCTTCTGGCCGTTCGTTGGGCGACCCGCCGCGATCCCGGCTCCCCCTGGCGTCTCGGCCTGACTTGGGCCGTGTTCTTCGCCACGGTCGGCGCGGTCGTCCTGCCGGTGCTGAACGACCACAAGACGCCAAAGGAGCTTGTTCCCTTCGTGAAGGAATACGTGCCGCCGGGCGGGCGGCTCCATACCTACCGGATGAACGGCGAGAATCTCGCCCTCTACACCGGAACGCGGGGCAAGGTGCTGCGGTCGCACGAGGAAGTCGCCGCCGCGCTCGCCGCCGCGCCGGAGGGCCTGATCGTCTTCGAGGATCGCTTTTGGGTGGAACTGCCCGCCCACCTCGCCGGTCGGCTCGTGGCCCATCCGTTCCGCATCGGGGAGAAACGCCTCGTCGCGGCGCATTGGGGAGAATGAGGCCGCCCTGCCTTCCGCGTCGGGCGCGGCGGGATTGCCCGGGAGTTTCCCCGGGAGGCGATCCGATGGAAAAAGCGATTTGAAGCTTCCCCCGGAGCGCTTTACGGGTGCAGCGCGAGCCGTCGGACTTCCGTTCGGGCGGCACCTGATGAACCGTCGCGACATTCCCGAATTTTCGATGAACGAAGTCGGCTCCGACAGTCTGCGGAGCCGCGGCATCCTGGTGATGGGCATGTCGGATTCGGTGCGCGACGATCCCCGCCGGCTGCAGCCGCATTTTCACAACTTCTTCCAGATGTATCTTCTCTTCGGTCACACGAGGGTGATGCAGGATTTCGAGGAATACAGCCTGACGGGGCCTTCGGTGGTGTTTCTCAGTCCCGGCCAGGTGCATACCTTGCGTCGGGGAAGTTCGTTGGATGGCTACACGGTGTCGTTCACGCAGGCCTTTTTCGACGACCAGACCCCTCCGCCGAGCCGCTTGCTCGAGTTCCCCTTCTTTTACACCGAACGGGACAATCCCTCCATCACCTTGGACGAGCGGGAGCTTCCGCCGATCGCCGCTCTTTTCGAATCGCTCCAGGAGGAATACGAACAGGCCCGCCCCGATGCCGAGGAAGTGCTGCGCACGACCTTGCGTCTGCTCTTGCTGCGTCTCTCGAGACTGAGCCATCAGCCCGTGCCGCATCAGGCGGTCTCCCGGGCAAGAACCCTGATGCGGCAGTTTTCCCTGGCGGTGGAAAAGCATTTCCGCGAATGCCATCATCTGGCCGACTATGCGCGCCTGCTCGGCGTCAGCGAGAACCATCTCAACGACACCGTCCGGAAGCAGACCGGGCTCTCCGCCGGCTCCCTCATCCGGAAGCGGCGCTTGCTGGACGCGAAGCGCCTCCTGCTGCATTCGGACATGGGGGTGGCCGAGATCTGCTTTCTGCTGCGTTTCAAGGAGCCTTCCTACTTCGCCCGCTTCTTCCGCCGCTACGAAGGGCTGAGCCCCACCGAGTTCCGCGACCGCATCCGGGAAAAGTATCGGGCCGGCTCCCGGGAAGGCGGGTCGGAGGCGAGTTCGTCGCCGTAGAATCCGCAGAGGAAGCCGCCGCGCTTCCATCTGGCCTCGTCCGGCACGCTGGCGCGTTCCGCTACTTCCCCCGCTCCCAAATCCGCCAGATCCATTCGGCGCATTCCGCCCGGGTCAGGGGATTCCTTGCGGACGGTCCCCTCAGGGTCGCGAATCCCGGCCAGCCCATGGCGACGAGCCAGCGGTCGAGATCCTCCCAACGGAGGCTCCCGTCGGGATCGAAAGCCGTCTTCTGTTCGCCGAACTTCCCCCAGGCGATCATCGTTTCGACGGTCTCTCGTCCGGGATCGTCGAGGGGAAGGTCGGGGAAGCGGGGCGTGGGGGACAGTTCCGGCCTTGCGGGCGGATCGGGCTGGGATTCGCGCAGACGCACGAGGATTCCGGCGAGTTCGCGACGGGTCGCGATGCGGTTCGGCTGGAAGAGGACGCTGTCGGGATCGGGCTGCCAGATTCCGGCGACGGCGAGGAGGTTCGCGGCTTCGAAATGGCGGTCTTCGGGATGGAGGTCGTGCCAGGGCCAGATCAGGGTGCCGGGGCCGCCCGCTCCGCGCACGAGAATCCGCTGCACTTCGCGGACGCGCTCGGGCGAGGCGGCGATCTCGCGAGGCTCGATCCCTCGGCGCAACGCCACCGCGGCGACGGTGGCGGCGGCGGTGCCGGCGTGCATCATCTGGCCGTGGAGACGCAGGGCCGATTGGACCATGCTGGTCACGCCGAGGTTCTTCGAGGCGCCGAGCAGGCCGTCCATCTCCACCGGGACGAGACCGCGCAGGGGAAACATGGCACGGTCGGTGTCGGTGGACCAGTCGCGCGAGCCATGGTGCTTACCCTGCCAGGGGTTCGATGGATCGCCGTCGACGAAGCTCCGTCGTGTGGGGTGGAAATCGAGGTTGAACTGCCAGCCGAAGACGCCGTCCGCCGGCATCGTCCGCGCCCAGCGGGGCTCGTGGGAGGTCGTGCGGACATCGTTCTCGGTCAGGATGGCGAGCGCCTCGAGCCGAAGTCCTTCCCGGAGGTAGGGTTTGGGCGGGAGCCGGTCGGGCGTGCCGTAGTCGTCGGCCAGCTCCATGTAGCGGAAGGACTGGGGAAAATCGCCGACCCGGTCGTGGGCGGCGGTCTGGAGGTAGTGGACGAATTCAAGGGCGCGCTGTTTCGCATCCTCGTAGACGATGCGGCGCTGCGCATGGGTCATATCGACGAGGTTCCTTCTGGACGCGCCGGGCTCGTCGGCCTCGAGGGCGTCGGCGACGTGCCGCGGCAGGGGGCTGAGCGGATAGTCGTGCGCGGGCCAGTTCAGGATCACGGCCTCGGTGCCGGCGGGGAAGCCGAAATGGTGGCGGTCGACCATGCGGCGGTGCGTGTAGATGCACCATCCGGCCATGTTGTAGATCCCGCCGCTGCCGTCCCAGTCGCGCCAAGGCGGCGCGTTTTTCCAGTCGGCGAAGGAGCGTTCGTCGTAGCGCGGCGGACGGGGGAGGGTGGCGTCCCGCTCCGCTTCGCGCAGGAGCGGGCACCAGCTGAGCGGGTTCATCTCCTGATGGCCGAGCTCGTCGAGAGACTCGGGAGCGCCGGGCTCTCCGAAGCGGGATTTCAGATCGGGCCCCGCCATGTAGCCCGCTCCGCCGAGGCGGATGACGTCGCCGAGATCGGAGGAGTCGATCGTGAGCCGGGCCTTGATCGTGAGGGTTTTGTCAGGAGACGCTTGGGAGAAGAAGGAGGGGGCGAAGGTGACGGAGGCGACGCGCCCGCCCTCCGTCGCCACCGAGGCGACGTCCCAGCCGCGCTCGATGCGGAGCGCACCCGAGGCGACGTGGGGAGCGAGCCAATCCTCGAAGATCGTCGCGGCGGCCTTGGGTTCGATGGTGTCGCTGCCGCACCAGCTGTTCCCCGGCGTGGCGACGCCGTAGACGAGGCGGTTGTGGGCGCGGATGCGGTCCATGATCTCGAGGAAGGGGCCGCTGCGGGGAAAGTTGACGCGCTTTCCCTCGACCACGGTCCATTCGTCGACCGGCCCGATCCCCTGGGTGCAGAACTGTCCTCCGAGCCATTCGTGGTCGTTTGTCAGGACGATGCGCCTCACCCCGAGCCGGGCCGCCTGCACCGCAGCGGCGCAGCCCGACTCGTCGGCTCCGACGATGAGGAGTTCGGCCTCGATCGTCTCGGCGCGGAGAAGGGGGACGAGGAGAAGGAGGGGGAGGAAGAGAGTGAGACGGAGGAGTTTCATGGGCGTGGCTACAACTGGGCGATCGGCTGGACCATGGGCCAGAGACGCAGTTCCTCGGTCACGAGGTGTTCGGGCATGGCGGCGAGCTGTACGATCAGATCGCCGAGGTCGGTGGGGGAGAGGCATTTTTTCAGCACCCCGGGATCGCGAGGAGGCAGGTTCGCGCCCTCGGTGAAATCGGTCTGGCCCCAGGAGGGGAGAATGGAGGTGACGCGCACGCCGTGGGGGCGCAGTTCGGCGAGGAGGCACCTCGTGAACATGAGCAGTCCCGCCTTCGCCGCCGAATAGACGCCCCAGCCCGGCCAGGCATGGATCGAACAGGCGCTGCCGATGTTGACGATGAGGCCCGACCCTTGCCTCTCCATCGCCCGGGCGGCGCGGACACAGCCGAGGATCGCCCCGGTGAGATTGCTTGCGAGGGAGCGGGCCACGGTCTCGTCGCTCTGTTCGCTCGCCGGGCCGATGAGCACGCCCTCGCCGGCGTTGTTCACGAGCACGTCGAGCCTGCCGGCCGTTCCCAGCACGTCGTCGAGGAGGCGGTCCCACGAGGCGCCATCGGCGACGTCGGCGGGAAAGGGGACGGCGCCGATCCGTGCCGCGGTCTCCCGCAGCCGGGGTTCGTTCCGGCCCGTGATCCAGACGCGGGCTCCGGCCCGGACGAAGGATTCGGCAATGCCCGCGCCGTAGCCGCGGGAGCCGCCGGTGACGATGACGCTGCGGTCGGGAAGATCGGTCATGGCGAGAGCTTGGTCATTTCAGTTTGTCATATCAAACAGAATTTGTAATTTAAAACTCATGTCATCGCGTACCCCATGCACCGCCGCCGATCCGAGGGAGCGCTACCGCGTTCCCATTCTCGACCGTACGCTGGACCTCCTGGAGCTGCTCTCGACCCGGCCCGAGGGGCTCACTCTCGCGGCGATGACGGAATCCCTCGAGATGCCGAAGAACGCGGTCTTCCGTATCGCCACGACGCTCGTTCTGCGTGGCTACGCCGAGAGGGACGAGGCGACGAAGATCTACCGTCTCACGCGCCGCCTTCTTCGCCTGGGCTACGGAGCGATGGGAGGCGAGAGTCTCGTGCGTCTCGCCGCTCCAGTGCTTTCGGCCCTGCGCGATGCCACGGGGGAAACGGCCTTGCTGGGCACGCTCTCGGGCGAACGGGGCATCGTCCTCGATCTCGTCGCGTCCTCGCATCCGGTGAAGGTCGTCGTCGAGGTGGGGCACGCGTTCCCCCTCCTCACCGCCGCACCGGCCAAGGCGATGCTGGCCTTTCTCGCCGAGGGACGGCTCGGACCGCTTCTCGCGTCGATCCGCTACGAGCGAAAGACGCGCCGCACGATCCGCACCCTCGCCGCCTACCGCCGCGAGCTGGAGGAGGTCCGGCGCACGGGCTATGCCCTCGACCGGGGGGAGGAAAGCGAGACCTACGCCTGTGCCGCCGCCCCGGTGCGCGACCATCGGGGGGAACCGGTGGCGGCGCTGTGGATCAGCGGTCCTTCCGACCGGGTCGGCGAGGCGACGCTGCCCGGCTTCGCCCGTGTCGTCCGGGAGCATGCCGAAGGCCTTTCCCGGAGACTCGGCTTCGTGGGCGAGGATTGAAAGAGAGCGGCCTGCAAGTGCCAAGAGAGGTGGGTCGCGTCATTGCGGGGCGAAACGATTGCGATTGAACAGATCGCGCCTCTATGGCACAAAAGTAGAGTGATGCTGCGTGCAATCCCCGCCTTGTTCATGGTGCTGCTGATCGGGAATCCGGTCTGTTGCTGCACTTTGGCCGGAACGAAGGAGGAAGCGAGGCCGGCTTGCTGTCAGGAGCGGGCAGGCGGGGCGGATTCCACGCCGGCGGAGGAATCGTTGCCGACGTGCCCCTGCGCGAAGAGGATGGGGGCCGTCGTGGCCGACAAGTTGCTGGTTCCGCTTCCGGTTCTGCTCGCGCCCCTGCCGTCTCTTCTTCCGAACACCGAACGCCTCATTTTCCTGGAGCGTTGCTTGGCCCCGGTCGATTCCTCGTGGACGAAGCCTCCGCCTGGCTACGGTTCCCCTGAGCCCTTCCATGTGCTCTACGGGGTCTTCCGCTGTTGAGCTGCGGGCGAACCGCCCCATTCCTTCCCACCTTTCCGTCGAGGCCGTTTCCGGTCGGGCCGTCGCGGAACGCGGGAGCCAAGGAGGGCGGGGGTATCCACATCGACCGGCCTTCATCCATTCATTCGTTTCCAATCTGAAAATCCAATCATCCATTATGAAAACTCTTCTGACTGCCTTTCTCGGAACCGCCTTCGCCTTCGCCCTTGCCACCGTCCAGGCGGACGAGGCGAAAACCTACGAGGGCGAACTGTCCTGCGCGAAGTGCAACCTGAAGCAGGCCGACAAGTGCGAGGACACGCTGAAAGTCGGCGACGAACTCTACCTCGTCGAAGAGGGCGGCAAGCGCAAGACGAGCGAGCACGTCTGCTCGGGCACCGCCAAGGCCAAGATCACCGGCAAGATCGAGGAGCGCGACGGGAAGAAATATCTCGTCGCCGAGAAGATCGAGGTCGAGTGACCGCCCGCGTCCATACGGCTCCGAAGCGCCGTTCCGGGAGACCGGAGCGGCGTTTTTCTGGCATGCCTCGAATGACACGGGATGGAGACCTGCTTTCGGCGAAGGAAGGGACTGGTGTCCGGTTCGGGCGCGGGAGCGGGGTAGGGGCGCACCGCCGGGGCGTCCGTGTCGAATGGCCCGCGCCTCTGCGGCGGACGTCCCTACCGGACTCCCAGGATCGGATGGCTTCAGGCGAGACGGTCGCCCATTCCGCTTCATCGCGGGCCATTCTGACATGGAGCTGGAAAGCCCATGTCCCATAGGGAATGGTATGGCGGTTCAAAACGCCTCGTTTTTCCGCTACCTTCCCCCCGCATGACCCCGGAAGCCCAGGTTCACCTTTCGAAACGTTGCCCGCTGATGCGGCGACTCATCCGGCGGCACGGTCCCTGCACGCTCGTGCCGGAGCCGGGACGTTCGCCCTTCGAATCGCTCGTCCGCGCCGTCGCGCACCAGCAGCTCAACGGCACGGCGGCGGAGACCATCCTCGGGCGCTTCCGGGCGCTCTTTCCGGGGAAGCGGTTTCCCACGCCGGATGGTCTTGCGGCGGTGGACGACGAGGCCCTGCGGGCGGCGGGATTCTCGTGGGCCAAGATCGCGGCCATCCGCGACATCGCCGCGAAGACGCTCGACGGCACGGTTCCTTCCGGCCGGGCCATCCGGCGGATGTCCGACGAGGAGATCGTGCAGCGGCTCGTGCAGGTGCGTGGAGTGGGGCGGTGGACCGTCGAGATGCTCCTGATCTTCAAGCTCGGCCGCCCCGACGTCTTTCCCGCCGACGACTTCGGGGTGCGCAACGGCTTCCGGCTCGCGGTCGGGGAGGAGGAACTCCCGAAGCCGAAGATCCTCCTCGCCCACGCCGAGCGCTGGCGGCCCTACGCGACGACGGCGGCCTGGTATCTCTGGCGTGCCGCCGACGCCGCGAAGGAGGCGGCGCCGATCCAGGGGGTGAATTCGTAATTTCTACACCGGCCGCAACACGCTCTTCACGACCTCGCCCTTGTGCATCTTCTCGAAGGCCTCGTGCCATTCGGTGATCGGCCAGATGCCGCCGATGATGGGCTTCACGTCGAACTGGCCGCTCGCGAGGAGGGCGATGACGCGCTCCCATACCGGCCAGTTGTGGCTGAAGCTTCCCTGTAGGGTGATGTTCTTCTGGACGAGGGGATCGAGATTGAAGTTCAGAGGCTGCGGTCCCCAGCCCACCTTGCTGATCCAGCCGGCGGGGCGGACGAGGTCGAGGGCGATTTTGAGGGTGACGCTGGCCCCGGCGGCGTCGATGACGCCGTCGCAGCCGAGTCCGTCGCGTTCCTGCGCCCAGGCCTTCGCGTCGCCGATGACGACTTCGCAGCCGTAGCCGCGGGCGATCTCGAGGCGGTGGGCGTCCTGCTCCAGCCCCACGACGGCGACCTCGGCTCCGCAGAGCCGCGCCATGGCGGCGCAGAGGATGCCGATGGTGCCCGGCCCGAGGACAACGACGCGGTCTCCGGGCTCGATGCGGGCGTTCTTCACGACGGCGTTGTAGGCGACGCAGCAGGGTTCGGTGAGGCAGGCCTGCTCGAAGGGCAGTCCGTCGGGGACGTGGTGGAGGATGCGGGCGGGGACGCGGACGTATTTCGTCATCGCGCCATCGACGCCGTAGCCGAAGCCCTTGCGGGTGGGGTCGAGATTGTAGAGCCCGCGCCGGGTCATGGGGTTGTCCTGGCTGATGATCGCGGCGGTCTCGGAGACGACGCGGTCGCCTTCGCGCCAATGCCCGACGTCCTTGCCGACCTCGACGATGCGGCCTCCGAACTCGTGTCCGAGGACGACGGGATAGTTGACGGGCCAGGAGTGGTCGGCGGTCCACTGATGCAGGTCGCTTCCGCAGACGCCGACGTTGGCGACTTCGAGGAGAACGTCCTCGGGGCCGATGGCGGGGCGGTCGATCTCGCGGATCTCGACGGAATGCTTGTCCGGGGCGTAGTTGACGACGGCAGGGGATTTCATCCTGGGAAGGTGATAGGTGAGAGTCTCGGAATCAGCGAGTTGCCTCGATGCGGCCACTCAGCCTTTGGGTGAACCCGGGTTTCGGGGCAAGCCGCTCGCTTCCAGCCTATCATCTATCGACTCGGGTTTTAGGGTCATGGAGAGGGAAAGGCGGGGAGGGTGGGATCGGCTCCGAGAATTAGCAGGACTCCACGACGCTTGCCACGAAAAACGCTTTGCGCGGGGGGGACGCAAGGGCGGCGCACCTGTCTTATGTCGAACGCTCCCGAGGTGCGTCCCTGCCGGGCTTTCGCGCCCGCTACTCCTCGGTGGCGGCCTGCTTCTGCTCCCAGCGATAGGTCTGTCCGTCTCCTCCGCCGACCTCGATCCATTCGCCGGGGAAGGATTTCCGCTGCCAATGCCGCCATTGCTCCTCGCGGATTTTGTCGACGTCGACTCCCTTTTCCTTGGCTTCGTGGCGCATCAGGGTCTCCCGGTCGAGGTTCTCCGCCTCCACCGTCTTCTCGACGTAGTCGCCATACTCCCCGGCGGGCTGGTTGCGGATGGAGAGGAGGCCGGAACGGCCTTCGCCGACGAGGCGGCTGTTCTTCAGTTCCTGGATTTCGGACATGCGGTCGCGGCGGCGGTCCATCGCGGTCCGGAAATCGGCGGCGGCCTCGGCTCCTTTCTTGTCGGTAGGGGTGCCGTGCTGGTAGACGTGGACGTCCATGGAGAGATCGACTTTGATCGGCTCGGGCGTGTTCACGTTCACGTCGAAGGGCTTGATGCAGGACGACAGCAAGCCTGCCGCCCAGGCGGTCGCAAGGACGAGGGAGATGCGGAGGAAGGGGGGGGGAGGGGCGCTCGTCATCGGCTCTTCAAGGCGTTCGCGATTCGGGCGGTCCTCGCGGGACGGGCGTCCGCCTCGGGCGGCGCGGGGGCCGTCCGGGGCGTTTCCTCGGGGACGGTCGCGTCCGCGGATTCGTTCGTGTTTCGTTGGTCGTGCACGTGCAGATTGAGCTCGCGCGAGCCGTAGTCGCCGGTGAAGCGCAACTCGAGTTTCCCCGCGCGGTTCAGAAAGTAGAGGCTACCGGCCCCTTTGTCATAATCAAATCGTTTGAGGGCGACGAGGCTCAGTTCGGTGAGGCTGCGCTGGAGGGAGTTCCACTCCGGCGGCAGTTTTTCGAAGACGGTGTCCAGCTTCGTGATGTCGAACCATCCCGGAGTGGTCGTCTGGAATTCTCCCGTGGTCTCGCCGATGGTCTTGTCGCGGCCTTCGGAGACGACTTTCAGGGAGACCTTCCCCTCCATCAGGAAGGAGTCCGGCACGAGGATCTTCGTCACCGGGCCGGTATCGAGGTTGGTGCCGGCGACCCAGGCGTCCCATTTCCCGCGGTCGGTCAGGTAGAAGTTGAAGCCGCCCTCGGCGTAGCCGGCGTAGGCCTCGCCGCCGAAGTTCCCGTAGATCCCGTTCTCGTCGAAGGTGGCGGTGATGTAGAGGTCCCTCGCGTCGAAGTCCTTCCATTTCGCCCGGCGCAGGCTGAAGGTCTGGACGAGGTTGTTGTTCAGGTCCTTCACCGGCACGTTGAACTGCACGTCGCCGGCGAGCCCCTCGAGCTCGACCTTGTAGTCGGGGAAGCGGTAGACGTGGTTCTCGTCGGGGATGTTGAGCTTCAGCTCGATGTCGCCGTCGCTCATGTTCGTCGTCGCGTTGAAGGGGAAGGGGACCACGCCGATGGGCACGCCCGTCGGCGAGATGACGATCTTGCCCGCCGAGGCGTCGATCGTCTTGATGACCCAGTCGGGTTTCCTCGCGGCGGCGTCGGATTCGATCCCGATGCTCGCGCCCTCGTTCTGCTCGCGGAACCTCCGCTGGTAGTCGACCCACCAGAAGAGTCCCTGCCCGACGTGGAGCGAAGGGCCGACCAGGTCGATCCGCTCGACCTCCTGCCGGGCGAGGCCGGCGAGGCTGAACTCGACGAAGATCGTGGGCAGCTCGGCCACGGTGATGAAGGAGTCGTAGGGATCCTTGATGACGATGCCGGCGAGCTCGATCTTCTGCTTCGCCTCCTGCGCGAGGATGCCGTCGAGGGAGAGCGGCAGGTCGGTCAGCTTCGTCTCGATGGTGAACTGCAGGCCCTCCACCTGCGGGATGAGCGATTCGAAATGGACCCGGCTGCGGGTGATCTCGACTTCGCCGAGGGTCCAGGCGGGGAGGCTCCGGGCGGTGCCGGAGGCTGGGGCCGAAGGGGCGGTCGTCGGGGCGGTCGTCGGGGCGGCAGCATTAGGGGAAGGCTCCGGTGAGGTGGCCGCCTCTTCCTCCTTCCTGTCTTCGGCGATGGATTTCAGGCCTTCTCCGACGGTGAGGACGGCCCCGTCGATTTTCAGCTTGTCGATGCGGCGGGTGCGTTGCAGCCCCGCGGCGGTGAAGTCGACCTCGATCTCGGCGACGCGGAAGACCTCTCCCTCCGCGAGCGGGTTGGTCGTGGCTGTCGGGCGTTGTCCTGCCGGCGTCGGCGGACCGACGGGCTCGACCGAGCGCGCGTGGTTGCGGATCGCGAAATCGTCGAACTGGAGACGGTAGGAAAAGGGCTCTCCTTCGTGGAGCGGTTTCGTTTCCAGGGAAAAGTCGGCGTGGACCTTCGGCACCCGGCCCGTGGCGAAACTGGAGTCCGCGACGAGCCGGCCGCCGGTCGCTTCGAGATGCTTCGCCTTGTAGACGGGCCGGTTGACGGGGCGCGGGTCGTCCGGTGCGGGGCCGTCTCCCTTCAGCCAGTCGCCGAGGGCGGCGTCGGTGAATTCGATCTTCGGCCCACGCACGACGAGGCGTTCGACGAGATTCTCCCGCTGGAAATCGGACCAGTTGCCCTCCAGTTCGACGCGTTCCATCGAAAGGAGCGGCTCTGCCGAGGCGACGGCCCCGGGAGGACGGAGGCGGGTTTGTTCCAGCAGGATCGATTGGACGCCTTCCGACGCGAAGCCCTCCCCGCCGCCGAACCGCAGATCCCTCAAGGTGCCCCGGATCGCGGTGGAGAGTTCGGGGGCTTTCGTTCCGCCCACGTCGAGATCCCGGACGAGCACGGCGCCGGGACCGAGTTCGACGGTTTCGAACACCCACGGGAGGGAGGGGGGGGGCTGCGCCGGATCGTCGGGGTCGGCCGCTTCGGCCTCCTTTTTCTCCTTGTTCAGAAACCGCGCCAGGGTTTCGTTGCTGGCGAGAAAGTCGGCCTTTTCGAAGGCGATCCTCGCGATCCGGCGTTCCGTGGCGATGGCCTGGAGGGAGTCGGCTTCGACATGGATCGAGGCGGCGGAGAGGAAGGGCAGGCCGCCGGAGCCGGCTTGGGCCTCCGTCAGGGTGATCGCGAGCGCTCCATCGCTCTCCCAGCGACCGTCGGCGAAGGAGAGATCGGGCAAGGAGAAGGAGGTCTGAAACGCGAAGTCCGGCAAGAGAAGACTTCCGTCCGCTCCGTCGAATCCCTCCGCCGACAGCTCGGCTTCGACGACCTCGATGCCTCGCAGACGGATCGAGCGGGCCGGAGGCGGAGTCGACAGGGGCGGTTCGGCGGCGCGACCCTCTTCGGTCCCCGATTCAGGTCGGCGCGGAAGGGTTGACGGAGTGAGGCGGAGAACGGGGCGCTCGAGGCGGAGCGGTCCGAGATCGAAGCGCAGGAGGTCGGCGGAGACGCGGCCTTCGCCCGAGAACACCGCGATCTTGCCGTCGCTGCCCTCGGGGCCGATGGCGAGATCCGAGATCCGCCATGCGAAGGGGGTGCGGCTGAGGCCGGATTCCTCGAAATCGAACGATCCGCTGCGGAACGCCCAGGTCCCTTCGAGCCTTGGCAGGGCGTCGAGATCGACGAGGAAGCGGCTCTCCTCCACGGCGAGCGTGCCGGTGAAGAGGGCGAGACGGGAGAGGAGAAAGGGCTCCTTCGCAGGAGCCTCGCCGTCTTCCGCTTCCGGAGAGGCCATCGCGGCGAGGAGACCGTCGTCGATCGCGATCGTAGCACCCCGCAGGGTCAGGTTCTCGAAGCGTCTGGTTTTCTGCAGTTCCGCGATCCGGTAGGTGAGGACCGCTTCGGGGATGGACGCGAGGAGAGAGCCGGGCGGGGCCGATTTCGGGGCGAGGCGCAGATTTTCGAGGCGGACGGTGCCGAGGGGAGTGAAGTCGATGGCATCCACGGTGACGCGGAAGGGCGCGACGAGGAAGGCGAGCGTCTGGTTGAGGAGGCGGACGCGGTTGAAGTAGAGGACCGACGCGACGATGGCGACGAGGAGGAGGACGCTCGCGACGACCGCGGTCGAGAGCGCGAGAAAGCGGGCGAGCCACCGCAGGATGCCCCATGGGGAACGGCGTCTCGGTTTCGGAACATCGGGGGCTGGGAGGTCCTCGGCCACTCCGCCGACTATATTCCCGGAAATCCGAAATCCGAAATCCGAAATCCGATCACTGAACGCCGACAACTGAAAACGGGCCTGCTTTCAGCGCTCGAAATCCGCGATGAGCCGGAGATTCGCGATCTCGATGGCGGAGAGACGTTGCTGCACGGCCTCCACCGACGGCGTGAGGGGGCGGTAATGGGAGCCGAACTCCGCGGCGAAGCGGCGGCCTTCCTCGTTCGGGAAAATGAAGCCGTGCCGTACGTAGATCTCGTTGCGGGCGCGCCACAGGACGGCGGGGGGGAGTGCCTGCACTTCCGCGAGACTGATCGGGCGGGTATGGGAATCGGGAAAGACCCACGGCGCGGGACGCTCCGGGGGGAAGGAGACGGGGACGGTGCTCGGGCGGGAGGCCGTCGCGGGGGGAGCGGCGGGACGGGATTCGACGAACATGCGTTCTCCGCGTTTCAGCCCTTCGATCAGGGCGATGGCGCCGAGGGCGCGCTCGACCTGCTTCGGACCGGCCGGGGTGCGGGTGCCGAATTTCGGCGGGGCGACCCCGGCGCTTTTCAAGAGGGGAAAGACGAGATCCGCCTTCACGGCGTAGTTCACCGACTGGGGCAGATAGCCGCCGTTGGCCATGCGGTCGATGGAGTTCAGACCCGCCGCGACCACGCCGACGACCCGGCCCGAGGAGGAGAGGAGGGGCCCCCCCGAGTTGCCCGGCTGGACCGGAGCGGAGATCTGGATGTGGCGGGGATCGTCCCGCACGCCGGAGAGCGCGTTGACCACGCCGGTGGAGATCTTCGGATTGATCCCGAGCACGCTGGGATCGGGGAATCCCGCCGCGAGCACCTCTGAGGCATGGGTGATCTCGGAGGAGGAGACCAGCGCGAGGTGCCGGCCCGGCCAATGCTCGACCTTCAGGAGGGCGAGGTCGTTGCGCGGGTCCAGGGCGACGATGGAGGCTTCGAGATAGCCGCCGCCGACGTGGGCCACGACCCGCTCGGCGTCGCGCACGACGTGGTGGCAGGTGACGAGGTAGCCTTTCGGGCTGACGGCGAAGCCGGTGCCGAATTGGCCCCCCTCCACCACGGCGACCGGCGCCGAGGCGAGGAAACAGGCCGCAAGGAGGACTGCGTTCCGCTTCATAGGGTTACGGGTTTCTCGGAAGGCCGTGGAGTTCTCGGGTCCGCGGCGGTGCCGTCCTTTCGGACGGCCGGGTGTTGTTCAGGCACCCGAGTGTTTGTGTTATGGGAAATATAATGAGATCGAAGTCGCCCGACAAGGTTTATTTCATAATTTTAATAAAAACCATAAAATAATTGATTCGACGGCGCTACACCCTGCCGCCGAACGGTGAGCCCTCCGAGCGGCCGCTCAAGGCCGCGTCGCTCCTTGAGGCAGCCGAAAACCTCGACCGCCCGGTGATTCCAAAAGGGATGTGGAAGCGGACAAAAGCCCGCGCGTCCACGCAATCTCACCCTTCGCCCGACTTCGGGTTCTCCGCGAGAAGGGAGCCGATGAAGGGGAAGAGCTGCTTCTTGCGGCTGACGACGCCTTTGAGGGTGAAGAGATGCGAGTCCTTGCGCGGGTAGCCGATCTTCTGCCGGATCTCTATCGGGGCTTCGATGAGGAGAAGGCTGTCGTTGAGGGTGATGTCGGTGACCATCAGGCAGGCCAGATCGAGCTGATGCTCGCGGACGAGGCGTTGCAACTCCTCCTGCAGCGCCTCGCGTGCGGGCCAGAAGTAGTCGAACCCGATCTCCTCGACCTGCGAGATGCTGACCCGGTAGCCGCTTTCCTCGAACTCCTTCCGGTCGGAGCCCACGGCCTCCTGATAGTTGCCTCCGCGGAGGATGGAGCCGGCGGAGAAGAAGTCCTCCTTGAAGCGCGCGACATCGATCCCGGCGAGCTGGCTGGCCCATTCGAGGACGGCGCGGTCCTCGTCCGTCGTCGTCGGGGAGGTTAGGTTCAGCGTGTCGGAGATGATGCCGGCGCAGATGCAGACGGCGATGGCGCGCGAGGGTTCGAGGCCATGGCTGCGGAAGGCGCTCCCCACGATGGTGCAGGTGGAGCCGACCGTCTTGTTGATGAACTGGATCGGCTCCTTCGTGACGAGGTTGCCGCTGAGGCGGTGGTGGTCGAGGACCTCGACGATTTCGGCCTCGTCGGCTCCGGCGACGGCCTGGGAGAATTCGTTGTGGTCGACGAGAATCAGCCGCGGCCGCTCGGGGTTGACGAGATCGGCCCGGGAGAAGACGCCCACGAGCCGGTTCGTCTCGGGGTCGCACACGGGGAAGAGGACTTGGTCGCGGTTCGATTTGAGCCGTTCCTTGACGGCCTGGAGCTTCGTTTCGGGCGGGAAGGAGATGAAATCGGTCGAGACGGCGCTGTGGATGGAGCGGGCTCCCCGGATGAGCTGGGTGGTCGAGGCGGTGTCGCGCTCGGTCACGAGGAGAATGGTTCCCTTCAGCTTGGCGGCGTGGATGATGGCCTCGGAGGGGCGGTAGCCGCTGGTGACGACGAGGCAGCGGACCCCCGCCTCGACGGCGTGGAGCTGCACCCCAACACGGTCGCCGGTGATGATGAGGAGCTGGTCTTTGGGCATCTTGCCGATGCGGTCCTGCATGACGGGTTCGGACGACCCCGCCACCATCATCAGGAAGACCTGCTCCATCGCCGCCGACTCGGCGAAGGTGACGACCTCCGCGTCGAGGATCTGCGCGATTTTTTCCGGCGAAGCCGTGACTTGGCGGGCGGAAAGGTCCGCATCGTCCGTCCCGGCGTCGGGGATGAGAAGATGGAGGAGATCCTGCAGCGCCAGCATGCCGGTGAGGATGCCGTTCTCGTCGATCACGGGCAGGCTCCGGAAGTGGCGGGCCGCCAGTTCGCGATAGGCCTCGATCACGGAGTCGGTCGCCCTGGCCGTCGAGACGTCGCGGCGGCAGATGTCTCCGACACGGAGCTGGATGTCGCTGATGAGCGGGGGACGGGGGATCCCGGCGGATTGGAGGACCCACTCGGTGCGGGCGTTGGGCGGGCCGCAGCAGGCGGCCACGGCGTCGGGCACGCGCGTCCGGCGCAGCAGGTCGGCGTAGGCGAGGGCCGAGCAGATCGCGTCGGTGTCGGGATTCTTGTGGCCGATCACCCAGGTCGGGCGAGAGGATCGTTGGGGCATGGAGTGGAGGCGGTTTTCGCGGAAGTGTCCGTCATCCTGCACCAGTTTCGACCGAAAAAGTCGAGCGGGAATGCGGAGGACGGGCGAGGGGCGGCTCAGCCGAAGTAGTCCGGCTCGCCGCCGGGTCTCCACTTGATGTTGCAACCGCTGCTGGGTTGCCAAGGGGCGGGAGTGGGGCGTCCGGCGAGGAGACTCTCCACGGCTGCCGCGAGGGCGGTGCCGGTAGCGGAGCCGCGTCCCGGGCGGGTTTCGTCGAACTCGCCCGCATAGGCGAGGCGGAGGTCCGCGTCGAAGAGATAGAAGTCCGGCGTGCAGGCGGCGGCGTAGGCTTTGGCAACCTCCTGCGTCTCGTCGTGGAGATAGGGAAAGCGCCACCCATGGCTTTCGGCGAAAGCCGGCATCCGGTCGGGCGCATCGGCGGGGTAGCGTTCGACGTCGTTCGAGGAGATCGCGACCGTGGCGATGCCCTTCGCGGCGACTTCGTCGGCGAAGCGGCCCAGCGCGTCGGCGAGATGGACGACGAAGGGACAGTGGTTGCAGGCGAAGACGAGGAGGAGGCCGCGCTTTCCGGCGGCGAGCGAGTCGCGGCTGTGGACGTTGCCGAAGGCGTCGGGCAGGGAGAAATCGGGGGCGGGCGAGCCCGGAGCGAGCTGGAAGGTGGAGGGGACTTCGGCCATGGCGGAAACGAAGAAAAGGGTCTTGATCTAAATCGGAGGCGACGGGTTGACACAGTAGCGGATTGCGGCTACCTGTCCCGCTCTTTTTCCAAAAACCGAACCGACAAAGGCCATGGCTACCGTTGAAGTGATTCTCAAAGAAAAAATCGAAGGACTGGGCGCCGAGGCCGATGTCGTCAAGGTGAAGCGTGGTTTCGCGCGCAATTTCCTCCTCCCGCAGGACCGCGCCTACGAGGCGACGAAAGCCAATCTCCGGCATGTCGCGCGTCTCAAGGAAGTCCGCGCCAAGCGCGAGGCCGAGGAACTCGCCGACGCCGAGAACACCGCCGCGAAGCTGAAGAAGCTGCGCCTTTCCATCGAGCTTTCGCTCGGACAAGGCGGCAAGGCCTTCGGGTCGGTCACCACCGCCGACATCGCCGCGCTCATCGCCGAGAAGAGCCGCCTCACCATCGACCGCCATCAGCTCCAGCTCGAGGCGCCGATCAAGACCCTCGGCTCCTTCGAGATTCCGGTGAAGCTCCACCCCTCCGTCGATGCCTCCGTCACCGTCCGCGTCGTCGCGGCGGAAGGCGAGGAAGGAGCCAAGGAGGCCTCCGAGGCCGAGTGATTCCCGGCACGGCCCGGAATCGAAAAAAGCGATTCTTCATCGAATCACTTTACCAAAAGCAGGCGGGCCGCCATGATAGCGTCCCGCCTTTTTTGTGCCCCGCCCGATCGGTCGGACCGCCGGGCGGCCCCGTCCCGTAGTTCCCCAACCGCACCCTTCCCATGCCCGAACCCAGCTCCGCCCGAGGCGGCGGCGACTCCCTCAAGAAAGGCCCGAGGCCCGAGGGCGGCAAGCCCTACTCCAAGGCCTCCGCCGCCGAGGATCCGCTCCGTTCCATGCCCGTGAACACCGACGCCGAACGCGCCGCGCTCTCCTGCATGCTCCTCGATCCGGTGAACATCATCCCGAAGGCCATCGAGAAGCTCTCCGCGGGCCATTTCTATCTTCCCGCCCACCGCGAGATCTTCGAGGCCCTCCTCCATCTCTACAAGACCCGGCCCGAGGGCAAGCTCGACCTCATCGTCCTCAACACCGAGCTCGCCAACCGCGGCAAGCTCGACGCCGTGGGGGGACCCAAGACCGTCGCCGACCTCCTCGACGACGTGCCCACCACCGCGCTCTTCGACGACTACGCCGGCTTCCTGAAGGAGAAGTTCATCCTCCGGCGCGTCATCATGGACTGCACCGAATGCGTCACCGAGGCCTACGACGGCCCCGAGAGCGCCGCCGGCTTCCTCGATTCCGTCGAGAAGCGCGTCCTCCAGATCCGCAACGAGACGGAGAAGGAGAAGGGGATCGAGGAGATGCGCGTCCACGTCCTCAAGGTGATCGAGTCGATCCACGACATGTACAACGCCGAGGGCAACGGAGGCGGGCTGATGACCGGTTTCCACGAACTCGACAGCATGACGAACGGCCTGCACGGCGGCGAGATGATCGTCGTCGCGGCCCGCCCCTCCATGGGGAAGACCTCCTTCGTCATGAACATCGTCGAGAACATCGCGATCCGGAAGGACAATCCCGCCGCCTGCGCCGTCTTCAGTCTGGAAATGACCTCCGAGTCGCTGGTCCAGCGTCTTCTCTGCTCGCGTGCGAAAGTGCAGATGCAGAAGCTGCGCGGCGGCTTCCTCTCGAAGGCCGACTTTCCCAAGCTGATGCAGGTCGCGGGCCAGCTCGCCGAGGCCCCCATCTGGATCGACGACACCCCCGGCCTCTCCATCAACGAGCTTCAGGCCAAGGCGCGCCGTCTCAAGCAGCAGCACGACATCCAGCTCATCGCCATCGACTACCTCCAGCTCCTCAAGGCTCCCGACGTGGCCGGCCGCGACGGACGCGAGAAGGAGATCGCCGCGATCTCCGGCGGGATCAAGGGCATCGCGAAGGAGCTCGACATCCCCATCATCGTCCTCGCCCAGCTCAACCGGAATCCCGACTCCCGCGGCGGCAAGCCGCGCATGAGCGACCTCCGGGAGTCCGGCTCCATCGAGCAGGACGCCGACCTCGTCGGCCTCCTCATGCGGGCCGAGGTCTATGCCGACGAGGAGGAGAAGGAGAATCTCTACGGCGAGGCCGAGTTCATCATCGCGAAGCAGCGGAACGGCCCGACGGGAGAAGTCCCGCTGACTTTCCACAAGGAGTTCATGCGCTTCGAAAACCGTGCCAAGTCCGCCGACGAGTAGGGAGAGGAGTGGGCTTACTCACGCTATTCCGCCCGACGACAGGAGAGGGGGCTGAGGCATATTCGGGAATGCGCGTCTGCTTCCATCGCTTCTTCGCCGCCATCCTGGCGGTGCCGGGCCTGCACGCGCAGGAGGTCAGCTTCCAGCGCGACATCCGCCCCCTGCTCAGCGACCGCTGCTTCAAATGCCATGGCTTCGACGAGGAGACGCAGGAGGCGGACCTCGGCCTGCACACCTTCGCGGCGGCGACCCGCGACCTCGGCGGCTACCGGGCGGTCGCGCCCGGCGACTCCGCCGCGAGCGAACTGATCGCCCGCCTCGTCTCCGACGATCCCGGCGAGGTGATGCCCCCGCCGAAGTCGAACAAGCCGCGTTTCTCCCCCGAGGAAGTCGCCCTGATGAAGCGCTGGATCGACGGGGGCGCGAAATACGAGGAGCACTGGGCTTTCGTCAAGCCGGTCCGGCCGCCCCTGCCGGAGGCCGGGGAGAGCGGCTCGGACCATCCCGTGGACCGCTTTCTCGACGCCGGACGGGCCGGGAGCGGTCTGCCCATCAACGGACCCGCCGATCCCCGCACTCTCGTCCGCCGCCTTTCCTACGATCTGCGCGGCCTGCCGCCGACGATCGAGGAGACCGACGCCTTCCTCGCCGCCCACGCGCAGGATCCGGAGGCCGCTTGGGGTGCGCTCGTCGATGCCTTCCTCGCCTCGCCCGCCTACGGCGAGCATTGGGCGCGGGACTGGCTCGACCTCGCCCGCTACGCCGACACGAACGGCTATGAGAAGGACCGCCCCCGCTCCATCTGGCCCTATCGCGACTGGGTCGTGCGCGCCTTCAACGACGACCTGCCCTACGACCGCTTCACCATCGAGCAGCTCGCCGGCGACATGCTGCCCGACCCCACCCTCGACCAGATCGTCGCGACCGGCTTCCATCGGAACACGATGCTGAACGAGGAGGGAGGGATCGATCCGCTCGAGTTCCGCTACCATGCCATGGTCGACCGCGTCGCCACGACCGGATCGGTCTGGATGGGGCTGACGACGGGCTGCGCGCAATGCCACACGCACAAGTTCGATCCCATCACCCACACCGACTACTTCGCCCTCTTCGCCCTGCTCAACAACGCCGACGAACCCGAGATCGAGGTGCCCGACCCGATCCTGACAAGGCAGCGAGCGGAGATCGCCGCGCAGATCGAGGACTCGGAGGGGAAAGAGGTCGCCCGTCTCGACGAAGCGAGGTTCCAGGCCTGGCTCGCGGGGCTCCGCGGGCAGTCGGTGCCGTGGACGGTCCTGCCTCCTCTGAAGGCGGTCTCGAACCTGCCCCTGCTCGAAATCGAGCCGGACCTCTCCCTCTACGCGAGCGGCGACTTCACGAAGCGCGACGTCTACGAGCTCTCCCTCGATCTCTCGCCTCTCCGGGGAAAGGCGGTCACGGCCCTGCGTCTCGAGGTGCTGCCCGATCCCCGGCTCCCGGCGAACGGTCCGGGCGCGGCCTACTACGAGGGGCGGAAGGGCGAATTCTTCCTCAGCGAGGTGACGGCCCAGGTGGGAGGGAGGCCGCTTGCCTTTTCCGGAGCCAGCGCCAGTTTCGGCCAGATATCGATCGGCTCGGGAGAGGCCAAGGCCGAGAATGTCTACGATGGAGACGGTTCGACCGGCTGGTCCACCTCGACGCGCGAGGGAGAGGCGCATCATCTCGTGCTGAAGCTGGCCGAGCCGCTCGCCGGGGCGGAGACGCTCGAGCTCTCCTTGCTCTTCGAGCGGCACTTCGCCGCCGGTCTCGGGCGGTTCCGCCTCTCCGCGGCGACGGCTGCCGGCGGGATCGCCGCTCTGCCGCCGGGGGCTCCCGATCCCTTCGCCGCCAGCGAAGGCGAATTGCGACGTGCCTTTGTCCGGCTCTCCCCCGACCACAAGGCGCATCAGGAGGCGGTCGCCGCCCTGCGCGGGAAGATGCCGGAGCTTCCCACCACGCTGGTGATGAAGGAGCGTCCCCCCCATCATCGGCGTCCGACCCATCGGCATCATCGGGGCGAATACCTGTCTCCGAAGGAGATTGTGGCCCCCGCCGTGCCCGCGATCTTCGAGCCGATTCCGGAAGGGACGCCCGCCGATCGCCTCGGTCTCGCGAAATGGCTCGTGAGCGAGCGGAATCCTCTCGCCGCCCGCGTCGCGGTGAACCGGGCCTGGCAATCCCTCTTCGGACGCGGCATCGTCCACACCTCGGGCGACTACGGCTACCAGTCCGAGCTGCCCTCGCATCCCGAACTGCTCGACTGGCTCGCGGTCGAGTTCGTCGAGCAGGGCTGGTCCCTCAAGCGGCTGCACCGCCTCCTCGTCACCAGCGCCGCCTACCGGCGCGACAGCCGCATCGATCCCGTCCAGCTCGCGCGGGATCCCGACAACGTCCTCCTCTCGCGGGGCGCGCGCTTCCGCCTCACGGGCGAGATGCTGCGCGACGGGGCGCTCCACGCGGCGGGCCTGCTCTCCTCGAAGAGGGGCGGTCCCGGCGTCTATCCTCCCCAGCCGGAAAGCGTCGTCGATCTGGCCTATGGCAGCGAGGCGTGGACCTCCTCGGTCGGCGAGCCACGCTACCGGCGCAGCCTCTACACCTTCGCGAAGCGTACCGCGCCCTTCGCCGCCTACCTCGTCTTCGACGGCCCGACGGGAGAGAACTGCCTGCCTCGCCGCGAGCGCAGCAACACGCCGCTTCAGGCGCTGACCCTGCTCAACGACCCGATGTTCCACGAGGCCGCCGAGGCCCTCGCACGCCGCGCCTGGTCGGGCGCCGAAGGCGTGCCGGACGAGTCCAGGGCGGTGCTGGATGCGCTCTTCCGCCGCGTCCTCAGCCGTCCGCCCGACGGGCGGGAGCAGGAGGACTTCCTCGCCTTCCACGAAGCGCAATGGGCGCGCCTCGCCACGGGCGAGCTGAAGGCGGCCGAGATCCTCTCCGCCGAAAATGGCCCCGTCACTCCCGGACTCGCGGCCTGGGCGATGGTGGCGCGCGTCCTTCTCAACCTGAACGAGGCGATCACGCGGGGATGAACCCTGCCGAGACGTCCATGAACGAATCCCTCCACCTCCTGACACGCCGACATTTCTTCCAGGACTGTGGCATCGGCCTCGGAAAGATCGGGCTCTCCGCCGCCTTCGCGGGCGGTTTCTCGCACTTGGCGAAAGCGGACGGCGCTCCCTCCGGCCGAGGCCGGCATCATGGGGCGAGGGCGAAGCGCGTCATCTACCTCTTCATGGCCGGGGCGCCCAGCCAGCTCGAGCTCTTCGACGACAAGCCGAAGCTGCGTGAACTGGACGGCAAGCCCATCCCGCCCTCGGTCATCGCGGGACAGCGCTACGCCTTCATCCAGCCCGACGCGGCGGTCCTGGCGCCCTGCTTCCCCTTCGCGAGGTACGGGCAGAGCGGGGCCGAGCTGTCGGACCGCCTGCCCTATCTCGCCCGGATCGTCGACGAGATCGCCATCGTGAAGTCGGTCAAGACCGACCAGTTCAACCACGCCCCGGCCCAGCTCTTCCTCAATACCGGCCACGGCCTGCCGGGACGTCCCGCGATGGGCTCGTGGCTCAGCTACGGCATCGGCAGCGAGGCGGACGACCTGCCCGCCTTCGTCGTCCTCAAGAGCGGAGGGAGTCTCAGCGGCGGCGCGGCGATGTGGAGCGCGGGCTTCCTCCCCGGCAGCCATGCGGGCGTGCCTTTCCGCGACGCGGGCGACCCCATCCTGCACGTCTCGAATCCGAAGGGCTACGACGCCAAGGCGCAGCGCGATTCCCTCGACCTCCTCCGCCGCATGAACGAGGGCGCGCTCGCCCACCTCGGCGATCCCGAGATCCAGACGCGCATCGACGCCTACGAGATGGCCTGGCGGATGCAGTCGGCTGCGCCGGAACTGATGGATTTCGCCGACGAGTCGCCTGCGACGCTCGCTCTCTACGGAGCCAAGCCCGGGGATCCGAAGGCCGCCTTCGCGAACC
The DNA here is from genome assembly GCA_037190325.1 of Verrucomicrobiales bacterium. Taxonomy (GTDB): domain Bacteria; phylum Verrucomicrobiota; class Verrucomicrobiia; order Verrucomicrobiales; family DEV007; genus Arctic95D-9. The sequence continues at coordinate 64,400 of JBBCIU010000009.1, read as the reverse complement.
AATGTCTTCTCGCCCGCCGTCTCGTCGAGCGGGGGACTCGTTGCGTGCAGGTCTACCATGCGGGCTGGGACCACCATTCGCAGGTCGAGAACGGCGTGAAGTCCCAGGCTCTCCAGGTCGACCAGGCCTCCGCCGCGCTCGTGATGGATCTGAAGCAGCGGGGCCTGCTCGACGACACGCTCGTGATCTGGGGAGGAGAGTTCGGACGGACCCCCATGGTCGAGGCGAGCGCCGCCCTCGGCCGCAGCCTGGGACGCGACCACCATCCGCAGGCCTTCACGATGTGGATGGCGGGCGGCGGGATCCGGCCGGGGATCACTCTCGGCGCGACCGACGAACTCGGTTTCCATGTCGTCGAGGATCCCGTGCATGTCCACGATCTGCACGCGACGATTCTGCATCTGCTGGGGATCGACCACACGAAGCTGACCTTCCGCTACCAAGGCCGCGATTTCCGGCTCACCGACGTGCATGGGCACGTCGTCGGCAAGCTGCTGGCCTGACGAGCCGGCAAAGCGGGCGGCTTCAGATTTCGCCGAGCAGGAGGGAGAGGTGAGCCGCCTCCCACTGACCCGGCGCGTTCGCCGTGCGCAGGTAGCCGTAGTTCAGGCAGGATCCCGCTTTCGCGAGGACGAGGCGCGAGAGCTTGCCCAGCGGTCCCATTCCCATCGCGGAGACGAGGCGGCCTTCGCGGCGGTGGCACTCGACCAGTCCCACGAGCGCGAAAAGCTCCTCCATCGTCGAGACGACCACGGCGGCTTTCGCGATGTCGGCGCCGAGGGCGAAGGCTTCGTTCAAGCGGTCGGCGAGGACGTCTCGGCCGGGAAAGCGCTCGAAGTCGTGGAAGGAGGCCACGACCCGGACGCCCCTGCCGCGGGCCTCCTCCGCGAACTCGGCGAAGGCGGGTGTCCGGAGGGAGGCGATCTCGACGTCGGCGAGGGCGGCGTGGGCGAGATGGCGGCGGTAGATCGCGAGACGCTCGGCGTCCTCCAGAGGGCCGTGACCGCCTTCGTCGGGACGCCGCACCGTGAGGAGGACGGGACGTGGCGAAGCGGCCAGGCATCGCGCCGCGTCCGCCTCGTGGGGAAGGAGGTTGTCGAGCCGGTACTCGAGGAGGTCGCAGGTGGGTGCCGGTCCATCGGCGAGAAAGGCGAGATCCTCCGGACGGGTCACGGTGGCGACGACGAGGGGAATGGCGGGATCGAGGTTCACGGGAGGGGAGGAAACGGCGGGATGGCGTGGAAATCAACTCTTCTCCCGCTCCGCCCGCATCCGGCCGACGGCGGCGACGGCGGAATGGCAGGCTTGGCCGACATGGGCGCGCATCGCCTCGGCGGCGGCGTCGGAATCGCGGCGTGCGAGGGCGGCGAGGATTTCGAGGTGCTCGTCGGCGGTGGTCCCATGAATGGCGTAGGCTTGTCCTCCGACGATTTCCCGGACGGTCTGCACGAGATCGCCGTAGCGGGAGATCTCGGCGAAGAGCCGGCGGTTGCCGGAAGCTTCGGCGACGACGCGGTGGAGAGTGCGGTCGTGCTCCCAGTCGGAGTCGACGCCGCCGGATTCTCGGATGCGGGCGAAGGCGGCGGCAAGGGAGTCGAGGGTGGCGGGGTCGATCCTTCCGGTGGCGAGCCGGGTGGCTTCGATTTCGAGGAGGGAGCGGACTTCGTAGATCTCGCGCAGCTCCTCGGGGCCGAAAGGGAGGAAGACGGCGCCGCAGTTTCTTCGCAGCTCGACGAAGCCGAGTCCTTGCAGCTCCAGCAAGGCTTCGCGCACGGGGGTGCGGCTGACGCCGAATCTCGCGACCGCCTCGGCTTCGGTGAGCCGGTCGCCCCCGTTCCATTCGCCTTGGAGGAGCGCGGTGAGCAGCCCGCGCACGACGACGCGTTTTCCACCGGAACGGGGAGTGGCGAGGGAGGGACGGGGAGGGGGGATGGCGGACATGACGGCGTGGCGGAGCCAAGGACGTTCTTCAATCACGGCGATCTGCAAGCAAACTCAAGCGCCGGTCTCCGAGGTCGGTCGCGGGCGGTTGGCCGCTTGCGCCTTCGGCGCGGCATGGCAAGGTATCCGGCCCAGTCCCTTTCCGCATTCCCCTCTGCCGCATGTCCCTACCGCTCGAGACTCTCGCGTCCGGCCATTTCGAGCCGCTGCTCGGTTCGGTCTTCCGCATGCTTCCCGCCGCCGACGAGCCGGTCGCCCTGGAGCTCGCCGAAGTGAACGTTCTCGGGCACCGACGCTCCGAGGCGGCGCGGGATCCGTTTTCGCTGATCTTCCGAGGGCCCACGGGGCAGAGGTACGGCCAAGGCATGGCGGTGTTGGAGCATGCCGAATTGGGCAGGATGGAGCTGTTTCTCACCCAGATCGCGGACAGGCCGGATGGCTCCGTGTTCGAGGCGATCTTCACGTGAGGGACGGCTCCCAGTGCAGCAGCAGATAGACGCCCTTGTCCTCGGCGAGGCGGAAACCGAGCCGGGCGTAGAGGGAAAGGGCGGGGTTGTAGCGCTCGACGTGGATGGAGAGGAGCTTGCCGGCGCCGCGGGCTTCGTTCTGAAGTTCTGCCAGGAGCTGCGTTCCGACGCCGCGTCCCCGATGGGCCGGGAGCAGGGCGATGTCCATGATGCGGATTTCGCCAACCCAGCGATCCACATAGAGTCGTCCGGCGGGATCGCCGTCGAGCAGGATGACGGAGCGTTCGGCCGAGGGGTAGTGGGTCCGGTAGTGCGCGTCCTGCGCCTCGAACTGCATCCGGCAGAATTCCTCCCGCTGCGCATCGGACCATCCCGTCGCGGCGAGTTCCTCGAGCCGGGTGCCCGTGTAGACGGCGAGCAGGAAAGCCGCGTCTTCTTCCGTGGCAGGTCGTAGCGCGATGTCGGACGTCTCAGGCACGCTGCGTGAAGACGGCTTCGAGGAAGGTCTTGCCGCCGTCGGGGCGACCGACGGGGGAGAGGAAGAGCTCCATCGTCTCGAGCTCGGGGTGACCGACCCGGCAGATCCCGCCTTCGCGCAGATAGCCGGATTTCGCTTCGAAGAGGAGGGAGAAGGCGGTGAAGTCACCCTTCGGCGTCCGCAGGGTCTTCATCGTACTGACGGCGACGAGCCGGCACCTTTCGGTGGCTTCGTCAGGGCGATCGATGGTGAACTCGGTGTTCAGCAGGGGGGAGTAGACGGGATGTCCATCGATGGGGAGGGAGGCGGGATCGAGAGTGGCGGCCTCGGCAGGATTCGTCTCGGGCTCAAGGACAGGCATCGTGGACGAAGCGAAGGGCGCCTCTTTCCTGGCCCGACCCCAAAAGGTGGCCAGACCAGCGGCGGAGGCCGCGAAAGCGGCCCAAAGAAGGAGGCGGCGGCGGGTGGCGGCGGGTGGGGCGTCCATGGATGGAGCCAAGAATAGTTAACCAAATAAAATTTTTCCAGTAATTTTAATTGGATGTAGACGGAATTCGAAAATCGGCGAAACTCGCGCATGGCCGAACCGTTTCTCTCCGAGATTCGCCTGATGTCCTTTAGCTTCGCACCGCAGGGCTGGGCGATGTGCAACGGACAGCTGCTCCCCATCAACCAGAACCAAGCGCTCTTCTCTCTGCTGGGCACGACCTTCGGCGGGGACGGACGGGTCAATTTCGCTTTGCCCGATCTGCGCGGTCGCGTCCCCATCCATGTGGGAGCGAGTCACACGCTCGGCGAACGCGGTGGCGAGCAGGCCCATACCCTGAGCATCGGGGAGCTGCCGACGCACACGCACCACCTTCAGTCGGACCCGGCCATTGCGACCACAGGCGAGCCCAGTGCGAGTGCCTCGTTTGCGGGTTCTGCAGGCTCGTCCCTATACGGAGCGCCCGCCAATTTCGTCGCCATGGCGGCAAATGCGGTTGCCAACAGGGGCGGCAGCCAGGCTCATCTCAACATGCAGCCGTTCCTGACCCTCAGTTTTTGCATCGCGCTTCAGGGAATCTTCCCTTCACCCAATTGATTGGCTGCCATGGCTCAACCCTACGTTGGAGAGATTCGCATGTTTGCCGGCAACTTTGCTCCTGCCGGATGGATGTTCTGCGAGGGGCAGCTTCTGCCCATCTCGGAGAACGAGACGCTCTTTCAATTGATCGGCACCACCTACGGGGGAGATGGCGAAAGCACCTTTGCGCTGCCGGACCTGCGCGGGCGCCTGCCTATCCATCAAGGCAACGGCTTCATCCTCGCCCAGACCGGCGGTGCGGAAGAGATCACGCTCACCGTGAATGAAATCCCCGCGCACAGCCACCCGCTGCTCGCCACGAACGATACGGCGACCTCGACCGCGCCGGGCGGTCGGGTGCTGGCGGCCACCACGGGAGCGACGATTTCCGCCTACGGAACAGACGCTCCGGTAGGCTCATTGAACGCCTCCAGCATTGCTTCGATCGGCGGCAGCCAACCCCACACCAATTTTCAGCCCTATCTTTGCGTGGATTTCATCATCTCTCTTTTCGGCATCTTTCCGTCACCCACCTGAACCGCCATGGCCGATCCCTTCGTCGCGGAAATCCGCATCTTCCCCTTCAACTTCGCGCCAAAAGGATGGGCTTGGTGCGACGGGCAGCTCCTACCGCTGTCACAGAATACCGCCCTGTTTTCACTCCTCGGCACCACCTACGGAGGCAATGGCAAATCGAACTTCGCCCTGCCGGATCTGCAAGGCCGGGCACCCATGCATCCGGGACAGGGGCCGGGGCTTTCCCTGCATGACCTGGGTGAGACGGGGGGATCGGACACCGTCACCCTGCTGGAGTCCGAAGTGCCAGTCCACAACCATGTACTGAACGCTTCGCTGGCGGATGCCTCAGAGCGCACTCCTGGGGGCAATTTGCCCGCCTCGGCAGTTGGCGTCGGCTTGTATGTCAACCAGCCCGGCACCGCGCCGATGGCTGATAGCGCCTTGGCACCGGCCGGCGGCGGCGCCCCTCACAACAACTTGATGCCATATCTGACCTTCTACTTCTGCATCGCGTTGCAGGGCGTCTTTCCTCCACGCACTTGATTCAAAGCGCAGCCTATCCTGCAACCTTTCCCGGAAATCCTCCAATGGCTCCGCTCAAATCCTTTTTCTTCGCCGCGTTCGCATGGACCGCCTTTGCCGGCTCCATCGGCTATGCTCAAACGCCCTCTGTTTCGGCCACGCAAACAGACAGTGCGAATCCGGTCAACGGCCAAGGACGGACCTCGCCGGGAGGAACCATCACCTACACGATCGAGATCAATAACAGCGGCGCGGGTGCAGCCAATGGCGTGACGCTCACCAATCCCACGCCGGCTCATACCACCCTGGTCCCCGGCTCTTTGCAAACAAGCTGCCTGGCTTTCCCGGATGCCTACGACTGCCTCGGCAATGTTTCCATCACCATCCCCGCGCCCGGCGTGCTCGGCAACGACATCGACCCGGACGGGGTCGGTCCGGCATTGACCGCCACGCCGATAAGTGGTGCCACCGCCCAGGGAGGCTCCATCAGCCTCAGCGCCAATGGTGGCTTCACCTACGATCCTCCGGCTGGTTTCAACGGCTCGGACACCTTCACCTACACGCTCAACGACAACGAGGGCAACACCGACACCGCCGTGCTCACGATCAACGTCAGCGGCATGATCTGGTTCATCAACGCCAACGCCGGAACCAACGGCAATGGACGCCTCTCCAGCCCCTTCAACAACCTCGCCTCCTTCCAAGCGATCAATAACGGGACGGGAAACAATCCCAAAGCCGGTCACAGCATATTTCTCTACGAAAGCGCCAACGACTACACCGGAGGCATCACTTTGCTTGAAGGACAACGCCTCATCGGACAGGACGCGACGAGTTCCCTCGCCACGCTCGCCGGGGTGACGCCTCCGACGGGCAGTGCATCGCTTCCCGCGATGAACAGCGGGGGCGCCATCGCGCGCGTCGTCAACGCGGCGGCGGGAGGCAGCGGCGTGACGCTGGGCCTGAACTGCCGACTGCATGGATTCACTGCCGGGAATGCAAACAGCTTCGCCATCACCGGGACGAATGTCGGTACCATTCAGGTCTCCGACGTGACGATCAACACGACCGGAGCTGCGCTGAACCTCGGCAATTGCGCGTTCAATGCCGGTTCCGCCTTCGCCTCCATCACCTCCACTGGTGGCGCCACCGGCGTTTCCCTAGCCTCGGTCACGGGAACGGCGGCTTTGGGGGCGGGTTCCTTGTCCGGCCATTCCTCGAACTCGATTTCCATCAGCGGCGGTAGCGGCAGCGCAACGTATTCCGGGAACGTCACAAAAACCTCGGGCACTGGCGCCGCGGTGGCGGTTTCGGGCAAAACCGGTGGTTCCGTCACCCTCTCCGGCCTGATCACCGCGACTGGCGTGGCCGGGGTTTCCCTGGGCGGGAATTCCACCAGCACAACCATTCTCTTCAGCGGCGGGCTCGCCCTCAGTTCCGTTGCCAATGCTGCATTCACAGCCACCAACGGCGGCACCGTCACGGTGACAGGGACGAACAACACGCTTGCCACCACCACCGCTGTCGCCCTCAACGTCACGGACACCACCATCGCCGCTGCCGGGCTCAACTTCCGCAGCGTCTCCTGCAACGGCGCGGCGAATGGAATTGTCCTCAACAACACGGGCACGACGGGCGGGGTCGCTGTGACGGGAGACGGAAACACCAGCGTGGGTGGAAACAATTCCGGGGGGACGATCCAGAACACCACCGGGCACGGCATTCATCTCGTGAATACCCGGAGCCCGTCCTTCACCAACATGCGCATTCTGAACACCTTCCGCAGCGGGGTGTTCGGCAGAAATGTCACCAACTTCACCTTCCACTACGGAAGCATCGACAAATCGGGGCTTAATGCCAGCAACAACCCGGTGGATACCTCCAGCGCCGCCAATGGCGTCTCGAACATCGCCTTCAATACCACGGCCTCGGGCGACGAGAACAACCTCAGCGGCACGGTGGTCATCGAAGGCAACTCCTTGACCAACGCCTGGTACCACGGGGTCGAGATCTTCAACTACGCCGGAACCATCGCGGACATCACCATTTCCAACAACAACATCACCACACCTACCAGCGACACGCAGACGATGGGGCACGGCATCAGCCTGATCGCCTACGGAGGCCCGGCGACAGTCGCCTCCATCACGAGGGGAACCATCCATGGCAACACCATCACCAACGTGCGCGGTGGCGTGGCGATCCAGGTGCAGGGAGGGAACAGCAACAGCCCTTCCGCACCCAGCGGCAGTTACGGCACACCAGGCCATGCCACCAATGTGATCGCCATCACGAACAACACCATCAGCGGCCAGAGCGCGGCCAATCCCACCCGGGCGGAAGGCATCGTCGCGTTGGTGGGCGGCGTGGGGCAGGGGAATTTCAACATTTCCAACAATCAGATCACGCACACCACTGGCATTTCCCTTTCCAGTTCGGCTTTTGGCAACGCGATCGTTACGGAGACCATTCACAACAACACGATCGTTTCCAACAACAGTTTTGCGTCAATGGGCATCGGCGTGGGCACCAGCACCACGGGCGGCTTTCCCACCAATTCACCGCGTCTCACCACCACCATCACCAACAACAACATCAGCCAGACGGAAGGCAACGGCATCCTCGTCGTCGCCCGCGATGCCAGCGACGGCCGGGTCGTGGCCAAAATCAACCACAACGTCGTGGCGGCTCCGTTGGCGGGCGTGCGCCCGGGCATCCGGGTGGATGCCGGCAACAACACTGGCGACAACGACGTTGAACTCGAAATTGCAGGCAACACCAGTGCCGGCAGCGGCAGTGATCCCAGTACCAGAGCGCCCGGTATCGGCCTGCGGAAACAGGGCACCAGCACCACAGTCAATGCCTTTGGCATCGAAGGCCTATCTCCTTCTCCCGCCGGCACGCCGGCGGTTGAGAGCCATGTCAATGCGCTCAATCCCAACAGCGCCAGCGGCGGTTCCAGCGGCGGAGGTATTGGCGGTACCCTGCTGATCTCAGCGTCGAGCGGCTTCACTTCCGCCACGGTTCCGATGCTGTTCGCGCCGACCGAGATCGCGGAGGAGATCGACGCTCGGGATGCCTTCGAGGGCGGCGAGTCGTCGGACCGGGCCTTCCCTCCCATGCCGGAGATCCCGGCGGAGGTGGGGGCGCGGGAGACCTCCGCGCCGGAGCTTCCTGGATCGTCCGATGAGGTGGGGCTGACCGCGGGCGTCTTGGCGCGTCATGCCGAAGTCGCGCTCGAACAGTGGAAGGTGAGCGGTCTCCGGCCCGAGCAGGTCGCGTTGCTCGAGGCGGTTCGCTTCGAGTTGGCCGATCTCACGGACCGTTATCTTGCGGAGTTCAAGCCGGGCTTGGTGCGGGTGGACCGCGACGCCGCTGGGAACGGTTGGCACCTCCGTTTCGATCTGGACGGAGATCCTGCCTCTCGGCAGGATCGTTTGCTGCATGCGGGCGAACAAGAGAGCGTGGCCGCCGACCGGGTCGATCTGTTGACAGTCCTGATGCACGAAATGGGACATGCGCTGGGCTTGTGCGACACGTATTCTCCCCTGCGTCGCCACAGCGTCATGTACGGATTCCTCACGGTGGGCGAACGCCGTCTCCCGCGTCGTGGCGAAGCGGCGGATGCGGTGCCGCATGGGCACCACCGGCCGCACTACTTGTCGGCCCCGCTCAGCATCGGTGTCCTGCCCCCTGGCAAGTCCATTCGGGTGACCTTCCAAGTGGTGGTCGACGATCCGACGGCCGTCACCCAGGTCTCCAGCCAGGGAACGGTCAGCGGAAGCAATTTCGCCAATGTCCTGACCAACGACCCCGATACCGGCGCGCCGAACGACGCGACGATCACCCCCGTCGAGCAGCCGCCCTCGGTCACCGACGTCAGCGCGAACGGTTTCGAGGACACCCCGCTCAACTTCACCGCCGGCCAGTTCACCGGCGCCTTCAGCGATCCGAACGGCGACAGCCTCGCCCGCATCCGCGTCACTTCGCTCCCGGCGAACGGCATCCTCCGTGTCGGTGCCGCCCCGGTGGCGGTGAACGACGAGATCCTCGCCGCGAACCTCGGCAACCTGAACTTCCTCCCTGCCGCGAACTTCAACGGACCCAGCAGCTTCGGCTGGACCGCCTCGGACGGCAACGGCTTCGCCCTGACCCCTGCCCTCGTCAACATCACCATCGTCGCGGTCAACGATGCGCCCACCCTCGACGCCATCCCGAATCCCGCCGCCATCCTCGAGGATGCGGGCCAGCAGACCGTCAACCTCTCCGGCATCACCGCGGGCGGGGGCGAGACGCAGACGCTCACTGTGACGGCGAGTTCGAACAACGCTCTCCTCATCCCCAATCCCGTCTCCGTGACCTACGCGAGCCCCGCCGCGACCGGCACGCTCCAGTACACCCCTCTGGGGAACGCCCATGGCACCGCCACCATCACCGTGACGGTGCAGGACAACGGAGGCACCGCGAACGGCGGCGTCGACCTCTTCACGCAGCAGTTCACCGTGGTCGTGAACCCCGTCGCCGACACGCCCTCGATCACCGACGCGACGACCCTGCCAAACACCCAGACCACCAGTGGTCTCGTCATCTCGCGGAATCCCGCCGACGGGGCCGAGGTGACCCACTTCCAGATCACCAACATCCAGAACGGCGCCCTCTTCCAGAACAACGGCATCACGGCGATCCCGGCAGGCAGCTTCATCACCTTCGCCGAGGCCAGCGCCGGATTGAAGTTCACCCCGGCCACGGACTTCCAGGGAGACGCCACCTTCCAGATCCAAGCCTCGACGAGCAACGCCGTCGGCGGGCTCGGGGGCGGGGTGGCCACCGCGACGATCGCGGTGAACGAGGTCGTTTCCATCGACACATCCAACCCGGGCGACGACGAGGCGGCCGAAGGCGGCGTGAACAACGGGATCTTCACCTTCACCCGTGGGGGCAGCGTCGGGGAGCTCGTAGCGCACTTCGTCCTCGATTCCTCCTCCACCGCCTCGGCGGCGGATTTCACCCTCTCCGGGGGGTCCGTCGACTACAACGCGGGAGCCGGGACCGGCACGGTGACCTTCCCCGACGGGCAGACCGCGGTGCAGGTGATCCTGGGTGCCGTCCCGGAAGCGCCGGACGCGGCCGAGGCCGCCGAGACGGTGCGTCTCGACCTCGTTCCCGTCGCGCTTCCGAATCCGGGAGCCTATCTCGTCGGCACGCCGGACAATGCCACGGTCACCATCTTGCAGAACGGCTTCACCGTGACCAATGGGAACGACAGCGGCGAAGGTTCGCTGCGCCAGGCGGTGCTCAATGCGAACGCCATCGCCGGTGCGGACACCATCGCCTTCGCCGGCGACACCTTCACCGACGCCAATGTCCCGGATGTCGTCGAACTGACGGGTGGCATGGTGGACATCGCTTCCGACCTGACCCTTTCCGGACTGGGCGCGGACGTGCTCATCGTGCGCAATACCGCCGCCGCAGGACCGGCGAGCCGCGTGTTCAACGTCGCATCCGGAAGCACCGTGGTCATGCGCGGCATGACCATCACCGGCGGCAACTCCATCAACGGCGGCGGCATCGTCGTCGAAGGTGGAGCCACCTCCCTGGGACTGCTGCATTGCGTGGTCACGGACAATACCGCCGCGTCTGCCGCGGGTGGCATTGCCGCCGGCCCTGGTTCCACTCTGGACATCGTCCATTCGACGATCTCCAACAACACCGCCAACGGCTCGGGCGGCGGAGGAGGGATCGATTTCGATGGAGCGACGCTGCGGGTCGTCAACTCGACCATTTCGGGCAACCGCGTCCCGAACGGCAGCGACAACGGGGCGGGCATCTGGACTCAGGCCGGCACCACGACCCTCATCAACTCCACCATCACCGGCAACTTGGCGGGCGGCGCCGGCAGCGCGGGCGGATTGCTCGCCTTTGCCGGCAGCACCGTGACCGTGGGCAACTCCATCATCGCCGCGAACCAGAACAACGGGACGATCCCCGATGTGGCCGGCGCAGCCGTCCTCACATCCCATGGTGGAAACCTCGTCGGCAATGTCGGCGCCGTGACCGCCTTCGACCAGCCCGGGGACCAGACCGGCACCGGTGCCGCGCCGCTGGACCCCTTGCTCGGCCCGCTGGCTGGCAACGGCGGTCCCACTCCCACCCACGCCCTGCTGCCTGGGAGCCCGGCTCTCAATGCCGGTTTGAATGCCAACATCCCCGCCGACACCTTCGACCTGGATGGCGACAGCGACACCGCCGAACCGGTTCCCTTCGACCAGCGCGGCCCCGGCTTCACCCGCGCCATTGGCACGGTCGACGCCGGCGCCTACGAGCTTCAGAAGTCCGTCTCCATCACCGCGCTCGACGCGGCCAAGGCCGAGGGGAGTGGCGCGGGCACGACCTCCTTCACCTTCACCGTGGCCCGTACCGGACCCACGGACGGTCCTGTTGCGGTGGACTATGCGGTGACGGGGGCGACCGCCGCCCCGGCGGATGCGGCCGACTTCGGAGGCAGCCTCCCTTCCGGGCAGGTCACCATCCCCGACACGCAGAGCTCGGTCGTCTTGACCATCGACGTCAGCCGGGATGCCCTTGTCGAGCCCGGCGAGGGCTTCACCGTCACCCTGAGCAACCCCGACAACGGCTACATCGTGAACGGCGCGACGGCGGGCGGCACCATCCAGAACGACGACAGCGCCACGCTCACCCTCACCGGAGGCATTTCGGTCAACGAGGGGGCCGCCGGGACCACCGGCATGCTCTTCACCGCGACTCTGGACAATCCCGTGCAGGGCGGCTTCTCCGTCGTCTACGCCACCAGCGACGGCACCGCGACGGCGGGTGACGGCGACTACCAGGACAACGACGGTTCCCTCGTCTTCACCGGTAGCGCGGGCGAGCAGCGCGGCTTCACCGTCCTCGTCAACGGCGACGACAAGGTCGAGGCCGACGAGACCTTCGCCGTGGCCCTCGGGGCCGTCACCGGCGGGCACGGTGCGGTTTCCACGGCCGGTTCGCCGCAGACCGGCACGATCACGAACGACGACAGCGCCGTCGTGTCCCTCGCGGGCAACGTCAGCCAGTCCGAGGCGACGAGCCCGCAGACCTTCACCGTGACTCTGAGCAACCCCGTCGACATCGACGTGACGGTGGACTACGCCACCTCGGACGGCACCGCCGTGGCTCCCGGCGACTACACCGCCGCCTCGGGCACGCTGACCTTCCCGGCGGGCACCACGACGGCACAGACCGTGGGCGTGGTCGTGATCGACGATGGCGAAGTCGAAGCCGACGAGGTCTTCAACCTGACCTTGGACACTCTCTCCGCCCCGTCCCGCGACGTCTCCCTGGGCACGTCCACCGCCACCGGCACGATCCTGAACGAGGACATCTTCACCGTCACGATCAGCGCCATCGACGACAGCTCCGACGAGAACGCCGCCGACACCGGCACGTGGCGCGTCTCCCGAGGCGGCACCTTCGGCGATCTCGTCGTGGGTCTCGAGATCGATCCCGCCAGCACCGCCTCCGCCGCCGACTGGACCCAGGCCGGGGCGAGCTTCGTCTCGACTGCGCCAGGTGGGTTGGGAACGGTCGTCATTCCCGACGGGGCCCTCTTCGTCGACATCGTCCTGACTCCCGTCGACGACCTCGCCGCCGAGGCCGACGAGACCGTGACCCTGAACGTGACGACCACGGGCACCTACCTCGTGGGGGCTTCCCCGGCCCGCACCGTCACCATCGCCCGCAACGACTTCGGGGTGACGAACACGGACGACAGCGGCGAGGGCTCGCTGCGCCAGGCGGTGGAGAACGCGAACCTCATTCCCGGCGACGACACCGTCACGTTCGAGGGGCCGGTCTTCGCCGACGCCGCGCCCGACACCATCGTCCTCGGGGGGACGGAGCTGGAAATCGCCGAGGCCGCGATGATCGCCGGGCCCGGCGCGGCCCTTCTCGCGATTTCCGGAAACGGCGCGAGCCGGATCTTCAGTGTCTCGGCGACTACCGGCGAGGTGGCGATCCGCGGGATGACCCTGACGGACGGCCATGCCGTCGGCGTCGGCAATGCCGGCTCGGGCGGGGCGGTCTTCAAGGACGGAGCGGCTTCGAACCTCGTGCTGGAGGGCTGCCATCTCGTCGGCAACGCCGCCGACACCTTCGGGGGGGGCGTCACGGTCTTCGACGGTAGCGCCACGATCCGGGACTGCACGCTTTCGGGCAACGTGGCCAACGACTCCGGCCCCGGAGGCGGCGGCCTTCACAACGTGGGAACCCTCACCGTCGTGAACTCCACGATTTCGGGGAACGACGCGCCGAACGCCACCTCGGGAGGCGGAGGCGGCATCCTCAACACCGGAACGCTCCAGCTCCTCCACTCCACCGTGACGGGGAACCGGGCCAACGCGGCCGTCGGCGGAGGCGGAATCTGGGCGCAGGGCACCGAGACCTTCCGCAACAGCCTCGTGGCGGGGAACTTCGAGGGGGCGGGCACCGATCCCTCGGACATCGACGGCGGCATGATCGACACCGCGATCCACACTCTCGTCGGGGACGCGGGCACCTCCGGCGGTCTCACCGATGGCGTCGACGGCAACCTCGTCGGCAACGGCGGAAGCGGCACAATCGACCCCTCCACCGTGCTCGACCCGGTCCTCGCGAACCGTGGGGGAGTCCTTCCCGTCCATGCCCTCGTCGTCGGCAGCCCGGCCATCGACGCGGGCGACCCCGCCTTCGACGAGACCGCCTTCGCCCCGCCGCTGTCCACCGACCTGCGGGGGCTCGGCTTCGCACGCGTCGCGAAGGGGCTCGCGACCTCGGCGACCGCGGCCGTCGACATCGGGGCCTACGAACTTTTCGCCGCGCCCGAATTCACCAACGCCGCTCTGCGCCTCTCCGTCACGGGCGATCCGCTCGATCTCGCGACGGCCACCGGAGCGACGCCTCCGGGCGGAACCTTCAGTGGTCCCGGCGTCAGCGGGGGGCTCTTCGATCCCCGGGCGCTGGCTCCCGGCGTCTACACCCTGACCTACACGGTGCAGGACGCCTTCGGGGTGGGCAATTCCGCGACCTTCACCGTGACGGTGCTGGCGATCCCGACGAAGCTCGTGGTGCAGAAGCCGAAGCGCTTTGCTCCCACCGAGGTGGGCAAGCGCAGCCGGACGCAGCGCATCAAGATCACCAACCGGGGAGGTCTTCCCGCGACGGGGCTCCGTCTCGTCTTGAAGGGGGCGGGTCGCGCCGATTTCAAGGTGGTGCGGCCGGCGAAGCGCCAGCTCGCCGCGGGGGCGACGACGACCTTCCAGGCGTCCTTCCGTCCCCGGAAGGCCGGCAACCGCAAGGCCACGGTGAGCGTGCTGAGCAGTGCCGCACCGGTGAAGGCGGTGCTCCTCGGGCGGGGCAAATCGAGCAGCGACTCTCTCCGCGATCCCGACCGTCTCAAGCCGAAGAAGTGAGCCGTCTTCCTATTCCCTTGGAGCGTGGGAATGGCCGTGGCCTTCGAAGTCCTGGAGGCCAGGTTTGCCGGGCGCGTCTTGGGTTCGGCAATCCCGGTGTGCGATGGACGAGAATCAAAGACAACTTCGCAAGCTCGCGGAAGAGTTGCTCACGCTCGAGCATCCCGGGGACCTGCGCGGTGCGGCGGTCGAACTCCACGCCCTCTTCTCGGCGCTGACGGGGCTTCGGGAGGATTCATGCGATCGGGAGGACATCGAGCCGACACCCCTTCCTGGAGGACTGGCCATCGACCCGCTCAGTGCCGCGCGCTGCCTCCTCGATTTTGCGAGAACGGCGGCCTTTCTCCGCGGTCTCTGCCGGGCGGTGGAGGTGGCGCGGCAACGGTTCTCCGCGCGACCCATCGAGATTCTTTACGCGGGCTGCGGTCCCTTCGCGCCGCTCGCGATTCCCCTGATGACCCGCTTTGGCGAGGGAGACGTGCGCTTCATCCTGCTCGACGTCCACCGTCGTTCGCTCGACGTCGCGCGGGGCCTGGTGGAGACCTTCGGCTACGGTGCCCATGTCCGGGACTATGTCCGGGCGGACGCCGCCGAGTATCTCCATCCGGCGGATGCGCCCCTTCACCTCGTCCTCACCGAGACCATGCAGCTCGCGTTGACGAAAGAGCCGCAGGTCGGGATCGTGCTCAATCTGGCACCGCGGCTTGACGAGGGCGGCATTCTCATTCCGGAGAGGGTCACCGTCGACGCCTGCCTCTACGATCCGGCAACCGAGTTCCAACCGATCCCCGCCGGGATGGAGGAAGGACCGTTCGAGAGGCCCGAGAGAGTCCGGATCGCGTTGGGACGGCTGCTGGAACTGGACCTGGAAAGCGCGAGACGCCATCGACAGGGGGACGGCTTTGCCCCGGTGCGCCTCGTGCTGCCCGAAACGGGAGGAAAGCCGCTGCCGATGATGCTGAGAACCCAGGTGACGGTCTTCGGGGAGATCGGGCTGGGAGACTACGACTCCGGGATCACCTGTCCGCATCCGCTCGGAGAGGTCGATACCTCCAGAGCGGGGTGCGAAGTGGAGTTCCGCTACGAGATGGGAAGCGATCCGGGATTCCGGGTCCGGACGGTTGACGCTGGGGAGCCGGGTTCCGCGGTCTGAAGATCGGGCTTGCGTCCTCGTCCCCGTCCTGTGCGATGCTTTCGAGCGAGTTGAAGAAGTCGGATTTCTCCCACGACCCCGACCGGCCCGCCTTGAGGGCGAGCCCCAAGAACCAAGGACGATGAGAACGCCGCTTGCGCCCACCCGGAGATCGCGCATGGTGGAGCGCGACTCTCCGCGCGTCGACCTGCCGCTCCTTCCGCAAGGCCTGCGACGAAGTTCTCCCCCTGGTTCCCCATGAATGCGACATCTCTCTGTCCTGTGTACCTCGCCGCCGCCCTTCTTCTCGGGGCGCTTCCCGGAATCGGCCAGGAGGCAGAACCCAACGGCACCGCTGCCACCGCCACTCCTCTCGTCCTCGTCGGGGGCGCGGTGAAGGTCAAAGGCAACCTGTATCCGAATGGGGACACCGACTTCTACTCCTTCATCGCGGATGCAGGCGACCGGGTCTACGCGGCGACGATGACGTCGGGATCGGCGGGCAGCAGCACGGACAGCCAATTGACGCTCCTCGCCTCCGACGGCACGACGGTGATCGAGTTCGACGACGACAATGGCTCCTTCGCCGCGTTGTCCGCCTCGATCGCCGGGGCGGTGATCCCTGCCTCGGGAACCTATTTCATCAAGGTGAACGACTTCACCGCCGGAACCACTTCGATGCGGGGCTACGACCTCTACTTGCAGGTGCGGAGCGGCACGCCGACGCCCGAAACAGAATCCAACGACACCCCTGCCACGGCGAACACCGGGATCACTTGGGCTTCGGGTACACGCGATCCCGCGGCGGCCACCGAGCAGGACTGGTATGCCGTGGCCCTCGATGCGGGGGACACGGTGTTCCTGAGCCTGGATTTGAACCCCGAGCGCGACGGAACCGTCTGGAACGGTCGCCTCGGTTTCGCCCTGTTCGGCGATGCCGGGAACCAGATATTGCCTGTGGATGACGCGGGAACGGGCGACGTCTCCCCCGTCCCGAACAATCCTTCCGAAGCCATGTTCATGACGGTCAAAGAGGCCGGCACCTACTATGTCTTCGTCGATTCAGCCTCGGCCGCGGTGGGGGGACCGACGGCGACCTACGGACTGAACATCACGGTGCTCCCCGCGCCGACGGGGACTTACACGACCTACACCAGCACCGACGTGCCCAAGGCCATCGGCCCGGGAACGGGCCTGGTCAGCTCGACGATCACCATTCCGGGCAATCCGCGAATCGAAGATATCGACGTGGAGATCCAGCTCAACCATTCGCTGATGCAGGACATCGACGCCCACCTGCGCTCGCCGGCAGGCAACGACAATGGGTTGTTCAGCGACATCGGCGCCGCGGCCACGGGCGGGCAGACACAGATGGACCTGATCTTCGACGACGACGCGGCCATTCCCCCGATGTATACGGCGCTGAAAGGTCTCCGTGTCAGGCCGGAGAACAACGCCACTGCGGGCACGTCCAGCACCTCGGGGGCCTATCGCCTCTCGGCCTTCCACGGCGAGAACGCTGGCGGAACCTGGACTCTCGATTTGTACGACGACACCGCGGGTGCGAATGGGGGAACGCTGACAGGCTGGTCCATACGGATTCGCGAGCCAGGACCGATCGCTCCAGGCACTCCCGTGACGATCTTCTCCACCGACTTCGAGAGCGGCCCAGCGGGCTTCACCCATTCGGGCACTCAGGATGAGTGGGAGCTGGGCCTTCCTGCCACCGAGGCGACCACGACCGTCAACCCCGTCGCCGCCTTCACCACCGCCCATAGCGGCGTCAATTGCTGGAAGACCGATCTGGACGGCACCTACAATGCCTCGTCCAACCAGGATCTGTATTCGCCGGTCATCGATCTGACCGCCTATTCGGGGCCGGTAGTGGTGACCTGGGCGATGCGCCATCAACTCGAAACCGCCACCTTCGACCACATGTTCGTCGACATCGAGGAAGTGGGCGGCGCATCGACCACGTTGCGGCTCTACGAATGGCTCGATCCCACGCCGATCAGCGCATCCGCCGGTACCGGCAACCCCCAGCAGAACATCGGCGGCAGCTACGGCTGGGGACTTCATTCGGTCCGCGCCGACAGCATGGCCGGCAAGATCGTCCGGCTGCGCTTCCACTTGGACAGCGACACCACCGTCCAGTTCGGCGGCCTGGCCATCGACGACGTCTCGGTCACCGCCTACATGCTGGCCCCGACCTTCACCGACGATTCCATCACCGTCGTGGAGGGCAGTGCGCCGATCGATCTGGCCACGGCGACCGGACCCGATCCCGCGGGCGGCACCTTCAGCGGCGCCGGGGTGGACTCGATGGCCGGGACCTTCGATCCGACCGGGTTGGCTCTCGGATCCTATACGGTCACCTACACCGCCAATTCCACCAGCTCCGATGTGACGGTGACGGTCGTCGAAGCGCCCGGCCTCACGGTCACGACCACGGGCGACGCCGTCGACAACCTCGACGGCCAGACGACTCTGCGAGAGGCCCTCGCGTATGCCGCGAGCCTGGGCGGGCCGCAGACGGTGGACTTCTCCAGCACCACCGCCGACGGAGCGGTGAACTTCCACGACACGACGCCGAATACACTCAAAATCGCCATCATGCTCGGAGGGACGCCCCTGACGATCGCGGGCGGAGTATCGATCGAGGGTCCCGGCGCGGACTTGCTGGAGGTTTCCGGTAGCGGCCTCAGCGGGGTCTTCGAGATCCCCGGCACCCATCCCGCCGACGGAATCGTCATCTCCGGGCTGACGGTCGCGGGTGGAGCGGCGGCGGGAGATGGCGGCGGCATCGAGATCCTCGGCGGCATCGTCTCCCTGGAGAACTGCGTCGTCCAGGGGAATGCCGCCACCCATGGGGGCGGCATTCTCAATGACGGGACCCTGACGGTCTCCCAATCCACTTTCTCCGGAAACACGGCGGACAACGCCTTGGGCGGGGGCGGCGGTGTCCACAACACCGGAACCCTGACCGTCATCCAATCGACCTTCGCGGGCAATACCGCCAGCACCGGCGGCGGGATCCACAACGACGCCGGTGCCGCGCTGACCGTTACCCAGTCGACCCTCGTCGGCAACACCGTCTCCCTTGCCGGCGGCGGGATCCACACGGGCGCCCCCGCCACCGTCGCCAACTCCATCGTTGCGGGCAACGGCGCTTCCGTTTCCGGCCCCGACGTGTCCGGAACCTGCACCGACCTCGGAGGAAACCTCGTCGGCATCGGCGACGGCTCGGCTGGCTTCACCGTCTCGACCCTAGTCGGTACCTCGGCCTTGCCGATCGATCCTCTTCTCGGTCCTTTGCAGGACAACGGAGGCCCGACCCCGACCCGCGCGCTCCTTCCCGGCAGCCCGGCGATCGACGCGGGCGACAATGCCCTCGCCGTGGACGGCGGCGCGGTGTCCCTCGCCAACGACCAGCGCGGCTTCGCGCGGGTCGTCAAAGGCCTCCAAGCCTCGTCCGCTCCCCTCGTCGACATCGGGGCCTACGAGCTCTTCGCTGTGCCGGCGCTCACGAACGCCTCGCCGAGCGTCCTCGCTGGCGGCGCACCGATCGATCTCGCGACGGCGACGGGGGCGATGCCTCCGGGCGGGGTCTTCACCGGCCCGGGCGTGAGCGGCGGTCTCTTCGATCCGACGGCGCTGCCTCCCGGCACCTATGCCCTGACCTACACGGTGGAGGACGGCTTCGGAGGGATCAATTCGGCCGCCTTCACCGTGACGGTGCTGATGCCCATCCAGCCGGGAGGGCCAACTCCGAGTGTCATCACCTCGCGGATCCGTTCGCAGGTGCCGAAGCGCTTTGAGCCGACGGAGGTCGGGAAACGCAGTCGGGTGCAGCATGGCCGCATCCGCCACGTCGGCGGAGAGCCCGCGAGAGGACTGCGTGTCGTCGTGGACGGCCGCGACCGGGCCGACTTCAAAGTGACGGGCCCGGCGAAACGGACGCTCGCCGTCGGGAGCTCGACGACTTTCCGGGTGACCTTCCGGCCGAGGAAGGCGGGCAAACGCGAAGCCATGGTGACGGTGTCGGCCCGCAACGCCGCCGGAGTGATCTCGTCCCTGCAAGGGAGAGGGAAGGCGGCCGCACCCGGCTCCCCCCGCAATCCCGACCGGCTTCGCCCGAGAGAGTGAGCGGTGCAGCCGGTGACTTTTCCGCCAAGTCGATGGACGCGCGGCACGCGAAACGCTATCCTTTCCGGCCATGAACCGGATGCTTCTCCTCGTCGTCCTGCTGTGCCTCGCCGCCGGGAACGTGTGGGCCGAACGGACCATCCACGTCTTCGCCGTCTACTGCAACGCCTACCCTGGGGATGCGGGTGCGATCAACGCCGGCGTGTCCGCCGACCAGGTCATCGTGAACCACATCTTCACCGAATACGTCTCTCCCTCGGCGTGGGGGGTGCAGGTGAGGAAAGTCGAGGTGGCGGGTGAGGCGGCGACGAAAGCCGGGATCGAGACGCAGTGGGCCGCTTTCACCGAAGGGATCGGAGCCGACGACACGGTCTATGTCCATTTCTCCGGCCACGGCGTCATCCGGGACCAGGCTGCCGGAGAGCAGTTCCTCCAAGCCTGCGATCTCGAGGAACTGAGCCGAAAGGCATGGGCGGAGCAGATCGAGGCATTGCCCTGCCGCCTCAAGATCCTCGTCACCGACTGCTGCTCCTCCTACCCCGAGGAGTTCGTCGTGGCCGAGGGCGACGAGAAGGTGATCCCCTGGAAGAACGTCTACTACCTGCTGATGAAGCACGAGGGCTTCGTGAACATCACCGCCGCCTCGCCGGGACAGGCCGCCTACGGCACGGACTCGGGGGGCTTCCTGACGATCAACCTGGAGTCCGACATGCAGCGTTTCCGGACGTGGTCGGAGGTGTTCGCCTCGACCCAGGCCCGTGTTCTCGACGAATCGAGCGAACAACTCCGCGGGGCCGGGCTCGAGGGCGAGCCGCAGCGTCCCTTCGCCTACAGCCTGGGCACCCCGATGATCGACCTGACGGACGAGGACGCCGAGGTCGCCGCCACCTTGGAATACGTGATGGAGGATTCGGCGGTCCGTCTCCTCGACAAGGAAGAGCTCTACGCGTTCGGGCTGGAACAGCTCTACCTCGCGCGGAACGAGATCTTCGCGCGGCATGGCTACGAGTTCAGCAGTGCCTATCTTCGCGACTACTTCGGCTCGCTCTCGTGGTATCGGCCCATTCCGGGATTCAAGAACCCCTCCCTTTCGAGAGTGGAGTCCGCCAACGTCTCGACCCTTCTCGCGGTGGAGAAGGAGATGGGCGGTCCCTACCTCGGCGGAAAGTCCGTCCTGCCGGGGCAGGGCGGCGGCCAGGCGTCTCCGCCGGACATCTTTCCCTATTCGTCGGAAAGGACCCTTTCCCGGACGGTGGTGCAAAGCCTGACCCTGCCGGAGCTCTCGATCGCCAGGAACGAGATCTTCGCCCGGCACGGATACCCCTTCGCCTCGAAGGCCCTGCGGGACTATTTCGGAAGGAAGCCTTGGTACATCCGGAACGCGGGAAGCACTTCGCCGAACTTCAATCCGGTGGAGAAGCACAACATCTGGCTCATCGAGAAAATCGAGCGCATCCAGGGCGGCCCCCATCGGTGGTAGGCTGCTTGTGCAGGTTCGCGGTCTGCCGTTGCCGAACCGGATTCAAATAGGAAAGCCCCCGGCTCTGCCGGAAATCGGTTTGGTTGGGTGGGCATGGCGATCTCCTGGCGCCAGGGACCGAGCTGGGAGATCGTAGGGGGGAGCGAGGGCGCTGAAAGGCAACGACCCTCCTCTTCGAGGGGCACCGAGCAGATCGAGCGGCGCAAGAAGCTGCTCGCCTGCCAAACCATTCCCACCCTGCGGCCCTACGTCATCGTGGCGCAGGAGGAGCGACGGGTCGAATGGCTCCGCCGGGGAGGACGAGGCATGGTCGCTGACAGTGCCGAGAGAGGCGGAGGACCGGGTCGAGTTTCCCGAAGTGGCCGCTTCGTCGAAGCGGGTGGAGATTTACGAGGGAATCGGTTCGAGCGAACCTCAGTCCTCCCATTCCTCATCGCCGTATCCGTCCTCGGCCGCGAGATCGATCACCGTCTCCGAAGGGGCGCATTCGAAGTATTGGAAGAATTCGTTGAGATTGCGGATCGGTGGCCAATCCCGCTCGTCCGTCCACCACGCGCCGAACTCGCTCGCGGCGATGTCGAGATAGTAGGCCTCGAGAACGGAAGTGGTCGCGGCAGCGTCGAGGCGCTCGACGAAGTCGACGAGATAGACGGTCTGGATGAAGATTTCGGTATCGTCCTCCACGGGCTCGGTGTCGAGGGAATTCAGCCATTCGGCGAACTTCCAGGTCGGTCGGACGAGCAAGGCGCATCGGTCGATGTAGACGAAATCGTCTGCGTATTCTTCTTCTTCGGGCATGGCGGCAGGAAAGCTCGGGGAATCCTTTCTCAGAGGCGCGCGGAAGGGCCGCGGGGGACAGGGCATGGCTCGGGCGGCTTGACAGGGCGCGCCGCCGGAAGGGCACGGCCGGATCTCGGCGGATGGCGCTTTGGCGGCGGGCCGAAGCGGGAGACGAGGCCCGGTCCGGTGCGGTGGGCGGCGTGGGAAGAAGCGGAGGGAGCGGGGAGCGGGCGAGGGACAGGAGCAGCGGGCGTTTGGGCGGCGGAAAGGACAGGGAGAGAACGGGAGGACGACGAAGGAAGGAGGCGGGTTTTGGTGGCGAGGCGGACGGCGGCGGTTCGCATTTCCGGGGATGCCGGCAGGGAGGGGGAAGGGGAAGCGCCGGGCGAAACGTCGGCTTTTCCGTCGAGCCTCGTTTTGCGCAGGGCGATTTCGGCGGCGGAAAGGAGGCGGCGGGACGGAGCGACGACGGTTTCCTTGGCTGGGCCGACGGCTTCAAGGACCGGGGTCGGTTCGGAGCGCGGCGTGGGCTCGGTGGAAGGAAGCGGGGAGCTTGCCGGATGGATGCGCGCTTTCCGAAGAAGACTTTCGATCCTGGGACGGACAGGGCGAACGATGCGTGCGGGAAGCTCGCGGTGGCGTTTGCTGCGGGAGACGTGGAAGTTGAAACTCAAGGGGAGAATGGCGGACGGGGCACCGGGATGGGGGATGGGGGGCTTGGAATCCGGATCGTCGGCCTTGAAGGCGGTTTCGGTCGCCGTCGCGGCGGTGGCTTCGGCGGAGGCTTCCGGCACAGAGAGCTCAGCGGCAAGGGGGGATGGAGCTTCGGCGGCGTCTGGTTCCGCCGGCATTTCCGTGACGGCTCCGAGGGAGGATGGGACGGGCTGAAGCACGGCGGGACGGCGCCGATCATGGAGCTCGCCGATCATGGCGAGGCCCGGAGCCCCGGCCGGGAGCGGAGAGACGGCCGTGTCGCGTCCGAGGATGCGGGTTTTCGACTTCGAGAGGATGCGATAGCGCACTCCGGCCCAGGTGAGGCGGCGTTGCGTCCAGGTGCTGGCGAGAAGGAGCCAGTGAAGGCCGAGCCAAAGGGGCGTGAGCATGTGCTCGAGCCAGCTCGCCGCGAAGAGCTTTTGCCGGATGCCGTTGTCCTTGAAGAGGGAGAGGTAGATCTGCTGGCGGACGAGGGCCCGGAACTGGTCGACGATGTAGGCGGCCGCGACCGGAATCCAAGCGAAGAAATAGCCGTAGACCAGCGCGGCGACGATGGACAGAGCGCCGAGGACATAGAGGCCGAGGATGAAATTGACGCCGGTGTAGAGGATGGGGCTGAAGAACTTCAGCTGGGTGTACTGGCGCTTCACGAACTCGAAGAACCCGCGCCAGGTGAAGTCGACCGAGGTCGGGAGGATAAGGGAGCGGACGAAGGCGATCCGGCGGCCCGTGGCCCTCGCGGCCTTGGAGAGACGGAGATCGTCGTTGAGCGAGCCGGCGAGAAGGTTCGGCGCGTCGATCTCGTCGAAGACCGTCCGGGTCATCGCCATGGAGCCGCCCCAGAGCACGGTGGACCATTCCGCGCCGCCCTGGGTCGTGATCGAGGCGTTGATGACCGAGGCGAGCTGGTTCGGCAGGGTGGGGCGCTTCGGAACGAGCCAGCGGTAGGTGGTGGAGAGCTCGTATCGGCCGCGGTTGATGGGAGCGACGAGGCGCGCGAGCCAGTCGTGTCCGCAGAGGATGTCGGCGTCGGCGAAGGCGACGATGGCGTCGCGGACGGTCAGATCGCGGAAGGCGGCGCGCTGGTTGTGGACCTTCTGCCCTTCGTCTTCGGCCAGTCCTCCGCAGACGAGGGTGACGCTGCGAAGGCCGTTCGTCGGGTCGGGATGCGTCCAGACGGGATGTTTGGGACCGACTTCGAGATGCTCGCACAGCCAGGCGGCGACGGGATCGTCCCAGCATTCGAAGCAGACGATGACGCGGTAGTCCTGGTAGGTCTGGGCGAAGATCGCATCGAAGAAGCGAGGCGTCGCCTGGAGGTCGAAACCCTTGACCGGAATGATCAGGGCGACCGGCTTCTGCGGGCCGGATCCGTCTCCCCAGCGTCGGTCCTGGCGGCGGCGGGCGATCGAAAAACCGAAGACGCGGAAGGCCGCGGCGAGGATCAGCAGCAGCCAGACGCCCCAGAATGCCAGCAACGTTTTTTCGATCATTGAAAACCCGTGCAAAATGGGCCGGGCCGTCTAGACTGCAAGCGCGAATGCCCCGCCGCCCCATGAAAGTTGCGGAGACCAGAAATCTCAGAAAAACCTATCATTTCGGCGATACGGAAGTGTCGGCCTTGCGTGAAGTCAGCCTGGGAATCGACGAACGCGAGTTCGTCGCCGTGTGGGGGCCTTCGGGTTCCGGAAAGTCCACGCTCTGCAATCTCATCGGCCTGCTCGACGCGCCCACCTCCGGCGAAGTCCTCGTGTCGGGAAATCCGGCGGCGGGCCTGTCCGACGCCAAACGGAGCGAGCTGCGCAATGCCTCGATCGGCTTCGTCTTCCAGAACTTCAATCTCATTCCCGTGCTCACGGCCTTGGAGAACGTGATGCTGCCCCTCCAGATCCACGGGGTCTCCAAGGCGGAGGCGGCCCGGCGTGCCGAGAGGCTCCTCGACGAAGTGGAGCTCGGCAGCCGTCTCCATCATCGCCCCCAGAAGATGAGCGGAGGCCAGCAGCAGCGCGTCGCCATCGCCCGGGCCCTCGTCGCCGATCCGGCCTTGGTCATCGCCGACGAGCCGACCGCGAACCTCGATACCCGCAACGCGAACCTGATCATCGACCTGATGCGCCGCATCAACCACGAACGTGGCGCCGCTTTTCTTTTCTCGACCCACGACGACCGCCTCCTCGACCGCGTCGACCGCCGCATCCATCTGCGCGACGGCGAAATCATCGAGGACGAGCGTCTCTGACGGAGACGGGCCCTGCTCTGTCTGGCCGAACTCACGGAGGGATCGGGAACGAAGACCGGAAAAGCGAAGCCGTGGCCGCCAAAAGGCGCAACACTCCCAAAGCCCGGCCATCGTTCTTGTGCCTTTTTGCGGCCATTTCCCCACCTTGACGAAGCGGGTCAATACTCCGGCCATTCGTGCTTCGGATACCTTCCGCGCAACTGCGCGCGCACGGCGGGGTAGCTCCCGGTCCAGAAGCCCGCGAGATTTTCGGTCACCTGCACGGGCCGGTGGTTCGGAGCGAGGATTTCGATGACGACCGGCACTTTGCCTTCGCAGATCGTCGGAGAATCCCTGCGCCCGAAGAGATGCTGGATCAGCACGGAGAGGCGGGGCTTTTCGCCAAGGCGGTAGTGTACCTTCGCTGGCTTGCCGGTGGAGAGGGTGATCGTTTCCGGCGCGAGGAAGTCGAGGGCGGCGGCCTGGTGCGGAGGCAGCCATTCCCGAAGGGCGTTCCAGACGGGGCGGTCCTTGATCTGGGCATAGCTCGTCGCCCCGGCGCAGATCTGCTCGAGCAGGAGCTGCTTCGCCTCGTCGTCGATGGGGACGAAGCCGTACTCGGGGCAATGTTCGGCGGCGAGGTTGATGCGGGCGAACCAGGCCTCGACCTTTTCGTCCCAGGCTTTCAGGTTGAGTTCGCCGGAGAGGACGCGCTCGGCGAGGAGTGCGGCGGCCTCGTCGGAGGGAGCGGTGCCGCTGGGACGCGATTCGAGGACGAGGTCGCGGAAGCGGCGTTCGCGGCGGGCCTCGACCTTGCGCTGGCGCTCGTCCCAGACGGCGCCGTCGCGCTCGTGGAAATCGCCGGGAAAGCGGTCGCGCAGCCAGGCCTCCTCGATGCGGGTGCAGAGAGAGAGCTTCACGGAGACGTCCTTGCCCTCGACCTCGACCATTTCCCCGGCGAGGAAAAGCCGGACCTCCTTGTCGGCCGCGACGCTCTCCTTGTCGATCATCCCGCGTCGTCCGCCGATCACGGCGCAGCTCAGGGTCGCGGCGCTGTGGCGCAGGGCGAGGCGGTCGGAGAAGCCGCCAAGGAGGAGTTTGGCGAACCCCTCGTCGTCTGGCTCCTCGATTCCGGTGGCTTCGACCGCCCAGCGCGAGGCGACGCGGACGAGTTGGGCGGCGATGCGGTCGATGTCCCGGGCGGCTCCGGCGTGGATGCCGAGGCGCTCGCCGATTTCGCGGCGGAACTGGTTCTGCTTCATCTGCCGCCAGGCCCGAAGGAGGGGCTGGAAGTCGGAGACGTCGCCCTCTTGCGCGAAATCGCCCGGGAGGAGGTGCTCGGAATGCTTCTTCCACGCCGGGAAGAGGGAGCGGGCTTGGGTGATCGCGGTCACGAGAGCGAAGGTTCCGAGGCAACCCGCTTTCGCCGCGTCGAGGAGGATGCGTCCGAAGCGCGGCGGCACGGGCAGTTGGCCCATGAGACGGCCCTCGGGGGTGAGCCGCTCGCTTTCGTCCAGGGCACAGAGAATCTGGAGCCGCCGGATCGATTCGTCGAGAGCGCGGGGCTCGGGTGGCTCGAACCAGGGAAACTCGCGGATTTTCGCGACGCCGCTGGAGCAGAGGATGAGGATCGCCTCGGCCAGGTCCATGCGGCGGATCTCGGCGGGCGTCGCGACTTCGCGCTGCTCGTGCTCGCGTTCGCTCCAGAGACGGATGGCGACGCCGGGACCGGTGCGCCCGGCCCGGCCGGCGCGCTGGTCGGCGGAGGCGCGGGAGATCCTCTCGATGTGGAGGGTGCCGATGCCGCGGCGGGAGTCGAAGGAGGCCCGGCGCTCCAACCCCGAATCGACGACGAGGCGGACGCCGTCGATGGTGATGGAGGTCTCGGCCACGTTGGTGGCGACGACGATCCTGGGGCGCAGACCGCGTCCCACGGCGGCGTCCTGCTGGGCGGGGGGAAGTTCGCCGTGGAGGGCATGCAGTTCGAATCCGTCGCTCCACGGAGCGCGCTTCAGGGTTTCGAGGGTCTTTTGGATTTCATACCGCCCCGGCATGAAGACGAGGATGTGCCCCTGGATGCCGTGGGTTTTCAGATGGTCCCGGATCGTGCGGGCGGCGTGGTCCCAGAGCTCTCCCTGGTGCCGCTCGCGCTGGGGCTCGTACCGGATCTCGACGGGAAACGTGCGGCCCTGGGAAACAAGATGGCGGCAGCCTTCGCCGAGGTACTTCTTCAGCGCGGCCGTTTCCAGGGTCGCGGACATGACGACGATCTTGAGATCGGGACGGCGCTCGCGCTGGACTTCGAGGCAGCGGGCAAGACTGATGTCGCCGAAGAAATGGCGCTCGTGGAATTCGTCGAGGACGACGGCGGCGACATCGGCGAGGTCGGGCTGGTCGATGAGCTTGCGGATGAGAATGCCTTCGGTGACGAAGCGGAGGCGCGTCTTCGCCGAGACCTCGTTTTCAAACCGGACCTGATAGCCGACCTCGTCGCCGAGGCGGACGCCGCGTTCCTCCGCGACGCGGTGGGCGAGCAGGCGGGCCGCGAGGCGGCGGGGCTGGAGCACGTAGACCTCGCGGTCGCGGGGAAGCCCGCTGTCGGCAAGGAACTGCGGGATCTGCGTCGATTTGCCCGAACCGGTGGGGGCCTCGACGACGACGCGGGAGTTCTCCCCGCCGAGGGCGGCGAGGAAGTCGGATTCGAGTTCGAAGATGGGCAGGGAACGGTCGCGGGTCATGCGCGCGGGGAGCGGGGACGATGCGGAGTTCGCCGAAGTCGGCAAGCTCGGCCCGGCCTACAGACCCGCCCGCCGGAACAGCTCGTCCAGCGGCAACTGCAGGCCGATGTGGAAGTCCCCGAATTCCGCGTAGAGCGCGCTGACCTCGTCGAAGCGCATCTCGTAGACGATCTCCTTGATGTCCTGCGTGTTGTGGGAGAAGAGGGTGACGCCCCACTCCCATTCGTCGAGGCCGGTGGAGCCGGTGATGAGTTGGCGCACCCGGCCCGCGTAGCCCCGTCCGACCCGTGCGTGCCCGGCCATGAGCCGGTGGCGCGTCTCGAAATCGAGATGAAACCAGTTGTGCGTGCCGCTGCGGCGCTTCGAC
Source organism: Verrucomicrobiales bacterium (assembly GCA_037190325.1). Lineage (GTDB taxonomy): Bacteria > Verrucomicrobiota > Verrucomicrobiia > Verrucomicrobiales > DEV007 > Arctic95D-9. The sequence goes on along the minus strand of JBBCIU010000009.1, from coordinate 36,386 downwards.
ATGGGGTAGAAGCAGAAGACCGGCCAGTCCGGCATGTTCGGATAGAGGCGGTCGCGGTTGTATTTCTCCATCCGCTTGCGGAATTCCGCGATCTTCGCCTCCATCTCCGGGCCTTCCGGGTCCAGGTTCTGCTCGCGGGCGGTGTCGGCGACGTACTGCGCCTCGGTCGTCGTGTACTCGCTCAGCTCCGTCATGCTCAGGTAGCTGTAGACGGGGGTGAGGACGTCGGGGCCGAGGGCGCGGCCGAGCTGCTTCTCGAAGCGGTTCGCCTGGTGCAGGTCGTCGGTCAGGAGCATGAAGCCGATGTCGGACTTCGACGAGACCATCGAGAAGGTGAGGAGCTGGGTGGACTCGGTCGAGCGGATCTCCTGGACGAGCTTGGTGAGGTTGGTCTTCGCCTCCAGCTTCTCCTCGTCGGAGTAGAGGGACCACTGCGCCTGCTCCACGTGGAAGAACAGGTGGATGACATGCCACCCTTCGCGGGGGATGACGCGGTCGGAGTCGTTGGGGTTGGCGGAGGCGTGGGGGTGCATGGAGGTGGGGGTGGAATGCGGTGGGGCCGGAAGCGGGGCGGCACATGGGCAACAAGCCAATGAAATCGGTTGCGTCCAATCAAAAAAATCCTAGTTTTGCCACGCATCCGGCGTTGCCGGACATCCCCGCAATTCCAGGAAAGACCGCGAGATGGCAGACCTCGAAAACCGTTACGAAGACAACGTGCCCGGAGCCTTCTACGTCGATGACCAGTGCATCGACTGCGACCTCTGCCGTGAGACCGCGACGGCGAACTTCACCCGCAACGACGACGGGGGGTATTCCTACGTCTACAAGCAGCCGACGACGCCGGACGAGCTCGCCCTCTGCGAGGAGGCCATGGAGGGCTGCCCCGTCGAGGCGATCGGCAACAACGGGGCCTGAGGGGTGACCCTTGGTGGGAGCGGACGAGTAGACGGAAAGCCCTCCGGCATTCTCAGGTCGCTTCCAGCGGCTCCTCTTCCTGACTTCCCGTTTTGCCGGCGTATCTGATGCCCGCCTTTTTGTGGGGCTTTCGATTGCGCGGTTGTCTGCGGCGGGGTTCCTGGCTTCATCCCGCCAGCCACGCTCTTGCCCGGACCTCCGGGAACGGGCTTCCGCCGCCGGGGAATCGGTGAGGCGCGACCAGCCGTCCACCTCCCGGTGCAGTGGCTCGAAGGGCAATGGCCCAACCTCGCGGGGATCTTCGCTCCGATGTCCCTTTGCCGGATCGCCGTGATCGAGGACCTCTCCTCGGGGCTCGTCATCGGCTGTCAGGTTGCGGGGTCCACCCCCGCCTGACAACCCCATGCCATCGAACAGGCGGCCGCTGGTGCGCGGGGCTGATCATCCGCCAATCCCGCTTCGGTTCGATGTTCTGGACCATTGGCTATCAGATAGCCCTCCGTCCTCCCATTCGCGCCCGCCACGCTGCAGCCGCCGCTGCCGTGCGGGTTTCGACACCGAGCTTGCGAAGAATGGCCCGCACATGCTGTTTGATCGTGCGTTCCTTGGCTTGAACGATCACGGCAATCTCCCCGTCCCGTTTCCCTTCCGCCAGCCAATGCAGCACTTCGCGTTCACGAGGGGTCAGAGGCGGATTGGCCGGTAGGCGCGAATATTGATCTGCCCGCAGCACGATGCCTTGGAAGTGGGGCTGGAGCAATTCGAGCAAAAAAAAGTCCTCCGCCGTGAACATGCGTTCATGCGACATGCAAAACCCCAGCCGTCCGTCGGGCACTTCTACCACGAGCGCCGCCTGGTCGCGAAACGACGGAATGCTTCCAAAGAATTCACTGTAGTAGGCCGTTTGGCGGAATTGCCGGAGCGTGCACAAGTCCGACAACTTCACGGTAGGCTGAAAGCCGATCGCAATGAGGGGATTGGTATGGGCCACCTCCGCCATGATGGCCCCGATACCCCTGGGCCAAACTTCCCGGTTATGCCCGCCATGATGCGTGACGCCGCCATCGCCGGAGACTTCATCCACGCTCATCCAGACATGGGGAATGGCCTGCCGAAGGACATGGATCAAAGCTTCAACTGGCTCCTGCTCCAGCATGTCGTGATAAAGCGCGAGCAAGGCTTTGTTGAAGGATTTCAGGCGCGCGGCAGGCAGACGGCGGATGCTCATGATGCATGGGTCCCTTAACCATGCCCCATGCGGATGCACGAGCAAGTGTTGTTCCAGGCATCTGCGTCTTTCGACGTATGGCGCTTCTGCCAAGGCATGGTTATCAATGCGCCATTCGTTATGAATGAGAAGAATATGTCATGCGGTTTTGATCGACGTGATCGACGTGATCGACGAAGGCGATCTTTATTGGCTGATGGCTTGATCGCCCCAACTCCAGCCCCGCCTCCGGCGGAAATGGACGGTCGACGGCCGGAAAAGCTTGATCTCCAAGGCGAGAATCGGTGCCAGCCTCTCAACGCCGTCGACCATGGCAGCCCAGACCGGACTTTCGAACGGCAGTGGGCCTTCAGCGTGTTGAAGAATGCGCTGAGGCGGTTCGAGAACCGCTTCCGATTTAAGGGCCACCGACCGGGAGGAGATATGCGTCAAGCTGAGCCTCTTCCTCCGGTTGGGAGGTGCGCCGCCGCAAAGCGAAGTGACTACCGAACTGGGCCTGTCGGCGATGGCTCTGCGAGGCCCCGTTCATCGGATGAGGCAGCGCCATCGGAAATGCCTCTCGGCAGGGGAGGCATCCACCTTCCGGGGTATCTTCAAAAAGTGACTCCGACCGGTAACGTCCGGCGGAAAAACGCCCTTCTCAAGGTAGGCGAATTCATGTTCCCCGACGGGGACGAGCGGGTCCGTTGGAAAATCAATGAGCCCTTACTGATGAAAGCCTCTTGTCTCTCCCTCGCCATCTCGCTTCTCCTTCCAGCGGTTCTCCATGCCACCACGACCACCACTTTGGAGGAATTCGCGGCTTCCGCTCCTCACGGGCCCTCGCTCGCTGAAGTCGTCGAGCGGGCTCGCCACGCCGCCCGGCCCGTCGAGGACGCGCCCGGCCAGTGGTGGGTGCAGAACCCCGCCAACGGATTGAACGCCCGTTTCACTCCCGAGGGACTCTCGATGAGTGTAGTCGTCACGGACGCGGATGGCGGAGCTGATACTGGGCGTCTGTTCACCCGATGGAGCACCGTCGGGATCGGATACGGGGAAACTCTCGCGCCCGTGCGCGAAGGCGAGGTGTCCGCTGATCTCGCCTCGCCGGGTCGCGTCGAGATCGTCCGTCCCGGCCTGGTGGAGTGGTTCGTGAACGGCAAAGAGGGCCTGGAGCATGGCTGGACCCTGTCCGAACGCCCGGCGGGCGGGGAGGAGGATGCTCCGCTGCGGGTGGAGATAGCTCTGGAAGGTGACCTCGACGCCGAAGTCACCGCCGACGGACGGTATGTGGTACTGCGTAACGAAGTGGGCGTCGAGACGCTGCGATACCAGAAGCTGAAAGTATGGGACGCCGGAGGACGCGAACTGGCAGCACGTATGGTCGGGGGAGGGAAGACGCTGACCATTGAGGTGGACGACGCTGGGGCGATCTATCCGCTGACTATCGACCCCATGTTCACGCAGCAGGCCTACCTCAAGGCCTCCAACACCGGCGCGGACGATGAGTTCGGTTGGTCCGTGTCGGTGTCGGGGGACACCGCCGTGGTCGGCGCGTATAGAGAGGATAGCACTGCCACTGGGGTCAATGGCAACCAGAGCAGCAACGGTGCGACAGACTCAGGAGCGGCCTATGTTTTCACGCGCAGCGGCTCGACCTGGACTCAGCAGGCCTACCTCAAGCCTTCCAATACCGGCGCGGACGATCGCTTCGGCTGGTCCGTGTCGGTGTCGGGGGACACCGCCGTGATCGGCGCGCCATGGGAAAGCAGCGCCGCCAATGGTGTCAACGGCAATCAAAGCGACAACAGCGATTCCACCTCCGGGGCGGCCTACGTCTTTACGCGCAGCGGCTCGACGTGGACCCAGCAGGCCTACCTCAAGGCTTCCAACACCGGCGCGAGCGACCAGTTTGGCACCTCCGTATCGGTGTTCGGGGACACCGTCGTGGTCGGCGCGTATGGGGAGGATAGCACTGCCACCGGAGTCAACGGCAATCAAAGTGACAACGGCGCGACAGAATCAGGAGCGGCCTATGTCTTTACACGCAGCGGCTCGACCTGGACCCAGCAGGCGTATCTCAAGGCCTCCAACACCGGCGCGGACGATCGTTTCGGTTGGTCCGTGTCGGTGTCGGGGGACACCGCCGTGGTCGGCGCGTATAGAGAGGATAGCACCGCCACCGGCGTCAACGGCAACCAGAGCAGCAACGGCGCGTCCAACTCCGGGGCGGTCTACGTCTTCACGCGCAACGGCTCGACCTGGACCCAGCAGGCGTATCTCAAGGCCTCCAACACCGGCGCGGACGACCAGTTCGGCATTTCCGTGTCGGTGTCGGGGGACACCGCCGTGATCGGCGCGTATGGGGAGGGCAGCAGCGCCACCGGCGTCAACGGCAACCAAAGCGACAACGGCGCAGTCTACTCCGGGGCGGCCTACGTCTTCACGCGCAGCGGCTCCACCTGGACCCAGCAGGCCTACCTCAAGGCCTCCAACACAGACGAGTTCGATGCATTCGGCACCTCCGTGGCGGTGGACGGGGACACCGCCGTGGTCGGCGCGCCATGGGAAAGCAGCGCCGCCGCCGGCGTCAACGGCAACCAAAGCGACAACGGCGCGTCCAGCTCCGGAGCGGTCTACGTCTTCACGCGCAGCGGTTCGACCTGGACCCAGCAGGCCTATCTCAAGGCCTCCAACACCGGCGCGGGCGATGAGTTCGGCACTTCCGTGGCGGTGGACGCGGACACCGCCGTGGCCGGCGCGCTATGGGAGGACAGTTCCGCCACCGGCGTCGACGGCAACCAAAGCGACAACGGCGCTTCCGGCTCCGGAGCGGTCTACGCGTTCCATATCGAAAACGAGACCACACCCACCCTCTCTCTCGATCCCAGGAGCCAGAGCATGGCAACGGGAGGCGGAAGCCAAAGCTTCGCCGTGACGGCTTCGGGCAACTGGTCCTGGAGCGTCGACGGAGGCACCGGTTGGTTCTCCAGCGCCGAAGCCTCCAACCAGAGCGGCGACCAGACCTTCAGCTACACCGTGGCCGCCAACGGCAACCCATTCCCTCGCGTCGCCACGGTCACGGTGACGAGCGGTTCCCTCAGCCAAACATACACGATCACCCAGGCGGGGACGGTGGCCGCCCCGGCCATCTCCTTGTCGGGCAACTTGGGCTTCGGAAGCGTGTCGACGGGCCAGACCGCAACGCGGACGCTGACCATCCAGAACACCGGCGGCGTGCCCCTGACGGTGACGGGAATCAGCTATCCCGCCGGATTCAGCGGCGACTGGAGCGGGGGGACCATCGCGGCGGAGGGAAGCCAGGCGGTGGCGGTGACCTTCGCCCCAACGGCGGCGCAGGAGTACGGCGGCAACCTGGCCGTGTCCTCGAACGCCTCCGCTGGAGACCCCACCCACGCGGTCTCCGGCACGGGCACCGCCGCCCCTCCCTCTCCCGCGCTGACGCTTCTGCAGAAGCCCAGACCCTTCGCGGCGACCCGGGTCGGCAAAAGGAGCGGGGCGCAGACCCTGCGCATCACCAACGGCGGTGGCTCCCCGCTGGTCGGGCTTCGGGTCGTGGCGGGCGGCAGGGCCAAGCGCGATTTCATCTTGAAGCAGCCAGCGCTCAAAATTCTCTCCCCCGGTGCCGCGACCACCTTCAAGGCGACCTTCCGCCCCCGCGAAAAGGGCCCCCGCAAGGCGGTTCTCGAAGTGCGCAGCAACGCTGCCATGGAAAAGGCCCCGCTCTCCGGGAGGGGGAAGGCGATGCAGCCTCGGTGATAGAGTTTCCCGGGGGGGACCCTCTTTATTTCGTTAACCCTTCATTCCACCATGAAAGCGAGCCGTGTCCTCATGCTTCTCACCGCCACCAGTCTTGCTCTTGCCGCGTGGATGGACGCTGCCGCCCAGAGCGTCCCGATGCGTGTCGAGCGGCTCGACGGGTGGGGCACCTACAATTCCTATATGGGCTGGTCTCTCGAGGTCACGGCGGGCGATCTCCACCCTAACTTCCACTTTTCCCCTCTCCCGTCCAACCAGCAGTATCGGACGCTCGCAGACGACGAGTCGGACTTTCTCCAGATCGGAGGTTACTACCTCTTCGGCCCCTTCGAGTACGAATCCACCTACCAGCAGCTCTACCCGTGGGCGGTCCTCGTCCGCGGCCCGGGCCACGGCCCTGGAAAGAACGGGCATTGGCGCGTCCTTTACGGAGGGGGCCAGATCCAAGCCACCACCTATCCGGGATTCGGTACCGGCCGGTCAGCGTGGAGGGCGCAGGGTGCTAGTGTCCGCCTGACGGTGCCGCAGATCGTCAACCGTTCCAGTGTCCGCACAACGGGAACGCTGCAAGTCTACCTGATGGCGCACCGAAGCCGTGCCGCGGTGCGGAGCGGCCGGGGCACGGTGGTTGCCGTCTGCCGCTACGGCCAACTGTCTCCGAACTACTCCTACCACGCTCGCAGCACCACGGTCCGCATGTACCGGCCACCTAAGGGTCGGGTCTGCACCGCAATGGTTCTCGCCGAGTATACCGACCGCTTCACGACCAGGGAAGTCCGGGTGTTTTCTAAGAAAGTCAGATTCCGCTGATGCAGCTGGCCGCCTCGCCCCTGCCTTTTCATGAAACGCCTTCCCCTGCTGCTTGCCTTGGTCGCTTTGGCCCTGTCCGCTGTCGTTCTGATGCGGACGTACCGGCCTGTGCCGGACGCTGCCGCGGCTCCTCCCCAGAGCGACCCAGTCAGCGGAGCGGGTTCTTCCGGCACCGGTTTCCATCCCACCGCCGCCGGGGAAGACACCCCTACCGAGGATGGTACGACCCTAGCCACCGACACCAAGCCCCTTGCCGTGGACACCGATGTGCCTGTGGCACCGGCTTTCCGGCTGTTGGAGCGCCTGCCCCAGCCCGTGGTCGCGGAAGACCTTGCTTCTGGAGAACTCGTGCCCTCTGCCGTCATGGCCGTGACGAGCTCCACCCTCATCGACTCGGCCTCCCTCGCTTCGCTGGAGCGGCTGCACGTTGGCGATCCGGTGAGCTTCCCCGCGCCGGGAGGGGGATGGATCCCCGGACGGGTCGCCTACCGCGAAACCGAGACCGAAACGGGCCGCCTCGCCATCGCCGGGGATTTGGCCGAGCGCCCCGGTCACCACTTCAGCCTCTTCATCAAGGAGGGCGTGGTGGCCGCCACTCTGCTGCTCCCGGACGAGGGGCGCGCCCTGCTCGTGCAGCGGGCCAAGGACGGCCGCCACCTCCTGCAGGAGAAGCCGATCCAGTCGGTGATCTGCCACGGCATGCCGGCCACCCCGGGCCAGACCGCCGGTGCGGAGGCCCCGCCCGGCGGCCCGGCGGCGATGCTGAGCGTGCCCCTGCTCGACAGCCTCGCCTCGGCCACTGCGGTGCTCTACCTCGACTTTGACGGCGAGACGGTCAGCGATCCCAACTGGAACGGCGGCAAGACCATCCAAGCGCTGCCCGCCATCCTCGCAGGCAATCCGATAACTCCCGCGCAGATCGAGGAGGTCTGGGAGATGGTCTCCGAGGACTTCCGCCCCTTCCGCATTTCGGTCACCACCAACGTCAACCGCTACAACAACGCCAGTGTGGGCAGGAGGATGCGGTGCATCGTCACCCCGACCAAGGATGTCGCGCCCGAAACGGGCGGGGTTGCTTGGGTGAACAGTTTTTCCACATCTGCCGGTCGCTATGGCCATTCCACTCGCATCCCCTGCTGGGCTTTCAACAGCAATAATATCCGAACCATGGCCATGACCATTTCCCACGAGCTAGGCCATACTTTAGGGCTGTTCCACGATGGGCGTGCCGCTTCCGGAGATCAATCTCGCGAGGAATACTACGGCGGCCACGGCAGCGGGCCCACGGGCTGGGGGCCACTCATGGGCGCGCCTTTCGGTAAATATCTCACCCAATGGTCCCGCGGCCAATACTACCGCGCCAACAACAACGAGGACGACTTCGCCCTGATCGCCCGGTCCGCGAACGGCTTCGGCTACAGGGCGGACGACATCGGCAACACCTTGGGCACGGCCAGAACCGTGGCAGGCAATGCCCTCGGCTCCATTGACGAACTGGGCCTGCTACATAGCTCGGCAGACATCGACTGCTTCCGCTTCACTACCGGCGGCGGCACCCTCAACGTCACCTGCTCCCCCAGCCCCGTCGAACCCAACCTCAACACGAGACTGGAACTGCGCGACAGCGCCGGCGTCCTGCTGGTGGAATCCAGCCTCGACGGCGTCCTCACCAGCACCATCAGCCGGAGCCTGTCCGCCGGGGAGTATTTCCTGATGGTCCAGTCCCAGGGGGAAGGGGGCCCCTTCTTCGATCCGCCGACTGGCTTCACCGCCTACGGCTCCACCGGAGGCTACCGTCTCGTCGGCAGCTTCGCCGCCGGCGGCCCCGCCCTTTCCGCCAACCCATCGACGCGCAGCGTGCCCAAGGCAGGCGGGATGTTCGAATTCGGCGTGGCCGCCACGGGGAACTGGTCGTGGAGCCAGAATGCGGGCAGCGCCTGGGTGAGCAGCGCCGAGCCCGCCGACCAGAGCGGCAACGAGACCTTCAGCTACACCGTGGCGGCCAACCCCGGCTCATCGCCTCGCACCGCCACGATCACCCTGACCAGCGGCTCCCTCACCGCCACCCACACCATCGTCCAGGCGGACCACGGCGACAGCACCGCCACCGCGACCACCGTCGGCCATGCCTCGACGACGGCTGGGAACATCGAGTCCGCCGGGGGCAGCGACTACTTCCGCATCAATGTCCCCGGCCCCGGCATCCTCGTCGTCCACACCACGGGGGGCACCGACACTTACGGCCAGCTGCTCGGCGCCTCGGGCGACGAGCTCGCCTCCGACGACGACAGCGGTGAGGGCGGCAACTTCCGCATCGCCCACGTTGTAGAGGCGGGCGTCTACTACGTGCGCGTCAGCCACGGCTCCAGCAGCGGCACGGGGGCCTACCAACTGGTGAGCGCTTGGGGAACCCATCTCTGGAAGAACTTCGCCGGAATGCCGGGAGCCAGCGGAATCGTCAATGGGACAGGAAAGGCGGCGCGGTTCTATGTGCCAGTTGTCATGGCGATGGATGGTGCTGGCAACCTCTACGTAGCGGATGCTCACAACCACACGATTCGCAAAATAAGCCCTGCGGGCGTGGTCACTACCCTGGCTGGCAGTGCCGGGAACGCGGGAAACGCGAATGGCACAGGAGGTTCGGCGCGGTTCAATCAGCCATGCGGCATCGCGGTGGATGGCGGAGGCAACGTCTATGCTGCGGACGCCTTCAACCACACGATCCGCAAAGTGACTCCCGCTGGCGTGGTCACCACCTTGGCCGGCAGCCCCGGTATTGCGGGAAGTGCGAATGGCGCAGGCGGTTCGGCGCGGTTCAACGAACCATGCGGCATCGCGATCGACGCCGGCGGCAACCTCTACGTGGCCGATCGGCTTAACCACACGATCCGCAAAGTGACCCCCGCAGGTGTCGTCACCACCTTGGCTGGCAGCCCTGGCGGCGCGGGGAACGAGAACGGTACCGGCAGCGGCGCGCGGTTTTATTATCCAAGGGGGGTGGCTGTAGACGGGAGCGGTCATGTCTATGTGGTGGAACACGGCAACCATGCGATCCGTAGAGTGTCCCCCGCAGGAGTGGTCACCACCTTGGCGGGCAATGTCGCGGATGCAGGGAACACGGACGGCGTCGGCAGCACCGCGCGGTTCTACTCTCCCTGGGGGATCGCGTTGGATGGCGGCGGCAACCTCTATGTCGCGGACACCCACAATCACACGATCCGCAAGGTGACGCGAGAGGGACTGGTCACCACCCTAGGAGGCAGCGCCGGCAGCAGCGGTACCGCAGACGGATTGGGTTCTGCGGCGCGGTTCTATCGCCCAATGGGGGTGCTGGCCGCGCCGGACGGCAGTTTGTTCGTCGCCGACTCGTTTAACGCCCGCATCAGCCGGGGACGGTCAGACGACGCTCCGGTCGTCTCCTTCCCGGTGACCGCCTGGGGTGACGACTCGCGCGGCCAGAGCACGGTGCGGCCGGAATTCCGTGCCGCAGCCGTTGCGGCGGGCGGCTATCACACGGTGGCCTTGGGGGACGACAGCACGGTGACGGCTTGGGGGGACGATTCCCACGGCCAAAGCACGGTGCCTCCGGGGCTGGGTGCCGTCGTGGCTATGGCGGCGGGTTGGACCCACACGGTGGCGGTGAGGGCCAATGGCACGGTGGCGGCCTGGGGCAACAACGCCTATGGTCAAGGCACGGTTCCTCTGCCATACAGCGGCATAGCCTCAGTCGCTGCAGGCAGGCATCACAACGTGATTTTGGGATTCGACGGCACGGTGGCGGCCTGGGGGGACAACAGCTCCGGCCAGAGCACCGTGCCCTTGGGCCTTAACGGTGTCGTGGCCGTTGCGGCGGGCGGGAGCCACACGGTAGCCTTGAGAAACAACGGTATGGTGACGGCCTGGGGTGACGACTCCGATGGCCAGAGCACGGTGCCTCCAGGCCTCAGCGGCGTCATCGCCGTCGCGGCGGGCGGCTACCACACGGTGGCCTTGAGGAGCAACGGCACGGTAACGGCTTGGGGAGACGATTCCCATGGCCAGAGTACGGTGCCTCCGGGCCTGAGTGGTGTCGTGGCCATCTCGGCAGGCTGGCTCCACACAGCAGCGCTGAAAAGCGACGGCACCGTGGTGGCCTGGGGCAACAACGACTGGGGCCAAGTGGGGGGGGCTTCCGGAATGGGTGGCGTCGGCGTTCTTGCAGCGGGCAGGAACCACACGGTGGCTTTGGTGACCACGCCTCTCGCAGTCTCCCCCGCCAGCCAGAGTGTGCCGACGGGGGGCGATTCCTTCGACTTCAACGTGATTGCTTCGGGCAACTGGTCCTGGAGCCTAGGCGGCGGCAGTGGTTGGGTGAACAGCACCGAACCAGTCCATCAAGGCGGAGGCCAGATCTTCAGCTACACCGTGGCGCCCCACACGGGTACCTCGTCCCGCACCGCCACCATCACTCTGACTAGCGGTGCCCACACCGCCATCCACACCATCGTCCAGGAGGGGATCGCCGCAGGCGACGACCACGGCGACACCATTGCCACCGCCACCCCTATCGCTCCGAACTCCACGACGGCGGGCTCCATCGAGACCGCCGGGGACAGCGACTGCTTCCGCATCCAGCTCGCCGCGGCGGGCACCCTGACGGTCCACACCACGGGGGGCACGGACACATACGGCCATCTGCTGGACGCCTCCGGCATGCAATTAATCGAAGACGACGACGGCGGAGGCGAAGGCTACAACTTCCGCATAGCCCGCGCGGTGGCGGCGGGCACCTACTACGTTCGCGTCAGGCATTGGTCCGGCACCGGCGTCGGGGCGTATCAGCTAGTCTCCAGCTTCACGGGCGGAACCTCCCTGTCAGCCACGCCCGGGAGCCGGAGCGTGTCAGCGAACGGCGGCTCGTTCCAGTTCGAAGTGGCCTCTCCGGGCAGCTGGTCCTGGAGCCTGGGCGGCGGCAGCGGCTGGGTGACCAGCGCCGAAGCGGCCAGCCAGAGTGGCAACCAGACTTTTAGTTATACCGTGGCGCCCAACCCCGGCGCAGGCCGCACCGCCACCATCACCCTGACCAGCGGAGCCCTCACCGCCACCCATATCATCGTCCAGGAGGCCGCGGGCGAGCCGACGCGGATCATCGGCCTCTCCGGCAACCTAGCATTCGGCGGCGTGCCGGTCGGCCAGACGGCGACGCGGCTCCTGACGATCACCAACGCGGGCAACACGGCGCTGAGCGTGACGGGCATTGGCTACCCCGCCGGGTTCGGCGGCAACTGGAGCGGCGGTACCATCGCGCCGGGCGGCAGCCGGAACGTGACGGTGACCTTCGCGCCCACGGCGGCCCAGAGCTACGGAGGCAATATCACCGTCGCATCCAACGCCACCGGCGGCAGCAGCGCGCTGGCATTGTCCGGTATGGGAAGCTCCGGGCCGGCCGGTCCCGGCTGGCAGGCCCCCGTAGGAAAGGCGAGCAGCATGGCGGTCTACGCGCGGGTGGAGAAGGACGGCGCGCGGGTCAACGCGGCGGGGAGCCTCTTGGCGGTGTTCGAGAACGGCCAGGTGGCGGGCGTCGGAACGATCGTCCCCGGCTACGCGGACCCCTTTTACCATGTCACGGCATGGTCCGATCTCGATTTCCTGGGCGCTCTGTCGTTGAAGGTTTACGATGCAGCCACCGGAGGCATCCACGACATCAAGGAGACCCTGTACTTCGCGGCGAACGGGACTGTCGGCAGCATCGAGGCTCCCGTCTTGTTCACGGTGCTGTCCGCGCCGCCTCAAACAACCGCCCAGGCGCTCATTCAGGTGTGGTGCGGCCAGCGCGTTCTGTCCAGCGGCAGGGGTACAACCCATTTCAAGGGAACCGTGGTCCGTCGGCGCAGCAAGCCCGTCGCCTTCGCTGTCCGAAACGTCGGCACGGCGAACCTGTCGGGGCTAGTCGTGTCCTCAAGGGGGATCCACCGCCGGGACTTCATCGCCACCCGGATTCCTCAGAGGACGGTCGTACCCCATGCCGCCACCACTTTCCGGGCAACCTTCCGACCCACCTCGGCGGGGGCGCGCAAAGCGACCTTGGAAGTGCGCAGCAGTGCGGCGAACAGCAGGACGTTCCAGATCAAGGTGAAGGGAAGGGGGCGCTAAGTGATTCAGGCGCTATCGAAACTGGACGCATGCCGAAAGGGATCTCCAGCACCCCCAGTCGACAAGCCGAAGCCCGGCAAGAACAGCGTGCAGGTGCGAGCCCACGACGCCGCGGGCCTCGTCTCCAAGATTGCGAAGCGCAAGCTCATCCTGAAGATGCGGTAGCCACTGCCCCTCCATACTCCCGTGGTCGGCAAGGAACTCCCGTCGAAGCTGCCCCGGGGCGACCGGGGCAGCTCCGGGAAAGAACCATGCATAACCTGTTCGGCTAGGACATCATCGATCAAACAGATACTCAAATTCCATGGACACACCCATCATTGTCGCCTTCATCGGCGCCATCGGAACCGTCACGGCGGCATTGATACCAGCTTTTATGGACAAATCGGCGGATAAAGACGACGCCAGAAATCCAAGCAATAAGGCCCGCTCTTCACCAAGGTCAAGAATTGCACTTATTTTGCTCCTGGGCATGAGCCTGACGGCCAATGCCATACTGTTCGCTGCCGTCAGGCCATTGAGCCAGCCCACTGCGATAAACATGCCGGAGGCGGCTTCCCCCGATGGATCCGCAAATCCAATCGTCGAAACCGTCGGCGACACCGTGAAGATGACCTGTCCTCCGGGATACTACGTGAACGGAATCACCTACTCCTTGCAGCCCGGCGGCAAGCATGGCCAGGTCTACACGATTTCCCCGCTGATCAAACCGCTTCCATAATATCGATGCGGCCTACAAATAAATTCCGCGGCAAGCGGACGCTCGTCCCACCGCACAGGCTGGAAGCCTGTGTTCCGCCACCCGTTTGCAGGCCGAATCGATAATCAACCATCCCGGCACCCCAAAGCCGGCAATCCAACCAACAATGCAATGAACCAGAATCCAGAGACAGCCAGCAGCGGCGAGCGCCGTCTTTTTCCCGGCGACAGCTTGAAGATCACAGTCAGCCACGCGGACGACGAGCTCGTCACCTTTGTGAATGGCAAGAAAATTGGCGCGGCGTCCATCCGGACCCACGGTGATCCACTATTGAATATCCACGTGGATCTGACCGATGAGCTCGTGACCGGCCGCAATGTCATTCTTGTGGTGTTGGCCAACAGGGCGTGGTCACTCCATTTCGTCGGAAAGCTGCAGGTGAACGACGAAGTCGTGAAGGACTGGAACGTTGTGACCGGGGGCGATGAGTTCGGCATCCAATATCACGATTCCTACATCGTGCGAGTGGACCCGTAGAGAGCCAGCAACAGCGGACAAGAGCCGAAGGCATGAAAAAGCGATTTCCTGGCAGTGGTTCTCCCGGCCGTTCCTTCCCGGCTGCTCCGGCAGACATCCTGAAGGATGCGCCTTCCGGGCATGTCCAGTTCATGACGGACCTGCTCGAGCGGGGAGGCCCGGAGCCCCACGAGTATGGGGCTCTCGCGGCGTGGTTCCACCGCAACGCGAGCTTCGTTCGCAAAGGAATCCTGAGCCGGGAAGCCGTGGCCGATTTCTGGCGGGAGGTGACCTCCGGTCCCCTCGCCGAATCCCTGCAGGACCACGTGGTACGCAAACCCCATGGATACGCCGGCGATTTCGAGATCATCGACCGCATCTACCTGTGTGACGTGAGCGAAGACGAACGTCTGCGGCGATGGGACGAGTTCTTCCACGCGCAGCCCGCACCGCGGGCGGTCCGCAACCGGAAGGACTATTTCCACCGCTGGCTGCGCGGCCATGTGGCCGGTGCATCCCGGCGGCCTCTCCGCGTCCTGAACCTAGGCAGCGGACCCGCGCGGGATGTGCGGGAGTGGTGCGCCGCCGAAGGCACCGACCCGGTGCATTTCGACTGCGTGGACATGGATGCCAAGGCCATCGCCCACGCCTCCGCCTTGTGCGCTCCGTTCGGAGGTGCGGTCCGATTCCACCATGCCAATGTCCTGCGCTTCAAGCCCGAGGGCCGTGTGGATCTCGTCTGGAGCGCGGGGCTTTTCGACTATCTGAGCGACCGGCTCTTCGTCCGGCTGCTCCGGACGCTCGCGGGTTTCGTGAACGACGGAGGGGAGATGGCGGTGGGGAACTTCGGCATGGAAAACCCGAGCCGCCCGTGGATGGAGGAGCATGGCGACTGGGTGCTCCTCCATCGCAGCGCGGAGCATCTGGCGGCGCTCGCCGAGCAGGCGGGCTTCCCGGCGGAGAGCGTGCGCGTGGATGGGGAACCCGAGGGGATCAATCTGTTCCTCCATCTTTCCGTCCGCTGACCCATGATCGAACGAAGCAGAACCATGAGCGCCGGAGATTACGCACGGGTCATCCGCCCGCTGCTGCCCGGCGACGCGTTCTTGCCGGGGAGGGACCGGCTGTGGCGGATGGCGGTGCATTTCGCCCTCGTGGGGACGTGCTGGTGGATCATCCGCACGAGCGGCCATCCGCTGGTCTGGGCATTGGCCGCCGTGGTGCTGGGCCACAGCCAGATATGCCTGGCGTTCATCGCGCACGACACCAGCCACGGGGCCGTTGTGCGCTCCAGGCCCTTGCGGCGCGTGCTGGAGCTTCTGCTCTGGGGGCAGATGGCCGTGCCGCCGACGCTATGGCGGCGCATCCACAACAAGACGCACCATCTGGAGACCAATACCGTGCATGACACGGACCGTTCGTTCCGGCGCAGCGAACGCACATGGGCGACATGGGTCTACACGAGGCTGTTTTTTCCCAACCGGCAGACACCGCTGAGGCATCCGATATGGACCGCCCACTTTCTCACCTATTTTTTGCGTCATGCAATCACTGGACTCCTGCCGGGACGGGTGAAGCTGCCCATCGTCACCCACAAGCCCGCTTTCACAACTCGGGAGAAAATGTGCATCGTGGCGGAGATCGCCCTCATCGGGGGCTTCTACTATGGTTTGTGGTGCTTCGTCGGACGGGATGCCTGGAGATTCCTCTGGGCCGTGCCGGTGCCGCTGCTGGTGGACTCCACTGTCGGGATGCTCTACATCTTCACCAATCATTTCCTCAATCCGCTCTGCGAGCGCACCGACCCGCTACTGGGCAGTACCTCGGTCATCGTGCCCCGGTGGATGGACTGGCTCCACGACAACTTCTCCTACCACACCGAGCATCACGTCTTTCCCGGCATGAGCCCGCGCTGGTATCCCGAGGTTTCCAAGCTACTTCAGGAGCATTTCCCCGATCGCTACAACCGGCTGCCGCTCGCCGAGGCGTGGCGAAGGCTTTGGCAAAAGGACGAATTCATCAGCGAGGAATGAACATGGGACCGATCACTGACGGGTGGGCGGCACCGCATGCGGATCCGAAGGGGTAGACCGGTTTGCCGACGCCGCCCGCCGCCCACTTGCGCCGCCGCTTATCCATGCTTCCGGGGACGGTGGACTCCGCTCGTTCGCCGGCCCGTGGTGCTTGGGAAAGAGAAGCGTGTCCAGAGATGCCGGTTCCCTCTGTCCAGCTCCTTCACGGTCCGTCGCGGATCTTCCATTGCGGAGGACGGACCCCATTTTCCGCAATCCACGCTTTGACGGCTCCGTCATTCTCGCTCCATTGGTTCCCATATGAGCGAAGAGACATCGGCAAAGACGGCCCTCGTGACCGGGGCGAGCAAGGGAGTGGGACGCGGCATCGCCTACGGGCTGGCCGAGGCGGGCTGGGACGTGGCCGTGAACTACCACAGCGACCTCGCCGGGGCGGAGGAGACGAAGGCGGCGATCGAGGGCATGGGACGGCGCTGCGCCATCGTGCCCGGCGACGTGGGGACGAAGGCGGATGTGGAGGCCATGTTCGCCGCGGTGATGGCGGCGTTCGGCCGGCTCGACTGCCTCGTCAACAACGCCGGCCGCCAGACCTGGGCGTCCTTGCTGGACCTGAGCGAGCAGGACTGGGACAAGACGATCAGGACGAACCTGAAGGGGAGCTTTCTCTGCACCCAGACGGCGGCGCGGATCATGAAGGAGGCGGGGCGGGGCGGCTCCGTCGTCAACATCGGGTCCGGGGCGAACAAGCAGCCGTTCATGAATCTGGTCGACTACTGCGCCTCGAAGGGAGGGCTGGAGCAGCTCACCCGCGTCAGCGCCTGCGAGCTCGGCCAGTACGGCATCCGCGTGAACTGCGTCGCACCCGGGGCCATCGAGATCGAGCGCACCAAGGAGGAGTCCGACGACTATGCCGGCACCTGGTCGCCGCTGACGCCGATGGGCCGGATCGGCTATCCCAGAGACATCGCCCGCATGGTGGTGCATCTCGCCGGCGACGGGGCCGACTTCGTCACCGGGCAGACCATCTACGTCGATGGCGGCCTCTGGACGAAGACGCATTGGCCGTATTAGCTGTTTAGCTGTTTAGCTGTTTAGCTTGGGCTAAAGAGCTAAACGGCTAAAAGCTAAAAAGCCACCTCAAACAGATTGCTGTAGCCGTCGGTCCAGAGGATGGGGAGCGGTTCCTCGCGGTCCCATTCGGTGAGGCGGTCCGAGGCCTCGAGGGTGGCGATGAAGGCAGGGTCGTCCGTGACGAGGACCCAGTCGGAGTAGTAGGAGTGGTTCACGTCGACTCCGGGATTGTGGTCGACGCGGAAGGCGCGGCGTCCGAAGGCCTCGGCGAGGTTGCGCACCGGATCGGCGAGATCGAGGTGCAGGTTGGTGATGTGCATGGCGAGGACGCCGCCGGGCTTGAGGTGCTGGAAATAGAGCGCGAAGGCCTCGCGGGTCAGCAGGTGGACGGGGATGGAGTCTCCGCTGAAGGCGTCGACGAAGAGGACGTCGAACTGCTGGGGGGCAGCGGTGGCGAGTTCGCGCTCGAGGGT
This sequence comes from Verrucomicrobiales bacterium, assembly GCA_037190325.1. Taxonomy (GTDB): domain Bacteria; phylum Verrucomicrobiota; class Verrucomicrobiia; order Verrucomicrobiales; family DEV007; genus Arctic95D-9. The sequence continues at coordinate 18,746 of JBBCIU010000009.1, read as the reverse complement.
GATGCGGGCGTCGCCCAGGACGACGGTCTCCTCGCCCTTGCAGTCGGCGAGAAAGGTGAAGTGCGAGCGCGCCAGTTCCTCGACCTGGGGATTGATCTCGTAGAAGCGGAAGCGGTCGCCGGGCTCCGCGTAGGTCGCGATGGTGCCGACGCCGAGGCCGACCACGCCGACGTGGATGGGCTGGCGCGGGGTGGAGGTCCGGGCAGGGAGGCACTCGAAGACGGCGCCGACGCCGCTGTCGGTGCCGTAGTAGGTGGAGGCGAATCCGCGATGGGCCTCGTCGAGATATTGGCGGCCATGGCTGATGCGTCCGTGATGCAGGGCATGGTAGGCGTTCTCGGTGCCGGCGTCGACTTCCTCGACCTTGATCGCTCCGTAGAAGCCCCGTTTCATCGCGATGGTATGCTCGCGGGTGTCCGCGATGTGCTTGCGCAGGAAGAACAGCAGGGTGCCGATGGCGCAGAGCCAGAGGACGGCTCCCGGCAGGGCGAGCCAGGGACGGCGGATGGGGCGGAACTGGCGGCAGAGCTGCGCGCTGACGAGGACGGCGAGCAGGACGAAGGCGAGGTGCAGTTCCCAGTAGCCGGAGAAGAGCCTCGGGGCGGCGAGGCTGACGAAGAGTCCTCCGATGGCTCCACCCAGGGCGATGGAGAGGTAGAAGCCGGTGAGATGGCGTGTCCTAGGCTTCATCCGGGCGACTTCGCCGTGGCAGACGAGGCAGCCGAGAAAGACCGTTCCGCAGTAGATCGCGATCTGACGGCCGAGAGGCCATTCGAAGGGAGCGTACTGGCGGTTCAGCAGCCAGACGGTCAGGCCGATGGCGGTGGCCGCCAGCGGGATGGCGACGGGGCGGACATACCAGCGCTCGTGGTCGAAGGCGAGGACGAAGGTCAGCAGGTAGAGGGAGAGCGGCGCGACCCAGAGGAAGGGAACGACGGCGACGTCCTGGCACATCTGGCTCGTGAGCGACAGCAGCAGGATGGAGCCGCAGGCGCTGAAGGCGATCCAGAGCAGCACGTCGGCGAGGGGAGGACGCCGGGCTTCCTCCACGATCGTTCGCGTGTCGGCCATGGCACCGGAGCGACGGACGAAGACCATGCCGGTGGCGGCGGCGAGCACGGCATAGAGGGCGAAGGCCCAGGACCAGAGCGAGGTCTGCGTCCCGACGTCGAGAAGGGGTTCGAAAAGGAAGGGGTAGGTGAGAAGTCCGAGGAGACTGCCCAGGTTCGAGACGGCATAGAGGCGATAGGGCGAGCGGCCGGGATGGGTTTCGGCGAACCAGTGCTGGAGGAGTGGTCCCGAAGCCGAGAGGAGGAAGTAGGGGACGCCCACCGTCAGAGCGAGGAGACGGACGATCCCAGCCACCGGGCTCGCTTCCGTGCCGTCCGGCTTCCATTCCACCGAAGGCGTGATGGGGAGGAGGAGGCAGGCGGCGGCGAGGAGGGCGAGATGGACGGCGGCCTGGAGCTTCCGCTGTTCCCGGAGGAAGGTGACGAGGGCGTGGGCGTAGGCGTAGCCCGCGAGGAGGCCGCTTTGGAAGAAGAGCAGGCAGGTCGTCCAGACGCCCGGACTGCCGCCGTACCAGGGGAGGATGTAGCGCGCGATGACCGGCTGGACCTGGAAGAGCAGGAAGGCGCTGAGGAAGACGGCGGCGAGAAAGAGAGGCATGGAAGAGGGGCTGGAAGCAGTGGAAAGTCGGGTGCCTGTTAGTGGGAGAGCGGGTAGAGAAGGGTTGCGCAGGGGGGGATTTGCATGAGGTTAGAGGCATGTCGATGCTGCCTTCTTCGTTCGCTCGCGTCAATCCGGCACTTCTTTTCGCCGCCTTCCTCTTTCCCGGGGAAAGTGCTCTTTCCGGGGATTGGCCGAGGTACCGGGGACCGGGACTGGACGGCGTTTCGACGGAGGAAGGCTTGAGGACATCGGGCGAAGCGAAGGTGCTGTGGAGCGTCGAGGTCGGTCTCGGCTACAGCGCTCCCGTGATCGGCGGGGGGAGGGTCGTCATCAGCGGACACGACGGCAAGGGGACGGACACCCTCTTCTGCTTCGATGAAAAGACGGGCGAGCCGAGGTGGAAGTTCTCCTATCCCCAGCCTCTCGGCGATCTTTATTTCCAGGGCGGGACCACCGGAACGGCGACGATCGACGGAGACCGGGTCTACCACGTCGCCCGGGAGGGGGAGCTTTTCTGCTTCGACGCCGGGAGCGGCAAGGTCGTCTGGCAGAAGCACCTGAACAAGGATTTCGACTACACGAAACCGACCTGGGGCTTCAGCGGGGCGCCGCTGGTGTGGGACGACTGGCTCTTCGTCAACGCGGGGGATGCGGGGATCAATCTGAGGAAGGGCGATGGTTCGGTGGTCTGGAAATCCGGCAACGAGGAGGCGGGATACTCGACGCCGCATCCGGTCGTGCGGGACGGCTGGCGGCTCGTCATCTTTTCGAACAAGCGGGGCTATGTCTGCGTCGATGCCAGCAACGGCACCGAGGTGTGGCGCTACAAGTGGATGACCCGCTACGGAGTGAACGCGGCCGATCCCATCGTCCGAGGAGATTCGGTCTTCATCACGAGCGGCTACGGCAAGGGGGCCACCCTGGTGAAGTGGACCGGCGAAGGCGAGCCGGAGAAGGTCTGGCAGAGCCGCGAGATGCAGGCGCAGATGAACGCGCCGGTGCTCATCGACGGGCATCTCTACGGCGTGAGCGGAAACGAGGGGCAGGACGGCACCGGCCTCCGCTGCCTGGAGTTCGCCACGGGCACGGTGAAATGGAGCGACCCTTCGGTCGGCCACGGCACGGTGGCGGCGGTACGGGGCAAGCTGATCGTCCTCACCGAATCGGGCGAGCTCCAGATCGCGCCGGCGACGCCGTCGGAGTACAAGCCCGTCTTCAGGCAGCAAGTGGTCGAACCCAAAGTGTGGACCGTGCCCGTCTTCGCGAACGGGCGCGGATACTGCCGCAACGCCTCGGGCAAGCTCGTGGTGCTCGATCTCGCGAAGTGAGGGACTGGAAGCTGGGAGACAGGAGCGGGACATGGCCACGACGGAGCAAAAAGACACAAGACCTGGCTCCATTCCCCGATAGGGGCTCCCCCGGCTGCGTCGGGAAGGCTTCCGAGGCCGAGGAAGGATAGGCCCGCGCGGCCAATCGGGCGCCCAAGCGACGTTCGCTCCCTGACCGGGCCGGTCAGGGCTACCCCGGGACGGCGATGCGGAGGGAAGTATCCGCCTGATGGGATGGGTGGGAAGGTCTTCCGGGAATTCTGGAGGAACGAGGCCCCGATCCGCTTCGGGCGGCCTCAACTGCGGACCTCCGGTTCTGCCGGAGGTATCTGGTTTCGCTTGTGCCTTTTGTGCTTCTTTGTGGCCCTTCCATGTAGCAAAATAACGAACGAACGACCCACCCGCCGCGTCCCAAAGACCATGATGAAACGTCTCCTCGCCTCGCTCCTCGTCCTCCAGGCCTGCGCCGCTTCGGCGCAGACGGTGGCGCCACCGAATCCGTCGGTCGATGCCCCTTCCGGGGCGCCCGACTACATCCGCTTTGTGGAGGCGGACGAGGGAGCTGGCCTTCCCGTGGCCGATCGCCTCCAGACCGCGGTGGTGCGCTTTGAAAAGGGGGGCGAGAGCGTGGACCTCGTGGGGGTGGTCCATCTTGGCGACGCGGCCTACTACGCGGAGCTGAACGAGCGGCTCAAAGGCTACGACGCCGTGCTCTACGAAATGGTGGGGGGACCCCATCGTCCGGGGGCGGGGCCTGCGGACGGAGCGGCGGGGGAGGTCGAATCGCTCCGCCAGCTGCAGCAGCTGGCGAAGAGCTTTCTGAGGCTGGAGTTCCAGCTCGACGCGATCGACTACACGCCGTCGGCCTTCGTCCACGCCGATGTCGCATGGGAAGAGATGGACGAATTGATGAAGGCGCGGAACGAATCGATCATGACCCTTTTCACCCGGGCTTCGACCCTCGCCGAAAACGGCGAAGTGGCCGGCGTGCCTTCGGACGCCGCCGCGATGGAGACGATGATGAAGCGCGTCTTGGGAGCCGTCCTCACCGGCAACAGCGCCGAACTGAAACGCTCCGTCGCTCCTTTCCTGAGCGAGGCGGAGTCGTTCATCGAACAGCTCGAGGGCGAGGACGGAACCGTGCTGGTCGGCGAGCGCAACCGGGTCGTGATGGAGACGCTCGCGGCGGTGCGGCAGGAGAGGGGGCGCGGTCGCTACGCGATCTTCTACGGGGCGGGACACATGCCGGACTTCGAGAGACGGCTGCTGGCCGAAGGCTTTGCCAAAGGAACGGTGGCCTGGCTCGACGCCTGGTCCATTCCCGTCGGCGCGCCGGCTTCGCCCGGGGCGTCGCCTGTTGAGGGAATCCTCAGGCTTCTCTCCGAGAACCCCGAGACTGCCAAGGGGCTTCGGGAGCTGGGGACGATGCTGGAGGATCTCGGCAGCACGTTGAAGGCGCTGAGCCCGCCGTCCGGGCAGTAGGCGCTGAACGGGGAACAGCGTTGCTCGAAGGCGAAACCTGGAGCCGAGGTCATCGACCTCGGTCGAGCACCGTCATCTCGTTCGGTCCGCGGTCGGTGACCGCAGCCGCAGATTGGCCTACGCGAAGACCTCCTCGAGGCTTCGCCGCATCACCGCCGTATCCGGCGTCCGGCCGGTCCAGTATTCGATGCCGACGACGCCCTGGGCGACCAGCATGCCGAGCCCGTCGATGACGCGGCAGCCCTTTTCCCTCGCCTCGCGGACGAGGTGGGTCGTCGGGGGATTGGGGATGACGTCGGCGACGAGTGTGTCGGGCGACAGCGAATCCATCGCCAGAGGGATGCGGGCGTCGAGGTCGGGAAAGAGGCCGATGGAGGTCGCGTTGACAAGGATGTCGGTGTCCTCGGGCAGGACGAAGTCGCCGCGCCAGGGCACGTAGACGATCTCCAGCTCGCGGCCCGTCGTTTCGCGCACGGTCTCGCAGAGTTTCCCCGAGAAGAGGGTTTCGAGTTCGCGGCCTCGTGCTTCGTCGCGGTTCACGAGGGTGATCCGCGAGCAACCCGCCAAGGCCATCTCGACCCCGATGGCCCGCGCCGCGCCGCCCGCCCCGAGGAGGACGAGCGATTTTCCCGCCGGGTCGTCGAGTTCGCGGTAGCTCGCGACGAAACCCTTTCCATCCGTATTTTCCCCGACGAGCCGTCCGTCGCGGTTGACGACGCAGTTCACCGCCCCCATCAGAGAGGCCGATTCGCCGAGGCTGTCGAGATGTTCGATCACCGCCACCTTGTGCGGGATGGTGCAGTTGAAGCCGCGGAAACCGAAGGCCAGCGCCCCGGCGACGGCGTCGGCAAGGTGCTCGGGGCGCACTTCGAGGGTGAGATAGCGCCAGTCCAAGCCCATCGCGCGGAAAGCGGGTTCGATCATCGCTTGGGTCGGATTCTCCGCGACGGGAAACCCGAAGCAGCCGACGAGCTCCTGTTTGAAATTCAGTTCCTTCGACATCGGCGCGGATTGTAGGGAAGGGAGCGCCGAGGGCAAGGGTTTCTTCGGCAGCGGCTCAAGGCGGGACCCGCGCTCCGGCAGCACGCATTTCTTCCAGAGCCCTTGCGGAATCGCCCTCCGACAGGTCCACGCCGCGGCAGGCCTGGGCGAGTACTTCGACTTCGAATCCCTCTGCCAGCCCGTCGAGCACGGTGAACTTCACGCAGTAGTCGGTCGCCACGCCGGCCACGCTCAGGCGTTTCGCGCCGCACGCCTTCATCCATTCGCCCATCCCCGTGGAGCGGCGGTGGCCGTTGTCGTGGAAGCCGCTGTAGCTGTCGATGCGCGGGTCCGAGCCCTTCGGGAACACTCTCGCGATCCGTCGCGTGTCCAGTCCCGGCGCGAAGAGCGCCCCGCCCGTGTTCTGCACGCAATGCACCGGCCAAAGCGTCTGCGGCAGCCCGTCCAGTTCGATCCGTTCGAAGACTTCCCGCCCCGGATGGTTCGCTGCGAAGCTGCCATGGTCCGGAGGATGCCAGTCCTGCGTCGCGACGACGAGGTCGAAGTCCGGCATGAGGTGGTTCACGACCGGGATGACCTCGTCCCCGCCCGGCACCGCCAGCGCGCCGCCGGACATGAAGTCGTTCTGGAGGTCGATGAGGAGGAGGATTCTCATTTTCGGTGATCTATATTCCTTATTCTTTTTGACGCGGATATCCGCCAATTTTCGTGGATCAACGCGCCTTGGCCTGCCGGATCATCTCCGCCTTCCGCTCGTGCAGGCTTCGTTCCACTCCGGCGGGATACTCGTGGGGATTCCGGAGGCGTTTCATCGTCGGGTTCAGTTTCGCGACCTGCTCGCGGCCGCGTTGCTGGATCTGTAACAGGCTTGGCATATCCATCACCAATTCGCCGCCGCGGTAGACCGGTTGGAGAAGATCCTCCCACGTGGCTCCTTCCGGCATCGTCTTCGTCCGCGTCGCGTCCGCCGGATGCACGAGGGTCACGGGTAGGGCGAGGCCGCTTTCCTCGTCGAAGATCGCGTCGCCGCGAAATTCTCCGTCCAGGGTGAAGCGGCGCACCTGCTGGATGCCCGGGTTGCTCGTCTTCACGGCCTGCTCGCTGAGCTTGATTCTCGGCTCCCACGCGCCCGCCCCGTTGCGGATCGCGCCGAGCTTGTAGACGCCGCCCAGGGCCGCTTGATCGCCGCCGGTGACGAGGCGCGTGCCCACGCCCCACACCCCGATCTTCGCGCCTTGATGCTTCAGGCTCTCGATGAGGTGTTCGTCGAGGTCGTTGCTCGCCACGATGGAAGCCTCGGGAAATCCGCCTTCGTCGAGGATGCGCCGCGCCTCGATGCTGAGCCACGCGAGATCGCCAGAATCCAAGCGGACGCCGGATAGCTCGTGCCCGCGTTCGCGGAGCCGTCGGCCCACTTCCACCGCGTGCCGGACGCCTTCCAGCGTGTCGTAGGTGTCGACGAGGAAGACGCAGTTGTTCGGCAGGGCTTCCGCATAGGCCGCGAAGGCCTCCGGCTCGCTGTCGAAGGACATCACCCACGAATGCGCGTGCGTGCCGCGCACGGGGATGCCATGCCGCAGGCCCGCGAGCACGTTCGAGGTCGCCGCGCAGCCGCCGACGAAGGCCGCGCGGCTCGCCATCAATGCGCCGTCGGGTCCCTGCGCCCGCCGCAGACCGAACTCCAGCACCGGCTCGCCCCGCGTCGCCTCGCACACGCGCGCCGCCTTCGTGGCGATCAACGTCTGGAAGTTCACGATGTTCAGCAGCGCCGTCTCCACCAGCTGCGCTTGCAGCAAGGGTCCGCGCACGCGGACGAGCGGCTCGTGGGCGAAGACCGCGGTGCCTTCCGGGATCGCGTCGAGGTCGCAGCGCCAACGCATCTCCCCCAGATAGTCGAGAAAGCCGCGTTCGAAGAGCGGTGCGCCATCCCGTCCCGGCAGCGAGGCGAGGTAGGCGAGTTCCTCCTCGGAGAAGCGGAAATCCTTCAGCCATTCCACCACATCGCCGAGTCCCGCGGCGAGCGCGTAGCCGCCTCCGAAAGGCAGCTTGCGGAAGAAGAGGTGGAAGACGGATTCCTGCTCCGCCTTGCCGCATTTCCAGTAGCCCGCGGCCATGGTGAGCTGGTAGAGGTCGGTGAGGAGAGGGGTGTTGGAGTGCATGGATTCAAAGGTTGCCGTTGAGATAGTCCGCGAGCTTCGGGTTCAGCCTCTCCGCGTAGATGCCATGATACCATGGCGAACGAATCTGGCGGAGGATGACGAAGAGGGTCATCGGCATTTGCCAGAGCAGGACCGAACCGGCGTCATCCGCTCCGAAGGCCAGATGGATCGCCGCGTTCATCGTGAACACTGCTGCCCAGAGCAGCTCCCAACGTCGCCAGACCAGGAATACGTTGCAAAAGAGGAAGAAATGCCCCGTCGCCATCGCCACGATCCACCAGAGCGGGCTGCCTTCGTGCCGGAAATAGAGAGTCGCCGCTCCACCCAGTGCCAGCACGATTGCATCTACGACCGAGAGGCGGAAGCCATGTCGCCTGCGAAGCGGAGTGGATTGGTTCATGGGAGGTGGTCGGATGGAACACGAGTCGATCAGCCCACCGTCTCGCAGACGAGGATTTGCTTCGGCGATCGGGCCGTGAAAGGGCTGCCGTCGTAGTCGCCGAGACGCTCGACCACCTTCAAGCCGTTGAGCTGGCAGAGCGCCAGCAGCTCCTGCGGGAAGAACACCCGCATGTTCACCTGCTTGGTGCGCAGGAGTCGGCCCGAGCGCAGGTAGTGGAGATCGAAATGGAGTGTTTGGGTGTCGGCGGCATATTGGCTGGCCACCTCGACGGTGATGGAACCGCCTTCGGCTTGGGGGATGGTTTTGAGCACATGCCGATCGGCGGGGGTCTTCAGGAGCTTGGGCAGGGAGGGATTGAAGACATCGATGACGAGTTTCCCGCCGGGGAGAAGGCCGGAGCACGCGCTGCGCAGGAAGGCGCAGGCGGACACCACGTCGAGGAGATGCTGCATGGCGTTGGTGGCGGAGAACATGAGCGAGAAGCGCCGGGGAAGCCGCATCTCGCGGCAGTCCTGCTCCAGCCAGGCGATGTCCACGCCGGCCGAGGAGGCGTTGAGGCGGGCCTTGGCCAGCATGGCGGGGGAGACATCCAGTCCGGTGATGTCCACTCCGTCGCGGGCGATGGGGAGGGTGAGCCGTCCCGTTCCGCAGGCTACCTCCAGCACGGGGCCGTCGGCGGCGCGAGCCAGTTGGCGGAAGAAGGGCAGCTCATGGTTTCGTTCCGCGAACTCCATGTCGTAGAACTCGGCGTCTTCGTAGAGGGACAGGCAGTCGAGAGGGATCATGTCGCGAAGGTTAGGAGACTGTTGAAAAACCCCGCAATAGAAAATCTTGGTTGGTTTTCGCCTGGGAAACCAGCGGCTTTGCCGGAAACGTTTTCAACCGCCCCTGCGGGCGGCGGCCCTTTTCCCGTCTGGCCGCGTTGCTCCTCGGTCGCGGGGGCAGCCCCGCTCCCTCGTCACGCCTTACCATACGGAAAAATGACTCGCCGTTTTCCATCACGGGATTTTTCAACAGCCTCCTAGACTGCTGAGGAGGGTGAGGTCGTCGCACGGCGATCCGAAAACGCTCGCGGGCAGGCCGAGGACGCCTTGGTCGAGCAAGGCCTCCCATCGGCCCATGACGGGCACGAAGTAGCTCGTGGGATCGACTGGCATGGGGGCGCAGGGAAGGCCGCGGATCGCCTCGAAGAGGCGTTCTTGAGCGAGGCCGAGCGCCTTGGCCACTTTCTCCGGCAGGTCGGCGTGCCGGGACATCAGATGCCTCGCAATGGCCAGATGGGATTGCGGCGGCGCTTTGTCCCGGAACACGGGCATCCAATCCGGCGCATCCCGCTCGGGCATGAGCACGACGCCGAAGCAGCGCGGGTGCAGCCAGCCCTTGGTCAAGGAATGCAGCACGATGGTCTGCTCCGTTTCGAGGAGCCGCAAGGTGAGGTCGTCGAAGCGGGTTCCGAGCTGATAGACCGTGTCCAGAAGGATGCGGCGGCGGCGGTCGGCGGCGAGCCAGTCGGCGAGATCCGCGATGTTTTTTGCGCTCAGCGCACGGCCTCGCGGCTTGAGAGGATGCGTGATGAGCAGCCATTCGTGCTCCGCGTCCGCCGGGGGTGGATCCTCCGGCCAGCGTTCAACGGGCAGCGTGGGAAAGGTCCTGGGGCGATGCCCGTGAGCCGTGGCCAACTCGTGATACACAGGGTAGTTGTCCTCCGGCAGCCAGAGCCGACATGGTTTCCCCGAGAGGTGGCGGAAGAGCGTGTCGAGGCCGTCCCGCACGCCGCACGAGACGAAGGCGCGGCGCGAGGTCTCCTCCGGCAGGCCGTGGAGTTCCGTCCATTGGCTGGCGAGATGGCAGCGATGCACCGTCCCGTTCGCGGGCGGGGCCGGTTCCGGAACGAGCCGTGCGAGGGCGCGGTAGAGGTTGGTTTCCGCGAAGTCCCGCAACGACGGGCGCTCAGCGAGGAGCCGGGAGCGGAGGGCTTGGAACTCGGAAAAATTCATGCGGTCAGGGCGAGGTCGATTTCGCTGTGGCGGTCCTCCAGCGACACGAGGCAGCGGCCGTCCGCCATCAGGTTCCAACTGCGGGCGATGCCGTGGTGCCGCTCCCAGAGAAGACTCGGCTCGGTGTAGGCGGCGATCCGCATCGGGGTTCCCCGCCATTCGCCGAGGAAGACGGGCGCTCCCCAAGGCAGCCGGGCGGTTTCCGTGAAACCATGTTTCGCGGCGAAGTCGAGGACCAGCGAGAGCGGCGCCTGGTGGTCGTGGCTCCAGGCATTGGCCGCGTGGCGGTGATAGACGGATTCCACGCTGGTGCTCACGTAGAGCTCCTTGAAGCACAATTCGCCCACCCCGAGGCTCGCCGCCCAAGTGACGTAGGCCTCCATCGATTCCAAGTCGTCCACCCCGCCGCGCTGGAGCACGCAGGTGAGGCGGAAGCGCAGCTCCGGCCAGCGTTCCCGGCCCTTGCGCCAAGTGTGGGCGAGCCCGGCCACGTCCGTCTCCAGACTCATGAGGCGGGCGCTCGCCGCGTCGTCGCGATGGTGCCTGGAAACGGCCAGCACGTTCAATCCGGCGTCCGCATAGTCCTCCATCATGCGGGTCCGCGCGTCCCCGTCCTTCCGGGCGAGATGGTGTCCGTTGGTGATGAGCACCGCCTTCCCCAGCGGATTGCCGGCGCGGATCAGCCCGCACATCAGATCGTGGCGCAGCAGGCCGGGTTCGCCGCCGCCGGTGATCACGAAACGCTCCGCGCCCCGCCGCGCGGCCTCGCGGGCATGGCGCAGGACGGCCTCCAAATCCAGCCGCGCCTGGTCCTGCTCGGCGGAGACCGAGGCGTCCGAGAAGCAGAAGGGACAGGCCGCCTGGCACCCCCGCGCCACCGGCAGCACGGAGAAGGATCTCGGCCGCAGGGCCTCGAAGGGATGCAGGCGCTCGTGCCCGAGCCGGAGCGCCTCCGCCATGACCTCTTCGAGAATGGCGGGAACCGGATTTCCCGCGGCATCCAGCCACGCCACTCCGTTGAGGTGGATCCACCCGCGCTCCACGTAGCGGCCGATGCCGGTGCGTGTGTTCTCGCGCAGGTCCTCCGTCGGCACCTGCGTCCGGAGAGCGACGAGGCGGTCGCCCGCGATTCCCAATTTCGCGAGCAGCCCCCCGGCCTTGCGGATTCCGGCGGGCAGCTCCGCTTCCCGCAGCAGGAAGAAGCGGTCGGGGAAGGTGCTCTCCGGGATCGCCTCCTTCGAGTAGCGGCGGGCATACTTGTCGTAGCCTCGTGCGAAGTTTGAGAGGACGATGACGTGCCAGAGGGTTTCGGTCTTCATGGACTTGGAGGGAGGGATTCGCGGAAGCGTCCGAAAAGCGTTTGCAGGTCGTCTTGGCGGGGCAAGGCGGCGATCCACTCCGGCGGGATGGCATCCATGCCGTAAAGCAGGCCCGCGAGACCTCCGGCGACGCATCCGGTGGTGTCGGTGTCGTCGCCGAGATTGACGGCTTTGAGGACGCATTCGGAGAAGCTCGTCGTCGTCAGCAGGCACCAAAGGGAGGCCGTGAGGGTGTGGATCACATAGCCGCCCGAACCGACCTCGTTGGCGGGCCAGTTCGCCAAGGGCGCCGAGATCAAGTCCCGCAAGGCGCTTGTCTCGGGATGGTCGGCGAACAGGGCCAGGAAACGCCGACGGCAACGTTCCAGCGCCTCCTGCGGCGGATGGCCGCCGAGCAATTCCGAGACGAACATCGCGTGGAAGACGCAGGCGAGCCGGGAGCGGTCGTGGCCGTGGGTGATGGCCGAGGCGCGTTGGACGCGATCCGAAAGAAGGGCGTCGTCGAGGTCCGCGCAGGGCAAGGCCACCGGCAGGATGCGCATGAGCGAGCCGTTGCCGTTGTCGTATTGGCCCCGGCCGCCCGCTTGCTCCGCCGGGATGCCGGAACGGATGAGCCCGAGGGCGTTCCGGGTGGCGATGCCGATGTCGAAGACCTGACCGTGCGCGGTCCAGTGTCCGAGATCGAGCCATTTCACGAAACGCTCGCCCATGTCTTGTGGATCGTAGCCTTTTTCCGCGAGGCTCTCCACCGAGCAGAGCAGCAGGGCTCCGTCGTCCGACCAAGTGCCGGCCGGCTGGTGGTGCGTGCCGTAGGCCCTCATCCCGGTCACCGGGTCCTCCTCCCGCGCCTTTCGCGGGGCGAATTCCACCGGCACGCCGAGCGCGTCCCCGACGAGCGAGCCGTGGAGGCCGCCGAGAAGGCGATCGGTTCTGGTCATCGTCCTGTCCTCCATTCTTGGACGAAACGCCGCTGCTGCCAAGTCTCGGGAACCTCCCCGAAATGCCGGTGCGCGTGTGCCGTGAGCCGGCGCAGCGTTTTCAGAGGGTCCGTTTCGCCATGCCGGGCCAGCCAGCAGCCGACGACCGTTCCGGTGCGCCCCCTACCTCCCCAGCAATGGATGTAGAGACCAGCGTCGGTGGCGAGAACGACGTCGATCCAGTCGAGGATGCGGACCATCTCTTCGCGCGAAGGTGTCCCGAGATCCCGGATGGGAAAACGGGCGCACAAGGCCTGCAATCCGCGCTCTTCGGCGAGACGGAGGAATGCCGTGTCGTAGGCATGGAAGCGGCGTCCGGCGTGGTCTCTCTCCTGCGGCTCCATCAGGTTGAGGACATGCGTCACGCCGCAATCCAGCAGGGCTTCCACCTTGCCGCGCATGACCGAGGGATCGCGGTCGCCAGGGTAGAAGCCCGCGAGGAGGCGGTCGGGGATGACGGCATAGCTGCGGGTGAAGGGCAGCGCGTCGGGGATGGGTTGGGGTCTCATAGTTCGAACAAAAATCCTTTCTTCTCGAGCCGTCGGTATTTCACCGGATCGAATCGAAAGAGCTGGGCGGGGCGGTGCGCGCCTTCCCGATGTTTTTCCTTCAAGGGGACGAGGAGATCGTAGCCGAGGACCTTCTTGCGGAAGTTGCGCTTGTCGAGTGTCGTGCCGAGGACGGCCTCGTAGAGTCTTTGGAGCTGGCTGAGGGTGAATTTCGGAGGCAGCAACTCGAAGCCGACGGGTTCGCGCCGGAGCTTGTTGCGCAGGCGTTCGAGGGCGGCGGCGAGGATGTCGGCGTGGTCGAAGGCGAGGGGAGGGACCGAGGCGACGGGGAACCAATCCGCCTCGGCGGCGTCCGTCGCGGCGGTGGCGGCGGAGGGCTTCACGAGCGCGTAGTAGGCCACGCTGACGACGCGTTCGCGCGGGTCGCGATCCACCGCGCCGAAGGTGTGGAGTTGCTCCAGGAAAACCTCCCGCAGGCCGGTCTCCTCCTCCAGCTCCCGGCGGGCGGCTTCGTCGAGGGTCTCGTCGAGATGCACGAAGCCGCCAGGGAGAGCCCAGCGGTTCTGGAAGGGCTCCAAGGCGCGACGAATGAGCAGGACCTGCAAATCCCCGCCGTCGAATCCGAAGACGACGCAATCGACCGTCAGGGCGGGGCGGGGGTATTTGTAAGTGTGATTCATACACGAATTAAGTGTTAAATTGACACGATGTCAAGGAGGATATTGGAACCGGGAGCGGGAATTCAGAATCTGGAATGTCGGGCTCCTGCCTTCTGGCTCCTAAATCCAAACTTTTTCCTTCCCCCTCCCCGCGATTCTGGTTCAACCTTCCTCGATGCCCATTTTCCCGACGATCGAACGGAAGCGTGGCGGAAAGATTCCCGCGGGAGAGGAAGCCACGCTTCTGGATCGGGCCTTGTCTGGTGTCGGCCAGAGGGTCTCGTCGATGCTTTCCCTAGCCATGGTTTTGACCTTCCCGGCCTGCGAACGGCGGAGCGCTCCTCAGATCGTGATCGAGCCGGAGCCTTCGGTCGAGGCTCTCGTCGCGACGGTGCTCAACGGAGGAGGCACCTTCCGGGATGTGCCTTTCGCCCGGCTGGTCGAGATTTCCACGGGCAGGCAGGTGCTGCCGATGGATCCCGAGGATTCCGTCGATGCCGAGATCCTCGGAGGCATCGAGGAGGCGCTGGGCCGCGTCCTCGAACGTTTCAATGCGCCGGATTCCGTCACCCACCGGGCGCCCCGGATCAACGAGGTCAGCGCCTACTTCGAGACGGCGCTGATCGAGGAGATCGACCGTCTTCCCGAGCTGGAATGCACCTATCCGCGAACCGCCGAGGGCAATCTGCAGCGGGCCGGCTATCCCGACCTGATGATCCGCCATGCCGAGAGCGGGCGGATCGTCTATCTCGATCCGAAGCTGGTGCAGCAGGGGGCCTTGGGCTCGGATCTGCGCACTTTCTACTTCACCCCGAGCGTGCAGACGCGGAAGGTCCTCCACGACGCCAGCCATCTCCTCGTCGGGATCGAGCACGACGGGAACACGGGGAAGTGGAAGTACCTGCGCTGGCACCTCGTCGATCTGGCGCGTTTCAAGGTGCGGCTGAAGGCGGAGTTCCAGGCGAGCAACCAGGATCTCTACCGGCCTGAATTGATTATTCGGAGGGGGGAACCCTGAATCTGGGTTTCAGGTTCAACGTTTAAGGTTTCAGGTTAAACCGTAGATGATGAAAGCGGTCGGAATCGGCTGGTCGATGCTGTGGCGGGCGACGCTGCTGGGACCGGTGTTTCTCGTTTTCCAGGTCGTGGTTGTCGCGACGGGGATCTTCCGCTTCGCCGGGCCCGTCTGGATCGCGACGATGGTCCTGGGCGGGGAGTGGAGATGGACGGGTTTCGGGCTGGCCGGGTGGATCGGTTCGGTGGGGCTTTGGCGATGGAGGCGGTTTCGCGGGATGCTGGAGCGGCCGTCTTCCTGGTGAGGGGAAGCGGGCGGCGGGGCGCCTGCCCTACGGCGGACGAGTGCAGAGGTCGGCAGGGGGCTGCCCTTGGACGGGAAACGGGCATCGCAACACCCGGCCTACCGCGTCGTCGGCTTCATCACGAAGAGGCCGTGGGTCGCCTGGCAGGCGTCGTCGGCGTCCATCCGTTTCAGGGCGTGGCCGGCTCCCCAGGAGTCGGAGAAGAGAATCTGCTCCTTCTCGAGGTTGTAGCCGATGATCATGCGCATGTGGCCGCCGGCGGCCTGCTCCTGCAAGGGCGGGTCTTCGGGGAAGTGGCCGACTTCGAGCGACCAGAGCAGGGGGATGCCCTGGTCGATGTGCTTGCGGATGGCTTCGTGGAATTTCGATTCGGGCACTTCGGGACCGACATAGCGTCCTTCGAGCAGTTCGACGAGGCGGTCGTATTGCCGCACCATGAGGCAGGAGAAGCGGGTTTTGAAGAGATGATCGATGCGTCCCAGCTCCTCGTTGATGGCGATGCTGCTGGTGCCCCGGTCGGGGTCCGATCCCGCGATCTGGGCGAGCTGGTGCATGTCGCAGGGGATGCCGTAGTACTCGAAGAGCCGCTGCACCGAGGCGACGACGCAGTAGCCCTTCGCGCCTTGGTCGACCATGGGCAGGCCGGAGATGTGGACGTCGCCGCCGTCGCCCCTCTTCACGTTCAAGGGCAGCTCGGAGAGCTTTGCCGACGCCCCGGTGCGGGTCTGCATCGCCGCTTCGTAGACGCCGCCGGCGTCGCGTCGGGCGAGCCGTAGGCGGAGGAATTCGATCTTCCCGGCAGGTTCGGCGTTGTATTCCAGCACCGCCTTGCCTCGGGCCGAAATCCACGAATAGCCCTTCGTGAGGAGTCCTTGGGTCGGCTTGCCCTCGCGCTTCAACGGACGGACCTGGAGCTGCTCGCCGAGATGGCGTCCCATCGAGCTGAAGCGATGGTCGAAATCGTCCGTCGAGATGGCGCCGCCGTCGCCCCGGTTGTAGATCGAGATCGTCGCCCCGAGGAATTTTCCGTCCTTGAAATCGACGATGGCCTCCTCGGCGGCGACCGAGCCTTTCAGGAGGACGAGATCCACTTTCAGACGGTTGAGGTTCTTCTTCTGGAAAATGGCGCGGGAACGCTCCTCGTCGAGCCACTCGAAGTAGGGATTCTGGTTCCAGTCGCCCTTTTCGTAGCGCTTCTCCAAATCGTCGGGGGTCAGGAGGTAGGCGTCGGGGAGGGTCACGAACACGTCGAGATCGGCGACGAGCGCTTGTTGGGCGGACAGGGAGGGAAGGTGTGACGCGGCGATCGCGAGGGCGAACAAGGGCGGAAAGACGCGGGTCGTCGGACGCATCCGGGAAGTGTATCGAATTCCGCCGATTGTGTCTCGCAAAATCGCGGCGGCGGTATTTTCCGTTTGTCATCGCCTCCAATGTCTGAGACAACAAGACCCCCCTTCGTTATCCCCTCTTTCAGATGAAGAAGCTCATCAACAATCCCCTCAAAGTCGCCGACGAGCTTGTCGAGGGTCTCGTCGAGGCCTACAACGGCGAATGCCGCCGTGTCGGCACGCGATCCATCGTGAAGAACGACATCCCCGAGGGCAAGGTGGCCTTGCTCGTCGGCGGAGGCAGCGGGCACGAGCCGATCTACCACGGCCTCGTCGGGCGCAACCTCGCCGACGGCGCCGCCTGCGGCGACATCTTCGCGGCTCCTCCGCCGAACATCGTCCTCGAGGCGACCGAGGCGGTGAACCGCGGCAAGGGCGTCCTCTACCTCTACGGCAACTATGCGGGCGACGTGCTGAACTTCGATCTGGGGGCGGAACTCGCTTCCGACGAGGACATCGAGGTGCGCACCGTCCTCATTTGGGACGACGTCTGCTCCGCTCCGCCCACGGAGAAGAAGAACCGCCGCGGCATCGCCGGTCTCGTCCCGATCGTGAAGATCGCGGGCGCGGCCTCGCAGAAGGTCTCCACCCTCGCCGAACTGGAAGCCGTGGCGAAGAAGGCCGTGCTCCAGACCCGCTCCGTCGGCGTCTCCATGGCCCCGGGATCCATCCCTGCGACGGGCAAGCCCACCTTCGAGATCGACGACGACAAGATCGGGCTCGGCATGGGCATCCACGGCGAGCCCGGGGTGGGGGAGATCCCCATGACCACGGCCGACGAACTGGCGTCGCAGATGCTCGACCTGATCTTCGCGGACTTCGAGAAGGACGAGGAAGTCGCGGCGCTCGCCCCCGGCGACAAGGTCATCCTCTTTGTGAACTCCCTCGGCGCGACGACGATGATGGAGCTCCTCATCGCCCTGCGCAAAGCCAAGGCCATCCTCGTCGAGCGCGGCGTCGAAGTCTACGACGTCATCGTGGGTCCCCTCGTCACCTGTCAGGAGATGTCGGGCATTTCCTTCTCCCTCACCCGCGTGGACGAGGAACTGAAGCATTACTGGGAGATGCCCTGCCAATCCGTCTGCTTCAGCAAGATGGAAGGCCGCTACGGAGGCTGATTCCATCCAAGGAAGAGGGTTGCCTCTTCGATCCGCCCCTCTTTATTGCCGATTCAACGCTGCCGCCATGGGAAAAGCCTCTCTCTCCGTGAACGAAGTCCGCGACATGATGGTCGCGGCCGCCGACAGGATCATCGCATCCGAGCCCATCCTCACCGACGCCGACCGGGCCCTGGGGGACGGCGACCACGGCGTGGGGATGGAGCGCGGCATGACCGCGGTGAAGGAGGCGCTCGCCGACAAGGATTTCCCCTCCGCCGGGAAGGTCTTCGTGGCCGTCGGCACGGCGATGATGTCGAGCATGGGCGGTGCTTCCGGAGCGATCTTCGGGACGCTTTTCCGCTCGGGCGGCAAGGCCGTGGGCGAGGCGACCGATTTCACCGCGGCGGAACTGGCCGCCCTGCTGCGCGAAGGCACCGACCAGGTCATGGCGCGGGGCGGTGCGAAGCCGGGTGACAAGACCATGGTCGATGCGCTCGTCCCCGCGGCGGAGAAGGCGGGCGAAGTTTCCGGGGCGCCCCTCGACGAGGCTCTCGTCGCCGTGGCCGCCGCCGCCGCCGCCGGACGCGACGCGAGCGAGGGAATGGTCGCCACGATGGGCCGGGCCAAGACGCTAGGGGAGAACTCGCTCGGCAAGCCCGACGCGGGAGCGGTGAGCGTCGCGATCATCTGCGCGGCGATGCGCGACTATGCGGCGGGAGCACAGGCCCCCAGCCTGTGAGGGGGCGAAGGAGTCCTGCGTCCATTTAGCGAGCGTTTCTCTTTGACGCCTCCCGCACAGGCTGGAAGCCTAGATTTTTTTACTGATAATCAACAAGTTAAGAAAGAGGCCTCACAAAGGGACTCACAAGATTTGCAGGATCCTGATCTAAGGGCGGTCAGCGTGGCATGGGAGCGCCTGCCTCCCCACATCAAAACGGCCATCCTCGCGCTGGCGGGAGTGAACCAGTCCGGACAAGGATGAACGGACGCAGCCTACATCCTTGGGTGATTGCTCGCCATGTCTTTTCGGGCGTCCGGGCGGTTGGACGCCACCTCCCGACCCGCTGTTCTAGCCGCAAAGCCAAGGTTCTCCATTTCCACAGAGCCGTCCTCCATTTATCCTCGGCTTCGTAGGAAAAATGAAAACGGTTCGCCTCTCCGAGATCGTCACGAAAGCGGGACGACCGCGCCTTCACCTTCAACTGGTCGGTCCCGACCGGGACCGCGCCCTTCAGCAGGCCATCCGATCCAACCGGGTGATGACGGTGCATCAGTCCGGACGTGGCGACAGGGCCGATTTCGGCAAAGTGGGCTACGAGGAGCACCGTTCCGGCCAGATCCTTCTCTTTCCGAAGTCGATCCGCGCCTTTGCCGGGAGAAAGGTGGTGGGCATCAAGTACGAGTTGCTCGACGAGGACGACGCATCGCCCTCG
>JBBCIU010000008.1:0-64794 GCA_037190325.1 Verrucomicrobiales bacterium | reverse complement strand
CTGGGCGAGGGTGAGGGGCTTCTTCGGGGGCATGATGTCGTCGCTGTCGTGTGGCTCGGCGGTCATCCAGTAGACGGCGCTCTTCTCGGGGTCGTTGGGGAGGATGGTCTCTCCGGCGTAGTTCTCGCCGCCGGCGAAGGCGGCCACCTTGGTGTCCATGCGGTAGTCGCCCTTCTGCTCCTTCTCGCCGTGGCAATTGATGCAGGTGCCCTCGATAAGGGGCTTCACCTGGGTCGTGAAATCGACGGTCGTTGCCGCCGCAGGGCATTGACCGATAATCGGAATGAGGCAAAACAAGGAAACCCGCTTCATGCGGCGAGCTTAGGGAATGCGGCCAAGTCCGGCAAGTTCCTTCATCGTGTCCTCGCAGCAGGCATCGGAAGGCGGGAAAGCCTCCGCGTTCTCCGCGCAGGTCGTCGAAGGCGGGTCATGCCTCCTCGATTCCCCGCAATTGGGCGAAGCTGACCTCGCGCATCGTGGCGATGAATTCATTCATGTAGGCCGAGGTCGAGAGAGACTCGGTCGTCGCCGCGAAGAGGGTGGCCCGCAGCCCGTTCCGGCGTACCGGACGATGGGCGACGTAGCCGCGGTCGAGGAAAGGCTGCACTGCCCAGCCCGGCATCCCGGAGACGCCGCGCCCGCTCGCGACGAGCTGGAGGATCGCGACGGTGAGCATCGCGGTGCGGCGTTCGGGATTCACCCCGGCGGGGGCGAGGACCTCCCGCACGAGGTCGATGCGGTCGTCCGGGATGGGGTAGGTGATGAGTGTCTCCTTCGCGAAGTCGCGGGCGGTGAGGTAGTCCTTGCGCGCGAGAGGATGGTTCCGTGCGAGCAGGGCGAAGACCTCGTAGCGGAAGAGCTTTTCGTGGACGACCCCGCGGCGGGGGCTTGCCGTCGAGACGATCACGAGATCGGATTTTCCCTCGAGGAGCAGGCCGGTCGGATCGGCGTGGAATCCCGAGACGAGATCCATCTCGACTTCGGGCCAGCCCTCCCGGAAGCGGTCCATCGCGGGCATGAGCCATTCGAAGCAGGAATGGCATTCCACCGCGATGCGGAGCTGGCCCGCTTCGCCTTCGGCGATGCGGGCGAGGTCGCGTTCGCATTGGCGCAGGCTCTTCGCCACCTCGTAGGCGGTGGCGAGAAGGCGCTCTCCGGCCGGGGTGAATCGGAGGGGCTGGCTCTTCCTCTCGAAGACTGCCATGCCGAGATGCTCCTCCAGTGCTTTGATCTGGTGCGAGAGAGCGGGCTGGGAGAGATGGAGGCGGCGCCCCGCCTTGGAGAGGTTCCCTGTTTCGGCGAGGGCGATGAGGGCGTGAAGGTGGCGGACTTCGATCATGGCGCGATCGTCGACGAGTTCGATGATCGGTTCAAACAACTCCAGGGATGGCGAATGTCAAAGAGGCGGCGTCTGTGCCATCCGTTCCGGCAGCGGGGGGCACGTCACTTCAGGCCGAGCGCCTTCCGCAGCACCGGCTCGAGCGCGTCGGCCTGGCGCATGAAGCCGAGATCGTTCGGATGCGATCCGTCGGTGGTGCCTTCCATGTCTTCTCCGAGGAGCGGATCGCCCTCGACGTAGCGGAGTCCCTTCACCCCGGACGAGACGAGCGCGTCGTAGGCACGCACGAAGGCGGCGCGGCTGCCGGCATGGCGCTCCCGCTTCGACTTCATGATCCAGCTGTTGCCGTAGGTGCGGTCCTCGACGAGGATGATGGGCGTATCCGGCCTCGTTTCGCGGAGCTGGCGCACGAGAGCCTCGGCGCGCTCCGCCACCTCCGCCTCGACCATGTTCGGCAGGCAGTCGATCACGTAGACGGCCGCATCGATCTCGGCGAGCAGGGCACCGACCTCGGGCTCCATCTTGCCGTTGCCGGAGAAGCCGAGATTCACGACGGGCAGGCCGAGCCGGCGCCCGAGAATGGCGGGATGCGGCATCCCGGGACGCGAGGCCGAGGCCCCGTGGGTGATCGAGGTGCCGTAGAAGACGATGGGCTTCTCCTTGCGCGGAGCGACGGGCTGGAAGGCCGCGCCCTTGGGTACGCCGATTTCGATTTTTTCGGTCGAGTTGTAGAGCGGCAGATAGGCCATCCAGGTGCGGAGGCCGGGGTCGATCCCGCCGACGGTGTGGGTCGTCTCGGCCTCCTTCGGGCGAGAGACCTCGACCCATTTCCAGGTCCCCCCGTCGAGGGCGTAGAGATCGACACCGCTGACGCCCGTGGCCGGCATGTGAGGCATGCCGAGGTTGGCGCCGCCGACTTTGTGGCGGATCCAGAGCGTCGTCGCGTCGGTGTTGAAGCGGAAGGAAAGCCCCGCACTGTGGCGCGAGAGGCTCCACACCGGCGGGCGGACGGTGCCTTCCGCCTTGGCCGGAAGCCGGTCGTAGCGGGCCTTGAGTTCGGTTTCGGCCCAGCCCTGGCCCTCCACGCCCCAGGTCGAGACGTCGTGCCAGACGATCTCCGCCTCCTCGGCGGAAACGGCCAGGGGAAGGAGGAGCGCGGCGAGGAGAAGGCTGCGGAGGATAGAAAGACGCTTCATTACGGAAGGCAATGGAGCGAAGGAGGAGAAACACGTCAACCCAATTCCGCCTTCCCCCGCTCCTCCAGCCACTTCAGGGCGTCCCCACGGCTCCGGTGCGCTCCTTCCAATTGCAGATCGTGCGCCTCGGTGAGCACTTCGCCGAGTTCCGGTCCCGGCTTCCATCCCCGGGCGATGAAGTCGCCGCCTTTGAGGAACCACTTCGGCAGCAGCGGAGCATTCGCGAATTCACGCTGCTTCTCCCGGAGAAACTCATGGTTTCCGAGCTTCCGATGGCTGCCGAGGCAGTCGACGCGGTGCAGCTCGAGCTCTTCCTCGAAATGCTCGCGGGCCATGAAGCGCTTCAGGGTGGCGGTTCGCATCCGGGTCACGTCCTTGAACCGCATGTGGTGGGCGACGGCCTCGACGACGGCGGCGATGGTCGCGTTCGGATAGCGGAGGCGCCTGAGAATCGCCTCCGTCATTTCCGCCCCGACTTTCTCGTGGCCGTTGAAGCGGATGCGGCCCTCGGCGGGGTCGAAGGTGGCGGTGGCCGGCTTCGCGATGTCGTGGAAAAGGACGGAGAGAACCAGGGAGAGGCTGGCGTCGGGCGGCAGATGCGAGAGCATGAGCCTCGTGTGGACGAAGACGTCTCCCTCGGGATGGAACTGCGGCGGCTGCTCGCAGCCGCGGAGGACGAGGATCTCGGGGAGAATGGCCTCCATCAGGCCGCTTTCGGCGAGCAGATCGAATCCACGGACGCGGTGCGGGCTGAGCCAGATCTTGTCGAGTTCCTCGCGGATGCGCTCGGGGCTGATCTCCACGATGCGTGAGGCGTTCACGCGGACGGCTTCCCAGGTGTCCCCCTCGATCCCGAAGTCGAGAAGGGTGGCGAAGCGCACGGCGCGGAGGAGACGCAGGTAGTCCTCCCGGAAACGGTCGCCGGGCTTGCCGATGGCGCGGAGGCGTTTGGCTTCGAGGTCGGCCTTGCCGCCGACGTGGTCGATGACGCGCTCCTCGACCGGATCGTAGAACATGCCGTTGATGGTGAAGTCGCGTCGCTTCGCATCGGCCTCCGCGGTGGAGTAGACGACGGATCCGGGGCGACGCCCGTCGAGGTAGTCGCCGTCTTCGCGGAAGGTCGCGATCTCGAAATGATGCCCGCCGCGCCTGAGAAGGACGACCCCGAAATGGGCTCCGACGGTGCCGGCTTTCGGGTAGATCCTCAGGATCTCGTCGGGATGGGCGCTGGTGGCGATGTCGTAGTCCTTTGGCGCGACGCCACGGAGGAGATCCCGCACGCAGCCGCCGGCGAAGAGGGCTTCGTGTCCGGCGGCGCGCAGCTCGCGGACAATGGCGGCGGCCACATCTCCCATGGAGGCATCTTTCATTGGCGGAGCGTCAGGGCATCGGGATGCCGAGGTCGGCGGCGGTGACGTTGCGGACCCCGCCTTCGGGGCTCATGTCGTCGAAGTGCCACCACTCGGACTCGATCACGCGGAATCCGGCGTCCTTCATCGCCGTCTGCAGGAGGGTGATGCGGCGGGCGATTTCGGGATCGCCGCCGACATAGCGCGAGGCGGCCCGGGCGGTGAACTCGTCGAATTTGGAGGGCATGGGCACCTCGGTCCCATCGAGGCGCACGAGAGTGAGATCGATGGAGATACCGTAGCAATGCCACGAAAGTCCCTTGCTCGGCGGCACGACGTAGCGCTCGTCGCGGACGGCGTCCCAAAGGGCCTGGTGGGCCTCCGGGGGACGCCAGGCATCCCAGATCTTGATGGCGTAGCCATGCTCGCGGAGCGATTTCGCGACCTTGCGCAGCTTCTGGGCGGTGGAGCGGTGGACGAGGCCGGGCATCTCGGCGCGGTAGAGCGGCTTGCCCGCCGCCGAAGTGATCTTGTAGCGGAGATCGACGTAGGCCTCCGGCACCGCGGTGGAGAGGGGGACGAGGAGGTGCTTTTTCGCCTTCCGGTAGATCGCGGCGTTCCCGTCGCGCTGGAAAAAGGGGTTGGCCTTCCCCGCGACGAGGGGGAAGGCGAAGAGGAGAAAGGCGAGCAGCGCGACGGTCCGCGGCGGATGGTTCATGGGGACGGATAGGGTAGGCCCTTTCCCCGGGAGCGCAACGGCCGCCGAGGCGGAGAGGGGGAACACGGCAGCTTTGGACCGTGGGCGTCAAGCGCTTGGGGTTGAATTGAAAGACGACGCCGTAAGAACTCCTCCGTGCGGCTCCGAACATTCGGGATCTGCTCGATTCTGCCGGAGCTATTTCTCAGAAGGATGGCGGCGGGGTGGAAGGACCGGCCTTTTCCATAGCCACGGCAGCAGGCAGAGGGTGAAGAACCCCGTCCCGACCAGAACCATCCAGACGAGGCGGAGGGGGTAGGGGCCGAGGAAGTCGAGCAGGTTCCGCTGGGTGGGAACGCTCGGGCCGACGAACCCGTAGTTCCAGCCGGTGACGGCGTCGAGAAGAGCGAGCGCACCCATGAAGAGCAGGGTGGTCGCGACGGCCCTCCACCAATCGCGCCAAGTGGGGCGGAAGCGGTCCGCGACGAGGATCCAGACCGTCGCGATGGGAATGAAGAGGTGGTAGATCCAGAAGATCCAAAACCAGATCGAGGCGGGTCCGACGTAGAGGGACGGCGTGAGGAAGGCCCAGAGGCAGAGCGAGAAGGTCCAGAAATACAGGAGCGACTGGGAAAGCCGACGCCGCGTCGCGACGGCGTGCGCGCCGAGGAGATTGGCGAGATTGCAGAAATGGAGAGGCAAGGATTCGGACCAGGTGAAGCGGCCATCCACGAGATGGTGGCCATTGGTGAGCAGCCACGAGCCGAGGCAGCCGGAAACGATGACGAAGCGAAGGCGTCGCTCCATCGGCTCCTTTCCCCGGTAGCGCCGGGCGAGCAGGCCGGTGCCGACCGCGGCAAGCAGGCAGGCCAGCAGGCAGATCCCGTGGAGCGGCGAGCCTTGGACGAAGGTGTCCATTCAGTAGAGCTGGCCCTTGCGGTAGGCGGCGGGAGAGACGCCGCGGTGCTGCTTCAGCATCCGGCTGAAGTAGTAGCGGTTGGGAAAGCCGCAGTTCTCCGCGACCTGCTCGATGGACTGGTCGGTGTGGCGGAGGAGGTGGCAGGCCCGGTCGAGCCGGTAGCTGAGCAGCACGGTCATCGGGGCGAGCCTCAGCTGGGAGCGGAAGAGATGGTTCAGGTTCCGCACGCTGACCCCGGCGGCGCGGGCGGCGTCCTCGGCGGCGATGCGCCGGGAAAGGTTGGTCTGGAGAAACTCCATCGCGCGCAGAACGCGGGGGTCGAGCCGCTGATCGGTCCAGGCTTTCGAAGGCAGCTTGCCGAGGGCATGGATGACGAGGGCGGCGGATTCCCAGTTGTAGGGCTCGCCCTTCGCGCTGGCGAGGGAGTCGAGGTAGGTCTCGGCCAGGGGATCGACGGGGGTGGAGTAGATCCCCGGCACGGACAGCAGGTCGGAGCGTCCGAGGATGAAATGGACGTACCACTTGGTGAAGGGCACCGGGTTGTGCGAGCTGAAGGCGGTTCGCGGGGGAATGAGATAGAGATGGTCCGGCGCCAGAACGGTCTCGACTCCTCCGCAGACGACGGTGGCTCGTCCCTCGACGGGGCAATAGAGCCGCCAGTAGGGGTCGATGAGGTGGTGGAGGTTCCACTGCTGCAACCGGATTTTCCTCGTGGCGAAAATCTCCAGGGCCATGCCGGGCAGCATGACTTCACGCTCGCCTTGGACATCGTGGGGCGAACCTTCGGGGACGAGGCTGAAGAAGGATTCCCGTTTGGTGCTCATGGGGACCGTTTTGCGAAATATGGCAAATCAGTCGGTCGGTGTCGAGAGCTATTTTAACGGACGGATCGACTCGATGCGGAAACCGATACAGGTTGGGCGCTCCGTCAAGGAAAGAGGCCGCGTTTCCGCGAAGTCCCTCTTCTCAACGTCTCGATTCGCCGAAAAGGAAGCGTCCCAAGCCGCGGACCGCGTTCCCCAGGCCGCGGGGTTCTCCGTCGGGGCCGTTGCCTTCGCCGACGGGCGCGGCGACGAGGGCGGGCGATTCTCCGGGCACGGGAAAGGCCTGGGCCTCGCCCTTGCCGGCGAAGAGCCCTCCGTGGCCACGGCATTTTCCACGGGGGACGAGGTCCGCGGGCAGGTCCATGCGGTAGGGATGCCTTGTCCGCATGGTCTCGAGCTGGCCGCACTCGCGGCAGAGGGTGATGGGCTGCGTTCCCGCGGGCGGAGCGATCTTCGCGGCGGGAAAGCCCCGGCCTTCGGCCGCCTTCATCACCGATGCCCAGACGGGCAGGGCGAGGGTGCCGCCGTAGCCGCGGTCCATGATCGTCTTCGGCTGGTCGAGACCGACCCAGACGCCGGTGGTGAGCCTGTCGGTATAGCCTACGAACCAGGCGTCGTGGTAGTCGTTCGTCGTGCCCGTCTTGCCGTAGGCCGGTGCGGTGTAGCCTGCCTTGCGGGCCTCGGTGGCGGTGCCTTCGTCCATCACCTTGCCGAGAATGTCGGAGGTGACCCAGGCGACGCCTTCGGGGAAGATGCGGCGTCCCGAAGGCTGGTGCTGGTAGAGCAGCGAGCCGTCGGCGTGCTCGATCCGGGAGATGAGATGCGGCGAGAGGTTCACGCCGCCCGCGGCCAGGGTCGAATAGGCGCTGGTGAGGGTGACGGGCGAGGCCTCGAAGGCCCCGAGGGAGATGACGGGCGAATTGGGGATGTCGCCGAACTTCAGCGCCTTCGCGAGATCGCGGATCTGATCGATCCCGGCGATCTGACCGACGCGCACCGACATGGTGTTGCGCGAGCGGATCAGGCCGATGGCGGCGGGCTGGAGGCCGGTGAAGGTGCCGTCGCTGTTCTTCGGCGACCAGTTCGCGAGGCGCACCGGGTTGTCGCTGACGTAGGCGCCGGGGAGGAGTCCGCTGCGGTGGAAGGCGACGGCGTAGACGAAGGGTTTGAAGGTCGAGCCGACCTGCCGTTTCGCCTGGAAGGCGCGGTTGAAGGAGCTCTCGCCGAAGTCGCGTCCGCCGACGAGGGCGACGATGCCGCCGGTGCGGTTGTCCAAGGTGACGACGGAGCCCTGGAGGTATTTCGTCGCGCCACCGGCGCGGTGCGAGCTGCGCGGGGCATGGCGGTAGCCTTGGCGGCGCTCGATGCCGGCGAGATGCTTGTCCAGTTCCGTCTGGGCGGTCTTCTGAAGCCCGGAGTCGATCGTGGTGTGGATGCGGAGCCCTCCGCTTTCGATCAGGTGGGGCTCCAGATAGTCCTCCAGGAGATCGAAGACCGCCTGCAGCGGGTAGCTGCCGGTGGCGAGACGCTGGTTCGGCGGGCGCAGGGCGATGGCCTGGCGCTTCGCCGCGTCCGCCTCCGCGCGGGTGACGACGTCCGAGGCGACGAGCCGGTCGAGCACCTCGGCCTGCACGTCCTTGGCGTTCTCCTCGCTGCGGAAAGGGTTGAGCAGGCTGGGACCGCGGATCACCCCGACGAGCATGGCGCTCTCGGCGAGGGTGAGCTGGGCGGCGGGCTTCATGAAGTAGCCCTGCGCGGCCCGCTCGACTCCATAGAGGCCCGAGCCGAAGTAGATCCGGTTCATGTAGCAGGTGAGGATCTCCTCCTTCGAGTATTCACGTTCGAGCCGATAGGCGAGGGCGGCCTCCATCAGCTTGCGCTGGAGCGACATCTCCTTCATGCCGAACGTGTTACGGGCGAGCTGCATCGTGATCGTGGAGGCTCCTTGGTCGATGCCGCCGGATTTCACGTTGGCGATCATGGCGCGGACCACGCCGAGGTAGTCGATGCCGTCGTGCTCGTAGAAGCGGTTGTCCTCTCGGGCGAGGAGGGCTTTGATGAAATGCTCCGAAACCTGCGAGGCCGGTACCGAGACCCGGTTCTCCCCATGGCCGGCGACGTGCCCCATGAGCTGGCCGTTGCGGTCGTAGACGAGCGTGCGCTCGGGGATTTCCTTGACCAGGGCGAGGTCGAATTTCGTCGTCTTGTAGCCATACCAGGCTGCTCCGCCCACGGCCACGAGGGTCCCGAGGAAGAGCCCTGTCGTGAAGACCTTGCGGAGAAAGCGTCCGAAGAGGGAGCCTTTGCGCCGTTTCGTCGAGCGGGATCTCCCGCCTCCGCGGGACGAAGTCGATCCCTTGCGGCTGGGACGGCGAGAGGAGGAGTTTTTGCGGTTGGCCATGGAAATTGTTAAGTTTACTTGATATTCTGATTCATGCCAGAGAAGAGAGGGGAAATGGGGAGGGGAGCGCCGAATTGACTTCCTACGTCCGCGACCCCATTCTGCGGTCCTCCGCCATGTTTCGTCCGATCGTTTTTTGCCTTGGTGCGCTGGTTGGCGCGGTTGCAGCCACTGCCGACGAGGACGGCCTGCCGTCTGGATGTGGGCAGATCGTCGCGGTCGTCACGGAGGCTTGGGAGAGCACGGGAGGAAGAATGGTCCGTCTGGAGCGGAAGGGGGAGGGATGGGCCGCGGCTTCGGAGAGCGTTCCCGTCACGGTCGGGCATCGAGGACTGGGCGTGGGCCTCGGCCTGCATCGCGGACCTCTGGAAGGTCCCCTGAAGAACGAGGGCGACCACCGGGCTCCGGCCGGAGTCTTCCGCCTGGAGTCGGGCTTCGGCACGAAGGCTCTCGCGCTCGGCGCCTTTCCCTACCGTCGCACCGGCGACGCCGACCGTTGGGTCGACGATCCCGCATCCGTCCATTACAACCGATGGGTCAGGCTCGACGACCCCTCGATCCGCCGTGATTGGAAATCCGCCGAGACGATGCACCGCCCCGACGGTCTCTACGACTTCGTCATCGTCGTCGGGCACAATCGCGATCCCGTCGCGAAGGGGAGGGGAAGCGCGATCTTCCTCCACGCCTGGCAGGCCCCGGGCCGCTCCACGGTCGGATGCACGGCGATGGAGAAACGCCGTGTCCGCGGGTTGCTGGAGTGGCTCGACGCCGCGAAGGCTCCGGTGCTGGTGCAGGCGCCGCGGTCCCTGCTCCCGCAACTTGGCTTGCCCGGGAGCGTCCTTTCCGCCATTCAAGCCGCGTTGCCCGTCAACCGATGAGCCGTTTCCTCGTCGCCATCCTCTGCCTCGCGGGGTGGGCCACCGCGGTTTTCGAATCCGCTTCGCGCCGCCCGCCTCGTGGGCTTCCGGTGCAGGGGGAGCCTCGGCACGACGTCCCTTCGGCAAAGGCGGAGCCCACGACGAACCGCATCTCCATGGGGGCGACCGCGCCCTCCGTTCATTCGGCGACGGCGGTGGAACTGTCTGACGGCACGATCCGCGCCTTCTGGTTCGGCGGTTCCCGTGAAGGGGCGAAGGACGTGGCGATCTGGTCGGCGGATCTCGCCGCAGGACAATGGAGTCCGCCCCGTCTGGTGGTCGATCGCCGTATCATGGGCCGCTGGATGCGCCGCTACATCCGCAAGCTCGGCAATCCCTTGGCCCACGCCGGCTCAGATGGGCGCGTCACCCTTTTCGTCGTGAGCGTGTCGGTCGGAGGGTGGAGCGGCAGCGCGGTGAACCGTCTCGTCTTCTCTCCGGACGGAAGGACGCTCGAGTCCGCGAACCGCCTCGTCGCCTCGCCCATTCTGAACCTCGGCACGCTCGTCCGCGGGGCTGCTGTCGAAACGGGTGGAGGAGAACTGCTGGTGCCCGCCTACCACGAGACGGTGAAGAGATTTCCCCAGCTCCTCCGAGTCGATCACAACGGGCGCGTGCTCGGGCGCGGAGGGCCGGCGGTGCGGGGGAATCTCCTGCAACCCTGGCTGCTCACGTCGAACGACGGGGCGATGGACCTCTTCCTCCGGCGGGGGGCGGGGAAGGAGGCGAAGATCTTCCTCAGCCGAGGCGACGGATCGGGATGGAGCGTCCCCGCTCCGATCGATGTTCCGAATCCCGACTCGGGCCTCAGCGCGCTGCGCCTCGCCGACGGCGACTTTCTTCTCGCGGCGAATCCCGATCCCGTCTCCCGGTCGAATCTCGTGCTCCTCCGCGCTCCCGGGCCAGAGGGGCCGTGGGAGCAGATCCTGGCCATCGACACCGAGGAGCGGGAAGAGGACGAGCAAGACTTCAAGTTCCTCGAATACTCCTATCCCTGGCTGATGGCCGATCGTGCAGGTGTCGTTCACCTCCTCTACACCTGGAACCGTCGCGAGATCCGGCATTGGAGCATCGGCCAGGACCGGCTGCCGAAGGGAGGGGCGCGATGATCGTGGTGTCCGAAACCGCGCACATTCTGCTCCTCGTGGCCGTACTCGCCTGGACGGGGACCCGGCTTTCGGGCGGCTCGCGGCGTGGCGGGTTGCTCGGCCTCGCCCTTGGCGCGGCCCTCTCCGCACTGCCGGGGGAATGGAATCCCGCGTTCCACACCCGGGCGCTCCTCGGGGATCTCTCGGCGCTCGGCTGGGTCTTGCTCGCCCATCTCCTGCTGCGCTCGGCCTGGGGGAAGTCCCTGCTTTCCGATGGAGAGGACCGCGCCCTTGCCTGGCCTGCCGCGATTGGAGCGACGCTGATCTATCCGGCTTCCCTCGGAGTGCCCGGTGCTCCCGATTTCTACAACGCCGATTTCGGGGGCTTCGCCCTGCCGGGTGCGGCCCTGCTGCTCGCAGGCTTCTACCTTTGGCGCGGGTTTCCCGTGGCGGCGGCAGGCGTCGCCTTCGGCCTCTTTCTCTACGGGCTTCGTCTTCACGAGTCGGCGAATCTCTGGGACTGCCTCATCGATCTTCCTTCCGTGGTCGTTTCCTTGGCGATCCTCGTCCGCTGGGCGGCGAGCCCGCATCGGCGGTTGCGGAGCGGGGCGGACGACGCTTCACTGGGCGGACCATGAGCCTTCTCGAAAAAATCCTCCTCGTCTTCGCCGCGGTCGTCGCGGTCGCCGGCACCGTCCTCTCCCATGCCGCGCCGACCTACTTCACCGAGACCTTCGTGGTCGAGGATGGATTCGTCGAGTGGCTCACCGTCGTCGCCCTCGTCGCGAGCGCTGTGCTGATGCTGGGACGGGCGTGGCAGCTCCGCCGCATGCGGACGCCGCTCTTTCTATTCGTCACCGTCATGGCCGCCGCGGTCTTCCTCTTCGGGGCCGGGGAGGAAATTTCGTGGGGGCAGCGGATCTTCTCGGTGGAGACGCCCGAATGGCTCGCGGAACGGAACAAGCAGAGCGAGATGAACCTCCACAATCTCGTCATCGGCGGGCACAGCATCAACAAGCTGGTCTTCAGCAAGCTGCTCGGCGTGGTCCTGCTCGTCTACCTGCTCGTGGTTCCGGCGCTTCATCGCCGGAGCCCCGTCTGGGCCGCCCGCATCGACCGGCTCGGCGTGCCGCTGCCGCGCACCTGGCACATCGTCGTCTGGATCGCCGTGCTGCTCCTCACCGAGGTCGCGGTGGGGACGGGCAAGCGAGGCGAGCTGCGGGAGTTCCTCCTCACCACGATCCTCTTCGTGCAGCTCCTGCGTCCCGCGAACGGATGGATCTACGACCGGGATCGCAGGTTGGAGTCCGGTGGAATCCGGGGCGCGCAGGAGGCGTGAGCCTATGCGCCTGAGGGGGGCTCCCAACAAGCCCCATCCCTGCGCACCGTTCGGGGGTTCGGGGGGAGTCCTGACCGGCCCGGTCAGGAAAGGAGCGTCGATTTGGAAGTCCGGTTGGCCGCGCGGGCCGTAAGGCCCTACCGCTGTCTGAAGAGGTGGGCAACGCCAATCCTCCCCCTGATTTCAGCCGAACTTCGGAAGTCCTCCCGCCAGAGTCAGGTGGGCAACCGCAAACATGCATCGCGAGGACGGTCCTCGTGCGACGTCATTCGGCCTCTTCCGTGATGGCGAGGATGCCGGCGAACCAGTTCGTCTCCTCGACCGGGCCGGTGAGCCCCCGGAGATGGATGTAGGAGATGTCGCCGTCGAGATAGAGGGCGTCGGGGCAGGCGAGACGGTCGCGGAAAAGTTCCGCGAAGCGGTAGAGGTTGCTCATGCCCTGGTCGCGTTCGCGGACGGTGCAGGCGAAGACGACCTGTCCCTCCTTCGTCACGCCGACGCCGTTGCGGTAGCGTTTGCTGGTCGAATCCGGATTCAGAGCCGGATGGATGCGCCCGGCATCGACGAGAAGCGGTCCCGACTGTGTCGCGAGCAGGGGACGCTCCCCGAGGGAGGCGTATTTTCCCGATTCGACCACGGCGGGGCTACCGTCGGGGCGGAGGAAAAAGACGCCGTTCGGTTTCAGGAAGAAATTCGGCGTAAGGTCGTCCGGGCTACGCTTTGCGTAGTCGTCGAGGTTGAGTTTCGCGACCGTCTTGCCTGCGGCGACATGGAGCCCGGTGGGGCGGAAGTTCCCCTCGAAGATGCCCGAGTTCATCGCGAAGACGAGGCGGCGTCCCTCCGCCGCGAGCCGGGCCTCCAGCTTCGGGAAGGTGTTCGGTTCGCCCACCTTGTCGGGAAGGAAGAGTTCGATCTTGGTCGCCTTCGGATCGACCCGATGGATCCAGAAGGTCGTCCCGGCATGTTCGATGGTTTCGCCGCGGAGGAGTGCGGAGGCGAGAAGGACCGCGAGACCGAAGAGGGTGGGACGGAGGATCATCATACCCTGTTGTGTCAAAAGGGAGCGTTCCAAGTCAAGTGCAGGGGCGCGGTAGGTTTACAGAGGAAGGTGATGCTTGCGCCTTAGAATTAAAATTTATTAAATTTCAAAAAATTAAATTTGTCTAAATATTAATTTATTTTAACTTTATGGTGCTTTTTGAACTGAAATGACGATGCGCACGGCCACCTACGTTTCCGTTCTCCTTTCCGTTCTCGTGCCCGGCCTCCGTTCGCAGACGTCCGATTCCGGGCCGGTTGGTGTCTATGCCGATCTCCATCAGGGAAATGCCACGGCGAGCGGCGCTCCCTACGACGGTAGGGCAATGACCGCCGCCCATGCCACCTTGCCCTTCGGAACGTGGATTCGCGTCGCGAATTTCGAAACCGGGCGCATGGTCGATGTGCTCGTGAACGACCGTAAACCGAAGGATGGGCGTCTCGCTGTCGTCTCGCGGGCGGCGGCCGAAGCCTTGGGGCTGGCTCCGAACGCGACGGCTCCGGGATCGATGCTGGTCCTGTCGGCTCCTGCAGAGGTGCCGTCGGATCGGAAGTTCAAGCCCTTGGCGGGTCTCTTCGGCAACAAGGAGGCGTCGGCGGCGGTTCCGACTTCGCCAGCCGCTCCACTCCGCTACGGCATTCCCTCCTCTCAGTATGCCCCGCCGACCGCTCCGGCCGAAGGCGGTCTCTTCTCGCGGCTGGGCAAGGGAGGCGGACTTTTCGCGTCGAAGCCCGCCGTTCCGGCGCCGGTCTATCCCTCGCCATTTCCGGTTCCGCAGGCGGAGGCTCCGGCCCTTCCCGCCACATCCTTGCTCGCGATGCCCAGTGCGGCGGGGAATGTTCCCGTTCCGGGCACCCTTCCCGGAACGGCGGTTTTTCCACCTGTGGCGGTGGTGCCCGCAGCGCTTCCTCCGGCTTCGCCCAGCGCTCCCTATCGGGTCCAGTTCGGATCCTTCCGTCGCATCGCCAGTGCCGACGAGCTCTCCGCGATGCTGGACGGGGCGGGAATTCCGACCACCGTCTATGTCTCCCCAGGCACCGGGATGAACGTGGTTGTGACCGACGCGGGCTTTCCCAGCGCCGAGGAGGCACAGCGATGGATCGACTACGAGGGTGGGCGTCGTGGCTGGACGGAGCGTCCTCTCGTGATCCGTTGAGGCGCGGGCGGAGAAAAATTTGAATGTCGGAGCCGGCCGGGTGTCGTATCGATGCGAGACCATCCATTTCTTCGTGCCCATGACCGACTTGCTGGCCCAGACCGCTGCTCCCGCTCTTCCCAATTTCGATCCAATCTATCTGCTGCTCACCGGCGGGGCCATGCTCGCCAGCTGGCTGGTTGGCGCGACCCTGCAGCGACGTTTTCGCCAATATTCGCAGATGCCCATCCGCATGACGGGGGCCCAGGTCGCCGAGAAAATGCTGAGCGACAACGGCATCCACGATGTGCGGATCATCTCGACGCCCGGACAACTCACCGACCACTACAATCCGCTGCAGAAGACGGTGAATCTCAGCGAGGTCGTCTACCATGAGGCGAACGTCGCCGCCGCCGCGGTCGCTGCGCACGAGTGCGGCCACGCCGTGCAGCACGCCACCGCCTACGCCGCCCTCAAGATGCGCTCGGCCCTCGTGCCGGTGGTGAACATCGCGAGCCGCTTCGTCCAGTACCTGCTCCTCATCGGTCTCGTCCTTGCCGCCTCGGGCAACACGACCGTGCTCTGGATCGGGGTGATCCTGTTCGCCTCGACGACGCTCTTCTCCATCGTCACCCTGCCGGTCGAGTTCGACGCGAGCCGTCGGGCCCTCGCCTGGCTCGACCAGTCCCGCATCATGGGCGGTCTTGAGCACGGCAGGGCGAAGAACGCCCTCTTCTGGGCGGCGATGACCTACACCGTCGCGGCGATCGCCTCGATCGGGCAGTTGCTCTACTACGTGATGCGCCTGATGGCGGCGCGGAGGGAGTGAGATGGAGGGGCACGCTCCCGCGTCGGACCTGCCCATAGGCATCGGCGGGCATGCGGGAGCGTGCCCCTCCAGCGCTGCCGCGCTCGTCCGGCAAGGCCGGCAGCTTCGGTCGTCCCTTGAGCTCCGGCCACGGAACAGGGGGAATGTCCGCCTTACCCTTCCGTCCCACCCCTTTCCACGGGGCTGTCGGGCACCCGGACATCGCTCTGGGGCACGGTGATGGTGAAGACGGTCTTCACGCCGGGGAGGCTCTCGACTTCGATGCGCCCGTGATGGGCCTCGACGGCGCGCTTGACGATGGAGAGGCCGAGGCCGGTTCCCTTGACCTGGTTCTGGGCGTGGTGCTTCTGCACCCGGTAGAAGCGTTTGAAGACCAGGGGGATGTCGGCGGCGGGGATGCCGATGCCGTCGTCGCTGACGGTGATGAGGTAGCGTCCGTCGACGAGGGCGAAGCGGACGACGATCTTCAGTCCGGGTTCGGCGTTCTGCTTCAGGGCGTTCTCGATGAGGTTGAAGAAGATCTGGTCCCAGTAGAAGCGGTCTCCGACGAGGATCCAGGAGGTCTCCGAGGAGGCTTCCACGCGGACGCGGGCGTGGTGGGACTCGATGATGGGTTGGAGTTGGCCGATGATGTCCTCGACGGAGTGGCGCAGGTCGAAGGGCTCGTGGGAGAGGAGGTCGGAAGCGCTCTCGAGCTTCGAGATCGTCAGCATGTCCTCGACGACGCGGGCGATCCGTTCGCCGTGCTTGCGCATCGTGCGGACGGCGCGGCGGAGGGCGTCCTGGCCGAGACCGGCGTCCTCGTCGTCCATGGTCTCGAGGTAGCCGTTGATGATGGAGAGCGGAGTGCGCAGCTCGTGGGACGCGTTGGCGACGAAATCTCGGCGGATCTGCTCCGTCTCGAGCTGGGCGGTGATGTCCTTCATCAGGATCCACGAGCCGCCGGGGCCGCTCCCTTGGCCGAAGGAGAGGGGTTCGGCCTCGACGAGGAGGATGATTTCGCGGAGCCGGTCCTTGTTTCCGTCGCGCACGCGCAAGGCGATGTGGTCGGAGACCTTCGCGCCGATCTCTTCGGCGAGATCGAGGGTGTCGTAGACGCGGTGGTCGCGGCAGACGTCGTAGAGCGCCCGCGACTGGTAGGGCTGGTCGCTTGGGAAGAGGAGGCGGGCGGCTTCGTTGGCGAAGCGGATCTCGCGGTTGTGGTCGAGGATGAAGATGGCGTCCTTGATCTCGTTGAGGAGCGCCTCTTGAAACTCCCGCTGCTTTCGCTCGGAATCGCGGACCAAGGCGGCCTCGGCCACGGTGTCGCCGATGGCCCGGCGGAGCCGGGCGAGGGTGCGGCCGGGCACGCCGGGGAGGGGGACGGGGGCGTCTCCGGGGGAGGCGAGAAGGGAGCGGGAGAGCGCGGCGACGCCGCGTCTCAGATGGAAATAGCGGAAGCCGAACCAGAGCGCGAGAGCCGCGGCGACTAGAAAGGGGAGAGGGGCGTCCACGGCGGTCCGGGGTCGAGAGTGGCCGATTCAGGTTTCCTGGAAACGATAGCCGATGCCTCGGACGGTTTCTATCGAATTCCCGTGTTCGCCGAGCTTCTCGCGGAGGCGCTTGATGTGCGTGTCGAGGGTGCGGGTCTGGATGAGATCGCTGTAGCCCCACACCTTCTTGAGGAGGTCTCCGCGCTCCTGGGTGATGCCGGGCGATTCGATCATGCTGAGGAGCAGCTTGAACTCCGTCGCGGTCAATTCGATGGCCTTGCCCTCCAGATGCAGCTTGAGGGCGTTCTTGTCGAGGCTGAAGGGGCCCGACTCGACGACGCTGCCGCCCTGGTTGGGGTTGGTGCGGCGGAGGAGGTTGCGCACGCGCAGCATCAGCTCCCTCGGGGAGAACGGCTTGGGCATGTAGTCGTCGGCCCCCAGCTCCAGGCCGGCGATCTTTTCCTCGAGCCGGCCGCGTGCCGTGAGCATGATCACCGGAATCGATTTGGTGCGGGGATCCTCGCGCAGATTGCGGTAGACGGTCAGACCGTCCATTTCGGGAAGCATGAGATCGAGGACGATGAGATCGGGACGGCCCGATTTGGCCTGCTGCAGGGCCTCGAGTCCGTTGGCGGCTTCGAGAAGCTTGTAGTCCTCCTCGCGGCGGAGATTCACCGCGATGAGTTCTCGGATGTCGTCTTCGTCGTCGACGATCAGGATGGTTGGCATGGCGCGGAGGCGGGTTGGATGCGGGCAATGTCAAGTGACATCCCCGAATGGAAAGCCCTCCCCGGTGACAATCTTGTCACGCCTTTCCGAGGAGGGAGCGGGCGGACTGGGGCAGGGGTTCGACAATCCATGTGACGAGTTCGCAATCGGAGCCTATTGTTCCACAGGATGGCAGGAAAATCCGGCGATACGGAGAGACATGAAAAGCCGAAGTCGGTTCGCGTGATCGTGAATCCGGCGCTCTCGCGCCGTATCCCTCTGCTCGCGATTCTGAACCAGGCCTTCCGCGACGCGGGGATCCATTGGGACATCTCGATCACGCATGGTACCGGGGACGGGGCCGCCTTCGCCCGCCGTGCGGTGGAGGAGGGGGCCGGAGTCGTCGCGGTCTACGGCGGGGACGGCACGGTGATGGAGGTGGCGGCCGGGTTGCTCGGCAGCGATGTCCCCATGCTGATCCTCGGTGGCGGCACGGGCAATCTCGTCGCCTCGGAGCTCCGCCTCCCGACCCAGCTCGAGAAAGCCTGCGACCTCGTCTGCGGGGAGGAGTTCTTCACCCGCCGCATCGACGTCGGGATGATGGGGGAGCACCCCTTCCTTCTCCGCATCGGCTGCGGCATCGAGGTCGGCGTGGTGCAGGATGCCACCCGCGAGCTGAAGGACCAGTTTGGAAAATGGGCCTACGTCTGGTCGGCGATCAAGCAATTGCAGGAGGTGCCCGAGGCGGACTATGAACTCGTTCTCGACGGGAAGGAGGTCGTCCAGGCCTCCGGAGTGGCCTGCGTCGTCGCCAATGCGGGCACGGTCGGGGTCGGGCGGCTCACCCTCGCGCCCTCGGTCGACGTCTGCGACGGAAAGCTGGATGTCTTCCTGCTGAAGCGGGCCAGCATCGAGGGCATCGTGCAGCTCGCCGGAAAGATGACCGGATTGGACCGTCTCATCAAGGACGAGTTCCCCGCTCTCGACGTCTCCTCGGCGGCACCGCAGTGGTCGGTGGAGACGGTCGAGATCCGCACCGAGCCGGTCCTCGACATCCAGGTCGATGGCGACGTCATCGCGAAGACGCCGCAGATGATCCGGGTGCTGCCCTCGGCCCTGCGCGTGGTGGTGTGAAGGCGGGAGGGAGATCCGCAAGAAGCCTCTTCGGAGACGTCACGGCCGGTCGGCGAAATTCTCACGAGTTGCAGGAAACCCTGGCGAGGGGTGGAAAAAATCGTCCTTGTGCCGGATCGGTGGTTGAAACGGTTCCAAAATCACGCAAGATCTGATATTTTCCAAATGTTAAATAATTCCGGGAAAGGTCTCGTCATCGCGTGCGGAGGAACCGGGGGGCACCTCTTCCCGGGCATCGCCGTGGCCGAAGCGTGGACGGCGGGAGGCGGCGAAGCGCTGCTGCTGATCTCGGAGAAGCAGATCGACACCCTGGCGACGGAGGGGTACGGCCATCTCCGCTTCGAGCGCATGCCCTCCATCGCCATGCCGCGGCTGCTCTCGGTGAAGATGCCGGGCTTCGTCCTCGGTTTCCTGCGCTCCTTCGGGGATTGCCGCCGGCTCCTGCGGGAATTCGGGGCGCACGCCGTTCTCGGGATGGGAGGGTTCACTTCGACCGCGCCGCTCGCGGCGGGGAAGTGGATGGGACTGCCGACCTTCATCCACGAATCGAACGCCATCCCGGGCAAGGCGAACCGGCTCAACGCGAAGTTCTCCCTCGCGGTGCTCGTCGGCTTCGGGCGTTGCGCTCCGCTCTTCGGATCGGGCAAGCGGGTCGAGGTCGTCGGCACGCCCTTGCGCCCCTCCGTGGCGAAACGCCCGACGAGGGAGGAGGGGATTTCCTACTTCGGTCTCGATCCCGGGAAGAGGACCGTGATGGTCATGGGCGGCAGCCAGGGCGCTCGGCGGGTCAACGAACTCGTTGCGGCGGGGTTGCCGCAGTTCGCCGATGCCGGGATCCAGGTGCTGCACATCAGCGGACCCGGCGACTACGATCTCGTCCGTCCGGCCTACGAAGCCCATCCCAGGGCGGGAGCGCTGCGGCCTTTCTGCGCCGAGATGCAATACGCTCTCGCCGCCGCCGATCTGGCGGTCTGCCGTTCCGGCGCCTCGACCCTGACGGAGCTGGGATATTATGAAATACCTTCGGTCCTGATTCCGTATCCCTTTGCGGCCGACGACCATCAGACGGCGAACGCGGAGATCTTTTCCGTGCCGGGTGCCGCCGAACTGTGGCCTCAGGCAAGTTTGAATGAAGACAACTTTTCCGGGAAAATTCTGTCGTTGGTTTCTGATGGGCAGCGACTTGCCGAAATGAAGGCCGCTGCCGGAAGGCTCGCCGTTCCCGATGCCTCGGAACGGGTCTGCGAGGTGATTGGGACGAGTCTGAAGTGAAACGGAGATGAAGTTGGAACGCACCTCTTGTAGAGAGACTCGCGAGAATTTCTCTTCGCCCGAGCCCGAAGGCACGGCCGCCGGAGTTCTCTCCAACGTCGCTACGGGAACCCGAAAGGGAGATGCAAGAGAGCGTCTGCCCGCAAATTTCTCACGAACAGGACACGGCCTTCTAAATCCATGAGCGACCTCTGCAAAACCTGGGGCGAGCGCTTTGTGAAGCGCGACGAACCTCTCCGCGTCCACCTCATCGGCGTGGCCGGCTCGGGGATGAGCGGCCTCGCCTCGCTGCTGCTCGGTCTCGGGCATCGTGTTTCCGGTTCGGACAAGGTCACCTCCCGCGAGACCGAGCGGCTCGAGAAGGCGGGTCTCGCCTTTTCCAGTCCCCATTGCGCCGAGGCCGTCGTCGGGACGGATGTGGTCATCTACTCCAGCGCGATCAAGCCGGGCAACGCCTCCTACGACGAGGCGGTGAAGCGAGGCATCCCGCTGCTGCGGCGGGCCGAGGCCCTGTCGGCGATCATGCTGGGGAAAAAGGGCGTCGTCGTCGCCGGCACCCACGGAAAGACCACCACCTCCTCCCTTGCCGCGCACGTCCTGCGGGTGGGCGGCAAGTCGCCCTCGCACTACGTCGGTGCGGAGATTCCCATCCTCGGGACCAATGCGAACTGGGACGAGGGCGGCGAGCATTTCGTGGCGGAGGGAGACGAGAGCGACGGCACCCTCGTCAATTTCCATCCCGAGCACGCCATCCTCCTCAACGTCGAGGCCGAGCACCTCGATTTCTACAAGGACATCGACGCCATCTGCGCCGTCTTCGGCCGTTTCTGCGACCAGACCGGGGGCAGGATCGTCTATTGCGGCGAGGACCCCCAGGCGCGGCGAGTCTGCCAGGACCGGGCCAACGCCATCTCCTACGGCTGGAGCCGCGACCACGACCTCTCCGCCTGCGATCTCTCGCCCCGTGGAGCGGGGACGGAGTTCACCGTGCTCCGGCGCGGCGAGGAGATCGGCCGCGTCCGCCTCGGCATTCCGGGGCGGCACAACGTGCTCAACTCCCTCGCGGTCATCGCTCTCGCCCTCGAGTTGGGCGTCGCCTTCGACCGCATCGACGAGGCCCTCGGCTCCTTCCGCGGGGCGAAGCGGCGTTTCGAGCTGAAGCGCCACAGCGAACGGGTCACCATCGTCGACGACTACGGACACCATCCCTCCGAGATCGCGGCGACGATCCAGACGGCGCGTTCGCAGCATGCGGGACGGCTCATCGCTCTTTTCCAGCCGCACCGCTACACCCGCACGCAACTGCTCCGCGACGAGTTCGGGAGCTGCTTCGAGGGCGTCGACGAGCTGTGGGTCATCGACGTCTACGCCGCGAGCGAGCCGCCCATTCCCGGCGTTTCCGGGCAGACCATCGTCGATGCCGTGCTCGAGCGTGGCGAGGTGGAGAAGGTGATCTTCCACCCCGACCTCTCCACCCTCCATCTCGCGGTGGGACAGAAGCTCGAGCCGGGGGACTGGCTCATCACCCTCGGGGCGGGGAACATCCACGAGGTCGGAACGCGCCTCGCCAAGGATCTCGCCACCCTCGACCGTCTCCGCGACATTCTCGCCGAGCCGGACGGAGTGCTGAAGCTCTACGAGCCGATGCGCCGCCACACCACGATGAAGGTGGGTGGCCCGGCCCAGTTCTGGATCGAGCCGACCACGGTCGAGGGGCTCGCCCGGATCGCGCGCCACTGCGCCGACGGTGGCATTCCCTTACGCGTCGTCGGACGCGGGTCGAATCTGCTCGTGCGCGACGGCGGCATTCCCGGCGTCGTCGTCCATCCGGTGCGGGGCGAGTTCTCGGCGCTCCATGTCGAGGGCGACACCATCCGGGCCGGGGCCGGGGTGAAGTACAAGGCCCTCGCCGCCGCTGCGCAGTCGGCCGGACTCGGCGGCTTCGAGTGGATGGAGGGGATCCCCGGCAACGTCGGCGGCAGTCTGCGGATGAACGCCGGCGCGATGGGGCGCGAGACCTTCGACCAGGTCGTCAGCGTGCGTATGGCCGATGCCGAGGGAAACGTCTTCGAGAAGCCCGTGGGCGAGATCCGGCACTACTACCGCCATGTTCCCGAGCTCGCCCACAATGTCGCCGTCTCCGCCGTGTTCAAGGGGATGCCCGCGCCGGACGAGGAGATCGCCTCGCGTCTCGCCGCCTCGAAGGAGAAGCGGAAAAGCTCCCAGCCCATCGCCGCCAGCGCCGGCTGCGTCTTCAAGAACCCCGGTCCCGTCGGGGCGGGGCAGCTCGTCGACGAGATGGGGCTGAAGAACCGAGCCGTCGGGGCCGCCCGGGTCAGCGAAGTGCACGGAAACTTCATCGTCAACGAAGGCGGCGCGAGCGCACGCGAGGTGCTCGACCTGATCGCCGAGATCAAGGCCGTGGCCCTGAAGGAGCGGGGAATCGAGCTGGAGACCGAGGTGCAGATCATCGGACAGGACGAGCCGGTTTGAGAACCTCTGCTCAGCGACACAACCTGCTGGAGGCAAATAATGAAAGTGATTCGATGGGTATTGATGCCGGTCGCTTGCATCGCGGCTTGGCACGTCGCCTTCTTTATCGGCCTTTTGATCCTCAGTGGGGCCGAGTCTCTCTGTCCGGCGGATCAGATGGAGTCCGGCATGTGCATGGCTCCGTGGTGGAACTCCGTAGAGAAGGCCATCGTTTGTTTCGGCACTGGCTTGGCTGGGGTGCTGGTGGTCGTGGCCGGCTTCTTCGTCGCGCCGGCTGCGCGGGGAGTCGTTGCCTGGCTCGCTTTGGGCATAGGCAGCATCGTTGCGCTCTGGATGGCTGCGGCCGGTTCAGCTTGGGCGGAGGCTGTTTCCGCCATTGCCGCCGGTCTGTTGACGGCATGGCTCCTGTCGCGCTCCCGATATGCTGGAATGCCGCATTATTGCGGTGAAGCGGCGGGTTTGATGAAAAATGGAAGCTAGAGACGAAGTATCTGGAGCTGAACCCGAGCTTCCAGCGTGGTTCGCCAATCCCCCCGCCTTTTCCCGATCGTTTTTCCATTTCCCATGACCACCTCCATCGACACCCTGCACATCGCCGTCCTCGCGGGCGGTCCCGGATCGGAACGCGAAGTCTCCCTCGCCTCGGCGAAGGGAGTGGCCGAAGCCTTGGAGGGCCGGGTGGGAAAGGTGACGCTCGTCGATGTGCGAGGTCCCGGCTTCGACCTGCCCGCCGGGACGGATCTCGCCTTCAACGTCATCCATGGCACCTTCGGCGAGGATGGCCAGCTCCAGGCGGAGATGGAGCGCCGCGGCATTCCCTACACGGGGGCGAGGCGCCTCAGTTCGGAGACGGCCTTCGACAAGGTCCTCAGCAAAGGGCGTTTCCTCGACGCGGGTGTCATCACTCCGGCTTCGGAAGTGATCCATGCCTCCCGCACCGACCAGCCTCCCGCGTCCATCGGGATTCCCTGCGTGGTGAAGCCTCCTCGCGAGGGGTCGAGCGTCGGGGTCCATCTCGTCCGGTCGGTGGAAGCGTGGCCAGCCGCCTTCTCGGATGCGGCGAGGTACTCCGACGATCTTCTCGTCGAGGAGCTGATCGCGGGGAAGGAGCTGACCATCGGCATCGTCGGCGACGAGGTCCTGCCCGTGATCGATATCCGGCCCCGTTCGGGCTTCTACGACATCTCGAACAAGTATCCCTGGATGACGGGGCAGGGGGGGACGGACTACTACTGCCCCGCCGATCTCCCCGAATCGGTCACCGAAGCGGTCCAGGCGGAATCGCTCAAAGCCCATCGCGCCCTCGGGATCGAGGTCTACTCGCGCGTCGACGTGCTCCTGCGCGAATCGGACTCGACCCCCTTCGTCCTCGAGGTCAACACGATCCCCGGGATGACGCCGAGCAGCCTTCTTCCAAAAGCGGCGGCGGCGATCGGGATGGATTACCCCAGTCTTTGTTTGAAAATTATTGAACTTTCGCTAAAGTTTAGCTAATGCGAAAGAAATCGAAGAGGGGCAACACGCGAAAGTTCCGTTTTAAATCGCTTTTTTCCCGCCGCCGGATCGACGACGAGACGGATTGGTTCCGTTTCGAAGACGAGTCCACCCCGGTGAAAGTCAGTCCGCGCAAGCGCATCCGGCGTCGTCTTCTGGTGGCCAAGGTGGCCGCCCTCGCCTGTCTTTCGGTCAGCATTCCGCTGACGGCGCATTGGGGCTACGGCAAGGTCTTCTTCCAGAACGAGGAATTCATCCTCAAGAGCCTTCAGGTCCGCACCGACGGCGTGCTCAGCGTCGCCCGCCTCGCCGAGATCGCCAATGTCGCCGCGGGGATGAATCTGATGGATCTCGACCTCGAGCAGATTCAGGAGCAGGTGGCGACGCTCCCCCAGGTCGAGAAGGCGACGGTGACCCGCGAGCTGCCGGATCGGCTCCACCTCGTCGTGCGCGAGCGCATTCCCGTGGCATGGCTCTCGGCGCCCCCCTTGGGGATCCGCCCTTGGGACATGGAGCGCGGTTTCCTTCTCGACGAGGAGGGGCATCTCTTCCGCTGCCTCGATCTGAACGACGGGATGAAATCGCTTCCGGTGGTGGAGTGCTACACGATGCCCGAGCCGGTCGAGGGGGCGAAGGTCGAGGCCGACGGGGTTCTGGCCGGGTTGAAGCTGATCCTCGGCAGCGACAAGCGTTTCCTCGCGCAAGGGCTGACGGTGCGGGAAGTGAGGGTTCGCGACGAGTGGGCGGTGGAGTGCGACTACGCGAGCGGTTTGAAAGTCAATTTCGGGATCTACGACTACGATCGCGGGCTCGACGATCTCGCTCTCATCCTCGACCGCGTGGCTTCGTCGGGCCGCGCTCTCGCGACGGTGAACGTCGCCGCGGTGAAGAACATTCCCGTGACCTTCGCCGCGGCGGAGACATCGCCTTCCACCCCGCCGGCGGCGGCCGCTGCGCCTGAAACGCCGGGGCCGGTGGCGGCCCACGCCGAGCTTTCCGAGCAGGAAAAACACTTGCGTTCCATTTTGAGGGGTGGGTAAGCTGTCAGGAACTCCGAATTTTCTTCAGGGAATTGCGCATGGCATCGTCGAACATCTACGTCGGCTTGGAAATCGGAACCTCCAAGGTCTGCATGGTCGTCGGCGAAGTCCGCGGCGACGGGGCGATCAAGATTCTCGGCGTGGGGCAGCATCCCTCCGCCGGCGTGCGGAAA
Organism: Verrucomicrobiales bacterium; assembly: GCA_037190325.1. Lineage (GTDB taxonomy): Bacteria > Verrucomicrobiota > Verrucomicrobiia > Verrucomicrobiales > DEV007 > Arctic95D-9. The sequence goes on along the minus strand of JBBCIU010000008.1, from coordinate 39,936 downwards.
GGGGAGATCGTCGATCCCGAGACGGTGCAGACCTGCCTGCACGACGCGCTGATGCGGGCCGAGGAGCGCAGCGACGTGGAGGTGAACACGGTTTTCCTCGCGGTGACCGGTTCGCATATCCAGAGTCTGAACAACCGCGGCACGATCCGCGTCGCCGACGAGCAGATGGAGATCACGGGCGAGGACCTCGAGGAAGTGAAGAAGATCGCCCGCGACGTACCCTTGCCGAAGGAGAACGGCTACATCCATTCCATCATCCAGCACTACTACATCGACGGGCAGGACAAGATCCCGAATCCCGTGGGGATGCTGGGCCAGAAGCTGGAGGCCGACTATCACATCATCCACGGGGTGAAGACGCGGATCCAGAACGCGATCAAATGCGTCCGCGAAGTCCCGCTGGAGGTCGAGGACATCGTCTTCTCCCCGGTGGCGGCGGCGCAGGTGGTCCTGAACCGCGAGGCCAAGAACGAGGGGGCTCTCCTCATCGACATCGGCGGGGGGACCACGGACTACATCTGCTTCGTCGACGGGGCCGTGGTCGCGTCGGGCTGCGTGCCCATCGGGGGCGACCACATCACCAACGACATCGCTCTCGTCCTGAAGATCCCGCTGGCCCGCGCCGAAAAGCTGAAGGTCGCCCACGGGAGCGCCTCGCTGCGCGGGATGGTCGACGTGGAGATCCCGGTCGAGGGCGAATCGGGGAAAAAGGTGAGCCAGGAACTGCTCAACCAGATCATGAACGCCCGCGTCACCGAACTGCTGACGGTCGTCCACGAACCGCTCGCCAAGCAGGGATATCTGAGCAGGCTGGGAAAGGGGATCTTTCTCACCGGCGGCTCCAGTCTGATGAAGGGGATCGGCGAAGTGACGGAGGAAATTTTCGGAATTCCCGTACAAAAAGCAGGCTCGGCCACGATGTCCGGTCCCTCCGCCCTCTTTGAAAATCCCCAATACGCCACGCCGGTCGGATTGATCCGCTACGCGCAACTCCTTGACGAGCAAAAGCCGAAACGCGGAGCCCTGAGCAAATTGGGCGAGAAGCTCGAGAAAATCTTCGGAGCAGGACGCTGAAAGTCGCTTTACTTCTAAATCGTTGACATTCCCGTCCGTTCAAGCAAAATCAAGGGAACCCCATGATTGAGTACAACCAAGCGGAACAGGGCGAATTTTCCGACACATCGGAATTCGGCATAAAAGTGATTGGAATTGGCGGAGCCGGCGCCAACGTCCTCGACCGAATGGCGTTGGAGGGCAGCGACGATGCGGAGCTGCTCACGCTCAACACCGACATCCGGGCGCTTTCGACTTCGGTCTCGAGCCACAAGATCCAGCTCGGCTCGACTTTGCTGAAGGGAATGGGGGCGGGCGGAGATCCTTCGCTGGGGAAACAGGCGGCGATCGAGGCTGTCGACGAGATCCGGAAGGCGGTCCGCAGCAGCAAGATGGTTTTCGTCTGCGTCGGCCTCGGCGGAGGCACCGGCTCCGGGGCCGCGCCCGAAGTCTGCCGCATCGCCCGCGAGGAAGGCGTCTTCCTCGTGGTCTTCGCGACGATGCCTTTCAAGTTCGAGGGGGAGCGGCGCATGGAGCAGGCGAGGAACGCCTTGGGCTCCATCAGCCGCTACGCCAACGCCGTCATCACCTTCGACAACGACCGCATGGGCGAGCTCATCGTGCCGAAGGACGGTGTCGCCGCCGCCTTTGCCGCCGCCGACAAGATCATCAGCCAGAGCATCCGTGCGACGATGAACGTGGTCTTCCGCCCCGGCATCATCCGCATCGGAATGGACGATCTTCTTTCCGCCCTCGACGCCGAAGATTCCCGCTGCCTCTTCGGCTACGGTGTCGCCAAGGGAGACAACCGCTCGCACGAGGCGCTGGAGCAGGCGCTGAAATGCCCGCTCCTCGATCGCGGCAAGCTGCTCAACGAGGCGCGTTCCGTGCTCGTCCAGGTCGCGGGGGGCGACACGATGACGCTCTACGAAGTGCAGCTCGTCATGGAGGAGATTTCCAAGCACGTCGGACAGGGCACGCAGATTCTCTTCGGCACGGGAACGGACAAGCGCCTTGGCAACAGCCTGACGGTGACGATCATCAGTTCCATCGCCGGTCCCGCCGCTGCCGCCGTGCGTTCGGCGCAGGCGGAGGAGGCCGCTCCCGCTCCCTCGATCAGCTTGGGCATGGCTCCTCTCGGCTCCTCCGTGGAGGCGAGCGAGGCCGTGTCCCCGCCGGCTCCCGCCTTGGCTCCGGAAGCCCCCGTGGAGGAGGTGGAGGAAGCTCCCGCCTACTACGCCGAAGAGAATGACTATTCCGCCGAAACGGAAAGCCCGAGCTACGGCGACGCTTCGGTCTTCGAACCGCTCGACGATTACGAGGACGCGCTTCCCGAGGAATCGCCGGAAGTTCCAGCCTATGCGCCGGACCCCTTGCCGCCGCTCTATCGTTCGCCCGCTTCCGAGCGCGACGAGGATGTGAATCCCATCGCCCGTGCCATGGGGGCGGGCGAGGGCGGGGCGACCCTTCCTCCGCCCATCCCGGGATCGGAGCCGACGGAATCCGCCCGGATCGAAGCGATCACCGAAACTTCCCAGAAGATCACCCTGACCCGAGTCGTCGGCAGCGGAAGCACCGGACGGATCAAGACGCGCGATCCCCTCGAGGCGGCCTCGATTCCTCCGACTCGTCCTCCGTCGATTCCCGGCGAAGACTACCCGTCCGTCACTTCCGAGGAGGCCAGACAGCAGCAGGAAATGCTGCAACTGGAGCCTGCCGCGGGTCGTGGCCGGTTCGCGAAGACCGATCCGACGATCGTGGACGGCGAGGATCTCGACGTCCCGACCTTCCTGAGGAAGAAGAAGTAGGATCCCGGGATTCTCAACCGGCCTCCACGAGGGGGATCTTCGGGCCGAGGTATTTCGGTCCGCTTCCCAACAGGTGGAGATCGCAGAGCGTCTTCACCCGGGCGAGCTTCTCGCGGAGGCGCGTCCTCAAGCCGTTGTGGAGGGAGACGTCGGCGGCATTCCATCCCCAGGCCTCGATGCCGTGGTGCCGGGCGATGTGGAGGGCCCGTTCGTTGTGGAAGGCTTGGGAGACGACGATGAAGGAGTCGAGCCCGAAGACCTCCCGGGCCCGAAGCACGGAGTCGAGCGTGGCGAAGCCGGCATAGTCCTTCGTGATGGCGCGTTCGGGAACGCCCCGTGCGACGAGCGCATCGGTCATTCTCGAGGGTTCGTCGTAGCCCTGTCGGCCATTGTCTCCGCTGACGAGCAGATGGCGGCATTTGCCGGCGTGATAGATCCGCGCGGCGGCGTCCATCCGTTTGGTGAAATAGAGGTTTGGACGGCCGTCGCCCACGGTGGCGGAGCAGCCGAGGACGAGGGCGACGGGAAAAGGGGGCAATTCGTTCAGGTCGGCGGTGTGCCGTCCTGAACTCGACCGCTCGATGTGGCGGTCGCAGAGAAAGACGAGGAGGAGGCCGGGGAAGGCCACAAGCATCGAAAGAAGGCCCCAGAAGGAGAGTCGTCGCATCATGCGGGCAGTCTACGTCCCGCCCCGGCGACATCTTTCGAGGAAAGGAATCCGGATCGCTCCGAAAGGAGCGTGGGGGGATCAGATCCCCACCGCCTCGCGCCAGACTTTGGCCATCAAGCCGTGTCCGGCCTGGGTGGGGTGGACGCCGTCGGCGGCCCAGTAGGCGGGTTCGGTGCCGGCGGCGACGGCTTTGTCGAAGGCCTCCTGGAAGGGTACCCAGATGGCGCCCGCGCCTTTCGCGACTTCGGCGGCGAAGGCCCGGCGGGTTTCGAATTCGGGGAACCAGGTGTCGTCCACCGCTCCGCAACGGAGCACGAATGGTTCGCAGACGGCCAGGGTGGTGTCGGGGAGAGCCTCCTGCGTCTTCTGCAGGAGGGTGGCGTAGCCGTCGCGATAGCTCTCGGGGGTGCCGTCGTAGCGACCGCCCAGCTTGTGCCAGAGATCGTTCACTCCGATGAGGATGCTGAGCAGGGCAGGCTTGAGGTCGAGGCAATCCTGCTGCCAGCGGGCCGCGAGATCGGGGACCTTGTTGCCGGAGATGCCGCGGTTGTAGATGGAGAGCCCGAGAGAGGCGTGGTCGGCGAGGATCTGTCCGGCGAGGTGGAAGGGATAGCCGCGTCCCAGCATTGCGGGATCGTTCGCCTTTCCCTCCTCCTTGCGGTCGCGGCGGGCGTCGGTGATGGAGTCGCCCTGAAAGAGGATCGTGGCTCCCTCCGCCAGCTTCGGGGTGGCGGCGCGGGCCTTGACAAAGGGGACGGCGGCGGCGGTGGACGCCGTGGCGGCGGCGAGGAGCTGGCGGCGGTTCATGGAAGTCGGCGGTTGTCGGTGTTCGGTTTTCAGAGCGGGCGGAGGACCGGCCTCAGGCGAGATAGGTGGCCCGGCGTTTCCGAACGGCGGTGGCGAGGTCGCGCACCATCGTCCCGGTCGTTTCCCAGCCGACGCAGGCGTCGGTGACGCTGAGGCCGTATTCGAGCGCCGCGCGGTCGGCCACGAGGGGTTGGGCGCCTTCCTTGAGATGGCTCTCGATCATCGTGGCGCGGATGGAGGCGTCTCCGCCGCCGATCTGGGCGGCGAGGGAAGCGGCGACCTTGGGCTGGTTGCGGTGGTCCTTCTCGCTGTTGGCGTGGCTGCAATCGACCATGATGGCCGGTTCGAGCCCTTTCCCTTCGAGCGCTTTCCGCACCTCCCGGATGCTCTCGGGATCGTAGTTCGTTCCGGTGGCGCTGCCTCCGCGCAGGATGAGGTGGCAGGTCTCGTTGCCCTTGGTCGAGATGATGGCGCTGTCGCCCGCCTTGGTCACGGAGAGGAAGCGGTGCGGTCGTTGCGCCGCCTGGATCGCGTCGATGGCGATCTGGTAGTTGCCGCTGGTGCCGTTCTTGAAGCCGACGGGCATGGAAAGCCCCGAGGCGAGCTCGCGGTGGAGCTGGCATTCGGTGGTGCGTGCACCGATCGCGCCCCAGGCGATGAGGTCGGCGTAGAACTGGGGGCTGATCGTGTCGAGGAACTCCGTTCCCGCGGCGAGGCCCTTTTCGGCGATCTGGAGGAGAAGCTGCCGCGCGATGGCGAGTCCGGCGTTGATGTCGTAGGACTCGTCGAGGTGCGGATCGTTGATGAGGCCCTTCCATCCCACGGTGGTGCGCGGCTTTTCAAAATAGACGCGCATGATGACGAGCACGTCCTCGGCGACCTCGGCCTTCAGCTCGGCGAGACGGTCGGCGTATTCGAGCGCGGCTTGGGGGTCGTGGATGGAGCAGGGGCCGACGACGGCGAGAAGCCGGTCGTCCTTTCCGACGATGATGTCGGCGATCTCCTGGCGCGCGCGGGCGACGGTTTCCTCGGCGGCGGGAGACACGGGCAGCTTCTCCATCAGAATGACGGGAGGGATGAGCTGGCGTGTGCCGGAGATGCGGATATCGTCGAGGGGAATGGGCATGGGCGGGGAATGAACAACGGATTGGGGCAGGGGAAAAGGGGAAATTCGTTGCTTTCCGCCAGGAAGGGGGCTCTGGAATTCCACCGGAAAAGTGGCGTTCCGGGATTGAGCAAGCCCGCATCCTCCGCTACCCTCGCCGCCACCATGAGCAAACGAGCCCATCTTCGCAAAGACCCCCGCGATTTCACCGGGGGTGGTATTTTCGGACTCTCCGGCGCGCCGGGAACCACGGGAGATGCCCTCTTCGACGAGCGCATCAAAAGTCTTGTCGACGACTGGGCCTGCGGACGGGCGAACAACCTCGTCCGCGAGATGATCGTGACGGCCCTGAAGATGGGCCGGGACTGTCTCTCCCAAGGGGATATGAAGCTCTACAGCCGCTCTCTCAAGGAGATGCGCCGGGCCAGCCTCGTCTTCGGCCCCTACGAGGACGAGCGCAAGCTCTCCATCTTCGGCAGCGCGAGGACGAAGCCGAGCGAGCCGGAGTTCAAGGCGGCGGTGGCCTTCGCCAAACGGATGCGCGAGGCGGGCTTCATGACGATCACGGGCGCGGGGCCGGGGATCATGGAGGCGGCTCAGGAGGGGGCGGGCCGCGACGGGAGCTTCGGGCTGAACATCAAGCTGCCCTTCGAGCAGAGCGCGAACCCGACGATCCAGGGCGACGAGAAGCTGATCAACTTCAACTACTTCTTCACCCGCAAGCTGGCCTTCGTGAAGGAGAGCGACGCCATCGCCGCCTTTCCCGGCGGTTTCGGGACGATGGACGAACTCTTCGAGGTGATGACCCTGATCCAGACGGGCAAGGCGCAGCTCGTGCCCATCGTCCTCGTCGACGCGAGGGGCGGCACCTATTGGAAGACGTGGTTCCGTTTCGTGAAGGACCACCTCCATCGGCTCGGGCTGATCTCGGACGACGACTTCCATCTTTTCAAGGTCACCGACAACCTCGACGAGGCGGTCGAGGACATCGTGAAATTCTACCGCAACTTCCACAGCTACCGCTACGTCGGGAAACGGCTCGTGATGCGCCTGCAGCGGCCCGTGACTCCGGAGCTGCTGGGACGGCTCAACGCGGATTTCCTCGACCTGATCGAGGAAGGGGCCTACCACACCAGCGAAGCGCTTCCGCAGGAGGCGGACGAGCCCCACCTGCAGGAGCTGCCGAGGCTGATCTGCACGAAGAAGCGGGGCCTCGCGGGGCGGTTCCGCCAGCTCATCGACTGCGTCAACGAGTATTGAGGCGATGCCGGATCTTACCCACGAACTGCGTTGGCGCGAGGAGGGCTATCGCCGCATCGCCGGCATCGACGAAGCCGGGCGGGGACCGCTCGCCGGGCCGGTCATGGCCGCGGCGGTCGTCTTGCCCGAGGACTACAGGCATTCCTGGCTGAACGATTCGAAACAGCTCGGCGAACGGCGCCGCGAGGCGCTCTACGAGGAGATCACCTCCGACCCGCGCATCGTCTGGGCCTCGGCCGCGGTGGAGGTCGAGGAGATCGACCGCATCAACATTCTCCGCGCCACGCATCTGGCCATGGCCATGGCGTTTGCGAAGCTCGATCCGAGACCCGATTTCGCCCTGATCGATGGGCGGCCGGTGCGTGGATTCCCCGGGGAGCACCACGCCCTCGTGAAAGGCGATTCGCTGAGCCTCTCCATCGCCGCCGCCAGCATCGTCGCGAAGGTGGAGAGGGATCGCCTCCTCGTCTCCGCGGGGGCGCAGTTTCCCGGCTACGGATTCGAGCAGCACAAAGGCTACGGCACCTCCGCGCATCTCGCCGCGCTGCGCCGGCTGGGTCCCTGCCCCTTGCACCGCCGCAGCTTCGCTCCCGTCGCGCGGCTCGAGAGAGACCGGATGTGAGACTTCTCCTTCAAGCTTGGCATCGCTGGATCGACCGGGAACTGGACCGGGCCGTGGCCCTGCCGGATCCGGAGACGATGGGCGACGGAGAATGGAACGCCTTCGTGGGGAGGGCGGGAGAACGGCTCGCCGCCAAGCATCTCTGGCGCACAGGGCGGAAGGTGCTCTACCGGAACTACCGGCCCGTAGGCGGCGGCGAGGTCGACGTGGTCTACCGGGATGTCGACACCCTCGTTTTCGGGGAGGTGAAGACGAGGACGCGGGGCGAGTTCGGAGATCCCGGCCGGGCGGTCGATCGCGCCAAGGAGAAGCTCGTCGTCCGCGGTGCGAACGCCTGGCTGCGCGAACTGGGCAATCCGGAGCTTCTTTTCCGGTTCGACATCCTCGAGGTGCTGCTGAGAGAAGGCGAAACGCCGAGGGTGAACGTGGTCGAGGGCGCCTTCACCACGCCGCAGAGAGGGCTGGGGATGTGAGCGTCGGGACGGCTTCCCGCGAGCAGGCGGAAAGAGGGCGAGGCATGGCGGGAGGCCATGGCGGTCTCGGAGCAACTGCCGAGACCGCCTCATTTCCGCATGGCCTCCTCCATGAAGAGATGTCTTAATGGACTGGCCCCTTTCGTTCCAGATGCCGACTGTTCCTCCCATGCGCTTGCTCCGCTCTGTCCTCGCCCTGCTCCCCTTCGGATTCCTGCCCTCCGCCGGCAGCGCCGACCTGCCCAATCTCGTCGTCTTTCTCGTCGACGACATGGGCGTGATGGACAGCTCCGTGCCCTTTCTCGTCGATGCGGACGGAAATCCGGTCCGCCACCCCCTCAACGAGCGCTACCGGACGCCCTCGATGGAGCGGCTCGCGGCGCAGGGAACCCGTTTCAGCCAATTCTACGCCATGAGCGTCTGTTCGCCGACGCGCATTTCGATCCTGACCGGCCAGAACGCGGCAAGGCACCGCACCACCAACTGGATCCATCCTTTGAAGGACAACCGCGGGCCGCAAGGACCCCCCGATTGGAATTGGCAGGGATTGAGGAAGGGCGCCACCACCCTCGCCTCGTGTCTGCGCGAGCGTGGCTACCGCACCCTCCATGTCGGCAAGGCGCATTTCGGTCCCGAAGGCAGCGAGGGGGCCGATCCCACGAATCTCGGTTTCGGAAGCAACGTCGCCGGGCGTGCCGTGGGCGCTCCCGGCAGCTACTACGGCGAACGGAACTACGCGGGAGAGGGGAGACGGACGGAGAACGCCGTCCCCGGTCTCGAGGCCTACCACGGTACGGAGACCTTTCTCACCGAAGCGCTCACCCGCGAAGCCAACCGGCTCGTCGAAAGGGCGGCGGGCGATGGAGCGCCCTTCTTCCTCCACTTCGCCCATTATGCGGTGCATTCCCCCTTCGAATCCGATCCGCGCTTTGCCGCCCACTACGAGGACTCCGGCCTGCCGCCCGCCTGGCAGGCTTTCGCGACCCTGATCGAGGGAGTGGACAAAAGCCTCGGCGACCTGCTCGCCCGGCTCCACACCCTGGGCATTGCGGAGAATACGCTCGTCCTCTTTCTCGGCGACAACGGCACCGACGCGCCGCTCGGCGAACCGCACGAAGTCGCCTGCGCCGCGCCGCTCCGCGGGAAGAAAGGCTCGCACTACGAGGGCGGGATGCGCGTGCCCTTCATCGCCGCGTGGGCGGCGCCGGATCCGGAGAATCCATGGCAGAGAAAGCTGCCGGTCGCGGCGGGGGCGATACAGGGGCAGGTGGCCGATGTGACCGGGTTGTTTCCCACCTTGCTCGGCCTCGTCGATGCCATGCCCGATCCCGGCGACCATCCCGTGGACAGCCTTCCCCTCGACCGGCTGCTTGCCGGGAAAAGGGATCCCGGACGGCCCGAGCGGTTCCTGATGCACTATCCCCACGTCCATCGGAGCAACTATTTCACCGTCTGGCGCGACGGGGATTGGAAGCTGATTCACCACGCGCTGCCGGAGGTGCCGACGCAGACCGGGGCGACCCAATCCGGAGGCGAGCGCTACCAGCTCTTCAATCTCGCGGACGATCCCTGCGAGCAGGCGAACCTGGTCCGGGAGCAGCCGGAGAGAGTCAAGGCGATGGCTGCGGGCATGAGGGAAGAGCTGAAGCGCCTGGGGGCGGTCCATCCCGTCGATGCCGGAGGCGGGCCGATCCTGCCGGATGGGCCGTGAGGCTGCCGGATCACCGCCTCGACATCCTCAACACCCGCTCCAGGCCTTCGCGTCCGGGATAGGCACGCCGGGGGACGTAGCTTTCCTCGATGACGAAGGCTCCCGATCCGGCGAAGCGGTCCTCCAGTTCCTCCAGGCTGGTTCCGTGGGGAGGCCCTTCGCCGGGGCGGTGTTCGTCGTCGTAGGGATCCAGGTAGAAGACTGCCAGGAGGTATCCGCCGGGTTTGATCGCGGCGTGGGCCGCGGCGACGTAGGCCTCGCGCCGGTCCGGCTCGATCGCACAGAAGCAGGTGTGCTCCCATAGCCAATCGTAGACACCGCGATGTTCGGGCGCGAGATCGAGGAAGTCGCCGAGGCGATGGCTCTCGGTTCCGGTGCCCGGGAGCGCCGAAGCCTGGGCCACGGCGGTGGGGGAGAGGTCGAGGCCGACGACCTCCTCCACCTGGGGCAGGGCGGCGATGGCGCGCACGTCGTGGCCGAGCCCGCTTCCCGGGACGAGGACGCGGCCCCGGATCGCCGCGGGATTCGCCGAGAGCCATTCGAGCAAGGGCGGAGCGGGCGCGCCTTTGTCCCAGGGGGTGTGTCCCTCGCGATAGAATTGATCCCAGTCCGGCGATGTTTCGGGCAGTGGCATGGCGTTGGAAACTGTGCTATGGAAGACGGAAATTTCCATGAGCAATCCCAAATCGTTGACCGACGAGCAAGTGTCGCAAATCCGGGCCTGGGCGGCCGCGGGCGACGGCGTTCCCGAAATCCAGAAAAAGCTGCGCGAGAAGATGGATCTGCGCGTGACCTATCTCGAGACGCGCTTTCTTCTCGAGGACCTCAAGATCGAGCTGCTGCCCACCCCCGAGCCCGAACCGCCGAAGAAGCCGGAGGACGACGGGACCGAAACGGCCGCGGAGGAGACGGAAGAGGCGCTTGCCGAGGGCCAGGTGAAGGTGACCGTCGACCAGGTTCTCCGTCCCGGCGCCATTCTCAGCGGCAAGGCGGATTTCGGCGGCGGCCAGGTGGCCTCGTGGTGGCTGGATCAGCTCGGGCGTCTCGGTCTCGACGCGCCCGATCCCGACTTCCGTCCCAGCGAGGAGCAGGCGAGGGCTTTCCAGACGGAATTGCACAAGGTGGTGCAGAGGAGCGGGTATTGAGGCCGCGCGAGCCTTTCGCCGGCTTCAGAGCGAGGCCGGCCGGATGGCAAGCAGGGGCACTCCGCGGATGACGATCGTTTCCTCCTCGGCGACGGTCCGCGGGGCGAGTTTCTCCAGCATCGCCTCTCTGGACTCGGGACGTCCGACGAGCAGGGCCGTGTCCTCCGGCAGTGTTCCGCTTTCGCCGAGGCCGTCGACGGGTTCCCTCACGTAGTAGAGCAGGCGGAGATGTTTCGTCAGGCGGTTGCGGAATTCGTGGTCCGCATAGACGACGATGCGTCCGTCCGCCGGGGCGAGGGCGCCGAGATCGAGAGCGGCCTTGCGGAAGAGCCCGCGTTCGCTTTGAAAGGGCTGCGAGGCCGGGAGCAGGGCGATTCCGCCCGCCGCGACGAGAAGCGGCGTGGTGAACAGGACGGACTGTGCGCGCCAATGCGTCGCGGAGAGCCACGCGACGACGGCGACGGCGAGAGCGCCGGCCGCGATCGCGAAGAGGGGAGGGCTCCCGGGCTCTCTCCGCGCCAGGAAAGCCATCGACGCAGGGGCGAGCAGCAGCACGGGGACGAGCGCGAGATTGACGCGGCGGCCGAAGCGTTCGTATCGCTCGCGCAGCGATTCCGGCAGGCGGAAGTGGAGCGCGACGGTGGAGAGGGCGGCGAGGGGATAGACCGGCATGAGATAGCGCGGAACTCCGCCAGGAGCGAGGCAGACGGCAACGAAGCCGAAGGCGAGCGCGAAGAGACTGCCGAGGACGACGGCGTCCTCGCGTCGTCCGCGCACGAGCGGGACCCGCCGCTTCCACAAGTGCCAGAGAGCGTAGAAGAGCGGGATCGTCCAGGGAAGGAAGCCGCCGGGGATCTTGACGGGATTGGTGAGCCACCGGTCCCATTCCATTTTCGAGACGTCGCCGCGTACGGCGAGTTCCTCGACCCAGTTCCCGACGGAGGCGTCGCCCGTACCGACTTCCCGGATGTTCAGGGCGACCCAGGGCAGAAAGACGGCGAGCATCGCGGCGAAGCCGAGGGCGTGGGCGGGATGGAGAAAACTCCGGCCTTCCCCGGCGAAGCGCAGCGTCGCGATCACGAAGGGGAACCAGAAGAGGAGATGGACCGGTCCCTTGACGAGGCAGCCGAGACCGAGAAGAAGGTAGGGCAGCGTCCACACCGCCCAAGGCGAGCGCCGGTCGGACCAGAGGCGGATCCAGAGGAAGCAGGCGATGCCGAAGAGAGCGGTGAAAAGCGCTTCGATCTCGATGAGCCGTCCCTTGGCGATCAAGGTCAGGGTCGTGAGGAGGGCGAGGGCGACGAGGAGGGCGCGCTCGTTCCCCGTGTCGCGGCGCAGGAGGAGCAAGGTGGCGAGGCCGAGGGCGAGAAGGGAGAGGGCGGAAACGAGGCGTGCGCTGAACTCGGACTCGGACTGGGTGAGGGAGAAAAGGCCCGCGACGGCCCAGTTGATGAGCGGGGGCTTGTTGGCGTAGACCTCGCCGGCGATGCGGGGCACGATCCAGTCGCCCGTCTCCAGCATCGCTTGGGCCGGGAGGATGCGGCGGATTTCCTCGCCCCTCAGCTCGGGTTCCCCGAGCGAGGGCAGGTAGAGCGCCGCCCAGGCGAGGACGAGCAGGAGAAGACAGAGGCGAAGGGGCATCCGATTGTCGGATACGGGTGGAACCGGGGGATTGCAAGCGGAGGAATGGAAGCCGGGGCGCGACGTCGGCGAGCCCGCCTCTCCGTCCTGCCGCCAACGAAAAAGCCGCGCCCGTTTTCACGGACGCGGCTCTTCAAATCGGTCGCTTCGCGCCGCTCAGGAGGCCTTCGCCTCGGCCTCGGCCGCGTCTCCTTCCGGAGCTGCGACGAGGGCGTCGACCCACTCGATCAGGGCCATGGGCGCGGAGTCCGACTGGCGCTGGCCGAGCTTGATGATGCGGCAGTAGCCACCCTGGCGGTTCGCGCTGGCCGGCGCGATCGTCTCGAAGAGGGTCTTGGCGCTGCGCTGGGCGAGCTGGTTGCTGCCGAGCAGGGTGATGGCGCGGCGGCGGCTGTGCAGGTCGTTGCGCTTGCCGAGGGTCACGAGGGACTCCGCGAAGGGGCGCAGGGCCTTGGCCTTGGCGAGGGTCGTGGTGATGCGGCGGTGCTCGATCAGGCTCGCGGCGAGGTTGCGCAGGAGGGCGTCGCGGTGCGACTTGACGCGCTGGAGTTTGACGGTTTTGCTTCGATGTCTCATCGGAGGGAAGAGTGGGGTTGGGGAAGGGCGGGAACGCCCCGTCCGGATCAGTCGTGGAGGTTCTGGGCGATGAGGGCGGCGAGTCCGGGCCCTTCGTGGGAGCGGTCGCCCCCGAGGAGGCTGGAGGTGAAGGATTGCTCGAGCAGGCTCGGATCGATCGACATGCCGAGGGAGAGGCCGAGTTCGTGGAGCTTGTCCTTGATCTCGTTGAGCGATTTCTTCCCGAAGTTGCGGTACTTGAGCATCTCCGCCTCGCTCTTCATCGCGAGCTGGCCCACGGTGGTGATGTTCGCGTTGTTGAGGCAGTTCGCGGCGCGGACGGAAAGCTCGATCTCGTTCACGCTCATGTTGAGCAGCTTCTTGAGCTCGGCGTTCTCCTCGCTCTGGGTCTCGGGGCGGTCCTCGATGAGGATGGCGCTGTCGTCGTAGTTGACGAAGACGTCGAGGTGGTGGCGGAGGATCGCGGAGGCCTGGAGAAGGGCGTCGTGGGGTTCGATGCGGCCGTCGGTCCAGAGCTCGAGGATGAGCTTGTCGTAGTCGGTGCGCTGGCCGACCCGGGTGTTCTCGACGGCGTACTTGACGCGGCGGACGGGGGAGAAGATCGAGTCGATCGGGATCACGCCGATGGGCATGTCGGGGTGCTTGTTGTCCTCCGAGGTGTTGAAGCCGCGGCCGACGCGCACCTCCATCTCGATGCTGAACTTGGTCGAGCGGTCGAGGGTGCAGATGTGCTGGTCCTTGTTGACGATCTCGTACTGGGAGATCTCCTGGATGTCGCCGGCGGTGACGGGGCCGGCCTTGTCGACGGTGAGGGAGAGGGTCGCGGGGGCGCGGTCGTCGAAATGCTTGAAGCGGATCTGCTTCAGGTTCAGGATGATCTCGGTGACGTCCTCGACGACGCCGGGGAGAGAGGTGAACTCGTGCTGCGCTCCGGCGATGCGGACCGAGGTGATGGAGGCGCCCTCGAGAGAGGAGAGGAGGACGCGGCGCAGGCTGTTGCCGATGGTGTGGCCGAAACCGGCCTCGAAGGGCTCGGCGACGAACTTGGCGTAGGTTTCGGTGGCGGAGGCTTCGTCCTTGACGAGGCGATCCGGGATTTCAAACGGAGCGAGTGCTTTCGACATGATTGGATTCAAGGTTGCCGGGTTACCCAGAGGTAGAGCGTGACTTTTCGCCACCCGAGTGGCGGAATACCAAGGACCGACGGCAGGTTTGATGACGCCCAGGGCGCGGAATATGGTCGCGTTTTCTGGAAAGTAAACCGGTTTTTCCCGACCGTTTACAGGCCGACGGTTACGGTTCACGGTTCGCCGTATGAAGTGCCTCCGTCTTCCGCTCGCCCTCTGCCTCCTCTCCGTGGGCCTCCTCTCCGCCCAGGAGCGGCCCAACATCGTCTTCCTCCTCGCCGACGACCAGACCGCCGGCTCGCTCGGCTGCTACGGCCATCCCGTCGTCCAGACGCCGAACCTCGACGAGCTCGCCTCGCGCGGGGTGCGCTTCGACCGGGCCTTCGTGAACCAGTCGATCTGCTGGGTCAGCCGCACCACGATCCTCACCGGGCTCGTCGGGCGCAGCTACGGCACGCCGGAGGCTCCCGACCAGACCCGGCCCGACGTGGCGGAGACGCTGGTGTCCGACCTCCTCCGGGCCGCCGGCTACCGCACCGGCTTCTTCGGCAAATGGAACGCGATGATGCCGTCGGGCTACGGGCCCGCCGCACACTTCGACGAGTTCGAGGCGGTGACGCGGACTCCCTACTACAAGGCGCAGCCCGACGGCTCCCTGCGGCACGAGACGGAGATCGTCGTCGACCGCGGCATCGCCTTCCTCGAAAGCCAGCCGAAGGACCGGCCCTTCGTCCTGAACCTGTGGTTCAACGCCTGCCACGCCGAGGACGGCGACCGCCGCCCCGGCATCGGCTTCTACCCCTGGCCTCGCTCCGTCGATGGCCTCTACGAGGACGTCGAGATGCCGCGTCCGAAGCTGGACGATCCCGCGATCTTCGAGGCGCTGCCCGAGTTCTACCGGACCTCGATCTCGCGCGAGCGCTACTTCTGGGGGCTGGACACGCCGGAGCGGTACCAGGCCAATGCCCGTGCCTACGCCCGCATGGTCACGGGAATCGACCGCGAGATCGGGCGCTTTCTCGAGGCTCTGGAAAAGGCGGGCTTCGCGGAGAACACCATCGTCGTCTATTCCGCGGACAACGGCTACCATTTCGGCAACCGCGGCCTCACCGGGAAATGGTCGCATTTCGAGGAATCCCTCCGCGTGCCCCTGATCGTCGCCGATCCCCGCGTGGCGAAAGAGGAGAGGGGCAAGGCGAGCGAGGCTTTGGCCCTGAATCTCGACCTGCCCGCGACCTTCCTCGATTGGGCCGGCGTCGCCATCCCGGAGCCATACCAGGGCCGCAGCCTGCGGCCGCTCGTCGAGGACGGGACCCCGGACGACTGGCGCACCGAGACCTACCACGAACATTTCGCGGTGCGGAACCGCGTTCCCGCCTGGGAAGGGCTGCGTACCGAGCGCTTCAAATACGCCCGCTACTTCGACCACGGCTACGAGTTCCTCCACGACCTCCGGAACGATCCCGACGAACTCGTCAATCTCGCCGACGACCCCGCCCACGCCGCGACCCTGGCCGAACTGCGCGCCCGCACCGACGAGCAGGTCGTGCGATACAGTGGAGCCCTGCCGCCGCTAAAGGGGGAATTCCAGAAATCGACCGATCCCCATCCCGCGGCCGCCGCCGCCGTGGGGACGAAGCCGGACGGGGAGGGTTTCGTCAGCCTCTTCGACGGGAAATCCCTGCGTGGCTGGACCGGCGATCCGCAATACTGGTCGGTCGAGGACGGGGCCATCGTCGGCAAGGCGGACGGCACGCTGAAGAGGAACCATTTCCTCACCTGGACAGGCGCCACCGTCCGCAATTTCGAGCTGCGCGTGAAGGTGAAGGTCAGTCCCGGCGGCAACAGCGGCCTGCAGTACCGAGGGCAGATGCGCCCCGAGATCGGCCTCGACTGCGTCTCCGGCTATCAATGCGATGTCGTGGCCGGGCATCCCGACTACGACGGCATGCTCTACGAGGAGCGCGGACGACGCATCCTCTCCCACACCGGGGAGAAAGTGATCGTCGATTCCGAGGGCCAGCCCTGGGTCGTCGGGACGATGGAGAAGAAGGTCTTCCCTCCCGGCGAGTGGCGCGAATACCGGGTGCTCGTCGAGGGCAACCGGCATCGGCACTGGATCGACGGTCATCCCACCGCCGACCTCATCGACTTCGACGAAACAGGTCGTGCCCTGGAGGGCGTCCTCGCCGTGCAGGTCCATGTCGGTCCGGAGATGAAAATCCAATACAAGGATTTCAGGATCAGGCATCTGCCCGACAACCTGCCCCTGCTGGACCCGGCGGACCATCCCATTCCCGCCGATGCCTACGGCGTGCGCCCCCAAGGCAAGCTGCCGCCGGATTGGAAGGCACCGGTCCATGGGGAGGTGCGGAGCGCCGTAAAAGGTGAAAAGTGAAAGGTAAAGTGTTAAAGCACCCCAACTCGTCTCCTCTTGGGCGACCCGCCGCAAAACTGAAAGAGCCGAAGAAAATGCCTCCTATCACCGAAGAATTCCTCGAATGGGCACGGCCTCCCGAAGCAGCGGAGCAGGGATGGGATGAGGCGCGGATCAAGCATTTCGAGGAGCTATGGCGAAAGCAGGAGCTTTTTGTGGCCAAAGTGAAGACGGCGTTTTCAGATGTGGTGCTGGGAAACGGGGTGGGCTTGCTCGAGGCGAATGCAATCGAGGATTGCAGGGATCCGAAGAAGTGGCAGGAGGCTCGTGGGAAGGATGAGCGGGATTCGTGGGAGGCGATACCGGAGGACGCTCTATTCTATGGCAGGTGGGCGCTCTGTTTCACGGATGCGGAAGGATTCCGGTTTTTGATACCGGCTTTGATGCTGGGCGACTTGACCGGTGATCTGGATGGCTCTGTGGTGATCCATCTATGCAACACGCGAGATGACCGGTTCGACAGGCTGTCCAAGTTGAGTCCCGTCCAGTTGGAGGCGATCATCGAGTTCCTGCAACTGTTCCTGGACGATCCGGACGCAGAATTTCATCACGACGCCATCAAAGAATCGCTCGCGGAGTTTTGGAAGCCGCTTTTGCAGCAACGGATTCAAGAGGAGCAAAGCAGCGCTCCTGAAGCATGACACGTCGCGAGCGCCCATCTGCCATGACCGCGACACCCAACCCCCTCCACTCCCAGCCATGACCCTGTTCCATCCCTCGCGCATTCTCGTCGCGACACTCGCCTACGCCGCTTCGGTGTCCGCCGGAGAGATCGTGGCCGAGCGCGAGGGATCGACCTTGCGTTTCTCCATCGATGGGAGGCCGGTCTGCGTCTACCAGATGGAGCCGGGCGAGGTGCCCGAGGACATCCACGAGGTTTTCCGACACGGGGCGCATCTGCATCCCATCCATTCGCCTTCGGGCCGGATCGTCACGGGGAACCATCCCGAGGACCATCCCTGGCACCGTGGCGTCTGGATGGCTTGGACGAAGACCGAGTTCGACGAAGCGGAGCCCGACTTCTGGAATGTTGGCAAGGACGCCGCGAAGACCGGCGGCAAGCCCGCCGCCGAGGTGCGCTTCGTGGAACTCGTGAAGGCGTGGAGCGGAACGGAGACCGCGGGCTTCACGAGCCGTCATCGTTTTCTCGACCACAGCCGCGGCGAGGAAAGGGCCGTCCTCGACGAGACCTGGGAGGTCTCCGTCTCGACCGGGATCTTCGACGGCATCGCCGCGAATGTGATCGACCTCGCGAGCACGCAGGTCTGCGCCGGCGGGAAGCCGCTGCGCCTCCCGGAATACCACTACGGCGGCCTTGGCGTGCGGGGAAATCCGGCGTGGGATCCGACGGACGCCGTGGCCATGCTGACGTGCGAGGGGCACGACCGCGTCTCCGGCGACGCCACCACGGCCCGCTGGGTCCATCTCGGCGGCCTCGTCGATGGCGAACCCACTGGCTTCGCGATCCTGATCCATCCCTCGAATTTCCGCTTTCCCCAGCCGTTGCGGCTGAATCCGAAGCATCCCCAGCTCAGCGTCGCGCCTTCGCAGGGCGGGGAGTGGAGCATCGAGCCGGGGATGCCCTACGTCTCGCGCTACCGCTTCGTCGTCTTCGACGGAGATCCGAAGGCGGAGTGGATCGAGGCGCGTTGGCGCGAGTATGCCCGGTGAGTATCTCCTCAAGCGGTTTCGTCGTCGACTTTCCTCTGTCGCGCCCTTTTTCCTTCCCTTCGTTCCTCGCCATTTCGTAGACTGCGACGGACCCAACGCCCCGTCATGTCCCACATCCTTTCCCTCGACCAAGGCACCACTTCGTCCCGTGCCATTCTCTTCGACCATGCCGGCGCCCCCGTCGCCGTCGCGCAGAAGGAGTTTCCCCAGATTTTCCCCCGACCGGGATGGGTCGAGCACGATGCCGCGACGATCTGGTCGACGCAGTTCGGCGTCGCCGCCGAGGTCCTGACGAAGGCGCGGCTGAAACCCGCCGACATCGATGCCATCGGGATCACGAACCAGCGCGAGACCACGGTGGTGTGGGACCGCGAGAGCGGTCGTCCCATCCACAACGCCATCGTCTGGCAGGACCGCCGCACCGCCTCCGTCTGCGACCGCCTCCGCGAGGCGGGCAAGGACAAGCTGATCGCCCGTCGCACCGGACTGGTTCTCGACGCCTACTTTTCCGCGACGAAGGTCCAATGGATCCTCGACCATGTGAAGGGCGCGAGGGCGAAGGCGAAGGCCGGCAAGCTGGCCTTCGGCACGATCGACACCTGGCTGCTCTGGAACCTCACCGGGGGAGCGGTCCACGCGACCGATCCGAGCAACGCCTCGCGCACGATGCTCTACAACATCCACAAGCAGGCCTGGGATCCGGACTTGCTCAGGCTCTTCGACATTCCCGCCGCGATCCTCCCCGAGGTGCGCAGTTCGAGCGAGGTCTACGGCACGACGACCGGCCTGGGGCGCGAGATTCCCATCGCGGGAATCGCGGGCGACCAGCAGGCCGCTCTTTTCGGGCAGGTCTGCATCAAGCCGGGCATGGCGAAGAACACCTACGGCACCGGCTGCTTCATGCTGATGAACACGGGGGAGACGCCGGTGGTCTCGAAGAACCGTCTTCTCACCACGATCGCCTGGCGCCGCGGCGACCGCACCGAATACGCCCTCGAGGGATCGGTCTTCATCGCCGGGGCGGTGGTGCAGTGGCTGCGCGACGGACTCGGGATCATCAAGAGCGCGGCGGAGATCGAGGCGCTCGCCGCCTCCGTGCCGGATACCGGCGGAGTCCATCTCGTGCCCGCCTTCGCCGGGCTCGGCGCTCCGCACTGGGACGCGCATGCCCGCGGCACGATCACCGGTCTTACCCGCGGGACCACGGCGGCCCATCTCGCCCGCGCCGCCCTCGAGAGCGTCGCCTTGCAGACGGTGGACGTGTTGGGGGCGATGCAGGCCGACTCCGGCATCCGTCTGAAGGAGCTGCGCGTCGACGGGGGCGCGACCGCGAACGATCTGCTCATGCAGGTTCAGGCGGACCTCGCCGGCGTGCCGGTGGTGAGGCCGCGCGTCACCGAAACGACCGCCCTCGGCGCCGCCTACCTCGCGGGCCTCGCCGTGGGCTTCTGGAAGGACAGGGCCGAGATCGCCTCGCAATGGCAAGGCGAGGCTCGCTTCACCTCCGCCATGAAGCCGGCCGCACGGAGAAAGGCGGTCGAGGCGTGGCACGTCGCGGTGGGGCAGGCCAAGGCCCACGGCTGAGAAGGTGGAGAATCCGAAGCCAGGAGCCAGAATACCGGATTTCGAGCTTCGGATTCGGATTTAAATTACGGACGGAATGACGGACTTTACTCGTCCCCTCCCGTTTCGTTAGTCTCGCCTTCCATGAAAACCGCCCGCTCTTGGTCCCGTCGTCGTTTCGTCGCCGCCTCCGCCGCTTCGCTCGGAGGATTGAACTTGATGGTCGCGCGAAAGGCGCGCGCGCAGACGGGCAACGGAGCCATCCTTGGCGAAGGCGAGCACCGCTACGAGGTGATCCACGATTGGGCGAAGCTTCCCGACAAGTTCACCTGGCAGACCACCCACAATGTCGCCGTCGATGGCGCGAACCGGCTCTACGTCATCCACGAGGGCCGGGCTGACCAGGCCGACCACCCCTCCATCTTCGTCTTCGACGAGAAGGGCGATTTCGTCCGGGCCTTCGGGAGCGAGTTCCAAGGCGGCGGGCACGGACTGGAGGTGCGGAAGGAGGCGGAGGGCGAATTTCTCTATGTGACCGGCTATCAGCAGGTCAAGAAGATCGCCAAGTTCACCCTGGAGGGCGAGAAGGTCTGGGAGAAGTTCGCCCCGATGCCCTCGGGGCTCTATGCCGAGGGCGAGGACACCAAGCCCGAGAAGGTCTGGGGGCGCGACCGCTTCATGCCGACGAATTTCGCCTTCCTTCCCGACGGGAGCTTCTTCGTCGCCGACGGCTACGGCTCGCACACGATCCTGCGCTACGATGCGGCGGGGAACTGGGTGCAGACCATCGGCAGCCCGGGCAAGGAGGACGGTCAGTTCAACCTTCCCCACGGCCTTTGGATCGACGACCGCCAGGCCGACGATCCGCTCCTCGTCGTGGCCGACCGGGCCAACGCGCGGCTGCAATGGTTCGACCTCGAAGGCAAGCACCGCCGGACGATGACGGACTTCATCCTGCCGGCGAACATCGACCGCCACGGCGATCTTCTCCTCGTGCCGGATCTCAGCGCGCGCATCACCCTGCTCGACAGGGAGAACCGGATGATCCACCTCGGCGAGGACCCGGACTGGCGCGAGCTGGTGCTGAAGGACAAGATGGCGATGCGGAGAAATCCGGCGGGGTGGGTCTCGGGCAAGTTCGTCCATCCCCACGACGCCTGCTTCGACAAGGACGGCAATATCTTCGTGGCCGAATGGGTCGATACGGGGCGCGTGTCGAAGCTGCGCAAGGTCTCGTGACGGAGCGGGCGGGAGAGGCCTGGCCGGATGGAGCGGATCTTCTCCGGGCGCGAAACTTTCGCTTGACCGGACGGCCCTCCATCCTAAACCTTATCTATGGGTGATCTTCCGCTTGGTCTCAGCTTCGACGACGTTCTCTTGGTCCCGCAACGCAGCGCCGTGCTGCCGAGCGAGGTCGATGTCTCCACCCGCCTCACGGCGGAGATCCCGCTGAACATCCCGATCATCTCCTCGGCGATGGACACCGTGACCGAGGACGGGCTGGCCATCGCTTTGGCGAGGGAAGGCGGCATCGGCGTGATCCACCGCAACATGCCCGTCGGCGACCAGGCGGACATGGTCGCGAAGGTGAAGCGCTCGGAGAACACGGTCATCGTCGATCCCTTCACCACGACGGCCGATGCCTCCATCGAGAGGCTTCAGGAGATCATGCGTGAGAAAGGGGTGAACGGTTTCCCCGTCGTCGATGGCGAAGGGGTCCTCGTCGGCATGGTCACGAGCCGCGACATCTGGTACGTCGAGGACGGAAGCGCCTCGGTCGCTTCGGTGATGACGCCGCGCGAGCGCCTCGTCACCGCACCGGTCGACACCCAGCTCGACGAGGCCCGCCGCATTCTCCACCAGAACCGGATCGAGAAGCTGCCCCTCGTCGACAAGGCGGGGCGGCTCGCCGGGCTCATCACCGCGCAGGACATCGAGAAGCGCGACATGTTCCTGAACTCGGCCAAGGACGGGAAGGGCCGTCTCCGCGTCGGAGCCGCCATCGGGGTGGGGGAGGATTGCCTCGACCGCGCCCGCAGCGTCATCGAGGCCGGAGCCGACGCGGTCTTCATCGACGCGGCGACGGGCCACACCGAACGGGTCCTTTCCGTGATCGAGGCGTTGCGGAGCGAGTTCTCCGTCGCCGTCGTCGCGGGCAACGTCGTCACCGCCGAGGGCGCGCGCGACCTCATCTCCGCCGGGGCGTCGGCGGTGAAGGTGGGGGTCGGGCCCGGATCGATCTGCACTACTCGCGTCATCGCCGGCGTGGGCGTGCCTCAGTTCAGCGCGATCCAGACCGTGGCTGCGGTCTGCCGGGCGAAGGGCGTGCCGCTCATCGCCGACGGCGGCATCCGCTATTCCGGTGACTTCGTCAAGGCGATGGCGGCGGGCGCGGATCTGGTGATGCTGGGCTCCCTCCTCGCCGGCTGCCGCGAGAGTCCCGGCGAGACGGTCCACTACCAGGGCCGCACCTGGAAGGAATACCGGGGCATGGGCTCGCTCAAGGCGATGCGCAAGGGCTCGGGCGACCGCTACGGGCAGAACTCCTCCGGCAAGCTCGTCGCCGAGGGCGTCGAGGCCCGCGTGCCCTACCGCGGTCCGCTGGCCGACACCGTCTTCCAACTGCTCGGCGGCCTCCGCAGCGGCATGGGCTACGTGGGCGCCTCGAACCTCGAGGAGCTGCGGAAGCGTGCCACCTTCATCCAGATCACCAGCGGGGGCCTCCGCGAAAGCCACGCCCACGACATCACCATCACGGAGGAGCCGGTGAACTACCAGCCGGCGAACTGATTCCAAGGCCGGTCGGCCCTGTCCTTCACCTTCTACTTTTCACCTTCTACTTTTCACCGCCCTCCGGGCGCTATGGACCATCCCATCGCCGTCATCGACTTCGGCTCGCAGTACACCCAGCTCATCGTGCGGCGCATCCGCGAACTGGGCTATTTCTCCAAGCTCTACCAGCCGGAGGAATTGCGGGAAACGGGCTCGCCCGCCGCCGTGATCCTCTCGGGCGGGCCGCGCTCCACCCGCGAACCGGACGCACCGGACATCGACTTCGACTACCTCCTCGGCATGGGCGTGCCCGTGCTCGGGGTCTGCTACGGAATGCAGCTCCTGAACCGCAAGTTCGGGGGCGAGGTCGCGCCGGGGAACACGCGCGAATACGGCCCCGCCACCCTGATGGTCGAGGCGGGAGCGGAGGGCATTTTCAAGGGTCTGAAAGGGCATTCGCAGATCTGGATGAGCCATTCGGACACCGTCAGCGTCCTGCCGGAGGGCTGCCAGGTGACGGGGCGGAACCTCGACGGCATCCCCGTGGCCCTGCAGTGGAACGAGTGTTTCCACGGCATCCAGTTCCATCCCGAAGTGTCCCACACCAAGGAAGGCGTGGACATTCTGAGGAACTTCCTCGCCCTCGCGGAGGAGCTGCCGAAGTTCAGGATCGCCTCCTTCAAGGACGAGCTCGTCGCGCGCGTCCGCGAAGAGGTGGCGGGGCGGAAGGTCGTCTGCGGCGTCTCGGGCGGAGTCGATTCGTCGGTGCTCGCCGCGCTGCTCCACGAGGCCGAGGTGGACACGCGCAACATTTTCGTCGATACGGGCCTGCTCCGTGCGGACGAAGCGGCCGAGGTGCAGTCCCTCTTCGCCGAGATCGGCGTCGAGATCGAGACCATCGATGCCTCGGAGCGTTTCCTCGCCGCCCTCGCCGGGGTGACGGATCCGGAGGAGAAGCGCCGCATCATCGGCCGGCTTTTCGTCGAGGTCTTCTTCGACGCGGTCGGCGAGGATGTCGAGCTGCTCGCCCAGGGCACGCTCTACCCCGACGTGATCGAGAGCGCCACGAGCGGCTCCATCGCCTCCACCATCAAGACCCACCACAACCGCGTCGACCGCATCATGCAGCTGAAGGCGGAAGGCCGGGTCATCGAGCCGCTCGACGAGCTGTTCAAGGACGAGGTGCGCGAACTCGGCCGTGTCCTCGGCCTGCCCGAGCGCGTCGTGGGGCGGCATCCTTTCCCCGGTCCCGGCCTCGCGGTGCGCTGCCCCGGCGAGGTCACGGCGGAGAAGCTCGAGATCATCCGCCAGGCCGACAAGATCTACATCGACCTGCTCCGCCAGCGGCATTGGTACGACTCCGTGTGGCAGGCCTACGCCGCGCTCATCCCGGTGAGGACCGTCGGGGTGAAAGGCGACGAGCGCAGCTACGAGTACGCGCTCAGTCTCCGCGCGGTCACCAGCGAGGACGCCATGACCGCCGAATGGGTCCATCTGCCCTACGAGCTTCTGGCCGAGATCTCCAACCGGATTCTCAACGAGGTCGCCGGAGTGAACCGGGTTCTCTACGACATCTCCACGAAGCCGCCGGCGAGCATCGAGTGGGAGTAGGGGGATGCGGGCAGGGCAAGGGCCGCTCTTCTCCCGAGGGGTGCCAGGGCGCCGCAACCAGATTCCTTTCGCTTCGGAGCAGACATCGCATCCAAAGCGGGCTCAGCATTCGCGGTCCAGCGAGGCGGGCGGCTTGTAGTTCGGGTAGGCCGAACGGAGTTGCTCGCCCAGCTCCTGCGCCTTGGCCTGGTTGCCGAGGCTGCCGTAGGCGGCGATGGCTTTGGAGAGGGCGCGGGGGGTGATCTCCGGATCCATGAAGATCTGGCTGACGACGAGATAGTCCTTTACCGCGGCTTCGAGGTCTCCCTGGCCCGCGGCGATGTCGCCGAGGAGAAGACGGGCTTCGGCGTTGGTGCGGCCCTCCTTCTGCGAGCGCAGGCTTTCCTGGGCGCTGAGGCGGGCGGCGTCGAAGTCCCGCAGACAGAGCTGGGAGACGCCGCGCTCGAGGTAGGCGGAGGCCCGTTCGCTGGGGCGCTCGGTCTGGAGGAGGAAATGGTCGTAGGCGAGGATGGCTTCGGCGTGCTTCTTGAGCTTGGCGCGGCTCTCGCCGAGGAGCTGCCAGACGGACGCGGCGGTCTTTTCGGGATGAGCCGGGTCGGCGATGGAGGAGAGGAAGAGCTCGGCGTCCTCCCATTGCTTCTCTTCGGCGAGCTTGCGTCCGAGGTATTCGAGGATCTGGGGAGGAATCGCGGTGCGCTTGGGGGCCGTTTCGTCTTCCGGTCCGCCTTTCGGAGCGTGCTCGAGGTAGCGGCGCGCCTCGGTGGCGAGCTGGGGAATGTGCTCGAGCTGGTAGTTGGCGATGACGATGCGGAGGGTCGTCTTGTCTTCGAGGGTGGGATCGAGTTCTCTCGCTTTCGTCAGTTCGGCGAGAGCCTCTTCGTATTCCTCGACATCGAAATGGCCGACGCCGATCCAGTAGTGGGCCTCGCCCGCGCCTTCGGTTTCGGGAAATTTGGCGAGGAGATTCCGGTAGGCCTCGATCATCTCGGGGATCTTGCGGAGATGGGCGTAGATGAGGGCGGTCTGCTGCAGGGCGAACTCGAGCTCCGGCGAATCGGGGTAGCGCTTCGCGATGTCGAGGTAGTCGCCGAGGGCGAACTGGTGATCCTCCTGCGCCTGGTAGGCCATGGCCCGCTTGGCGAGGGCGGAGGAGGCGAGAGGGCTCTGGGAATGGTGCTGGATGAAGCGCGAGAGGGTGATGATCCCCTCGGCGGTGTCGCCGCATTCGATTTCGGCCCAGCCTTGCTTGTAGAGACGGGCCTCGAGATACTTCTCGTCGACCTTGTCGCTGCGGACCTTCTGGTAGGCGGCGGCGGCGTCCTTGTAGTGCTTCTTCGCGAAGTCCGAGCCGGGGCCGCTCGCGGAGTTCTCGGCCTGGGAGAAGTGCCATTCCGCGGCCATGAGCCACGCCATGTCGATGTAGGGGCTCTCCTTGTCGAACTTCGCCTGGCGTTCGGCGAAGACCCGGACCGCGCTGGGGAGTCCCGGATCGCCCTGCTGGTGGAGCATCTGGACTTTGCGGTAGCCCGCCTCGGCCCCTTCGGCACGGTCGGGGTATTTTCCCTCGACGAGGGAGTAGAGGCGCAGGGCCGATTCGTTGTCGCCCTTGATGCGGAAGGAATGGCCGACGACGAGGAGCATCTTCGGCCGGGATTCGTCCTGGGCGGCGTTTCCGCCCATGTAGGCCCCGGTGTTGTAGAGGCCGATGACGCGGTCGTGGTCTCCGCGGGTGAAGGCGTTGAAGATGGCTCCGGTCTGGGCGAGCGATTTCCAGGGGCTCGTGTCCGGAAACTTGAGGGCTTCGGCGAGGAGCTGTTCGCTCAGCTCGGGCTGGCCCGACTCGGCGGCCATGAGCCCTCCGCGGACGATGGCCTCCTCCTTGAATTCGGGGGTGGAGGCGTTGGCGGCGAGCGTCTGGAATCTCTCCAGCGATTTGGCGGTGTCGCCGAGCTCGAAGAGGAGACGGGCGCTTTCGAGGAGGCAGCGCTCGTGAAAGGGGTTCTCGGCGGCGGGCTGCGCGGCCATCACCGCCTCGAAGTTCGCGAGGGCCTCCTTCGCCTGGCTGGTGAGCTGAAGAGATCGGGCGTAGTAGAAATGGGCCTGGAGCTTGGCGGCGGGATCGGAGAGTTCGTCCTTGGCCACCTTGAAGTAGGCGAGGGCGTTGCGGTAGTCCTTCGCGTTGAAGCGGAGGACGGCGAGGCGGTAGGCGGCGGAGCCGACGAAGGGGCCTTTCTTGTAGGTGTTGACGAGGTAGTTGAAGGTGGTTTCGGCGTCGTTGGCCTGGTTGACCTTCAGGTAGCATTCCCCGAGCCGGAACCAGGCGGTCTGCAGGTTCGGGCTGCCCGGCTGCTCGCGGATGAAGATCTGGTAGTGCTGCGCGGCGAGGGCGTACTGCTCCTTGCCGTAGAGCAGGTCGGCGTAGGCGAGGATGTCCTCCGTGGGACGGGGCTGGGCGGGCTGGTCCTGCGCGACAGCCGGAAGAAAGGAGAGAAAGGCGGCGAAAAGAGCCGATCGGGCGGCGACCCGGATGCGGGAGGGGTGGTGATCGGACTCGGGCATGGGGCGGGTCGCGGAGAAAGGCAGGCCTGAGACGTTACGATTCGGGCTGGGTCGTGGCGAAGGCCACGTTCCAGATTCCGGCCTCCTTGATCACGTCGAGCACGTCGATGATGGATTGGAAGTCGGCCTCCGCCGACCCGCGGAGGATCACGGCCTGGTCGGGATAGGTCTCGGAGATGGCCTTGAGCTTGGCGAGGAGGTCGGATTCGCTCGTGACGAGGCCGTTGAGCACGACGGTGCCGTCCTTGCGGACGTTGATGATGATCTCGCCGGCTTGGCGGTCCTTGTTGGCGGCCTGCTCCGCCGCGGGCACGGAGATGTCCATGTCCCGCTCGAAGCGTGCGAACTGCCAGGTCACGATGAAGAAGATGAGGAGCTGGAAGACGACGTCGACCATCGGGGCGAGCTCGAGGTCGGCGGCTTGCCATTCGGAGTTGATGTCGCGGAATTTCATCGGCGTCGGTCGGGAGGGGAGACGGTCAGTCCTCGGCCGCTTCGCGGCGGGCCGAGGCGCGGTAGTTGGCCCGCTTGTACTGGGCGGCGAGCAGGGCCATGATGTGCGTCATGGCCGCCTCGAGCTCGGCGATCAGCTTCTGCAGCTTGCTGCGGAAGAGGGAGTAGAAGATGAGTGCGGTGATGCTGATGATGAGCCCCGCCGCCGTGGTGATGAGGGCCTGGGCGACGCCCGGGGCCAGCTCCATGTGCTGGACGCCGGAGGACTTCCCGATTCCCTCGAAGGCCTTGATCATGCCCACGATGGTGCCGAGGAGGCCGACCATGGGGGCGATGCGCCCGATGTCGTTCAGGAAGCCGACCCGGTTGGTGAGGATGCTGGCCTGGCGGGTGCCCTCGGCTTCGGTGACTTCGCGGACTTCGTCGAAACTGGCGGTCGGGTTCTTCGTGGCGAAGTCGAGGGTCTTGTAGACGATCCGGGCGATGCACTCGTTCTCGCGATTGCAGACGGCGATGAGCCCGAGGTAGTCCTGCTTGCGGATGAGGGCGTCGGCCGCGTTCATGAACTTGTCGCTCACCACGGTTCCCTGGCGTATCGTGAAGACGTAGAAGACGATGAGAAGCACGGTGAGGAAGGAGAGCCCGGCGAGGAAGCTCATGAGAACCGGGCCGCCTTCGAGGAAGTAGTCGAGCATCGTCTGGGTGTAGCTCGGCTCCGCCGCCACCGCCGGGGTGTCCTGGGCGAGGGCGGGGATGGCGGAAAGGAGAAGGAGGAAAAGGACAGGGAACGGGCGGTGATTCATCCGTGGGAAATCGGGCGTGGAGACGGAGCGGAAGAAGCGGGCGGAATGCGCGGCCCGGCCTGGCGGTCGTTCCCGCTCCGGCGGAGCCTCGCCAAAACCGGGAGAGCTTACTCTTTCTCGTCTTTCATGCAAATTCTCGGTCGGGTGGAACCGGGAAATTGAATTCCATGAAAGGGACATGATCAGTGTCTTTTTAATATGGAAAATATGAAAATTTTATAAACACCTTGAATAAGACCTGCCGCTGAAGTAATTTCCTTAAATCTTACCTTCCGAGACGGCTTGACCCCGAAGCTTGCCTTTTCGGCTACCCCGAGAATGAACCGATTTGGCGCAGGGCCTTCCCAACCGGCCTCCTCCGAAGCCCTTTTCCCAGGCTTTCCCACCTTGGATGTGAGCCGATTGGCTACGGTCCTGCGGCGGCGGCTCTGGCTGGCTCTCCTCATTGCGGGGGGCTTCGTCGGCGTCGCGATCGCCTACGTCCTCTTCGCTCCGAAAACCTATCGGTCGACCGCCGTCATCTACGTGGATCCGAAGAACGAAGGAGCGGTCTTCGAGGGATTGAAAGGGGTCCGCCAGGCGAGCTGGGAATCGCTCGACGCCCTCAAGTCCATGGCCGAGGGGATCCGCAACGGCACTGTCATCCTCCGCGTCGCCGAAACACTGAAGCTGCGGGAGGACGCGACGTTTCTGCCGCCGAAAGAGGGAGGCTATTCCGACGCCGAGCTTGTCGAGATCGTCGGCAGGCAGGTCGGGGCCGAACTGCGGCGGGGCACCCGCCTCATCGACGTTTCGGTCAAGGACCGGTCTCCCGTGCGGGCCCAGGCGATGGCCGCCGCCTTCATCGAGGAGTTCCAGAATCTCATCCGCGAGCAGAACGTCGCCTCCGCCGAGAAAAGCCGGGCCACGCTCGAAGAGGAGGCGACGAACCAGCTCGCCCGCGTCCATGCCGCGGAGGAGCGCCTGCAGGAATTCCGCAAGGAGCACGCCGACGTCGCCCTCGACGAGAACCGAGATCTCACCTCGACCAAGCTCGAGGATCTCGACAAGCTCCTCAGCACCGCCGCCAACGACGTCCTGCTGAAGCGGGCCGAGCTGGAGCAGTATCGGGCGATTCCGAAGGAGGAGATCGAGAGGGTCTTCGAGATCGGCGACTACGGGAGCCAGGACCATGTCCAGAAGCTCCTCCTCGCCCGCAACCAGAAGCGGGCGGAATTCGTCCGCATCAAGGAGCAGCATACGCCGGTCCATCCGACCTACGTGGCCTACGAGGGGGATCTGCGCGGCCTCGAGGAGGAGGTGCGCCTCGTCGCCCTCGGCATCGGCGAGTCGATCGAGAAGGGCTACGCCCGCGCCGTCGAGCACGAGAGGACCTTGCGGGCCACGGTCCAGGACCAGAAGCTGAAGCTCATCGAGGTGGACGGGATCATGAAGGAGTTCCGCACGTACCTGCGGGCTGTCGAGGCGGCTTCGGCGACCTACGAGCGCCTCCTCGACCGCATCAACGACACCGAAGTGACCGAGCGCGTCGACGAAACGGTGGTGCGGACCTTTTCCGAACCTCTCGTTCCCTCCAAGCCGATCGCGCCCAAGAAGACGATCACGGTCGCGGCGGCGGGCGTTTTCGGGACGATGTTCGGTTTCGGCCTCGTTCTCGCCCTCGGATTGCTCGACCGCACCCTTCACAGCCGGAAGCAGGTCGAATCGACCCTGGGGCTGGCCGTTCTTGCGGAGATTCCTCTCGCCGGAGATGGGAAGCGCGATCTGGGCGAGACTCTCTTCATCACCCGCGATCCCGCTTCGCTGGTGAGCGAGGGAATCCGGTCGCTGCGGACCTCGCTTTCGGCGCATGCCCCGCGCAGCGTGATGGTGACGAGTCCGTCCCCGGGCGAGGGCAAGAGCTTCGTCGCCGCGAATCTTGCGGTCCTGCAGGCGAACATGGGCTACCGGACCCTCCTCGTCGATGCGGATTTCCGCAAGCCGCGCATGGCGTCCCTCTTCGTCGACCCGATGCGCGGGCAGGCGGGGGAGGGAGGTGTCGCGACGCAGGGATTCTGCCAGGAGACCGCGTTCAGGAATCTCCATCTCATTTCCTGCGGGCGGTTCGTCTCGGACACGGGCGAGCCGATGAACGCGGAGATCTTCGCCCGCATGCTGCACGAGGCCTATGCCTCCTTCGACTGCGTCATCATCGACACCAGCCCCATTCTCGCCGTCAGCGACGGCCTCAACTATTCCCGCCACGCCGATGCCGTCGTCCTCGCGGTGCGGGCAGGGGAGACCGACGCCGAATCGGCCCGGCACGCCGTGCGCGAGCTGCAGCGGATGCGCGCCGCCCTCGTCGGCGTCGTCCTCAATGGCGTCGATGGGGCGGATCTCGCCCGTACCAGCTATGTGCAAAGCGCGGCGAAGGCGCTCCCCGATTCCGCTCCGCGCGACCGCGCCGCCGCAGGCACGGCCCGCTGAGTCCCGACTTTCCCCCATGAGCGAACTCCGTGCCAACGACAAGATCCGAACCTCCTCGCGCCTGCCGTTGCGGCAGACCGCCGAAACGTCGCGCACCCGCTACCACCGGCTCGTCGCGGGGGCCTTCGTCGTCGATCTGCTGATGGTCGCGGCGGCGCTGCTGCTCGCCCAGTGGATCCGCTTCGAGACGCCGGTGGCCAGGTTCGGCGTGCCGGTGGAGGATGTCTTCCGCGCCCGCGACTACGTCGGGCACATCGTCCTCGGCGTCGCCCTGATGATGGCGACGTTGCTGAATTTCCGCCTCTACTCCCGGGAGAACCTGCTCTCCTACACGAACACGCTCCGCATTCTCTTCAAGTCCTCCTTCGTCTGGATCCTCGCCTACCTCGCCCTGACCCTGATGCTGAAGTTCGACCCGCCGATCTCGCGGGTCTTCTGCGCCATCGGTCTGGTCACGACGCTGCTGATCCTGCCGCTCTGGCGCGGCATCCTCTGGCGCGTCGTCAGCCGCGAGGAGCATTCGTGCAGCCTGCGACAGCGGGCGCTCGTGGTGGGATGGAGCCGGGACTTCTCCCGAGCGGTGAAGGTCTTCGGCACGGCGCCCGACCGGCCCTTCGACATCGTCGGGGTCGTCGCCCCGCCCGGAGGGGACTTCCAGGAGCCGGTTCCCTCCCACATGCCGGTGATGGGCTCCTACGAATCGCTCGAGACGCTCCTCCAGCTCGGCGTCTGCCAGATGGTCGTCGTGGCCGACGATGCGCTGAAGTCGGGAACGCTGATGCGCATCGCCTCGATCTGCGAGAAGGAGATGGTCGAGTTCAAGCTCGTTCCGACCTGCTTCCAGGTCCTTCTCAGCGGACTGCATCTCGAATCGGTCGGCGGCATCCCCATCCTCGGGATTTCGCGGCTGCCGCTGCATTCGACGGTGAACCGCTACGTGAAGCGCTTCGTCGACATCGTCGGCGGGCTCGTCGGCCTGTCCCTCTCGGCGCCGGTGATCGCGCTCTTCGGGCTGCTCATCTACCGCGAAAGCCCCGGTCCGATCTTCTACCGGCAGCGGCGCCTCGGCGCGAACGGCAAGACCTTCGACATGGTCAAGCTGCGCAGCATGAAGCTCGACGCCGAAAAGACCGGCGTTGGCTGGACGGTGAAGGACGATCCGCGCTGTCTCCGCGTCGGGGCCTTCATGCGCCGGTGGAACATCGACGAGATCCCGCAGTTCTGGAACGTGCTCAAGGGCGACATGAGCCTCGTCGGTCCCCGTCCCGAGCGCCCCGAGCTGATCGAGCAGTTCAAGGAGGAGATCCCGCACTACAACGCCCGCCACAACATCAAGCCGGGCATCACCGGCTGGGCCCAGGTGAACGGCCTGCGCGGCGACACCGACCTTTCCGAACGGGTCCGCTTCGACCTGCACTACATCGAGAACTGGAACGTGCTCCTCGACTTCCAGATCATGTTCCTCACCTTCGTGAAGCGGGAGGGGGCTTGCTAGGGATACGGGTCATGGGTCATGGGTCACGAGGCCTGCTCCGGACTCTCAATTCTCAACCATCCACTCTCAACTGAATCTCCTCCGACAGGCCCTCGCCAACGATCAGGCCGAGATCGACGCGCCTCCCGCCCCTTCCTTGGGGTGGTTCCGCTGGCTTTTCGCCGTCTTCCTGTTCTCCTTCGTCTTCGACTACAAGTCGCCCGACCTCGAATTCGGCGCGGTCTCGACGGGCGGTTCGCTGTTCCAGTTCGCCTTCCTCGGAATCGCCATGCTCTCCGGAGGCCTGGCGACCTTGCTGGGGTGGCGGCGCCTTCTCGTCCGTCCCGGCGTCCATCTCGTGCTGCTCTGGTGGGGCTACGTCGCCATGTCCCTGGCGGTCGCCTTTCTCTGGGGAAACGAGACGGGGCGCATCCTGCGTCTCGCCATCCCTCTTCTCCTCGTTGGCTTCGGCCTGAACGCGACGCTCATCGTCGCCGCCTGCGGCATGAGGGCGGGCGAGGCGGTGCGATGGTTCCTCGTCGCCGCGCTCGTCAACGTCGTGTGGCGCTTCGTCTTCGGGGCGGTCGCGTCCGACACGCCCTTGTCGGAGATCCGCATGGAGATCCTCAGCCCCGCGATCGGTTTCCTCTTCGCCTGGACCGGCTGCGCCTTTCTCCTCCGGCACCAATTCACCTGGTGGAGCCTCGTCGTTCTCGGCGTGCCCCTCGTCGTCGCCGCGATCTCGGTGACGAGGAGCTTGGCCCTCCCTCTCGTGGTCTCCTTCGTCACGGCCGGATTCTGCCTCGCCCTGGCGATGCTCTGGCGCATGTACGACCTCCGCTTCCCCCTCCGCAAGGTCGGTCCGCTCGCTGCGATGGGGTTCGCCATGGTCTTCGTCATCGTCGGGGTCGCCCTCGTCCAGCCGAACCTCGCGGACCGCTGGTACCAGCGTCTGTTCGACAACCGGGGCGAGAGCGGGGCGACGACGGAGGACCTCTCCTCGCTGATGCGCAAAGCCGAAGCGAAATCGATGTGGGACATCCTTGCGGAGCAGCCCCACAGCTTCCTCTACGGCCGTGGCCTCGGCGCCGCCTACTACTGGGACGAGTCCTACTATCCCGAGCTCTTTCTCGTGTATCCCGAGGACCGTCACCAGTTCCCCGACGAGATTTTCAGCGCGGGCCACAGCATCTGGACCTACACGCTCTTTTCGACCGGCTTCATCGGCATCGTCATCACCCTGCTTTCCTTCTTCATCCCGATGGGTTTCAGCCTCCATTCCGCCTGGCTGACCTCGCGAACGGTGATGGGGCCACGGGCCTGGGACAGCTTCCTCGTCTTCCTTCCCTTCGTTTCGATGTGGGCGACCCTCAGCGAGAGCGTCACGCGGAATCCCTTCGACGAGCGCTTCACCGGGGTGCTCTTCGCCTTCATGATGGCGCTGCCGCAGTTCTTCTACAACCGCGCCTTCTACCTCCGCTATCGCGAGGCCCTCGGCGACAGCTCGGCGCAGATCATTCTCGACGAGAAAACGGCGGGCGAACTGGAGGGAGCCACCCCTCCCGCCAGACCGCTCTTCCAGGGCCGCGTGGAGCGGTCTTCCTCTCCGGGGAGCGGGGGAGGGCACCATCTCGTCTCGTGCCGCTACGAATTCGAACCTCCGCCGGGGAAAGGAAAGGCTCCTTCCGAACCATGATGCTTCTCTTCGTTCTTCTTTCGGCCGTGTTCTGGGGATCCCTCGTGCTCCTTGCCCATAGCTACGTTCTCTATCCGGCGCTGATGCGACTCCTCGCACGGGGACGCTCCTTGCCGGAGGAGCGGTTCGAGGGCGACGGCGAACTGCCCGAGGTCGCCGTGCTCATGGCCGTCCACAACGAGGAGGCGGTGCTGGAGGAAACCCTCCGCTCGATTCTCGCCTCGGACTATCCGACGGAAAAGTGGCGTGTGTTCGTGGGATCGGACGGCTCGACCGACCGCAGCGACGGGATCGCGGAACGATTCGCGGCAGACGACGCCCGGCTCCGCCTCGTGCCCTTCGGCGGGCGCAACGGCAAGATCCGCGTCGTCAACCAGCTCGCGGAGACCGCGGCCTCCGGCTTCCGCGATCCTGACCGGGCTCTCTTCGTCCTTTGCGATGCGAACGTGGCTTGGACGCCCTCGATGCTGAGACAGCTCGCCTCGCACTTCCAGCGCGAGTCCGTGGGGCTGGTCGGCGCGGCGGTGCGCGACCGCGTCCGCGAGCATTCCGGGATCGGGGACCAGGAGGAGGCCTACGTGGGGCAGGAGAACGCCGTGAAATTCGCCGAAGGCGTCCTCTGGGGGCGGGTCGCCGGCGTGTTCGGGGCCTGCTACGCGATGCGGGCGAGGCTTTTCGTCCCCGTGCCGCCGCACCATATCGTCGATGATTTCTATCAGACCTACGCCTGTCTGGAGCAGGGAGCCGATGTCATCGTCGATCTCGACGCCGTCTGCCACGAGGCCGTCTCCACCGACATCCGCGAGGAATTCCGCCGCAAGCGCCGCATCGCGGCGGGGAACTTCCAGAACTTGCGCCGTTTCCGGACCTTTCTGCGGCCCTGGAACAGCGATTCCGCGACGGCCTTCGCCTTCTGGTCGCACAAAGGGTTGCGCTGGTGCGGTCCTTTTCTCCTGATCGCCGCGCTGCTTTCCTGTCTCGCCTTGGTTGCGCTCCATCCGATCCATCTCCTGCCCTTGGCCGGATTCGCCGCCGTCTTCGCGATGGCCGCGGTCGACTGGATCCTTGCGAAGAGGGGGCGGCGTCCGGTGAAGCTTTTCCGTTTTGCGCGCTATTTCCTCTCGATGAACGTGGCGCTGCTGCTGGGATTCTGCGATTTCCTCCGCGGCCCCCGCAGCAGCGTCTGGGAACCGACGCGGCGCGAAGGAAGACCGGTCGAAGCCAAGCACGAACCGGAACCCCTGCTGCGCCGATGAAGCGTCCGTCCTTGCTCGTCGCCCATCCCTGGATGGCGCGTGGCGGATCGGAGGCCACGGCGATGTGGACGCTGGAGGCCCTGCGCCCCGATCATGCGCTGACCTTCGTCACGGCCGCGTCCTTGACCGACGCGGACTGGGAGAGCCTCAACCGCGCCTACGGCACCCGTGTCGACCCTTCCCGTCTCCGCCTCGTCAAGGCCCCCGCCTTGCCCGGGGTGAACGGCCCGCGTCGCCTCAGCCATCTCCAAACCCGCTATTTCGAGCGCTTCTGCCAGGAACTCGCGCCGGAATTCGATCTTTGCCTCAGCGCCTACAACCCGATCCATTTCGGACGCCCCGGGATCCAGCTCGTGGGCGATTTCAGCTTCAGCGAGACGATGCGCCGACGCCTCCACGCCCACGGCCGCGAACCCATGCGCCACCGAGGCACGCCCCTCCGGCGCCTTTATCTGAAATGCGGCGACTGGCTCGGAGGTGCCTGCCTGCCGTTGCGCGAGCGGGGCGATCTCGTCCTCGCGAATTCCGCCTGGGCGGCAGGGCAATTGCAGGAGCATTTCGGCCTCGAAGGCGCCGGCGTCCTTCATCCGCCCGTACCGTTGTCCAGTGCTCCGGCGGGAGGCGGTCGCGATCCGTTCGCCTTCGTCTGCCTCGGACGCGTCGTGCCGGAGAAGGAGATCGAGCGCATGATCGCCATTCTCTCTCGCGTGCGCGCCTTGGGTTTCCCGGCGACCTTCACCATCGTGGGAGACTTCGACGCTTCCTCCTACGCCCGGAGCATCGCCGCCCTCGCCGATCGGCACGGCGACTGGATCCGGACGCCCGGCTTTCTCCACCTGGAGGAGAAGCAGGCCGTTCTCGCCTCGCACACCTTCGCCCTGCACGCCTGCCGCATCGAGGCCTTCGGCATCGCCGTCGCCGAGATGGCGGCGATGGGATGCGTACCCTTCGTCCCGTCGAGCGGCGGGGTGGGGGAGATCGTTCCCTTTGCGGAGCTCCAGTTCGAAAGCGAGGACGAAGCCGTCGCGAAGATCGCCGCCCTGCTTCGCAATCCCGTCCGCGCCGGCGAACTGGCCGCTCTGATGCCGGACCAGGCGGTCCGCTTCTCCCCGGCGAGGTTCGCGGAGCGGCTCCGCGGATACGTGCTAGACTTCCTCCGTTCCTGCGAGACGCCCGTCCATGAACCTGCTCAGGAAAATCTGCCAGCGGCTCACTGATCCCGTCTTCTACCGGAAGCGGACGCGCGAGCTCCTGCGCGGCTTTCGTTCCTTCGACGACGAGGCGCCGCACCGCCTCGGGGGACTCGGGGAATTCGCCTCCGCCGTCCTCGTCGTGGCGCATCCCGACGACGAGGTCTTCTGCTCGGGACTGATCTGCGAATTGAAGCGGCGGGGCGTGCGGCTGTCCGTGCTCTGCCTTACCAAGGGCGAGGGCGGCCCCTGCGCCGGGCATCCCCGCGAGGAGCTGGGGCGCATCCGGTCGGAGGAGATGCGCCGGGCCTGCGACATTCTCGGCATCGACGAGCTCGTCTTCCTCGGACACATCGATCCCGAGGGGAAAGGCTACAAGGTCTTCGCTCCC
The DNA here is from genome assembly GCA_037190325.1 of Verrucomicrobiales bacterium. GTDB lineage: Bacteria > Verrucomicrobiota > Verrucomicrobiia > Verrucomicrobiales > DEV007 > Arctic95D-9. The sequence goes on along the minus strand of JBBCIU010000008.1, from coordinate 3,596 downwards.
GACGTCTCGCCCGTCCATCTCGCCGCGCAGATCCGACCGCATCTCGAGAGCGCCGATCTCGTCGTCTCCCATGGCAGCGGTGGCGAATATTGGCATCCGGCCCACCTCCTCGTCCACGAGGCGGTGAAGATCGCCCTGGCCGGGCCGGAGCGGGAAGGGCCGGGATGGATGACCTTCGCGGCGCGCCAGCCCGACCATCCCCTGCCGGAGCTCGTCAACTGGGACGACGAGGCCTTCCTCACCCTCGACGGGACCCGGCACGAGCGCACCCGCCTGAAGGCGCTCGACTGCCACCGCACCCAGCTCGGCCTCTTCTCGAAGTTCGCCCACGGCGATCACGCCGATTTCATCCGTCTCACGGCGGTCGAAGCCTATGCGCTCCGGAAACAGGGCGCGGCGCTACAGATCCCGGAAGCGGCCGATGAAGGCGAAGGCCAGGGGGATCATCGCGGCGACGCTTGAGGCAAAGGCCCCGAGCGCGAAGCGGAAGGGCATGGTGGCGGCCGAGGCCACGAGGATGGCGCAGGTCAGCAGAACCGATCCCATCACGAAGATACCGAGCGGCGAGAGGCGGCGGTGCAGACCCGCCGTGTCGAGATGCTGACGCAGGGGATCGAAATACCGGTAGGCGATCACGGCGACGAGGATGGGACCGAGCGCGGCGTATCCGGCCAAGGTGGGCATGGAGAGCAGCGCATTGTAGAGTGCGTGGGCGAAGATCACGGCGAGGAAGGTGTAGAGGAATTCCTCCCATCCTCTGAGGCGGCGGTGCAGGGTCCGCCACAAGGCGAAGCCCGCTATCCCGGTGAGGGAGAAATGGAGCGCGTTCGCCGTGAGGAGACGGACCCACGCAGTGAACGTGCCTGTTCCGGATTGGAAGTAGGCGAGATTCTCCTGAAAGGCGAAGCCGAGTCCCGTCATCCCCGCGAGCACGAGCGCCCCGGACGCCGTGCCGCGTTTTCTCAGGGCGACCGCGAGCGGAGCGAAGCAGAGAAGCTTCAGGACCTCCTCCCGCAGCGCGACGCCGGCGAGAAAATAGACGAACTGCCCCATCGCCGGATCGTCGGCCCGGAAGCGGAAGCCCCGCATTTCCTCCTGCACGATCGCCGCGTAGAGCGAAAGCATGGCGCTCGCGATTCCCAGGGCGAAGGCGAGGGCGGCCAGCCCTGCGAAGGAGCGGGAAGGGGAGCGGAAAGAGAACAGGATGAGGAACCAGATCGCCGCGGTGAAGAGGGCCGGAATGGTGAAGGGGGAGAGCAGCAGATCCCGTTCCGCGAGAAGGACGGATCGACCCAACCCTGCGTAGTCGCCGATCCAGGCCTGATGGTGGATCCGGGTGGCCGGATCGAGCGCTGCGAGGAAGGTCGGATCCGCGAGCCGCTCCCGCATCGTTTCCCGGTCCTCTTCGTAGCGGGCGAGAAAGAGGGCGCTGCGGCGCGCGTAGCCGGCGTCGGGGAAGCGCTCCGCTTCGGCGAGGTAGTCCTGCAGAGCCCCTGACGTGTCGCCGGCGAGATAGCGCAGATCGGCGAGGCATTCGCGGCGGTGGCGCAGGGCGGCGTCGAGGGCCTCGAGCTGGCGGATGGCTTCCGGGGAATGGTCTGCGACGAGACCGTTCCAGAGCAGGCGGACCGGAGCCGTCGATGGATCGGAGGCGAGGTCCTCCAAGACCGCTTCGATCTCCTCGGCGAAGGGATGCAGCCTCCCGTCCCTCCGAAGATCGGAGCAGGATCGTCCCGGTGCTTCGGCAGGAGCGGGAAATCCAAAGCGGATCCACGAGAGCACTTCTCCCGGAGTGGAGGGCAGGGGGGCCGCAGGGGAGGGAGAGAGCGCAGGAGCGGTGCTGGATACGAGGAAGGCCAAGGCGATCGAAATCGCCACGGCGATGGACGCGGCCTTGAGGAGCCCCTTGCGATCACGGGAGAGGCGGACAAGTTCTTGCGAGGAGGGAAACGCCATGGGAGAGGGGGAGCGGTGGCTTTTTCAAGTCTTCGACAATAGTTGCCATTTTTCCGAAATCTTCCTAACCTTTCCGCCATGAAATGCATCCTTCCGCTCGCCTTCGTCGCGGCCTTCCCGTTTTCCGCTCTCCTCTCCGTCTCGGCCGCCGAGGCGCCGAAGGCGAAGCTTGAGAAGATCTATTCCGGCCTCGCCGTGGAGAGGCCCGTCACGCTCCAGATCGCCCCCGACGGGACGAAGCGCCGCTTCCTCGTGGAGCAGACCGGAAAGATCAAGCTCCTTCCCGCCGACGAGGGGGCGACCGAGGCGAAGCTCTTCCTCGACATGACGGACTCCATCGCGGTCGAGAAGGACTTCGAGGAGGGGCTTCTCGGACTGGCCTTCCATCCCAAGTTCAAGGAGAACGGCCGCTTCTACATCGCCTTCTCCCGCCAGGGACCGAAGCGCCTCGTCCTCGCCGAATACACGGTCTCGGCCTCCGATCCCGACCTCGCCGACCCCGCGAGCGAGCGCATCCTCCTCGAAGTCCAGGAGCCGGAGTGGAACCACAACTCGGGCAACGTCTTCTTCGGACCGAAGGACGGCCTGCTCTATCTCTGCTCCGGCGACGGCGGAATGAGGAACGGAGTCCACCTCCTCTCGCAGAAGCTGACGAGCTGGTGCGGCAAGGTGCTGCGTATCGACGTCGACGACCGCACCGGTACGTTGCCCTACGGCATTCCCGACGACAATCCCTTCCTCGACACGCCGCATGCCGCCCCCGAAATCTGGGCCTACGGCCTGAGGAACCCCTGGGGGGCCTGGATCGATCCCGAGACCGACCTCTTCTATCTCGCCGACGTCGGCCAGGATCTCTACGAGGAGATCAATCTGATCGAGAAGGGCGGCAACTACGGTTGGAACTACAAGGAGGCGACCCACGTCTTTCCGGGACGCGAGACCCTCATGGCCGCGCTCGGGCAGAAGCCCGGGCCGCCGGAAGGCACCGTTCTCATCGAACCCATTCACGAATACTCGCGCGCCGACGGACTCAGCATCACCGGCGGCTACGTCTACCGGGGCGAGGCCATTCCCGCCCTGAAGGGAACCTTCCTCTACGGCGACTGGCGATTCGGCAATCTGTGGGCGCTTCACTACGACGCCGCGCAGAAGAAGGTCGTCGCCAACCACGTCATCGAGAAGCCGGCCGACCCGGCCAATCCCACGGTCCAACCGACCGGCATCTGCCCTGACGAGAACGGCGAGCCCATCTACCTCGACTGGCGCGGGGCGGTCTTCCGGCTCGTCCCGGCGGAGTGACGCCAGATCCGAAAGGGATTTGGAGGATAGAACAGGTCCGGCGGCGGGAACCGACGGAGGGAGATCCCTCCCGGCGACCCGGGCTCAGAAGACTGTCTAGGGGCCGGGGATTCGGCCTCGGGGGGAGGGCCTCGGTCTGGGGCATGCCCGCGTCGAGGCACAGCCCGATCTCGACCCTGGGCACGATCCAGAGGATGGCTTGCCGCCAGCCCGTGGAGGAGCCGAGGGGCACCTTCACCTCCTTGTCCCAGCTTCCCCCGCCCGTGTTGCTGGCGATGCGGAAGACCAGCTTTCCGCCCTCGAGGAGCAGCCAGTACTCTCCGCTCTTGGTGAAGAGCGCC
>JBBCIU010000007.1:0-392217 GCA_037190325.1 Verrucomicrobiales bacterium | reverse complement strand
TTCCTGTCGGCCGGCTTGTAGGGCCGAGCTTGTCGGCCGACAGGAATGTCGGCCCTCCTTGGGCTTCTCGCTGAGATGAATCCATTTGGGTGCCGCATTGATACTTTGATGCTCGTGGGCGGGGTGCGGGCGAACGAGGCGTTGATGCGGAGCTGCGCGGAGATTCCCCCCACCGATCTGGCCCCGCCTCCCGTCGAGAGCAAGAAGGTTGACTGGGTGATTTGAGAGGGTTGGGAGATTGGGGCTCCTTCTCGACCTCGATCTTTCCGAAGGTGCCCTTCGAACGGTAGTAGACCGTCACAGTTAACACGGCCCTAAAGGTTGCTCCCTGCTTGGAGTCAGAGATTGGGTTGCTTCGAGTGACTTAAAACCCTTGCTTCCTAATCTTGTTCCAGAGTTCTTGTTCTCCCCGACGTTGTCGCGCGTGACTGTTGCAATATCCGGTTCCGGAATTCAAAAATCCACTGGGCGCAGCCGTGCACCCCGGGTACATACAATACTGTAGTGTTTTTTTCGGCGAGACATCACGATCAGTAGCATCGTTTTTTCGTGCAGGGACATCGCCTCCTGAACCATAGAATATAATGTCTATTACGAGCAACGCCACGGCTATCATAACGAGCACAATCAGGGACATCATTACACCGTCAATTTCGCCCGATATGCTGGATCGCCGTCGTAAGATCATCCGAAAAAAGGTGGTGAGGGATGTTCAAAATCCGCTATTCCAACTCTTGATGGATCCTAACCTTGTCTCGATAAGCGAATCGTTCCTGCCTAACGGGCAGCTTGAATATCAATTCTTGATTTAGATCAATTCGAAATTCGGAAAGATTCTCAGCATCTTCCCCGTGCAAGAAAAGAATATAGGGTTGAGAGTCTTCGTAATGGAGTTCATGCAAACTCCAGATGTCAGCCCCTTTGCGGACGAGGTGGATCAATATCATGATAACTATGTTTAAGTAAAACAAACTCAATGAGGTCGGCATAGATTGAAACTCATGCCGCCACTTCTTCATCTGTGGTTGATTGATCGCGCGAGGTGTCAAACCGATCACTGGCGACCAATTCCAGTGCATCTTTCAGAAGTTTTGTTGCCTGAGAGCTTCGACTCCGCTTTTCAAGCCGGGCCAATTCGTCGAGCTTGGCCCCGGTTTCTTCATCAATCTCGACGTTCAGAGTCATTGGGTGCGTCGCATCTTCAAGGTATTTAACACCTTTCGTTTAACACCTCAACAAGAAATTGCGGATTTTTGGAAAAAAGGTTAAACACCTCCATGCCGAGACAGCGAAAAGAAGGAAAGCGCCTTTGGGGAGGCTACTTGGAACGAGAGGACTTCGACCGTTTGGACGAAGAAGCGAAACGTCGCGGCTTCGAGACTCGAACGGATTTCCTTGTTTGGCTTGCCCGCAATTGCCGGGAATTCACCGTGAAGTCTCCCAAGTCGAAGAACGATTGAGGAGGACGGTGGAAGCTCGGGTTATACGGAAGGCAGCGGCGGAAAACGGCAAATATCGGAGGCCAGAGCCTTCCCTGAAGGAGGTTTCTGGAAACGGGGATTAGACCGCGACCGCTGAGTGAGGGTTTGCCAAGTGCTCGCACCGGTCTGCCTAGCTTCCCAACCTTCTCCACGGGGCTTGGCAAGTCCCGCTCCTAGCCAGTCACTGCCGAGGCCGCTTGAATAAACCGCAGGCAGAGTTTCCAGAGATGTCCTCAAGCCCCCAAATTATCCGGGAAGAAGAAATATTCGACGACGAATGAACACGAAATTTCCCCGGAGTGAATCGTATCACCGCCTCGTCGGGATTCGTGTCGATTGGTGTTCATTCGTGGTTCCAACCCTGACGGCTGAAACCACCTAGCCCCGCTCCGTTCAAGGCTTTGCCGTGTAGTCGAACACGTAGACCTTCTCGAGATGCGGCTTCAGCTTCGCCACGAAGGCCTCGTGGGCGGGGTGGGGGAGGTAGGTGGCGAGTCCGGCCTTGTCCGGGAAGGTCACGAGGAAGGAGTGGGTGAATCCGTCGTTGAGCGGCTCGATGTTCTCCGTCTTTCCCCATTCCAGATCGACGATGACGTCGATCTCCTCCTTGAGTTCGAGAAAGGCCCTCACGATCTCGTCTTGCTGCTCCGGCGTCGTTCCCTCCTTGAACTGGAAGGAGACGAAGTGCCGGAAGAGGCCGCCCTCCTGCGCGAGGACGGGGCTGGACGGAAGGACGACGGCGGCAGCCAGGGCCGTGAGAATGGCATGAAGAGGTTTCATGAGGAAAGCCTTTGCGAAATACGTCTCCCTGTCGATCATAAAATCACCTATGACCGATTGGGACCTCTACCAGACATCCGTTCTCCGATACCCCGAACTTGGCTTCGCCCTCGACTGCAGCCGCATGGACGCGCCCGCCGAATGGCCGGAGCCGCTCCGCGAGCGCATCGGGCGGGCCTTCCGCGACCTCGCCGCGATCGAGGCGGGCGAGATCATGAATCCCGACGAGGGCCGCGCCGTGGGCCACTACTGGCTGCGCAAGCCCGAGCTCGCCCCGGAGGCGGAGGGGAACTGGATCCGCGAGACGAAGGACTCCGTCGCCGCCTTCGCCGGCAAGGTCCTGAAGGGCGAGATCACCGCGCCGAACGGCAATACATTCCGCCACGTCCTCCTCGTCGGCATCGGCGGCTCGGCCCTCGGTCCCCAGCTCGTGGCCAAGGCCCTGCTGCCCGCCAATGCACCGGTCGGCATCCATTTCCTCGACAACACCGATCCCGGCGGCATGGACGACGTCTTCGCGACGCTCGGCGACGGGTTGGCCGAGACCCTCGTGATCGTCATCTCGAAATCCGGCGGCACCGCCGAGACGCGCAACGGCATGATCGAAACCGAGGCCGCCTTCCGCGCCCGGGGCCTCGATTTCGCGAAGCAGGCCGTCGCCGTCACCGGCGAAGGCAGCCTCCTCGACCGCCACGCCGCCGCCCAAGGCTGGATTGCCCGTTTCCCCATGTCCGACTGGATCGGCGGCCGCACCTCGGTGATGAGCGCCGTCGGCCTGCTCCCCGCCGCGCTCCTCGGGCTCGACATCGACGCCTTCCTCGCCGGTGCCGCGGCCATGGACGAGCGCACCCGCGTCCCTGACGAAGCCGCCAACGCCGCGATGCGCCTCGCCCTGATGTGGCACCATGCCGGGAACGGACGCGGGGAGAAGGACATGGTCATCCTGCCCTACTGCGACCGCCTCGACCTGATGAGCAAGTATCTCCAGCAGCTCGTGATGGAGTCGCTCGGCAAGGAGCTCGACCTCGACGGGAACAAGGTGAACCAGGGCATCGCCGTCTACGGCAACAAGGGATCGACCGACCAGCACGCCTATGTGCAGCAGCTCCGCGACGGGCTGTCGAACTTCTTCGCGACCTTCATCGAGGTGCGCCGGACCCGACAGGGAGCCTCCCTCGGTGTGGACGAGTCGGGCTCGACGTCGGGCGACTACCTGCAGGGCTTCCTCCGCGGGACGCGCCGCGCCCTCGCCGGGAACGGCCGCCAGTCGATCACGATCTCCCTCGACGAACTGACCCCGTTCTCCCTCGGCATGCTCATCGCCCTCTACGAGCGGGCCGTCTCCTGCTACGCCAGCCTCGTCAACATCAACGCCTACCACCAGCCCGGCGTGGAGGCGGGCAAGAAGGCGGCGGGAGCGTTTCTCGCTCTGCTGGACAAGGTGCGCCGCCATCTCGGCGAGACTGGCTCGGCCGGCTACACCGCCGAGTCCATGGCCCGCACCTTGGGGGAAAGCGACGTCGAGGAGGTCTACCACTGCCTCAACCACCTCGCCGCGACCGGATTCTGCACCCGCGAGACGGGGAACGGGCCGGGGGATGATGTGTTCGTTTGCTAGGGCGTCCGCCTGAGCGCCGCGCAGGCATCGCGCACGACCCAGCCCGCCTGCTCCAGCGCGTCGAGGGCCCGCCCCTCGTCCGCCCCGGTGAGTTCGCGCACGATGCGCACGGCGCGGCCTCGGAGCTTCGTGTTCGAGGGGTTCAGGTCGACCATGAGGTTTCCGATCACCTTGCCCGAATGCGTCATCGCCAAGGTGGTGAGGAGGTTGAGGACGAGCTTGGTCGCCGTTCCCGACTTCAGGCGCGTCGAACCGGTGAGGATTTCCGGTCCGGTGTCGGGCAGGATGGACTGATCGAGGAGGGGATGGTCGCGGTAGCCGGGATTGCAGCAGACCAGCACGGTGGCGGCTCCGTATTCCTTCGCCTCCGCGAGGCAGCCCCAGACAAAGGGCGCGTGGCCGCTCGCAGAGATGCCCACGACCACATCCGCGGCGGTGACGTGGCGGCTGCGGATGGCGCGCCGCCCGGCCTCGTCGTCGTCTTCGGCCCCTTCGACCGCGCTCCACAGGGCGGTGCGGCCGCCTGCGATGATGCCTTGGACGAGGTTCGCGGGACTGCGGAAGGTGGGCGGGCATTCGCTCGCGTCGAGGACGCCGAGGCGACCGCTCGTGCCGGCCCCGCAGTAGAGGAGGCGTCCTCCTTCGGCGAAGGCCCTCACGATGCGGCGCACCGTCCATTCGATGCGTTCGCTCTCGGCGAGAACCTTTCCGGGGATCGTCTCGTCCTCCTCCAGCATCAGGCGGATCGCCTCGGCGAGGGGCATCTCGGAGAAATGCGCCGATTTCGGATGGCGGCCCTCCGTCGGCGAGGCGGAGACGGGTCGCCACTGGGGCAACCCGCGCTCTGTGCCGGGAGGCCGGACGGCGATCGGGCGGGGTGTCGTCGCATCGGAATCCGTCTCCACCGCCTTGCGGGCCATGGCCACCGCCCCCCAGACGGCGGGACGCTCCAGACGCGCGATGCCGCTCTTTGGCCAGGCGTTGCGGATCCGCGCGGCGATCCCGGCTGCGAAGGAGGGATTCTTCAGCAGAACGGACCCGTTGAGGACGAATTGCACTTTCTCGTTCCGCCTCGCGATCCGGGCGGCGCAGTGGACCGTGTCCTTGGCGAGCCGCTCCTCGGCGCGCTGCAGAATGGCGAGGGCGATCTCGTCTTGGCGCGAAGCGGCCGCCTCGAAGACGACGCGGGCGAGGCTGGCGAGTTCCGTCTTGCTCGCGGCCATGGACCACTCGATGAGCGCCTCGGGCTCGCTCATCTGGAGGAAATGGAGAATGTCCGCCCCGAGCGCGGGCCAATCGTCCTGGATGTCGGAGATCGTGACGATGGAACGCAGCGCGTGCTGGGCGATGTCCGTCGCGCTGCCGCGGTCGCCGATGACGTGGCCACGCCCCCCCACCTTGACCGTCGTGCCGTCGCGACGGCGGCCGAGAGAGCAGGAGCCCGTGCCGCTGACGGTCAGAACTTGGGCGGCGCAGTCGTCCGGCCAATCCACCGCCTCGAGAGCGGGCAGCAGATCGTCGCCGACGGCCGTCGGTATTCCCGGCCAGACTCTCCCCGCTGCCGCCGCGACGCGGGCGCGGTCGCCCTCGGACCGTACCCCGGCCAGCCCGATGCCGATGCGCTCCGGCGTCTGCGGGAGCTGTTCGCGGATTTCCCGGAAATGCGCGTCGAGCGCCTCGCCGGGGAGGAGGTGGACATTGCCGGGGCCCGCCGAGAGGTCCGCGAGGACGCCTTCGGTCGAACCGTTCACGAGGAGCGCCGAGGTGCGGGTGCCGCCGCCTTCGATTCCGAGAAGGATCATGGAAAGGGAGTTCTCCTCCACTATCGCCCGGATTCGGCCGGGGAAAAGGACGGCCTCCATCCGGTCTCTTGGTTTGCGACGGAAGCCGCTCCCGCCCGGACCGTGCCAATGACGCCCGCCAATCGCCACGGGTAAATGGATTGACGTTTTTCTGCCTTGTCTCTTTAATCGGACACTCCGATCGATCGGGTTTCTGCGATGACTATTTTCCATCCCCTGCCGAACCGTCTCCCCGTATGGGCCCCGCTTGCGATGACCCTTCTCCTCCAGCCATTGGTGCAGGCGGAGTCTCCCGCTCTGCGTCCCCTGCAGGAGCTGACGCCCCGGGGTGGTCTGCCCAATTTCTTTGAAAAAGCCCAGGCCGGCGGCGACATCGCGGTTGCCTACTTCGGCGGCAGCATCACCGCCGCTCCCGGCTGGCGGGTGAAGTCGCTGGAATGGCTCAAGGAACGCTATCCTGGCGCCGCCTTCCGCGAAGTGAATGCCGCCATCGGCGGCACCGGTTCGGATCTGGGGGCCTTCCGCGTTCAACAGGACGTGATCCGCCACGAGCCCGATCTCGTTTTTGTGGAATTCGCGGTGAACGACGGCGGCGCTCCGCCGGAACAAATCCAGCGCACCATGGAAGGCATCGTCCGCCAGATCTGGAGCGCCGATCCGCTCACCGATATCTGCTTCGTCCACACTCTGTCCGAACCGGTTCTGGCCGATATCCAGGGCGGGCATTTCCAGCGCTCCGCCACGGCAATGGAAATCGTCGCCGATCACTACGGCATTCCCACGATCCACTTCGGCGGCGAAATCGCCAAGCAGGTCGCCGAGGGACGTCTGATTTTCAAAGGCACCCAGGCGCAGGCCGAAGACAAGAGCGGCATCCCGGTCTTTTCCACCGATGGGGTCCATCCCCTGGTGGAAACGGGACATGCCATCTATCAGGAGGTGCTGGCGCGCAGCCTGACCCAGCTGGAAAAAACCGGTCGCCCCGGTCCCCGCACGCAGGCCGGGCAGGAACCGCTCCATGCCGACAATTGGGAAAATGCCCGCATCTTCCCGGTGACCCGATCCATGCTGTCCGGCACTTGGGAGGAAGCCCCGACCGGGGAAGCCGACCGCTTCCGGTTTTTACGCCACCGCCTCGGCAGGATCTGGTCCACCCACACGCCCGGCTCCGCCCTGGAATTCATCGTCGAAGGCAAGCACGCCCGCGTCTACGATATCGTGGGGCCCGACAGCGGCCTCCTCTCCATCACGGTCGGCGAGGAGGCTCCGAAAAAAGCCACGCGTTTCGATCGCTATTGCAGCAGTGACCGGCTCTCGAATGTCGCGGTCGCCCAGTTCCCTGAATTCGACCGCCAGGGCATCCGCATCGAACTGACTGCCGAAAGTCCCGACAAAGCCAATATCCTCGGTCCCGCCAAGGCCGACGATATCGAAAAGAATCCTGAAAAATACCAGTCCAACGCCTGGCATGTCGGGGCCATTCTGGTGATCGGCGAAGTCGTCGATTACGAACTCGACGAAGAAGCTCCCTGAGATCGGCGTGGACTCCGGAGACCTTCACCCATTGGGCAGTCCGGCACGGTGGATCTCCGCGATCTCCTCGGCGGAGAGGGCCCTGCCAAGAATGAATAGGTCGTCGATGCGTCCGTTGAGACTGCGGATGGGATGGGGATTGACGAGGTCGCTGGCCTGCCAGTTGCCGATCTCGGCGTCGCCGAGGCGAAGGGGCGGGAGCGGCTTGGCCGAGACGGACTCGCCGACGGGGCGCCCATCGAGGTAGTGGATGATTCGCCCCGGGCCGGAGGAGCCGTCGATGGTGACGGCGAGGTGCATCCAGCGCCCGAGATCCCGGGGATGGATGACGGGCGCGGAGAAGCAGTTCGGCCCCCCCGAGACCCCGAGAATGAGTTCGCCCTTGCTGCTGATCTGCCAATGGACCTCGCCCAGCTCCCAGCCGTCGGTGAGCATGAGGGAGTTCAGCCAGCGGTCGAAGCCCTCGACCCGCACCCAGGCGGACAGCGTCATCGCCTCGTAGTCGCCGGGCACGCGGAGGCGGACGCGGTCGCTGATGCGCTTGAACTCGAGCGCCCCCTTCCCGGGCCAGCGTCCCTGGGTCCATTGCGCGCCGATGACGGCTCCCGCCCCGGGGACCGAGGCACTGCGGTTCTCCAAGGCGCGGTCCCAGGGATTCTGTCCCTCGAAGTCGAAATGGACGAGCGTCGCGGGATCGTTGCGCAAGGTTTCGCTTTGCTGCTTCCAATCCGCGTAGCGCGAGCGCCAGTCGTCCCGGGCGAGCTGCATCAGGCGCTCGCGATCCACAAAACCTTCGCCGCGGCTTTCGATCTCAGTCAGCTCCCCGTCCGAGGCGCGGATCGAGCGGCCTGCCCCGAGGTGGCGCAACTCGCGTCCGTCGGCCGCGTCGAGCCGCACCGCGCCGTCGACGACGTGGATCTCGCTGCGTCCGTCGCCGCCGACGCTGAGGGCGAATTCGGTCCCGAGGTCGACCGCTTCGTAGTCGGGCGTGGAGACGACGAACCCCTGCGCCGGCTCGGGCACGAAGGCGCGGAGCCGTCCGCTGCGGCAGACGACGCGCCAGGCGGATTCCAGATCCAGTTCGGCCGGTCCTTCGACGATCACGGTCGCGCCACTGAAGAATTCGATCTGGGCGAGGCCGGAGCGGAGGGAGAAGCGCCCCATCGGCACCGCGTCGCCCACCGCTGGAACGGAGCCGCCTGCGGCCCATTCGGGATCGACGACGCGGCTCAGCACGGCGACACCGGGAACGTGCGAAGGTTCTTCGGGTGGCGCACCGTGTTTCCAAAGCGCGAAGCCGTTCACGAGCAAGGCCACTGCGGCCGCGGCGGCGAGCCAGGGCCAGCGCGGCGCGTTGCGGCGTTTCCCCGGTTTCGCCGCGGCGAGTGGAAAGGGGAGGACCGCCGGAACGGCCGCATCGGCGGAATCGGTCCCGATCCCTCCGCTCGCGAGGAGGGCGTGGATTTCAGCGAGGTCGAGATAGAGCTCGCAGGTCTCCGGGTCGCCGCGGAGGAGGTCGTTCAGCTCGATGCATTCCTGCGGCGAGGCGAGCCCGTCGAGAACGAGGGAGGCGAGGAGGCGGACGCGTTCGAGTCGTTCGGTGCGCTTCATGCGGGCTCCTCCTTGAGAAGTCGTTTTTCGATGCAGCGCTGCAAGGCCGCACGGATCCGGAAGAGCGCCTGGGAGATGGCGCCCTCGCTCTTGCCGTCGTCTCGGGCGATCGCCTGCACCGAGGCTCCCGGCTGGTAGCGCCGGTCGACGAGTTCGCGCTGGGTCGGTGGGAGCGCCTCGACGCAGGCGCGCAGCGCTTCGAGGCGACGGTCGGAGTCCCCGGCACGCTCCTCCTGGCGCTCCGCGAGATAGTCGAAGACCTCCTCGTCGAAGACGAGCTGTTCGCGGCTCAGTTTGCGGCGTTGGTTGAGAAGGTGGAAATAGGCGGTGCGGCATGCCCAGGCCGTGAAGCTGGATCCTTCCTCGAAATCCTCCGCCTTGCGCCAGAGAGTGAGGTTCGTCTCCTGGAGAATGTCCTTGGCGAGGGCGTGGTCGTGGCAGAGTGAAACGACATAGCCGAACACCGCCGTCTGCGCGCTGGTGAGCAGTTCGATGAATTCCTCGGTGTCGCGTCTCATGGCAGTGGGGATCCGGGGGAATACCGCACGGGGAGGGGAAATCTCACGGGGTTTTTGAAAGTCCGACCGAGCACCACGGATTCGAAGCGTTCTTTTCGGCCGTTTCCGCTCCCCGGCGAAAGCATCGCAAGGCGGATCGGCGGAGGACTCGTCGCTCAGGCGAGAATCTCCCTCGCGATCTTGCCGTGGACGTCGGTGAGGCGGAAGTCGCGCCCGGCGTGCCGGAAGGTGAGGCGCTCGTGATCGATTCCCAGCAGATGCAGGATCGTGGCGTGGAGATCGTGGACGTGCATCCGCTTCTCCACCGCCTTGAAGCCGAAATCGTCGGTCGATCCGTAGGACAGGCCGCCCCGTACGCCGCCCCCGGCCATCCACATGGTGAAGCCGTGCGGATTGTGGTCGCGTCCGTCGCCGTTCTCGGTCACGGGCGTGCGGCCGAATTCCCCGCCCCAGATCACGAGGGTGTCCTCGAGAAGGCCGCGCTGCTTCAAATCCTCCAGCAGCGCGGCGATGGGACGGTCGATGTCCTGTGCCAGCTTCCGGGTCTGCTCGGTGTGCTTGCTGTGCGTGTCCCAGGGCTGGCCGTTTCCGTAGTAGACCTGGACGAAGCGCACCCCGCGCTCCGAGAGCCGCCGCGCGAGAAGGCAGCCGTTCGCGAAATGGCCCTCGCCGTAGGTCTCGCGGATCGCCTGCGGCTCCTTGGACAGATCGAAGGCTTCGCTCGCCTCGAACTGCATCCGGAAGGCCGTCTCCATCGCCGCGATGCGCCCTTCGAGGACGGTATCGGTTCCGCCGCGGGCGGCGAGGTGCTCGCGGTTCAGGGCGGCGGCGAGGTCGAGCTGGCGGCGCTGGGCGGGTACGTCGGGCTCGGGATGGCTCAGCCAGGGGATCATCCGGTCGGGCTCGAGCTTGGAGTGGTTGATGTAGACGCCCTGATGCTGCGGCGGCAGGAAGGCGCTGTGCCAGAGTTCGGAGAAGCGGACGGGACGCCCGGGGCAGAGGACGAGATAGGAGGGCAGGTTGCGGTTTTCCGAACCGAGCCCGTAGGACATCCACGCGCCCAGGCTGGGGACCTTCGGCGTCATGCTCCCGCTGTTCATGAGGAACAGGGCGGGGCCGTGGTTCGGATTGTCCGTGTAGCAGGAGTTGAGAACGCAGAGATCGTCGGCGTGCCGCGCGGTGAGGGGGAGCAGTTCGCTCACCGGCAATCCGCTCTTGCCGTGGTTTCCGTAGGCGAAAGGCACGGCCATGAGCCCTCCGGTGGGGCGCTCGGTCCGCAGATCGGCTCCCGGGGGGCGCTCTCCCTGGTATTTGGTCAGGGCGGGTTTCGGATCGAAGAAGTCGGGGCCGAACGGGCCGCCGTTCATGAAGAGATGGATGACCCGTTTCGCCCGGGGCGGAAAATGGACGCCGCCTCCCAAACCGCCCGCCGCTTCGAGGGCGGAGACGAATCCGAGCGTGCCGAGTCCGCCGCCGAAGCGCTTCAGGGCGGTGCGCCGGTCGATGAGGCTCGGGAAAGCGGTGCGGGACATCGTCTTCAATCGAGGTGGAGGAATTCGTTCGAGGTCAGCAGCACTTGGGCGTAGCGCTCCCACGAGCCTCCCTCGGAGAGGAAGGCGAAGCCGAGCTCGCACTCGGCGGCGGTCGGCTCGCGCTGGAAGAGCCTTTCGTAGATGCGGACGATCCGTTCCATGTCGCCGCCTTCCGTCGTTGCAAGAGTTTCGGAGAGGTGCTTGGCCCGTGCGATGACGAAAGGACCGTTCAGGGAAAAGAGCTGCTGCAGAGGCGTCGCCGTCTCCGTGCGGGTCGGGCTGTGGGCGACGGGATCGGGAAAATCGTTCACCCGCAGCATCTCGTCGAGTTCGCGGCGCTTCACCCGTCCGTAGAGCGTCCTTCGCGTCGTCGTGGGGTCGTCGAGAGCGAAGGGTTCGCCCCCCATCGCGGTGTCCAGTTCGCCGGTGGCTGCGAGCATCGCATCGCGCCAGGCCTCCGCGTCGAGGCGTCGGCGCGGCATGTGCGAGTGAAGCTGCCCTTGCGCGTCCCGCGCGGCGGATTCGGGCGAGGCGGAGGAACCCTGCCGCCAGGTCGCCGAGTTCAGGATTTCGCGGTGAAGCCATTTGATCGACCAGCCGGACGCGACGAAGCGCGCCGCGAGGTCGTCGAGGAGGGCGGGGTGGCTCGGCATCTCCCCGGCGGGACCGAATTCGCTGGGCGTCGCCACGAGTCCGCGTCCGAAATGCTGCAGCCAGACGCGGTTCACGACGACGCGGGCGGAGAGCGGGGCGGCTTCCTCGACGAGGGCGCGGGCCAGTTCGAGGCGTCCGCTGCCTTGGTCGAGCGGGCGCGGGGAGCCGTCGGCGCGGGGAAAGGCGGCGAGGAAACGCCTCGGCACGACTTCGCCCGGAGAGTTCGGATCGCCGCGCCGGTGCATGGGCAGATCCCGCGCCATGCCCTCGACGTATTCGAGCTTGGTCCCGTGCTCCTCGCCGCCCTTGGGTTTCACGAAGAGGGCGGCCTCGACCACGGCGGGCGCCGTGGCGGTGTGGTATTTCGGCGTGTCCGACCGGATCGCCTCGATTTCCTTTCCGACCGCCGCGAGCCGATCCTTCAGATCGGCGGGTGCCGGCTTGGCCTTCTTCAATCCGTCGCGCTCCGCTTCCAGAGCCTTGACCTTTTCCCGAGCCGCCCGGACGGGCGCCCAATCCGCCTCGCCCACGACGGGGCGATCGGCGATCTGCACGCTCGCGAAGACGCCGGCGAGGGCGTAGTAGTCCTCCGCCGAGACCGGATCGGATTTGTGGTCGTGGCAGCGGGCGCAGCCGAGAGTGAGGCCGAGGAAGGTGCGCCCGACGACGTCCATGCGCTCCTCCCATTCCTCCGCGACGGTGACGCCGATGATCTCGGGAGGGAGTTGGAGCTCCTTCCAATAGCTCGGGCTGAGGCCGAGGAAGCCGAGCGCGGCGTTGTCCTCGTGGCGCGTGCCGGGAAGAAGGTCGTTCGCCAGTTGATGGAGGACGAAGCGGTCGTAGGGGAGGTCGCGGTTGAAGGCGTCGACGACCCAGTCGCGATAGAGCCAGGCGGGGCTCTTCGTGTCGCTCCACGATTCGGTGACATCGGCGTAGCGCGCGAGATCGAGCCAGTGCCGTCCCCAGCGTTCGCCGTAGTGGGGCGAGGCGAGGTGCCGGTCGACGAGGACGGACCATTCGGTATCCCTCTCCGCTTCATCCGGGGGCAGCCCGAGAAGGTCGAAGGAGAGGCGCCGCCGCAAGGTCCTGGCGTCGGCCTCGGGAGCGGGGGAGAGACCGGCTTTCTCCAGTTCGGCGAGGACGAAATAGTCGATGCGGTTTCTCGGCCAGTGGGAATCCTTCACCTCGGGAAGGGACTGCTCGTGCAGAGGATGGAAGGACCAAGGAAGCGCCTCCGGTTCCTCGGCCGGCAAGAGGGGAAGACACCACAACGCCGCCAGCGCGAAGGCGCTGCCACGGAATGGGTTCCTTGTGGGGACGGGTTCCACAACCCCCGCAGTTTGCGGGAAGATGCGCCTTCTACCAAGAGACGCGGTTGCGTCCGGGATCCGTCCTTCGGGTCGTTTCCCGCCTCCTGGCTGGGCTCTGCCTGTGCTTGCGCGCGCGGTCGGCGCGGCTCGATGGACTTCGCTTCGCTCCGGCTTGAACGGCGTTCCCATCCAGTGGTCTCTTCATGCTTTCCGCCAGGCGAAAAGAAGTCGGGGCGGCCAGATTCGAACTGACGACATCCTGCTCCCAAAGCAGGCGCTCTACCAGGCTGAGCTACGCCCCGTCGCGGCGGAAAACCGGCGGAATCCCACTACTCGCCTGCAGAGAGCAGGTTTCAAGCGCCAATTTCCCTACCGGCCTATCCGCTTTCTGGTTTGTTTTCGCCGCAAAGCGGATAGGTTGTGCGCCCCCAATCGTCCCCGCCCCATGCCGGATTCCCCAGAGCCACAGCGAAAGACCCTCGAAGAGCGCGAGCAGATGTCCGAGCTCGAGCGCCTGCGTCACTCCTGCGCCCACGTCCTCGCCACGGCCATCGCGAAGCTCTGGCCGGATGCCCAGTTCGCGGCCGGCCCGCCGGTGGAGAACGGTTTCTACTACGACGTCGATCTCGCCCATCGCATCACCCCCGACGACTTTCCCGCGATCGAGGAGGAGATGCGGAAGGTGGTGAAGGAGAACCAGGTTTTCGAAAAGGTCGAAGTCTCCCGGTCCGAAGCCCTCGAACTGGCCGAGAAAGGGCGCCTCGCCTCGCTGTCGGATCGCGACGTGCCGAGCCGCTTCAAGATCGATCTCCTCAAGGACATCCCCGAAGGGGAGGCGATCTCGCTGTACAAAAACGGGGACTTCTGGGATCTCTGCGCCGGCCCCCACGTTCCGCGCACGGGCAACTGCAAGGCCTTCAAGGTGATGAGCGTGGCGAGCGCCTTCTACAAGGGCGACGCGGCCAATCCGCAGCTCCAGCGCGTCTACGGCACCGCCTTCAGGAACAGGACCGAGCTGGAGGAGCACCTCGTCCGGCTCGAGGAGGCGAAGCAGCGCGACCACCGCAAGATCGGCAAGGAGCTGGACCTCTTCCACATCGACGAGGCCGTGGGCCAGGGCCTCATCCTCTGGAAGCCGAAGGGCGCGGTCGTCCGGCAGGAGCTCCAGAACTTCATCGGCGAGCACCTCGAGCGGCAGGGCTACAGCCAGGTCTTCACCCCGCACATCGGCAAGCTGGGGCTCTACCGCACCTCGGGGCACTTCCCCTACTACGCGGAGTCGCAGTTCCCCCCCGTGGTGGAACGGGAGAGTCTCAAGGCACTCGCCGAAGAAGGCTGCGGCTGCGGCGAGCTCTCGAACCGTCTCGAATCCGGGCAGATCGACGGCTTCCTCCTGAAGCCGATGAACTGCCCGCACCACATCAAGATCTTCCAGAGCAACCACCACAGCTACCGCGACCTGCCGGTGCGCCTCGCCGAGTTCGGCACGGTCTACCGCTGGGAGCAGTCGGGAGAGCTCGGCGGCATGACCCGGGTGCGCGGCTTCACCCAGGACGACGCCCACCTCTTCTGCACCGAGGAGCAGGTGCGCGACGAGATCGTCGGCTGCCTCGAGCTGGTCAAGATCGTCCTCGGCACCCTCGGCATGACCGACTACCGCGTCCGCGTCGGTCTGCGCGATCCCGATTCGAGCAAGTACGTCGGCGATCCCGAGAAATGGGACCGCGCCGAGGACGCCCTCCGCGAGGCCGCCGCGACTCTCGGCTCGCCCTTCACCGAGGAGCCCGGCGAGGCCGCCTTCTACGGACCGAAGATCGACTTCGTCGTCAAGGACGTGATCGGCCGCGAATGGCAGCTTGGGACGGTGCAGGTCGACTACAACCTGCCCGAGCGCTTCGGCCTCGAATACATCGGCCCGGACAACGCGCCGCATCGCCCCGTGATGATCCACCGGGCGCCTTTCGGCTCGATGGAGCGCTTCGTCGGTGTGCTGATCGAGCATTTCGCCGGCAAGTTCCCGACCTGGCTCTCGCCCGAACAGGCAAGAGTGCTGCCCATCTCCGAAAAGTTCTTCGAAACCGCCGACGCCGTCTGCGCGACCTTGCGCGAGGCCGGGGTGAGGGCTACGGTGGACCGTTCCCACGACAAGGTGGGGGCGAAAATTCGCCTTGCCCAGCTGGAGCGGATTCCGTATATGTTGATCATCGGAGCGAAAGAACAGGAATCGAACCAAGTCTCCCTCCGTCACCGCGACCGCGGCGACGAAGGTTCGCTCGATGTCGGCGAATTCCGCGACCGACTCGTCGCGGAGATTCGTTCGCGCTCCTTATGACGCGGATCGTCCCATCCCCGTTGCATCTCGTCGTGGCCGGTCGAGGCCCTGCGTTTTTCCCGCCTCCCGGATCTCTGTCCGGTGGCCCCCTGAACCCCACACCTGCCGGAGGTACCCTGCCATCGCCAAGCAACCCATGAAACGCCGGCCGCGTCCGCCACGGACGCGGGTCAACGACAAGATCCGCTGCCCCGAGATCCGCGTGATCTACGGAGAGCACAACGTGGTTCTGCCCACGTGGAAGGCTCTCAACAAGGCCCGCGAGCTCGGCCTCGACCTCGTCGAGATCGCGCCGAACGCGAAACCGCCCGTCTGCCGCATCGTCGACTACGGCAAGTTCAAGTACGAGCAGTCGAAGCAGAAGAAGTCGGACAAGCCGAAGAAGCGCGAGAAGGAGGTCAAGTTCCGCGTCAACATCGATCCGCACGACTACTCGATCAAGATGATGCATGCCGAGGACTTCCTCGCCCACGGCTTCAAGGTGCGCATCCAGCTCCAGTTCCGCGGACGCCAGATGGCGCACAAGGAGTTGGGCTTCGCCCTGATGGAGAAGATCAAGGTCGATCTCGCCGGCATGGCCCACGTCGATCTCGAGCCGAAGCTGAACAACCGCAACATCCTCATGATGGTCTCCCCGCTGCCCGCGGAGAAGCAGAGACGGAAATTCCGCAAGGACGGCACCAAGGTCGATCTCGCCGAAGCCGAAGCCGCGATGGAGGCCTACGACGACGAGGATGACGAGGACGAGGACTACGACGACCAGGACGACCACGACGGGGAGGATGGCGACGACGCCACCGACGAGGTCGAGGAAGTCGAAGACTCCGAGGAGGAGGGCGAGGGTGGCGGATCCGACTCAAAGTGAGCCGAGTGGGGTCACCACACCAAAGGAACAGCACGTCGGCAAGTGCAGCGAAGTTCGTTAGAACTTCAGCGAGCGTTCTTGGGAATTCGGCCGGGAGAAATTCTTACGAATTTCTCTGCTATGCAGATGTCAGGCATCATTCGTGCGCTAATGAACTACTGGATTTTCAAATGCAATCCCGAGCGTTACCTATTGGAGGACCGCCTCGCTGATCCTGAGCCTAGCACCACTTGGCGGATCAGCAGATACCGTGATCGAGTTCAGGCCGACGATGTTGCCTTCATCTGGGAGACTGGCAGCCACCGAAGGATTCGAGCGACCATCCGAGTTGACTCTTCCCCGCAGGACATGCCGGAGTTGGAGAGCGAGCTGAGGTTTCAGACAGTGCCCGACACCAAGATTGACTGCCGAGTTTATGCCACTTATCTCCGGCGTGACTTGCGCATTCCGGCTACTGAGCTTCGTGTGGTCGCGGGACTTGAGGGTTTGTCGGTCTTTCATGGATATCAGCAGACTACCGTGTTTCGGGTCACCTCGGAGGAGGCTGCTGTTTTGTTGAGGGTTATCGGATGATGATGTCTAAAGTGCGTAGCAATGGCGGTACAGCGAACTCATGTTCCCACCCAAACTCCTCCTTTTCGACATCGACGGAACGCTCCTGGACACGGGCGGGGCGGGCCTTGTCTCGTTGCGCGACGGATTCCACGCCGCCTTTCCCGAGCACCGCGAGCGGCCCTTTCCCCCGCTCGAACTCGGCGGAGCGACCGACGGCGGGGTGGCGAGACACTTGTTCCAGCACTTCGGCCTGGCCGACACCCCGGAGCATCGCGAGTCCTTCTTTGGCCACTACACCGTGAAGCTCTCGGGACATCTGGCGAGTTTCGCCGAGGCGGGGAGAGGACGGCTCCTGTCCGGCGTCGAGAACCTGCTCGCCGCGTTTGAAGAGCGAAGCCACCACCGTCTCGCCGTCCTCACCGGAAACCTGCGCGAGGGGGCCTCGATCAAACTGCGCCATTTCCGCATCGACCGGCATTTCCCTACCGGCGCCTTCGGCGACGATCACCACGACCGCAACGAACTCGGCCCCATCGCCCGGCGACGCGCCCGCGAGACCTTCGGCGAGGACTTCCCTCCCGGCGACATCGCCGTGATCGGCGACACGCCCCGGGACATCGCCTGTGCCCGCGCCTTCGGAGCCCGCGCCATCGCCGTGGCCACGGGAGGCGCGAGCAAAGAGTGTCTCGCCGCCGCGGCGCCCGACTTGCTCCTCGACGATTTCTCCGATCCCGACGCCGTTCTGGATCGCATCGAGGCGGTCTTTTCCGATCGGTAGAGATCCTGTGGAGTCCTGTGGAGTCCTGTGGAGAATACGCGGGGCGGATCGGCGAAGGCAAATCCGCGAGAATTCCTCCTTCGTCGGGGTTCAACGGTCGCCCGTCGAAGTTCTCGCGAACTTCGCTACATCCCCTCCCGGCGCGATCCGGGCTTGACCCATGCTTGAAGGCCCGGTTTCAATGGCCGAGCATCCTGCCTTCCGCGCCCCATCCCCGAGCCCCGACATGAAAAGACTGCTCGTCCTTCTCCTCCTTGCCACGTGCTTCCCAGCCGCCGCCCAGGACGCTGTGAAGGTCTTTCCCGACGCCCCTGCGGAGACCGTGGCGGAGGATCTCTTCATCGTGCCCGAGGGGTTCGAGGTCACCCTCTGGGCCTCCTCGCCCCATCTCTACAATCCCACCAATCTCGACATCGACCATGCCGGACGGATCTGGGTGGCCGAGGGGGTGCGCTACCGCAAGCATTTCGACCGCCAGCCCGAAGGCGACCGCATCGTCGTCCTCGAAGACACGGACGGAGACGGCCGGTGCGACACCAGCCATGTCTTCGTGCAGGAGCCCCTCCTCGTCGCCCCGCTCGGCGTCGCCGTGATCGACAACCGGATCGTCGTCTCCCAGCCGCCCCACCTTCTCGTCTACACCGACGTGGATCGCGATCTGAAGTTCGACCCCGCCGTGGACAAGCGCGAGATCCTCCTCACCGGTTTCAACGGGCAGAACCACGACCACTCGCTCCACTCCGTCACCGTCGGGCCCGACGGGAAATGGTATTTCAACTCCGGAAACTGCGGCGGACAGTTCACCGACAAATCGGGCAAGACCTTCTCCATCTTCGGTCCCTACCGGCCCGGGCCGATCGGCCCCTTCGAATTCCCCTACAAGGCCGAGATCCTCGCGGGCAAACCGAGCGACGACGGTCACATCTACGTCGGCGGCTTCGCCGTGCGCATGAATCCCGACGGCACGCAGGCCGAGATCATCGGACACAACTACCGCAATTCCTACGAGCAGTCCGTGACCTCTCTCGGCGACGTCTTCCAGAACGACAACGACGATCCGCCCGCCTGCCGCGTCTCCTGGGTGATGGAGTACGCGAACTTCGGCTTCGCCTCCAACGACGGCCAGCGCACCTGGCAGGCCGACAAGCGTCCCGGCCAGACCATCCAGACGGCGCAGTGGCGGCAGGACGACCCCGGCATCGCCCCCGCGGGCGACGTCTACGGCGGCGGCTCGCCCACAGGCAACGTCTTCTACGAGAACGGCGCCCTCGGCGAGCAATGGATCGGCACCTTCCTCGCCTGCGAGGCGGGGCGGAACGTCGTCTTCGGCTACCAGCCGAAGCTGGAGGGGGCCGGCTTCAAGCTGGATCGCCGGGATTTCATGACGAGCAACCCCTCGGGCGAGTTCGCCGGGTCCGACTTCCTCGGCGGCGCGGAGAGCGTGAACCGCGAGATCCGCACTCTCTTCCGCCCTTCCGACATCGCCGTGGGGCCCGACGGCGCCCTCTACGTCACCGACTGGTACGACCCGCGCGTCGGCGGTCACCAGGATCTCGACGAAACCTGCTCCGGCGCGGTCTACCGCATCGCGCCGAAGGGATTCAACCCGGTCGTGCCGAAGATCGACCCCTCCACCGTCGAGGGACTGGTCGAGGCTTTGAAATCGCCCGCCGTGAACGTCCGGGCGATCGGCTTTTACGGCTTGAAGGCGAAGGGCCGTGCCGTCCTCGATCCTGTCGCCGCGCTCCTCGACGACCCGAACCCCTACATCCAAGGCCGAGCCATCCACCTCCTCTACCAGCTCGGCATCAGCGGTCCCCGCGTCGCAGGCTATCCCGCCGACCAGCCCACGTCCGAGCGCAAGATCGCCGCCTTCCGCGCGATGCGCCGAGCCGGGCTCGACATCTCCGGAGCGGCCACCAGCCTGGCCGAGGACCCCGATCCCGCCGTTCGCCGCGAGGTCGCTCTCGCCATGCGCGACGTCTCCCTCGACCTCGCCAGAGACCTCCTTGTCGCCGTGGCCAAAGGCTACGACGGCAAGGACCGCAGCTACCTCGAGGCCTTCGGCATCGGAGCGGCTGGAAAGGAGGCCGAAATCTACGCCGCCGTGAAGGGCGAAATGGGCCACGACGATCCGCGCCTTTGGAACGAAGCCTTCGCCGACATCGCCTGGCGGCTCCATCCCGTCGCCGCGATCGAGGATTTCCTCACCCGGGTGCGCAGCGAGAGCCTGCCCCTTTCCCAGCGGCAGCAGTCTCTCGACGCCATCGCCTTCATCCGCACCAAGAGCGCTTCCGCCGCCATGCTCACCGCCGCCCAGCTCGACACGCCTTTGAAATCCCAAGCCGTCTGGTGGCTGATGAACCGCGTCAACAACGACTGGAAGGAGCACGGTCTGATGGAGGAACTGAAGACCCGAGGGATCTACGACCCGGCCAAGGTCGTGCTCCAGGAGATCATGACCCCCGCTCCCGACGACGCGCAGCGAGCCGCCCTCACCGTCGAGGCGGTGCTCGCCTTGAAGGGCGACGCCGAGCGCGGCAAGGCCACCTCGGCCCGCTGCATCATGTGTCACGAGATCGGCGGCGTCGGGGCGCAGTTCGGCCCGCCCCTCGACGGCTGGGGGAGGACGCAGACCGCCGAAGTCGTCGCCCGCAGCCTCGTCGATCCCAGCGCCGACATCGCCCACGGCTTCGACGGCTCGGTGATTCTGACGAAGGAGGGCAAGACCATCCACGGCCTCGTCATCCAGGAGGGCAACCCCACCATCGTCACGAGCATGGGGGGCGTCACCCAGATGATCCCGCGGCAGCAGATCGGCTCCATCGAGAAGCTGAACCGCTCCCTCATGCTCAGCGCCGCGCAGCTCGGCCTGACCGCGCAGGACGTGGCGGATCTGGTGGCGTTCTTGCGGCAGTAAACGCCACTCCCACCTTCCGCCCTTCAAAACTCCACGCCCTCGTAAACTTCCGCCAGCGGGAACGAGGCCTCGATCTCCGGCAGGGGAACGACGGCGTCCAGTCCGCTGTAGTCCTCGCGGGCAAAGCCGCCGTCGGGTTGGCGGCGATGGACCGTGAGGGCGGGTTCGTCCGGCTCCGCGAAAATCAGGACCATCAAGCTCGGAATCGTAAGGTAGGCCTCGCGCTTTTCGGTCAAGTCGGTGCGACGGGTCGATTCGCTGAGCACTTCGACGATGATCACGGGCCGGTCCTGCCATTGTTCGTTGTCACGGTTCTCGTCGCAGACCACCATCGCGTCCGGGTAGTAGAAGCGGGTATGATTGAAGAGCTGGATACGCACCTTCGTATCGCTGTTGAAGGGGCGACAGGGTTTTCCTCGGAGAGCCGCACCGAAAGCAAGCAGCGTATTCACCGCGACCTTGTTGTGTCGGTTCGAGTCTCCGGCCATCGCGTGGACCTCCCCGCCGAGATACTCGTGCTTCACCTCGGAAACGAGCTCGTCTTCGAGGTAGTCATCCACGGAAATCGGTGCCGGTTGGCGGAGTGCGGACATCGCAGCCATTCTAGCCTCGAAGGCTCCAGCGGTCAACGGAGCCGCCACCTGGAATGCGTGGGCATCGGAAGTAGCGCCGGGACTGGTTTGGAGCCTATCCGACGGGTAACGAAACCGATCCCCCTTGGCTTGGTTTCGGGCTCAAACCGCGCGCACCGCAACGGCTCTTGGGACGACGATCTGTTGGGCTTCCGACCCGCCATCGTCCCCGCTCCGAAGCCCCCTTCTCCGCCCCCCAACTTGAAACCTTAAATCTTAAACTTTAAACCCCTCCCGCCCCCCTCGAAAAACCCCGTTTTTCCCCGCCAAATCGGGCCTCAAACCATTGATCTTTCGCGGTTTTCGGCTATCGTTGGCCTTTCGCGAAACCGCCTCTTCCGGGCTGCCCCGGAGGGCTCTTTCCGATCCGTCTTCCGACCGGCAAGACGCCTCCCGGAAACTCTGCCAAAAACATCCCCGATTTGCCCATGTCCGACCCCGCCGAAGACCTCCAGCCTCCGCAACCGACCGGCGAATACGGCGCCGGTCAGATCGACAAGCTCGAAGGCCTCGAAGCCGTCCGCAAACGCCCCGGGATGTACATCGGCGACCCCGCCACCGAGCGCGGTCTCCACCACACCGTCTTCGAGGTGCTGGACAACTCCATCGACGAGCACCTCGCCGGCCATTGCCAGCGCGTCGTCATCTCCATCCACGCCGACGGCTCCCTCTCGGTCGAGGACGACGGGCGCGGCATCCCGGTGGACATGCACCCGAAGTTCAAGATGCCCGCCGTCGAGCTGGTCCTGACCAACCTCCACGCCGGCGGCAAGTTCGGGCAGGGCGCCTACAAGTTCTCCGGCGGCCTCCACGGGGTCGGGGCGAAGTGCGTCAACGCCCTCTCCGACTGGTTCAAGGCCGAGGTCTATCGCGACGGCAAGATCCACCACATCGCCTTCGAGCGCGGCAAGACGACGCGCCCGCTGGAGGTCATCGGCACGCTCGACGACCCGACGCGCACCGGCACGAAGATCAGCTTCCTCCCCGATCCGACCATCTTCACCGCCGGAGTCGATTTCAACTTCGACTACCTCACCGCCCGCCTCCGCGAGCTCGCCTTCCTCAATCCCGGCATCACCATCGAGCTGATCGACGAGCGCGGCGACTCGGAGCGCAAGTCGGTCTTCTACTACGAGGAGGGCATCGTCGAGTTCGTCCGCCAGCTCGGCGAGAACAAGGAGCTCATCCACGCGAACCCCATCGTCCTCAAGGGCCGCCGCATGGTCCCGATCGACGACAACGGCAAGACGGTCGAGGACGAGTGCTACGCCGACATCGTGCTGCAATACACCGGCGACTACCACGAGAACATCCTCTGCTTCGCCAACTCCATCCCCAACGGCGACGGCGGCACCCACCTCAGCGGCCTGCGCGCGGCCATGACCCGCGCCGTCAACACCTACGCGAAGAACAACAAGCTGCTCAAGGACAAGGATCCCGCCCTCTCCGGCGAGGACTGCCGCGAGGGCCTCGTCGCCGTGCTCTCCGTGAAGCACCCGAACCCGCGCTTCAGCTCGCAGACGAAGGAGAAGCTCGTCAACAACGAGGTCGAGGGCGTCGTCTCCTCCATCGTCTACGACGGGCTCAGCGCCTTCTTCGACGAGAATCCCCAGCTCGCCAAGCGCATCGTGGACAAGGTCGTCAACGCCGCCCGCGCCCGCGAGGCCGCCCGCAAGGCCCGCGAGACCGTCCGCAAGTCGGCCATGACCGGCGGCGGCCTGCCCGGCAAGCTGGCCGACTGCTCCTCGCGCGACCCCGCCGAGAGCGAGATCTACATCGTCGAGGGCGACTCCGCCGGCGGCTCCGCCAAGCAGGGCCGCGACCGCCGCACGCAGGCCATCCTGCCCATCCGCGGCAAGCTCATCAACGTGGAGAAGGCCCGCCTCGACAAGGTGCTCCAGAACAAGGAGATCCAGACCATGATCACCGCCATCGGCGCGGGCATCGGCGACGGCGAGGGGGAGGGTGCCTTCAATCTGGAGAAGGCCCGCTACCACAAGGTCGTCATCATGACCGATGCCGACATCGACGGCGCCCACATCCGTACCCTGCTGCTGACCTTCTTCTGCCGCCAGATGCCCGCGCTGGTGAAGGCGGGCTACGTCTACATCGCCCAGCCGCCCCTCTACAAGATCACGCGGAAGCGGAAGGAGCAGTACGTGCAGGACGACACGCAGCTCAACCGCATCCTCATCGAGCTGGGCGCGGACGACGTGAAGCTGAAGGCGGGGGCCGACGGCTCCGGCGAGACCTTCGCCCACGACCAGCTCAAGGAGGTGCTCGAGATGCTCTCCAAGCTGAACCGCTACAGCGACGTCATCGCGAGGAACTCCGGCGACTTCGAGGCCTACCTCTCCGCCGGACGCGACGGCAAGCTGCCCGAGTACCTCGTGCAGGTCCGCGAGGGCAACGAGATCAGCGTCTTCTACTTCCTCGGCGAGTCCGAACTGCGCGACTTCGCGGCGGAGAATCCCGACCTGCATCTCTTCGGTCGCCGTCCCGTCCTCCTCGACGGCGAGAACGGCGGCACCGCCGCGAAATCCGACGGCCCGACCCGCCGCGCCCGCCTCGTCGAGATCCACGAGGCCAACTCCATCGCCAAGCTCATCAACCGCCTCGGCGAGCTGGGTCTCGACGTGCGGCATTTCGCCTCGCAGGACGAGCCGCTCTTCCAGATCGCCGAGGGCGAAGGCGATCACGCGAGGGTCCATCCCGTCTTCAGCGTGCCCGAGATCCTTTCCAAGATCATGGAGATCGGCCGCCGCGGCATGGAGATCCAACGATTCAAGGGCCTTGGCGAGATGAATGCCAAGGAGCTCTTCAACACCACGATGGACCCCGCCACCCGCAAGCTGTTGCGCGTGAAGATGGACGAGGACAATGCGGTGGAAGCCGACAAGATGTTCACCATCCTCATGGGCGACGCGGTGGAGCCGCGGAGGCAGTATATCGAGGATCATGCGCTGAATGTCCGCAACCTCGACGTTTGAGGGAGTCACGGAGCACGGGTCATGAGTCATGGGTCACGGGGAAGAAACCGCGAATGGACATCGATGATCTCAATATCTACCAAGAAGCGATGAGGATCGGCGATGCCATTTGGGAGGAAGTCGTGCGGTGGGACTACTTCGCCCGCGACACGGTTGGAAAGCAGCTCGTCCGTTGTGCCGACTCCATTGCCGCCAACCTCGCCGAAGGCTACGGACGCTATCATTTCGCCGAGAACAAGAACTTCTGCCGCTATGCCCGAGGCTCCCTTCAGGAATCCATCACCTTCCTGACAAAAGCCCGAAATCGGAATCTCATCCCTTCCGATTCCGCAACGCATCTCATCAACGATCTCACCACCCTGCGAAAACGCCTCAACGCCTATATTCGCACCATCGGCGATCATGGGAACTCGTGACCCATGACTCGTGACCCATGACCCCTTCCCCATGTCCGACGACCCCAACACTCCACCGCCCGCCTCCCCGCCTCCTCCCGGCGAAAGCGGCGTTTCCCCCATCAACGTGGCCGACGAGATGTCGCAGTCCTTCTTGGACTATTCGATGTCCGTCATCATTTCCCGCGCCTTGCCCGACGCCCGCGACGGATTGAAGCCCTCGCAGCGGCGCTTGCTCTACGCGATGCACCACGACCTTTCGCTCGCGCCGAACAAGAAGCACCTCAAGTGCGCGCGTATCGTCGGGGAGACGATGGGTAAATACCACCCCCACGGCGACGGCGCGATCTACCCGACCCTCGTCAACATGGCCCAGCACTGGTCCATGCGCGACATCCTCGTGGACGGGCAGGGCAACTTCGGCTCCGTCGAAGGTGACCCGCCCGCCGCGATGCGCTACACCGAGGCCCGCCTCACCCATTGCGGATCGGCCCTGATGACCGACTTGGAGAAGGACACCGTCGATTTCGTCGCCAACTACGACGAGACGAACGAGGAGCCCGCCGTCCTGCCCGCCGCCATTCCGAACCTGCTCGTCAACGGCGGCACCGGCATCGCCGTCGGCATGGCGACGAACATCCCGCCGCACAATCTCGGCGAGGTCGTGGACGGCGTCTGCGCCACCATCGACAATCCCGCCATCAGCATCGCCGAGCTGCTCACCTACATCAAGGGCCCCGACTTCCCCACGGGCTGCACCATCCTCGGGATGCAGGGCATCCGCGACTACGCCGCGACCGGACGCGGCAGCGTGAAGGTGCGCGGCAAGGCCGAAATCGCCGAGGACGCGAAAGGCCGCGAGCAGATCATCATCACCGAGATCCCCTACGCGGTGAACCGCGCCAAGCTCGTCGAGCGCATCGCCGAACTCGCCAACGAGAAGATTTTGCCCGAGATCAGCGCCGTCCGCGACGAGTCCGACGAGAACACCCGCGTCGTCGTCGATCTGAAGCGCGACGCCCGCGCCCAAGTCGTCCTGAACAACCTCTACCGGCACACCGCGCTGTCCTCCAGCTTCGCGGTGAACATGCTCGCCATCGACCAGCGCCGGCCCAAGCTGCTGAACCTGAAGGACGCGATCCTCTGCTACATCGAGCACCGCCGCGAGGTCATCCTGCGCCGCACCCGCTACCTCCTCGGCAAGGCCGAGGAGAACGCCGAGAAGCTCGAGGCCTATCTCCTCGCCCTCGGCAACCTCGACGACTTCATCAAGATGATCCGCGACTCGAAGACGCGGGACGAGGCGCGGGCCAAGATCAAGGGCTACACCTTCGCCGCCGAAGCCGCCGCCGCCCTCGGCATCCTCCTGCGCGGACAGGAGAGCCTCAGGATCGAGCCGGGCCGCTACGTCCTCACCGACCGGCAGGTGGACCACATCCTCGAACTGCGCCTTTACCAGCTCGTCGGGCTCGAGCGCGACAAGATCAAGGCCGACTACGAGGCCCTGCTCGAAACCATCAAAGACCTCCTCGACATCCTCGCCCGCGAGGAGCGCGTCCTCCAGATCATCAAGGACGAGCTGCAGGAGGTGAAGGCCAAGCACGGCACCCCGCGCCGCACCGGCTTCGCCGCCGCCGAGGAGGGCGAGATCGCCAACGTCGATCTCATTGCGAACGACTCGAACCTGATCACCATCACCCACCGCGGCTACATCAAGCGCACTCCCGCGATCGAATACCGCACCCAGGCGCGCGGCGGCAAGGGGCTGAAGGGCATGGAGACCCGCGAGGCCGCCGACAAGGACGACGAGAACGATTTCGTCGAGCACCTCTTCGCCGCGACCGCGCACGACTACCTGATGTTCTTCACCGACACGGGCCGCGTCTATGTCGAGCGCGTCTACCAGATTCCCGAAGGCAGCCGTACTTCGAAAGGGCGCTCCATCAAGAACCTCCTCAATCTCCGACCCGAGGAAAAGATCGCCTCCGTCCTCCGCATCGAGGCGCGGGGGCAGGAGGACAAGGACGCCACCTTCGTCGAGGACAAGTTCGTCCTCTTCGCGACCCGCTCCGGCAAGGTCAAGAAGACGAAGCTCTCCGACTTCCGCAACTACCGGAAGGACGGCATCATCGCCATCCGCATCGAGGAGGGCAACGAACTCACCCACGTCGTCCTCACCGACGGCAGCAACGACATCTCCATGGTCACGAACCGCGGCTACGCGGTCCGCTGCAAGGAGAGCACGATCCGTCCGATGGGACGCGGCTCCGCCGGTGTCGCCGGGATCCGTCCCCGTCCGGGCGACTACCTCGTCGGACTCACCGTGGTCGACGACAGCACCCACTTCCTCGTCGTCAGCGAGAGGGGCCTCGGCAAGCGCACGCCCTTCGGCGACTATCCGACCAAGGGCCGTGGCGGCAAGGGCGTCATCACCATGCGCGTCACCGAGAAGACCGGACCCGTCACCGCCGGCCTCCGCGTCGGCGACGGCGACGACATCATGCTGATGACGAGCACCGGCCAGTCCGTCCGCATCCGCGTCTCCGACATCCGCATCACCGGCCGCAACGCCTCCGGCGTCAAGCTGATGAACCTCAAGGAAGGCGAGACGATCCAGGACATCGCGCTCGTCGTCCGCGACGGCGACGAGGACGACGACACCCAGGTCGCCGCCCTCCCCGAAACCGACCCCTCCGAAGTCGAGGAGGAAATCATCGACGAGATCGAGGAGGAGGAGGACGAAGTCGTCGAGGAAGGAGACGAGGAAGAGGAGCGGTGAGTTTTGTTGCCGTTCTATGTCTCCAACCTGGAGCAGGCGATTCGTGCGCCTTCGGTCGTGATCGCTCGGAAGAGATCTACGTATCCGGTGGTTACGCGAGTCCGATGGAAGAGGCCGAATCCGGCAGTCATCCTCGAGAAGGAAGACGTTTGCGCTCCCGCTTCTTTTCGGCTCTTGGACTGCAGGAGCAGTCGAGCAGAAATGGCGCGATCCGACAGTCAGAGGTTTTACCGGCTTCGGAACAGTGCATCGCGAGTTCCTTGGCAGCCGATTTGGGAGTCTTGCTTTTGAGATATTGCCTCTCTTCCCATATCCGCTGAGTGTAAAACCATGCGACGAGGTAGATGCCATGGTTCCATCCGGGATTTGGTGCGAGGTATTTTCCGACCAATTGGTTCTTGATCGAGTCGGGGATCTCGGGGTTCTGGGCCCGCTTGACCTCGATGATCAGAGTGATCGGCAATCCGTCGGAATTCCCGGACGGAAAGGCTTCTATCTTGAGATCGACACGCTCGTCGAAGCGGTTCACCTCGACCTCGCGGTTGACCGCGACCCGTTTCAGGTCGTGCTTTAGCCAGTCTTCGATCTCCTTGGAAACGAATTCTTCGTGTTTAGGCGACTGGCCGTCCCAGACGCGGTGAACGTGGTGATACTGAAGGTCGTTCTGAAATCGGGCCAGCGATGCGAGAACGACTTCCAGCAGATCGTCTGCGTTTCGGATCAAGGAGCCTTCGGCGATCCGGACGAGCCGGAGTATCTCGGCTGGTTGGCTGGGTTCCCAATCGATGAGGGCACGGTTCTGCTTCGCCTCGTCAAGATTCCAGCGGTAGAGATCGGCCTCGATAGTGGGGAGCGAATTGAGGAAGCGCTGAATTTCCGCCGTTTCACCGCGCCGGATCAGTAGTTGAAGCAAGTCTCGCCGCAAGCCGATGCACTCGTCGGTGGGAGTCACCACCGTAGATTCATTGAGCGGAAGGTCTTGCTCGGGAGGGAACAGTTGGAAGAGTAGAATAAGCAAGTCGGCGATCTGATAGGAGTCGATCAATTCAATGGTCTTAAGCTCGCGCCGATCTATTTCGGGGACGTTCTCAAGAAAGAGAGACTTCGCCGTAGTGCGATTGCCCGCGATGAGCGGCCACGCGGATTCCCTTGACTTGGAATCACCAAAGAACGTGGTGACAGCGGCGACGACTCGGCTGATCGGCTTGGCGAGACCTGGATCAGACGACTTGATGGATTCGAGGTACTCGGAAATTAATTCCCGACCGAATTCGGAGTCGTGCTTGAGCAGGTGGAGGAGTCCATCACGGATGGAGACGGGCCTGATCTCTGGAGCGGCCAAGAAAGCTTTCAGGTCTTCGCTAAGCGTTCTATTCCAGACAGTTTCGAATGCCATGAGCGGCAACAGCCAGCCCGGATCGCCCACGACCAGATAACGATCCAATTTCGTTCGCAGCCATTGCCGCGTTGCGTCGGAGTTCCACCGGTAGGCCCGCGTGACGAGTTCCTGATGCTCGTCTTCACCGTTGTCAAAAGCGTCGATAATCGCGCCGATCCACTTTTGACTCACCTCTTTTCTCAAGTCCGGGTCGGCATCGACTTCATCGCGCAGCCAACTGATGGCCCAATAGGCGGATTCGGACCAATTGGTTCGATGGTTCCTGTCGCTTCGTTCATCGGCGAATTCGAACAGGAACTTTCGCGCGCAATCCTGGATCAGTTGCTGGTCTCCCTCCGATTGGTCGAGGAAAAGCTCCGTGTTTCCAATTTTGATTACCACGGGATCAGCGGGTTTTGATTCCCTGATGATTCCATGAGAAATGTTGATCCAACCTCCTGCCTTTCCGCTCCGACATTGCTCTAATCCCGCCAGGAATACATCCTTTCCAGTGAGATGCGGTTTAGGAATTCTTCGGAATTTTTCCTGGTTTCGTTTTTGCCTTCGCTTCAAAATCAAGTCGCCTGCTTTTTCAAAACGGGTCAAAGTGTCGTGGATATCCAAACCATTCTTCTGAATCGGCGGAAACACCTTGCGAATCTCTTCAAACTCTTCGAACCGCTGTTGCAGCAGTTCACGATGACCCTCGCGCTCCTCGTGGCCTGCGGCATATCGGATCGCGAGCGCCCAATTGCTTCTCTTGCTCTTCGGAGCCTTGGCGATCTGATCGAGCAAGAAACCTAGACCGAGCGTCGATGTGAGGGAGAAAAAATTTCGCACGTCGTCATTGGATACTCCCGTATGATTCAAGAAGGTTTGAACGAAAATTTCGCAGGTGTCCGTATCGGAAAAGATTGCGAGTGGCTCCGTCGGATCGGATTGGCGGGGGAGGGGAAGATATCTTCGCACCGTCTCAAGCCAAAGCCTCAGTAGCGAATCGGCGATTTTCGGGAAGTGGAGATTTTCACATGCCAAGTCGAAGATTCTATTCGAAAAACTCTTGTATGGAGACAGCGAATCGAAACATCCAAGTTTTGTCCTTAGGAAGTCTAGGCAATCCTCAAGATCCTCTAGCACAACTGCTTTGGGTAAGTCAAAATGAAGAAATCCCTGATAGGCACCGTGAAAAAATGTCATTTTTGGAGGCGAAAGCCAATTGATGATATCTCGCACGGGAAGCAGTCGGGGTACCAGCAGACGCATTGCCATTCCTTTCAGAGTGTCGTCGGGATCCGGCCCCATTTCTCCCGCAGCCAAGTTCCGAAGGTGCTTTATCCACAGCGAAGGATCTTTGCTGATGACCCTCAGGGCATACCCGGCATCCCGTCTCATGGTATCTTGGGGCCTATCGAGAACCTGCCAGATTGCATCGGCCAATTCGGCAACATGGCAGATTCGCGCTAGGCTGAATGCGAAGCGTCGTGCGTGGAGATGACGGCTCTCGTCGAGGATTGCGGGGCGCAACAGATCTTCGATTCCAGGATAGCCAAGAGAATGGCTTGCTCTGGAAATGGCGCGGTCAGGGCCGGGATCGCCAGCGTCTGCCTTAGCGATCAGACTTGCGACGACAGCAGCCTTTTGTTCGCTGCTGAGCGGACTCAGATCGGCGTGGAGCAAAGCTTCGGGGTGGAGGGAAAGGAGCAGATTGGAAAAGGCTCCTCCCTCTTGGTGTCCCGTCAACCATGCCGCTGTCTGGAGAAGCTGGGGTGCAACGCATTCCTCTCCGTTTGGTTGGGTTACAAAAAAGAGCCGCCGCAATTCCTCGGTGGGCAGCCCTGCCACGAACTCTCCTGCAAGCAGCTCGGCGAGCGTTCGATGGGAGAATCTTACCGCTTGCCCGGCATCCGTATTTCCCGAGGCGCCGCTCTCCAAAAGGCGCGTTTCGGTGATCCGATCAATTTTGTCGAGACCAAGGGCGACAAAGCCTCCTGAAGGAATTTCGAGGATGCCGTCGTTTCCGAGGACATCGGCGTAGGTCAGGAGATCGGGATCGGAACTGTGGTTGCTGCGAACGAGGGCCTTTTTTCCACCGAAAATTGTCATCGCAGCGATGCGGCGGGCAAGTTGGAGTTTCTCGCCGGGAATCCAGTTGGGATCGGTTGATCGCAGGTTCCGCTCACGCACAGGATTCCATTCCTCGATCAACCGCTTGATCGCACTATGGTAGAGCACACGTCGGCTGGAGGGAAGGCTTCCAGTGTCCCGGAATTGGGCGATCAACATGTTCAGCGTAATTGGCCAGCGTGCCAACGGGGCCGCCTCGCAACGGGCGAGCTCCTCGAAAAACGAATCGAGTCGGTCAGGGATTTCTTCTCTTAGCGCCAAGGCGGCGTCGGCTCGACGTAGCGGGCAAAGTTCATAGACGAATTCGCTCCCCTCCCGGTTCCAAAGACGAGCAAGCGCCTGCCCGGTTTCGGATAGCCATTGGGCGGAACGGCAGGCGAGAACGAGCCGGACCTTTTCGAGTGACGATTCGGTTTTGAGCAGCTCGATCAGCGAAGACAGCAGAGTTTGCTCGCGCTGTAAGGCCTCGTCGAGACCATCGATCAGAAATAGGATTCCCTTTCCATTCCGCCGTGCGTTTTCCCATTGAGGGGAACGGACCGAAAGGTGCAGCAGTGGGCTTGAGGCACCAAATGCGGCGGCATTTCTGGAAATCACTTCGAATTCTTCAATCGCATTCAGACCGACTTCTTCGACCAGTCTCAGTTCCGTAGATTTCCCGCTTCCGGGAGGACCGCACAAGACCAGAATGGGATTTCTCGCAAGCAGATCGGGAAGAGTCCTGCATTTGGGATTGTAAGACCAGACTCCCTCCCGCTCGGGATCGTCCAGAAACCCGTCGCCTGCGCCGCAGGATACATCGAGACCTTGCGGTCTCCAGAACCGTCTCCATCCGTATCGGGGGGCATCACTCATTATTCCGAGACGGTAGCGCAAGTGACCGGTTTTTGGAGCATTCTTACTTCGTTCTGCGTCAGGCGCTACCTCCTAGGCCAACAAACGATCCTTCACTGGGAATTTTATCGTGGCTATCTTCGGACCGTGCCTTGCGCGGCGGGCTCGTCCGGGCGTAGTTGCTCCGCTCAATCTCGAATCGCTTTCCCCACCATGCTCTCCGACTCCACCGCCTTCCTCTACGAACTCCTCAACACCCCCAGCCCGACCGGCTTCGAGGTCCGCGGGCAGCGGGTCTGGGCGAATCGCTGCCGCGAGTTCGCCGATTCGGTCGAGAGCGACGCCTACGGCAACGCCTGGGCCACGGTGAAGGGAAGCGACCCTGACGCGCCGCGCGTGATGATCGAGGCGCATGCCGACGAGATCGGCTTCATCGTGAAATACATCGCCGACGACGGCTTCCTCCGCGTCGACCGCATCGGCGGCTCGGACTGGGCCAATGCGCGGGGACGCCGCCTCACCCTCTTCGGCGATCGGGGCGAGGTTCTCGGCATCGTCGGCAACACCGCCATCCACATCCGCGACCGCAAGGACGGCGAGAAGGCACCCGAGGTCCACGAACTCTTCGTCGATGTCGGGGCCTCCAGTGCGGCCGAGGTCGCGGAGATGGGCCTCCGCGTCGGCCATCCCGCCGTCTACGCCGACGGGGCCGTGCCCTTCGGGAAGAACCGCGTCGTCGGCCGCGCCCTCGACAACCGCATCGGCGGCTTCATTCTCTCCGAGGTGATCCGTCGCCTCGCCTCGGAGGAGGATCGCCCCGCCGCGACCTGCCTCGCCCTCAACGCGGTGCAGGAGGAGATCGGCGGCCAGGGGGCGACGATGGCGGCCTACCACCTGAAGCCCGACCTCTGTCTCGTCCTCGACGTGACCCACGCGACCGACAGCCCCGACATCAAGCATCCCCAGCACGGCAAGATCCTCCTCGGCGGCGGCCCCTCGCTCACCCATGGCACCGCGAACCATCCCGTGATGGTGCGCCGCCTGATGGATCTCGCCGGGGAGCAAGGCATTCCCCTCCAGCATGAGGCTTCCTCGCGCTACACCGGCACCGACACCGACTCGATCTACCACCTTCGCGGCGGCATTCCTTGCGCCCTCGTCTCCCTGCCTTTGCGCTACATGCACTCCATCGTCGAGATGGCGGATTTCGGGGATGTCGAGAACGTCATCCGTCTCATGGCCGTCTTCGTACAGTCGGTGAAGGCCGGGGATCGCTTCGCGGTGGAGATCTGAAGACTGCGGGAATGGCGTGCCTTTCAGGGCTGGGGTTCGACTTCAAAAACTCCCATAAGCCACCGGAGCTTCGCTGTTTTTTGGAGAAATCCCGGCTTCTGCGCGTATCGTCCGCCGAAATTCACCGGAAGCCGATGTCTGCCGTATGACGAAGGAGCTGCTGATCTTGATCCTCGAGGCGATCTCGGTTTATTTTCTCGTGCTTTGGGCGCATTCGCTGCGCAACCGGCTGGGGCTGGCGCATTTCTACGCGCTGATCGGCAGCCTGACGGCGGTCATGGTTTGGGTGACGGACGCCGGCGTGAAGGTCGAGTTTCCCGGGGCGTCCTTCATGGTCGGCTCCACCGTGTTCTACACGGCGCTGCTTCTGGGGGTTTTCGTCGTCTACGTCTTCGACGGTCCGGGGGCGACGCGGATCGCGATCTCGACGATCATCGGGGTGTCGGTGGTCGTGCCCATCGTGACGCTGGTGCTGCATTGGCAGCTTCAGCTGGCGGCCCCGGACACGGTGAACTACTTCCCACCGCAGAGCCTCAGGATCTACGCGGCCTCGATCGCGACGGCCTTCGCCGATCTGGTGTTTCTGGCCATCGCCTGGGAATATCTCGGCAAGCCGGAACTGAAGGTCCGGCTGTGGGTGAGGACCTTCATGACCTTGTTGGGAGTGCTGTGGCTGGATGTGGTGCTCTTCGCCACCGGCGCCTTTTTCGGCACCCCCGACTATCTGCAGATCATGACGGGGACCTTCGTCAGCCGCCTGGTGATCGGCCTCTTCGCCTTTCCTTTCCTCTATTGGTACATCGCTTGGCAAAGCGGCAAGCACGGCATGGAGATCGAGAACCGCCCCGTGCTCTCCATCCTGAAAGAGGTGACCAAGGTGAGGCTGGAGCTCAGCCTGGCCCAGCGCGAGATCGAGAGGCGCAAGGAGGTCGAGCGGGAGAACGTCGACTTGATCCATTCGCTGCAATCCGCCCTGCAGGAAGTGAAGACCCTGCGGGGGATTCTGCCGACCTGCTCCTATTGCAAGGACATCCGCGACGAGGAGGGCAACTGGCATCAGTTGGAGGCGTACATCCAGCGGCACAGCGATGCGAAGTTCAGCCACGGGATTTGCAGTGCATGCTTGCAGAAGCACTTTCCGGAGATGGAATTGTAGGACCTCCAAGGAGGAAGGAAAGGAATGGAGACCCGGCGCACGCAAGGCATGCATGGATGGAAGGTCCTTGGCGGAATCCTCTTGCTCGCGACCGTCCTCCCTGTCGGCGCGGAGGAAGGCGGGCCGCGCGACACGGCTCCCTTTCCCGAGGTTCCTTCGAAGAAAGGTCTCCAGGTCCAAATGGTGGACGATGCCCTCGCGCTGGGGGTGAGGCATGCGGCGCTGAATTTCAACCTCGCCCAGCTCGTCGACCCACGGGGCGACGCCGAGAATCCGGCCTGGACCCATGAAGGGCGCTCCTACCGTTTCCAGCGCGCCTACCTCGCGGATCTCGATCGGCGCATCAAGGCGCTCTCGGACCACGGGGCGATCGTGTCGATCATTCTGCTGAACTACGAAAGCGACGATCCCGAGCTGCGGCGTCTGCTGCTCCATCCCGGCTACAGTCCGGATTGCCCGAACCGGCTCTCCGCCTTCAACACCGCGACGGAGGAGGGGAGGGCCTGGTTCGCCGCCAGCCTCGAGTTCCTCGCGCATCGCTGGTCCCGCCCGGAGGGGCGAGCCGGCCGCGTCTGGAACTGGATCGTGGGCAACGAGGTGAACTCGCACTGGTTCTGGGCGAACATGGGCCGCACGACGATGGAGGCGTTCGCCGAGGACTACCTCCGCACGGTGAGGCTCGCGCACGCGAGTCTCCGGAAGCATTCCGAGAACGCCCGCGTCTATCTTTCGCTGGAGCACCATTGGAACCTCCGCTATCCCGGCGGCGACGAGAGGCAGAGCTTCGCGGCACGGGCCTTTCTCGACGAATTCAACCGGCTCGCCAAGGCCGGAGGCGATTTCGACTGGCATGTCGCCTTCCATCCCTATCCCGAGAATCTCTTCGAGCCGCGCACTTGGAACGACCGATCGGCGCCGCCCGACTGGCGCGTCGCGTCGAGGATCACCTTCAGGAATCTGGAGCAGCTTCCGCTCTATCTGGAACAGCCGGAGCTGCTTCACCAAGGGCGGCCGCGCCGGGTCATTCTGAGCGAACAGGGTTTCCACACGCCCGAGGGCGAGGACGGCGAACGCATCCAGGCGGCAGCCTACTGCTATGCGTGGAAGCGGGTCGAGGGCTTGCCGGGGATCGATTCGTTCATTCTCCACCGCCATGTCGACCATTCCCACGAGGGCGGCCTGCGGCTCGGACTCTGGAGCCGCCGACCCGGCAGCATCGCCGATCCGGAGCGCAAGAAGCCCATCTACGAGGTCTTCCGTCTCGCCGACACGCCGGAATGGGAGCGGGCTTTCCAATTCGCGCTGCCGATCATCGGGATCGGAAGCTGGACGGAGTTGCCGGGCATCTCGAGGTAGCCCCGGCCGGCGGACGCCGTTGGAACGTCCGAAATGGCCTTGGGAAGGCGCTCGCCTTTATCGAACAATCGGTTGCGTGATCGCTTTGTTTCGGTCAGGTGGCAATGTTCTTGTCCCTCGTCGCATGTCCTCCCCCCTCCAAAGTCTTTGCGTCTTCTGCGGTTCGCGCAGCGGGTCGAATCCCGCGTTCGAAGCGGCCGCACGGGCGACGGGACGCCTCCTCGGCGAACGCGGCATCCGTCTCGTCTACGGAGGCGGCAGCCTCGGCCTGATGGGGGCGGTCGCGAACGGATGCCTCGAGGCCGGCGGCGAAGTCGTCGGCGTGATCCCCGATTTCCTGATGGGCCTGGAGCTGGGCCATCGCGGGGTGACGCGGCTGGAAGTGGTGCCCGACATGCTCTCGCGAAAGCAGCGCATGGCCGAGCTGAGCGGGGGCTTCATCACCTTGCCCGGCGGGATCGGGACGCTCGACGAACTCTTCGAGATGCTGACCTGGACGCGTCTCGGAGTCCACCGGAAGCCCAATGGTCTCCTCAACATCGACGGCTTCTACGACGATCTGATCGCCTTCTGCCACAAGACCCAGGTGGAGGGCGGCTTCATCAGCGCGGAGAATGCCGCGAACCTCGTTGTCTCCGACTCGGTCCCGGATCTGATCGAGCGCCTCGAAACGGTGGCCGAAATCGGTCCCTCGCCCTACTTCCGAGCATGAAAACCTACCTCGACCTTCTCCGCCACGTCCTCGAGCAAGGAACGGAACGCGACGACCGCACCGGCGTCGGGACGATCGGGGTCTTCGGAGCGCAGGCCCGTTTCGACTTGCGGGAAAGCTTCCCCTGCCTCACCACGAAGAAGCTCCACCTGCGCTCCATCATTCACGAGCTGCTCTGGTTCCTTCGGGGCGAGACGAACGTCCGCTCCCTCCAGGAGAACGGGGTCACGATCTGGGACGAATGGGCCGACGACGAAGGAAACCTCGGTCCGGTCTATGGGAAGCAGTGGCGCTCCTGGGCCACGCCCTCGGGTGGAACGGTCGACCAGATCGCCCGCGTCGTGCAGGCGATCCGGACGGATCCGACGAGCCGGCGCCACATCGTCAGCGCCTGGAACCCCGCCGACGTGGACGAGATGGCCCTGCCGCCCTGCCATGCGCTCTTCCAGTTCCATGTGGACACGGCTACGCAGGAGCTGAGCTGCCAGCTCTACCAGCGGAGCGCCGACCTCTTCCTCGGGGTGCCCTTCAACATCGCCTCCTACGCCCTTCTCACGCGGATGATGGCGCAGGTCTGTGGATTGAGAGCGGGCGAATTCGTCCATACCTTCGGCGATCTGCACCTCTACCGGAACCACCTCGACCAGGCCCGCGAGCAGCTCTCGCGCGAACCCCGGCCGCTGCCGACGATGAGGTTGAACCCGGAGGTGAAGGAGATCGACGCGTTCCGCTACGAGGACTTCGAGCTCGTCGGCTACGATCCGCATCCCGCCATCAAGGCCCCCATCGCGGTATGAGCGAGACGAAATGGAAGGCGGTGGTGGCGATGGCCTCGAACCGCGTCATCGGAAAGGACGGAGGCCTGCCATGGCGGCTTTCCGCCGATCTGAAATGGTTCAGGAAGCTGACGATGGGCCATCCCGTCGTGATGGGGCGGAAGACGATGGAATCCATCGGACGGCCTCTGCCGGGGCGGCGGAACGTGGTCGTGTCGCGGAATCCCGACACGGTCCCGCCGGGATTCGAAGGGGTGCGGAGCGGCGAGGAGGCGATGGCACGCCTCGCCGCGGAGGCGGAAGTCTCGGTGATCGGCGGAGCGCAGATCTATCGCGAACTGATGCCCCGCTGCGAGGAGGTGCTGCTGAGCTACGTCTTCCATCCCTACGAGGGCGACACGACGCTGCCGGCGTTCGAGGACGGGTTTTCCCTGGCCGAGGTGATCTACCGGGACGAGGACTTCGAGCTGAGGAGATATGTGAGGGACTGAGGGTGGCGGCGTTCGCTAGACCCATCCCAACAAATCCTCCGGCCTTTCCAGGATGGCGTCGGCTCCGGCGGCGCGCAGCTCTTCGACGGGGCGGAAGCCCCAGGCCACGCCGAGAGCATGCATCCCGGCGTTCTTCGCGGTCAGCATGTCCACGTCGGAATCGCCGACGAAGAGGCATTCGTCCGCCGCGGCTCCGAGGGTCGCGGCGGCTTCGAGGGCTCCGGCCGGATCGGGTTTGCGGGTGTGTCCTTCGCGATGGCCGAGGACGACGTTCCAAGTCCAATCCCCAAGAAAGGTCTCGACGCAGCGCAGGGTGAAATCGTGCGCCTTGTTCGAGACCACGCCGATGGGCACGCGCGCCGCGACGAGTCGGTCGAGCAACTTGGCGATACCGGGAAAGGACGCCGTCGTGTTCCTCCAGTTCCGCTCGTAGGCGGCACGGTATTCGGCGAGGACGGCCTCGATCTCCGCCTCGGTCCGTGGGCGATGGCCTTCGGGGAAGATGTCCTGCGCGAGGTTGAGCATCCCGTTGCCGACGAAGGTGCGGTAGGCGTCGAGCGGATGCGTGGGGAACTCCCGTGCGGCGAGGACCGCGTTCCCCGAATCGGCGAGATCGCGCAGGGTGTCGAGGAGAGTGCCGTCGAGGTCGAAGAGGATGGCTTTCGCTCTCATGCCGCTGAGGTGGTCGCGTGCTGCAGATTCCACGCCGAAACGAGCGCCTTCAGCCCCGCCATCTCGATGGAGGGATCGACGCCGCAGCCCCACAGGAGCCGTCCGTCCACGAGGCTCTGGATCTGCACGTAGGCGGCCGAATCCGCGTCGGAGCCGCCGCGGAGGGCGTGGCTGCGGTAGTCGGTGACCTTGAAGTCCTTGTGCCCCGCCTCTTCGAGAAAGTGGACGAAGGCGTTGATCGGTCCGTTGCCCTTCCCCGTGCCGCGGACGGTTTGGCCCCGGCATTCGATGACGGCTTCGCAGACGACTTCGCCTTTCTTCTCCGTGTGGTCGAGCTCGAAATCGACCAGGCCCATCGGCGACTCGAGGTTGACGAACTTGCCGAAGAAGAGATCGCCGATCTCGTCGTTCGACAGCTCGCGGCCCTCGGCGTCGGCGTGGTCGTAGATATATTTGCCGACCTGAGGATGCATCGTCTTCGGCAGGTCGAAGCCGTGCTCGTGGTCGAGGATGTAGGCGATGCCGCCTTTGCCGGACTGGGAGTTGATGCGGATGATGGCCTCGTAGGAGCGCCCCACGTCCTGCGGATCGATGGTGAGGTAGGGTACGCCCCAAGGAACCTCGGGATTCTCCTTGCTCTCGCGCTCGCGGCGGTCGAAGCCCTTCTTGATCGCATCCTGGTGCGAGCCGGAGAAGGCGGTGAAGACCAGTTCGCCGACGTAGGGATGCCGCTCGCCGACGGTCATGCGGGTGACGCGCTCGTAGACCCGGCGAAGCGCGGGCAGGTCGGAGAAGTCCAGCCCCGTGTCGATCCCGTGGCTGTTCATGTTCAGCGCCACGTTGACGATGTCCAGATTCCCCGTCCGCTCGCCGTTGCCGAAGAGCGTACCTTCGACCCGGTCCGCGCCGGCCATCAGGCCCAGCTCGGTCGCGGCGGTGCCGGTGCCCCGGTCGTTGTGGGTGTGCAGCGAGACGATCAGCGAGTCGCGGCTCTTCAGATGGCGGCACATCCATTCGATCATGTCGGCGTGGATGTTCGGCGTGGTCCACTGGACGGTGTCGGGCAGGTTGACGATCATCTTCCGCTCCGGCGTCGGCTGCCAGACGTCGATGACCGCGTTGCAGCACTCCAGCGCGAAGTCCAGCTCGGTGTCGGAGAAGGATTCGGGCGAGTACTGCAGGACGACTTCCGTGCGCGGAACCGTCGGAACCAGCTCCTTGACCAGCCTGGCGCCTTCGACGGCGATGTCGCGGATCTGCTCGCGGCTGGCGTCGCCGAAGGTCACGCGCCGCTGGAGCGGCGAGGTGGAGTTGTAGATGTGGACGATGGCCCGCCTCGCCCCATCGATGGCTTCGAAGGTGCGGCGGATGAGGTGGTCGCGGGTCTGCACCAGCACCTGGATGGTCACGTCGTCGGGAATGCGGTCCTCGTCGATGAGGCGGCGCAGGAAACTGAACTCCGTGTCCGCGGCGGAGGGGAAGCCGACCTCGATCTGCTTGAACCCGACGCCGCAGAGCACGCCGAAGAATTCGAGCTTTTCCTCCACCGACATGGGCTGCGGGAGCGCCTGGTTCCCGTCGCGAAGGTCCACGCTGCACCAGATGGGGGCCTGCGTGATCGTGCGGTCCGGCCATTGCCGGTCCGGCAGGGAGACCGGCGGGAAGGGCCGGTACTTGCGGATGGATTCGGGTTTCATAGGGATGATGGATTGACTGGAAGCGGAAAAGCGGCAGGGCGCAACTCACCTGTGTGTGACAGGAGGCGGGCGTTGGGAGAAGGACACGTTCGCTCGGCGATCAGCCGAGGAGCACCCGCCCGAGGACCGGGAGGAGAAGGAGGGCGGTGCCGTGTGTGGAGAAGTTCATCCGTGTCTTCAACAGTAGGAGCAATCCTCCGGCTGTCCAGCCGCAAATTCCGGAGCGGAGCTGTCGCCGAGGTCACCGACCTGGGTCGAGCGTCGAAAGGGCGTCCGGTTCGCGTCCGGCTTGTTCGGCGTGGCGGTAGCCCCCCGGCCCTTCGCCCCATTCCCGGGCGGGATCCTGGCCGGTGAGGGCGCGGCGGAGGATCATCGCGACCGAAGCGAGGACTGCGCCGACGGCGGCGAGGAGCATGTCCTTGTGGGCATCCCAGACGTCCCCTTGAACGCCGAGGAAAGCCATCCCGGCCTCCCCTCCATAGAGGCTCGCGGCGGCCCATTCGAGCAGTTCGTAGAGGAGAGAGGTCGACATTGCGAAGGAGACGACCACGAGGTGGCTCCAGAAATCCCGGCGCGGCTTCATCGCGAAGTAGAAGGCCTCCCGCCACGGACGGGCGAGGAGAAGACCGTAGAGGAAATGGACGAGCCGGTCGAAGTGGTTGCGGTCGCCGCCTTCCGCCCCGGACAGAGCTGAGCCTGCCCAGTTCGGCAGCCAGTCGCGATAGGGGACCTCGGAATAGGTGTAGTGCGTCCCGATCTCGTGCAGGCAGAGGAAGGCGAAGCCGAGGAGGTAGGCGGGTTTCGAAAAGACGAACCAGCGCCCCGTGATCGCGAGAACGACCAGCCCCACGGCGACCACGACGTGCTCCATCCACCAGTCGGTGCGGTTGTGCGGGGAGATTGCGAGGCATCCGGCGAAGACCAGCCAGGCGAGGAAGAGGACGAGAAGAAAGCGCCGGTGTCCAGGTGGCAGGGAAGGGCGGGTGTTCATTCCGGCTCCGGTGTCGGGGGGGAGATGGACGAGGTTGGCCCATGTGGAAGCCGATGTCGAGTCCTCCGGTTCCCGGAAACGGAAAAGCCTCCGCAGGGACGCTGCGGGGAGGCTTCTCGGTCGTGGTTCGCCGTGAGAGAGGACAGGGTGAAATCGGCAGATCTTTGTGGTTCGCCTGGTTCAGCGACGGCGACGACCGACCGTCCATCGGTTTGCCGAACAGCAGGGTCTCGTTATCCCCCCTCGCCGACAGCCAGCCCGCGAGTGGAGCGGAAGAGCGCGTGGTCTCTCCGTCCCGCCCTATCGCCGCCTCTGTTCCAGCACCCAGAAGGCTTCGCCCGCGCCCGGCCCGGCCATGGCATCCTCGCCGCATCCGAATCGCTCCAGAAACCGGCGTTGCGGGGCGAGCGCCACCGTTCCGATGCCGAGTTCGCGCCCCCACGCAACGAGATCGGCGAAGTTCACATCCGCCGTCAGATCCTGCTTCCCGAAGCGCGCATAGATCCCCGCTCCTTCCACCCGTTCGTGGCGGAAATAGCCCCGCAGCGTCCCGCCGGGTCGACGCGCGTAAATCTCCGCCGCCGTCGCGCCGCCGTAGTCGATCGTCAGCATCGATCCCTCGCGCCACGCGCCCGCCAGTTCCGCGAGCCAATGCCGACACGAGGGCAGCACCTCGACGCGCTGCCCTTCGGACGGGTCTGGCAGGGAAAGGGCCGAGAAGCGCGCCGCGTCCAGGTCGGAGGACGGTTCGCGGAATTCCTCCCGCA
The DNA here is from genome assembly GCA_037190325.1 of Verrucomicrobiales bacterium. Classification (GTDB taxonomy): domain Bacteria; phylum Verrucomicrobiota; class Verrucomicrobiia; order Verrucomicrobiales; family DEV007; genus Arctic95D-9. Next base: position 350,885 of record JBBCIU010000007.1, on the reverse strand, counting down.
GGCCCTTGCCCGCCTCGTAGCGAACCCAGACCTCGCGCCAGCGTTCGCCTTCGCGGCGCAGCCACTTCGCGGGAAAGGCGTCGATGAGTTCGTTCGAGAAGATCAGGGCGCGGCCTCCGGTCGCTTCCAGCGCCGCGGCGGGTGAGACGTGCCAAGCGACGACGGATCGACCGAGCCGCTTCCGTTGCCGTTTCCGCAGCACGGACGAGACCTCGACGAGATGATAGCGGATCCGCCGTCGTCCGAGCCAGCCGAGCGCCTTCAGCACCGTCGCGGCAAGCGCACCGTTGCCGCCGCCGATCTCGATCAGCGCGACCGGTCCGCGCCAGGCGTGATGGGCGATTTCCTCTTGGATCCACGCGGCGATGGCCTGCCCGAGTCCCTGCGACAGCGTCGCCGCCGTGGCGAAGTCGCCCCGGCTTCCGCCGACCTCTTCGATGCCGGCCGTGTAGTAGCCGTGTTCCGGATCGTAGAGGGCGGCCGCCATGAACGCGTCGAAAGGCAGCGCACCGCCGCCGTCCCAGAAGAGTCGGTCGAGGAATTCGCGGATATCCGGCATGGTTTCCGGCGACGTAACAGGGTCTGGGCGGGGATTCAAGAGGGTTCGGCGCGGGGCCTGCGACAAAGCCTTGAGGCTTCGGGACAAGCGGGGGTTGACAGAACCTCCGCCCTTGGGTTCCTTGCTGGGGAGCCAGATGCGGAAGTGATGCGACCAAACGACGACATTTGCGGCGCGGAGAATCGATTCCCGGACAGGGATCTTCTCCTCTGCGGCCGACGGCGCCTCATTCGGACGTGGCTGTGGGGGCTGGCGCTGGCGGGGCTCTCTCTTCTTCCCGCCCTCGCCACCACGGTGATCCCTCCCTCTTTCGACGAATTGGTCGAGCGGGCCGACACCGTCTTCGAGGGGCGGGTCACGGCGACCCGCTCGAAATGGGTCGGACAAGGCGATGCCCGCCGGATCAAGACCGAATACACCTTTGCCGTCGACGAGGTGCTGAAAGGTTCGGCGGCGGCGACCTACACCCTCGAGGTGCTGGGCGGCACCGTCGGCGACGTCACTCTGACGGTGGGAGGATCGCCCGACTTCGCGGTCGGAGACCGGGTCCTGTTGTTCGTCACCCGCAACCGCACCCAGTTCGTTCCCTTCGTTGGCGTCATGCACGGACATTACAAGTTCGAGCAAGATCCCGTGACGAAACGGGACCGCGTCGTGAGGCACGACGGCTCCGCGCTTCAGGACGAGGCGGATGTGGCGAGGCCGATGGGAGCCGGCATGAAGCGGCTGCGCGTCCCGGCCGCCTCTTCCCAAACGATCACGCCCGAGGCCTTCAAGGACAAAGTCCGCGCCAAGGTGAGGAGCTCCGTGCCATGAGAAGATCCTTTTCCCTGAAGCCTCTCGCGGTGCTGGCGGCCGTCCTCGTTCTCGCGGGCGCGGCGCGCCACCTCTATGCCTACGCCTTCCTGCCCTACCATTGGTCCGCGGAGACCGCCTCGAAGGGCATCGTGATGCATCTGCAACTGGGCTCCTCCGGCGGAACTCTCGACGACGGGGCCACGTCCTGGGGCGAGGTGGCCGAGGCGGCGCTGGGGATGTGGAACGCCAACCTCCTCGAAGCGCGCTTCCTCGCGGTGCGGGATTCGGGCATTCCCATCCGGGCGAACGATGGGAAGAACTCCGTGTTCTTCTCGTCGAGCGTCTTCGGCGACGCCTTCGATTCCTCGACCCTCGCCGTGACCACCGCCTGGACGATCAGCGGCCGGGGCGGCACCGCCGGATCGATACGGACGGAAGCGGACGTCGTCTTCAACAGCACCAAGTCCTGGAATTCCTACCGGGGAGCCCTTTGGAGCGGCATCTACGATCTTCGCCGGGTGGCTCTCCACGAATTCGGCCACGCGCTGGGCTTGGCCCATCCGGACGAGCACGGGCAATCGGTCCAGGCCGTGATGAACTCGGCCACCAGCAGCACCGATCAGCTCACCGAGGACGACATCCTCGCGGCGAACGCTCTCAGGCAGATGTTCTGGAGGCCGAGGCTCACCGACCTGAAGCTCAAAGGGAAAGTCCGATGGAGCATCGTCAACAATCGGTTGACGCTCCGGGCCAAGGTGAGGAACCGCTCGCCCTGGACTTCGGAAACGGCCAAGGTCGTCCTATGGATGTCCAAGCGTCCCTATCCCGCGCGCGGCTACCGCATCGCGGAGGCGGGACGCCGGATCCGGTCGCAGAAGACCCAGAGCTACGTGATCCGAAAGAGAGTCCGTCTCCCCCGGAACGGATCCTATCATTGCGCGGTCGTCGTGGAGGAGCGAATGGGCTCCGGCTGGGTCAGGAAGCACTGGGTCAAATCCGGACGCTACCGCGTCGCGCGCTGAGCCGTTTCGGCTTTTGTCAGGATCAGAACCGGAAGCTGACGCCTCCGCCGATGCCGTGCTCCGAATGGTACTCGGAGATGAGGGAGAACTGCTTGGTCAGGAGATACTCCGCTCCGGCCGACCATTCCCACTCGGTTCCGGTGTCGTATTCGATCTCGGCGAAGACGGAGATGCGGTCGGTGAGACGCAGGGATTTGCCGAGACCGAAGCGGAAGTCGCCCTCGCTGTCCACCTGGACGAAGCTGTCGATCAGGTAGGGCAGGCGGTAGTTCACCCCGGCGAAGGCGCGGTCGGTCGCTTCGTGGTGGTTGGTGAGGCGCGCGCCGAGCGCGGTGGAGAGGTTCGGCCCGAGGTAGCGGCTCCAGGCGAGGTCGATCTCGTAGTGGACGTGGTCGAAGTCGAGATCGTCCCAGCCGAGGTCCCACATCGCGTAGTAGTCGTTGCGGGCGTTCATGAAGCTCGCCATGCCCATGCTCATGTGGGTCTGGAAGGAGCCGGCGGCCATGAAGTAGAGAGGGTCCTCGTCGTGCTCGCCGAAGTCGGCCACGTGGTCGGGTCCCTGCTCCTCGTAGGAGAAGACGCGGGCCATGCCCATGTGCATGTGGTAGAGCAGGTGGCAGTGGAAGAGCCAGTCGCCGCTTTCGTCCGCCTCGAACTCGATGGTGCGCTTGCCCATCGGCGGCAGGTCGACGGTATGCTTGAGCGGGGCGTCCGCGAGCTCCCGCGAGTCGAGGACGCGGAAGAAGTGGCCGTGCAGATGCAGGGGATGGTGCATCATCGTGTCGTTGATCAGCTCCAGGCGCAGGACTTCCCCGCGGCGGATCTTGATGACCCCGTCCTCGGCCATGGTCTTGCCGTTGAAGGACCAGATGTAGCGCTCCATGTCGCCGGTGAGGCGCAGTTCGATGGTCCGGCGAGGAAGGGCCGGATCCAGGCGTGTCGAGTTCGTCGCGCGAAGGCGGGCGTAGGGGGGCAACGGGCGCTCGGGTTCGGCGGCGAGGGCGGCGGCATCGGTGGTCGGGATCTCCGCCTCGTCGTCCTCCAGCGCGGCGAGGAGGTGGTCGTCCATGTTGTAGAGGTTCGGCCGAGGGATGTCGGGGGCGGGATGCGGTTCGCCTTCGCCGAGCCAGACCGAGGCGTGGCCCGAACCATCCTGGGCCGTGGCACGTACTTCCCAACGGCCCTTTGCGGGCACGGTGACGAGGACGTCGTAGGTTTCGGCCATGCCGACGAGGAGGCGGTTCATCTGGATGGGCTTTACGCTGGGTCCGTCGGCGGCGACGATCTTCAGCGGGCCGGTTGCGGACTGGAGGTAGAAATAGGTCGAGGCTCCCGCATTGATGAAACGCAGCCGCGCCGTCTCGCCGTTGCGGATGCCGGGGACGAATTCGCGTTTCCCGTTCGCGAGAAAGGCGTCGTAGGCCACGTCGGAGATGTCCATGGCCGGCATGCGCGACTTCTCCCGCTCCCAGAAAGACTTCCATTCGTCCGCCTTGATCGCGCCGAACAGGCTCTGGATGGAGCCTTTCTCGAACTCGTACCACTCGTTCCCGCTCATGAGGGTGCGCATCACCTCCTCGGGGCGTTCGAGGGTCCAGTCGGAAAGGACGACGACCTCGTCGTGGTCGGCCCGTTCCGGGACGCCGCCACGCGGCTCGACGACGATGGAACCATAGACCCCGCTCTGCTCCTGGAGGCCGGTATGGCTGTGGTACCAGTAGGTGCCGGCGTGGCGCAGCTCGAATTGGAAGGTATGCGTCGTCCCCGGGCGGATCGGCGGGGTCGTGACGTGGGGCACGCCGTCCTGCGCGTTGGGAAGGAGGAGGCCATGCCAGTGGATCGAGGTTTCCTCGTTCCTGAGCCGGTTGTGGACGCGGATGCGGGCGACTTCGCCTTCGCGGAAACGCAGGGTCGGCCCGGGGATGCCGCCGTTCACGGTCAGAGCGCGTACCGGTCGCAGTTCGCCGTCGGGCGACCAGCGTTGCTCGGCGATCTCCAGATCGTATTCGCGGTCGGCCGGGCCTTGAGGGGAGGAATGAAGGAGGCAGGCGAGGCAGCAGAAATGGGCAAGGACGCTCATCGGGAGTAGGGGGAGGTCGTTTATGGTTCAATCGAATCGCATCCGTCGCAAGCGCAGCGCGTTGGCGATCACCGAGACCGAGGAGAGCGACATGGCCGCTCCCGCGATCATCGGGTTGAGGAGCGTCCCGGTGAAGGGATAGAGAATGCCGGCGGCGACGGGGATGCCGAGTGCATTGTAGGCGAATGCGAAGAAGAGATTCTGGCGGATGTTGCGCATCACCGCCCGGCTCAGCCCGACGGCCCGGTCGATGCCGGCGAGATCTCCCTTGACCAAGGTGAGACCGGCGCTCTCGATGGCCGCATCGGTGCCTGTGCCCATGGCGATGCCGACATGCGCCTCGGCCAAGGCGGGGGCATCGTTGATCCCATCTCCGGCCATGCCCACGACCCGGCCCTGCCGTTTCAATTCGCGGACGAGGACGATCTTGTCCTCGGGGCTGAGACCGGCCCGGACCTCGTCGATGCCGAGGGCGCGTCCCACGGCTTCGCCGGCCTGCGGCTGGTCGCCCGTGGCCATGATCACGCGGATGCCCCGGCGATGCAGGGCGGCGATGGCGGCGGGGGTGGATTCCTTGATCGGGTCGGAGATGCCGAGAAGACCTGCGGCGCGGTCGTCCACGGCGACCCAGACCACCGTCCGGGCCGATTCTCCGAGTCCCTCCGCCTCCGCGGCGAGCTCCGCAGGGACGTCCACTCCCCGGTCGCGCAGAAACGCCTCCTTGCCCACGAGGACCTCCGTTCCGTCGATGCTTCCGGAAACGCCGCCGCCGGTGGTGGAGGAAAAGCCGACGACCTCGGGGAGAGCCAGTCCGGCCTCCTGCGCTTCCTGGACGATGGCTCGGGCGAGCGGATGCTCGGAACCGATCTCCAAGGCGGCGGCCAAGGCGAGCATCCGGTCGGCATCCACTCCGGCTCCCGCGATCCGCTCGGTGAGACGGGGCTTCCCCGCGGTGAGGGTGCCAGTCTTGTCGGTGACGAGGGTGTCGATCCGTCCGGTCGCTTCGATCGCCTCGGCGTTCTTGACGAGGATGCCCGACTGGGCGGCCCGCCCCACGCCGACCATGATGGACATCGGGGTGGCGAGGCCGAGGGCGCAGGGGCAGGCGATGATGAGAACGGCGACCGCATTGACCAAGGCGAAGGCGAGAGCCGGATCCGGTCCCCACAACGCCCAGATCGCGAAGGTCGCGAGGGCGGCGAGGATCACGGCCGGCACGAACCAGCCCGCGACCCTGTCGGCGAGCTTCTGGATCGGTGCCCGGCTGCGCTGTGCTTCGGCCACCATGTGGACGATCCGCGAGAGCAGGGTTTCGCCGCCGACCTTCTCCGCCCGCATGAGGAAGGAGCCCGTCTGGTTGACCGTGCCGCCGATGACGGCGTCGCCCTCGGCCTTGGCGACGGGGATGGGTTCGCCGGTGATCATCGATTCGTCGACATGGCTCCCTCCCGAAGCGACGACCCCGTCGACGGGTATCTTCTCGCCCGGACGCACCCGCAGGACGTCGCCGGGCTGGAGCTGCTCGAGGGAAACCTCTTCTTCCCGACCCTCGACGAGGCGATGGGCGGTCTTCGCCGCAAGGCCGAGGAGAGCTTCGATCGCCTGCCCGGTGCGGCGGCGCGCCCTCGCCTCCAGCAGTTGACCGAGGAGGACGAGCACGGTGATCACGGCGGCGGCTTCGAAATAGAGTCCGACCTCCCCATGATGGCGGAAGGAATTGGGAAACAGGCCCGGCGCGACCACCGCGACTGCGCTGAAAAGGTAGGCCGCCCCCACGCCGACGGCAATGAGGGTGAACATGTTCGGGCTGCGGTGGAGCAGCGAGCGCCACGCCTTGACGAAGAAACCGCCTCCCGCCCAGAGCACCACGGGCGTGGCGAGGAGGAACTCGATCCACTTCGAGACGGACTTCGGAACGAGTTCGTGGAGATGCCATGCGGGAACCATCCCGCCCATGGCGAGCACGAAGACGGGCAAGGCGAGGGCGCCGCCGATCCAGAATTTGCGGGAGAGGTCGCGGATTTCCCGCGTCTGATGGTCGTCGGTGTCGTCCGGCGGGAGCTTCGGCTCCAGCGGCATGCCGCACTTGGGACAGTCGCCCGGCGCATCCGACCCGACGCCGGGGCACATCGGGCAGAAATACTTCGATGCGGAGGCGGGCTTCGCCTTTCCGTGGTCCTCGTGGCGGTGGTGTGCGCAGCAGTCGCTCATGCCCCTAATCCTCGACGGATTCCTTCGTCGCGGCAACGGAGACCCCGCCCGAAGCGCGGGAGGCTTCGGGCGGGGCCAGTGGTCGGATCCGGAAGAGGGATCAGTTCAGCTTCGAGAGGTACTTGGCCGGATTGGCTTCGAACTTCTTCACGCAGGGCTTGCAGCAGAACTTGATCTGCCGCCCGTCGTAGACCTTCGTCACGACCTTGCCCATGCTGCCGAGCTCGTTGTCGGTGACGAGGCAGGTCTTGATGGGGTAGGGAGTCGCGGCAAAGGCGCAACCGGCGGCGAGGAGGAGGATGGAGAGAGTGAGAATGGTTTTCATGGTTCGGAATTGGTGAGTTGGTTTGTTGGATATGGATCTCTTTGGCAAGGGGGCGGAAGCCGGATCGAAGGCTCCGCCGGAAGCTCCGGAGCGGTCTCCGGAGACAGGAGGGCGGTTTTGCCGGCAAGGCCGAGACGCGGTGGTGCGCCGAATGCACAGGGCGGGAGAGCGCGATATCGTGACGAAGACGTCGCGCGAGTCGGCGAAAGGCCGGCTTCGGGGATCAAATGAGGAAGGTCTGCCGCAGGGCCAAGCCCAATCGGGCGGGACCGGGATCGGGATCGGCCGGAGGCAGAGGCGTGGAGGCGACTTCCTCCGTGCGGGGAAGCGTCACGGCGAACTCGGAGAGATCGACCAGAAGGGGCAAGTCCACCGAGAGGACGGGCGCTTTCCCCCCGTCGGCGAGACGGGGGCTTTTCGCTTGGCAATGCTCGCAGGAGGTCCCGTCGGAGGGGCCGTGGCCGGTGTCGTCCAGCGAGGCGCAGCAGGAAGGAGCCGAAGGCTCGTCGAAAGCGGCGGCGTGGCTGAAACAGCAACAGAGGGGGCTCGCGACGAGAATCGCGAGCAGAACCGCGGCAATGCGATGGGAAGCCCTCATATGAATCGCAAGTATGGACGCCGAAGTCTCGCCTCCGTTCAAACATGGAGGAGATTTCCCCCCTTGGCAACCCGAAAGCCCGATCACAAACCGTCGTTCGCCGGCACCTGCACTTTCGTCACGGGTTCCGGCTCCGGTTCTTCAAGGGCGATCAGCTCCGTCACGGTGGCGAATTCGTAGCCCATCGCCAAGAGCCGATCCAGGGTGTCCGGCATCGCGTCGATGGTGCCGGCGTGGATGTCGTGGGCGAGCAGGATGCCTCCGGGGGAAGCTCCCGAGACCAGTCTCGAAGCGACGACCGATGCGCCGGGCTTTCTCCAGTCGAGCGGATCGGCCGACCACATGATGGTGGGATAGCCGAATTCCTTGTGGATCCATGCCTTTTGCGCCGAGGTGATGGATCCGTAGGGCGGACGCATCGTGAGCGGGGCAATCCCGGTGGTGGCGACGATGGCCTCGTGGCAATCGGCCAGCTCCCGGCGCACTCCCTCGTCGGACATCCTCGCGAGGTTGGGATGGTTGACGGTGTGGTTCCCCACCTCGTGCCCTTCGTCCACCATGCGGCGCATGATCTCCGCATAGCGCTTCGCGTTGGGGGCGATGACATAGAAGGTCGCCTTGAGATTGCGCGCCTTCAGCATGTCGAGGAGGCGCGGGGTGTGCTCGGGATGCGGCCCGTCGTCGAAGGTGATGGCGACGATCTTCCGGTTCGTGCGCACGCGGGTGTAGGTGTCGCGGGTCGGCACGTTCCAGTTTCCAGGCTCGGGGGGGGGCGGTGCCATGCCCCAGGTCGGTCCGTCGAGTCCTGCGACGAAGGGGGGCAAGGCCACCTTCATCTCGCCCGGCAAGGGGGAGGCGGTGCTTTTCGACACGGAGGAGGGCACCTGGCAGGACGTCAGGGCAAGCGCAGCGGACAGGCAGACGAAAAGGGATCGCATCGCGGGGCGAGCGAAAGTCTCCGGCGGGAGCGCGCGGATTTCAAGGCGCAAAGTGACGGGCGAGGCGAAGCCCCCGGGCTGCTGCTTCAGGCCGTCGCCGGGCGTCCGGCGGCGGGAGGCGCTTTCCGTTCCGCCCTCGTCTTCCGTTCGCGGCGCCACACCGCCGCGCCCATGGCCATGAAGAGGCCGAGGACGGCCCAGGAGGAGTAGAGCGCGCCCCAGACGCCTTCGGTGAAGCCGTAGCTGTGCAGTCCGACGCCGAGGTTGTTCACTCCCCACCAGCTGAAGGTGACGATGATGGCGAGGACGAGGCTATTCATGTGGACGCCGATGTCGCGGATCCAGCCGGCCATGCGGCCGTGGAGGATCACGAGAGTCCAGAGGCAGATCATGAGGGCGCCGTTCTCCTTGGGATCCCAGCCCCAGAAACGGCCCCAGCTGTAGTTCGCCCAGATGCCTCCGAGGACGGTGCCGACGAGGGAGAAGAAGAGGCAGAAGCAGATGACGCCGTAGTTCATCCGCGTGAGGGCACGGTGGAACTCCGCGTTTTCGCGTCCGTGGAAGAGGGCGGCGAAGCGGCTCGTGAGGTAGACCAGCGCGATGATCGCGGCGACGAGGCCGGCGGCGTAGCCGATGTTGATGATGGTGACGTGGGTGGCGAGCCAGAAGTTCGTGTCGAGCACGGCGACGAGCTGGGTGATGGTGTCGGTCGCCTCCTTCGCCTCGTACTTCATCGCGAGGAACATGCCGAGCAGGCCCGAGAAGACGGCGACGAGGGTTCCGACGCCGAGGCGGGTGCAGTATTCGATGAAGAGGCCGAGAAGCACGGCGGTGCCGGTGATGAAGAGGACGGTGTCGTAGAGATTCGTGATCGGCGGGCGTTCGCGGATGATGGAGCGCAGGGTGATGCCGTAGACGTTCAGGGCGAGGCCGACGAAGGCGAGGATGCCGGCGACGAGGAGGAGTCGCCTGCCGGTCCGGCTGCCCGGCGTCAGCCAGCTGAAGGCCATGACGACGAAGGCGAGGACGAAGCAGACGAGGGAGTTCGAGAACCACTTGCCGCGGTAGAGCTGGATCTCGAGCTTGGAGCGGTGTCCTTCGCCACGGGCCTCCGCGGTTTCGTGCTGCTTCTGCGAATAGGCCTGGAGCGCGGCGAGGAAGGCCGGTTCGCCCTCCTTCTGCGCGTCGACGAGGTCCTGGATGCCGGCGAGCTGCTCCTTCGCCCAAGGGCGTTGCTCCTTGGATTCGAGCGCGGCGAGAAGGAGGTCTCCGGCGGAGCCCCAGACCTCGTTGTCGGCGTCCTGCGGAGGGAAGAAGTTCAGTCCGCGGGCGGAATTGGCGTGGAAGAAGAAGAGCCGCAGAGCCCCGGAGAACATCCGCTCCTCCTCCGTTCCGCCCGGTTGCTGGCGGATCGTCTGGACGAGCTGGTCGAGGGTCATCTCGGGCATCTTGTCGAGCATCTCCAGGGTGACGAGGCGCTTGGACAGCTCGAGGAGTTCGGGCGGGAGGATGTTGGCGTTGACGAGGAAGCCGTCCTGGCGGGCGAAGCCGAACTGGCCCACGAGGTATTCGAAGGAGCTGATGTTCCGCCCCAGGGTGAGGATCATGCCCTCGACGCGGTCGAGCTCGTATTGCGGATCCTTCTCGCTCTGCTCGTACTGCCTCTGCTTTTCGCCGTACTGGGCGCCCAGTTCGGCGAGCTTGGCCCGGCCGGGGAGGAGTTCGTTGTAGGAGTAGCGGTCGCGCTTCGACTTGGGTGAGACGCCGATCTGCACGACGACCTCGGAGTCGTCGACGACGAAGACGGGCAGATCCTTCGCGATTTCGCCGCGGAAGAGGACGTCGAGGAACCAGGCGGCGTAATGGAGGCGGTGGTTCTCGCCATCCTGGGTCTGGAAGGAGACGTTCGACTTGCCGAGGAACTGGAGGAGGGTGAAGCGGGCCACCGTGTAGACTGGCTTCACGCGTCCGTCCTGCTGTACGAGGAGGTTCTCGAAGGCGTGGACGGTGTCGTCCTGCCAGGGGACGTAGTTCTGCAGCGCGCTTTTCGGAGCGTCGCGGGCGACAAGGGAGGCCGGCAGAAGAGCGGTGGCGAGAAGGGCGAGGAAAGCGGGAATCTTCATGGCTTGGCCGAGGGGGGGGCGGTCCGCTGGCGCGAGCGGACCGTGAAGTTGACGAGCATGACGAGGAAGTGGACGCCGAGCCCGACGCCGGTGACGACGAGCGACCAGAGCGGCCATTGGTCGGCGGGATTGTTCGCGACGGCGAACTGCGAGAACATCTCGTCGCCGGGTTGGGAACCGCTGGGCCCGAAGGACTCCTGGAAGAAGGTGTAGCCCGCGTAGCGCATCGGTTCGTTCATCTTGATTTCGAGCGCCTTGTCGGGCTGCGAGGCCTCGAGCCGGGTCACCCGGCTCTCGTAGTTGCGGGCGGTGCTGACTCCGGGATGGCGCTCGAAGAGGAACTCGTCGAGGCGGACCTCGAAGGGGACGGTCCACGATTTCTTCATGAGGAGGGCACCGTAGAGCTGGTCGCCGACGGTGAAGGTGAAGGGCATGGGCTTCTCGCGCGGATCGAACTTGTAGGAGCCGGCCCAGAGGATCGCCTCGATGGGCGGGCTGCCGTCCTTCGGCCGGATCTCGAGGAAGCATCCCGGCAGGTTCTGCTCGGCCTCCTTCGAGGCCTTCTGCGGAGAGAGCTTGAAGCCGTCGATCTCCTTGCCGGTCACGCCTGCGGCGATCGGGGCGGAGGTAGGGACCGGCGTCGCGTTCCTCGAGTAGCCATTGATGACGACGTCGAAGGGCAGGCTTTCGGCGTGGATGACGCGCTGCTCGTCGGACCGCATCGTGTCGAGGCGCTCGGAGGGATAGATCCAGGCTTTCTCGCCGACGCCCTCCTTGGAAAGGGGGGCGATTTCGAGCTGCCATTCGCGGTAGCTTTCGACCCGGTTGCTCGTCATGCCGGGGTAGAGGGCCATGTAGCCGTCGGTGGAGAAGGCCCAGGTCACGAAGCCTCCGGCAAGCAGCATGAGCATGCCGAAGTGGGAGATGAGGAGGCCCGCGCCTTTCCAGCGTTTCTTCACTTTGACGATGGCCCCCAGGGTCATGTTCACGAAGAGCAGGAGCATCAGGAGAAGGCCGCCGGGAAGGAGGAGGGGGATGCCTTTGATCGTTTCGACGAAGTAGAAGGAGTGGAAGTACTTCTCCTTCGCCGCATGCAGGCCGTGTTCGACCTGTCCCAGCGTGCCTAGCAGGGTCACCACGGTCATCAGGACGAGCACGACGGTGGCGAGCTTGAAGGAGGTGAAGAGCCGATAGGCCCGGAGAGGCCAGCTTTTCGGCGACCAGTCCTTTGTTTGCTTGGGGGCTTTGGCCATGGTGGATGGTCAATTGAGATTCACGTCGAGCGAGGAGACGAACTGGTCGAAGGCGGCGCCGTTCTCTTCGACGAGGGGTTTCGGACCGGTCATTTTCACGAAGACGGCGCCGGCATCGGCGGAGAGGATGAGGCCGACGAGGCGGTAGTCGGGGAAAGTCTCGTTGCTGCCCATCCCGGGAGAGAAGGGGCCGTCCACGGCGACGAAGCGGGCGGGCTGGCCGAAGAGCGGGCGGGTCGGCAGGGCGGCGACCTCCTCGTCGGAGAGCGGGGCCGCGCCCATCTGGGCGCGCCAGCGGTTCACGTTCGCGGCGAGTCCGCCGCCGGAGCCGGGGAGCCGGGCGACGTAGCATTCGCCTTCGCCGTTTTCCCCGAAGGTGAAGTTGACGTCGCGCATCGGCGAGCCGGGCTTTTCGGTCCAGCCTTCGGGCGTGTCGTAGACGAGACCGGTAGGTTTGGACGATTCGTCGGCGGGGGCGGCGGGTCGGGTCGAGTAGCGGAAGCGCTCCATGCTCGAATCGACGAGACGAAATTCCTGCTCGGAGGCGGAGAGCGGCCGCTCGACCAAGCCGGGGGTGTCGCGTTCGCCGCAGGCGGGGAGAAGGAGGGAGAGGAGGGCCGCAGCCATCAAGGTCGGAGGCTGTGGCCGAGGCCACCGGCCTCGGTCGATGACTACGGCTTCGGGTGCTGGCGCAGTCCTCGGGGCTGAATCTGGAGCCGAGGTCAGCGACCTCGGTCGGGGATGGGTTTTTGACGGCATGAGTGGCAAAAAATATGACCGCGGCGACGCGGTCAGCGCTCGAATTGAGCCTCTGGCGGGAAAACGGGAGTCAGTCCGGTTTCTTTTCGGCGGGTTTGGTTGGCTCGGCAGGCGTTGGAGCGTCGGTTTTCTTCTCCCCCGGCTTGGAAGGCGAGTCCGCCTTCGGGGCAGGAGCTGGCACGGCGGGCTTCGGGGCCGCAGGTTTGGTTTCGGTCGACGGTTTCGGAGCGTCCGGTTTGTTCTCGGCAGGCTTGGGCGCCTCGGCCGGTTTTGCGGCGGGAGCCGGAGCGGCGGGTTTCGGCTCCGCCGGCTTGGGCTCGGTCGCGGGTTTGGGGGCGTCGGCCTTGTTTTGGGCCGGAGTCGGTGCGGTGGGTTTTGGCACGTCCGCCTTCGGCGCGTCGGCTTTCTTCTCGGCGGGCCTGGTTGCATCCGCCTTCGCCGCTTCGACAGGCTTCGGTGCCTCCGGCTTCTTCTCCGCCGGTTTCGGCGCTTCGGGCTTCTTCTCTTCGGGCTTGGGTGTTGCCGGACCTTTGATTTCCTGCGGGGCGGGGGCGGGTGGCGGCGAGGCGAGTTCGACCCCGGTGTTGATTTCGAGGTTCACGCTTCGCTCGAAGGCTTTCGCCTGGGCGGGGTCGACGGCCGTCTGCCAGACGTAGGCCTTTTTCAGTTTGGGAAGTTTTGCGAAGGTCTCGAAAATGCCGTTGCCCACCTTCGTGCCGTAGAGGTTCAGGTATTCGAGGTTCGGGAGCGAGGCGAGTCGGGCGATCCCCGAGTCGGTGATCGCGGTGTTCTCCAGATGAAGCCGCTCGAGCGCGGTCATCCGGCCCACGGTCTTCATCCCCTCGTCGGTGACTTGGCTGCGGGCGAGGTCGAGCCAGACGATCCGTTCGGCGACGGGCTCGAGGAGTTGCAGCTGCTCGTCGCCGAAGTCTTTCGCCGCGTTGATCACGTTCACGCGCAGCCGCTCGTCCTCGGCCGAGACGGGCATGACGGAAAAATGGTATTTCTCCGCCGCTTCGTTCACTTCGGCGAGGCGGGTGGCCTGTTCCTCGGCGGGCAGGGCGTCCCACAGCGAGGGAGTGGGAGCGGCGACGGGCGTTTCCTCGACCGCTTTTCCGGAATGGATCGCGGCGACGGCGGCCACGGTCGTGGCGATGGCCGGATCTTCGCCCAGTTCGGCCACGGTGGTCTCGACCTTGGCCCCCGCCTCGATCCAGAGTTTGAGCAGTTCGACTTCCGCGGGTTGGAGCGGTTCGCCTTGCGGGGGCATGAACTCGTCGTCGTCCTTCTCGAGGAGAACCCGCACGATCAGTTCCGACTCGTCGGCGTTGCCCGGCACCACGGTAGGGAAGTCCGATCCGGTCGCCCCGGCGAGGAGCAACTCGTGCGTGTCCATGCGCAGCTTGCCCTTGGTCTTGTTCTCGTTGTGGCATTCGTTGCAGGTCTTGTCGAGGATGGGGACGACGAAGTCCTCGTAGACGAGCCGCTCCGCCACGGGCTTTTCAGGGGCGGCTTCGGGCGTTTCGCCGGGGGAGGGCGGTGCTTTCGCCATGCCGATGCCGACGAGGAGGGCGGGTTTGAGGGCCTCCGGAGCGTATTGCGTCAGGTAGCTGGGCTCGTGGACCATGGCACCGCCGAAATGCCCGCTCGCTGCTGTGGCGAAGGCGGCGGCGGCCGTGTGGAGGCCGGAGAGGGTTCTCTTTCCCTTCAAGGAGAAAACGAGGGCGAAGAGAGTCAGCACGACCATGGCGAGGCCGAAATAGAGGTGCATGTCCATGGCCCGCCCCGAGTAGTCCTCCAAGGTCATGAGCAGATAGCCGATCACCGTCGCGCCGATCCCGCTGAGGAAGCTCAACCACAGGACAAAGGGCAGGGTGGCCCGCAGGTGGGAGAAGGCGGTGAAATAGCCGAGAAACTCCATCGCCAGCGCCAGGAAGATCAGGCCGATGGGGAGGTGGACGATGAGAACGTGGAAGCGGGCGATGAAATGCAGGAAGCCTCCGGGCTCCGCCCCGTTTCGGTAGGCGAACCAGATCGCGCCGAGGATCGCGGCCCAGACCACCCCGAAAAGGAGGGCGAGCCTCGCCGAGGTCCTCGCGGGAGCCTGATGCTTCACAAAACTGCTCATATTCGAGCTTCGCGCGAAGGGCCGGGCCGGTCAAATGCGCGTTGGCGTGCGAAAACAGGTCGTAAGGGGCTATTGGCGATGGAGGGATGGAGCGTGGCGGAGTCAAGTGGAAGGGCGAGACGAAAGCTCCTTCCTGTCGGGCCCGTATCCGACAAAAGCCATTGCGGGCGGAGACGAGGGAGCTTAAACACTCCCTTTTTGCCCTCCGTCCCTTCCCCTTCCGCCATGAGCGCTTCCTCCACACCAGCCAAGCATCTCTACTTCATGGGCATCTGCGGCACCGCGATGGGCTCCGTTGCCGCCGCCTTTCGCGACGCGGGCTACCGGGTGACCGGTTCCGACTCCTCCGTCTACGATCCGATGAAGTCCTTCCTCGAGTCGCGCGGCATCTCCATTCTCGATGGCTACCGGGCGGAGAACCTGCCGGACGACGTCGATCTTTTCGTCGTCGGCAACGCCCAGAGCCGCGGCAATCCGGAGGTCGAGGAGGTGCTGCGCCGCAAGCTCCACTACGTCTCCCTGCCCGAGCTGCTCCGCGAGCAGGTGCTGCGCGGGAAGCGGAACTTCGTCGTCTCCGGCACCCATGGAAAGACGACGACTTCCTCCCTCCTCGCGTGGATCCTCGAGGCGGCCGGGCGGAGCCCCGATTTCGTCATCGGCGGCATTCCGGAGAATCTCGGACAAGGCGCCCGTTTTACCGGATCGGACATGGTCGTCCTCGAGGGCGACGAATACGATTCCGCCTTCTTCGACAAGCGTTCGAAGTTCGTCCACTACCTGCCCGAACTCGTCATCGTCAACAACCTCGAGTTCGACCACGCCGACATCTTCGACGACCTCGATGCGGTGAAGAGGACCTTCGGCCATCTCGTCCGCCTCGTCCCGGAGAATGGTCTCGTCCTCCTCAACGGCGACGATGCGAACGCCCTCGCCGTCTTCGCGAAGGAGGGGCATTCCCCGATGAAGCGGGTGGGGCTCGGCCCGGACTGCGAGGCCCGCATCGTCGAGATCGACTACCGGCCCGAAGGCACCGCCTTCACCCTCGAAGGGGAGCGCTACGAGACGGGGATGAATGGCGAATACAACGTCCGCAACGCGGCCATGGCCATCACAGCGGCCCGTTTCGCCGGGGTGGAGCCCGAAGCGATCCGATCCGCCGTCGTCGCCTTCCGCAGCGTGAAACGGCGGCAGGAGGTCCGTGGCGTCACCGCCCGCGGCATCGTCGTCGTCGACGACTTCGGCCACCATCCCACGGCGATCCGTGAAGCCATCGCCGGGATGCGGCGGCGCTTCGAAGGGGCGCGGCTCTGGGCCGTCTTCGAGCCGCGGTCGAACACGACCCGCCGCCGCGTCTTCCAGGACGCGCTGCCCGAGGCCCTCGGCCAGGCCGATGGGGTCTGCATCGCTGCGGTCGCCCGTGCCGACAAGCTCGCCGAGGACGAGCGTCTCGACACCGACCTGCTCATGCAGACGCTACGGGACCGAGGTCTGCCGGCCTTCTACGAAGCCGGGGCGGACGCTATCGTCGCCAAGCTCGAGACCGAAGCGCGCGACGGCGATGTGATCGTCGTCTTCAGCAATGGCGGATTCGATGGAATCCACGGGAAGCTGTTGGAGAAATTGTGATTTTTCGAATTTATCGAAACGCGTGACGGATTATGATGTTAGCGTGGCGGCCTTGAATCCAAGCCATGCCACAGATCGAGCGCTCCCTATCGATAGAGAGCTTGCAGGGGCCGGAGGGCGGGCCGGGGAGCCTCAACCCCGTCGCCTCGCTTCATTCGGGGGATGCTTGGTCATGATCCTCGCCGTGTCGGGCGGCTTCGTTTCCGCGGACGAGGAGATCGACCCCGCCGAGCGCATCCATTCCCTGGAGGTGGAATACGAGATCCGCCGCGACGGCACTGTCGTCTTCGAGCAGCGTTTCCTGCTCGGCGTCGCCGGGGCGGCGATCCGGCGGGGGCCGCTGCTGAGCTACCTGACCGTCTTCCAGGGACCTGGCGGACTCATTCTCGACAACGAGCTGGAGATCCTCGACGTCCGCCGCGACGGCGAGCCCGAACCTTTCCATGTCAAGCGTGGCGAGGGGTTCCTGTCGCTCTATGTCGGCGAGCCCGATCGCCTGCTCGAGCATCGCGACCACCGCTATCTCGTCCGCGGACGGATGGAGGCCGATTGGCGGAGGGGGGAAGGGGAGTTCTCCACCGCCTTCGACGTGGTCGGTTCGCTGCCCACCCTTCCCATCGACGAGGCCTCCGTCGTGGTCCGCCTGCCCGAGGGCGTCGCTCCTTCGCGCTTCACCCCTTCGGTCAGCGGAGTCGATCCCGCCGCCGAGCGGAACGGGCCCGCTTGGAACATGCGGGAAGAGGGACGGGCGACGGTCGTCCGTACCACCGCCGCGATGGGGCGGAACCGAAGCTTCTTCGTCAACCTCGCCTGGCCTTCCGAGACCTTCGCGACGAAGAGCCATTGGCTGAAAGTGATGCGCCAGCATCCGCGATTGCCCCTCGCCGGATTCTCCGCGATCCTGCTGGTCTGGGCGCTCCTTCTGCTGGTGCGGCGCGTCGTGCGGGCATAGGCCCGACAGGGGCGGATCCGGAGCCCCGACCCTCTCCGGGTCGGTGAAGAGCGCTTCCCTCCTGCGAGCGGGGAAGGTAGGATGCGATGTCCGAGAGTTCCTGCCGATGAACGATGTCTTTGCTGTCTCCGCCGCCCTCGCCCTCCGCGGTCTCTTCGACGAGATGTCCGACACCCAGGCTTGGATGAAGGACGCGAAGCGCCGGTATCGGTGGGTGAACCGGGCTTTTCTCCAGAACTACGCGATGGCTTCGTCTGCGGACGTTCTCGGCAAGACGGACGACGATTTGTCTCCACCCCACCTGGCCGCCTATTTCCGCGAGGGAGACGACGCCGTCCTTGCCGGGCATGCCGTGCGGAACCGGCTTGAGCGCGTGGGCCGCTACGACCATACCGCCTCGTGGTGCGTGACGACGAAACTTCCCGTTCACGACGGGAGCGGACGTGCGCTCGGCACCGTCGGCATCACCCGTCTCCTCGACCCCGCCGAGATCGGGCGGCGCGGCGACCTCCGGCTCGGCGCCGTCGTCGCCTTGATGAGCCGCCATCTCGACGGAGTCGTCGGAAATGCGGAACTGGCTCGAGCCGTCGGAATGTCGGTGAGAGCTTTCGAACGTGCCTTCGCCGCCGAATACGGTGTGTCGCCACAGCGCTATCTGAGGCGGCTGAAGCTCCAGATCGCGAGCCGTCGCCTCGTCGCGACGCGCGAGACGCTCGCCGAAATCGGGGCGGGCTGCGGGTTCGCCGATCAGAGCCATTTCACCCGGGAGTTCCGACGGCTGACGGGGTTGACGCCGGGGAGGTACCGGGAAGCCTACGGGAGGAGCTGAACATCCCACGGAAGAAACGGAAACGTTCGGAAGAAATGGTTTCGACGGCGAGTCTGGAAGAATTCCGTGTCATTCCGTGGACATCTCGCCTTTCGCCGCCCCTGTTCCATCTCGCGCCGTTTTTGTTCTATCGACGAAGGAGATCCGTCCGTAATTGAAGGCCGCTGATTTCCGTCTGAGGCTTCTCGTCGATTCGGGGGGCTGGTGGCGGCGTTCGGACGGAGTGGTTCGCAAACGGAAACTGCCCGATTTGCGGCCCCCGGAAAAGACGGAATCTCACGGAAATGGATGCAGATTGTTCCTCAACCAGATGAAAACGCTCCCTTCGACCTCGCGCTGCCTGTGTCTCCTTTTCCTTTCGGTGCTTTTTGCGGGTGGCTCCGTCCTCGCTTCGGATCTCTTCGACAAGTCCAACCTCGCGGCCTGGTGCATCGTGCCCTTCGACGCGAAGAAGCGTTCGCCCGAAGAGCGCGCCGAGATGGTCGCGAAGCTGGGGCTTGCGAAGGTCGCCTACGACTGGCGCCAGGAGCATGTCGCCGAGTTCGAACGCGAGATTCTCGCCTATCAAAAGCACCAAATCGAGTTCTTCGCCTTCTGGGGCGTCCATGACGAGGCCCTTGACCTGTTCGAGAAGCACCGGCTCAGTCCGCAGCTCTGGGTCATGCCGAAGCCCTCGGGCGAGAGGCAGGAGGAGAAGGTCCGGAGCGCCGCCGAAGCGCTCCTGCCCGTGCTGGAGAAGGCGAAAAGGATCGGCAGCAAGGTCGGTCTCTACAACCATGGCGGCTGGGGCGGCGAGCCGGAGAACATGGTCGCGATCTGCGAGCACCTGAAGGCGCAGCATGGCGTCGGCCATGTCGGCATCGTCTACAACCTCCACCATGGACACAGCCATCTCGACCGGCTCCCCGCGGCGATCGAGGCGATGAAGCCCTGGCTGCTCTGCTTCAATCTCAACGGCATGGACCTCGGGGGCGACGCCAAGGGGCGGAAGATCCTCCCTTTGGGTGTAGGCACGGAGGATGTGAAGGTGCTGCGCCAGCTCCGCGCGAGCGGCTACAGCGGTCCCGTCGGCATCCTCAACCACACGGACGAGGATGCCAAGGGCCGGCTCCTCGACAATCTCGACGGCCTCGCCTGGCTCCTGCCCCAGCTCGACGACAACCCGCCCGCGGCGAAGCCGAACTACCGCACCTGGCCGGAGGGGGGCGGGAAATCCGAAGCCCGGAATCCGAAGCCCGAAGTCCGGGAGGCGGCGAGCGTGGCCTCCCTGAGCGAGGCCTTCGGATCGGCGCTCGCGGGGGGGCTCGTCCTCGATGGCGATGCGGAGTATCACGCTCTGCCCTTCACCATCGAATGCCGGGCGAAACTGGAAGGCAAGGAGCGCTACAATATCCTCGTGGCCTGCAACGAGAAGTCGTCCGGCACGCACTGGGAGCTCTACACCCACGCCGGGCGCGGCACGCTCGCGCTCTACCTGCCGGGACGCGGAGGCGACTACGATTCCGGGATCGATGTCTGCGATGGCCAATGGCACAACTTCGTCGCCAGCGTCGACGAGTCTCTCGTCGTTCTCTGGATCGACGGCAGGAAGGTGCTCGAAACGCCGACCGGCGCGGCGGGCGAGATTCATCCGGCGAAGGAGGAGAGGATCGCCTTTGGCCGTCTCGTCGAGGGCGGGCTCGGCTGCGACGGGATTCTCGACGACGTCCGCCTCTCCCGTGGGACGATGCGCCCGCGTCCCGGCGATGCGCCCCGCGAGCGCATGGACAACACGCTCGGCCTGTGGAGCTTCGACGATCTCGAGGCGCTGGTCGGAGGGGCCAAGGCGCCCGCCCCCGCGCCCTTCGCTCCCGATCTGGCTCCCCTCGATCCTTCGACGAGCGAGCATTGGCGCGAGACGGTGAACCGCGAGCGGGTCTTCGACTTCTACGGCAAGCAGGCCCTCGCCTTCATGCAGGCGGACCCGTTGCCCGAGCTGATCCCCGCCTTCGCCGGTCTCGACGGCGGCAAGCAGGGCCACTGGGGCAACCAGAACGACCAAGTCACGTGGAGGGATGGACGCTGGTCCGAGAGCGACCACGGAAGCCTCTTCAGCGGCGTCTTCAAGGGGGCGGGGTTCACCTTGCCGAAGGGCATCTGCGTCCGCTACGGCGACCGTGCCGCCGTCTTCGATCCCATGACCCTGACATTTCCCGTAGTCTGGAAAGGTGGCTTTGTCCGGCTGAACGACACGAGGCACGGCTTCATGGCCGGGGCACCCATGGAGGGCGAGGTCGTCGTGAAATCGGAGGAGAAGCGCGAGGGCCGGTATCTCGGGCTCTACCGTCACGGGCAGGAGGTGGTCTTTGCCTACGAGGCCGATGGCCGGACGCGCTATCTGAACGCGCGCGGCGATGCCGAGGAGACGCTGGCGTCGCTGACGAAGGGCGGCCCCGCGCAATGGCCGCAGTGGATCGAGACGAAGGGCGAGATCGGAGAGCAAAGGCCCTTCGCCACCGACCGCATCGTGGTGCCCTTCGACAATCCCCATGGCACGCTCTTCTTCCTCACGGCGCACGACTTCTTCGACGACGGCAGCGCGGCGGTCGCCACGATGACCGGCGAGGTCTGGCTGGTGCGGGGGATCGACGAGACTTTGGCGCAGGTGCGGTGGAAGCGCTTCGCCACCGGCCTGCACCAGCCGCTCGGCATGAGGATCTTCGACGGCAAGATCCACGTCCTCGGCCGCAACCAGATCACCTGCCTCCACGATCTCAACGGCGACGACGAGGCCGACTTCTACGAATGCGTCACCAGCGCGATGCAGACCTCGCCGGGTGGGCACGATTTCCTCGTCGGGCTGGAACGGGACGCCGGAGGGCGCTGGTATTTCACCTCGGGCAATCAGGGTCTGTGTCGTGTGAACCGCGACGATTCGCTCGAAGTCCTCGCCACCGGATTCCGCAATCCGAACGGACTTGGTCTCTCCTCCGACGGGCGCTTTCTCGTCACCAGCGTGCAGGAGGGCGACTGGACTCCGACATCGAGTCTCTGCCAGATCGAGCTCGGGGTGAACGAGGGCGCCCATTTCGGCGCGGGCGGCCCGAAGGAGGGCGATTCCCACGAACCGGTCCTGCTCTATCTCCCGCGGGGCGAGGACAACTCCGCCAGCAGCCAGGCCTTCGTCTCGGGCGAGGCGTGGCAGGCGCTCGCGGGCGACGGCAATCTCGTTCATCTCTCCTCCGGCGGCGGCAGCGCCTGGCTCGTGATGCGCGAGAAGGTGAAGGACCGCTGGCAGGCCGCCGCGCTGCGGATCACCGGCAATTTCGACTCCGGTCCGCAATGCGCCCGCTTCCATCCCCGCGACGGGCAGCTCTACGTGACCGGCCTGCAAGGCTGGGGCACCTACACGCCTCTCGACGGCTGCTTCCAGCGCGTTCGCTTCACCGGCGGAGCGCCCGTTCCCACCGGGTTCGAGACGCGGGAGAACGGAGTCATCGTCCGTTTCGACCAGACCCTTCCCGAATCGGCGGCCGAGGCCGCGAGGACCTTCGCGCAGACGTGGACCTACAAATACAGCGCCGCCTACGGCTCGCCCGAATACTCGCTGCGCTATCCCGGCACTCCCGGCCACGATCCCCTCGAGGTCCGCAGCGTGCGGCGGCTCGATGGGGGCAAGGCCCTCTTTGTCGAGATCCCGCAGATCGTTCCGGCGGGACAGGTTCATCTGCGCCTTGGGACGGGGCAGGATCTCTTCCTGACGGTGCACGGGCTTGGCGAAGCCTACACGGACTTCCCCGGCTACACGAAGATTCCGAAGACTCTCCATGCCGCCCAGGTCGGCGTGGTCGCCCCGGCGGCTTCGAGAGCGAACCCGTGGGCCGGTGGGAAGGCGGGACGCGAGATCGTCGTCGATGCGGACGTCGGATTGCAGTTCGTCCAGAAGGAGATCCGGGTGAAGGCGGGCGAGCGGGTCAGCCTCGTCTTCAGGAATCCCGATCTCGTTCCGCACAACTGGCTCCTCGCCAAGCCCGGCAGCCTCCACGCGCTCGGCGAGCTCTGCAATCTGATGATCGCCGACCCCGAGGGGCTGGCCCGCCACTACGTCCCGGAGTCGGACGAGGTGCTCGTCTGGACCGACATGGTCAATCCGAAGGGCGAATTCACGATCCACTTCGACACGCCGACGGCGAAGGGCGACTACCCCTATCTCTGCACCTTCCCCGGCCACTGGATGGTGATGAACGGGACGATGAAGGTGGAGTGACCCGATTCCCCAATGCGGCGGACGGCTTCGCCGGATCGTCCGCCGCATTGGGGGGGGTTCAAGTTCAAGGTTTCAGGTTCAACGTTCCGGACCGGGCAGTTCGATGCGTCCGATCCAGCCATCCGACGGCAGCCGGGTGGGGCGAACCGTCCCAGGTGAGCCGCTGCGTCAGCACGGCACGGCAGTGCTGGAGCGTGCCCCTCCAAGGCCAGGCGTCCGCCGAATCCTTGTCTTGGTGCTTATGAGGACAGCTTGGCAGGGAGGAGACGTCCTTATCGGTTTCCACGTCCCGACCTCGGTCGAAGGTCGGATGGGGCGTCCGAACCGCGCTCAGTGAGCGCGGCGACAGATTTCCACAGGGATCACGCGAGACTGCCCGCTCCGCAAACCGTCACCTCGATCCCCAGTTCCGCCGCCATCGCGGCGCGGGCGAGGAGGCTTTGCCTCGCGGATTCGGCGTCGTTCGCGTAGACGACCTGGACGTGGTTGGCGGCGTGGCGGGCCATCATCTGGTCGCGGGTGACGCCTTCGAAGACGGCGTGCATGATGGGCCATTCCTTCGTCGTCGCTTCGAGGCGGCGGGCGGTCTCCTCAGCGGGGAGATCGACGACGCGGCCGAGGCCGATGTCGAGATGGAGACGTCCGCTGGCGACGAAGACGCGGCTCCACACGATGTCGCCGGGCTTGGCCACGCCGGAGCAGGTGGCCCCGCCTTTCGGGAAATACATGGCGGGCTGGCGGTGGCCGTGCGATCCGGCGATGCCGCCGATGTGGTGGTCGGGCGGGGCCGCGCCACTGATTTCGAGCACCCAGACGTAGTCGTCCACGGTGCCGCTGGCGTCGCGGTCGCCCCAGCGCAGGTCGTGGAGGGTGGTTTCGAGGGGCTGGCCGAGACGACGGTGGACGCTCTGGATGAGGAGGGCGTCGAGCCCGGCGCATTCGTCGACCTCGTTGAAGTGGGGGAAGGCGTCCCCGTCCCGGATGATGGAGCCGTCGGCGCGGCGCACGGGAGGACGCACCCGGTTGTTGAGGAGTCCCTCGACGAGGTCGGAGGCGGCGCACATGTCCTTCAGCCCGAGCTGGTATTGGATGCCGATGGCGTCGCAGCCGAATTCGTCGCCGAGTCGGCAGGCGGCGACATACATGCGGCATTGCTCGATGACCTGGTCGCGGGTCAACTCGGTGGCGGGGTCCTCGCCGAAGTGGAACTGGAAGCCGCGCTCGACGAGCCAAGTGAAGACGCCTTCCGCCTCCTCGTCGGTGACTTCGCCCATCGCGTGGAGTAGGGCGCTCTGCGAGAGGCGCTCCTTGAAGACGCCGAGCGGGAAGAGGAGTTCGTCGGGGAGGATGGCGTTGTACATGCCCATGCAGCCCTCGTCGAAGACGCCCATGATGGAGCGGCGAGTGCGGAACTCGCGGGCGAGCTCGCGACCGATCGCTTCCTCCTCGCGGTCGCCGGGCCGGTAGGCGAGGCAATGGGCAATGTCGTGGCGGATCACGCCGGTTTCGAGCCATTCGCGCAACTGCTCCGTGACGGTGGCGGCGGAGAAGTCCTCGGCCCAGAGGGTCGAGAAAGGCACGCCCGCCTTGATGAGGCAGCCGTTGAGATTCAGCAACCCGACGAGGCCGGGCCATTGTCCCGACCAGTTCGCGACGGTGAGGATGGGGCCGCGGTGGCCGATGAGCCCGGCGAGGACGTGGTGGCTGTATTGCCAGACGCTTTCCGCGACGACGAGCGGGGCGTCCTTGTCGATGTCGCGGAAGACTTCGAGGCAGCGTTTCTGCGAGTCGAGGAATCCGTGCCCTTCGAATTCGTCGTAAGGGTGGAGGCGCTCGATGCTGGCTCCGAGGCGGCAGAAGGCGGCGACGAGGTCGCGTTCCATCGCAGCTTGTGTGGGCCAGCAGCGGCGGTTGGCGGAAAGGCGGGCGTCGCCGCTGGCGGCGAGGAGGATGCGTTGGGAGTTCATGTGGGGGAGATGGGGTGAGGAACGTGGGTTGAGGAAGGTGGCCTTTGGCTATGGGAAGATTTTAGGACCACGAATGAACGCGGATGGACACGAATCGCTCTCGCGTCTGTCGATCTTCAATTCGTGTCCATCCGCGTTCATTCGTGGTCCAAATCCAGCATATGTGGCGATCGTCTCTCCGGTCACTGCTCAATCCCGAGCGCCTCCAAATGCCCCCGTATGATCTCCCTCTCCGCCTCCTGAAAGCGATGGAAGGGCGCGGCCATGAAGTCGTCGCAGACGCCGAGGATCGAGAGGGAGCATTTCAAACCCTTGATGATGGCCGAGCCGTGGCGGCCGACGTGGTAGATGGCCTCGCTGAGGTTCATGACCTGCTCGCTCAGCTCGCGGGCGCGGGGAACGTCGCCCGCCTTTGCCGCCTCGTAGAGGGAGACGTAGAGGGCGGGATGGAGGTTCGCACCGCCGTTGATCCCGCCGTGTCCGCCGAGGAGGACGGACTCGGCGAGGAGTTCCTCGGGGCCCACGAGGAATGACCAGTCGGGCCGCTGCGTCGCGGCGAGGCGTCTCATGCGGCGGAAATAGACGAGGTCGCCGGAGCTGTCCTTCAGTCCGGCGATGCGCTCCTGCTGCAAGGCCCAGGAGACGACCTCGGCGGAGAAGGAGGTCTTTGTCAGGGCGGGCATGTTGTAGAGCATCAGCGGCAGGGGCAGTTCGGGGAGCAGGTCCTCGAGGAACTCGCGCAGTTCGGGCTGGCCGGAGGGGAAGTAGTAGGGGGCGGAGGTGACGACGGCGTCGGCCCCGCAATCGGCGGCATGGGCGGCGAGGCCGGCGGACTCGACGAGCGAGGTGTCGGTGATGCCGACGAGCACGGGGATGCGGCCCGCGGCGAGGCGGCAGGCGCGCTCGATGAACTCGCGGCGGAGCCGATAGCTGAGGCTGGGGGCCTCGCCGGTGGTGCCGAGGATGAAGAGACCGGAGACGCCTCCGGCGACGAGTCGCTCGACGAGACGTTCGAGTCCCGCGACGTCGAGGGTGTCGCGGGCGGTGAGAGGGGTGATGAGGGGAGGGACGATGCCGGTGTAGCGAGGAGTCATCGGGGGAAGGGCGGAGTGAAAGGTGGGATCGGAGTAAAAGGTGAAAGGTAAAAAGTAAAAGGTTGGCTGGTGCGGGGGTGGTAATGGTAGGGACGCACCGCCGGGGCGTCCGTTGTTGGCGTTTCGCGGTCTTTCGGCGGACGGTTGAGCCAGCCGTCCCTACCGGGCATCGCACTTCCAGAGTGGTTGATATGGGGCTTATCGCTTGGCCGTTACGAAGCATTCTAACTTGATGACTGAATCTCGGTCGATGCCAAGAGTCTCGTGCATTGAGTGGGCAAACAAGTGGGGAGGTATCGAAACGTGGCGATACCCGGCGGCACGCATCCCGAGGAGGGTGTAGTAGATCCCCGGCAATAGATCGGCTCCTCTTGAGACTGGAAGGTTGCGTTCGATCACGATATGGCTCTGGATCAGTTCAGGAGGCTCCCATGCGATTGCCAATGCTCCGTCCATATCGGTGATATACGGAATCGGTTCCACATGAAAGGTCCTCATCAGCAAGGGTTCGTTGTGGTTCCGATAGAACTTAAGAACCGCGTCGCAGCGATCATTGTCTTTCAGGGGATCGCCGTAGCCTTCGATCTCGGCTAAGAGTTTGATTCCTGATCGGAGTTTCATATTCTGGCCGGTTAAAACAATCAGCGAGGATCAGCGGTCCCTTCCTTCTTCTCAGGCTGTCCCGGCTCGAAGACCGAGATCGGCTTCGCCTCCAGCTTCGCCGGATCGATGACGACATGCTTGATCTTCGTTCGGTTCCAGGTGTAGGTCATGTGGACGAGGCCGTTGCGGGCCTGGATCATGGCGGGGTAGGAGAATTCGCCCTTCTCCTCCTTCTCGATGAAGGCGACGGCTTCCCAGGTGATGCCGTCTTGGCTCACGGCGAGGTTCAGCACGTTGCGCTTGCCCCAGCCTTCCTTCTTCTCGCCGCCGAGGTGGTTGTAGAGGAGGAGGTGCCGCCCGTCGGCGAGGGTGAGGGCTTCGACGCCGGAGTTGTTGTTGGGCAGGTTCGTCTCTTCCAGTTCGCTCCAAGTGCGTCCGCCGTCGGTGGAGCGGTTCGCGATGATCTTCTCGTTCTTCGAGCGGTAGAGGGTGCGCAGGCTGCCGTCGGCGAGGGTCAACACGGTCGGTTGGATGACTTGATAGGGTTGGGTCTCGGGCTCGAAGCGCTGCCACGAGGTGCCGAGCTCGGGGCGGTCGAGGTTGGTCAGGATCTCGAAGTGGAAGCGCCAGTCGTTGTCGTGCTCGGTCGAGGAAGGACAGAGGAGGCTGCCGTCGGCGAGCTGGATGGGCTTGCCGCGCACGGGTCCGTCGATCCCCTCGGGGAGGCGGCGGCGGTGGCGGAAGGAACGCCCGCGGTCGTAGCTGACCATGACCTCGCCCCACCAGTTGTGGGGATAGGGGCCGACTTTGAAGAAGAGATAGGTCGGACCGTCGCCGGGGGCCTGCCAGAGGACGGGGTTCCAGGTGGGATGGCGCTTGCCTCCGTGCTGGATGCCGTTGGCCCATTCCGTGGGGCGGCTCCATCCGCTGCCATCGTGGTAGCTGGACCAGATGCCGACGTCGGGATCCCTCTCCGCCGTGCCGCCGAACCAGGCGGCGACGAGGCCTCGGTCGGTCTCGGCGAGGGTGGAGGCGTGGCATTGCGGGAAGGGGGCCTTGTCGTAGATGAATTCCTCCTTCACGAATCCAGGGAAACGGGGTTCTTTCATCTTGGCGGGTTCGCGGGGTTTCAGGTCTTCGTCGGAGTAGGCGATGCCGTCGTCGCGGCGCAGGTAGTAGATGCGTCCGTCCTCGGCCCCGAGGACGAGTTCGGGCACGCCGTCGCCGTCGAAGTCGGCCACGGTGGGGCAGGTGTTGTGGCCGGAGACGTCGCGCTCGGTGACGTTGCCGATCTTCTTCAGCACGACCTTGCCCTCGTGGTCGGCGACGTTGCGGTACCAGACGGCGTTCTGCGAATTGACGAGCAGGTCGAGGCGTCCGTCGCCGTCCCAATCGACCTTGGCGAGCTGGGCACGGCCGCTGCCTCCGGCGGATTTGGCGTTGAGCTGGAGGGGCCGGTGGTCCTCGTCGACGAAGATTCGCTCGGCCTTGCCGCCGCCGCGGCGCAGGGCGAGGTAGCCTTCCTGGTCGAGGGCGACGAGATCGAGCTTGCCGTCCTTGTCGTAGTCGATGGCGAGCGGGGTGGTGCGCCATTGGGTGAGCGTGTCGCTGGAGGGCGACTGCCACCACTGCCACTTCGGTGGGTATTCCTTCACGCCGGTGTCGAAGACGGCGGGCTCGACGCGCAGGGGATCGCCGGTGCCACGAAGGAGGCCGATGCGACCGAGGATGGAGTTGTAGACGATGTCGAGCTTGCCGTCGCCGTCCCAGTCGGCGGCGGAGAGGCTGGTGTAGCCCCATTTGGCCTCGCAGGGCCCCTGCACGGAGCCGTTCGGCCCGGCGAGGACGCGGAAGGGTTCGCCGTCGGTCGTTCCGATGAGGGCGGGCGCGGCCCATTTCGGAAGCCCGTTCTCGGCCATGCCGAGATTCTTGAAGAAGGCGATGTTGCCGGCCGTGTTGCCGCAGAGGATGTCCTGAAGCCCGTCGCCGTCCCAGTCGACGACGAAGGGGGTGGCGAGGGCGCCGAATTTCAGCGTGTCGGCCTCCTGCTGGAAGAAGACGGGCTGGTGGAAGACGGGCAACCCGTCGCGGATCTCGCCGCTGTGCTCGACGAGGGCGACGCGTCCGTCCTCGTCGCCGACGACGAGGTCCATGTGGCCGTCGCCGGTCCAGTCGAAGGCGGTGGGGGTGATCATCTGCACGTGGAGGACGAGCGGCTTCCCGTCGGATCCGTCGAGGCGGCGTCCGCGGCCGTAGCTGGGGTCGGTGCGCGTGCCGATGTTCTCGAAGTAGGTGAACCCGTCGAGGAACTCGCCGCAGAGCAGGTCGAGGTCGCCGTCGCCGTCGAAGTCGGCGAAGTTGGGCGAGGGCCAGCCGTAGGTTTCGACGAGGCTGCCGTCCTCGGTGGTCAGCTTGATGGGTGTGTCGGAGTATTCGGGTTCCGCATCGCTGCCGCGGTTCTCGACAAGGTAGACATGGCCACGGAGCGGGCCGTTCTGCCAGCGTCCTTGCGCGTCGTAGGCTTGGTCCCAGACGTAGTCGGTCCAGTCGCCGGTGCCGACGACGAGGTCGTGGTCGCCATCGCCGTCGTAGTCGACGTAGCGCCACATGTTGGCGCGGACATTGTTCTCGTGGATGTTGTTCCTGGGATAGATCCGGGACGGCTTCCCGAACTTCGACTCGCGGAAGTTCACGTGCTCGTGGCCCGGCTCGAGAATGCGGGCCTCGCCGTTGACGTAGGAGACCTGCAGGTTGTGCTTCGTCGGACCGAGGCGGACGCCGGGTTTGAAGACGGGCATCTTCTCTCCGGGTTCGCCCGCGTTCTCGAAGTACCAGACGCCGTTGGAGGGTTTGTCAGGGCAGGAGACGAGCAGGTCGGTCTTGCCGTCGCCGTTGTAGTCGACCGGCATGGGCCAGGCCCACAGGCCGACCCCGAGATCGACGACGAGGCCGGGGTGGTTGTAGGGGAGACGCTTCAGTTTCCATTCCGTCTCCTCCGCGTGAAGCGGGAGCGAGAGAAGCGCGGCCAGGGCGAGGATGGGGGTGCTTTTCATGGGAAAGGGGAGTAATCGGCGCGGGATGGTCGTGTGGAGGACCGGGCATTTCGTCCAGCGGTCCGTTTTGTCTAGCCGACCCACCAGCGCTTTGCGGGATCGTGGTCGGCCTCCGCGAGGGTGAGGTCGAGACTGTTGCGGATGTGAAGGCGCATCGTTTCCTCGGCAGCGGTCCCGTCGCGATGGCGCACGGCGGTGGCGATGGCCTCGTGCTCGGCTTGGGTCGTTTCGAGGATGTCGAGGCGGAAAGGATGCCGGTCGGCCTGGAAGATGCGGGTGAGGATGTGGGAGTCGCCCACGACCTTGAGCATGCGCCGGTTTCCCGCCGTCTCCAGCAGGATCATGTGGAAGGCGAGGTCGAGGGCGTGGAAGGGACGGGAGACGGATTTCGCCGCCGCCTTCTTTCCCGAGCGCCGCACCTTTTCGACGAGTTCGGCCGAGGCGCGGAGGTTCTCGTCGAGTTCCGCGAGCTGGCGGGGAGTCATTCGCTCCGTGGCCCGCCGCACGGCGAAGGTCTCCAGGGCTTCGCGCAATTCGTAGAGTTCGACGGCCTCGTCGCGGGTCAGGGTGCGCACGACGGCCCCGAGCCGCGGGACGAGTTCGACGAATCCC
This sequence comes from Verrucomicrobiales bacterium, assembly GCA_037190325.1. Taxonomy (GTDB): domain Bacteria; phylum Verrucomicrobiota; class Verrucomicrobiia; order Verrucomicrobiales; family DEV007; genus Arctic95D-9. Next base: position 321,109 of record JBBCIU010000007.1, on the reverse strand, counting down.
TCGCTCGCGAGTTGTCCCACTGCCTCGCGCACGGGGGTGGCGCTGACGCCGATCTCCCGGCCGATGGAGCCGTAGGAGAGCCGCGATCCGGGCGGCACGGAGCCGTCGAGGAGCTTCTGCCGGAGGTGCCGGTAGGCGCGCTGGGAATGGTTGCCGGACATTGCGTATGGAACTCTATAGAGTTCTATGGATACGGGAAATCCTCCGGAAGGAAAAGGGCGCGATCGCGGGAATGGGGCCGTGGAAAAGGGGAGGAGCAAACGGCGGCTGGTTGACTTTCCGGGTTCCCCTTTCGATACTGCTTCCCTTGAACCGCGCCGAACAGCTCGACCGCCTCTCCGATTCGTCCGAGACATGGGATTTCATCGTCGTCGGGGGCGGCGCAACGGGCCTGTCCGTAGCGCTGGACGCGGCCTCGCGCGGCTACCGCACCGTCCTGCTCGATCAGGCCGACTTTGCCGAGGGCACCTCCTCGAAGAGCACGAAGCTGATCCACGGCGGGGTTCGCTACCTGCGCGGCGGCGAGATCGGGCTGGTGCGCGAGTCGCTGCGCGAGCGGGGACGGCTTTTGAGAAACGCTCCGGGCTTGGTCGAGCCTCTCCCCTTCATCGTGCCCGCCTACCGGTGGTATGAACGCGTTTTCTACGGTCTTGGCTTGACGATCTACGACCGGCTTGCGGGCGGACTGGGGATCGGACGCACCGGACATCTGGACGGGGGTGCGGTTTCGGAGCGGGTTCCGAATCTGCGGCGGCGCGGCTTGCACGGCGGCACGCTCTACTGGGATGGTCAGTTCGACGATGCCGCGCTTGCCCTCGCCATGGCGCGCACGGCGGCAGCCGAAGGGGCGGTGGTGTTGAACCACGTCCGGGTCGTCGGTTTGGTGAAGGAAGGGGGGAAAGTCGCCGGGGTCGAGGCGAGGACCCGGTTCGAGGGGAGGGAGCTCCGTCTGCGCGGGCGCGTCGTGGTGAACGCGACGGGAGTCTTCGTCGACGAGATCCGGCGGATGGACGAAGCCGAGGCCGACGCCTCGGTGCGTCCCAGTCAGGGAATCCATCTCGTTCTGGAGCGGCGCTTTCTTGGCGGCGACACGGCGGTGATGATCCCGAAGACGGACGACGGCCGGGTGCTCTTCCTCATCCCGTGGAAGAACCGCGTTCTTCTCGGCACGACGGATACAGAGGAGGTGGACGTGTCCCTGCATCCCCGTCCCCTTGCGGCGGAGATCGACTACTTGATCCGGCACGTCGGGCGCTATCTCGACGAAGTGCCGTCGCACGACGACATCCGCGCGGTCTTCGCGGGCCTGCGTCCGCTCGCCAGTCCGCCCAGGGCAAAGGCGGGGACGACGGCTTCCCTCTCGCGCAGCCACTGTCTCTTCACGAGCGAGTCAGGCCTCGTCACGATAACCGGAGGCAAGTGGACGACTTGCCGCCAGATGGGGGAGGACGCGGTGGACCATGCCGTGGCGATGGCGGGCTTGGCCTCCCGGCCCTGTCGAACGGCGGATCTGACTCTTTTAGGCGCTTCGTCGGTGGAGGTCTCGGAACCGCTCGATCCGGAACTGCCCTACGGCATGGGCGAGGTGGATCGTGCGGTGCGCGAGGAGATGGCCTTGACTCTCGACGACGTGCTCTCCCGCCGTACCCGGGCCGCCTTCCTCGACGAGGCGGCGGCGCGGCGCTGTGCGCCGAAGGTGGCGGAGCGGATGGCGGCGCTGCTCGGGCGCGACGAGCGATGGGTGCGCGAGGAGATCGCGGATTTCACCGGGCGTTTGCGGTAACATGGGCGACCGAAATCCCGAAGCTCGAAGTCCGGCACCGTGCCCGTGGCTCACGGCAACCCCACGTCCCAGAGCCCGTCGCTCGTCGAGCCCGAAGGATCGTAGTTGCTCGTGCCGTTGCGGAAGACCGGGGGCATCGCCCGGAGATGGACGGTCAGCGTTTCGCCGGATTTTCCGGTCTGCGTCGGCATTGCGGTAGGGCGGCCGGGAAGATAGGGGACGAGTTCCTCGGCGGTGAAGGTGGTTCGGTCCTTCGAGGGATGGTCCGCGAGGAAGCTCTTCTGGGCAATGTAGACGGCGCGGAGCTTTTCCGACGCCTCCTTTCCCTTGCGCCAGTCGCCGATCGAGGAAGCGGAATAGACCACGAGGCTGGCAAGGGCCAGCATCAAGCCGATCACGAGGGTAATCTCGACGAGCGAGAAGGCTCGGCCTCGGCGGGGGGAGTGGAAGGAGGTCCGGGAGTTCAAGGCGGGGCGGGGTCGGGATGGGGCCGTCACAGACCGGGCTGGACCGGTGCGACGGCTGGCGCGCTCGGCTTTTTCGCAGGGGCTTCCTCTTCGGCAGTCAGATAGGACCAGAGTCGGACAGGAAGACCGGAAAATGCTATTGCAATTACGATTAATGTAAAAATAATCCACCCAACTTGCAAGGTGAAACTCCTTTCCGGGTTGTTGAAGAGTTTGCCGACGGTTCCGCCCCGTTCCGAGACGCGCGAGGTGTAGGTGATGTTCGCCATCTCGAGGAGAGCGGTAAGCTCGCTCATCTGGCGGTCGTTCCTGATGGTGAAGCAGTAGCGATAGCGTCCTGCGCTGTCCTCTCCCGCCTCGTCGAGGGCGATGCCGTCGGGGATCCTGGGAGGCAGGGTGTTGCAGTAGACTTTGGAGACGTAGACGAACTCCTTGCGGAGCCAGCGGTCGATCGCGGTTTGTTGCATGGGAAAGGGGAGGGCGGGTCACATGGCGCTGTTCATCATCTTCGGACCCATGAGGAAGATGGGGAGGAAGGCGCCGATGAAGACCATCGTGATGAGGATGGCGGCACCGAGAAGGACGATGATGTTCACCACCTGGGCGAATTCGTTGACGACCTGGTCGACGTCCTCCTCGTACATGTTCGTCAGCAGCTTCAACTGCAGGGCGAGGGAGGAGGAGCGCTCCCCGATCGAGATGAGGTGGGCGACCTGGGGATCGCAGGAGGTGAATTTGCGGATCGCTTCGGAGAAGGGCAGGCCCGTTTCGATGTAGCGTTTTCCCGCGTTGAGGAGCTCGTCGTGCATGGGCGTGCCCTTGAGCGACTCGGCCGAGATCTCGACGGATTTGTAGAGATTGATGCCGTTGGAGTGCAGCATCTCCATCGTCCCGAGGAAGAGGAGCTGGCGCATGCCCATGACGAGCTTCCGGAGAAGGCGCCAGCGTGCCATCATGAAGAAGGTGACCGCATTCCGCACCTTCGGGACGAAGAGGAAGGTCGCGACCGATCCGACGATGCCGCCGATGAGGAAGACCCAGATCTTCTTCGTGATGTGGCTCATCTTGAAGAGGATGCCGGAGAGGGTGTCGGGCTCCTGGCCAACGTCGCGGATGATCTTCTCGATCTCGGGGATGATCCGCAGCTGCGCGCCGATGAAGAGCAGGATGAGGGCGAAGATGATGCAGCAAGGCATCACCGTGGCCTTGCGCATCTTCGACTTGAATTCCGCTTCCTTCTTGAGCCGGCTGGCGATGGATTCGAAAGCCTGGTCGATCTGCCCGGCATCGGTTCCCGCGCGCACAAGGGAGACGAACTTGTCGTCGAATCTGCCCGATTTGGCGAAGGCCGCGTAGGCGGGCTGGCCGGTTTCGATGTAGTCGCGGACGGTCTTCAGCGTCGCCCGTACGAAAGGGGAAGGGTGGCCGTTGGAATAGTATTTCAGCGCGTCGGCCGTGTTGATGTTGGCCCGCAGCATCGAGGACATGCTGCGGCAGAGCTTGATGAGCTCCTTGGCGGGGTATTTCGAATTCCGTTCCGACTTGGAGAAGAGAGGCTTCTTCCCGCCTCCCGCTCCCGGCCCGTGATGCCCGGACATGGCGGCCTGCTTCTCCTTGATCCGCGCGGCGAGGGCGGCCTGGGCGGCGGAGGTCTGAGCGGGTTCGCTGTCTTTCATGGGAGGGGAGGCGGAAGGCGGCCGGCCGGTCTCAGTCGGTCACGGACATGTCGATGGCCTTGCGGAGGGCGTCGAGGTCGGTGCGTCCTTCGCGGACGAGCTTGAGGCCGCTGGTGCGCAGGGAGGGAAGGATGCCTTGCTCGCGGACGGCGAGCTCCAGCTCGTAGGGGCTGAGGGTACCCTTGGAGAGGGCGTCGGACCATTCCGGAGTGATGGGGATGATTTCGAGAATGGCGGCGCGGCCGGTGTAGCCTCGCCCTCCGCACTCGTTGCAGCCTTCGACGCTGCGATGGAAGATGGGCGTCTCGCGCCATTCCTCGCCGAGATTGTATTTCCGCACGTCTCGCTCGGTCAGGCCCGGCTTCCGCACCTTGCAGTAGGGGCAGAGCAGCTTGATGAGGCGCTGGGCGCAGGCGGCCTTGAGAGTCTGAGCGATCTTCCAGCGCTCGATGCCGAGCTGCTCGAAGCGTTCGATGATCTGCGAGGCACGGGGGGTGTGGATGGTGGTGAGGACCTTGTGGCCGGTGATGGCCGCCTCGATCGCCAGTTCGGCGGAGTCGTAGTCGCGCACCTCGCCCATCAGGATGATGTCGGGGTCCGAGCGCATGAAGGAGGCGATCATCGGCTTGAACTCCGAGGGACGGATGTCGCAGTGGATGACGCCGGTGATCTCGTCCTCGACGGGGTTCTCGAGGGTGAGGATGTTGTCCTCGGGACGGTTCAGCTCGCGCAGCATCGCGTTGAGCGTGGTGGATTTTCCCGAGCCGGTCGGGCCGGACATGACGATGATCCCTGCCGGGATGGCCATGACCCGCTCCAGTTCGAAGAGCGTGGCCGCGTCGAAGGCGAGGGAGCCGACGCCAAGCTTGGCTTCGAAGTGGCTCTTGTCGAGGATCCGCATCGTGACGTGGTAGCCGCGGTAGGTGCGGTGCCGCTCGAAGCGCATGTCGATGGAGCGGCGCAGATAGTTCACGGTGAAGCGGCCCGAGATGCCCGGGCGCTTGGCACGCTCTTCCGGAGCCAGCCCCATGAGATTGAGGAGGAAGGCGTCGACGCGGTCCTTCAGCTTCCAGGGGATCTCGTATTTCTCGCCCATGTCCCCGTCGATGCGGTAGCTGTAGTGGACGCGGTCCTTCTCGCACTTCACGTGGATGTCGGAGGCCCGGTTCTTGATTCCGTCGGAGACCATCTTCGCGACGAGCTGGGCGAGGGGTTCGTCGTGCTTCTCGGAGACGTTGAAGTCGTTGATCTCGTCCGAGTCCTCGTCGACCTCGATGGCGTCGATCTCGGACTGGGAGGGGCCGGTGGTGCGGGCGATGCTCTCGATCACCTGGGTGATCTCGGCGGCGGGAGCGAGGACCTTGGTGACTTCCAGGTCGGGATACTGCTGCGAGACGCTGTCTTCCGCCGTGGGATCCCAAGGGTTCGCCACGGCGATGTAGATCTGCCCGGATTCCTTGCAGAGAGGGACGAACATGCCGCGGTTGAGCAGGTTCGGATCGCTCTGTTCGAGAAGAGAGCGGTCGACGAAATCCTTCACCTTGAGGAAGAGGGGCAGTCCGGTGATCGTGCCGACGGCCGCGAGGATGCGGTTGTTCGTGCAGGTCCGCGGAATGTCCTCGCGCGATCGTTCCCCGAGGACGGGATCGAAGGCGATCAACTGGTCCACCACCGCTTCGCTGATGGTTTCGTTGAGGGGAAATCCGATGTTCAGGTTCATGCGCCGAAGTGTCTGCCGTGCAGGTATTTCAGGGCGTTGATGTCCGTCGTGGTGACGAAGTGGAACGGTTTGCGCCCGGTCTCCTGCTGGATCTCGTTGGAGATGAGCCGGGCGGCGGCAGTTGCGGTGAAGGGGTTCACGCAGGTCACGGTGAAGAAGTCCTTCTCGTTGATCTGGATGACGGGTGCACCGAGGAGCCGGCTGATCTCGGAGATCGCCGGAAAGGCATTGTAGAACTCGATGGGCGTGTCGGTCTGGTGGGCGAAGGAGAGATGGCAGATCTTCGTCTTCGAGTAGGAGACGAGCGATTTGGTGAGGAGCAGGATAGTGTCCCGCGCGTCGATCTCGGGCCGTTTCCATCCCTCGAAATAGAGGTAGGCGAGCGCGTCCATGAAGGGACGTCCCTTCTCGACGGTGTTGAGGTACTTCAGATACTGCTGCGTGATGCGGCCGGTGTCCGCGGGACTCAGCTTGCCGATCTTGTTGAGCGCCTGGAAGGTGTATTCCCCGCAGTGGGCCATCTGGCGGCGAAGGAGATCCATCGCCGGGAGTCGGGCCGGTTCCGTTCCGCTCTCGTGCTCCGCGCCCAGCCGGGGAGCGTGGTGGACGGCTTGGGAGGAGGTCGGTGAGGCGGCGGACGCGCGGGTGTCGGAGGCGGACGCGTGGCTCATGGGACCTGCTTCTTCTTGTTCCCCCCGAACATCTTGCCGAGGAGACCACCGTTCTTTTTCCCGGCGGGGCGCACCGTCACTTCGGGACGGTCGCCGGCGGCGGCGAACTGGGGTTCCGCGTCGTAGGTCTTGCCGTGGGTGGGGAGAGATTCGGGCCGGTTGTAGGGATGCTCGGGATGAAGAAGGTGAGAGGGCGCGTCGGGCTCGTAGCGCTTGAACGCGTTGTTCAACGTCGTGCGCAGGTTGGAGCGGTAGTTGCTGCCCGGATTGTCGGGATCGGGATAGCTATGGTTCGAGGGCAGAATGTGGCTCTCGTGGATCTCGTGGCTCATGATGTCGTTCTCCTTGCCGAGATCGGGCCGGTAGAGCTTCGGAGTGACGATGAAGACGAGGCTGGTGTTCTTCTTCTCCTTGCTGGTCGACTTGAAGAGCAGGTTCACTGCCGGGATGTCGCCGAGGATGGGAACCTTGTTCGAGCTGTCCGTCTGGATCTCCTCGTAGAAGCCGCCGATGAGGAGGGAGTGTCCGTTCGGGACGCGGGCCGTCGTCGTCACGGTCGACTCGTTGACGCGCGGGTAGAGGTTGCCCGAGGGCGTGGTGATGTACTCGGTGACCTGGGCGGACCGGGGGCGAAGGGACATGCGGATGGTGTTGTCCGGCAGGATCGTGGGGGTGACGGAGACCGATACGCCGACTTCGCGGGTGGTCGTGGGGTCGCCCGCCGCATCCTCCTCGTCGATCTTGTAGCGGACTTCGTCGGTGATGTTCTGGCTGCCGTCGGTGATGGTCACCGTCGAGGTCACGATGGGGATCCGGTCGATGATGGAGATGAGACCCTCCTCGTTGTCCTCGGCGATGAGGGTGGGGCTCGATTCCTGCTGGGCGAGGCCACCGGCGTTGAGGGCTCGGAGCACGGCGGTCAGTTGCACGGGCGAAAGGACGAGGCTGCCGGAGCCACCTTCGTCGCCGGCGGTGCGGAACGCGCCCTCGGCGGCGACGCTGGAGGTGGTGAGACTGTTGCCGTCGTCGGTCGCGGTGATGAAGCTCGCCGCCGTCGCGAGATCGGGCAGGTTGAAGAGAGCGTTCAGACTCGTCGCGGCGCTGATCGAGGTGCCGTTCTCCCCGAGGACCGAAGACCAATCGACCCCGATACGGTTGCTCGAGTCGCTCGTGACGCGCAGGATGCGGGTCTCGATCGCGATCTGCTGCTTCGGCTGGTCGATCTGGGAGAGGAAGACGGAGAGCGCGTCGAGCTTGCGGGCGTTGTCCATCACGATGAGCGTGTTCGTCTTGGACTCGTATTCGATGATGCCCGAACCGGGTGTGAGGAAGGGCTGAAGGATCAGCTTGATCTGGTCGATGTCCTTGGGGCGGAGATATTTGAGCTGGTAGCGGAAGGGTTCGGTTGGCAGTCTCGAAAGCTGCGAGGAGGTCAGCGCGTAGACGGTGTTGCCCTTCTGGTGGACGGTGATGCCGTACATCAGGGAGAGTTCTTCCATCTGCCGGACCGGGTCGTCGTTCATGAGTTGGCCGGTGACGACGAAGGTCGGACCGTCGATCTCCGTGTTGTGGAAATATTGGAAATTGCCGAGCTGGGCGAGGTGTTGAAAGACGTCGTTCAGCTTCGCCGACTTGAGCCAGAAACCGTCGGACGTCTCCTCGATGATCGAGGGTTGCTCTTCCTCCATTACGGCCGCGGCGATGTTCGCTTCGGAACCGGTCACCTTGTCGTTGGCGGCGGCGACGGCTTTCATGAAGGTGTCGGAGAGACTGCCTGTCGCTTCCGCCGGTTCCGCAAGGGCGGGGACGCCGGGCGCCGGAGGGTCCACGGGGGCCTCGAGCGGCTCGGAAGCCGCCGCGACGGGGGAAGTGACTGGCTTCTCGGATTCCGTCGGAGCCGGTGGGGAACTAGGGGTGGAGGCCGTCTCCGGCCTTTCCTCACGCACACTCGGCGGCTCCGCCGTGGGGGCCGGCAAGGAGCGCTCGAACAGGCTGGAGGTGTCTTCGAACTCTGCCGCAGCCGACTCATGGCCCGGAACGGCGTCGGGGCGTCCCTCCCTTTCGATGAGCATCACGGCAGCGAGCGAAAGGATGCCGGCTCCAGCCAAAGTGAGGAGTTCTTTGAGTCTCATGGAAGGGGAAAGCGGAACAGGGAAAGTTTGATAATAATGATAAATACTGTAAAATGCAGTATTCAGCAAGGCTTAACTAAAAAAGTTGCGAAATTTTTTTAGTTAGCGATATAGAGACCGTTCATGGGAACGATGTCCGATCCGGACGGCCTTCCGGCGTTTCCGGTAATCGGTTCGAACTCGGCGGGACGGGTGTGGTAGGGGATCGACGTCACTTCCTGGGTCTCCATGTCCTTGAAGAAGAGTTCGCCGGCGCGGATGCCCTCGAAGCGCAGGCGGATCGTGAGATCCTGATGCCGGATGCCGAACTGTCCTCCGATGGGGAAGGATCTCGCACCGATCACGATCTCCTTCTTTTGGGGATAGACCCCGGTGATGGGCAGGGCGAGGAGAGCGCTTTGGAGCGAGGAGGCGCTCAGGCCCGGCTTTTCCTCCTTCTCCTGATACTGCTCGGCGAAGAGAGGCGTCTCCTTGGTGTTGGCCGGATCCATGATCAGGCCGAAAGGATCCACCTCGCGATGGTTATCGAGCAGTTTCCCGAGGATGAGGTTCGAGCGTTGGAGAAAATCCAGCTTTTCACCTTTTTTATCTTTGGGTCCCGGAGGTTTCGTTGCCGGCTCCGATCCTCCTGCTGGCGGAGTGGCGGAGGCGCTTGCCGCGGCGAGGGCGGGAGGCGTCTCCACGTCCGGTTCCGTGACTTCGCTTGATTGAGGCGGCACGGTCGGCGGGATCGCCCCGGAGAGAATCGACGGGGTGGAGTCCTCCTCCTGAGAGGAGACGCTTCCTGCGGCGAGGAGGAAGAGGAGGGTGAGAGCGACTGAGGCGTTCATGGGGCGACAGGGGCGGGACTGTCCTTGGGCATTTCCCAGCAGTGGTAGACGATGCCGAACTGGAGGGTGCTGCGATCGCTTTCATTGGAAGGCTTCGGGGCGACGGTGAGGCTCTCGAGGACGAGATTCGGCATTTCCGTCTCCAGTTCGGCGAGGAGAAGCTGCATGGGCTTGAAGCCTCCTTCGAAACGAAGCTGCATCTTCGAGTAGGGGTGATCGGTCTTGGAGCCGAATCCCCCGGTGGCGGGTGCCCGCCCGATCTCCGTCTGGCGGAGAACCTCGGGCTCGTATTTCGCGAGGATCTTGTCGAGGTTCTCGGTGAAGGACTCGACGAGATCCTGCCCGAGCTTCGATTTCCAGTAGTCCGCCTGGTCGCGGCGTCCGTTCGTGGTGAGAAAGGCTTCGAGTTCCACGGCCTGGGCTTTCGTGGTGTTGTATCGCTCGAGATTCGCCACTTTCTCCTGATAGCTTCGCTTCAGTTTAGCGTGTCCGAAATGGACGCCGCCAAAGGCGATTCCGAGTAGGAGGAGAGGAATGGCGATCCCGAAGACGAGGATGGCTTGGCGATGGGGCGAGGCCTTCATGGAGCCTTGGGCTTGAGAGGATTGGTGTTCAAGGCGAGACCATCCTTGCTGGTCAGGCTCTGGCTGATGGAAAGATCGAAGGCGGTGCGGAAGCGGCGTGCCACTTGCGCGGGGATGTCCTTCGAGGCAGGCATGGCCCCCTGCCTCTGCTGCAGGGTGACCTGCACATCGCGTGTGGCCGCGTCGACGGCGAGGTAGGGGGCGTGGTTCCGCTCGGCGATGCCGTTGAGCAACTCGGCGACGCGGGGACGGCTTCCGAGGCTGGGCAGCGAGACGGCCACCTCGGGATTGGCGTAGCCAGAAACGTTCCAAGACCGGGACATTCCCGTCTGGGTTTCCTGCTTTTTGGGGGAGGCGACTTCAGCACGGTAGCTGGCGTCCTTCAGGATCATGCCACCATTGGCGGGGAACAGCTCGAGAATTGTCTCTAGGGCGAGCCAGCCCTCGGAGCGCTTTTCGAGCAGATTGTCCCAGTGCTCCCACTCACGCCTCTCCTTTTGCAGCTTCATCACCTCGATTTCCTTGCTCTGGGCCGCGTCGGCGGGCAGCGCCCAAGCCTCGGACCGCATCTTGCCGAGGAAATCCATTCCGATCCAGCCACCGTAGGCGAGGATGCCTGCGATGGCGACCTTCTGGGTGAGGCTCGCGAATTTGAGGAGACGCAGATCGCCACTGCTCGGAATCCTCGCCGCCTCCTCGCTGGAAAGGCCGTAGAAATCCTGCCAGGTCCACTTCTCCCGGAAGAGTTTTTGCTCGGGGAATTCGTCGGCGCTCGGCGCTTCCTTACGGACGGCGGCGGCGAATTCGAAGCAGCCGTCCGGCACGCCGGCGACGAAGTCCGTTCGGCGGACGTCGAGGCAACAGATGCGGGCGTGTGGGAACTGCTCTCGATAGGATTCGAGGAGCGACTCCAACTGCGCCTCGGGCAGCCCGGCGAGGGAGGCGAGGAGGATTTCGGGATCCTTGATGTTGAGGAGGGCGGCGGTCTGGGCGAGAACCTCGTGGGTCTCGCTCGGCGTCAGATAGGGGCCGCTGCGGTGGAGGAGGGGACGGACCAGAAGTAGCTCGGCGCGGTTGCCCAGAGCGAAGAGCAGGGTCATGGCCTCGTAATGGGCGAGAACGAGGGTGGTTCCCTGTCCTTGGGTATGGAGCGGGAGATGGAGATGGGCCAGCCCCGAGAGGGCTTCGAGCGCGGCGCAGCGCGTCTCCACCACCACGGGCAGGTTCCGCAGCTCGCCGTAGCGGCGGAATTCCTCGGCGATGGGGCGGAGCTTGGCCGGAACCTGGATGGCGAGGGAGCGTCGCTCGCCCTCGGTCACGCCGAGGAGAGGGAGGAGCCGCCAGGCCCCTCCCTTGTCATCGATGGTGTCGTCGCCGACGGCGATCTCGGGGGCGGAGATCAGCAGCTCGTTGAGGCTGTCGAAATCGCCGTCGGCCGCGAAGTCGGGAGCAAGGTTGCGGACGCGCAGTCCGTCGGCGAGGTGGATGACGATGCCGAGGGATTTTGCCTTTGCCCCGAATTCCTTGCTCGCGAAGAGGACACGGAGCACTTCGTGGAGGGCGTCGCGGGAACTTTGGCTGAGGCTAGGCCGACCGCTCTCGTCGGTCTCGAAGGAGAGGGGAGGCAGGTCGGGACCATTCCACCACTGTTGAAGCGAGCGGCTGTAGACCGCGCTGATCCCGGAATGTGCGCCGATCCAAAGATGCCACTGCAGGTTCAGCTCGTGGGCGCGCCGATACCAGTCCGGCTCCTTCGCCCGGCTTGTCGATTTGAGGAGGTGCTTGGCCTGGACGTAGAGCTTGAGAGGAGAGGCGTTGGGGGCAAGAAGGTCCATGGCAAGGACAGTGTGCAGAAAGAGGAGTTTGAGGCGGGCAAGGGTTCCTCGTTTGCCGAAGGCGGGCCGGAAGCGATAGGGCCGACCTAGCTTCGGGAAACGTGGGGCGTCGGTTTCCCGGTTCCGGAAGCGGACTTCTCGGAACCGGGATCGAATGAACTCCGCGAGTCAAGGAATCGCGTAGGACAGATTACCAGCCGTCGGTGTTGGCAGGCTCGTGGTCTTGTGATTCCGCAAGCGAGCAGGTCGCGTAGGTGTCTCCGATGCGGGGAACCGTCGTAGCAAAGGTGTAGGTCCCTCCACTGGGGCAGGTCGGCGGGGTGTCGATCATCCTGCCTTCACCCATGATGAGGGTCGATGCAAGAGGATCTCCGGCTTCCTCCCCGACAGGGCCCGCGAGTTCGAAAAGGTTCTGATAGGAGCGAGCCGCCTTCTGGACGTTGGTGATGTTCAGAATGCAGCGGGCGCGGTTCGACCCTTCACGGTAGGCGGAGACGCCGATGAAGAGCACGCTGATGAGGCCGAGGAGGACGGCGATGACGAGCGTGACTTCGATGAGGGTGAGGCCCGCTTGCTTCTTGAGGTTGTTCAGTTTCATTATCTAGCTATTATCTATGGTTGTTGTATTGTTGTGGTTCGCCGGTTCGCGAAGGATGCCGGACGAAAGTCGTTTCAGCCCGCCTTGCTGCGGATGAAGAGCAGCTCCTCGCCCTCCTCCTCGTTCATGCGGTTCATGGTGTAGGCGGCGTGGGAGATCTTGCCGCTGTTGAGAAGGTTCTGGAGGTTGTTGTCCCAGGCGATGTTGCCGCTGTGGCGGATCGCGTCCTCGAGGGACTTGGCGGCGCCGTCGTAGGAGGCGATGCCGGAGCGGACGGCGGAACTGTTGTTCTGGAGGAACTCGTAGTTGAGGACACGTCCGTTCTCGGTGGGGATGAGGCCCTGCGAGAGGATGAACATGAGGATCTCGGAAAGGCGCCCGAGGAGGGAGCGGTGCTGATCCTGCGGGAAGAACTCGAGAATCCGGCTGAGGGTCTTCACCGCGCCGTTGGTGTGCAGGGTGGAGATGACGACGTGGCCGGTCTGCGCGGCCTCGATCGCGATCTCCATGGTCTCGCGGTCGCGGATCTCCCCGATGAGGATGACGTGGGGGGCCTTGCGGAGGGCGTCCTTGAGGCCCTGCTTGTAGGTGGCGACGTGCTTGCCGACTTCCTGCTGGGTGCAGAAGCCGGGCGAGGGAAGAGGGCGCCCGTTCTCGTCCTGGGTCGGAAGGAAGCGGGAGTAGCGGTACTCGATGGGATCCTCGACGGTGACGATATGCCGGGGATGGTTCATCCGCAGCCAGTCGAGGATCGCGGCGAGGGTCGTCGATTTGCCGGATCCGGTCTGGCCGGTGACGAGGCCGAAGCCCTGGCGGCGCTTCATGAACTCGCAGACGGTCCGGGTCGTGTCGGCGGAAAGGCCGAGGGTGTTGAGGTCGGCGATCTCGTCGCTGAGAATCCGGCAGGTGAGGCCGGGGCCGGAAGTGCTGAGGTGCGCCTGCACCCGCATCCGGCCGGAGACGGTCCCGTCGGAAAGAGGGAAACCCTCGGTACTGAAGTCGGCGACCTTGTCGTCGAAGAGGCGGGCCTTCACTTCCTTCTGGTTCTGCAGCTTCGCCGCCGCGCCGACGGATTCGGATTCCTGCCGGCCGTAAAGGTATTCGACGACGTTCATCACCACCTCGGAAGGCAGTTCGCCGAGCCGGTGGATGATCTCGAGTCCGCGCTTCGTGTGGCAATAGACCCAGTTGCCGCTCCGGATCTGGATGTCGGAGATCTTGTTCCCTCCGGCCACGGCGAAAATTTCGCTCATGACGTAATGGGCTTGAGCTCGGGCTTGGGGATCCATTCAGGATGGGTGAAGCGGAACAGCGGATGAGTTTAGAATTAATATTAATTCCATAATTGCCATAGATCAATTAGAAATTTTAGATTTGTTCACAATTTTTTAAAAAATCGGAATGGGAGCAGCAACCACTGCGGGCGTGGGGATTTCTGACCCTCACCTTCAGAGACTCGGACGCCGTACCGATGGCGTTGTGAACGTGGAAGGGGTGGCGACGGCTCGCCAAGTCGAGGGATCAAGGAGCGGGGCCGCTCTTGCAATGCTCCTCTGCTTCTCCCGTTCGGCGCCCCAAATGACGTTCGTCGAAGTTCTCGCGAACTTCGCTACACCAGCCCCGGCAGAGGAATGCAGCTGTCCGTCAACGTCGAAACGATGTATGACTTCCCCTTTCCCGCCTTGTTCCTCGGAGCGGGGGGCCGATGTTGAGTGAATCCGGTGGTTTCGCTCGCTTCACCGCGTGGCCAGGACCGCTTCGGATTCGGCGGCCTGGCCTTGGCTGAAGAGGAACTTCAGGTCGTCGAGTTCGAGATTCCGGGTGAAACCTTCTTCGCCGAGGACGCTGGTCATCATCGCGTTCTTCTGCTGCTGGAGAATACGGATCTTCTCCTCGACCGAATCCCGCATGAGGAGGCGGTAGGCGTTGACCTTGCTCTCCTGCCCGATGCGGTGGCAACGGTCGATCGCCTGGTTCTCCACGGCGGGGTTCCACCAGGGATCGTAGAGAATCACGTAGCTCGCGGAAGTGAGGTTGAGGCCGCTGCCGCCGGCTTTCAGGGAAAGGAGGAAAGTCTTCGCCTCCTTCGATTCCTGGAAGTCGCTGATGACCTCGTGCCGGCTCTTCGTCTGCCCGGTGAGGTAGCTGTAGGGCCGCTCGCGGTCCTCCAGCTCCTCCTTGATGATGTCGAGCATGGAGACGAACTGGCTGAAGACGAGCACTTTGTGGCCTTCCTCGTGAAGCTGGTCGAGCAGGTAGAAGAGGGCGTTGAGCTTGGCGCTCTCCTCCCAGCGGTATTTCTGGTCGACGAGACCCGGGTGGCAGCAGATCTGCCGCAGGCGCATGAGACCCTGGAGGATGACGAAGCTGTTCTTGCGGAGGCTCTCGTCGCTCTCGATGCCGAGGAGGATCTTCTGGATGCGCTCCATCTCGGCCTGGTAGAGCTTGGCCTGCGTCTCCTCCATTTCGCTGTAGACGTCCTCCTCGATCTTCGGCGGCAGGTCGAGAGCGACCTCGCCCTTGGTGCGGCGCAGGAGGAAGGGACGCAGCCGCGCGGTGAGGCGGGTCTGGGAATGGCCGTCCTTCCGCTTGTCGAAGTTCTCCCGGAAGTACTTGCGGTCGCCGAGAATGCCGGGCATGGCGAAGCCCATGAGGCTCCAGACGTCGAGGAGGCGGTTCTCGATCGGGGTCCCGGTGAGGACCAGGCGGTTGCTGCCGGGCAGGGCGCGGGCGGCCTTGGCGGCCTTCGAATCGGGATTCTTGATCTGCTGGCCTTCGTCGAGGATGATGCCGAGCCATTCGACGCTCTTGAGCTCTTCGGCGCAGGTGCGGAGCTGGCTGTAGTTGATGACGAGGAGGTCGATGTCCTTTCCGAGGCGCTCGACCTCGAGCTCCACTTTGTTGCGCAGCACCTGCACGCGGATGGAGGGCGCGGCCTTCTTCACTTCGTCGCCCCACACGTCGAGGACGGACTTGGGGCAGACGACGAGACTGGGCAGCGTCTTGTCCCCGTTCTCCTCGCGCAGCCAGAGCAGCCAGGTGAGGGCCTGGATCGTTTTGCCGAGACCCATGTCGTCGGCGAGGATGCCCCCGAAGCGGTTCGTCGCGAGATAGGCGAGGAAGTGGAAGCCTTCGATCTGGTAGGGACGCAGGTTGACGTTGAGTCCGGGCGGGATTTCCGGACGGACTTGCAGTTGCAGGCTGCGGGCGCGGGAGGAGATGCGCTCCCATGTCTCCGAGTCGAAGACTTCCTTGGCGGCGGGTTCGGAGAGCTGCAGGGCGTGAAGGCGATGGACTTCGCCGCTGAGGTCGAAGGGGTCGAGCCCGATGCGGGCGACGGCGTCCTGCTGCTGCTCGTTCAGGTTCATCTTCAGGCGGAGCCAGCCCCCGCGGTCCATCCTGACGAACTGTCCCCGGGCCTGGACGAGGGCCCGGATCTCCTCGGGACTGAGATCCATCCCCTCGACTTTGACGACGACCTTCAGGTCGAACCAGTCGATCTCCTGGTCGACGATCTCGAAGGAGACCTGCGCCTCGACCGGATCGGCCTGGAGGGTGGCGAGGTCGGCGTCGGCGACGACTTCGATGCCCTCGGGCAGGGAGGCGAGCCACGCGGCGTATTTTTCGGGGAAGTTCTTCGTGACCCTCGCGCGGTAGCAGCCGAGGTTTCCGTCGAAGGTCGGCTGCATCGGGGCGATGAGGCGCCCGACGCGGCGCTGCAGGGTGCGGTCGTAGCGGAAGATGTGCTCGGCGTCGCCTTTCGGCTGCTTCACGATTTCCCAGCCTTCGCGGCTGAGCACTTCCTCGCGGCTCCCGTCGGCGTTCGAGGCGCTGATCTTCATCAGCATGTGCT
Source organism: Verrucomicrobiales bacterium (assembly GCA_037190325.1). Classification (GTDB taxonomy): domain Bacteria; phylum Verrucomicrobiota; class Verrucomicrobiia; order Verrucomicrobiales; family DEV007; genus Arctic95D-9. The sequence goes on along the minus strand of JBBCIU010000007.1, from coordinate 304,960 downwards.
CGTTCGACGAGGCGGTGGCGCCGGTGGAGATGCCGAGGTTGAAGACGACACGGAGGGACTCTTCCCGGATTTTGTCTTCCAGGGTCTCTGGAATCGAGGCTCCGAGGCGGGAAAGAAAGGCCACGCCCGCCTCGCTCTCGATGACGCTGCGGGGGATGACGACGCAGGGATCGACGAGGGTTTCGTTGCGCACCCAGTGCTCCGGCCCGTGGAAGACCCATTCGTCGCTCATGTAGAGCGCTTCGTCGCCGGGGAGGAGGCGGAGCGTATGGGACACGTCCTGCCCGTCTCCGGTGACGAGCTGCATCTCGTAGTTGTCCGATCCCATCGAGTCGGGACGGCAGGCCCAGCGGAGCGGTTTGGCGCTGAGGCGGAAGGATTGCTCGTCGAGATTCACGATCAGTCCCTCGAGTTCGCGCTGGTGGAAGAGGCGGTTGAGGAAGCGGCAGTTCTCGATGCGCTCCAGGGAGAGGCTCCCGTCGTTGGATTCCTCCTTCGCGGCGGCGTGGATGAACTTGCTCCAGAGGATCTCGGAGGCCGCGCCCATGCGCAGGCCGCCGTTGGTGTAGCGTTCCTCGAGACGGGAGAACTGCTCGGTCTCGGCGATGCGTTCGAAGGGGCCGCTCCCGCCTGAACGCACCATCAGGCGCGCTTCGCGGGTGCTGATGCGGAGACGGAACTCGACCGGTTCGACCGGTTCCTCGGGCGGCCGCTTCTCGAAGACCTCGACCTGGTAGCGCCACTCGCTCTCCTCGCGGCGACGCTCCCATGCGGCCATGCGCTCGTGCGTCCATTGCCGGTCGGTGATCGTCTCGAGGAAGGCGGGGTAGCCGTAGTTCGCCTTCTCGAAGGCATGGGCGATGTAGTTCCAGAACTCGACGATGTCCTTGGGAGGCGTCGGCCAGAGGATGAGCGGCTCGAAGGACTCGACCGGCCAGCGGGGATTGAGACGAACGAGATCGGAGTCGAAGATCTCGCGCTCCAGCTCGAAGCGCCGGAAGCGCCGTTCGATCTTGCCGAGGTACTCGTCCTCCTCGCCGGTGAGGCCGCGGCCGAGCTTCTCCTCGATCACTTCGGTGAGGGTCTTCTCTCCGATTTCGTTGGGGGCCTCGGGGAGGTCGCCTTTGCGGGCGACCTTTTCCAGCATCGTCGCGTAGAGCGCGGCGCGGCCCGAATCGCTCTTGTCGTCCGCTTCCCCGACCCAATCGTTGCCCTGGAGCTGGATCCGGGTGCGGCAGGCCCAGTCCTCGTCCTCGACGCGTCCCTGGATGAGCAGGTGGTTGCCGAAAATCTGCGTGACGGCTCCTTCTCTATGGAGGCGTTCGCCTTCCTTTTTTTCGTCGTTGGTGAATGAGTTGAGAAAATCGAGCGTCGCGCGGTCTACGTTCATACGGAAGGCGAAGGAGGAGGGGAAAGTCTTGCGGAATCAAGGTCCGCGACCTGTTCGGAGGAAGCGGGAACCGGGAGGGCGAAGAGGCCAGGGCACCGCGAAAGCGAGCCGGTAACTTGGCCCAGCCCCGGAGGCGCGTCAACCGGGGCGAGTTCAAAGTTCAACGTTTCAGGTTTCCAGCCTTTCGTATGTGTCAGCATTCCAGCATCCCCACTTTGACGGGAGTCGTTCCTTGGCCGAAGCTCGGCCCCACATGGCAGGCATCGTCGTCAAACCCCGCTCCCGCATCTTTCACGGCCACGACTGGGTCTATTCCAGCGAGGTGCAGAAGGCGTTCGGCGATCCGCAGCCAGGCGAGGTGATCTCGCTGAAGGACTTCCGCGACCGGCCCCTCGGCACGGCGATCTACAATCCGGCCTCGCAGATCGTGGCGAGGCGCATTTCTCGGCGCAAGCAGGATCTCGATGCGGAGTTCTTCGAGCGTCGGCTCCGCCGGGCTCTCGCCCTGCGCGGGACGATGGGCTTTGCCGAGCCGGTCTACCGGCTCGTCTGGAGCGAAGCCGACGGATTGCCCGGCGTCGTGGTCGACCGCTACGGAGACCATTTCGTGCTCCAGACCCTCACTCTCGCGATGGACCGCCGCCGCGAGCTCATCGCCGCAGCCCTCCGGGCCGTTTTCGGCGACGTGACGGTGATCGAGCGGAACGATTCCCCCATCCGCAAGGCCGAGGGGCTCGAAGCCCGTGTCGGCGTGCTGGCGGGGAGCTGGCAGGGGCCTGTCGAAATCTCGGTCGACGGACTGGTTCAGGAGATCGATCTGATGGAGGGACAGAAGACGGGAATCTACCTCGACCAGCTCGACAACTACGCCGCGGTCGGAGCGCTTTCGGCTGGAAGGCACGTGCTGGACTGCTTCTGCAACCAGGGCGGCTTCGCGCTGCATGCGGCGCGAGGGGGGGCGGCTTCGGTGCTCGCCCTCGACATCAGCGCGACGGCGGTCGAGGCGGCCCGGGCCAATGCGGAACGGAACGGACTCGGGCTCGAGGTGCAGGAGGCGAACGTCTTCGACTTCCTGAAGGAGGCCGAGGCGGCGGAGCGGAGGTTCGACCTCGTCGTTCTCGACCCGCCTTCCTTCACGAAATCCCGCAAGGCGGTGGGCGACGCGCTTCGAGGCTACAAGGAGATCCATCTGCGCGCCCTGAAGCTCCTCAATCCCGACGGCCTCCTCTCGACCTACTGCTGCAGCCACCACGTCAGCGAGCGCGAGTTCTCCGATGTGATCGCCGACGCTTCGGTGGATGCGAAGCGCACCTTGCGCCTGGTGGCCCGCCACACGCAGCGGCGCGATCATCCCGTGATCCTGACCCTGCCCGAGACGGCCTATCTGAAGGGCTACACCTTCCAGTGCGTCGGCGGGTTCTGATGTTGGCGGTTGGATCAAACGCGCCGTCCGTCAGGGCAGACGGATTGTCGTCGCGGTGGGGTCTCCGTGTTTCGAGCGCCCTTTTTCCGGTCTGGTTCAAGTTCAGCCAACCCGGGTTGAACGGAAAAAGCCGCTCCCCATCGTCTCTTCCCTTTACGAAACCCGGATCGGGGAAGAATTTGAGTGCGCATGAACTTCCGGATTTCCGCGCGGCTGAACTATTCGGTAAGCCGTCCTTCGACGATGCTGCTGAACATCCACGCCTTGACCACCGCCTCGCAGAAGCTGACCGAAGAGAAATTCGAAATTTCGCCGCCGTTGGCATGGGAGGAATTCCCTCTCGAAATCGGCCAGAGCCGCTACATCCGCCTGCAAACCGGAACCGCGGAGGAACTCTCCATCTCCTACTCCGCCTTGGCGGAGACGAATCCCGTCGTCGTTAGCGCGGCCGAAATCCACCGCACGCCGGTGGCATGGATGGACCGCGCGACGCTGCCCTATCTTTTTCCCAGCCGCTATTGCCAATCCGACCGGCTCGGACGGCTGGCGCTGAAAATGTTCGGCGACCTTCCGCACCCCTTCGACCAGGCCGTGGCCATCGGCGACTGGATCTACGAAAACATCGACTACATCTCCGGCTCCACCGATGCCGCGACCTCCGCCTTCGACACCGTCACGCAGCGCGCCGGGGTCTGCCGCGACTTCGCCCACCTCGGGATCGCCTTCTGCCGGGCGCTCTCCATTCCCGCCCGTTATTTCACCGGCTACGCCTGCCTCCTCGCCCCGCCCGATTTCCACGCCTGCTTCGAGGCCTGCATCGGCAATCGCTGGTTCATTTTCGATCCCACCCGCCTCGCCCCGCTCAACGGTCTCGTGCGGATCGCCACCGGTCGTGACGCGGCCGACGCCTCGGTGGCGACGATCTTCGGCGGCATGTCCCTGCAATCCATGGAGGTCTGCTGCAGCGCCGACGATTTCCAGCCGTTGAACCGGGAAGACTTGGACGGGCAGGCCGTCCTGCTGGAACCGTGAAACGCCATGAGCGGAAGCCATCTGCTGCGCATCGTCCACCTGACGCACTACGCCTATGTCGCTCCGGTGAGCTTCGAGCCGCACCGGCTGGTCATCCGTCCCCGGGAAGGGCACGACCTGCGCGTCGAGAGCCTCGACCTCTCCATCTCTCCGCGGGCCGATGTGGTCTGGACGCGCGACATCTTCGGCAACTCCATCGCCCATGCCCATTTCCGGGAAGACGCCGACGCCCTGGTCCTCAACATGGACGTGACCGTGCGCCGCTTTTTCGACGCCGGGGATCCGCCGGAACCGGTCCGCAGCGCCAGCCCCTGGCCGCTTTCCTACGACACGCTGGAGCATGGCATCATCGTCGGCTATCTCACTCCCGTCTATGCCGAGGAAACGGCGGCGTTGAAGGAATGGATCCACGGTCTGCCGGACCCCGGCGAATTCCCGAGCGCCGAAGCCTTCGCCCTGAAACTGGCGGAAATCATCCGCGATGCCATCCGCTACCAGCGGCGGGAGCAAAAAGGCGTGCAAACCCCGGCGACCACGCTCTCCCTGGGCACCGGCTCCTGCCGCGACGTCGCCACCCTGATGATGGAAACGCTGCGCCACCTCGGCATCGCCGCGCGCTTCGCGAGCGGCTACCTGGACTGCGAGGCGACCCGGGCGGCGAGGGGCTCGACCCATGCGTGGACGGAGGCCTATTTTCCGCAACTCGGCTGGCGGGGCTTCGACCCCACCACCGGGAAACGCTGCGACCACCGGCACATCGTCACCGGCACCAGCCACCATCCCCGCGGCGTGATGCCCGTGACCGGCCGCTTCTTCGGTCCCAGCGACGCCTTCTTCAGCCTGACGGTGAACGTGGAATTTTCCACGCCCGAGGAGGTGCCGTCGCCCAGGAGAAACGGAGAACTTCCGCCCTCTTGATCCGGTTCCGCTCCAAATCCCCCCGCGATGAAACTTGAAACCACCGATCCCGTCTGCGGCATGAAAGTCGCCGCCGACAGTCCGTTGCGGGTTGAGCACGAGGATACCACCTACTTGTTTTGCGGCGAGAGCTGTCTGAGGAGGTTCCGGGAGAATCCGGACCGCTATCTGGCGAAGCCCGCGCCGGAGAGCAGGGGAAGCGGCCCAGGAGAAATGCGGAGACGGGGACGAGACAGGTCGTGGAAGGACTACGTCCCGCTGCTGGTCATCGTCGCCCTCACCCTTGCCGCCGCCGCTGCCAAGCAGGCGCATTACGGGGGACCCTGGGATTGGATGGCCTGGATGCACGATTTCATGGGGTTCTTCCTCATCGTCTTCTCCATGTTCAAATTCTTCAGTCTGGCGGGCTTCGCGGATGGGTTCCAAATGTACGATCTGCTGGCGAAGCGGGCCCGAGCCTACGCCTATCTCTACCCTTTCCTCGAACTGGGCCTCGGTCTGGGGTACCTCTCCCATGTCTGGCCCGGATTCGTCTACGCGGCCACCGCCGTCCTCATGATCTTCGGCTCGCTCGGCGTGTTCCATGCCCTGCGCCGGAATCTGGATCTCGACTGTGCCTGCATGGGCACCGCTCTGAACGTGCCGCTCTCCACCGTGGCGCTGGTCGAGGATCTCGGCATGGCGGCCATGGCCATCGCGATGCTCGTCCTCCGCGGGGGCATGGGATGATGCCAGCCGTATCCGAAACTCTAAAAAACCCCGCTTCCCCTCGTGCCCGACGCCGCCTATGCTTCTGCCGTGACAGAACGAACCGTGCGTCCCGAACTGCTCGATCATCTCCCCGCGGATGATCCCGAAGCGGCACGGAGCCGCCGCGATCTTAGGTTCGTCAACTTCCTCATGGGAAACGAACGCTGGATCCGCCGAACCGTCCGCCGCTTTCCGCAAGCCGTCTCCCGCGGCATCGTCGAGTTCGGCGCCGGCGGCGGTTCTCTCGCCTCCAAGCTCTGCCGCCTCTGCCCTGGAACCACCGTCACCGCCTGCGATCTCGCTCCTCGCCCGCGCTGCTTGGAAGACCCCTCCCTCCTCTGGCGCCAAGGCGACGTTCGGCTGACCGGCAACTCTCTTCGCGGCGGCATCCTCGTCGCCAACCTGTTCCTCCACCACTTTCTTCCGATCGACCTCCTCAAGCTCGGCGAGCTCTGCGCCCGTTTCGACGTTCTCGTCTTCAACGAACCCGAGCGTGCCCCACTTTCCCATTGTCTCGGTCGGCTGATGCGCCCCTTCATCAACCGGGTCACCCGGCACGACCTCCACGCCAGCATCGACGCTGGCTTCAACCACGGCGAAATTCCGCGTTTCCTGGGACTCGACCCCACCCGATGGAAGATCGACGAACATTCGGACTGGCGGGGGGCGCGCCGCGTCGTGGGCCTGCGGATTTGAAACGCCAAATCACGATCGCGGGAGGAGGATTGGCGGGGCTGTCGCTGGCCGTCGCCTTGCGTCATCGCGGCATTCCCGTCAGAGTGTTGGAAGCGGAGGGCTACCCCCGCCATCGCGTCTGCGGCGAATTCATCTCCGGCGTTTCCGCCGAAACCTTGGAAGCCCTCCGCATCGCCCCTCTTTTCGGCGACGCCGCGGAATACCGGACCGTCGCGTGGTTCGACTCCGGAAAGCTGTTCCATCGCGATACCCTGCCGATTCCCGCCATCGGCATTTCACGCCATTGCCTCGATGAGCGCCTCTTTCTTCTCGCCCGGTCTCTCGGCTGCGAAATCATCACTCGACACCGCGCCAGGCCGGAACCTGTGGAAGGCCTCGTCTGGGCCGCCGGCAGACGCCCGCGCCGCGGCCGCTGGATCGGGCTCAAAGCCCATCTCCGCGGACTCCCGCAAGAAGCCGATCTGGAAATGCACCTCGGCTCCAAGGGCTACGCCGGTCTCGTCCCCGTGGAGAACGGCTGGACCAACCTTTGCGGCCTGTTTCTCATCGATCGCTCCATCCAAGCCAAAGGACGCGAGCTCCTTCCGGCCTATCTCGAAACCGGGGGCAGCCCCGCCTTGGCTCAAGCTGTCCGACATGCCGTCTGGAGGGAAAACTCCTTCTCTTCGGTCGCCGGATTCGAGCTCGGTCCCCAAACCGTCGTCCCCGGTCTTCTCTGCCTGGGCGACGCCGACCGCATGATTCCTCCTTTCACCGGCAACGGAATGTCCATGGCTTTCCAGGCGGCGGAGACCGCCGTCGGTCCGCTGGCGTCGTGGGCCGCCGGTTCGATTTCCTGGGAAAACGCCTCCCGCTCGATCCAAGACGGCATGCGCCGGAAATTCCGCCGCCGTCTCCAGGTGGCGGGCTGGATGCATCCTGTCCTGCTGAGCTCTTCGGGCAGAGCCTGCCTCCGTGCCCTTGCCACCGCCCGCCTCCTGCCCTTCCGTACCATCCTCTCCCTCGTCCGCTAGCTGGATCAATCGCCCATGTATCTTCGCTCCCTCGCCACTGCCGTCCCGCCGAACGTCTATTCCCAATCCTCCTGCTGGGAAGCGGCGCGGGAAGAGGATCTCCTCCGAACGCTCAAGCCCCGTTCCCGTGCCCTGCTCGAAAAAATCCTCGTCAGCCCGACTTCCGGCATCGATCGCCGCCACCTCGCCCTCGATTCCATCCCCCGTGCCTTGACCCGCGACGCCCAGCGGCTCAACCAGGATTTCGAACGCGAGGCGCCTCTCCTCGCCGCCTCCGCCCTCGAGGCCGCGCTCGCCGAAGCCGACCTCCTTCCTTCGTCCCTGGACGCCCTGCTTGTCTGCACTTGCACCGGCTACCTCTGCCCCGGCGTCACCAGCCACGTCGCCGAAAAGCTTGGCCTGCGATCGGACACCTACCTCGCCGATCTCGTCGGACTCGGATGCGGTGCCGCCATCCCCGTTCTGCGCGCCGCCCACGGTTTCCTGTCGGCCAACCCGAATGCCACCGTGGCCACCGTCGCCGTCGAAATCTGCTCCGCCGCCTTCTTCGCCGCCGACGATCCAAGCGTCCTCATCAGCCTCTGCCTCTTCGGCGATGGCGCCGCCGCCGCCATTTGGTCCGCGCGCGGCCAACCCGGCGATTGGCAGGCGGGGAATTTCTCCACTCTCCACCTTCCGCAGGAACGGGAGAAGATCCGCTTCGTCAACTCCGACGGGAAATTGAGGAACCAACTCCATCGGGCCGTGCCAGCCCTGGCGGCCGAGGCCGTTTCCCGGCTCTATCGAAACCGCACCGCCGATCCCGACCAGATCCTCGCCCACACCGGCGGCCGCGATGTCCTCGACGCCTTGGAAGCCGTGCTGCCCTTCACCCTCGTGGAAAGCCGCGACGTGTTGCGCGAGCATGGCAACATGAGCAGTCCCTCCGTCCTTTTCGTGCTCGAGAGACGGCTCGCCCGGCGCCTTCCGACCGACCGACGCTATTGGCTCACCGCGTTCGGAGCGGGATTCTCGGTGCACGCCTGCGAGCTTGCCCGCTGATTCGCCAAGGCCTCCCCGAAAACGGTGGGCCCCAGCCTTCGGTCCCCTCACTTCAACTGCCCGTCGCCGAAGGCGAGGTACTTGTAGCTGCAGAGCTCGTCCAGGCCCATGGGGCCGCGGGCGTGGAGCTTGTCGGTGCTGATGCCGATCTCGGCTCCGAAGCCGAACTCGCCGCCGTCGGCGAAGCGGGTCGAGACGTTCCAGAAGACGCAGGCGCTGTCGACCTCGAGCTGGAATTTCGCCGCAGCGGCCTCGTCGGAGGCGACAATGGTGTCGGTGTGGTGCGAGCCGTAGCGGTTGATGTGCGCGATGGCGGCGTCGAGATCGTCGACGACCTTGGCGGCGAGAATGTAGTCGAGGTATTCGGTGGTCCAGTCGACCTCGGTCGCGGGCAGCACGGTCGCCGGCCCCGCCAGCTCGCGGAAGGCTTCGTCGCCCCTCAGTTCGACGCCCTTTTCGGCCAGAGCCGCGGCGATGCGGGGAGCGAAGTCCGCGGCGATCCTGCGGTGGACCAGCAGAGTCTCGGCCGCGTTGCAGACCGAGGGTTTCTGGATCTTCGAGTTGATCGTGATCGCCTCGGCCATGCCGAAGTCGGCGGACCGATCGACGTAGACGTGGCAGATGCCGTCGTAGTGCTTGATCACCGGCATCCGGGCCATGCCCACGACCGCCTCGATGAGCCCCGCGCCTCCGCGCGGGATGATGAGGTCGAGCCACCGGTCCATCTCGCAGAGGTGGCGGACGCTTTCGCGGTCGGTGAAGGGAATGAGCTGGATGCTGTGGTCGGGCAGGCCGGCGGGCGAGCCGCCTTCCTGAAGGGCGGCGGCGATGGCGCGGTTGGAATGGATCGCCTCCTTTCCACCACGGAGGATGGTGGCGTTGCCGGTCTTGAAGCAGAGCACGGCGGCGTCGGCGGTGACGTTGGGACGGCTTTCGAAGATGATCCCGATGACGCCGATGGGAGTCCGCTTCTTCTGGAGGCGGAGTCCATTGGGGCGCGACCACTCGTGCAGGATCTCGCCCACGGGATCGCGCAGTTCGGCGACCTCGCGGATGCCCTGGGCCATGGCCGCGATGCGCGCCGGATCGAGGCGGAGGCGGTCCTGCATCGCCGCGCTCAGGCCCGCCTCGGCCGCGGCGGCGAGGTCGAGGGCGTTGGCGGCGAGGATCTCCGGTTCCCGCGCGACGAGGGCGTCGGCCATGGCGTGGAGAATGGCGTTCTTCCTCTCCGTCGGAAGGGTGGCGAGCACATGGGCGGCGGCGCGGGCCTGTTCGCCCATGCGGTTCACCTCTCGGGCGATGTCTTCGGGAGTCATGGTCACGGAAGGGCGGTCGCGGCGATGGCCTTGGCGGGAAAACGGGTTCCGACGCCTCCGCCCTCGACGAGCTCGGGGAGCTGCTCGGGCTTCAGCCCGCTGGCGATCAGGGTCTCGATGCCGGAGGCGACGGCGGCTTCGACGGCGCGCAGCTTGCTGGCCATGCCGCCGACGGAGAGGGCTCCCTTTTCGTCGCGGGCGAAGTGCAGCACCGTGCCAATGTCCTCGACGAGGGGGATGATGTCGTCCTCGGAGGCCGCCCCGGGACCGAGCAGGCCGGCGACGCTGGTGAGGAGGATGAGCAGATCGGCCCGGACAAGACGGGCGACGATGGAGGAGAGGGTGTCGTTGTCCCCGACCTTCAGCTCGTGGACGGAGACGGAGTCGTTCTCGTTCAGGATGGGGACGACGCCGCGGTGGGCGAGGATGGTCTCCAGGGTCGCGAGGACGTTCCCGCTGCGGCGCTCGTCCTGCAGGTCCTCGTGGGTGACGAGGAGCTGGGCGACGTTCAGCCCGTGGTGGCCGAACTGGCTTTCGTAGAGGTGCATCAGCCGCGCCTGCCCGGCCGCCGCGCAGGCCTGGAGCATCTCGATCCCGGCGGGGCGCCGGTCGAGACCGAAGGCGGAGAGGCCGGCTCCGACGGCGCCGGAGGAGACGACGACGACTTCGTGCCCGGCCGCATGGATGTCGGCGATGGCCTGGGCGAGGCGGGCGATCATGGCGTGGTGGATGCCTCCCCCCGCATTCCGTGTGAGAACGCCGGTGCCGATCTTGATGACGATGCGTTTGCCGGATGCCGTGGCCATAGGTGCGCCGCCATCGGGCGGCGGTGGCCCGGATGCAAAGGCGGGCGGGACGATAGGGCCACGGCCGATGGGTGTAAAGCGCCGTTTCCAGCCGGCAGGGCGAAGGAAGAAGCGACGTTCCGCTTGCGAATTGGCGCGATGGCCGCATCTTGTCCGCCCTGCGGATGCTCGGCGCGCTGCGCCCATCCCTGCGTCGCACCCATAGTAAAATGGATATTACGTCGGCCTCCGAAGCCGAAGGTCCAGGTTCAATTCCTGGTGGGTGTATCGGGATGTCGCACGGCAGAGAAGCGCTCACCGCACGGACGGACGCCTTGCCCCGCCGCCTTTTTTGACCGTCCGCTGGTTCGCCCGGCGCTGGGTCCGCCGGGCGCGGACGGATGGTCCCCGCCGGCTCGACCGCGTCCGCACGACGGGAGGCGGGACGACGGGCAGGATGGGACCTTGCTTCCAGATCTGCATGGATCGCTGGATCACGGAAACGACGCCGGGAGGGGCGGCGCGGATGCCTTCGCTGGCGGGATCGGCGGTGTCCGCCACGAGAATCCACGAGGACCGCGGAAACTGAGGGAAGTGGAATTCGCGGGTCTCGTGCCGCGCGTTGAAGAGGAGCATGAGCGACTCGCGGGTCTCCGCTCCGTTGATGAGCACGGAGAAGGAGCCGGATTTCTCCGCCTCCCAGTCGATCGACTCCTTCGTCTTGCCGTCGGGACGCAGCCAGCAGATATCGGGCAGCCCGGTGTCGCCGACGGCTTGGCCGGTGAAGAAGGCGTCCCGGCGGAGGCAGGGAAACTCCTTTCGCAGGCGGATGAGCCGTTTCACGAAATGGCGCAGGGAGGCGGCTTCCGCTCGGTCGTCCCAGGAGATCCATCCGATCTCGTTGTCCTGGCAGTAGCCGTTGTTGTTTCCGTTCTGGCTGCGGAGGCGCTCGTCTCCCGCGAGAAGGAAGGGGGTTCCCTGCGAGCAGAACAGGGTGGCGAGGAAGTTCCGCACCTGCCGGTGGCGCAATTCGAGGATGGCGGGGTCGCCGGTCGGTCCCTCGACGCCGTGGTTGAAGGAGATGTTGTGCGAATCGCCGTCGGCGTTGCGCTCGCCGTTGGCGAGATTGTGCTTCTGGTTGTAGCTGACGAGGTCGTGGAGGGTGAAGCCGTCGTGCGAGGTGACGAAGTTCACGCTCGCCGAGGGAGTGCGGCGATTGTGGGCGAAGAGATCTTCGCTCCCCGTGATCCGCGCGGCGAACTCGCCCGAGACGCCCGGGTCGCCCCGCCAGAAGCGTCTCACCGCGTCGCGGTATTTGCCGTTCAGCTCGGCCCAGTCGACGGGGAAGTTGCCGATCTGGTAGCCTCCGTAGCCGAGATCCCAGGGTTCGGCGATCAATTTCACCCGGGAGAGGACGGGATCCTGATGGACGGCCTGGAAGAAGGTGGCGCGCCGACTGTAGAAGTCGGCGTTGCGGCCCAGTTCCACGGCGAGGTCGAAGCGGAAGCCGTCGACGTGCATCTCCTCGACCCAGTAGCGGAGGCTGTCCATGACGAGCCGCAGACCGCGCGGATGGGAGAGGTCGACCGAGTTGCCGCAGCCTGTGAAATCGACGTAGTGGCCCGGCCGTGCCGGAGCGGTGTGGTAGTAGGAGGGATTGTCGTAGCCACGGAGGAGGCAGGTGGGCCCGTCGGGTCCGCCCTCGCAGGTATGGTTGTAGACCACGTCGAGGATCACCTCGATCCCGGCGCGGTGGAGCGCCTTGACCATGTCGCGGAATTCGACGACGGGATCGGACGTGGCGGCGTAGCGTGCTTCGGGCGCGAAGAAGGCGAGGGTGTTGTAGCCCCAGTAGTTGACGAGACCGCGTTCGAGGAGGAAGTCGTCGTCGAGGTGCTGGTGGACGGGAAGGAGCTGGACCGCGGTGATCCCGAGATCGAGCAGGTAGTCGGTCGAGGCGGGGTGGGCGAGTCCGGCGTAGGTCCCGCGCAGGGCCTCCGGCACGGCGGGGTTGAGCTTGGAGAAGCCCTTCACGTGCATCTCGCAGAGGACCGTCTCGGACATCGGCGTACCCAGAGGGGCATCGTTTTCCCAATCGTAGTGGTCGAGGGTCGGGACGAAGCCCCGCGGGGCGTGGAGGGCGCTGTCGGTGCGATCGCGCCCGTCGCTTTCGTCCCGCGTGCGGAGGGAGGGGTGGTGGCGCGAGGAGCCGTCGATGCGGCGGGCGTAGGGATCGAGGAGAAGCTTGTGGGGATTGAAGAAGAGGCCGGCGAGGGGGTCCCAAGGGCCGTCGACGCGATAGCCGTAGGTGCTGCCGGGCGGAATGCCTCCGACGCGGAGGAAATGGGTCTCGCCCCGGCGTTCGGACAGGGGCAGGCGCACCGTCTCGCGCACGGGCTTGGAGGGGGTGGCGAAGAGGCAGAGCTCGACGGTGGCGGCGGACGAGATGTTCACCGCGAAGTTTACCGTGCCGTCGGGCAGGGCGGTGGCCCCAAGGGGGTGGGGGCTTCCTGGCTGGATGTCGAGGGAGGGAATGGTGTCGGGACTCGGCATGGGGAGATGGCGAAGGAAAACAGGGGGAGAACCTTAGCCGAAAAGGCGCAGCTTTCCTGCCAGAATCGCGAAAAGTTGGAGCCGGCGGGTCGTTTCCCAAACGGAGAATTTCGTCGGAAGCGTCACGGAAGGGGAGGTCGGGGACAAGATTTCACCCCGACATGCGCGTTTTACTTCCCCTCGCCCTGTTCTTCGCAGCGACTTTCGTTTCCGCGGCTCCGCCAGCGAAGCCAACCGGGGTGGTCGCCTACGCGCCGAATGAAAAGCAAGTGCATCTTTCCTGGATCGATACGGCCGACGAGACGCAGTACTGGTTGGACCGTTGGGATCCGAAGGCGCGCTGGGAGGATGGAGAGGAAGGGGAAGAAGGCCAATGGATCGCGGACTGGGTCGACATGGGAACGCTGGGGGCGGACTTCGAGGTTTTCCGTCGCTCCGTGTCTTCGACGGACGAGCAGGTCGTGAAATACCGTATCTGCGCCGTGAACAGCAGCGGAGTCTCGGACTGGGTGGAAGCCGAGGTGCTCAAGCCGTCCGGAGCACTCGATCTGTTCCTCGATCCGGGAGTTCCTGCGGAGGATCCGGAAGATCCGCCCATCGCGCCTCCTCGGGAGATTCCCGAAGGGATCAGCGCGAAGGCAGGAGATATGGTGAGCTACCAGATTCCGGTCTTCAACGGGACTCCCACCTCGTTTTTCGCGAGGGAATTGCCTCCCCTCTTCGGACTGAACCCCACAACCGGCGTCATCACCGGCGTGGCTTCAGCCCCCGGCGTCTACCGCTTCTTCATCGGGGTCAAATTCGATGGAGTCGATGGTGTGAAGCAGTTCGAGCAGGTCCGGTTCCTCCGGGTCCTTCCCACGGCTTCCGTGCCAGAAGTGGCGACTCCGTCGTTCTCCTTGCCGAAGCAGAGGTTCGGTGTGACGGGCTTCCTGAACCTGTCCGAGATCTTCCGGGATCCGAAGCGTCCGCGCGGTGCCTGGTTCTACACGAACGAGGGATCCGTCGTCGTCGCCCTGCACGACACCGCCACGCCGAAGACGGTGGCGAACTTCCTTGGCTATGCCGAGCGGGGCGACTACGACAGCACCTTCATCCACCGTTCGGTGGCGAACTTCGTCCTCCAGGGCGGGGGATACAGGCCGCTTTCGGCGACCTCCGCCCCCAACCAATGGAGGGTGGTCACCAAAAAGCCCAGCGTCTTCAACGAACCGGGCCTCTCGAATACCCGGAGGACCATCGCCATGGCCAAAACCGGAAGCAACCGCGACAGCGCCACTTCCGAATGGTTCTTCAACTTCGGGTCCGGCAATGCCCCCAACCTCGACTACCAGAACGGCGGATTCACCGTTTTCGGCGAAGTGGTCGGCTCCGCCGGAATGCAGGTCGTCGACCGGATCGCCGGTCTCGCGACCGGCACCTACAGCATCTCCGTCTCGTATTCGACGAGTTCGTTTCCCGATCTGCCCGTCCGCGCTTCGGTCGCGCCGCCGAGCCTCGCGTGGAAGGATCTGGTCGCCGTCCATTCCGTCGTCCCCGCTCCGCCTGTGGAAATATCCCTGGTTTCGAACAGTGCGCCTCAGGTCCTCGATGCCTCCGTCGATGGAATGCTGCTTTTCATCGAGTCCCGCGGAAAACTGGGCACCACCCATCTTCGGCTCCGGGCCACCAATCTCGACGGGAATACGGTCGATTTCGTTCTCCCGATCACGGTCGCGGATCTCGATGCCCCCTCCTTCCGGCTCACTTCGCTCCGCTCGGTGAGGCCCTATGGGACCGTTCAAGCGAGGGGCAGGGCCAAAGACGACGTGGGCCTCGGCAAGTGGCGCTATCGGATCAACAACAAGGGATGGAAGAACGGCGGCAAGCTGAAGGGCAAGTCCGCGATCATGAAGGCGAAGATGAAGGGCTTCAAGCGCGGCCGGAACCTCATCCGCGTCGAGGTCTTCGACGCGAAGAAAAACAGCTCCGGCGTTCTCAAGCTGCGCGTCACCTTCCGGTAGCCGTCGTCACCGCCCCTCCAGAGCATTCACGATGACCCGGCGCAGGTAGGTCTCGTGGGCGGTTTCGCCGGCGACGAGAGGAAGGCGGCGTTCCAGCAGAAGAACAGCCTGGCTCTTCGCCTGAGGCGGATGCTTGCCTCCCGACTTCAGACCGGCGATGCGGACGAGCCGTCCGACGTAGTCGATCTGGAGGGCCTCGCGGAAGCTGTCGCGCGGGCCTTCCATCACGGCGGAGTCGAGCGTTTCCATGGCCTCGGCGAGAGGGAAGGCGTTGCCGTAGAGCGAGGAGTCGACGAGGCGGAGCAGGGTGTGTTCGTGGAGGAGATGATCGAGGACCTCCTTTTGCATCTCGGCGACGGCGTCGTGGATCTTCGGATCCTCGTTGCCTTCGAGATCGAAGTTCCCGAAGCCCCGGCGCTGCAGTTGGAGCCGCGCAATGAGATCGGAAGGGAGGAAGGCGAACGCATCCGGGCCGAGCACATAGGCATGGAGGGCGGAGACGGCACGCCTTTGCTCCTCGGCCGGGACAGGGAGAAAAGGCGCTGCCGCCGCATCGGCTTGGCCGTGGACGGAGCGGTCGAGGTGGACTCCGCCGACGTGGCGGCTCAATGTCGCGGCGGCGCGTCCGTAGTCGCGCATGAGGGTGGCGAAGGCGGTGCGCAGCTCGTGATAGCCCTCGCCTTGGACGGGGAATTTTTCGGCGAGCCCGGCCATGGTCGTGCGGATGCGGGCCATCGTTCCGACGGCGTGGGCGATGGGATCGGAGGAGAGATCGTTCACCATGACGCGCGGATCGATTCCTCGGCCGGGGGCGCGCATGTCGTCGGCGTCGTTGCCGAAGGCGTGTTCGGGTTTCGTCGATTCGGCGAGGATCGCGGCGAGGGTGCTTTCCTCGTTCTCCGGCGTCGCCTCGGTGTAGCCGTAGCGGATCGCCCAGTGGTCGTAGGGGCCGGGAACGACGGAGTAGTAATGGCCTTGCTTGGCCCGGTCGGGCGAGAGGTTGGCGGGCGCGTAGTCCATGACCGAGGCGGCGACGCCGGTCCGGCCGGTGAGGGTTTTGTCGTGAAGCTGCTCCGGCGCGAGGAATCCGCTGGACCGGAAGTTGTGGTTCAGCCCGAGGGTGTGTCCGACCTCGTGGAGGACGAGGTCGAAAAGCGCCTCCTCGAGGAGCGCGTCCATCTCGATCCGGCTCGCGCCGGACACGGCGAGGGAGGCCCGGGCGGCGATGGCGTTCTCCTGGCGGAACATCCCGGCCTGGCAGAGAAGGCCGCGTCCGTCGGTGGCGCGGCGGTGGAAGGGGAACTGTCCTTCGTTTCGCACGGCGGCAGGATCGCTTTCGGTACCGGTGCGTACGAGCAGGTCGCGGAGGCGGAGGCGGTTCGTGACGAAGACGTACTCCAGCATGATGTCGGCGCCGAGGATCTGGCCGGTGCGGGGATTGACGAAGCTGGGACCGTAGCCGCCGAAGGGCGGGTCGGGCGAGGAGGTCCATCGCAGGACGTGATGGCGGATGTCGCCGGCATCCCAATCCGCGTCGTCGGGTTGCACTTCGCAAACGATCGCGTTGGTGAACCCGGCGGATTCGAAGGCGGCGTTCCAGGCCACGACCGCATTCCGGATCGTCTCCCGCAGTTCGACGGGAGTGGTGTTCTCGATCCACCATCGGATCGGCTCGACGGGATCGGACTGGGCCGCGTCGGGATTCCTTTTCCGCAGATGCCAGCGGTGGATAGGGTCGCGGTAGTTGGCGCTGCGCTTCGAAGTCAGGTCGGTGACGCGGGTGGAGAAATACCCGACGCGTGGATCCTCGAAGCGGGGACGGAAGTCGTTTTCCGGAATGGCGACGAGGGCGTGCTGCACCGTGATGGTGATGTAGCGGGCGTCGGCGATCTCGTCTCCGCCCCATTCCTTCGGACCTTTGTTCTCGTAGACGTAGTTCACCCGCAGCAGCGAGTTCTCCGGATAGTTGTGCAGTTCCGCGAAGCGGGTGCGGTCGGTCGAGAGATCTCCGAGGACGAGGCGGTCCTTCGCCTTCTCGTCGTCCTTCGACGGCCGCTTGACCAAGGTGAACAGCTCCTTCAGGAAAAGGTCGTCGGCTTTGACGAGATGGGTCGTCTTGTCCTCCGTGGTCGCGACGATCCTGACGCTGGCGAGGACGGCGTCGCTCCGGTTCGCCTCGGCGGCGCGGGAGAGAGCGTTGTCGGGATCGAAGTGGAAGGCGGTGTTCCGCGCGACGAACTCGAGCCGGTCGTAGTGGCGGCGGATGAAGAAGATCTGCTCGTCGAGGAACTGCCCGCGGAAGAGCCGCAGGGCGGGGATGCCGTCGAGAACGTAGCTGAAATGGATGAATTCGGGGCCGATCTGCCCGTTCTTCACCGCGAGGTAGACGGTGCCGTCGTCGCGGTCCGTGTAGAGGTGGAAAAGCCCGTCGGCAAGATCGCAGTTCTTCACCGTTTCTCCGTAGGACTTTTTCTCGTCGGCCGACTTGTCCTTCTCTTTCTCCTGGGTGGAAGCGGGGAGGGGCGCGACGCAGAGGGCGAGAAGGGCGGCGAGGATCGGGAGCGGCTTCATGGGCGGAGGCCGGAGAGTACCGGGCGGAGGAGCTTTTGACAAGTCCGGGGCGGCGTTTGAAAAACCCGGCGGATTTGTAATTGGCGCTTTTTCCCCTCTGCGGTTTCTTCCCGCCATGGAATCGACCCACCGGAAGACAATTGGCTACATTCTCTGGATCTTCGGCTTCACCGGCTCGCACCGCTTCTACTTCGGCAGACCCGTCAGCGGTCTGATCTGGTTTCTCACCGGCGGGCTCTTCCTCGTCGGCTGGATCGTCGACCTCTTCCTCATCCCGGGAATGGAGCGGAAAGCCGAATTGCGCTACAAGGCGGGCCCGGTCGACTATTCCGTGGCATGGATCCTCCAGACCTTCCTCGGCTGTTTCGGCGCCCACCGGATGTACATGGGCAAATGGATCACCGGTTTTCTCTACCTGATCACCGGCGGTCTCTTCCTGATCGGATGGGCCTACGACTTCTGCACCCTGAACACGCAGATTACCGAAATCAACGCGAGGAAAGGCGGTTCGTCCCCGTCTCCCGACCGGCTTCTCGAGGGCTGAGGAAAAGGTCGATTTTCCCCTTTCCCTCGCCGCGATTCGGGGCCATATCTGGCGTCGGAGACAATCGACATGGCACAGAGTTTCGAATTGGAAGGGACCGTCAAGGTCATCGAAGACATCCAGACGTTCGCGAGCGGCTTCTCGAAGCGTGAGTTCGTCGTCGAGATCGAGGACGGGAAATTCCCCCAATCGATCAAGTTCGAGTGCGTGAAGGAGAAGACCTCCCTCGTCGACGGCTTCCATGTCGGCGATCCGGTGAAAGTCCATTTCGACATCCGGGGCAACGAGTACAAGGGCAAGTACTACGTCAACCTGAACGCCTGGAAGCTGGAGCGTCCCGATGGCGGAGGCCGAGCGGACTCGCGCAAAGCACAACCAGCCCACTCCGACGAGTACGGCCCCACCCTCAGCGAGCCTCCCGGCGGCTACGGACAGGAGTCGGACGACGACATTCCGTTCTAGGAGCCAGAATCTAGGAGCGAGACTTGGCCAGAATCCTGCACGATTCAGCGACCCGACTCTCTCATTTGTGCTTTTGTGGCCGCCACATCCGGCTCCTGGCTCCTCTAATCGCTTGCTCATCAGGCCGGATACACTAGGGTAGGCCGAATCCGGGGCCGCTGATTCGACCCCTGCGGAGAGACAGTCGCTCTTTCCCGCCCTGACCAGCCCGCTTGCGGAGTCCCCGGATCGATATCCGAACTCCTGTCCATTCCCATGCAACCATCTTCTTCCGGCGAAGGCCGGAACTCCCGCAATTCGCGTCCCCGCGGCGAAGGCCGCAGCGGCGGCCGCCCCCGCAACCGCAGCCGCCAAGGTGGCCCCCGCCGTTCCTCCGACCGTTCCGATCGCGAGCGCAGCGCGGGCGGAACCGACGAGTTCCGCCCATCCGAGCACGTCGCCCGCAAGCCCCGCCGTGAATCCTCCAAACCGGCTCCGCAGCCCACCGCCTTGGAGAAGTTCCTCAAGATCATCACCTTCGGCCTCTACGACCCGACCGCGAAGAAGCGGCTTGCATCGAGACCGCCGCGCGAAGCGCGTGAGCCCCGCGCTCCGAGGGAGGCAGGTGAAGCCCAGCGCGGGGAGGCCAAGCGCGAGCGCCGCGCTCCCTCCTACATCGAGCCGACCACGCCCCGTCTCTACGTCGGCAATCTCAGCTACAACGCCACCGACGCCGATCTGGCGACGCTCTTTGCCGCTCACGGCAGCGTGGTCGAGGCTTCCGTCGTGACCCAAGGGGCGACCGGCAGGTCGAAGGGCTTCGCCTTCGTCGAGATGAGCAGCGTCGAAGAGGCCAAAGCCGCCGCCGCCGCGCTCAACGACCACGAGTGGCAGGGACGGAAGATGCTGGTGACCGGTGCCAAGAGCGAAGGCCGCGACGAGGAGCGCAGCGAGACGAGGGTCGAACGGGCTCCGCGCCAATCCGGGCGCGGCGAGCGCAGGGAGCGGGGCGAGCGAGGTCGCGGAGGCCGCTCCCGAGGCGATTCCGACGAGATCGACAAACCGAGCCGCCAGGTGCGCCCCTTGATCATCGAGACGGTGGAGTCGCCGGCTTTGAACGTGGAGAATCTCAACGCCGAGGCCAGCGAGACTGATCTCGCCGATCTCTTCGCCGGCATCGGCACCATCGTCCATCGCGAGGAGACCGGCCCCGGGCGCGACGAGCGCACCAAGAATTTCCGCATCGATCTGACCGACACCGCCGAGGCGCAGAAGGCGGTCGAGTTGCTCGACGGCAAGTGCTTCATGGGCCATCAGCTCCGCATCACGGGGGCGAAGGCCTGAAAATCCGGAAGGCCGCCGGCGCCCGTGCGGGCGTCCGGCCGACCGGCGATTGAGCGCTTGCCAATCGGAATTCTCCCCGGACAGTGTGCCTCCCCATGTCCGGAAACGCCAAACCGCTCCTCATTTTCGATTTCGATGGCACTCTCGCCAACACCATCGAAACCGGGATCGCGATCTTCAACGAACTCGCCGAGAGCTACGGGTTGAAAGCCGTCACGGCGGCGGAGGTGCGAGAGCTGCGCAAGCTGAACACCCGTGCCCTCCTCGACGAGCTCGGGATCTCCCGCCTGATGGCGGTGAAGATCGGCGCGCACATCCGCAAGGTCCTCCACGAGCGCATGGACACCGTCGAGATGATTCCCGGCGCGGGCGAGGCGATCCTCGATCTGCATCGCGCCGGCTACCGTCTTGGCATCATCACCTCGAATTCCGCCGACAACGTCCGCACGGTGCTGCGCCGTTTCGGCCTGCTCGACTGCTTTCTCTTCATCGAGGCCGGGGTGAGCCTTTTCGGCAAGGCCCATCGCATCCTCAACGCTCTCCGCAGGACCGGCGTTCCCGCCTCGCTCGCGATGTACGTCGGCGACGAGACCCGGGACATGGAGGCGGCGCGGAAGTCGCGCGTCGGCGGTCTCGCGGTGTGCTGGGGAACGAACGGACGCGAGGCGATGATGACCGAGGGACCGGACTACTGCATCGACGAGCCTTCCGAACTGATTTCCTGCGCGAGGCGCTTCGAGGCGGAACGGCAGCGAGGCGCATAGACCGGCGTCGGTCGGCGTAGGCCATCGGGCCACCGGGGCGGTCGCCCTACAGAGCCCGCCCTGCGGCTTCGCTGCAGGACAAGCGCTCCGCTTGCCGTTCGTTGCCTCGGGATCAAATCCGTCCCAGCAGCCGGTCCATGGAGTCGCTCGTCTGGTGGACGAGGGCTTCGGGATAGTGTTTCCAGGGACGGAAATATTCGAAGGTGAGATAGCCTTCGTAGTCCGCCGCGTCCAGAGATTCGACCACCGCGGGCCAGTCCACGCTGCCGTCGAGGAGCGGACGGAAGCATTCGAGGGAATGGTCCGTCCCGTCCCGATGGAATTCCTTGAGGTGCACGTTTCGGATGCGTTTTCCGAGCTGGGGGATCCAGTGCTCGGGCTGCTGGTACTGCATGATGTTGCCGGTGTCGAAATGGACGCGGCAACGCTCGTGTCCGAAGGAGTCGACGAAGGCGTTCATCTCCGCCGGCGTCATGAGATAACCGTTGAAGAAGATGTTCTCCATGTTGAGGAAGACGCCCAGCTTCTCCGCGTCGGCGAGCAGCTTGCCCACCGCCTCGCGGGCGCGGGCGTCGCAGACGTCGTTGGGGACCGGTTCGTGGTCGTCGCGCCAGGGAATGTTCACCGCTCCGGGGACGACGAGGACGTCCTCCACGCCGAGGTCGCTCGCGGCCTTTGCGATCAGGCCCGCGAGTTCGAGTCCGCGCGCCCGCTTCTCGGGGTCGTTGCTCGTGAGAGGATAGGGCCAGAAGAGGAAGCTGCAGAGTCCGCTGATGGCGATGCCGATCTCGTCGGCCATCTTTCGGATCGAGGCGTAATCGGCGGAACCGGAGTTCGGAGAGAGATCGCTTTCGAGGTCGTAGTTCAGTTCGACGCCGTCGAAGCCCGCGTCCTTGGCGAGCTGGAGGCATTCCCGCAGGGTCATGCGCCCGGGATAGGGGAAAGCCCAGAGATTGATGGATTTCTTGAGCTTCGGATAGGCCTTCGGCGAGGATCGGCGTTCGTCGGGAGCGGCGCCCGGCGCCTCCTGGGCGGCCGCTTGGAGCGAGGCGAGACTGGCCGCGGCTCCTCCGACGAAGGCTCCGCTGCGGAGAAGGTCGCGGCGGGAAAGACCGCCCGGACGGGGATGGAGGAATTCTGGAGGTTCGTTCATCGCGACCGAGGATAGCGGGAGGGATGGGAGGTGGGAAGGCAAATCGCCCCGATTGGCGCGATGGCGGGGAAGGTGGAATGGAGGCGGCCGGCTTGCGAGCGTGGAAAGATGCCTTCCCTCCACTCGCCGAGGTCGTCGTTCCGCACTTCGGTGGGTATCGGCAATGTCTTCTCTTTTCTGTTTGACGGGAGCACCGCTTTTCTGGCTGGATGGTGCTGGAAATCTGCCAACCTCGACCGCCGATGACCCGCGTCTTCCGCCTCTTCATCCTCCTGTGGTGCGCCGCGGTCGGGATGATGGCCCAGGAGGAGAAGGTGTCCGTTCCTCCGTCGATCGAAACCGAGGGACCGGCGGAACTGCTGGAGCGAGGCCGTGCCGCCTTTGCCGCGAACGACTTCCTCCAGGCCGAGGCGGCATTGGAGAAGTTCATCGTCGACTACGGAGCGGCGGAGGAGGCGAAGGAAGCGGCCCGCCTCCACCGTCCTCTCGTCGCGATCTGCAAGGTGGGGCTGAGGAAATTCGACGAGGCCCTGAAGTGGATCGACGAATCCCTCCTCGACCCGAAGATGGACAAGTCGCTTTCCGACGAGTTGCGCTTCTGGCGCGGCATCTGCCTGATGACCGGCGGCGAACTGGTCGCGGCGCAGCGCGCCTTCGGGGAATACTGGGCCGAGGAGAGGCACAACGCCTTCAAGCGCTACGAGGCGCTTCTTCTCTTCGCGACGCTCTATGTGCAGCAGGATTTTCCGGCCGAGGCGGCCGACTTTCTCGAAGAGCAGCTGCCGCAGGTGCGCGAGGCCTCGCCCGAGGCGGCGGGCAGGGCCGTTGTCCTCGAGTTGCACGCGCGCCTTCAGGCGGGGCAGCACGACGAGGCCCTCGCCGTGGTCCGCCGCGAATTCGGCAATCTCGGTGGCATGACGCAGGTCGTCAGCTTCCAGACGCTCGCCCTCCAGCTCGGGGCGGCGCTGCTGGAGCGGGAGCGCTATCACGACGCCATCTCCTGCCTCCAGCGCATTTGGCCGGCTCGGCGCCTCATCGACCATCAGAATGCCAAAGCCGTCGAGATCGAGGAGCGCATCGCCCTGCTCGAACCGCAGCCGAACACGCAGGGCGTCGTTTTTCAGCTCCGCTCCATCCTCGGGCGAGTGCGGCGCGAGTTGGAGAATTTCGAAAAGGTCGAGCACTTCGACTCGGCCCTGCGGCTGCGTCTCGCCATGGCCTTCCAGGGGCTGGGCCGCTATCGCGAATCCGCCCTGATTCTCGAGGAGATGCTCGCGACGCTGCCGCCCGATCCGGTGGTGGAGAACGCGGCTCTCGCCCAGATCCAGTGCTGGATGGAGACGAAGCACTGGCCCAAGGCTGTCGCCGCGGCCGAGCGCTACGGGGAAGTCTTCGGCGCCGAAGGGAAGTCCCTGCCCATGGTGCTCTTCCTGAAAGGCGAAGCCCTGCGCGAGAACGAGGATCCCGGCGGTGCCCAGCTCGCCTATGGCGAACTCGTCGAACGGTTCCCCGAGGATCCTTTCGCAGCGAAGGTCCGGTTCCTGCAAGGCTTCCTCTACTTGCAGCAGGACGACAACGAGGGGGCTCTCTACCAGTTCGAGCAGGTGCGGCGGCGCCATCCCGAGTCCGAAATGGTGGAGGACGCCGACTACTGGACGGGCATGGCCCATTCCTTCTCCGCTCTGCACGCCGAGGCCCGCCGCCATCTCGAGGGCTATCTGGAGCGCTGGAAGACGCCGAAGTACAAAAAGGAGGCGACCTTCCGCATCGCTGTCAGCACCTTCTCCCTCGCCGAATATCCCGAAGCGATCGGGAGACTCGCGGCCTTCGTCGCCGCCTGGCCCGACGATCCCCTCGTCGACGAGGCGAATCTCCTCCTCGGCGACGCGCTTTTCGGCGAGGGACGCAACGACGAGGGCTTCGCCGCCTATGGGCGCGTCCGGCCCGAAGCGGGGCGCTATTTCGAGGAGGCTTGGTTCAAGAAGGGCAAGGCTTTGAGACTGCTCGACGAGCTCTCCGCGATGCGGAAGCATTTCGAGGCCTTCGTCCTCGAGCATCCCGGGAGCGGCCGGTTGCCCGAGGCGGTCCATTGGATCGGGTGGGCCCATCTGCAGGAGGGCAAGGTCGAGCGGGCCCGCGACATCCATTGGAAGACGATCGAGGAATATGGCGACGACCCCGGACGCCATACGGTCGTGGATCTCCTCGCGGGGCTGCCGAAGGTCTATGCCTCCGGTGGAGCGGAGGCTCGAACCGATCTCCTGACAAAGCTTCAATTGCTGAAGAGCCGGGCTGCCGTTTCGGACCGGACGACGCTCGCCCTTCGGACGGGCTGGGGGAAGGCGCTCGTCGAGGGAGGCGACCGCGCCCGCACCGAACTGCTCTCCATCGCGAGGTGGGTGGATCCGAAGCGACACGACCCCGTTGTGTCCGTCGCCGTGGCCGAGGCCCAGCTCGCCTCGGGCAACCGTTTCGTCGCGAAGGAACTGCTCTCGGAAATCCGGAGGTGGCATCCGCGCGTCGTCGAGCGTGACCGCATCTACCGTGCCCTCGGCGACATCGCGGTGGAGGAAGGCGACATAGATCGCGCCGTCGGCTACTACGAGCGTTTCGAGCGCGAGATGGCCACCTCCGTCCATCTAGGCGAAGTGCGTTTGAAACTGGCCGGTCTCCACGAAGGGGCCGGCCGCACCGACGCGGCCCGCGAGGTCTTGGAGAAGACGCTCGAAACCGCCGGTGTTCCGGCTGCCGTCAAGGCCGAGGTCCTCCTGCGCCTGGGCCGATCCTATGCCGAGGAAGGCGAGGACAGGAAGGCGATCGTCCATTTCGAACGCCTCTATGTCGCCTACGGGAAATTCGGCGAACTCAACGCACGGGCCTACTGGGCGCGTGGACAGGCGCTTGAGCGGCTGCAGCTCCTCCGCGAGGCGCTCGAGACCTACGAGGAGTTCGTCGCCCGCGAGGACCTGCGTTCCTTCGCCGAGGTGGAGGAGGCCGCGCGGCGTATCGAGGTTTTGCGGCGCGAGCAGCCGATCGAGTCGGGCGGGAGGGGGGCCCTATGAACGTTTTCGTCTCCAACGTCCTTCTCGCCTTTCTCTGCCTCCCGGCGGTGGCTCGGGACGTGATCGTGCTCAAAAGCGGCGAGTCCGTCGCCTGCCGCCTCGACGAGCTCACGGACCGTCTCGTCAATGTCACCTTGTCCGGCGGAGCGGAGGTCCCCGGCGGCAGCGCGCGGCGCACCTTCCCGGTGGACCAGGTCGAGCGAATCGAATTCGCCTTCGTTCCGGGCGAGGAGGAGGTGTTCCTGCGGCGGGCCACGGCGTCGGCCGATGTTCTGAAAACGTGGTGGGATCGCGCCGTCTCCCATCTCCATCGCCCCCGCTCCCGCGCCGCGGCCTGGGGTGTGGCCTATGCGGACGCCCTTCTTCGCGAGGAGTCGGAGCGCGGGCCCGACCGTGCCTTGTCCGTCTACGATCTCGTCCTCGCGAGGGCCTGGTCGCCCGAGGACGCCGCCGCCGCGAAACAGGGCCGCCTCCGCGCCTTGATGAGCAAGGGCGACCTCGCCACCGCGACGGAGGAGGCCCGCGCCCTCGCCCGCGAGACCGAGGATCCCGCCTTGCTCCTCGAGGCCGAGCATCTCCTCGCGATGGCCGATTTCCAAGCTCTGCGGGAGCTGGAGGAGGAGCATCCGCGGTGGATGGAGGACGACGAGGTGCGGCCGCGCCGCCACGCACTCTACCACCGAATCCTCGACCAGTTTCTGAAACCGCATCTCTTCCACGCCACCCACGAGGAGGTTGCCGCCCGCGGTCTCCTTTCCGCCGCCGAACTCCTCCTCTTCGGCGGCGAGAGGGCCGAGGCGAAGGCCCGCTTCGAAGACCTCCTGTTCCTCTACCCATCGACCGGGTCGTCCGTCGAAGCGGCGAAACAACTCGAAAGCCTTTCCCCCAATCCATCCGACGTCCCATGAACCGAAACGAAAGACTGACAAGCGTATCCAAAACCTCCGTTCTCCTGGCGTCGGCCGTGCTCCTCGCCCTTCCGCTCTCGGCGCAGGAGGTCGTCGATCCGCTGGCGGGCGTGTCGCAGGATGTCTCCGCCCTCGATTTCTACAAGCAGGGCGGAGGGTTGATGCACGTCCTCCTCGGCTGCTCCATCATCACGATCGCCGTGGTGGTCTACTGCTTCGTCCAGATCTCGACGAAGAGGATGGCTCCGCCAGGGCTCGTCAACCAGGTCAACGCCGCCATGGCCTCGCGCGACGTCATGTCCGCCTACAGCGCCTGCCAGGCGCATCCCAGCAGCTACGCGAGGGTCATGTCCTCGGCGCTGCTGAAGGTGAACTTCGACCGCGACCTCGCGAACAAGGCGAGCATGATGGACGCCGCGGCCGAGGCCCTCGACGAGGAGGAGCACCGGCAGATGGTCTGGGTGAACTATCTCAACATCTCCGCTACCCTCGCCCCGATGATCGGGCTCCTCGGCACGGTCTGGGGCATGATCGAGGCCTTCGACGCTCTCTCCACCCAGAGCGGGGACGCGAAGGGGCTCGCCGCCGGAATCAAGGTGGCGATGATCACCACCGTCGCCGGCCTCGTCGTGGGGATTCCGGCGATGTTCTTCTATTTCTTCTTCCGAGACAAGCTGCTTGGGGTGATGGCCACGGTGCAGAAGAATGTCAGCTTCGCCATCGACATCCTCTCCGGGGAGATCCGCCTGCAGGGAGCGGCTCAGGCCTCCGCGTCCGCCGAGACCTCTCCCCCCGAGACCGTCCCCGCCGAAGCCTGATCCGATGAGGCGGCGCCGCAAAAGAACGCCCGAGGAGGTGAGCTTCCAGCTCACGCCCATGATCGACATGACCTTTCTGCTCCTCATCTTCTTCATGCTCACCCAGAAGATCACCGATCAGGAGCTGAGCGTGCCGATCCATCTGCCCGTCGCCGCGACGGCGGCGGAGCCGGAGAGGACGCCGCGCGACGTCATCCACCTCGACGACAAGGGGCGCTACCACATCGGCGACCGGGTGGCGACGAGAGACGAGGTGCTTGCCCATCTCCGTGCCAAGTTCGTCGATGCCCCTCCCTTGCAGGTCTACCTCCGCGCCGACAGGGACACCCCGTCCGGGAAGATCCGCGAATTCGTCGAGATGGCCGCCGAGGCCGGGGCGATCGATCTGATATTCGGAGTGCATGAAAATTGAAGGACCAGACAGGGGCGGGCCGGAGGCCGCACAGGGTCCGGTACGCCCCGGAGAACGATGAGACGCCGCCGCGCCAGACCTTCGCAGACCGTGGAGATGCAGATGACGCCCATGATCGACATGGTCTTCCTCCTGCTCGTCTTCTTCATGGTCTCGGCGAAGCCGGTCGAGCCGGAGCGCGACATTCCCATGGGCCTGCCGGGGCAGGTCGCGCAGGAGGAGGCGGTCGACATCCCCGACGAGGCGCGTGTCCTGATCGACGCGTCGGGCCAGGTCGTGCTGAACGAGCGGAACCTCGACTCGCCGACGAGCGCCTCTCTGCCCGAGCTTAGGGCGGTGCTGACGCGTCTGCGCCTCTCCGCGGAGAGCGCGAGGACCGAGGCCCTCGTGACTTTGGCTCCGCACGACGCGGTGCCGCACCAGCGGCTCGTCGATGTTCTCAATGCCTGCGCCGCGGCGGGAATCAAGGGCGTGACCTTCGCGGGAGGTGGCGATGAGTGAGATTCCCGTCTTTCCCAACGCCGGACCGCAGCCGCCTCTCCCGGAACGAAGGCGCCCCTCCCGCCCCCGGCCCGACGGGGTGGCCCGCGAGCGCAGCCAGCGTCGCGCCCTCGTCCTCTCCATCGCCGTCGGCAGCCTCGTGGTCCATCTCGTCGCCCTGCTGCTGTTCGGGATCTGGACGGTGGCGAAGCACTTCACCCGGCCCGAGGTCCGGTTCGAGGTGAAGAAGACGGTAAGGATCCCGCCGCAGACGCCCGAGCACAGGATGAACGTGGCGAGGCACGAGGCGATGGCTCCTAAACCAACCTTCACCGACAAGCTCGTCAGCACACGGCCGGCGGCCTTTTCCCTGCCCGATCTGCCCAAGGTGGACCTCGACCAGATGCTCCCGCTCGACCCTTCCGAGCTGATCTCCGACCAGATCGACGGGCTCGTCGGCAGCGCCGCGCTCGGATCGGGGCTGGGTCGGGGACTGATGGGAAGCGGCGGTACGGGCGGCGGGATGAGCTTTTTCGGAGTCCGGGCGCAAGGCCAGCGCGTCCTTCTGCTCTTCGACGTTTCCGCGAGCGTGGTGAACAAGGCGAAGGCTGCCGGCGTGCCTCTCGAACATATCCAGGAGGAGACCTTGAAGCTCATCGATACGCTGCCCATCGCGGCGCAGTTCTCCCTCATCCAGTTCACCGGGAACTACCTGCCCTTCACCGAGGAGCTGATCGCGGCGACGCCGGGGAACAAAGACCTCGCCAAGCAGTGGGTGAAGGAAAAGTGGGTCAAGAGCGGCACGATGAGTTCCTCCGCCTCCGGGGTCGTGAGCAATCTCACCGGGGTCGTCGGCGTTCTGGAGCGGGCCTCGGCGATGAGACCGGATGTGGTTTTCCTTATTTCCGACGCCAGCTTCCAATGGCGCCCCGAGGGTGGGGGAGGCTTCCGCAACGTGCCCTACGACGAGATCCGAAAGGCTCTGGAAAAGCTCAATGAAGGTTCGCGCGGAAAAGTACCGGTTCATTTCGTGGCTTTCGAACCGAAGGCCGCCGACGCTGCCGAATGGGCACGCCTCGTGCGCCGCACCGGAGGCGAATTCCGGGAACTGAAAAAGCCGTGAACCAGAATGCAAGAGTCTCGATTTGACAGAAATTTGGGTTTTTTTGAGAAAAACCGCGATTTTTCGGCTTGCGGGCTTTGAAAATTCATCGCGAAACCTTGGATTAGGGCGTATTTTCCCACTTGAGAAGTTTAAAACTTTTTCCAACTTCTTGCCTTTGCTTAGCTTTGCCGCGCGTTATGAACCTCCAGTCCTTCTGTGCCGTCTCCCTTTCGGCCGGTCTTTCTTTGTTGGGCAGCAGTTGCAAGTCGAGGAATCAGGAGATCCCGGTTCCCCAGACACCCGTGCCTCCGGCCCAGTATGGCCAGCCGGGCGATCCGGCTGCGCAGGGGGCTCCGGTCCCGCCTGACCAAGCCGGTGGCCGTTTCGGCTACACGGGAACGACCCCTGCTCCCGGAGCGTCCACGCCTCCTCCGGCGCCCGATCCTGCCCCCGCGCCGGGATTGCGGGACGTGCGCGACATCGGGACGACCAATTCGGTCAAACCGCCCGTCGAGCAAAAGCCGACTCCACCCCCCGCCCCTTCCTCCGAGATGCCCTATGCGAATTCCGTTCCCGGCAATCCGCTCGTCGTGACCCTGCCGGGATCGCATGCCTCCCTGGGGCAGATTTCCATCGAGAAGTACGATTCCGCCGGCAATCCGACGGGTGAGCCGCTCAAGCGTGGCACGCAGGTGCAGATCCCGGACCCGAACAATCCCGGGAAGAAAATCTACTTCAAAGTTCCCTGAACGCGCAGAGCGGAGTTCCTTTTCGCCGTGTCGCCGTTCTCGGACCGGGATTGATCGGAGGTTCCCTCCTCCTCGCGGTCCGCAGGTGGGAACCCGCGACGGTCCTCAGCGCCTGGGCCCGTCGGCCCGAGTCGGTCGAGGAGCTCCGGGCCGAGCCGGGCTTGGTCGATCTCGCCACCGGCGACATCGAGGAGGCGGTGGAGGGGGCCGATGGCGTGGTCCTCGCGATGCCGGTGGAGCACATGGCCGCCGCCGTCGGACGCATCGGCCGTTTCTCGCCAGGCACTCTCGTCACCGACGTGGGCAGCGTGAAAGGATCCGTGGTCCGCGAGATCGGACCCTTGGTCGCCGAACGGGGAGGGCGGTTCCTCGGCAGCCATCCCATGGCCGGATCGGAAAAGAAGGGGCTGCGCCATGCCGAGGCCGGTTTGTTTGAAGGGGCGGCCGTGATCCTGACGCCCGAGGGAGCGGAAGCTAGGGAAGGCGGAGACACGGAGCGGTTGACTCGCTTCTGGGAGGGGCTGGGAGGACGGGTCACGATCCTCGATCCCGACCGGCACGACGCGCTCGTGGCGGGGATCAGCCATCTTCCCCATCTCGCGGCGGCGGCTCTGGTCAGGGCCGTTCTCGGCCGCGAGCCTGGCTCCGCGGGGCTGAGCGGAGGAGGCTTCCGTGACACCACCCGCGTGGCCAGCGGACCGGAGGAGATGTGGTCGGGCATCCTCGTCGACAACGCCGAAGCGGTGTCGGAGCAGCTTGGAGTCTATCTCGAGGAGCTGCAAACTTGGAAGGAGGCCCTCGACTCGCTTGACAGGGACCGCCTTCGCGACTTGTTGTGCGACGCCCGTCGGCTTCGCGAAATCCTCCCGCCAAAGGGTTCGGCGGAAGTTTGAAGCCTCGCGTCCTCCCTCACTTTTCCCATCAGCATGGCCGATCTTCGCGTCAAACGAGTCAAGGACTTCTCCGCGGAACTCACCGTTCCAGGCGACAAGAGCATCTCCCATCGGGCGCTGATGTTCTCCGCCCTCTCGAACGGACCCTGCGAGATCACCGGCTTCCTCGCCAGCGAGGACTGCCTTGCGACCATGCATGCCCTTTCCGCCATGGGGGTGGAGATCGAGCAACTGGGGGCCGGGGGCACCCACATCCGCGTCCACGGCTGCCGTGGCGAGTTCAAGGATCCCGGCAGGCCCATCGACTGCGGCAACAGCGGCACGTCGATGCGCCTCCTCGCCGGCCTCCTCGCCTCGAAACCCTTCGAAACGACCCTGACCGGCGACGAATCGCTCTCCAAGCGGCCCATGAACCGCGTCGCCGTCCCCCTCGAGCGGATGGGCGCGCGCATCGCGGGCAAGGGAGAGCGCTGCACCCCGCCCATCAAGGTCCGGGGCGTGCCGAAGCTGACCGCCATCCACTACGATTCTCCTGTCGCCAGTGCCCAGGTGAAAAGTGCGATTCTCCTCGCCGGGCTCGCCGCCGAGGGCAAGACGAGCGTCAGCGAGCCGCATCTCTCTCGCGACCACACCGAGCGAATGCTCAACTACCTCCTCGTGAAAAATGTCCGCGAGGGGAACACCGTCTCGATCTGGGGCGGGCAGACGCCCGAGTCGCGCGACATCCAGGTGCCGGGAGACATCTCCAGCGCCGCCTTCTGGATCGTCGCGGCGGCCGCGCGCCAAGGATCGCGACTCGTGATCCACGACGTCGGTCTCAATCCCACCCGCACCGGCATTCTGAATGTGATGACCCGCATGGGCGCGAAGATCGTCGAGCGTATCGACGAATCCGGCTGCGAGCCGATGGGCACGATCGAGATTCTTGGACAGGGGCTCAAGGCGACCGAGATCGGAGGTGCCGAAATTCCCACCTTGATCGACGAGATTCCCGTGCTCGCCGTCGCCGCCGCTCTCGCCGAGGGCAAAACGGTCATCCGGGACGCCCAGGAGCTGCGGGTCAAGGAAAGCGACCGTATCTCCGTCGTCGCCGAAAATCTGCGCCGCATGGGCGCGACCGTCGACGAGTTCGCCGACGGCATGGAGATCGTCGGCGGAGCCTCTCTGAAGGGGGCCGAGATCCACTCTCTCGGAGATCACCGCATCGCCATGTCCTTCGCCATCGCCGGTTTGTTCGCCGAGGGCGAGACCGTGATCCACGGGGCGGAATGCATCGAGACGAGCTACCCAGGATTCATCCGCGAGGTGGAGAGGCTCCAGGCGATGGGACGCTGACGGCAGGGGCGGGGCTTTCCTCCACCCCTTTTCTCCCATGGGGGCTTGGAAAAGCCCTCGTAAATACATTGTATGGGCAAAAAAATCGCCGATTTGCGAAAATTGTCTTGTATTGTCTTTGTATTTCCTTCAGTTTACATCGTAAAGCGCCGTCAGAAGCGAAGCCCTCGTTTTCCTCTTTGTCCTTGGATTCCACCCCTTCGAAGCCATGAAACTCCCGGAAACCTTCGATCCGAGCCGCCCCCGCCTTAAACAACGGAAGGAGCGCCGGAAAGGCGTCGCCCTCGTCACGGTCCTCACGGTGATGGCCCTCACCACCATCCTCGTGCTGACCTTCTTCTCCTTGGCCAGCAGCGAGCACCGCGCCTCCAACGTCTATTCCCAGGGCCTCCAGGCCCAGCAGGTCGGCGAGCAGGCCGTGAACTTCGTCATCGCGCAGATCCGAGAGGCGACGGTGCAGACGGGCGGGGAGGTCAGGGCGTGGGCCTCCCAGCCCGGGGCCATTAGAACGTGGTATTCCAATGGCCAGGAAAGCGATGCGTTCAAATTGTATTCCGACGACGTGATGAAGACAGGCAGGTGGGAGGACTTCAAGGCGGATTTCGACGATCTTGCAGGATGGAGTTCGAAGCCCGAACATTTCGTCGATCTCAACGAGCCTGTAATCCGGGGCGAAAAGGTCTACTACCCCATCGTCCATCCTGCGGCGGCGATACTCCCTGAATGGCCGAAGGAGCTTGGCAGCGACGACAAAGGAGTCGAAGGCTTCCGCTACAACGACATCGAGCAGGATGGCTTGGCCCTGACCGAGCAGGGGGTCGTGGGTGAAAAGGCGGCTGGGATCGTCAAGGCGCCACATGTGGCCATGCCGGTGAGATGGATCTATCAACTGGCCGACGGTACGTTTGGTGTCTTGGCGGGGGATCGGTTCAGCCCCATTTCAGGTGATGGGAACCCATCGGCGGAGAATCCGATCGTGGCTCGCTTCGCCTTCTGGGCCGACGACGAGACGTCGAAGCTCAACATCAACACCCACGCGGGTGGGCTTGCCTGGGATGTGCCCAAGGCGGGAGGGGATCTGGACATGGACATGGGCAGGCACCAGCCGGCGCAGAAGGAGTGGCAGCGCTATCCTGGACATCCCGCGACGACTCATTTGAGTCCGGCGCTCGCTCCTGGCGTGCTCGACATCGTTATGGACCGCGACGCCATGGAGATGCTCTACAAGGTCGTTCCCCGCGTCGTCGGCGGAGGATCGGAGTCGGGCACGAGGGTCATCAATACCAACGACCCAAAGGAGATGAATGGTCTCGTCGCCGATACGGAACCCCTCTTCCCTTCGCTCGACGATGTCATCATGCGGGCCGACCGGACGCCCCACGAGTTTCCCGATGCCAAAGGCAGACCCATTCCTCCGGAGGAGTTGAGCGATTATCTGGAGAGGGCGAAGTTCTTTATTACCGTCAGTAGCCGCGCGCCGGAGACGAATCTCTTCAACAAGCCGAGGATCGCGATTTGGCCGATCTACAACAGTCCCTCAGGCAGCGAGAGCTATCGGAACCGTCTCACCCCCTTCGACCAGCTCATCCATTTCTGCTCTTCGATGGGACGCAACAATGGAGCGGACGGATATCCTCGCTACGAATACATCTTCAAGCGCGAAAAAGCCGACAGCTCCTCGCATGACTACAAGGAAATCCCCCGGAATCGGGAGCTCTACGACTACTTGCTCACGCTCCTCGACAAACCGATCCCCGGCTATGGAGGGAGTTTCTCGAGCCCTGCGAAATACGGTCCGGATGGGGTGGCGCAGCTGGCGACGCTGCTTTTCGACTACATCCGCTCTACCAATCTGCACGACGACACGCTGTACCGGGACTTTACCGAGGCCTTTCAGAGGGAGAACACGAACAATCACTATACCTACACCAACCCCCGCGACTTCAACGAGAAGGGATTTGGACACAAGGGCCATGGTCAAGTGACTCCGATCCGAATCAAGGTGGGATCGTCCGACACCAAGGGGATGGGTCGTTTCTACACGCTTTCGGGCGCGCACATCCACGCCATCTGCGCGGCGATGCCTGGAGTTGCATCCGCGGCCCTCTTTCCGGGGGTGACGCAGCATAACCGCGGGGTGGTGGAGGCGCCTTCGGGCAACCTGTTCACCAATTTGCCGCCAATGCCGCCGGGCATTGTTCCATCCAACGAGGCGGGTTGGCCGCAATGGTTGAAGGATCTGAAGACATCCAATCCAGATGAATTTCAAGCTGCGTTCGATCCTTCCCAATGGAATTGGCAGCTTGCTTTCCTCGATCCCGACTATCGTAGCGCAGTCCTTTCAAATCCTAGTACGGCAAAATTCAATCGTGGATCGCTTAACACGGCCAACTTCACGGCAGGGATCACGCGCCTGCAGGGGGGGGAACGTCTCGTCCAGGCTTCCTTCCTCTTCGATTTGTTTTGCCCGAGTATTGGTTGGGGGTCGATCAATCCGGATATGGAGATCCATATCAAGAGGGAGGATGGAATGAGGTTCAGTGGAGCCGATGGCGCGGAAGGGTTTCTCGGTTTCGAAGGAGGATATGGTCATGCTGGTCCTTCCGATACATTCATCTGGGCGACCAACTGGGCGAAGCCGAACCGGCAAGGCGGAGGGCGCTCCTGGGGGGGGTTGCTGTCCTTTGGCTACATGATGTCTGCACATCAGGGGGCGCAACCCGCGGATGGACGCAATGTCTGGTGGCAGTTGGCCAAAAACAATGAGATATTGAGCGGAGGAATCCGTTGTCGGCTGACCCCTCTGGACGTGGGGTACGATGGAAGCAGGATCGAGAACGCCTTGAGTGCGGTAACGCGCAAGGTGACCGGAAATCCGGCGGACATCCAACAATCCTACCGTTACGATCTGGTCACGGTACCTTTCAAAGTTGGAGGGGGGGCTGGATCGCCACAGCTTTCCTTTTCAGGGGGGACAGTGAATTTCAAGTTTTTCAATGGTGGAGTTCATTGCGAGAACTCCGCATCCGACTCCCCTGTCGAACTCGTTCAAGAGATCGAAGTGGAGTTTCCGCCCTTCACGGTGACGGCTCCAGTGCTTTCGCCGGGGTTCACCGGCCACATCAACGAATTCAATCAACTTTCGCATGACTCCCACAATGCCGTTGAACTGGCCAGCCTGACGGCGGACCCTGGGAATCCCACTTCCCAGTCAATCTCCAAGGCGACGCGGCGTCCCGGGACAGGCAGATCCCCCGTTGCCGTCAAGGAGCCGAGCGATCGGAGCGGATGGGGCAACCGCGGTCGCATGGCCATGGTCGTCAGCCATTGGGATAGCGGCGTGACCTATGTGCGCCCCGGAGACGTGGTGCAGTCGGTGGGCATTCCGCACGGCGATGCGCGCATCGCTGCCTCCATGCCCGCGATTTCCCCTGCCAATGTGGTATTCAAGGAACATCGCAACTATGGCAGTGATATGATGGCCCATTCCATGACCACGTCTGCCGGGGTCGCGATTGCGGGGTATCAGACCGACAATCCGGCCAACAAACCGTTTCTCATCATCCCCGACTTGCCGGAGAATATGGCGCCGCATAAGCCGAGCCAGAAAGTTGCACCTTACCGCGACGCCATTCCCTTGGCTTTTACGGGCGGGAATGACTACAAGTCGGAAGACGTCCAGCTATACGGGGATTTCGACAACGGCTCCGGTCTGATGGTCGATGGCCCCTACATCAACAAGCCCGACGAAGGAAACGTCCATTCGCTGCGGACCCGTTTCACGCAGGAAATCGTCGATTTCTGGGATCAGCGGAGGAATTACGGGGAATATCCCTATTTCAGCAGCGTGGATCTCGCCGAAGCGGGGGGGCCGGCCTATTTCTCCCCGAACCGCATCGTTTCCGGGCCAGGCATGTTCGGTTCGCTGCCCACAGGACTGAAGGAGCTTCCACCCAAGCCGTGGCAGACCCTTCTGTTCAGGCCCAACGTGGTTGGAAACGGCTACTCGACCCATCCCGGCGCCAAGTCGCCGCCCGATCACCTCATCATGGATTTCTTCTGGATGCCGGTGGTCGAGCCCTACGCCATCAGCGAGCCTCTTTCGACAGCGGGGAAGATCAACATGAACTTCGAGATCGTTCCCTTCCTCCACGTCCATCGGGACACGGCTCTGCGCGGAGTCTTCCGCTCCGAGTTCATGCTTTGCGTGCCGAAGGAGTGGCATCACAGCTATAAGCACGATTACGGACGTGGACAGGGCTATCATTGGAAGGACAATCCCTATGGAGGGGCACTTCAGGGAAGGCGGCTGCGCGCGGCTATCGTCGAGGACGATACGTTGAAGCAATTCACGGAGCAACGTTTCAAAAAGGGACGGGATGTCTTTAAATCCGCCACGGAGATATGCGAGATCCATCTTGTTCCGGAAGAAGTGTCCCGGCGTCTGGGCCAGACCAAGGGGTCGATCGGGACGTATACGCCGCAGGTGACGAAGGATGGCCGGGTTCCCCAGATGGAGGACGGAAAATACTGGCGGGACCATTCCCTTGTCGGCGACAATTCGCGCGAGCGTCCTTATACGAATATCCAGGCGCGTCTCACGACGAAGTCGAACACCTTCCAGGTCCATTACCGTGCGCAAGTGCTGAAGCAGGGGCGGAGGGACGCCGATGCGGACTATGGGACTTGGCGCCCCGAGATCGACACGGTGCAGGCGGAGTACCGAGGCTCCTCGATTGTCGAGCGCTATGTGGATCCGAATGGTGAGATGGTGGATTTCGCCAATCCCGCGTCCAAATCGATCGACGAGTATTATCGTTTTCGTGTGATCAACCCCCGGCGCTTTGCTCCCTAAGCATGGATCGGATCTAACAAGGAGGGATGTGCAAGATGAATATAGCCCACGTGTTCAGGAAGAATCTACAATGTCGAGGTTTCAGCCTTGTGGAGGTGACCATTGCGATGGCGATCGCTGCCGTAGCAGTCGCGACGTTGATGGGGATGATTCCCCAGGGCATCGAAACGATGCGCGAGGCAGGAGATGAGGCAATCATCGGCAGAATTCACCAGCAGGTCCTGAATGAGCTGCAGATGGCAGATTTTGATGCCCTCGATGAGTACGACAGCATGGAGATCTTCTTCGACAGCCAAGGGGAGGAGCTCAGCGACAGCAAGAGCCAGGGAAGTGTTCCCGAGGAGAGGAAGAAGGGTTCATTCCCTCATGTATACACCGCAAAGATTACCTTGCCGGAGCCGGGCGGCCATTTCCCAAAGAGCGTGGGCGGGGGAAGGTTCGATGGTGTCTCCTTCGACAAGGGGGATACGGTGAACGGGCTGCTTCGCCCCGTCGTCATTGAGGTTGCCGCCGTCTCCGGGCTGGCGAACGAGTTCGATTGGAGCGAGGAGTATAGAGGGATGATCAAGACCTACCAGACCAATGTCGTGAAGATGGGGCAGGCGTTTCGTCAATAAAACAGGAGGCCGATAGAGACTGCGCAATGAACTCGTTACCGAATAGACTGCGGAGAAGGGGGTTTTCGCTCATCGAGTTGATGGTGGCGATGGGGATTCTCTCTGTCTTGATGCTCATGCTCACCGTGTTGTT
The DNA here is from genome assembly GCA_037190325.1 of Verrucomicrobiales bacterium. Taxonomy (GTDB): domain Bacteria; phylum Verrucomicrobiota; class Verrucomicrobiia; order Verrucomicrobiales; family DEV007; genus Arctic95D-9. Next base: position 267,856 of record JBBCIU010000007.1, on the reverse strand, counting down.
GGACCAGATCCAGAAAAGCTGGAGGTTCTCCGAGGCTAGGGTCAGTCAGTTCCGGGAGGCGCGAGTGGCTTTCGATGCCATGACGAAGAATATTGGGCAAGCTTCGCTCAACACATATTGGGAGTTGCGCGACAAGGATAACGACGGCATTCCGGATGGCTATTTCAGGGCATCCGAACTTCACTTTCTGTCTATCGAGGCGCCCTCCCTGGGAGCGAGCGGAACCCAGACTCCCGTGGGCAAGGCGATTTTCTTTCAGGCGCCCCTTGGATTTTCGAATGAATATCGGAATTTGAACAATCTATTCAACGGGCGAGGGTATTTTGTCGCCTTTGGTGGAGACGGTGCCTTCCGTCCCCGCTTCATACGGAGTGGAGAGCGCTATCGCTTCCGGTTGATGGAGTTCAGGCCGCCGGCCGAGTCGAACCAGGTTTTTGCGGATGGTCAGGAGGAACTCAAGAATAACAGCCGACAGGAATTCACAAAATGGTTCAAGCAGAGCGCCGGGGTTGGAACGGGTTCGTTCGAGGAGCACTTGAACCCCTTGGCCGAAAACATCCTCGCAATTATCGTGACCCCGAGGGACTCTCTGGAAGTCGGGGTGGATTCCAGAGAGGAAACCTACAGCATGATCGCGCCGAAATTTGTCTATGACTCGAACGATGAGGGCGAGGGACGGTCGGAGTTCGCCCAGCAGGTTCCGCCTTTGGTCAGGGTGACCATGATCGCGATTGATGAGAATGCAGCGGTGCGACTCGAGCAGGGAAGCAACATGCCGAACGAATTGGGCTCTGCAATTCAAGGATTGTTCGAGAATACGCAGAACTATGCGGAGGATGTCAGCAAAGTGGCCGAGCGCTTGAGCGAGCTGAATATAAGTCACAAGATTTTCAGTTCGCTTGTGATGCTGAGAAGCTCCAAGTGGAGCACCTGAGAGACCCCCGGCGGAAATCAATCCATTCCTAGACTTCGTCAACGGATCGCCATGAAAGAGAACATCAAACCGAATCGTGCGGCCTTTTCCCTTATCGAGCTAATGGTTGTGCTCGGTGTAGTGGGGCTTCTCCTGGCTTTCGCAGCTCCAAATCTCTTCAGCTTGATTAGTGCCAACACGTTGACGGGAGAGGGAACGCTATTGCGAAATCAACTGACCTATGCTCAGCAGATCGCCGTTTCCAAAAGTGCCGACGTGGAGGTTCGTTTCTTCAAGATGAGCGATCCCGATGCGGCTCGAACGGAGGAGTTGTTTGGCGCGTATCAACTGTTCCAGTACAACCATGACGGGGATTTGGCTCCGATCAGCACTTTTTTCCGGATTCGGATGCCCGTTGTCATTCACGAGGATTTGAGCCCTTTGATCGATCCAAAGGCAAGCGGAGCTTCGGCAAAAGATAAAAAATATGGGTACTCTTCGCCAACGGCGGGCAGTTACGAGGCTCCCATCGGGGAAGGTGGGATGAACCGAATGGCAGATTACGTCGCGTTCCGGTTCCGGCCCGATGGCTCCACCGACCTGCCTCACCGCACATCCAACGGAGACACCTGGTACATCACTCTTGTTCAAGGCGAGGGAGCAGCCAAATCTAGCAGCCCTGATAATTTTGTCTGTCTGCAAGTGAACCCCTACAACGGGCAAGTGAGCGAGTTCCGCCCCTGAGTCTTGGATTGGACAGGGATTTGATTGGAAATCAAGGAGTTGGGATCCCTTCTGCAAGGCTTCGGAAGCGCGTTTGGATAGGGTGGGCGAAGCCAACGGCGGGCGGTGGACGCCATGGAGCGGGGCGCGGGAGATGACCTCCGCCTCTTTCTCCGAGAGAGTGCTTTTCCCCCGAAAAATCGCTTGTGAAATTTTTCACAAGCGATTTAGTGGCAGTTCTCCTGCTACGACATGGGCAATATTTTCCCCCGTTGGACGAATCTCCTGGCGATTAAAATCCTCGTGTGCCTTGGCGCGCTGGGAACGTGCGCCATGGCTGTTGCCTGGTATTCCTGGACTCCGAAATACACGCGGGTGGGCTACATGCCGCAGCAGCCGATTCCCTTCGACCACAGCCTGCACGCAGGGCAGCTCGGGATGGATTGCCGCTACTGCCACAGCCATGTGGAGAACTCGCCCCATTCGAACATTCCGGCGGCGCAGGTCTGCTGGAGCTGTCACGGTCCGGGCAAGGTGAAGTCGGACTCGCCGAAGCTGGAGCCTCTCCGCCAGGCGATGGATCCGAATCACGAGGGGTACACGGGGCAGCCGATTCAGTGGGTGCAGCTTCACAAGGTTCCCGACTACGCCCACTTCACCCACGAGGCCCATGTGAACCGCGGCGTCAGCTGCGTCGAGTGTCACGGTCGCGTCGATGAGATGCCGGTGGTCTACCACGCCAAACCCTTGAGCATGAGCTGGTGCCTCGATTGCCACCGCAGTCCGGAGAAGGTGCTTCGCCCTCTCGATCAAATCACCAATCTGGACTGGAAGGCGGAGGATCTGGATCCGGATGCCTTCTACGCCTATGTCGCGGGCAAGACGTCGGCTTCGGCGGAGGATCTCAAAAAGGCGGACGCGGGCAAGGCCTGGAGCCGCGAGCTGATCGGTGCCCATCTCCAAAAGGCATGGGGGGTCCATCCTCCGCAGGACTGCGCCGCCTGCCACCATTGATTTCAAGGCTGGAACGACAATCGGAACGAATTGCGAATGAAGCGTAAGTGGCATCACCCGGCCGAGGAGGCGTCTTCCCGGATCCATTGGCGGAGTCTCGGCGAGCTGGAGGGGTCGACGGAGTTCAGGGGCTGGTTGGAGCGCGAGTTTCCCCAGGGAGCTCAGGAGCTGGAGCTCGACGAGACCTCGCGCCGCAGCTTCATGAAGCTGATGGGGGCCTCGACCGCCCTCGCCGGCTTCGGAGTGGCGTGCAGCCGCCCTCTCGAGCATCTCGTCCCCTACAACGAGCATGTCGAGTGGATCATTCCCGGCAAGGCGCTCTACTATTCCACCGCGAAGCCGCGTCTTGGCGGGCTCGGCTGCGACCCGCTCGTCGTCACGACGCACGAGGGACGTCCGACGAAGGTGGACGGAAACCGGCTCCATCCCGCGACCAGTGGTGGGTCGACCGCCTTCACCCAAGCCTCGATTCTGGATCTCTACGATCAGGATCGCTCCAAGGGCTATCGCAAAGGGGGCAAGGAGACGGCGGCACGGGATTTCGAGGAGACCTTTCTGAAGCCTTTCCGTGAAGCCAAGTCGGGTGCCAAGGTCGGGGTGCTGCTGTCCGATTCGACCTCGCCGACCCGGAAGTCCTTGCTTGCCGATCTGGCCCAAGCCCTGCCAGGGGTGCGTGTCTTTTCGCATGAGGCGCTCGCTTCGTCGGGTGCGAAGACGGCGTCCGCGGCGCTCTACGGCGAGGGAGTCCTTCCCGTGGTGAACCTGAAGGGGGCGGACCGGATCCTTTCCCTGGACTGCGATTTCCTCGGGTATGATCCGGTGGGCGAGGATCCCATCCGCGAGTTCGCCTCGACCCGCGATCCCGAGCGTGCCGAAGGAGTCGGGCGTCTCTACACGGTCGAGGCCGCCTTCACGGAGACGGGTGGAATGGCGGACCATCGCTACCGCATCGCCTCCTCCCAGATCCTCCCGGTGACGGCTCTGGTGGCGAAGGAGCTGGGCGCGCTGCTCGGCGATGCGGCTCTGACCGGGCTGGCCGACGCCGTGGCTTCGCGGCTCGTTCCGGCGGTCTACAACCTTCCCTGGATCAAGGAGTGCGCCGCCGATCTCGCGGCGTCGAAGGGCAAGGCGATTCTTCTGGCGGGTCGACGCCATTCGGCGGAGGTCCATTTCCTCGTGGCGGCGGCGAACCGGGCGCTCGGGGCCTACGGGCCGCTCATCTCTCTCGTCGACCATGCCCTGCCCGCCTTGGAGAGCATCGAGGCGCTGTCTTCCGCGATCGACAAAAAGGAGATCGAGACGCTTTTTGTGCTGAACGAGGGCGATGTCGCCTTCGATGCGCCGTCGAACCTTGGTATCGGCGGGAAGCTCAAGGGGCTCAAGGATCTCGTCCATCTCGGCTGCTCGCTCAACGAGACGGCCAAGATCGCGACATGGCACGTGCCCGGCGCCCATTATCTCGAGGCCTGGGGCGATCACTTCAGTCTCTCCGGCGTCTACTCCGTGCAGCAGCCGATGATCGATCCGCTCTGGGGCGGGGTATCGGTGGATCGCTTCCTGCTCTCTCTCATGCAGGAGGACGCCTCCAGCGCGGCGTTGCTGGCGAAAGTGAAGGCGACCTACGCGGCGCTTGGCGGCAAGGACTGGGTCGCGACGCTGCGCGACGGCTACGCTCCGGACGTGAAGCTGCCCGCCGGAACGCTCTCCGGCGATCCCGCGGCGGAGACGGCGGCGCTGGCCAAGGCGGCGATTCCCGATTTCCCCCATCCGGAGGGATTGGAGGTCGCTCTCACGGTGAGCAGCTCCGTCTACGACGGTCGTTTCGTGAACAACGGCTGGCTCCAGGAGGCGCCGGATCCAATCACCAAGCTCACCTGGGACAATGCCGCCCTCATCAGTTTCGCGACGGCCGCCGAGCTCGGCCTCGAGGACGGCGATCTCGTTGAATTCCTCGCGGGCGACCGCAAGGTCCAGGCGCCGGTGCTGCGTTCGCCGGGACATGCCGACTTCGCGGTGAGTCTCGCGGTGGGCTACTACGGCGATCTTGCCACCGGCACGGCAAGCAAGGGTGTCGGGTTCAATGCCTACCCTCTACTCACCACCGCCCAACCCTATGTGGTCACCGGTGTGCTGCACCGCAAACTCGGGAGCAAGCACCCGCTCGCGCTCACGGCGGAGCACTACAGCATGGAGGGGCGCGCCATCGCCCGCGAAGGCACCGTCGAGATGCTGAAGAAGGATCCGACCTTCGCGCAGTATCAGGGGATGGACAGCCACATTCCGGAGAACCAGTCGCTCTACAAAGGCGTCGACTACATGGGGGCCAAGGTTCCGGAAGGACCGATCGTCGGCACCTTGGCCGGCCACGAATTCCGCGTCGACCCCCACCACCAGTGGGCGATGACGGTCGATCTCAACACCTGCACCGGCTGCAATGCCTGCGTCATCGCCTGCCAGGCGGAGAACAACATCCCCATCGTCGGGAAGCAGCAGGTCATCAACGGCCGCGAAATGCACTGGGTCCGCATGGACCGCTACTTCACCAGCCCCAAGGACAAGGAGACCGTGGCCGAGCTCGGCAACGTCTTCGACTACATCGCGGGCAAGGAGAAGACGAAGATCGAGCCGGGACGTCGTCCCGTCGACGACGATCAGATCGAGATGATCGCCCAGCCCGTCTCCTGCCAGCAGTGCGAGAGCGCCCCCTGCGAGACGGTCTGCCCGGTCAACGCCACGACCCACACCAGCGACGGTCTCAACTCGATGACCTACAACCGCTGCATCGGCACCCGTTACTGCGCGAACAACTGCCCCTACAAGGCGCGTCGCTTCAACTACTACGACTACAACAAGCGCCCCCTCGACCAGCTCGAGCTCGGTCCCCTCGCTCCCGCGGCGGGCAACGCCACCACGACCCAGCGCCTGCAGAAGAACCCGAACGTCACCGTGCGGATGCGCGGGGTCATCGAGAAGTGCACCTACTGCGTGCAGCGCATCAACGCGGCGAAGATCGCGGCGAAGGCGGCGGCGCGCGATTCGGCGGACGTCCAGGTGAAGACGGGCTCGTTCTCGGTCGCCTGCCAGGACGTCTGCGGCGCCGGCGCCATCACCTTCGGCAACCTCAAGGATCCGAACGACAAAATCAACGCGGCGAAGAAAAACCCTCGCAACTACGATCTCCTGAAGTATATCGGCACCCGTCCGAGGACCAGCTACCTGGCCCGCATCAAGAACCCGAACCCCAAGATGCCGGGGGCGGAGTTGGTGGGCACCGTGACCTCCCAGATGCACTGATCCGAGTCCTTTCCGACCATGGCAAATCTTTCCAAAGCGAACGCGGCCGTGCATCCCTCCGAAGCGGAAGGGGTGGCACGCGAGCCTCTCGTGCTCAACCACCGCTCCCTCGGCTGGATCACCGACCGGATCTGCGGCATCGTCGAGAACCGGCAACCCCTCATCTGGTGGGTGCTCTTCGTGCCCTCGGTCTGCGGCTTCCTCTGCCTTCTCTTCAGCCTCGTCTACCTCGTTTCGACGGGGGTCGGGGTCTGGGGGATGAACCATCCCGTCGCCTGGGGCTGGGACATCGTGAACTTCGTCTTCTGGATCGGCATCGGACACGCCGGTACGCTGATCTCGGCGATCCTTTTCCTGACGCGGCAGAAGTGGCGCACCTCGGTGAACCGGGCCTCGGAGGCGATGACGCTGATCGCGGTGATGTGCGCCGGGATCTTCCCGGGCTTCCACGTCGGTCGCTTCTGGATGGTCTGGTTCCTCGCTCCGATTCCGAACTCGAACGGGATCTGGCAGAACTTCAAGAGCCCGCTCCTCTGGGACGTCTTCGCCGTCTCGACCTACTTCACGGTCTCGGTCATCTTCTGGTACATCGGCCTCATCCCCGACCTCGCGACCCTTCGCGACCGCGGCAAGGGCCTCGCGAAAAAGCTCTACGGCTTCTTCGCCCTCGGCTGGCGCGGCGGCAACCGCCAGTGGCGCCACTACGAGATGGCCTACCTCATCCTCGCGGCCCTTTCGACCCCGCTGGTGCTCTCGGTCCACTCGGTCGTGTCCTTCGACTTCGCCACCTCGGTGGTGCCGGGCTGGCACACCACGATCTTCCCGCCCTACTTCGTCGCGGGCGCGATCTTCGGCGGCTTCGCCATGGTGCTGACCCTGATGCTTCCGGTGCGCAAGCTCTACGGTCTGGAGGACCTCATCACCGCGAAGCACATCGACAACATGGCGAAGATCATCCTCCTCACGGGGACGATCGTCGGCTACGCCTACATCATGGAGCTGTTCATCAGCTACTACAGCGCCAACGCGTTCGAGACGGACGCCTTCCACATGCGCATCCTCTCCGGTCCCTACACCTGGGCCTACTACGCGATGTTCTTCTGCAACGTGATCGCTCCGCAGGTCTTCTGGTTCAAGTGGTCGCGGCACAACCTCTGGATGGTCTTCATCGTCGTGAACTTCGTGAACTTCGGGATGTGGTTCGAGCGCTTCGTCATCATCCCGACCTCGCTCGCCCGCGACTTCCTCCCCGGCCAGTGGGGTTACTACTCGGCCTCCTGGGTGGAGAAGCTCCTCTTCGGCGGCAGCTTCGGCATGTTCATGATGCTCTTCCTCCTCTTCATCCGCTTCCTCCCCGTGATCGCGATCAGCGAGGTGAAGGGGGTGCTGCCCGATTCGGATCCCCACTATCCCGATTGGAAGCGGCTGAAGGAAAAACGCCGGGTCGCGGCGAAATAAGACCGGAATCCCCAACTTCGCAGGAATCGTGAGCAATCCATCTTCCAGTTCGAACGAGCTTTTCGGCTACGTCGCGGAATTCGAGTCCGCCTCGCATCTCTATCACGCCGCCGAGAAGATCCGCGACGCGGGCTTCCGCCGCTGGGATGTCCACACGCCCTATCCCGTCCACGGCATGGACCACGCCATGGGCCTCGGGAAAAGCTGGCTCTCCGCCATCGTCCTCGGCGGGGGGATCACCGGCTCCCTCACGGCGCTGGTGATGCAGTTCTTCACCCAGGTCACCCTCTACCCCACCGTGGTGCAGGACAAGCCGACGAACCTCTTCACGATCCCCGCGTTCTTCCCGGTCACCTTCGAGCTGACCATCCTGCTTTCCGCCTTCGCGACGGTGATCGGGCTCTTCAGCCTCATCCTCCTGCCGCGCTGGAACCACCCTCTCTTCAACTCGCCTCTCTTCGCGAAATCCACGAACGACGGCTTCCTCCTCGTGATCGAGGCCCGCGATCCGAAGTTCAAGCGGGAGAAAACGAAGGAGCTCCTCGCCGAGATCGGCGCGGGCAAGATCGAGGAAGTGAACTACTGAACCGGACCCTGGCACATGCGTTGGTTTTTCCTCATTCTCGCGATCGCTTCGATCACCGTCGCCCTGGCCATCGGGCCGCGCGGCGAGAAGTTCTCGTCGCCGCCGTTCATGCTCTTCCCCGACATGGACAACCAGTACAAGCTGAAGGCGCAGAAGCCGAGCTCCTTCTTCGAGAACGGGCAGGGCGCCCGGAAGCCGGTCGAGGGCACCATTCCCTTCGGCCACGACCTGCCCGGCGAGAACCTCGTCGGTAGCCGCCTCGACTACTCGCGCGGATCGGACTACTACAACACGGGGCTGTTCGGCGATTTCTACGGCAAAGGCTTTCCCGAGGAGCTGAAGATGGACGAGGCGTTCCTCGCCCGTGGCAAGGAGCGGTTCCGCATCACCTGCACCCCCTGCCATGGCGAGTCCGGCAACGGCGCCGGAATCGTTTCGAAATACTGGGCGATTCCTCCGACCGCCAATCTGATCGATCCTCGCGTCAAGGGAATGCCCGAGGGGCAGCTCTTCTGGACCATCACCCATGGCAAAGGCCTCATGGAGCCCTACAACGGCGTTCTCTCCGTAAGCGATCGCTGGGCCATCGTCGCCTATCTCCGCGGACTGCAAGCCGCCGCGGGCAACTGATCGCAATTCCTTTTCAACCGCTGCAAGATCTATGGCTGGACTCAAAGACGGAGACGACTACCGCGACGGGGAGCGTTTCAAAATCCCCGCCCTGCTCCAGCGCGTCTGCTTGGGCGTCGGGGGCGGCGGGCTGCTGCTTTTCATCATCCTGCGTCTCGCCATGCCCGACAAGGCTGGCGCGATGGCCTACAGCTGGCTTTTCGCCGTCATCTTCTTCCTCTCGCTCGCCGTGGGGGGACTCTTCTGGACCATGCTCCACCACGCGAGCAATTCGGGGTGGGGGACGGTGGTGCGCCGTCTCATGGAGAATCTGGCGAGCCTGATTCCCTTCATGCTTCTCCTCGCCTTGCCCCTTCTGGTTTCGTGGTTCGGTTTCCGCGACGCCCTCTGGGAATGGTTCCCGCAGCGCAAGGCGGCTCTGCACCACGCCGTCGAGGCGGCGGAAAAGGAGAAAGCCGGCTACATCGCGACGCAAACGGCCAAGATCGACGAGGCCAAGGCCGCCGTCGAAGCGGCGAAAAGGGATCTCGCCGAAGTGGCCTCGCCCAGCCCGGGGCATCGTCTCCATCTCGAGCGCCGCATCGCCGAACTCGAGAAGAAGTCCGCAAAGCTCGCCGAGGAGGACCTCAGCGACGACGGGGCCACGGCGACCCTCGTCGACAAGCACTTTCTCCATGACGCGGCCCTCCTCTTCAAGAAGCGGAGCTACCTCAACGAGACCTTCTGGTGGGTGCGCCACGTCTTCTACTTCGTCGTCCTCGGTGGCATCGCCTTCCTCCTCCGCGGATGGTCGCTCAAGCAGGACCGGGACGGCGATCCGAAGTGGTTCCGCTGGATGCGCCGCTGGAGCTGCGGGCTGCTCCTCTTCTTCGCAACGGCCTGGACCTTCCTCGTCTTCGACTGGCTCATGGGCCTCGACTACGCCTGGTTCTCCACGATGTGGGGCGTCTACCTCTTTGCCGGGGCCGCGCTGAACTCGATGGGCTTCCTCATCATCCTGCTGACGCTTCTCCGCAAGGCGGGCTACCTCAGGAACGTGGTGACGATGGAGCACTACCACCTCATGGGCAAGCTGATGCATGCCTTCGTCATCTTCTGGGCCTACATCGCCTTCTCGCAATATTTCCTCATCTGGTACGCGAACATCACCGAAGAGACGAAGTTCTTCCTCACCCGCAACACGGCGTTCTGGAACACCTACACCATCGTCTTCCTCGTCATCGGTCACTTCTTCATCCCCTTCGTCGCGCTTCTCCTTCGCCAAGTGAAGAAGATGCCCTACGTGATCTCGGGGATCGCGGCGTGGAACCTGCTGATGCACGCCTTCGACCTCTACTGGATCATCGTTCCCGAGCGCGGGCCGTCCCTGACCGCCCATCTGGGAGCCGAAGGCATCGCCATGACCATTCCCGGCGCTTGGGCCTTCGACATCCTCGCCTTCGTCACGGTGGCGGGCATCTTTGGATACTTCCTCCTGAGACAACTCGCTTCGGCAAGTTTGTTCCCCTGCCGCGATCCGCGTCTCGACGAGTCCCTCAACGTGGTGAACTGATCCGCGGCCGACTGTCCCATTTCCATGAACGATTCCGGCAAACCCTGCTGCAACAACCCGAAACCGATCCTCTGGACGGTCCTCATCTTCGCGCTGTTCGGCTTCCTCGCGCTGATTCTCTCGGGACGCCTCGGCTCGAAGTCCCCGGAGAACCGTGCTTTCGAAGGCGAGTTCTCCGCGGAGACGACGAAGCAACGCTGGGCGAATCTCGCCGAGGTGTCCGAGGCGCAAACCGCGCTCGTCGACGAGGCGAAGGTGGATGCCGCCCTCGCGGCCCTCGTCCAGTCTCCCGGAAAGCCTGCCGCGACCGAGATCGTCGTTCCGGGATCCCCCACTTTCCTGAAGCAAATGGAGCAGCAAGCCGCTCCGGCGACGGAAGCGCCGAAACCCGAAGCTCCTGCTCCGGCACCCGCCACCCCTGCGCCAGCTCCCGCACCCACCGCTCCCGCCCCTGCACCCGCGCCGGCTGCTCCAGCTCCCGCCCCGGCGGCACCTGCCGCTCCGGCTCCCGCTCCCGCGCAGTGAACCGCTTCCGAGAACACCTATGACAGTGCCACAACCCACTCCGGAGGATTTGCAAGCGCGGGCCGAGATCGACCGCTCGGCGCGCTATCCGGTGATGTTCTTCTTCACCAGCGCCGCCGCGTGGCTGCTCTTCGCGACGGCGCTCGGCTTCCTGAGCTCGCTGAAGCTCCGTTTCCCCGAGCTGTGGGACGGATGCGCCTTGATGGGCTATGGCCGCCTTTTCCCCGTGCATTTCAACGCGCTCGTCTACGGCTGGGCGATGCAGGCGGGAATCGGCGTGATGCTCTGGCTCATGGCGCGCCTCACCCGCTCGCGCCTCCAGCATCCGGTGGCCCTCATCGTCTCCGGGCACGTCTGGAACGCCGGCGTCGCCCTCGCGGTCGTCGCGATCTGGACCGGGGCGAGCCGCTCCATTCCGCTTCTCGACTTCCCCGGATGGCTCTGGCCGGTTTTCGCGATCTCCTACGCGATGACCGTGGTCTGGGTCGTTCCCATGTTCCATTCCCGGCGCAATGGCTTGTTCTACATCTCCGAGCTCTACCTGATCGGCGCGGCGATCTGGTTTCCGTGGATCTTCCTCACCGCGAACCTCCTCATCAACAAGGGCTCGGCCCCGGCCATGGGAGCGGGGACGAACGCCTGGTATCTCTCGAACCTGATCTACTTCTGGATGGCGCCGGTCGCGCTCGCCGTGGCCTACTACATCATTCCGAAGATTTCGGGCCGCGCCATCTACAGCTACCCGCTGGCCCAGGCCAGCTTCTGGATCCTCGCGGTCCTGGCCGGGTGGACGGGTTTCGCCCGCTTCATGGGCGGCCCCTTTCCCGCATGGATGCCGGGGGTGAGCAGCGCCGCCGCCATCTTCATCCTTGTCGGGATCTTCGCGACGGTGGTCAACCTGATGCTCACCCTCAAGGGCTGCTCGAAGCTGTGGGAGTACAGTCCCTCGCTCCGTTTCACGGTCATGGGAATGCTCATGCTGGCCTTCTATGCGGTCCTCTCGGCGCTGAGCTCCACTTTCGCCTTCGGCAAGAATCTCCAGTTCAGCCACTTCGTTGCCGGACTCGACGCCCTCGCCATCTACGGGTTCTTCTCCATGACGATGTTCGGGGCCTTCTACTTCATCGTCCCCCGCATCACCGGAGCGGAATGGCCCTCCGGCAAGCGCATCCGGAGCCACTTCTGGCTGAGTACCTATGGCATCGCCACCCTGATCGGCTTCACCCTTGTCGGCGGCATCGCCCAAGGCGGCGACCTCGCCGTGTGGGACCGCAAGTTCTCCGTCTCGACCGTCAACTCCCTCGCCTATGTGGCAGGACGCGGCATCGCCTGGGGACTCATCGTCTGGTCGAACCTCATTTTCCTCCATCAACTCGCTCTCATGTTCCTCGGCAAGGGCCGCAAGTCGGCCGGACCTACCCTGATCCATGCCGAGCCCGGAGTGGCGGCCAGCGCCCGCGCCGTCGCCGACGTCCCCTGAAGACCGCGAATCCCGATCACGACGCCTTTCATGAATTCGAACAACTTCTGGAAACTGCTCGCCGCGCTGGGGCTCGCCTTCGCGCTGCCGTGGTTGACTTTGATCGTGCTTCCCTATGTGGGACAATCGCAAGCCGCCCCCATCGCCTATGGCGAGGGCGAGGAGGTGGACGGGGGCCTCGCCGTCTACCCCGACCGGACCTTGCAGAGCCACGGGTCGAGCGACTACGGGCGGAAGATCTACGCAGCCGAGGGCTGTGCCTACTGCCATACCCAGGTGGTGCGCCCGACCTACGCCGGCCCCGACATGTGGCGTCCAGGCTGGGGGGGGCGGGAGGAAGGCGGCTTTGCCCGCGAAACGCGCCCGCAGGACTACGCGAACGAAGCCTACGCCCCGCTTGGCTATCAACGAATCGGACCGGATCTTTCGAACGTCGGCCATCGTATCACCACTGCCGAGGAGATGCATCGGCACCTCCTCGATCCCAAGTCCCTCGATCCTGAAAGCGCCATGCCCGCCTATCGCCACCTCTACACGCCGTCGCCCTTCGGCAAGGGCTACGAGCCGACGCCGAAGGCGATCGCCCTCGTCGACTACCTCCTCTCCTTGAAAAAGGATCAAGTCCTCCCCGCCTCGCTCAGCGCCACGAACTGAGCGTTTCCCGTACGATTCTCCCCTTCCTCCATCGCATGGAACCCGCCGACGACAAGAACCTCGACTATCAGCAGGGAACGATCAACACCGTGGAGCTCCACGACGCGATCCGCCGCGAGGATCCCCTGCTCCCGGCGGGACGGGGCGGCGCGGGCCTTTCCGTGCTCGTCGTCAGCGCCTTGGTCCTGATTCTCGGTGGCGGACAGCTCTTCACCGCCAGCAACGGCTTCCGCGACAGCATCTACATCCAGCCCGGCTACAAGCCGGCTCCCCGTCCCGTGCTCGGTGGCGGAGACGATGCCGCGGCCCAGGTGGCCTGGATCGAGAAGTGGATGAGCGAAGGGAAGAAGGTCTACAACAACTGCATCGCCTGCCACCAGGCTTCCGGAATGGGCATTCCAGGCCAGTTCCCGCCCCTGGTCGGATCGGAATGGGTCGATGGCGGCACCAAGCGCCTCGGCGCCATCCTCCTCCACGGGATCAACGGACCCTTCAAGGTCGGCGGCCAGACCTACAATCAGCTGATGCCGGCGTGGAACACGCTCAACGACGAGAAGATCGCGCAGGTCAGCACCTACATCCGCCGGGAGTTCGGAACCCTTCCCGAGGGCGAGGACGGCGTGGTCACCACGGAGATGATCAAAGCCGCGCGGGAGGAGTTCAACGCCCAAAGCGCCCCCTACACCGAATCCGAGCTGCTGGCCATCCCGGCCGATGCGCAGCTCTCCGGCGCGAAAGTGAACCTTGAAACCGGGGAACCCCTCTGATATCGGGAAGGATTCCCTTTTGAAAAAAGCGGCGGTTCGGTGAGGGTGTCCGCCATACGACCCGGGGATACGGAAACCAATTCTTTTTCAGATTACGGCATGAGCGCAGCAACAGCAGACCAGCACGCGGAGGCGCAGGGGGGGCACGACCACCACGAGCACCACGATCCATTTTGGAAGAAGTACATCTTCTCCACCGACCACAAGGTCATCGGGCTGCAGTACGGCTTCACCTCGCTTGTTTTTCTCGCGTTCGGCTTCTTCCTTATGATGGTGATGCGCTGGAGCATCGCCTATCCCGATCGCGCCGTCCCGCTTTTGGCGGATTGGCCCTGGTTCCAGGCTTGGCTCGACGACGGAGGAAAGGTCACCGGCGACCTCTACAACATGTTCGGGGCGATGCACGGGACCATCATGGTCTTCCTCGGCATCGTTCCGCTCGCCTTCGGGGCCTTCGGCAACTACGTCACTCCGCTCCAGATCGGGGCGCCGGACATGGCCTTCCCCCGCCTGAACATGGCGAGCTACTGGCTCTACCTCCTCGGCGGCGCGCTCATGTTCGTCAGCTTCTTCCTTCCCTCCGGGGCGGCCAAGGCAGGCTGGACGAACTATTCGCCCCTCGCCACCACCACGGACCTCCACTACGGGGACCTCTTCTGGACGGGGCAGACGCAGTGGCTCGTCAGCATGGCCCTGCTCATCTCCTCGTCGCTCCTCGGCGCGGTGAACTTCATCTGCACGATCATCAACCTGCGCTGCAAGGGCATGACGTGGATGCGGCTGCCCTTCTTCGTCTGGGCGATGCTCGTGACCGGCTTCCTCCTCCTCCTCGCCTTCCCCCCGCTGGAAGTGGCGGCGATCATGCAGCTCATGGACCGCCTCGCCGGCACGAGTTTCTTCGTGCCCACGGGACTCAACGTCACCGGGATGTCCTTCGACGCGGCCGGCGGCGGCAGCCCGCTGCTCTACCAGCACCTCTTCTGGTTCCTCGCCCACCCCGAGGTCTACGTCCTCATCCTCCCCGCCATCGCCATCGTCGCCGAGATCATCCCCTGCAACACGCGCAAGCCGCTCTGGGGCTACAAGATCATGGTCTACGCGGTGATGGTGCTCGGCTTCCTCGCCTTCATCGTCTGGGCGCACCACATGTACCTCACCGGCATGGGACCGGCGGTCTCGACCTTCTTCCAGACGACGACGGTGCTGATCTCGGTGCCATCGGTGATCCTCATCACCTCGCTCCTCATCTCGATGTGGGGCGGCTCGATCCGCTTCAACGTGCCGATGCTCTTCGCCACGGCCTTCATCCCCATGTTCGGGATCGGCGGCCTCACCGGCCTGCCCCTGGCCTTCAGCCTGCCGGACCTCCATCTGCACGACACCTATTACGTGATCGGGCACTTCCACTACGTCGTCGCTCCCGGCACGATCTTCGGGCTCTTCGCCGGGATCTACCACTGGTTCCCCAAGATCACGGGGCGGATGATGAGCACGAAGCTGGGCCATCTCCACTTCTGGCCCTCCCTGATCTTCATGAACGGGATCTTCGCCCCCATGTTCTTCCAGGGCATGGCCGGCTTCCACCGCCGCGCCTTCGACGGCGGCAGGGCCTACGAGCAGATCTCCAACCAGGTGTTCGCCGAGCCGAACAGCTTCCTCGCCAACCTGGCCGAGACCTTGAACATCATCGAGCCGGACGCGCCCTTCCGCATGATCGACCTCAACCTCGTGACTTCCGGTTCGGCGTGGCTCCTGGCGGTCTTCCAGGTGCCCTTCATCATCAACCTGTTCCTCAGCCCCTTCTTCGGCAGGAAGGCGAAAGGCGACAACCCCTGGGATGCGACCACCTTGGAGTGGGCGACGCCGACCCCGCCGCCACATGGGAACTTCGCCAAGGATCCCGTGGTCTATCGGGGTCCCTACGAGTACAGCGTGCCCGGAGCACCACGCGATTTCACCCCACAGTTCGAGAGCGACCCGTCCCTCGTCGTCGGTTCGGAGCACGACGCCGAGCCGAAGGAAGAGAATGCCCCCGCGCATTGACCAGGCTCCCATCCCACCTTTCAACCATTTGAATCTATGGAGATCCCCTACGAAGTGACGCCCCGGCGCGACACCGGACTCTACAACGCAAAGCTTGGCGTGTGGCTTTTCCTCGCCTCCGAAGTGATGCTTTTCGGCGGTCTTTTCTCCGCCTACATCTTCCTCCGTCTCGGCATCCAGGACGGCGTCGACAATCCATGGCCTTGGGGACTGAGCGTCCACAAGCAGTTCGTCTGGCTCGGGGCGATCAACACTCTCGTCCTCATCGCCTCCTCCGTGGGCGTCGTCTTCGCCTGGGTCGCCCTGAAGGAGCGCAACTGGAGGCGCTACCAGCTCTACATGTATTTCGTCGTCGCCTGCGCCCTTGTCTTCATGGGCATCAAGTCGGTGGAATACAACAGCAAGCTGAACCACCACCACGGGATCAAGCTCGCCGACAATTCGGTGATGGAGGGGGTCATCCTCGACAAGAGCGACCGGATCCGCTTCAACGGCGAGAAGCTGTCCTTCAATCTCCAGGGGGCTCTCCCCGCCGTCCTCAAGGACATCCAAGGCGATTCGTTCCCGAAATTCAAAGTGGTCGCGGGTCCCGAGGGCACCGTCGGCACCGAGATCGGCTCCCGCTCCGCCTTCAAGGCCTGGTTCGCGAAGAACCGGCGGGCGACGGCCGCCGCGTTGACCAAGGAGCGGCAGCGCTACCGTGCCGAGCTGGCCTCCGGTGTCGCGAACCCCAAGCCGGTTTCGATCGTATCTTCCGTGACGGTCGAGGCCGCCGAGCCGTTCGTGGTTTCGGGCAATCCCCGCAAGATCGTGGCGCATTCCGACACCTCGGTCAACTATCGCGACGCGGTCAAGGTCGAGGGCAAGCTCGTCAGCGACGATGTCCTCTTCGAGGTCCACGAGGTCGACCTGCAGCTCGTCCTTCCGACGAAGCAGCACGATTCGGTCGTGTGGAGCGTGATCGGCGACGACCATGCCAAGCAGCAGTTCTTCGCCGCCCAGAACAAGAAATACCAGGAGATCGCCGACTACTACAAGGAGCGCGGCGGCATCATCCCGGACAAGCAGCTCCGCGGCCGGCACATCAACGTCCAGTATGTCCACGTCGCCGCCGACGGACACGAGGCCGGCCATGGCGAGGAAGGAAAGCACGACGCCGTCCACTCCAGCGAACCCAAGGCCAACGCCGGAGGCGGGGAAGGGGAGGGGCACCACGGTCCCTCGAAGCCGATCGTCGTCCCGCGCGACCAGATCAAGTTCATGGGCAACCACGGTCCCCGCTACGGCACCTACTACGCGATCTACTTCACGATGACCGCGCTCCATGGTCTGCACGTCATCGGCGGAGCGCTCGTGCTGCTCTTCTTCGTCGTCTTCGGCAAGAAGCTCTACCTCAAGAACCCCGAGCACCTCGCCAACCGCGTCGAGGTCGGGGGGCTCTTCTGGCACTTCGTCGATCTGATCTGGATCTTCCTCTTCCCGATCATGTATCTTCTCTGATCTTTCCAACCCTCCTCTCTCATTCCACGCCATGGCGAACGCCACCCACGACTTTTCGAAGCACAAGAAATCCTATGCCGCCGTCGGGATCGCCCTTCTGGTCTTCACCGTCGTCACGGTGACCGTCGGCCTGGTTCCGTGGTTCGATGTCGGCCCTCCGGGACCCGACATCGGCGACGTCTTGCTCGGGCTTGCCATCGCCACGGCGAAGGCCAGCCTCGTCGCCCTCATCTTCATGCACCTCAACCACGAGAAGGGGCTGATCTACAAGCTGCTGCTCTTCACCTGCCTCTTCTGCTTCGGCCTCATCGTCCTGTCCCTCTTTGCCGACATCGACCCCATCCGCGAGCAGTTCGACACTCACGGAACGACGAGAGGCTGGCTCACCGAAAAACCTTGACCCGTCTCCCTGCCATGTCGCTGAAGCACTTCCACATCGCCTTCGTCACCATCTGCACGCTCTTCTTCGCGGGGCTCGGCGCGTGGTGCCTTCTCTTCGAAGGGCTTCCCACGATGTTCCGGGCGATGGGCTGGCTCAGCCTCGTCTGCGCCCTCGGCATGCTGGTCTACGGCATCCGCTTCCTGAAGAAGATCCGCACTCTCGTCCACTGACACCCCCTCTCCACCGATGAACCTGGTCTCCCTCTTCGATTCCGCCATTCTCGCCTGCCCGATGTGCATGAGCGGGGCCTCCGGACAAGAGCTGATGGCGGCGAACACCGCCATCCTCCTCATGCTCGTGGTGCTGTTCTCGGTTCTCGCCTCCTTCCTCGGATTCATCGTCTATCTCGCGAAGCGGGCGCGCCGCTTCGCCGACGAGACGGTCGATGCCGCCCCTTGATTTTCCGCAACAACGCGACCCTACCCTTTCTCCGCAATGATCGAATGGATTAACGATGTAGCCGGGATGCACGAAGTGGCATCCAGACACGGGCATGTGGGCAACCACATGCTGGCCTTGGTCCACTGGTTCATGGCCATCCTTTTCGTGGGGTGGTCCATCTTCCTCGGGGTGATCCTCTACAAGTTCCGCCGGAAAAAGCATCCGAACGCGAGCTACAAAGGGGTCACCTCCCACTTTTCGACCCACATCGAGGTCGGCGTCGTCATCGTGGAGGTTGTCCTCCTCCTCGGTTTCGCCTTCCCCCTCTGGGCGGTGCGGGCCGACGCGAAGGCCCGTCCCACCGGCGACGAGGTCGTGAACCTCCGTGCCGTGGGAGAGCAGTACCGCTGGACCTTCCACTACGCCGGGGCCGACAACATGGTCGGCATAACCTCGCACGAGCGCTACACCAGCGCGAACCCCGTCGGCCTCGTCGCCGAGGATCCGAACGCCCACGACGACTTCGTCTCGGTGAACGAGCTCGTCGTGCCCGTCGGACGCCCCGTCGTCATCCAGGTGACCTCGAAGGACGTCATCCACGGCCTTGCCATCGTCCCCATGTTCAGCCAGCAGGACGCCATTCCCGGGTCCGAGATCCCGATGTGGTTCGTGCCGGAAAAGGAAGGCGAATGGGACATCGTCTGCGCCCAGCTCTGCGGAGCGGGCCATGCCCAGATGGTCTCCCGCGTGAAGGCCATGGGCAGCGAAGCGTTCGACGAATGGTACGCCGGGAACAACCCTCTCCTGCCGAAGCAGTGAGCCCCGTGAGAACTTCTCCTTCGTCGGAGAGCTAGGGGCGTCCGTCCGTCGAAGTTCTCCCCGAACTTCGCCACGGCCAAGCCCTCCACGCGACCATGACCACGCCCGCGATCTCGTCCGGTGGCTGGGCTTTCCGTCGCTTCGCCCGTTTCGTCGTCTTCGTCGCCATTCTGCTGGTCTGGTGGGGGGCGGCGACGACGACCAAACAGGCTGGAATGGTGTTCGCCGACTGGCCGCTGAGCTTGGGCACGGTTAATCCTCCCGGCTGGCTCGAGCACATGATTCCCTTCCTCGAGCACAGCCACCGTCTTCTCGCCAAGCTCGTCGGCCTGCTTGTGCTGGCCCTCTTCGCCTGGTCCTATGTGCGCTCGGGAAAGCGCGCGCTCGAAGTGGCCGGAATCGTCCTCCTCCTCGCCGTCGTCCTCGGCGTCTTCATCGCCGCGGGCAGCGAGCGCATGGACGTGCTGCTGAAGCGCCGCCTCCTGTCGGTCGCCCTGGCGCTTTCCCTCCTGCCGCTCGCCTGGCTCGTCTGGAGCTGGCGGGCGCGGGGATGGAATCTTCTGCAGAAGCTCTCCGCCCTCGCCCTGCTCATGGTCACGGCGCAGGCGATTCTCGGCGGCATGCGCGTCACCGAGATCTCGAACGCGCTCGCCGTTGCCCATGGCTGCTTCGCCCAGTGCTTCTTCTGCGTGCTGATCCTCATCGCCATGGTTTCTGGAGAGGCATGGCCGCGAGGTGGTTTCTGGGGAGATCCGGGCCTGCGGCGCCGGGCCAGGACCGCAGGTATCGTGCTCGTGGTCATCGTGCTCGCCCAGCTGGTCTTCGGAGCCTCGATGCGGCATTTCCACCGCCACGCCTTGCCGGACGACGGTTTGATTCTGACTCAGGGGCGTTGGATTCCCTCCTTCGAGGATCCCATGATCGCCTTCCTCTTCCTCCATAAATTCACCGCCTTTTCCCTGCTCCTCTTCGTCCTCGGCATGGTTCTGCGGCTCGACGGAGGGCGGCCGAACGAGGCGCTGGGCCGCCTGAGCACGCCGCGCCGCCATGCGTCGGCCATTCTCGCCCTGATCGGCGTTCAGATCGCTCTCGGCTTGACCGTGATCGGCACGGGCAAGAGCTTTTGGGTCACGAACGTCCACGTTCTGAACGGTTTGATCCTTCTTGCGCTCGCCTTCGTCTTCGTGGTTCGCGCCTTGCGGAGCGGGACGGGGGAAGAAGGCGCCTGATCTGGAAAGGCGTGGTTCGGGGAAAGACGGGATTGCGCCCGACCACCGCTTCGAGAGGGGGGCCGCCGAGGAAAAAGGCGTGGAGTTCGTCTCAGCCTGCCAAGGCCTGCTTCTGCTTGGCGGGGAGATGCTTGAGCGCTTTCTCCAGGGCCCTCTCGACGGTGAGACCGTGCTTCGCCCGGAGAATGTCGGGGCGGCCATGCTCGATGAATTCGTCCGGCCATCCGATGCGTTCGACGGGGCAGGGAACGCCGGCGTCGTTGAGGTGCTCGATCACCGCCGTGCCGAAGCCGTTCATCAAGGTGTGATCCTCGAAGGTGAGGATCGCTTGGCATCGGCGGGCGAAGCTCTCGACGCAGGAGGTGTCGAGGGGCTTGATCCAGCGAGGGTTGACCAAGGCGACGGAGTAGCCCATTTCGACGAGGTGGTCGCGGGTCTGCTGGGCCATTTCGAAGAGGTTGCCGAGACCGAAAAGGGCGATGTCGGTCCCGTCGGCGACGATTTCCGCCTTGCCGATTTCCAGGAGCTGCGGTGCGGCCTTGGGCCTTGCTCCGGTTCCGGCCCCGCGCGGGTAGCGGATCGCGGAGGGGCCGGTGTCGTGGTGGACCATGGTCCAGAGCATGTCGACGAACTCGTCCTCGTCCTTCGGCTGCATGAAGATCCAGTTCGGGACATGGCGCAGGTAGCCGATGTCGAAGAGGCCGTGGTGGGTGGGGCCGTCGTCGCCGCTGAGTCCGGCCCGGTCCATGCAGAGGCGCACCGGCAGGTTCTGGATGCCGATGTCGTGCACGGCCATGTCGTAGGCGCGCTGGAAGAAGGTCGAATAGATCGTGAGGAAAGGCTTCAATCCTTGGACGGCCTGTCCACAGGCGAAGAGGGCGGCGTGCTCCTCGGCGATGCCGACATCGTAGTAGCGCTCCGGCACGATTTTCTGGAATTCGACGAGTCCGGTTCCGTTCGGCATCGCCGCAGTGACGGCGACGATCTTGTCGTCGCGTCGCGCGAACTTGCCGAGCTGGGTGCCGTAGATCTGGGAGTAGGTCGGGTCGCCGCCGCTCGGCGTCTCGCCGGTCTCGGTCTTGTAGGGGCCGAGACCATGGAACTTCATCGGGTTGGCCTTGGCTGGCTCGTAGCCGCGGCCTTTCTCAGTGATGACGTGGAGGATGACGGGCTCTTCGTGGTCCTTCAGAAACTCGAAGGTCTTGATGAGCAGCTCGATGTCGTGTCCGTCGATGGGACCGTAGTAGCGCAGCCCGAACTTCTCGAAGAGCACGTTGGGAAAGAGCAGGTTCTTCGCCCCGCTCTCGACGCGTGCGGCGATGTTGCGGATGGACTTCCCGGCGAGGCGCTCGACGAGCTCCGCCGCCTTCTCGTGGATGTGGGAATAGGTCGAGCTGGTTTGGAGGGCGTGGAAATACTTCGCGATCGCCCCGACGTTGCGGTCGATGGACCATTCGTTGTCGTTGAGCACGAGGATGAAGCGCTTCGTCGTCTCGGCGATGTTGTTGAGAGCTTCGAAGGTGGGGCCGCAGGTGAAGGCCGCGTCTCCGGCGACGGCGACGACATGGTCCTCCTTCCCGAGGAGATCGCGCGCCGCCGCCATGCCCAGGGCGGCGGAGACGGCAGTGCCGGCGTGGCCTGCCCCGTAGCAGTCGTGTTCGCTTTCAGTGCGGAGAAGGAACCCGTTGAGCCCCTCGTAGGTACGGATCGTGTGGATCTGGTCCCAGCGGCCCGTCAGCATCTTGTGGACGTAGCCCTGGTGGCTGACGTCGAAGACGAACTTGTCCCGCAGGGTGTCGAAGACGCGGTGGAGGGCGATGGTCAGCTCGACCACGCCGAGATTGGGGCCGAGGTGGCCGCCGGTGTTGGCGAGGGAGCGGATCAGGGTCCGACGGATGTGCTCCGCCAGCTTCGGCAGATCCTCGACCGGCAGTTTCTTCAGTTCCGCCGGGGAATCGACTTTGGGGAGCCGGTCCGAGGGGATGTCGGGGAATTCAAAACAGTTCTCCATCTTGCTGGGGGGCGCCGGAAGGGCTTGCCGACGGGGATGCCGTCGTTTCGTCGAAAGGTTCCAATACGATTTCGCCGTCGCGTTTCTTTCTCAGGATCTCGATGCGGCCCCGGGCCTCCTCGAGACGCTCTTCGCAGACGAGATAGAGGCGGGTGCCCTCTTCGTATTTCCGGATCAAGTCCTCGAGCGGAATCTGATCGGACTCCATCTCCCGAACCAGTTCCTCGAGCTGTTCGAGGGCGTCCTCGAAGGCGAGCGCGTTGGCCGGGCTGGCTTTTTTGGAAGGTTTGGGCATGGGAGACGGGCTCGGGGCGGGAAAAGGCGGACGAAGACTATTCCTTCCCCCGGAAGGCCCGGAGTTCAAGCCTTTTCGGAAGGGGATGGAAGGCCGGAATTCTGCTGGAGACGGGCGCGCGGGTCCGCAAGCTTCCGACGGGTCCTATTCCTGACCAGGACCGGGGCGGGCGGCGAACGCGGCCTGGACGAAGCCGCCTCGGGTGGACGCGTCGGCCACGGCATCGGCGGGCACGCCCAGCTGTTGGGCGAGGTTCCGCCAGCGGAGGCGGAGATCGTTCTCCAGCGCCGCGTCCAGTTTGGCTTCGTGACCGGGATTCGCGCGGAAGTATTGGCCATGGATCCGCTCGCCGCGCTGTCCCGGCTTCTCCGGCATGGGTTCCAGACCGTGCAGGCCTCCGGCCGTGCCCCACCACTGCACGGCCTCGAAGAGCGGGTGGCCGGGCAGCACGTCGCTGACGTAGATCGTGGCGGACCGATCGCGATGGAGGCGGCTCTGCAATTCGCCCAGGTCCACCGCCTGCGGCGCACGGCCGGTCTCCACCGCCAAGGCCGCGGCATGGCCGGCCGCCTGGCCCAGGGACATCCAGATGGGTTCGAGGCGCAGGGCGCAGAATCCTATGTGCGAGGACGACACCGCCACCGGAACCAGCAGGTTTTCGATCGTTTTCGGAAGCAGGACTCCGTATGGAATCTGGTAGGGAGGAACCGGGTTGTAGAACTCGCCTCCGTGGGTTCCGCCCACGAGCGGGCCTTCGTGACGGGTGCCGTGGCAGTTGTTCCCGTAGTCGCCCATGGCGATGGCGTCGGCGAAGTGCTTGGCACGGGCGTCGTCCGGCGCGTGCTCGCTGTCCTGCTGCACGTAGACGTGGCGTCCGATCATGCGGCGGGCCTCGCGGACGTAGAGCTGCGGTGGAAGGTGACCGGTCTCGGTGAATTCGTCGCGGCACCAGCCCCATTCCGCCGCCGGTTCGCGGAAGCGTGCGGGCACGGCCTCGTCGTTGGCGAGAAAGTGGAGCAGCCCCACGTTGTGCCGCAGGTGCTCGTTGAAAATGGCGCGCCGGGTCTCGGCATCGCCTTCGGGCCATCCCAGATTGTGGCCCGGCAGGGAAAGCCGCACGAGCCCCCGGGAAACATCGTTGATGTCGTATTTCCCGTTGGGCGAAGGCGGCTCGTGCGCCTTGACGATGCAGCGCGAGGGATAGCCGAAAACGCTGTCGATCTGGCCCGATTCGAGGAGGGGCAGCAGCCCGAGGAAATCTTCCCGCCGGTAGCCTTCGGGAGCGGCGATGGGCACGCGGTTGTCGGGGTCGTTGGTGGCGCAGAAGCGGAAATTGTAGCCTTGCAGCTCGCCGTCCTCTTGATCGGGTGCGAGGCTCTCGCCGTAGGCGTCCCTGCCTTCCCGTCCCACGTGGTAGTCCACCCCCGCCATCGCCATCAGATCGCCCTCGTAGGTGGCATCCACATAGATTTTCGCCCATACCGTCAGCGGTGCCGACGGGGTGTCGAAGGAGGCCGAGGCGATGCGTCCTCCCTCCGTTCGTACCTCGGCGAGCGTGACGCGGGGCCGTAGCGACACCTTCTCCTGCTCGGCCAGCATTTGCTCGAACGCGAGCAGGTTGACCTTGGGCTCGGCGAAAGTGCCCTCGAAGCTGGCCTCGACCTGTTCGGAATCCGGACCGTAGGTCTCCGCGTAATGGGCTTTGACCCGGCGGCTCAGGTCCAGAAAGGCGCCGGTGAGGGATTCGAAGGAATGGAAGTCCGAATGGGTCAGGCCGGAGGTGACCAGTCCGCCAATCCTGGCGGTGGATTCGAGGAGCAGCACTTCCCGGCCCGATTTTGCGGCGGCCACGGCCGCGGCGATGCCTCCCGGCGTGGCTCCGTAGACGCAGACATCGACATGGACGCCGGTGCCGTTCTCCGCGGGGGCGACGAGAGGGAACGCGGCAGGGAAGAGGCTCGCCAGGAAGAGCAGCAGGGTGGGGCGGAGCGGCAAGGGACTCATCCCTCTCTGTAGCGGCGGGAGAGGAGGGCGTCAAACTCCGTCGGAGGCTTTTCGGATTCCCCGAGCCCCCGTCAAGGCCTCGTTCCGCTTTGCTGGGATCGCCTCGATTCCCCGTCCCGACGGCTGGTGCCTTCGCCGTTCCCCTCCCGTCTCCGGCTCTCCCCTTGTCCGCTGTTCCGCGTTCCTTGCGGCTGCCCTCCACCGGGAACGGCTTGTCCCTGCGGAGGGGCTGCCGGGATGGCGATGTCGTGCCCGTCGGAGAGGCGCATCATCGCTCCGCGGATGAGGTTGCCGCGTTCCTCCCGCGACATGTCGGGATAGTTTTGCCGGACGTGGTCGATGTATTCGCGCAATTTGGCCTGCTTCTCCTCGGGCAAGGCTCTGAAGCGCTCGATCTCCTCGGGAGTCGGTCCCCGCGGACGAGAGTTCCCGGAGGAACCGCCCGCTTGACTGGGCGTTCCGGGCCGGGGGCTTGGCTCGGGGTGGATCTGGCTCGTTTCGTAGCGGAGTTCCGCCTCGTCGCCGGCAAAGGCGATCTTCGCGGCGACGTCGTCGAGCAGCGGTGCCGGGACGATCTCGACGAGAGAGATGCCTACCTCGTTGCCGCCGTCGGGCGTGGCGACGATCGTCTTCTTCGTCTCCCGATTGTAGAGCGTCGCGACGCGTTCCCCCCCGATCGTGGCGACGCCGCGCAAGGCGTAGGTTTCGGGCAGGCTGAGGACGCGGGTGAAGGGGCTGGTCCTGCGCAGGGCTTCGAAGTCGGCTTCCGAAGGGGCTTGGGGGACACCCTCCGGCAGAGGTGGCGGAGTCTCTCCGGCGGCGAGCCGGGCGAGGAGGAGCACCGCAAGACCGGGAAGAGGAAGGAGGGCTTTCATGGTGGCAAGTCGCATCCGCCCCTGTCAGCTCTCCGGCAAGACCCTGTCGGATGCGGACGACGGGGCCTCCAGGGGGCCGGTCGAGAGGGGAGGCGCGAGCGCTTCCCCGGTCTCGGGATGGTACCAGCGGGCAATCGTGATCTCGCATTCGGCTTGGGGCTCGGCTTCGCGGGAGCGGGTGTCGAGCTCGAGCTCCAGCTCCCCGATGACTTGGAATTTGTCGGGCCCCTGCAGGGAGGTGAGCCAGTCGATGACGGCGGCTTCGGGTCCCTCGACTTCGAGCCGCACGGCGACCTCGACGTAGAAGGCGCCACGGACGATGTCCTGCAGGCTTTGCCGGTCGATGCGGAGCTTGCGGTTGTAGACCTCGTCCTGCAACGACAGCGCCAGGTCGCCCTGGAGCTTTCCGAGGGTGGCGCCTTGCGTCTTCGGCATGTTCGCGGCGAGCCATTGTTCGCGCGCCACGGCCTTGGGGGCTTCGTCCAGCCACATCTCATGGTCGGCGAGGGTGTTTTTCAAGAGAGCGATCTTCGCATCGCTGCCGCGCAGGGTCTTCAGCACGGAGCGCGCCGCGAAGCCGTTCCCGACGGCGAAGATCACGCCGAGGCAAAGCCCGAGCATCCACTTCTCTCTGGCGGTCAGCGGTCTCATCCTTCGTGCTTGAGCTTCCCTTCGATCTCGAAGGTCGCGGTGTTGTTGCGCTCGACCTTGGGGTTCGGCATGCTCCACTCGTAGCGCTCGAATCCCTCCATGCCCTGGAGATCCTCGAGGAGGCGGTTGGCGAGCTGCACGTCGCGGGCCTGGCCGCGCAGGCGGATCTGGCGTCCCGTGGTGCGATATTGTCGGACGACGACGCCGCTGCCGGGAAGGGCCGAGGTGATGCGGCTGAGTTGCACGACGGGGAAGAGATCCTTGTCGAAGGCCGGCTCGAGGGCGCGCCAGCGCTCCTCGGCGAGCTGGACGCGTTCGGCGTCGGGCTGGACGATGGCGATGCGGTATTCCAGGGAGGCGATTTCGCGCTTCGTCGCCTGCGCCTCTTTCCAGATCCAGGCGCCGGCGACGGCATAGACGATGAGCGCGCCGGCGAGAAGGGCGAGATTTCGCGCGACGGAGCGACGGCGGCGTCGGTGTCGCGAGACGTCGGCGGGCAGCAGCCGGGGGCGTGCTTCGCCCTTCGCGGGAGGACGGGGCGCTTCGAGGCGGACGGGGAGGGAGAGATGGGTGCGGAATTCGGCGAGCTCCTTTTCGTCGACTCCATCGAGCAGGAGAACGAGCTCGGTCGGAGGAGCCTGCTCGAACAGGCGCTCGCCGCCGAGACCGAGCAGGATCAGGTTCACTTCGGCGGCCAGGGCCTTGCCTGGCTCCGGTTTCCCGCCGAGCACCTGGACGAGGGCGGGGGCGCCGCCGACGAAGAGGCCGAGAACGAGGCGGTCGTGCTCGCGCCAGATCGAGGCGCTCGTTTCGTTCGGGGAGAGGCGCGCCGGGGAGGGAACCCGCAAGGTGGCGGAGAGCGTGTAGCCCGCCGCCGACGGGACGATCCAGGCGGGAGGCAGTTCCGGAGCGACTCGCACCGTGAAGGTGTCGCCGCGTTCGCCGCGGGCGAGGCGTTCGTAGTCGACGAGAGCGGAGCCTCTGCCGGCGAGGCCGCGCTTGTCGACTTGGGCGAGGATCATCGATTCGTGCAGCGCCTCCTCCACCGGGGGCAGGTCGACGAGGAAAGTCGAGACGGAGGTTGCCGGCAGGCCGACGAGCAGGTCGCGGCGCTTGCCCGCGAGTTCGCGCAGATCCGCGCCCCGGGCGGTTTCGGAACCGCCGGAGCAGAGGATCCAGCCCCGGTCGGGAGCCGGGAGAGCGAGGTTACTGTGCGGCATGCGTGGCGTGGACGGCAACGGGATGAGGAGACCCTGGCGAGGGAATGGAACCCTCGCCGTGCGAGGAAGTTTCCCGGAAACCGCCCGAGGAATCAAGTCCGCGAGGACGGAGTGTGCCGATTCCGCTCTGCGAAATGGAGGCGATGGCCGCAAAGAGGTGCAAAAGGCGGAGCAAGTGGTTGTGTTTTTTGCGCTTCTCCATGGCCATCCTCAGAAGCGGCCGATGAGGTGGTTCGCGACGACGAGGTAGCGCTCGGACCATTCCAGGTTCGCCGGACGCAGGGTCGGCACTTCCGGCGCGAGGACCTGGAGGAAGGGGCGGCCCTCGAGCCACTCGCCTGTCTCCTCGTCTCCCTTCAGGGCGAGGAAGGCGCGGCCGTTCGCCTCGCGATGCAGGTAGAGCACGGTGCGGCGGCCTTTCCATGGATCGATCGCCGAGATCTCGAAGCCGGCCGCCGGAGGCGCGTCCGAAACGGCGGTGACGAGGACATAGTGGCTGGTGGCTGTCTCCCAGCGCGGCTCGTCGTCGTTCTTTTCCCTTCGTTTCACGAGGAAGGACCGCAGGTTGAGGATGGGCGGTGTGCCCGCCGCGAGCGAACGTTTCATCATCCCGTGGACCCGCGCGAGGTGCTCCGCCTCGCTTTCGTCCCCTTCGCGGTCGAGATAGGCCGACGAGGGGGCCGCGAGCCCGTGCTCGGCGAACAGTTCTCCGATTCCGTCGGCGAAGTCCTCGCATCGGATTCCATGGACACCCCAGCGCATCCGGGTCCTGTCGCCGGTCGAGGGACGGTGTCGATAGTAGCGGTCGACGAGAAACCGCATCCTCACCCCGTCCGTCGCTCCGACGAGGGATTTCAGCACCGGCCCGTGTTCCGGACCGCCGAATCTAAGGAAGTTCAGCAGCGTCGCCGGCGCGCAGCCGTTGGCGGAATCCGCGTAGTCGCGCTGGTCCGCCGGCGCTGCCGCGTTGTCGGCATGGGCGAAAGCGGGGAGGAGCAGTGCGGCGAGGAAGGCAAGTCGCATCCCGCCAGTCTAAGGCATACCGGATGGGGAGATCACGCTCAAATTGGGGCGTGCGCGGTATCAGACCTCGTCCCGCGACTCCCCGGCGACATGTCCGCGCAGCTTCGCCTCGATGAAGTCGCCGAGCTCGCCGTCCATCACCGCCTGGATGTTGCTCGTCTCGCAGCCGGTGCGGTGGTCCTTGACCATCTGGTAGGGCTGGAAGACGTAGGAGCGGATCTGGCTGCCGAAGCCGATCTCGCCCTTCTCGCCGTAGACCCGCTCCATCTCGGAGCGCTTCTTGTCCTCCTCGATCTGGAGGAGCTTGGCCTTGAGGATCTTCAAGGCGAGGTCGCGGTTCTTGTGCTGGCTGCGCTCGATGGTGCAGCGGACCATGACGCCGGACGGGAGGTGGCGCATCAGCACGCCGGTCTCGACCTTGTTCACGTTCTGTCCGCCCTTGCCGCCGGACCGCATCGTGGTGATCTCGAGATCCTTCTCGTCGACCTCCAGTTCGGGCTCCTCCTCCAGCTCGGGGGTGGCGTCCACGCTCGCAAAGGAGGTGTGCCGCCGCGCCTGCGAATCGAAAGGGGAGATGCGCACGAGCCGGTGGACGCCGCGCTCGCAGTTGAGGTAGCCGTAGGCGTTCTCGCCTTCGAAGCGAAGGGTCGCGCCGCGGATGCCGACTTCCTCGCCTTCCTGCACGTCGACCATCTCGACCTTGTAGCCCTGCTGCGCGCCCCACCGCTGGTACATGCGCAGGAGCATGTCGGCCCAGTCGCAGGCTTCGGTGCCGCCGGCCCCGGCGTGGATGGTGAGGAAGGCGCCTTCGCGGTCGTGCGGGCCGCTCAGCAAGGTCTGCAGCTCGATCTTGTCGAGAGCCTCCCCGATGGATTGGACTTCCTGAAGGACTTCGGTAGCGGAGGCCTCGTCGTCCTCCTCGAGCGCCATGTCGACGAGCACGGGGAGGTCGGCGATGCGGGAGTCCAGCTCGCGGACGGGGATCACCTTGTTCTTCAGGGAGGCCACCTCGCCCATCTTGCTCTGGGCGCGGGCCTTGTCCTCCCAGAACTCGGGAAGGTTCATCTCGGCCTCGACGGCCTCCAGCTGGGCTTCCAGTCTGGGAAAGTCAAAGATACCGCCTGAGCTCGGAGAGCCGGGCCTGAAGGGACTCCGTGGCGACGGCCTGGAGCTTTTCTCTGGTCTCTTGGTTCATGGCGGGGCATAGGTTTTCCACACATCCCGGAAAGATCAAGCCGAGGATGTGGACTTTGTGGGAATTTGCGCGCAGCCCTTTCCGGGGAGACGTTCGTCGTGACTTCTCCATCTCTTCCCCAGCTTCCATGAAAGCCCGAGGCACGCTCATCCGCCGTTTCCCGCTGACGGAGACGAGCCTGATCGTGCATTGGTGTACGCACGAGAGCGGCATCGTGAAGACGGTGGCGAAGGGCGCGCGCCGGCCGAAAAGTCCCTTCGCGGGCCGGCTCGACCTGTTCTACCGCTGTGAGCTGGAAATCCATCCGGCGCGCGAGGGCGATCTCCACATCCTCAAGGATCTCACGGTGGAGAGCCCGCGCCTCGGCCTGAGGCGGAGCTACCTCCAGACTCTCGCGGCCTCCTATTTCGTGAAGTGGATCGACCTCGTCTCCGAGGGAGGCACGCCCCTGCCCGAACTCGCCGATCTCCTCGACCGGGGCCTCGACTACCTCGATGGCCGCGAGGCCGATCTCCGGGCCGTGCTGCATTTCGAGAAGCAGCTCTCCGCCCTCCTCGGCGTGGCCGAGCCGGGAATCGAGCCGCATCGCTGCCTCGTCCGCCATCTGGGCGGAGCTCCGCCGCAGCGGGTGGAATTGATGGACCGGATCGGGTGACTTTGTCACACTTTGCCTGGCGGGGATAATCTTGGGAAACGCCCTTTTTGCCGTCCGATGCCTTCTTCCGTTCAGCTTTTCGTGCTCGCCGCCGCTTTTCTCGTCCTGCCCGGACTGGCCGGGGCGCAGACATTGAGAGACGGCATCGACGCCTCCGCGGAGGTGGGCGAGTTCACGACGGAGAGCTTCTACCGCTCGAGCAGGATTCCCATTCCCTCTGCGATTTGGAAATACGACAATACGCGTTCCCACGATGGGATCGACTCGGTGAAGTCGGTCTTGCCGAATTCGGCGGAGAGCTATCTGCGGACGAGTGTGACAGGACCTGCCACCGTGTCCTTTTGGTGGCGTCTGGAAGCGATGGAAGAAGAAGGAGGAATGTCCGCGCAACTTTTGAATACTCTGAAGTTCCATGTGGGGGATCGTCGCGCTGCCCTGCTCGGGGGGAGTCTGCCGTCGAGCGCGGAATGGCAGCAGGTTACTTTCCAGGTCGAGCCCGGCCTTCAATCTCTCGTCTGGCAATTCGAGCGGCTTGCGAGTTGGCCGGAAAACGGAGCCGGACAGGCGTGGATCGATGAATTTTCTGTGACGCCGATTTTGAGCAACCCCGAGCTTCAGGAGGCGTTGGATAACGACGATTACGCATTCTACAGCACCGATTGGGTGAAGTTCGTCGTGGAGGATGCGGAGAACGGGAGCGTCGCGAAAAGCGGGGACGTTCCGCCGGGTGGGAGCAGCACGATGATGCTGCAAGTGGAAGGTCCGGCGGTCGTTACCTTCGATTGGGGAATCGCTTCGGATGCGGATAATCCCTCGAATTTGGTCGTTTTCGTCGATGGTTCGCTATACGACGCCATCGAAGGCACTCATGAGATGCACAGCCGCTCGTTCAATCTGCGTCCTGGCTTGCACAGTTTGAAATTCGAGTTCAACTGCAACAGCAATACGCCGGAGGACTACGACGATTCCCTTGCGGGCTATGTCGACAAGCTCGTGGTGACGGCCTTCGGGGAAAGCCCGGATCTTGCCAATGCGGTAGACCGCAGCTCGGGCGTCTACAGCCATGCCTGGTATCGGGACGTCTCGACGCATCGGGACGGGAGCGACTCCGCCGCGGTCATGGCGCCAGTGGTGAACCGCGCGGAACTGCTCTACATCGAGCTTCCGAAGGAGGCAGGCTTGCTCCATTTCTGGACGAAGACGGAGGCCGACGCTGCCGGCACGCTGTATGTCTATCTGGACAACAATCTGATCGTGCAGCGTTCGGGTACGCAAGGCTGGGCCAAGACGGAGATGAATCTGTCGGCCCGTACCTCTCCGCGGCTGATGGAGGCATTCTTCTACCGCACCGAGGATCTGGGCGAGAATTCGCCCCATACGAAGGTCTATCTCGACTCCGTGGTCTTCGAGCCGGGGGCGACGAACTACCAGCCCGACCTCTCCATCGGCAGGAAGGGGAAAGCGCTGCGGGGAGAGAGGATCGTCAACCGTTCGGGGGCGAGGCAGATGGCGACGGTGCAAACCCGGTGGACCAAACCCTACGGGCAATACCGGGTCGGAGGGAGGAATACATCCCCCACCGACAAGGACTCGATCCAGTTCCGCGGGGTTGGCAACCGACGTCACCACAAGGTGATGTTCGTGGTCAAGGAAGGCAAGAAGCTCTACAATTTCACGGCAGCGTTCCTGGCGGGAAGGTTCTCTTCCCTGGAGCTGGATCCGGGAAAATACGAGAGGCATGAGATCTGGATCGTCCGAAAACCAAAATCGAAGCGGCGCAACCACACCTATACCGCAGTAGGCACGTCGAAGACGGATCCTCGCAAGGTCGACGCCGTCAGGACCAAGCTGGTGGTGAAGCCCTGGCGAGGCCAAAGGTGACAGGCGGAGCGGGATGGACGAAGTTGGAGCCACGATGAAATCCTTCCTCCGCCGCCTTCTCGTCCCCGTCGATCCTTCCGCGTTCTCCGAGGCGGCGCTGGAGACCGCCTGCTTCTTCGCCAAGGTGCATCGGGCCGCGGTCTCCTCCGTCGCCGTGCTCGACTCGGACGAGATCCGCGCCAGCCTCATTCCGGCGATCGGACCCTACTATCCGCTCATGGCCGATGAGATCCGAAGAAAGATCGCCCATGCCGACCATCTCCTGCGGGAGCGTCTCGACCGTGCCGCCGCCATCTGCCACGCGGCCGGGGTCGAGCATCGGGAGACCGGCTACGAGGGCATTCCGGCGGAGAAACTGATGGCTTCCGCCATCTTTCACGATCTCGTCGTCGCCGGCTTGGAGACCTCCTTCCATTTCGAGACCCGAGGGGATCGGGGCGAGTCGCTTCATCGGCTTCTCGACCACGCCGCCACTCCCGTGCTCGCGGTTCCTGCGACGGGGTTGAGGAAACTGGAGCGCGTTCTCGTCGCTTTCGACGGCAGCACCGGGTCGGCCCGGGCTCTGCGCGACTTCATGCCTTTCGCCGCTCCTTTCGATCCGGAAATCGTCGTCGTCGTCGCCGAGGAGACGCAGGAGCGAAGCGATTTCCTTCTCGGCAATGCAGAGCTGTTCCTCCGCGACCATGGATTCACGCGGGTCTCGCGCGAGGCGTCGGCCGAGCCGGTCGGCGAGATGTTTGACCGTCTTCTCGGAGAGCCCGGCACCGACCTCGTCGTCCTCGGGATGCGGGCGCGCCACGTCATTCGCGATCTCTTCGTGGGCAATTTCACGAAGACGATGATCGAGCGCGGCGACACGGCCCTCTTTCTCTCGCATTGAGAGGGGGAGAGGCGGGGCGTGACGGATGCGCGTGAGGTCGCTTCGGTCCAGAGGCGAAGTCCCTTCATTCTCCACGGAGGCCATCTCGTCCAGACTCTGGGCGAGGCCCGAGGTGTCGTCCGTGCGGTCCTGCGCCTTTGGAGGGGGGCAGCTCTTGCAATTGGAGCGGGGATGCGTAGTTTGTCGGAGGAAGAACCCGATCCGGCCCCCATGCCTGCGCTCGTCAATCCCTTCGCCGAACCCGGCAGGTTCAAAGGCCGCCAGGAAGGCGAGCGGGTCTTTGCCGTCCTTCCTCTGGAACGAAAGTTGGGGGAGACGGGATGCCTCGCGGAGTGGGAACGGGATTGATCCGTCCCCGTCGATCGGGTCCGCCGCGGGAGGGACAAAATGCGAACGACGAACCTATTCGAAGCGATCCCGGCGGAGCTGCCCGACGAGCTGGTCGAGGTGCTCGCGGAGGGGGCCGGAGAGATCCGCATCGTCCGCCTCGTCTCGCAGGGACACGTTTCCCCCGACGGGTTCTGGTACGACCAGGCCGAAAGCGAGTGGGTCGTGCTGCTGCAAGGCGCCGCGACGTTGAGTTTCGAGGATGTCGTCACGGGCGAAGTCCGTCTCGTTTCGATGAAACCGGGCGACTGGATCGAGATCGCGCCGCACGTCCGCCATCGTGTCGAGAGCACCGATCCCGATGCCTCCACGGTCTGGCTGGCGGTGCACTGGGGCTGAGATCGCGGCCTTTCTCCGCCGTCGCTTCCCTTGGCTTTTGGCGGACTTGCCCTTAGGATTCCGTGAAACCCTGCATGACTTCGCCGTGTCCGCCGCTCATCGCCTTGCTCGTCCTTCTTTGCGCGTTCCCGGTCCGCGGCCAGAAAGCCGCACCCACAGACCCGGCGACGCCGCCGGTGAACCCGGCGGTCGAGGGAATCCGCGCCGCGATCGAGCAGGCCAAATCCGATGCGGCGCTCGATGAGGCGGGCAAGGAAGCGGTCGCGAAGCGGTACGGGGAGGCGATCGCCCAGTTCGAGGCGGTCTCCTCGTTCGAGCAAGGGGCCGCCGCCGCGAAAGCGGAAGTCGAGCAAGGACCGGCCGAACTTGCCTCGCTTCGTGCGGAATTGGAGCGACGCCGTGCCGGAACGATTCCCGAGGCCGCGAAGGAATCCGCCGATCCGCCCGCCGACGCCCCGCAGGAAATGCTCGACGCCCGCCTCACTTCCGAACGGACGCGGGTGTCCGAACTGACCCGGCAAGTGCGCGACCGCGAGAGCGAGCTGACCGCTTTGGAGGGGCGGCCGACGGCGAACCGCGAACGCATCGTCGCGGTGACCCGGCTCCTCGCCGAGGCGGAGAGCGCGATCGCGCATCGCGGCGATGTCGTGCCGGCCACTCCGCAGGACCGGGCGAACTTCGCCTACGAGCACGCCCGCCTGAACGCGCTGAGGGCCGAACTTGCCGCCCTGGAGCAGGAGGCGCTCGCCTTCGACATCCGGCGCGAACTGATCCAGGCGCGCCGCGATCTCGCCGCCTCCGATCTCGCCTATGCCCGCGAACGGGTCGCCCGTCTCGAAAGCCGGAGCGGGGCCCTCGTCACGGCGCGGATCGGCGAAGCCGAGCGGCTCATCGGAGAACTCGGTCTGCAGGCGGCGATGGAGGAGGCGGAGGTGCGCGGCCTCGTCGAGAACACACGTTCGCTGGCTCTCGGCAACCAGCGCCTTCTGGGGCGGATCGCCGCCGCCGATGCGGAATTGTCCCGAGCGACTTCCGACCTCGACCGGCTCCGCCGCGAGACGGAGAACCTCCGTGCCCAAGTCGGCATCGGGGGGCTGGAGGATTCTTTCGCCGAGATCGCCCTCGAACTGGGGCGCACCTTGCCGACGCCTCAAAGCCTCCGGGGCGAGATCGAAGCGCGGCGCAAGGAAATCTCGGCGGCCCGGCTCGCCGCCTTCCGCGAGGAACGCGATCTCGACGCCGCGCCTTCGCCGGAGGGCCAGGTGGAGGCCCTGCTCGACCGGCTCCGCGTCAAGGGACTCGATGAACAGGCTCTCGCCGACCTTCGTCCGGGACTCCTCGAATTTCTCTCGAACCGCACGAAACTGAGACACGACTCCATCGATGCGAACCGGCGCCTCGCCGCGCTCCTCGGCGAGATCGATCTCGTCGCCAGCGAGACGCTCGCCAGCGCCGGAGAGCTGCGCGATTTCCTCGGCGAACGCCTCGTCTGGGTCGCCAGTTCACCCCCCCTCGGGAAAAATGCGTTCACCGGACTGCGCACCTCCTTCCTCGCCCTCGTCGGACCCGATGCGCTGCGGGAAATCGCCCGCGCCGTTGCCCGGATCGACGTCCAGCGGTGGGTCCTCGCGGGCCTGCTCGCCTTCGTTCTGCTCGCTCCACGTCGCCGGCTCCGCCGGTTTCTCGTCGATTCCGGCCATCGCACCCGGCGTCTCTCGTCCGACCGCATCGCCAACACGCTCTTCGCCCTCGCCGCCTCCCTTTGGCTCGCCCTGCCCGTGCCGACGCTGATGGCCTTTTTCGGCTGGATCTTTTCGACCGATCCAGGTGCCAGGGGCACGACCTACGCCCTCGGCAAGGGACTCGCCGCACCGGCCCTGCTTCTTCTCGTGCTCCGCTTCGCGACGGTCCTCTGCTGGCGGGAAGGCGTGGCCGAGGGGCATTTCCGGTGGAAGCGTTCCGTGCTCGATCCGCTTCGCCGAGGCCTCCTCGCCCTTGTCTTTCTCTACCTGCCGGCACATTTCCTCCTCGCCGTCTGGTGGTACAACGGGGGCGACCTCGCCGCCTTCCAGGGGCCGGGGCGGCTCGTCTTCATCGTGGCGATGGTCTCCCTCACGCTGATTCTGAGAGGTTTCT
This sequence comes from Verrucomicrobiales bacterium, assembly GCA_037190325.1. Classification (GTDB taxonomy): domain Bacteria; phylum Verrucomicrobiota; class Verrucomicrobiia; order Verrucomicrobiales; family DEV007; genus Arctic95D-9. Next base: position 232,294 of record JBBCIU010000007.1, on the reverse strand, counting down.
TCCGCAGCCTGAACGGGGAGGGCCTTGCATCCGAAGGTGTCGCCCGTCGCTTTCGCCGCGTGTGGATTTCGGTCGCCTTGCTTTTTCCCATCGCCCTCGCCGTCCTCGCCGCGCTCGGGCATTTTCTCACGGCGGTGGGTCTCGCCTACCTGATGCAGAAGACGGGGTTCGCCATCCTCGGCGGCGTACTTCTCTACGGTTTCCTCACCCGCTGGGCCGCTTTGAAAGCCCGGAGGATGGCCCTCGCCGACGCCCTCGCGCAGCGCGAGGCGAAGCGCGCCGCCCAGGAGGCCGCGGACGACGCCGCTGGATCGGGGGAGGGTACGGCGGGCACCGCGGGCGACGAGACTCGCGTTCCCACCGAGGAGGACGAACCTGTCGATTGGGCCGTCGTCAGTGGGCAGACCCGCTATCTCATCCGGGCCGTCGTGACCTTGCTGGTCCTTTTCGGCTGCTGGCTGGCATGGTCCGACGCGTTGCCGGCGCTGAAGTATCTCGATGGACGCAATCTTTTCGGCGAGGTCAGCTTCGGCGATCTGATCCGTTTCGTCGCCGTCGTCGCCATCGCCGGAATCGTCTTCCAGAACCTGCCCGGCGTGCTGGAATTGGGCTTTCTCCGGGCTCTGGGTTTCGAATCGGGAGCACGCAACGCCATCGTTACCCTGTGCCAATATCTCGTCGTCGCGATCGCGGTGGCTCTTTCCTTCCATGTCCTCGGACTCGACTGGTCGCGTTTCGGCTGGATCGCCGCCGCCCTCAGCGTGGGCATCGGCTTCGGTCTCCAGGAGGTCGTGGCGAATTTCGTGAGCGGCCTCATCCTCCTCTTCGAGCGTCCCATCCGCGTCGGCGACACCGTCACCGTCGGGGGAGTCGACGGCGTCGTCACGAAGATCCGCATCCGGGCGACCACCATCACGACCGGCGACAAGAGGGAGTTCATCGTTCCGAACAAGGAGTTCATCACCGGCAAGATCCTGAACTGGACGCTTTCCAGCCCCGTCACCCGCCTCGTCATTCCCGTCGCCGTCGTCCAGGGCACCGACGTGAGGAAAGCCCGGGAGGTTCTCCTCGGGATCGCCCGCGAGCAGCCCTCCGTCCTGGCCGATCCGGCCCCGGCGGCGGTCTTCGAGCGCTTCGGTGCAGGCACGCTCGAACTCTCCCTGCGCTGCTTCGTCGCCAGCCCCGATCAGCGTCTCGATACGACCCATCGCATCAATACGCTCATCCACGAGCGTTTCGCGGCGAAGGGCATCGAGCTGTCCTCCGGGGCCGCGAAGCCCGCATGAAGCTGCCGCATCCCCGCGTCTGGGACTGAACGCTTCCCATGATCGCGCCGCCCCTCGCACTTGCCAAAACCCCTGTTCCTCGGCTTTCCTCGGTGCGATGAACCCTCCCCTGTTCTGTCTTCTCGCCGCTGTCCTTTCGACGGTTTCCCTCCGCGCCGAAGAGGGCGCGTGGAAAGCCGGGTCGGCATCCGTCGTCGTCACTCCAACGGAATATCTCTGGATGGCTGGCTACGGATCGCGCACCGCCCCCGCCTCGGCGAAAGAGACCGATCTTTTCGCCAAAGCTCTTGTCCTCGAGGATGGAGCGGGGAAGCGTGGAGTCATCGTCACCCTCGACTTGGTGGGGATCGACCGAAGCTTCGCCGCCCGGGTCGTCGAGTCCCTCTCGAAGCAACATCGATTCCCCCGGGAGGCCGTCGCGCTATCCACCTCGCACACCCACAGCGGACCCGTCGTCGGCCGGAACCTCGCCCCGCTCCACTACGAGCGTCTCGAGCCCGAGCAGCAGCGCAAGCTCGACGCCTACGCGGACGAACTCCTCGGGAAGATCTCGACCGTCGTCGGCGAAGCGGTCGAGGCGCTTGCTCCCGCCCGTCTCCAATGGGGCAGTGGAAAATGCACCTTCGCCGTGAACCGCCGCGAGAACAAGGAGCCCGCGGTGCCGGAGGCGCGTGCCAAGGGGGACCTGAAAGGTCCCGTCGACCATGACGTGCCCGTGCTTTCCGTGCGCGATCCCGAGGGAGCGCTGAAGGCCGTCCTCTTCGGATATGCCTGCCATGCCACGGTCCTTTCCGGGCAGGCGTGGAACGCCGACTACCCCGGATACGCGCAGATGGGGATCGAGGCCCGCTATCCCGGGGCCGTCGCCCTCTTCTGGGCGGGCTGCGGCGCGGACCAGAATCCCATCCCGCGCCGCGAGCTGCCCCTTGCCGAGAAATACGGTGCGGAACTGGCGGCGCGAGTGGGCGATGTTCTCGATTCGCCCATGGCCGAGTTGGTCCCGACTCTGGATTGCGCCTATCGGGAAATCGCAGCACCTCTCGACCCTCTTCCCAGCGCTGAAGAAATCAAGGCCAAGGCCGCCTCGACGGACCGCTTCGAAGTGGCGCGGGCGAAGTATCTCCTTCGCAAGATCGAGGAGAAGGGCGGTCTCGAAGGTTCCTATCCCTATCCCATCGGAGTCTGGACTCTCGGCGGCGAGGTCGACTTCGTACTCCTCGGGGGCGAGGTCGTCATCGACTATGCGCTGCGTCTGAAGCGCGAGCGGCGGGGAGCCGCGACCTGGGTGGCGGGCTACAGCAACGACGTCATGTCCTACATCCCCTCGCGCCGTGTCCTGAAGGAGGGAGGCTACGAAGGGGCGACGTCGAATGTCTACTATGGCCTCCCGACGCTCTGGCACGAAAGTCTCGAGGAGGAGATTGTGAAGGCGGTCCATGGGCTGGTTCCGGCAAAACCCTGACCCATGCATCACGGAACGATGGAGCCCGCGGCGACGGGAATCGAACGACGGGGCCTCGTCCTCGCGATCTGCGGTCTCCTCCTGCCGATGCTCGCCGCCGCCGAGCCCGTGCCTGGCTACCCGCCGGAAATCCGTGTCGCCCACTATCCCGTGCCCGAGGACGGCAGCGAACAGCCGACGCTCTACTGGGCGCCCACCTTGCCGGAAGGGGAGCGTGCGCCGCTGCTCGTCGCCTTGCACACCTGGTCGGGCGACTACCGCCAGGCGGGAGGCGAGGCGAAGTATGCGAAATGGTGTCTGCAGAACGGGTGGATCTTTCTCCATCCGAACTTCCGGGGACCGAACCGCACTCCGGAAGCGCTTGGCTCCGACCTCGTCGTCGCCGACATCCGCGCGGCGGTGGAGTGGGCCAAGGGCCAAGCCTCCGTCGACGAGACACGCATCTACGCGATCGGCGTCTCCGGCGGAGGGCATGCCACCCAGCTCCTCGCCGGGCGCCTGCCGGAGGTCTGGGCCGGGATCTCCTCGTGGTGCGGGATCGCCGACATCGCCCGCTGGCATGAGGAGACCACTGCCGCGGGACGGAAGAACTACGCCGACCACATCGAGGCCGCCATCGGCGGATCGCCCGACGCCTCCGACAGCACCCTTGCCGAAGCCTCGCACCGCTCTCCTCTGACCTGGCTCGAAAACGCCTCCGGCGTGCCCCTCGACCTGAACCACGGAGTCACCGACGGGCGCAGCGGCAGCGTGCCCTTCAGCCATTCTCTTCACGCCTTCAACGCCGTCGTGCCCGAGGCGGCTCGGATTGCCGAAGAGGCCATCGCCTCCTGGTATGCCGATCCCGCCGCTCTTCCAAAGGATCCCGCTTTCGCCGATTCGCTCTACGGAGCCCATCCGCCGCTCTTCCGGAAGACGCATGGAAATGTCCGTGTCACGATTTTCGAGGGAGGTCACGAGATCCTCCACGAGGCGGCCCTGAACTGGCTCGCGGCACAGCGCAAGGGACAGGCCGCGAACTGGAATCCGCCCAAGATCGCGACTCTGGAAACCAGCGCGACCGAACGCGAGAGCGGGAAGTGATACCAAATCTGAAAACGGTTTGGTCGATTCGATGGTTTCCGGTCGGGCAGTCCGATGCGGGCGATCCGGAAATCCGGCGGCAGCCGGGGTGGGCGAACCGTCCCGGTGAGCCGTTGCGTCGGGAAGACTGGAGGAGCACGCTCTTGCCGTGCCGCGTCGGGACCTGCCGGAGGCTTTCGGCGGGCACGGCAGAGCGTGCCTCTCCGAGGCCAGGCGCCCGTCGAATTCCTGTCCTGACGCCACGGCCCTTGACCCAAATCGGCCTGCGTCTTGGAGACGGCGTTCCGGTATGGCTGGTCGGTGGTGCTGGGGAAGGCTGTGCTCCCGGCGTCGCCAATTCCGCCTTGTTACGCGACAGCCCGGATCAACTGTGCGTGTTCCCGCTCGACTGTGGCAAGCTTCTCTTCCAGCCCGGCAACGATGTCGCGATGGACTTGAATCGAGGTGTGTCGCACCCAGAAGATCAATCCGATCAGGATGACGCAGAGGAGAGCACGGCCTTCATCGGTATTTCCTGATGGAGCGGGAGCGTGGCTCCTATTTCAAGGGATGCTCCTTCAGTAGTTCCTCCGTGGTGTAGAGCATCAGCCTGCCGGGCTGCTGGTCGCGGACGGCCTTCACCTGCGCGGCCGTGACGGGCTCGGCGCGGTTGCCGAAGCTGTTGCGCACGAAGGTGAGGACGGCGGCGATCTCCTCGTCCTTCAGCATCCCGCCGAAGGGCGTCATGGGCACCTGGCCGTCGTATTTCTTCCCGGCGACCTCGATCGGGCCCATCAGGCCGTAGAGGGTGATCTTGATGAGGCGTTCCACGTCCTCGGCGACCCAGGGGCTGTTCTCGATGGGGGGGAAGGCGGGATCGAGCCCTTTGCCGTTCGGCTGGTGGCAGGTCACGCAGAGTCCTTCGCGGAAGTAGATCTCCTGACCGGTAAGGTATTGCTTCTTCGCCTCGGTCCCGAGGTGGTCGGGAGCGGGCAGCACGGGATGATCGGCCACGGCCTTCTCGGCGACGCCGGCAAGGCGGTCCCTGGCGGCCTGGACGGCGTTCTTGCTCCATTCGTCGAGCGGATGGGAGGCGGCGACCTCCACGATCTTCTTCGCGGCGGTTTTGTCGGGGAGCCACGAGGCGGCCACGGCGGCCTCCAGGCGGACGCGGCCTTCTGGATCGGATGCGGCTTTCTCGAGGAGGGCGGCATGGTCGGCGAGCCGGTGGTGGTTGTAGCGCACCGCGCGGACGGCGGCGGCGCGGACGTGGAAGTCGGGCGATGCGAGCAGCTCGCGCAGCAGCGCCTCGTCGATGGCGTTCATGCCCCAGGTGACCCAGAGACCTTCCAGACGAAGGCGCTCGTAGTCGGAATCGGCTTGGTCGAGCGCGGCGACCCAGGATTTCACCGCCGGGAGCACTTCCGCCACGGGGTGGCCGCGGAGGGCGCGACGGCTGCGGTAGCGCGTGCGCATCTCGGGCAGCTTGAGGTTCTCCAGCAGCTCGCCGACGGAGGCTCCCGCCACTTTCGCCGGTTCGACGAGAGGACGCGAGGGATAGGTGATGCGGTAGATGCGGCCATGGACGTGGTCGCGCAGCGGGTCGCGGGCGTTGTGCTGCATGTGGCCGATGAGGATGTTGTGCCAGTCGACCACGTAGAGGGATCCGTCGGGAGCGAACTCGAGATCGACGGGGCGGAAGTTCCCGTCGCTCGACTTCAGCAGATCCTGGCGGAAGGTCGTCTTGTAGCCCGTGCCCGCGTCCTCGATCTGGTGCTGCTTGATGCCGAGGAAGCCGATCGCGTTGCAGAGGATCAGGTCGCCCTGCACCTCGTCGGGGAAATGGCGCGAGGAGACCACTTCGAGTCCCGAAGTCGGGCGCACCTTCTGCCCTTCGGGCACGAGGTCGGGAGTGGAGGCCGTCTTGCTGCCGTGGGTGGATTTCACGGAGACGGGCAGCATCCAGTTCATGTTCGGGCCGGAGGTGTGGAGGAAGAAGTCCTGCCCCCACTGGTCGAAGACCGCGCCCCAGGGGTTCGGAATGGAGAGCTGGGCGGTGCGCTCGAGGTGGAAGCGCTGCGGGCTGAAGCGGTAGAAGCCGCCATCGACGGCGCGGACGGGACCGTAGGGGGTCTCGATGTTCGAGTGGAGGAAGATGCCCTCGCACATGATGAAGGCCCCGGAAGGATCCGCTGCGAAGGCGCTGATGGCGTGGTGCGTGTCGTGCGTGTCGAAGCCGCCGAGGAGGATCTCGCTGGAGTCGGCGCGGTCGTCGCCGTCGGTGTCGCGGAGGAGGACGAGATTCGGCTCCTGCGAGAGATAGACGCCCTCGGGAGCGAACTCGAAGCCGAGAGGCAGGTGCAGCTTGTCGGCGAAGACGGTCTCCTTGTCGGCCTTGCCGTCGCCGTCGGTGTCCTCGTAGATGAGGAGCTTGTCGTCCGGCATCGCGTCGCCGGGGCGGTAGTGCGGGTAGGTCGGCGTCACCGCGACCCAGAGGCGTCCCTTGTCGTCGAAGGAGAGCTGCACGGGATTGGCGAGGTTGGGGAACTCCTTCTCCGAGGCGAAGAGCTCGACCTTGTAGCCTTCCGGCACGGTCAGGGATTTTTCGGCCTCCTCTCCGTAGAGGTATTCGGTGCTGCCGTTCTTCGCGCTGGGCAGGTAGTTCGTCGGCACCTCGGGGAGGGGGTGGGTCCTCGAGTCGTCCACGGAAAGATCGGTCGTTTTTCCCGTGGCGACGGCGTGGATGAGTTCGTCGCGCAGGGACGCCATCTCGCGCATCTTTTTGACTTCGTCAGGGTAGTTCTGGGGACCGTAGGGATTGTAGCGCTGCCCGTGGGTGTGGACGCCGTTGAGGATGTTGTAGTCGTTGTGCCAGAACCAGTCCTTGTCCTTCGTCGCGGTGCGGACGAGTTCGGGCTCCGCTTTCGAGACGCGCGGCGACTTGCCGTAGAGGCCGTCGGCGAGGAGTTCCGCGATCTGGCCGTAGCCGGATTCGGTGGGAATGAATCCGCCCGTGGTGAAGGGCTCGTCCGTCGTCTCGTAGAGACGTTTCGTGGGGTGGAAGAGATCGATGTAGGTCAGACCGTGGGTTTTGGCGACGGCTTCCGTGGCCGCGGCGTAGAGGGCGAGGTTGGCGTTCTCCTTTCCGCCGTCGGGCAGGTCGCGGAGTTCGCTCTGATCTTCGTAGGCGATGGGGGAGACGAGGACGAGACGGGGGGCTTCCTTGCCGTTGTAGGCCTTGGAGAGCGTGTGCCGGACGAAGGCGTCGAGCTCGGCCTGGTAGTTGGCGACGCCCTCGGCTCCGTCGAAGGATTCGTTGTAGCCGAAGAAAGCGACGACGGTGTCGGCCTTGAGATGGGTCAGCCACTGGTCGGGCGTGGAGAAGAAGCCCTTTCCGTTGTGGATCTTCTTGTCGGGATGGAATTTCTCCGCTCCGGGAAAGGCCCACTGCGAACGGCGCGAGGGATGGGGGCGGAAGCCGGGCGTATCCCCGGGGCGGCCCATGTTGCGGACGACGAGCGCGCTTTCGGGGAAGCGAAGGTGCAGTTCGGTCTCCAGGTGGCCATAGTAGAGATCGCGTTCGGCCAGGCCGTTGCCGAGGAAGACGACGCGCTCGCCTTTGATCGGAACGGCGATGCCTTGGGGACGGGCTGCCGAGGCGGCGAAAGGCTCCTCGTCCGGAGCGTGGGGGGCGCTTTCACCGCTGTCGTCGGGCCGCTTCTTCTCCTCGGCTTTCGCCGCCTTCTCCGATTCAGTGGGCGGTTTGGGAGCATCCTGGGCAGGAGCGTGGAAGGAGGCGACGAGCAGCGTCGCGACGAGGCAGGCGAGGACGGGGGGCTTCATGGAAAAAAGACGGAAGACCTTATCGATAGCGTTCCCTTGTCCACCGGACCAGCCAAAAGAAATGCCGAATTCCGCCATGTGAGAAAGGCCGCTCCTTCGGTGCTATCGTCGGCCTCCCCGAGGAGTCAGGTCGTGGTTGGTCTCCGTTCCCTCGGCGAGCAGCAGTGCGTCGCGAAGGCGTTTCTCCTCCTTCGCCGTCACCGCGTTCACTGCGCCGAGGGTGCTCTTCGTCGCGAGAATCCCGCCCTCCTCGTCCTGGGCGATCAGCAGATAGCCTTCGAACTCCCATCCCCCCAGGTTGGAGCTGTCCTTGTCGGAGTCGTAGGAGGTTTCGACCGGGCTGAGCTCGTGCGAGGAGGATTTTCCTGCGGTGAGCCGGGTCGAGAAGCGCTGCACCGAGAGGACCTTGTACCAGTCCTGGCTGCGGTCGGCGTAGCGCCTCGAGTTGCGGCCGAGGAGGAGGATCGTGAACTTCGTCTCGGCGAGATCGGTGTCGCGGGCCTGGTTGGTGACCTTGACCGAGGTGGTGACGGTCATGTTCTCCATGTAGCTGCTCCTGGCCTGGTCCCGCCGCTTCTTGCCGATGGAGACGTCCATGGCGAATGCGGCGGTCTCCTTCGGAGCGTTCGCGATGATCCGCTCCCGGGAGGGGGGATCGAAGAGGTCGATCTTCGTGTTGAATATCTGCCCGTCGCTGCGCTGGACGCGGACGTTTCCGCTGCTCGCGGTGTAGGAGAGCACCTCGACGGTCATCGTCTGCCCCGCCGTGTTCGAGACCTCGATGGGAGCGGCCCCCAGTGGCGGAGCCGACGCGGAGAGAAGCAGAGACAGCAGCAGGATGGGGCCGGGTCCCCGCGGGCCGGGGCAGGCCGATCTCCCGTGTCGGGTCAGGGGGCGGTTCGTCCACATGCAGGCAGGGTAGGGGACGGCGGTTCGATTTGGCAAGCCGAGATTTTTCATTGCGTCGCGTCCCAATGGTCTCATAGGTCGGGTTGACGGAATCCGTCCTCCGATCCCTGGCCTCGTTCCTCTCTTGCCCGTAAAGCCATGCCAGCCGAACTGCCCAATGAAATGATCCTCGCCTCGGCCGGCTCGGGAAAGACATGGCAGCTCACGAACCGCTACATCGCCCTGATGGCCCTGCAGCTTCGCAGCGGGCAGCCGGTCGCGCCCGAGCGGATTCTCGCGGCCACCTTCACCCGCAAGGCGGCGGGCGAGTTCTTCGACTCCATCCTCGTGAAACTGGCCGAAGCCGCTTCCGACGCGAAGGCCGCCGCCGCTCTCGCCGCGGATAGGGAGGATCCACTCGCCCCCGTCCTCGCGACGCTGACGCGGGAAGACTACGCCAGGCTTCTCCGCGTCTTCGTCACCCGCATGCCGAGGCTCTTTCTCGGAACGCTCGACAGCTTCTTCGCCAACCTGCTCCGCACCTTCCCCGCCGAGTTCGGATTGACCGGAGACTTCGAGACGATGGACGAACACCAGTCCGTCGTGGCCCGGGCCCGTGTCTACGAAATGGTCTTCTCGCCGCGCCCCCGTTCGGGCAGGGACGGAGACTCCGCCCAGCGGGCCTTTCTCGAAGCCTTCCGCCTCGCCACCCTCGGCTCGGACGAGAACCGCGTTGCCAAGCAGCTCGACGGCTATCTCGACGATCTCCACGACCTCTTTCTCCAAGCGCCTTCGCCCGAACGCTGGGGGGAAGCGGGGGCGATCTGGCCGGACGGAGGTCGGCATTGGTTCCCCGGCGAGATCGAGCCGGACAAGGAAGGTCGCCGGCTTCTCGACGCTCTGAGAGCACTCGAGGCGGCGGGGGGCAGGATCGAATGGAAATACTGGGACGAGTTCGTCGTTGCCGTGGCCTCGCACCGCCCTGGCCTGCCCCTCCCGCCGCGGATCAAGTATGTGGCCGAACGCGTCCTGCCGGTCTGGCGCGAAGTCCTCGCGGGTTCCGTCGCGATCAAGTTCAGCCGGACGGTCCATGAGCTCGGCCCTGCCGCCTGCGATCCTCTGCGGCGCCTTTTCCAATGGATCGTGGGGGGCGAGCTGAAGGCGAAGCTCGCACGCACCCGCGGTGTCCGCGAGCTGCTCCAGCACTACGAGTCCACCTACGCCGGACAGGTGCGGCGGCGAGGTCTCCTCACTTTCCAGGATGTGCAGCTCCTCCTTTCGGGGCGTGGCTCGGGCGAAGCGAAGGACTCTCCCATCTTCACCCAGATTCCCGGCGAGGACGATCGGCTGCGCATCGACTATCGTCTCGACGCGCGCTACGACCACTGGCTCCTCGACGAATTCCAGGACACGAACCCGCTCCAGTGGCGTGTCATCGAGAACCTCGTCGACGAGGTCGTGCAGGACACCTCGGGGACACGATCCCTCTTCCAGGTCGGAGATCTGAAGCAGGCCATCTATGCCTGGCGCGGCGGCGACACCCGCCTCTTCACCGACATCGCGGCGCGCTACAACGCCAACGAAGAGCGTGTGCGGCGTCGTCACCTCGACATCTCCTGGCGCTCCGGCCACGACGTGATCGATCCGGTGAACCGCGTTTTCGGCGACCGAACCGCTCTCGCCGCGCTGGGGATCCCGCAGTCCGCCCTCGCCCAATGGGAATGGCACGACCACCGCGTCTCGCCGAAGGGAGAGGGCTACGAAGGCTGCACCTTCTTGCTTCAACCCGCCGCTCCTCATGGAGAGAAGCCGGAGAAGGAGGACATCCACGCCCTCGTCGCCGGCCTTCTCGAGGAGATCGATCCGGTCCGGCGCGGGATCTCCTGTGCCATTCTCGTGCAGAAGAACCGAGAGGGCGAAGAGCTCGTCGACGCCTTGCGCGCCCGCACCCGCATCCCCGTGGTGGGGGAGTCGGAGATCTTCATCGCCTCGGACAATCCCCTGAACCGTGCCCTCATGAGCCTCTTCCAGGTCGCGGGCCATCCCGGCGACACCTTTGCCTGGGAGCATCTCAAGATGGGGCCGCTCGGCGCCAGGATGGGACAGGAGGAGATCACCCCCGCCTCCTTCTCCCGCCGCCTTCTCGCCGAGATCTTCGAAGAAGGCTTCGAACCGGTCGTCCGCCGCTGGACCGGGGCCATCGGGAAGGCTCTCGACGGGCCGCTCGACGCCTTCACCCTTGGCCGCGCCGAGGAGTTCGCCCTCGCCGCGCGCGCCTTCGACGAAGCGGGGGGGCGGGACATCGACGAGTTCCTCGCCTCCATCGAGCAGCATCGCATCCGCGAAGCCGCCGGGGGAAACGCGGTGCAGGTGATGACCGTCCACAAGTCGAAGGGCCTCACCTTCGACGCCGTCATCCTGCCCGATCTCGGGGGAAACTCCCTCGACACCGCCCGCCGCGAGATCGGGGCGAAGCGCGACGAAGCCCGGCAGGTCGAATGGGTGCTCGAAATGCCGCGCAAGGAATTCGTCGAAGCCGACCCGGTCCTCGCCGCCTATGCCGGCGAGCGCGCCGCCGAAGCCGCCTACGAGAACCTCTGCAAATTCTACGTCGCGATGACCCGCGCGAGCCGGGCGAACTACCTTATCGTCGAGCCGAGAGGGACCAGCGCGACATCGCGGAATTTCGTGAAGTTGCTCGAGGATACCCTTGCCGGCGAACCCCGCGAGGACCGCCTCGGAGACGTGTCTGCGACCGTCCTCTACGCAAGCGCCACGTCCCGCACGAACCGGCATTGGTTCGAGGCCTTCCGTCGCGAGGATCGGGAGGAGGAGCCGGCGGCCGTCTTTCCCGGAGTCGATGCCGCGCTCGCCCGGCTTCGGCCTCGGCGACGGACGCCGAGCGGCTCGGAACTGTCCACGGTGGACGCTTCCCAGATCTTCGGGCGCGGCGGCGGCGTGGCTCGCGAATTCGGCACGCTGGTCCATGCCCTCTTCGAGGAAATCGAATGGTCTGACGAGGTGAATCCGCACGAGTGGGAGGCCCGCCTCCGATCCGGACATCCCGCCTCGCCCGCTCTCGAGGAGGCCTTCGATCAGGTGCGGGGCGTTCTGGGCAATGCGGCATTGAACGAAGCCCTCGCTCGCCCCAACGGGCATGCCGAAGCCTGGCGCGAGCGGAATTTCGAGATCCTCCTCGGCGACGAATGGCTTTCCGGCACCTTCGACCGCGTCGTGCTGGAGCGCGACGCGGCGGGACGGGCCGTCGCTGCGACGATCCTCGATTTCAAGACCGACCGCCTTTCCACGGACGGAGAGATCGCCGCCGCCGTCGAGAAATACCGTCCCCAGCTCGAAACCTATCGGGAGGTCCTCCGCCGCATGACCGGGCTGCCCTCGGATGCGATCCGCTGCCGCCTGCTCTTCACGCGGCCGCGCGCTTTGCGGGAGGTCTGAACCCTGCTCGTCACGATTTCGGAAGAGGACTACTGCGCGATGGCGTCGTCCTCCCTCCGCAATTCCACCTCCACCCAGCGGGCCGCGTGGTCGCTCCACGGTACCCCTGGGGCGTCCTCCAACGCTCCGTTGTGCCTGCCTTGTGCGATCACCCGCCATTCCCAGCCGAGCCCGCTGCCGAAAATGTGGTCGATGGCCGTTCTGTCCTCGGTGAGCAGGTTCCAGTCGCCCTCCTCCGCCAAGGGGGCGAGGATATCGTTGTCGGGGAGGTTGTTCCAGTCGCCCATCCAGAGGGCGGGCCATCCCGTCTCCTGGACGCGGCGTGCCCATGGGACGAGCTGTTCGGCCTGCGCCGCTTTCGTGGAATGGTAGCTCCCCCGGTAGGTGGCGTGCATGTGGGTGTTGCCGAGATAGAGCCGGACCGCTCCTGGAATTTTCACAGTGACGAGCGAGAGCCCCTTGCCAGCCCACCAGTCGCCGTGGTGGAGCGTCTCCGGACGACCGTTTTCGGCGAAGCGGATGAACCCCTCGGATTCGATCGGATAGCGGCTCGCGAGAAACAGTCCGCTGCCGACCAAGCCGCTCGGGTAGTAGCGCGTGTGCTCCAATCCCAATGGATGCAATGCCGCCGCGAGCGTTTCCCGGTCCTTTCTCACGAACGCCTCCTGGAATCCGACGATGTCCGGCCGCAGGGCGGCGGCTTCGCGGGCGATGGCATCGATCCTTTCCGCACGGCGCGGAGAGATCCAGCGCAATCCCAAGACGTTCCATGTCACCACCCGCAGGCGAAGAGGCTCGAAATTCACAGGGGCCAGGGCCGCCTCGAACTGCGTTGGCTCGGGAACGGCCGGGGGACGGAGATTCCACAGCATCAATCCGACAACGAAGGTCGCCGCGACCGCCGCGAATTTTACAGAACGCATGATTCCGCGTTTCATCGTGCTTCCCCTTCCGCCGGCCGAAAGGGGGAATCCTTTGGCGGAATCATGGAAAGGGCGGATGGGAAGGGGTAAAGAGACATGATCGCGGGTGGGGCTTGAAAATTTCCAGCAGAGCCCAAAGAAGCCAAGTCCGAGCCGATCGGTGAAGGCCTTTACGCTACGTCTCGAAAGGCACCCATTGCGCGAAGGGCAGGCAGGGAACTCGTCTGGAAGAGGCCCAAGATGGTCGATCGGCCGCAGGCAAAACGCAAGCCTGCTGGGTGTGGAGACCCTTCTGTAGGCAAGACCACTTGGTATCTTGGCGAGCCCCCGGAAATCATCGAGGCAAGGAGGGCGATCCTCGAACGCATCGTCAAGGACTGGCCGACGTTGAAACGACCGCAATGTCAGCGGAAGAGGGTGAAGAAGGCGATGTCGAGGAGTGATCCACTGGCTGTGGCTTCGGAGCGCTTCAACGAGACCACGCGATGCATCGTGCGGAAATTCCGGGTGTCTTCCGATCCCATGACTGCAAGGCTGGGGAGCGAAGTTCTCAGAGCTCGCGAGTGGATTCCGCCGTTTCGCGACCGCCTGGGCGCTCGCGGAGCCAGGCGAGAAAATCCGCCCGTCGCATTTGGAGCTGGCCGAATGAGGCGGGAAGTTTTCGGGGGGCAGTCGACTGTGGTGGTCTTCTCGCGATGCATGGGTAGGGTGCCCATGCTACACTGTCGGATGACGCTGACCGATCTGGGCTGGAGCGCGTTTTTCGAGGAGGCCTTTTCGCGCTGCGCGAAACCGGGCTGGGTTCCGGCGCGCCTCATCCGGGACAACAAGATCACCTACGGAGCCCTCACCGGCGAAGGGGAGGAATACGAGGTGGTGATGAGCGGCAAGGTCTACCACGACGCCGCCAGCGACGCGGAGCTGCCGGCGGTGGGCGACTGGGTCGCCCTGGAGATCGGGACAGGCGAGCTCGACCACGTCATCCGTGCCCGGCTGCCTCGCCGGACCTGCTTTTCGCGCAAGGCGCCGGGCCGCAGCACGGAGGAGCAGGTGCTGGCGGCGAACGTGGACCTCGTCTGCGTCGTCACCGACGCGGGCGCGGACCTGAACCTCCGTCGTATGGAGCGGTACTTCGCCCTCATCGGGCGAAGTGGAGCGCGGCCGGTGGTCCTGGTGAACAAATGCGACCTTCATCCGCCGGAGCAGAACGCCGCGGCCGCGGCCGCGATCCGCGCCCTTTGTCCCGAGGCCGAAGTCGTCGTGACGAGCGCGGTGGAGGGCCGCAACGTCGCCGCGATCCGGCGCCTCCTTTCTCCGGGCGTGTCGATCACCTTCGTCGGATCGAGCGGCACGGGGAAGTCGTCGCTTGTCAACGCTCTCCTCGGCGAGGAATGGCAGGAGGCGGGCGAGGTGAACGAGGTCACGGGCAAGGGTCGCCACACGACCACGGCGCGGGAGCTGATCGTGCTGGAGGAGGGCGGCATCCTCGTCGACAACCCCGGCATCCGCGAGGTGCAGATGTGGACGGACGAGCGCACCCTGCGGGAGAAGTTCCTCGACGTGGCGGAGATCGCGGCGGAATGCCGCTTCCACGACTGCCGCCACGGCAGCGACGCGGGCTGCGCGATCCGGGAGGCGGTGGCCCAAGGGCGGCTGTCGCGGGAGCGTTTCGAAGGCTTTCTCAAGCTCGACGAGGAGATCGCCGAGTTGAAGCGGCGGCTGAAGAAGCGCAAGATGGCCCTCGAGCGCCGCGCCAAGCGCGACCACAAGATCAAGGCGAGAAACCTCGCCGACCGCCGCGATCACGAGGCGGAGCTGAAACCGCGGACGACCGATGCTTGACCGAAGGAGCTTCCGCGACAAGTTCGCCATCGTGGCGCAGGGCAGCCGGAGCGGCCGCCCTACCGTTTTCCGTCGACCCCTTCATCTGTAGAGCGCTCCGCCTGCCCCACCCACCCTTATACCATGAAGATCAAGAGCGCGCGCTTCGCGACGAGCACCACCGGCGTAGGCGAATGCCCGGCGGCCGAGTTTCCCGAATTCGCCTTCATCGGCCGTTCGAACGTGGGCAAGTCCTCGCTCATCAATCTGCTCTGCAACCAGAAATCGCTCGCCAAGGTCTCCGGCTCGCCTGGAAAGACGCGCACGATCAATTTCTTCGTCGTGAACGAGGAGTGGGTCCTCGTCGATCTCCCCGGCTACGGCTACGCCAAGGCCGCGAAGTCGGAGCGCGATCGCTTCAACGACTTCGTCGCCGACTACCTGGAGTTCCGCGAGGGGTTGAGCCATGTCTTCGTCCTCATCGATTGCCGCCACGAACCGCAGCGCATCGACGTGGACTTCACGAGCTGGCTCGTCGAGAAGGGAGTGCCCTTCTCCCTCGTCTTCACGAAGACGGACAAGGTGAAGGCCGGGAAGCTGAACGAAAACCGGGAACTCTTCCTCGCCGCGCTCGCGGAGTTCGCCGACGGTAGGCCCGCCACCTACACGACTTCGGCGTTGTCGAAAACGGGACGCCTGGAGCTGCTTGGGGCGATCCGGGGGATGATGCGGGAGAAGGAGTGAGCCGTCGGCACACCCCAGAGCCGCGCTCACCGAGCGCGGACCGAATGCTCCTCCAGCGTTCGACCGAGGCCAATGGCCCCGGCCACAAATGTCCGATGGGCATCTATGGGGGCTGGTGGACCTCACCTCAGCCGCGCCCTCAGCTCCGGCGCGAAGTGCTTCAATCGCAGATCGCGGTCGGCGGCGAGGGTTTCGGCGTGCTGCATCGCGAGAGGGCATTGCCCGCATTGGCAGGCGGAGGCATCTCGCCAGATCGCGGCGGCCTCGGCTTCGTAGCGTTCGAGCTTTTGCAAGTCCTTCGCCGGCGGGGCGCCGAACATCCGGGTGAGGCGCATCTCCAGGCCCTGGAAATGCAGGAGGGTCCGGGCGAGGTCGTCCGTCAGAATCCAACCGGGTGCGAGGAGCCGGTCGAACTGGCGGCGGGCGTCGTCGATGGATTCCTCGTAGCCGCGCGGCGCGCTACCGAGCAGACCGGTGACGGTCTCGGCGACGCGGAGAATCTTCGCGACTGCCTCGCAGACGGCTCCGGCATGCTCGAAGAGCTTGGCGTCGCATCGGGCGAGGGCGGATTCCCATTCGTTCGTGGCGAAGGGCTCTCCCAGCAGCTCGGTTAGAATTCTCCTCACCAGGTCCTCCTTGTGCTGCGAGGCGCCGGGGCCGATGCGAGAGAGGAGAAAGGCCTCCGCCGCGGCGAGGAAGCGCCCTTGCGGAGCGGTGGCCGCGGCGGGCGGCGGAGAAGAGGCCTTGGGGGGCGAGGGCCTACCGACTTCGCCGAAGGCGGCGGCGAGAGAGTTGAAGGCGGCGTCCTTCTTCGGGGCGCTCTTTTGTGTCTTCGCCGGGAGCGGTGTGGGCGACGCCTTTCCTGCGAAGAGGACGGCGAGGAGCCGGTCGATGCGGTCCTTCCTGACAAAACGATACAGTCTCGTCGTCCCAAGCCGGTGCTGGCGCAGGGCGCACTCCTCGGAGGGCCAGAGCCGCATCGCGGGGCGGTCCTCGCCGGTGTCGTGGAGTCCGGGGTGGCCGACGGTGTGGCGGTCGAGTTCGACGCGGCGAGGGAGGTTGCCGAAGTTCCACGAGGTGATGGCGGCTTTTTCGAAGCGCCCTTTGGCGACTTGGTCGAAGCGGTCGCGGACGCGTCCCGCGAGGCTGCGCTGGAGCTCCTCCAGATCGGGGCCGCTCCCGACGAGGCGGCCTCGGTCGTCGACGATCTCGAAGTTCAAATGAAGATGCGGCGGCATGCGCTCCAGCTCGAAGGAGCTCGGCGAGACCTTCAGCCCGTGGGCTTCGTCGAGATGGTCGACGAGGGCTTCGAGCAGGCCGCATTGCGGTTCGTAGCCTTCCCAGGCGTCGAGGAAATCGTCGACGACCTCCCGGTTCGCGGGCAGAAGGGTGCGGGTCTCCTTGCGCAGGCAGCGCAGCAGCGCGGCGGTCTTCTCCCCGAGCCAGCCGGGCACGAGCCATTCGCCGAACCAGGGAGGCAGGTGCGGCAGCTCGACGATCGGCACGATGGCGGTGATCCCGTCGGCGGGGTCGGCGGGATTGTGGAGATAGCGCAGGGCGAACTCGGTTTCGCCGTCGGGGGAGAGGAGCGTGTCGGGGTAGTCCTCGGGATGAAGCGGCTCGCGCTGCGGCACGAGGCAGTCCTCGAGGGTGAAGTCGAGAAAGCCGGGCGGCTGGGCCGCGATCCATTTCTCGAAGTCCTTCTGCGTGCAGATCCCCGCCGGGACGCGTTCCTCGTAGAAGGCGACGATGCCGGGCGGATGGAGCAGTCCGCCGAGGCGGCGCATCTTGTGCTCGAGCCGTTCCGCCGCGGCCATGGTCTCGCGGTTGCGCGAGAGCGCGGCGATGGGGGCGCGGGTGTTTCCGTTGACGAGGGCTTCGAGAAGGAAGATCTCCCTCGCCAGCTTCGCATCGACGCGGCCGTAGTGGACGCGGCGCTTCTCCACGACGGGCAGACCGAAGGCGAGGATTCGCTCCTCGCCGTAGACCGCGCCCTGATCGCGGCTCCAATGCGGGTTCGAGTAGCGGTAGCGGCAGAGATGCGGCGCGACTTTCTCGAAGCTGCCGGGATCGAAGACGGCGGCGTTGCGGGCGTAGAGCTTCGTCGTCTCGACGAGTTCGAAGGCCATGACCCAGGCAGGCGAGGCGCCGAAGATTCCCGATCCGGGGAAGAGGTGGAAGGTCGAGTCGTTCGCCCCCCGGTAGCCGAGTCCCTTGCCCCGCCAGGTCCCGATGCGGCTCGGGATCGCGGCGAGGACGGCGCGGTGGAGCGGTTCGGAGTAGGTATCGGCGGGATCGTCGAGAGGTTTGTCAGGGTCGGGAAGCCGCCACCTCATCTCCCGAAGGGTCTGGCGCAGCTCGCGGTGGAGGTTGATCCACTCCTGGGTGCGGCGGTGGTTGAGAAAGTGGTCGCGGCAGAACTTGCGGAGGCGGTTGCCCGAGCCTCGGCGGGCCGTGTCGAGGGCGTGCCAGAGGCGCAGCCACATGGTGAAGTCGGAGCGCTTGTCGCGGAATTTCGCGTGGGCCTCGTCGGCGGCCTGCTGCCGGTCGCGGGGGCGCTCGCGCGGGTCCTGCACGGCGAGGGCGCTGGCGAGGACGAGCCCTTCGGCGAGGCAGCCCTCGGCGTCGGCGGCGACGAGGAGGCGTCCGACGCGGGGATCGAGGGGCAGGCGGGCGAGACTGTGGCCCAGCCCTGTCAGATGCACCTCCTGGCCCTGTTTGGCCAGGGCCCCGATCTCCTCCAGGACCCGGTAGGCCTGGGCGACGCGCTTCGGCTGGGGGGGATCGACGAAGGGGAATTCGAGCGGGTCGCCGAGACCGAGGTGCTCCATCTGCAGGACGACGCCGGCGAGGTTCGAGCGGCGGATCTCGGGATCGGTGAAGTCGGGCCGCTCGGCGTAGTCCTCCTCGTCGTAGAGCTTCACGCAGACCCCTTCGCTGATGCGTCCGCAGCGTCCGCGCCGCTGGCGGGCGCTCGCCTTCGAGACCGGCTCGACGCGGAGCCGCTGGATGCCCGATCCCGGATCGTGGCGGCTGATGCGGGCGAGGCCGGAGTCGATCACGAAGCGGATTCCGGGAATCGTCAGCGAAGTCTCGGCCACGTTCGTCGCGAGGATGACGCGGCGTTTTCCCCGCACCGGATGGAAGACCGCCGTTTGCTCCGACGCGGCGAGCCGGGCGTAGAGAGGCAGGACGAGGGTGTCGCGATACCTCCGCCCCTCCAGCAGCTCCGCCGCTTCGCGGATCTCGCGTTCGCCGGGGAGGAAGACGAGCGTGTCGCCGAGGCGGTCGATCTCTCCGAGCGACTCGAAGGCGCGGCAGACCTGCTCGGCGAGGGCCTCGTCTTCGTCGAGAGGCGCCTGGTGGAGGTCCGTCACGGGAAAGGTGCGCCCCTCGACCTCGACCACTGGCGCGCCGCCGAAGAACTCCGAGAAGGCCCCCGCGTCGAGGGTGGCCGAGGAGATCACGACCTTGAGATCCCGTCGTTTCGCCAGGGTGCGATGGAGGTAGCCGAGGATGAAGTCGATGTTCAGGGAGCGCTCGTGCGCCTCGTCGACGATGACGGTGTCGTATTGCCGCAGGTCGGGATCGTTCCGCGTTTCCGCGAGGAGAATGCCGTCGGTCATGAACTTCACCCGCGTCGTCTTCCGGTCGGTGCGGTCCTCGAAGCGGATCTGGTAGCCGACCTCGCGTCCGAGGGGCACCTGCAGTTCCTCGGCGACGCGCGCCGCCACCGAAGTCGCGGCGAGGCGACGAGGCTGGGTGCAGCCGATGCGGTGGCCTTTCTGGCCTCGCCCCAGTTCGAGGGCGATCTTCGGAAGCTGCGTCGTCTTGCCCGAACCCGTGTCCCCGCACACGATCACGACGGGATGCCGCTCCATCGCGGAGCGGATGTCATCCCGCCGTCGCGAGACGGGGAGATCGGGTGGAAAAGAGAGATTCACGGGGAGAAGCAGAGGAGTCGAGAAGCAGAGGAGTAAAGGAGGAGTGGGGTGGGGAAGCAAGCGGAGATCGGATGGTTGGGCACGAAGGGCGACGCATGGTCGGGCCAAAAGAAGGAGACCATGAAAGACGCGGGCTTGATGACAGGAGGATGAATGGTGGTTTCCTTGAAGGCTCCTGCAAGGTGTCGGACATTAGCAAGACTCTCTGCTCGCAGAGCATGGCCCCGGGTCCGGCGACGGCCACGGCTTCCACGCAAGGTCGCCGCAGTTGCCAAGTCCGCGACTGCGGGAGGCGGGCGCGTTGACACCGCCATCGCTCCTTGTCATGATGGGCGCGTTCCTCTTTCCGACGACGCCATGGTCCGCTCCGGCTTTTCTTTCCGCGTCCTATCGCTCCTTTCGGGCATCCTCATCCAGTTTTCCCTTTCCGCCGCGCCTCCGGTCGCTTTGAAGCCGCCCCGTTCCGCGCCTCCCGAGGCACCGGGGGTGTCGGCGGAAACCTCGCCCACAGGGGAGTTCAAGAACGGGGAGTGAAGAGGCGCCGGATGGCTCGGCAAGACTTTCCTGACATTCCCACCAAGGCGACGCGCGATCCTCGGAACCCTGCCGCAGGCGCCTTGCCGACGCTTGCGTTCGACCGATCGCCCGGCCTCCCGCGAGCTTGTCTACGCCGCGGATTCCTCCGTGATTCCCAGGAACAGCTCTTCCAGCGACCCGCCCTCCGCCCCGCCGAACTGGGCGCGGATCTCGGCGACGGTGCCGAGGGCGCGGAGCCTGCCTTGGTGGATGATGCCGACACGGTCGGCGAGCTCCTCGGCGACGTTCAGCAGGTGGGTCGAGAGAAAGACGGTGGTTCCCTCGAGGCTGCGTGCCTTCAGCTCCTCCTTCACGACGCGGGCGTTCTTCGGATCGAGCCCGACCATGGGTTCGTCGACGATGACGACCTCCGGCTCGTGAAGCAGGGCCGAGGCGAAGGCGAGGCGCTGCCGCGTGCCGTGGCTGAGGTTCTCGATGCGCTGGCGGGCGTAGGGGACCAGCGAGAAGCGCTCCATCAGTTCGGGTGTGCGTTCCTTCGCCGCGGTGCGGTCGACTTGGAAGAGTTCGGCGATGAAGGCCATGAACTCCAGCGGAGTCAGCTTGTCGTAGAACTCGGCCACGTCCGGGATGTAGCCGATGCGCCGCTTCGCCTCCATGGGATCCTTCTGGATGTCGTAGCCGCAGATTTTGGCGCATCCGCCGGTCGGGGAGATCAGACCGGTGAGCAGCTTGATCGTCGTGGTCTTCCCCGCCGCGTTCGGGCCGAGGAAGGCGAAGAGCTCGCCTTGCGGGATGACGAGGTCGAGTTCGTCGAGGGCGAGGAGATCGCCGTAGCGCATCGAGAGATGGGAGATTTCGATCATGGGTGCTTCGTTCCGGGCGGGCGCTTGTAGGCGTCGAGGGGCACGAGGATTTCGGAGACGGCCTCGAAGCCGAAGTCCGTCTCGAGCCGGAGCGGTTCGCCCGCTTCACTGAGATAGGCGCGCAGTTCCTGCCCCGGCTCCTCGCCACGCAGGAGGAGGAGGAAGGCGCGGATCTCGCGCCCGGCGAGGTTGAAGTTCCCCATGCGCGCCTCGGTCGTGAGCTTCAGCGCGGAGGGATCGAGCGGGCCGATCCCGAAGAGATTCCCCAGAGCGGGGAGGGGAAGGGAGGCGGTGGGGCCGGGTGCGGTGGAGGAATCGAAGGAGATCAGTTCGCTGCCTGCCATGGCCACTCTCGCCTTCGTCGTCGGCGCTCCGTCCCCCGTTGCGTCGAAGGAGAGATGGGCATCCAGTTCCCGGTCCGGGATGCGCAGGGAGATTTTGCCGTCGCGAACCTCCATCGCCTCGCTGAAGGTGAGGTTGCCTCGCCACGACAGATGGGTGGTGGGGGCGCCACTGCGCTCGTCGTGGCGGTCCGTCGTTCCGGAAAGGGAGAGGACGCGTTCGAAGACGCCCGACGCCTCGTCGATCCCCGATCCTCCCGAGATTTTGATCTCCCCGCGCCTCATCCCGTTTTCGAGCAGGGCCATGGTGGTCGATTCGTTCCAGTCGAAGAAGACGCGGTAGACCTCGCGCGGGTCGACCTGCGCCATGCGGGAACCGGGCGGCGCCCAGACGACCGCGCAGAGCCACGTCACGCTCCCGAGCCAGAAGAGGGCGATGGCGATGGCGGCAAGGCGGAGGGGCATATGTGGGGAGGTTAGCACGAAACGGGGCGGGGACTCAACCCGCTTCGCTATGGATCGGCGCGAGTGCGGGGGCCGGAGGGCGGCGGCGCGGCTTGCGTTCCTCTTCGAAAAAGACGAGTTTTTCCCTTCCCGTCTCCGTCCCCCGCCGATGAAACGTTTCCTGCGCGCCTTTCTCCCCCTCGTCATCCTCGGGGCGTGCGGCTATTGGGCCTGGTGGCTCATCGTGAACCGGCCCGAACCGGCGACGGCGGAGGTTCCTCCCGCCTTGGTCCGCGTCGAGGGCACGAGGCTGAAGCGCGAGACCTATCCGGTGCGCGTCCGCTCCCAGGGGACGGTGCAGCCCCGCACCCGCAGCACCCTGCTGCCCGAGGTCTCGGCGAAGGTGGTCGCGGTGAGCGATTCCTTCAAGCCGGGCGGCTTCTTCCAGGCGGGGGAAGTGCTGCTGGAGCTCGATCCGGTCGACTACGAGACGGCTCTCGTCGTGGCGAAGGCCTCGCTCGCCCAGGCCGAGGTCGTCCTGGCGGAGGAGGAGGCGCGTGCCGCCCAGGCCAGGGAGAACTGGCGCGCGCTCGGCAAGTCCGGCGAGCCGGGCGCCCTTGCGCTGCGCCGGCCCCAGGTGGCCAAGGCCGAGGCCGATGTCGCGGCGGCGAAGGCCCAGATCGCCCAGGCGGAGCGCGATCTGGAGCGCACCGTGATCCGGGCACCCTACGACGGGCAGGTCCTCGAGCAGCTCGTCGACGTGGGGCAGTTCGTGAACGAAGGGACGGCCCTCGGCCGGGTCTTCGCGGTGGACTATGTCGAGATCCGCCTGCCGTTGCCGGAACGCGAGATGCCCTTCCTGCCCCTGCCCGAGCGTTTCCGCGACGGCGAGTCGGGGCGTTCCGGCGCTTCGGTGCGCCTGCGCTCCCTCGTCGGTGGACGGGCGGCGGCCTGGGACGGAAGGATCGTCCGCGTCGAAGGGACCATCGACGAATCGACCCGCCAGATCACCGCCGTCGCCCAGGTGGACGACCCCTACGCGAAGCGGGAGGACGGCTCGCCGCCGCTGCGCATCGGGCAATTCCTCGAAGCCGAGATCGAGGGCGAGATCCTGTCCGACGTCTTCGTCATTCCGCGTCACGCGGTGCGGGCCGGCAACGAGATTCTCCTCATCACCCCCGAGAACAAGCTCCGCCGCGTCGCCGTGGATCCCATCTTCGGCGATACCGAGACGATCGTCGTTCCTGTCCGCACCGAGGAGTCCCCGCGCGAAGGCGACGTGCTTTGCCTGACTCCCATCCCCTTCGCCACCGAGGGCGCCACCGTGCTGCCCATCGTCGACGGCGTCATGGAGACCACCGGCGGCGGTCCTGGCCAGACCACCCCCACCGCCGCGGAGGCCTCGTCCGGAAAAGGCGTCCGCTCCTCCTGATTTCGCATGATCGCCTGGTTCGCCCGGAACGGCGTCGCCGCCAACCTCCTGATGCTCGCCGTGATGGTGGCGGGGCTCTGGACCCTGTGGAGCGACAAGATTCCGCTGGAGGTCTTTCAGGACCGGCCCGTGAGAAATATCTCGGTGCATGTTCCCTATCCCGCCTCCTCTCCCGACGAGACCGAGGAGACCATCGTCCTGAAGATCGAGGAGGCGCTCCAGCCCGTCGGCGGCATCAAGCATCTCCACTCCACCGCTGGCAGCAGCGGCGGCACCGTCGTCATCGAGGTGAACGAGGGCGAGGATCCCCGGCAGGTGATGGACGACGTGAAGATCCGCGTCGACGCCATCCCGAACTTCCCCGCCCTGGCGGAAAAGCCCATCATCCAGCTCGACGACTCCTTCCACACCGTCATCACCGTCGTCCTCAGCGCCGACATGGCGGAGAAGGACCTGAAGCGCCTCGCCGAGCAGACCCGCGACGAGCTCGCCGCCCTGCCCGGCATCTCCCACGCCGACATCGCCGGAACCCGCAACGAGGAGATCGCGATCGAGATCCCCGAAGCCACTCTGCGCAAATACAACCTCAGCCTCGGTACGATCAGCCAGGCCATCCGTCAGACGGCCGTCGACCTGCCCGCCGGCGTCGTCCAGACCGAGTCGGGCGACGTCTCCATCCGCACGCGCGGACGCGCCTACACCGGCGAGGACTACGCCAGGATCCCCGTCCTCACCCGCCCGGACGGCAGCAAGCTGACGCTCGGCGAAATCGCGAAGATCCTCGACGGCTTCACCGAGAACCCCATCGTCGTGAAGCTGAACGGCCGTCCCTGCGTCATGATCACGGTGATGCGCGAAGGCAAGCAGAACGCCATCACCATCGGCGAGCGGGTCAAGGAGTACATCGAGTCGTCGAACGGCATCCTCCCCGACGGTGTGCGGCTCGACTACATCAACGACCGGTCGAAGATCGTGAAGGGACGCATCGACCTGCTCCGTGAGAACGCGCAGAGCAGCCTCATCCTCGTCTTCATCTGCGTCGGCCTCTTCCTCCGGCTCGAGGCCGTGATCTGGATCGGCGTCGGCATGGTCATGAGCTTCCTCGGCGCCTTCGCCCTGATGCCCTACCTCGGCGTCACGATCAATCTCTCCTCCCTGATGGGGTTCATCCTCGTCCTCGGCATCGTCATCGACGACGCCATCGTCATCAGCGAGAGCTGCGACTCCTACCGGCAGAAGGGCATGACTCCTCTCGAAGCCGCGATCAAAGGCACGAAGCGGATGGCCGTCCCCGTCACCTTCGGCGTCCTCACCACGGTGATGGCCTTCCTCCCCATGGCCTTCGACTCGTCCGACTGGGGCAACAACTTCCGTCCCATCGCCATCGTCTTCATCACCGTGATGCTCATCGCCCTCGTGGAGACGAAGCTCATCCTCCCGAGCCATCTCGCCACCCCTTTCCTGGGCCGCGCCGGCGACCTCCTCGCCCCGGTGCACCGCCTCTCGGGCCGCGCCCTGCAGTGGTTCGTCGACACGGTCTACCGGCCCGCCATCGCCTTCTGCGTCGCCCACACCTACGTCTTCCTTTCCCTCATGTTCGGCGGCCTCCTCGTCCTCGTCGGTCTCTACGCCGGCGGACGCATCCAGACCACCTACTTTCCCCGCGTTCCCAGCGAACGGATCGACTGCCGTCTCACCATGCTCGACGGCACCCCCTTCGAGGTCACCGACGCCCAGGTCGCACGCATCTACGAGATCGCCGAGCAGATGCGGGGAGAATACGTCGGTCCCGACGGGCGGTCCGTCATCAAGCACATCGTCGCCGCCTCGGGCACGTCCGTCTCCGGCTGGGGAGGCGTGTCCCGCAACTCCGGCACGCACCTCGGCGGCGTCTCCATCGAGACCTACGGCCCCGAGGAGCGGAGCCTGGACGTGAACACCGTCGAGATGGCCGCCGAATGGCGCCGCCGCATCGGGCCCATCGTCGGAGCCGAGGAGATCACCTTCCGCGCCGAGATCGGCCGCGTCAACGATCCCATCGACCTCCAGATCGTCGGTGCCGATCCCGACGAGCTCCTCGGCATCTCCGAGCGGATCAAGGCGCACCTCTCGACCTATCCGGCGCTCTTCGACATCAACGACACCCTCGATTCCGGACGCAGCGAGATCCAGCTCCGCCTCAAGCCCGAGGCCCGGCAGTTCGGCGTCACCGTGAACGACCTCGCCTCGCAGGTTCGGCAGGCCTTCTACGGCGACGAGGTCCAGCGGATCCAGCGGGGGCGCAACGAATTGAAGGTGATGCTGCGCCTGCCGCAGGAGGAGCGCCGGAATCTCGCCACCCTCGAGACGATGCGGGTGCGCACCGCCTCCGGCCTCGAGATCCCCTTCGGCACCGTGGCCGAGGCCAGCGTGGTGAAGAGCTTCACCAGCATCCAGCGGGTCGACCGCCGCCGCGCCATCAACATCACCGCGGATGCCGACAAGAAGAACGTCGACCTGGACGCGATCCGCGCCCAGATCAAAGCCCATGTCGACGGCCTGCTCGCCAAGCATCCCCACATCCGGTGGACCTTCGAGGGCGAGGCCCGCGTGCAGCAGGAGAGCGGTTCGCGCATCCTCGTCTCCATCCTCTTCGTTCTCGGCGGCATGTACGCCCTTCTCGCGATTCCTTTCCGCAGCTATTCCCAGCCCTTCATCGTCCTCCTCGTCGTGCCCTTCGGAATCGTCGGCGCCGTCCTCGGGCACATGTTCCACGGCCTCCCCCTCAGCATCATGTCGCTTTTCGGCATCCTCGGCGTCTGCGGCGTGGTCGTGAACGACACTCTCGTCCTCGTCGACGAGATCAACGATCTCCGCGCCGGTGGCATGACGCTTCGCGAGGCGGTGCAGAAGGGCGGGCTCAACCGCTTCCGGGCGATCTTCCTCACCCAGATCACGACCTTCTTCGGCCTCGTTCCCCTCATCTTCAGCGGCACCTGGCTGGCCGAGCTGCTGCCCTTCTTCTTCAGCAGCGGCCCGCAGAGCACCCACGCCCAGTTCCTCGTCCCGGTCTCGGTAGCGATGGGCTACGGCTCGCTTTTCGCCACCGTCATCACCCTCTTCCTCGTTCCCCTGACCTATCTCGCGATGTCCGACTTGGCCCAAGCTCTGGGCAACGGCTGGCGCAGCTACCGCGAGGCCTGGCTGGGGAAGGCGGGCGGGGGGCCGGTCGCGGGAGCGGTGGAGAGCGAGAGTTGAGGGGCGCCCGCCCATGGAGACGCCGGACGGAGGAAGTTCTCGCGAAATGCCACTCTTTTCCCGTGACAACGCCCCCACCCTCGCTTCACTCCCCAGCGTGAACAAGCTCCTCCCGTCCGAACTCGGCGAACCCTTCTACGAAGGCTCGGTGCAGCGTCTCCACGCGGTGCCGGGGGACGACTCGATCATGGTCACGCGGACGACCTCGCGGGGCTCGGTCTTCGATGTGGGAGCGCTCTTCGAGATCGCGGGCAACGACGTGAACCGCGCCCTCTTCCGCCACGTTCTCTACTCCCGCCTCGGCGAGGCGGCGGTGTGGCGGCGGGTGCGCGGGGCGATCGAGGCGGCGCCGGAGCTGGATCCGGCCTACCGGGCGGAGCTGCTCGGTCCGCTCCTCGACCGCTGCTGCGAACGCGGCGCCCGCACCCACCACGAGGGCATGCTCGACGCCCTCACCGGCGAGGTCGTGCGCTCGGGCGTGCCGGCGAACCCGAGCGCCTGCAACGTGGTGCGCAAGTTCCAGATCCTGAAGCCGGAGCGGACCCGCTTCCTCGGCGCGCCGCTCTTCGACTACGCGAAATTCCCCCACGCCGACGGCTTCGTCGTGCCGCTGGAATACATCGTGCGCTTCGGGATCACGAGCGCCAGCTCGGTCTTCAAGAAATACGCGGCGATGGAGTCGAGGGCGAAGGCGGCCTTCGAGCGCGAGCTCGGGGCGACCCGCCCGCTGGAGGCCTGGCACTATCTGGAGCGGCCCATCAGCGACTTCACGAGCAAGTTCGAGCCCGAGGACCGCATGGTCAGCAAGCAGGAAGCCCTCGTCATGAGCGGCCTGAGCGGGGCGCAGTTCGCCGAGAGCGGCACGCTCGCGGTGCTCGGGGCCTGGGTCGTGCGCGACCTCGTCGAGGAGATCGGCCTGCGCCTCTGGGACCTGAAGTGGGAGTTCGCCAAGGATGGCGGCGAACTGGTCTTCGTCGACACCATCGACACGGACTCGATCCGTGCCACGATGGCGCTGGAGACGGCGGCGGGACGCTTCGCGATCCACTACAACAAGCAGGCCATGCGCGACTACTTCGTCCTGCTCCACCGGGACTGGATCGCCGACATCGCCGAGGCGAAGCTGCTGGGGCAACGGGAGGGCGTCGCCTTCACCGAGATTCTCAAGGCCGGGCAGGCCGAGGGCCGCTATGCGGCGACGCCGGCGGTCGATCCCGCCTTCCTCGCCCTGCAGGAGGCGAAGATGGCGGCGATCCGCGACCACCTCGTCGCCGCGGACGGGGCGGAGGCGGTGCGGGCGCGGCTGGAGGCGGCGGGACGCGGGGAACTGGCCTTCTACGAGGGACGCAGTGCGCTCGGGGAGCTGCGGAAAATAAACGGGATTTAAGACTGCTTTGCCTGAGAATGGGATTTGGACCACGGATGACACGAATCACACGGATGAGCCTCAAGAAAATCCGTGTTCATTCGTGGTCAAAGTCGAAATCTAACAAAGTAGGATTAATCCGGTCCGATCGGAGGATTTGACGAAGAACCGAAATTCAGAAACGGATTCACCACCACGACGCCATCGTAGTCCTGGCCGTGGTTGAGGTCTTCACTGAGGAGCTGTTCGCAGCGGGCGGCCTTGGCGGCGGCGAGGATGGCGGCGTCCCAGTAGGAGGTTTGGAAGCGTTCCTTTAACCTGAGCGCCGACTGGAGGATGGCGACGGTGTTGTCCTGGATGCGGAAGCGCTGCCATTTCTCGATGAGACGGGTGGCGATGTCGTGCGGCAGGGCATCGGGACGGCGTGCATGGGTGGCCTGAACATAGAACTCCTGTAGCACCTGCACGGAGAGGGCGATGTCGGTACCGGTGAGGATTTCCTGGGCGATGGCGGTTTTCTCGGGTTGGGCTGGCTCCAGATCGAGCGAGTAGAGGAGGATGTTCGTATCAACGAAGCGCATGGCGGTCGTGGAGTTCGTCGCGGGAGAGATGGTGCTCGGGCTTCAAGCCGAGGCGACGGGCACGGAGTTCGGCACGCAGCTCCTGTTCCTCGCGGGCGAGGCGCTGGAACTCGGTTTCTGCGCCCTCGTTGGCCGTCAGGTGAATGAGGAAGGTCTTGAACAGGGCCGAGATGGAGGTGGACTGCTCGGCAGCCTTGATGCGCGCTTGGCGATAAAGGTCGTCATCAATGCTGATGGTGATGTTTTTCATGATTGAAGCACATTTTCACATTTTCACAGTCTTGGCAATGCTGTATTCGCTGCCTGCGGCACTCTCCGCCTCCGATCCAAGGGTGGCTTCAAGTCCAATTCGGTCCAATTCAGGCCATTTACATCCAAATCGCGCTGGACTCTGGTCCGACGACGGCTCGGCAGGGACGCCTCGCCCCACCTTCGGCCAATCGGGCATCCATGCGCTGCGCCTTCTTGCAGGGAAGGAGAGTGGAAGCGGCATCCCGCCGCTGCTGTCATGCGATCAGGCGGCGGGACGCAGGGCTCTCGGCGATCTGCGGAAAATAAACGGGATTTAGTCCTCGTGCCCGGTTGACTCGACACGAATCCGGCATAGGGAAGGAAGAACCGAACCACCGGAAAGACCCTCGTCCAACATGCGGGAGATTTACGAAATCAGCGACCGCTTCATCGAGGCGGGTGATGCGAACGGCCTTCTCTACGAGCCGCTTGCGGGCGGGCTCACCTACCGCCGCACGCGCCGCTACGAGATCGAATACGAGGGCGCGGAGGCGGCGATGGAGGCCTTCGTCCGCAAGACGCTGCTCGACGAAATCAGCCAGGAACTGCATTCGGGCGAGGAGCCGGCTTTGGAGGATTTCTCCTTCGCCCTCGACTACGGGATGAAGCCGGGCGCTCTCGACCTCGAGAAGGAGGCGATCCTTTCCTACTACCGCGGCATTCCGGATCCCGGCTTCGAGCTGAAGGACCTGCGCATCCGCCAGCGCCTCTACCTTTTCGGCGGAAAGAGCGGCGACTCGGACCGCTTCGTCCGCGACCTCTGCAACGCCGCGATCCACCACTGGAACGTCCTTCCCGGCCATGTCTGACCCCGCGATCCTCAATCCTCTCGAACGCATCGCCGAGGCGCCGGCCGACCACTACCGCGTCCTCAGGATCTCGGATCTCGACGGCGACGCCCTGCTGGAGCTGAGCCAGTTCATGAAGCTCTCGCTCTCCCGCGAGGACATGCTCGCGATCCAGGCGATCTACCGCGAGTGGGAGCGCGAGCCCACCGACGTCGAGCTCGAGGTGATCGCCCAGACCTGGAGCGAGCACTGCAAGCACCGCATCTTCGGCGCGACCATCGAGCACGAGGTCGACGGGCAGGCCGAGACGGTGAACTCGCTCTTCAAGACCTACATCCGCGACGTCTCCCAGCGTATCTTCGATTCCAAACCGGGCTTCGTCCTCTCCGCCTTCCACGACAACGCGGGCTTCATCCAGCTCGACGACGAGCTCGCCGTCTGCCTCAAGGCCGAGACCCACAACCACCCCAGCGCGATCGAGCCCTACGCCGGGGCGAACACCGGCCTCGGCGGGGTCATCCGCGACATCCTCGGGGCGGGGAAGGGGGCGAAGCCGATCGGCTCGCTCGACGTCTTCTGCTTCGGCGCCCCGGACACGACGATGGACCACATCAAGGCCGACGACGTCATCCATCCGCTCGGGGTGATGCGCGGCGTCGTCCGCGGGGTGCGCGACTACGGCAACCGCATGGGCATCCCCACGGTGAGCGGGGCGATCCAGTTCGACGATTCCTACATCTACAATCCCCTCGTCTTCTGCGGCACCGCCGGGGTCATCCCGATCAAGGACATCGAGAAGAAGATCGAGGCCGGAATGAAGGTGATCGCCGTGGGCGGCCGTACCGGGCGCGATGGTCTGCACGGTGCGACCTTCTCCTCCGCCGCGCTCGACACGGAGAGCCACGAGTCGGACCAGCAGGCCGTGCAGATCGGCAACCCCATCGAGGAGAAGAAGGCGGCCGACTTCGTCCTCGCGGCCCGCGGGAAGGGGCTGATCGAATTCATCACCGACTGCGGGGCGGGCGGTTTCTCCAGCGCAGCGGGCGAGATGCTCGAGGAATGCGGAGGAACCATCGACCTCGACCAGGTGAAGCTGAAGGAACCCGGCCTTGTGAGCTGGGAGATCTTCATCAGCGAGAGCCAGGAGCGCATGGTCCTCGCGGTGAAGGAGTCCTCCCTGCCCGAGCTGCGCAAGCTCGCCGACCTCTACGAGACGGAGCTGACCGAACTGGGCGAGGCCGACGGCTCCGGCATCCTCAAGGTCGTCCACCACGGGCGCACCGTCTGCGAGCTCGACTGCACCAAGCTGCACGACGCGCCGACGCGACACCTCAAGGCGCGCTGGACGAAGCGGACGGAAACGGTCGAGCCGCCCATCCTGACGAACCCCGGCCAGGCCCTGCGCGACCTCTTCACCGATTTCGCCATCGTCTCTCGCGAGCCCATCATCCGCGAATACGACCACGAGGTGCAGGGCAACACCGCCTTGAAACCCCTTGCCGGCGCCTCCGGCGATGCGCCGCAGGATGCCTCCGTGCTCCGTATCGAAGGAAGCAGCCGCCTCATGGCGATGTCCGTCGCCCTGCTCCCCGAATGGGGCAAGACCGATCCCTACGCGATGGGCGTGGCCTGCGTCGACGAGTGCGTGCGTCAGCTCGTCGCCGCCGGGGCCGATCCGGAGCGGGTCGCCATCCTCGACAACTTCTGCATGGGCAACCCCGATGCCGAGGAGGAGCTCGGCGCGCTCGTCGAGACGGTCAAGGGCATCGCCGCGACCGCCGAGGTCTACGGCACGCCCTTCGTCTCCGGGAAGGATTCCTTCTACAACTATTTCGAGACCAAGGAAGGGCCTGTCTCCATTCCCGTGACGATTCTCGTCAGCGGGATGGGCATCGTCGAGGAGGAGGGCCACGTCGTCGGGGCCTCCCTGCGTCGTTCCGACAGTCTCCTCGCCATCATCGGCCACACTTCCGCAGACCTCGGCGGCTCCGTCTTCGCGCGGCGCCACGGGCTGGAAAACGCTCCCGTCCCCGCGACCCGCGCGGAGGAGGCGCTGCAATGCTACCGCCAATACCACGAGGCGGTGAAGAAGGGCTACCTCCTCTCCGCCCACGACGTGAGCGAGGGCGGCCTCGCCGTGACCCTCGCGGAGATGGCCTTCTCCGGCAAGGCCGGTCTGGAGATCGACCTCTGCTCCCTGCCCATGGACGACGAGGCCTCCAAGGCCGCGATGCTCTTCGGCGAATCGCCTTCCCGCCTCGTCGTCGAAGTCGCGCCGGAGCATCTCTCCAAGCTCGCCGACCTCTTCGAGGGCCTGCCCTTCGCCGCCCTCGGCCGAGCCACCTCCGCCCACGCGAACCTCCGCATCGAGTGGGGCAAGGAGACCCTCGTCAACGAACCTCTCGCCGAACTCAAATCGCTATGGAAGACCGGCCTTGCGCGCTACTACTGAAGTTCCCCGGCACGAACTGCGACGGCGAGACCGCCCGCGCCCTTGAGGCGGTCGGCTTCGTCACCGAGATTCTGCCGGTCTCGGCGCTGAAGCCGGAGCGGCTCGTCGGCGTCGATCTGGTGGTCTTGTCGGGAGGCTTCAGCTACGGCGACTACGTCATGTCGGGACGCATCGCCAGCCTTGTCACCGAGCAGCGGATCGGATCGACCCTGAAGGACTTCCGCGACAACGGGGGCTATGTTCTCGGCATCTGCAACGGCTTCCAGATTCTCACCCAGCTCGGCCTGCTGCCCTCCGGCAGCCTCGTCGAGAACGCCAGCGGGCGCTTCCAATGCCAGTGGGTGAAGCTGAGGAAGCTCGCCCCGGAAAGCCCCTTCCTCGCGCAACTGCCCGAGGAGTTCGAGCTGCCCATCGCCCACGCCGAGGGGCGCCTCGTCACGAAGACCCCCGAGGAGGCCGAATCCTACGTGAAAGGTGGCGCGGCGGCCCTCGTCTATGCCGACGACGTGAACGGCAGCTTCGGCCGCATCGCCGGATTGCAGGACGAAAGCGGCCGCGTCTTCGGCCTGATGCCCCACCCCGAACGGTTCCTGCGGAAGCGCGACCACTACGACCCCGATTGGACGGGGTCGGAGGAGGGCGAATGGGGCAGCGGGTATTGGTTGTTCCGGTCTCTTTATCAAGCGATCGTGGATGCGGATTCCGATTCCTGATGCGTTGCGAAGCGCTCTCGGCGGCCGACCTCGGATTTTTGATTTGAACCACGAATGGACACGGATGAACACGGATGAAGAACCGGCGGACGCGAGAGCCATTCGTGTCCATCTGTGTTCCTCCGTGGTCCCAACCTCACTTTTCCTATGAGCAGCGAATTCACCTACAAGGCCGCCGGAGTCGACATCAAGGAGGCGGCCTCCCTCGTCGGCGACATCGGCGAACTGCGCCGCCGCACCGAGGGCCGGCGCTCCCTGATGGGAGCCTTCGGGCTCTTTGCGGCGACCTACGACCTCAGCCGCTACAAGGAGCCCGTCATCATGACCGGCTGCGACGGCGTCGGGACGAAGCTGGAGCTCCTCCTCGAACACGACCTGCTCGAGATCGCGGGCAAGGATCTCGTCGCGATGAACGTGAACGACATCCTCACGACGGGAGGCGATCCCCTGATGTTCCTCGACTACGTCGGGATCGGCCGCATCGACAAGGACAGGATCAAGCGCCTCATCGCCGGCATGGCCGAATATCTGGAAAGCTGCGACTGCATCCTCGCCGGCGGCGAAACGGCCGAGATGCCGGGCATCGTGCCCGACGGCATCATCGAGCTGAGCGGCTTCTGCGTGGGCGCGGCGGAGAAGTCCGCGCTCGTCGATCCCACCCGCATCGCCGTGGGCGACGTTCTCGTCGGCTATCCTTCGGACAGCTTCCATGCGAATGGCTGGAGCCTGATCCGCCGCATCCTGAAGGCGAATCCC
Organism: Verrucomicrobiales bacterium; assembly: GCA_037190325.1. Taxonomy (GTDB): domain Bacteria; phylum Verrucomicrobiota; class Verrucomicrobiia; order Verrucomicrobiales; family DEV007; genus Arctic95D-9. The sequence continues at coordinate 199,064 of JBBCIU010000007.1, read as the reverse complement.
GGCCTGATCGACGACGGCGAATGGGAGTCCTTCCTCGCGCCGACACGCCTCTACCACGACGTCGTCGCCGGTTTGAAGGAGCACCAGATCGACATCAAGGCGATGGCCCACATCACCGGCGGCGGTCTGCCGGAGAACCTCGAGCGCCTCCTCGGCGTGAAGGGGGCCGACATCACGATCCCGCGCTGGAATCTCGGCGCCGTCGGCAAGGTGCTCGCTTTCGTCGAGGACGCCGAGGCGGTGAACACCTTCAACATGGGCTGGGGCTGGGTCGCGATCGTCCCCGCCGAGCAAGCCGAGGCCGCCGCGGCCTTCCATCCGGGGGCGCGGAGCATCGGCACCGTCGACGCCTCCGGGCAGGTGAAGGTCGCGATCGAGGATTGAGCTTCCGAACGGCCCCCGCATGAGCGACCCCCTCCATCACGAATGCGGCATCGCCTTCGTCCGGCTGAAGAAGGACCTGGGCTACTACCTGCAGCGCTACGGCACCTGCCTGTGGGGCTTCCAGCGGCTCTACCTGCTGATGGAGAAGCAGCACAACCGCGGCCAGGACGGCGTCGGGATCGGCTGCGTGAAGCTGAACATGCCTCTCGGCCAGCCCTACCTCTTCCGCGAGCGCAGCGCCGACCGCGACTCGCTCATCGGCGTGATGGAGGACCAGCTCCGCAATCTGCGCAAGCTGGAGCGCAAGGAGCGGCTCGATCCGCAGGATCCCGAATCGTTCAAGACGAACTTCGACTTCGGCGGCGAAATCCTTCTCGGACATCTCCGCTACGGCACCTCGGGCACCTTCGGCAGCGGCGGATGCCATCCCTACGTGCGGCGGACGAACTATCCGACGAAGACCCTCATGGTGGCGGGCAACTTCAACATGACGAACGCCCGCGACCTGAACCACCACCTCATCGGCCGCGGCCAGCATCCCGTCTTCGACACCGACACCCAGACCGTGCTCGAGGAGATCGGCTACCACCTCGACGAGGCGCACGACGCCATCTACCGACGCGAGCGCGACAAGGGCACGCCGGGACCGGACATTCCCAGAATCATCTCCGACGAGCTCGATCTCGTCCGCATCCTCGACAAGTGCGCCGACATCTGGGACGGCGGCTACACCATCGCCGGGGCCGTCGGGAACGGGGATGGTTTCGTCCTGCGCGATCCGAACGGGATCCGCCCCTGCTTCTACTACGAGGACGACGAGGTCATCGCCTTCGCGAGCGAGCGGGTGCCGCTGATGACCGTCTTCAACGCCGAGATCTCCCAGGTCCGGGAGCTGCCCCGCGGCCACGTCGCGGTGATGAAGCGCGGCGGCACGTTCGCCGTCTCCCCCTACACCGAACAGCGGCCGCTCAGCCCGTGCTCCTTCGAGCGCATCTACTTCTCGCGCGGCAACGACCCCGACATCTACCGCGAGCGCATGCGTCTCGGGTCGAACCTCGTGCCGCAGATCGTGAGCCGCATCGACGAGGACTTCGACAAGACCGTCTTCAGCTTCATCCCCAACACCGCCGAGATCGCCTACTACGGCCTCATGCACGGGCTGCGGATGCTCCGCCGCGACCAGGTCAAGGACGAGATCCTCGCGAAGGCGCAGGCGGGCGAGCTCGACGAGGCCACCCTCGACAGGCTCGTGCTGAAAAGCTGGCCCCGCGGCGAGAAGATCGCGCACAAGGACATCAAGCTGCGCACCTTCATCGCCCAGGAGAAAGGCCGCAACCAGATGGTCTCCCATGTCTACGACGTGACCTACGGGCAGATGGGGGAGGGGGAGACGCTCGTCGTCCTCGACGACTCCATCGTGCGCGGCACGACCCTGAAGGACTCCATCATCAAGATCCTCGCGCGCCTGAACCCGAAGAAGATCGTGATCGCCTCGACCGCCCCGCAGATCCGCTATCCCGACTGCTACGGCATCGACATGTCCGAACTGGGCAAGTTCATCGTCTTCAATGCGGCGATCAACCTCCTGGAACGGCGCGGCATGCACAACCGCATCGCCGACGTCTACTACGCCTGCCTCGCCGAGCTGAAGAAACCCGTCGGGGAGATGGGCAACCCGGTGAAGCAGATCTACGATCCCTTCACCGGGGAGGAGCTCTCCGCCGAGGTGAGCCGCCTCGTCACGCCCGAGAACATCCCGTGGCAGGGCGAGGTCGAGGTCGTCTTCCAGACCGTCGCCGGGTTGAAGGACGCCATCCCCGTGAACCACGGCGACTGGTATTTCACCGGCGACTACCCGACCCCCGGAGGCTACAAGGTCGTCAACCAGGCCTTCGTCGGCTACCACGACAAGACCGGCGAGCGTCCCTACGACGTATTGCTCTGAGAATCTGCGAACGTTCGGGGCGGCGCGGTTTTCCGCCAGGGCAGTGTCTCATGTCAGTAACGATGATGAGTGAGGCCAGAGAAGACGGAACCCTGTAGCCGAATGTCGCGAGGACGTCCGCCCCGCGCCCAATGGACGCGGCGACAGCTCTGGCGGGTCCGTCGGATGTGGAGGGGCAAGTTCCACCCTGCCCGAGCCGTTGCCGGATGGGCTCCGAGGACGTGATCCCGGTGTCGGAGATGAAAAAAGGAGTGGCGGCACTATCTTTTTTCTGGTATTGAGACGCATTATCATTAAAATGTCTCTTCCTATGAACCCTCTCCACCTTGGCACCTTCCTTTTCGGCGACTGGAAACGTTCCGTCCTCTGGGCGCTGGCCGTCTCCTCCGAAGAGGGTCGAGTGGCCGAGCCGACCCTCTTGCCTGCCGGGCAAGTCGTGTTTGCCCTCCCCGTCTCGGCACCCTTGCGATGGAGGTCGGAGAACGACTCCGGGATCGTCGAGACGGGAAGCGTGGCGCTGCTGGACACGCGGAATGTCGAGTTCCAGATCGAAGCCGGGCGCGAGACCGATGCCGTTCTCCTTGGCATGAGGCACAGCACTCTGGCCGCGATGCTGGAATCCTTCCGCCCCGGCCTTGCGCCCGGCGTCCGCGAGCTGGTCTATGGCTCGGCCGGATGGTGCGAGATGACGGCCCGTCCCGAGATCCTCGCCCAGGTGGTGCCCTCGCTGCGGACGCCCGCCGTCTCGGGGGCGGCCCGGGCCTTCTGGTTCGAGAGCCAGTTCAAGGCGCTCCTTGCCTTGCTCTGTTTCGTTCCGGCGCGAAGCGAGGAGGAGTTCTTCTGCTCGCGTCAGAAGCGTCTCGCCCGCGTCCGCGTCGCCCGGGCGAAGGCGAAGCTCGAGGCGCGCCTCGACGAGGTCTTCGATCTGAACCGGCTCGCCGCCGAAGTGGGGTGCAGCTCGAGCTACCTCAGCCGCACCTTCTCCGCGACGACCGGCATGACGATCACCCAATATGTGCGGAAGCGCCGGATCGAGAAGGCGGCCGAAATGCTCGTGACGGGCCGCTACAACGTCAGCGAGGTCGCAGTCGAGGTCGGCTACCAGAGCCTCAGCCACTTCAGCAAGGCCTTCCAGCAGGTGAAGGGCTGTCTGCCGTCGAAATACGAGGCGAGGGAACAGGCGGCGTAACTTTCTAAGTTTCAGGTTTCAAGTTGCCGGACCGGGCACTTGGAACTTTGAACCTGAAACCTTGAACTGGCCGCCTCCCGGCGGCTACACCCTCGACGCCATCGCCGTCGTGACGAGCGAACTCAGCGGCATGAGGATGGCGGCGAGGAGGGGATTCATCCACCCGGCGAGGCAGAGGGCGATCGCGCCGAGATTGTAGACCAGCGCGGTGGCGAAGAGCCTGCCCACGAAACGCCGCCGACGCCGGGCGGCGTCGAGGAGGAGGGGGATGGCGTGGAAGCCGCGTCCGGTGAAGACGAAGTCGGCCCGGGTCTCGATCGCGCGGATACCGGTGGCGGGCGAACCGGTCGCGGCGGCGGTCTCGAAGGCGGGGCCGTCGTTGCCGCCGTCGCCGACGAAAAGGGTTTCCTCCGGCGCGTCGGCGGCGATGAAGGCGGCCTTTTCGGCGGGACCGAGTCCGGCGTGGACCTCGTCGGGAGCGAGTCCCAGCTTCGCGGCGGTCGCGGCGACGCGTTCGCCGTCGGGGTCGCCGCTGAGGATGCGGAGCCGGTAGCCGCGCCGACGCAGGGCGCGGAGCTGTTCGACGGCACCGTCGCGCACGGCTTCCTCGAAGCGGAAGGCGGCGACGGGGGCTCCGTTGCGGGAGAGGACGCAGGGCTCCGTCGCGGCCTCGGGGATACCGGGGCAGGCCCAATCGGCGCGTCCGAGCCGCCAGACGGTGCCGTTTTCAGTGAAGTGGACGCCCTTGCCGGGAATCTCCTCGACCGCCGGTGTCCCGGTGGCGGCGGGATGGAGGGCGGGGCCGTATCGCTCGACGAGCACGTCGCGCAGGGCGCGGCCCACGGGATGGGTATTGTCGGCGACGAGCCGGCGCAGGGCGTCGAGGGATCCTGTGTCGATGCGCTCGAGGACGCCCGGATCGACGAGGCGCTTGACCGGCTCGGTGAGGGTGCCGGTCTTGTCGAAGTCGAGCCGGGTGACGCGGCGCAGGCGCGTCCAGAGGGAATGCCGCCGGATGAAGACGCCGTGGCGCTTCAGCTTGGCGAGGAGGATTTCGTCGAGGAGGGGCAGGGCGAGGCCGAGGGCGCAGGGGCAGGAGACGACGAGGATGGAGATGAGGACTTGGAGGGAGGGAGCGATCCCCTTGCCGGCAGCGAGCCAGGCGGCGGCTCCGGCAAAGGCGGCGACGAGGACGGAGACGAGGTAGTATTTGCGGACGGGATGGGTCGAGGCGGCGGCGGAGTGCGTGTCGAAGTCGTCGTCGGCGGGGGTGAAGAGCCGTTCGAGGAAGGAGCCGGCGTAGGGGCGGCGGGCGATGGCGAGGACGGGCGTCGCCGAGCCGTTGCGGGCACCGGCGGGGACGGTCTGGCCGAGGGTGTGGAGGACGGGCTCGGGCTCGCCGTTGATCCAGTCGAGATGGAGGAGGGCGGAGGGGGAGGACAGTTCGGCCTCGACCGGCATCATGCCGCCGGGCGCGATTTCGAGCCGGTCGCCGGTCTCGACGCGGGCGAGGAGGATGCGCTCACGCCGGCCCGAGGCATCGAGCCGGTGCGTGGTGGTGATCTCCCGCTCGCGGGCGTGGAGCTGACGCCGGTTGCGGTCGAGGAGGCGGAGATGGAGGTAGCGCCCCGAGAGCATGAGGAAGGCGAAGATCGCGACGAAGTCGAAGTAGAGCATGTTCTCGACGCCGAAGAGCAGTCCTCCGGTCGAGCCGAGCCACGCGGCGACGAGGCCGAGGGAGATGGGCACGTCCATGTGCAGGCTGCGCAGGCGCAGCGAGGAGAGGGCGCGCTGGAAGAAGTAGGAGCCGCCCACGGCGAGGGCGAGGGTGGCGGAGGCGAAGGCGACGAGGATGAAGAGCCGGGCCAGCTCGGTGCCGGTCTCGAGCCCGAGGTACGAGGGCAGGGTGAAGGCCATCGTGTTCATCGCGAGCCCGGCGGTGACGCCGAGCCGGGTGAGGAGGGTGCGGCTTTCCTGCGGGGCCTCCTCGTCCTCGGGGCGGCAGGGCGAGGGCGGGTAGCCGTGGTGGTGGAGCTCGCGGAGGAAGTCCATCGCGGCGAATTCGCCGGGATTCCACCAGAGGGTGAGGAGGGACCGCGAGGTGTCGCCGTTCATGCGCAGGGCGCCGGGATGGCGGCGCAGGAGGTGGTCGACGAGCCAGAGGCAGGCGGTGCAGGAGAGGTTGCCGAGGCGCAGGGAGAGCCGGGCGGGCGATCCCGAGGCGCTGGCGCGCTGCTCGGCGGAGGCGACGGCTTCGCCGAGCTCCTCGAGGAGGCCGGGATCGGGTTCGGGCTCGGTGGCGGGCTGGAGGAGACGGCGGCCGAGCAGCTCGTAGAACGAGCCGAAGCCTTCGGACTGGATTAGGTCGTGGACGGTGCGGCAGCCGGAGCAGCAGAAGCGCTCGGCCTCGAAGCGCGGCTGGAAGCGGTTTCCGCAGTGGTCGCAGCGGCGGGCGGCGCTCTCCGTGTCGCGGGGAGGCTGGGCTGGGGCGGCGGCAGCGGAGGGAGGGACGCTCATTCGATCCCGAGTTCGCAGCGGCAGGAGGTGCCGCCGCCATCCACACCATCGTGGCTTTTTCCGAGGTAGGAGAAGTGCCACATCAGGGAGAGGGCCGCGGCGGCGGCGAGTCCGCGCTTGGCGTGGAGGAAACCGCGGGAGCCGAGCTTGCGGTTCACCCAGGCCGAGCCGATCTGGACGGCCCAGATCGCGGGAAGGGCGCCGAGCCCGAAGGCGAGCATGGTCTCGACGCCGCGCACGGCCGAGCCTCCCGCGAGGGCGAGGGCGAGGATGGCGTAGAGGGGGCCGCAGGGGAGCAGCGGGGTGGCGAGGCCGATGACGGCGGCGCGCGCAAGCGGGGGCAGGCCAAGGGTCTTCACGCGGATTTTCATCATGGCCTTGCCCAGTCCGGGAATCGCACCGAGGCGCTTGTCGAGGCCGAAGGCGATGGCGACGAGGAAGAGGATGAGAAGGGCGGGCAGCCAGGGAATGCCCGCCGGGTCGAAGCGGAAGCCGAGCCGTCCGCCGAGGAACCCCATGACCGCCCCGGCGATGCCGTAGCCGACGAGGCGGCAGAAGTGATAGAGGCCGACCGAGGCGAGGGCGGGACCGCGCCCGGCGATGCCGAGGCCGCAGGTGAGGAGACCGCACATGCCCGCGCAGTGCAGGCTGGTGGCGAGCCCGGCGACGAAGAGTCCGCCGAAGGTGAGGGTGGCGGGGTCAAGGCTGCTCATGGGGAGGGGAGGTGCGGAGTTCGACGTTGGCGGGCCGATGGTCCGCCGCGATCTTCAGCAGGACGATCCAGCCCGCGATGAGGAGGATAAAGGCGAAGACGATCCAGAGCCAGGGGCGTTTGCGGAGGGAGTTCATCGGTGGGAGTTCCTATCTGTGATCATCTGTGCCGATCTGTGTCGGAATCGTTCTGTGTCTGCCAGGGAAAGGGGGTATCGAGCGGGATTCATCGCGATCGATCCAGGGCGTAGGCACTGGGGCCGAGGAATTCGATGGCGTCGGCGAGCTTGGTGTTTCCGGGGGTGACGAGACCCTTGAGGTGGATGGAGAATTCGCCCCTGTAGGCGGCTTTCGGCACCTGGACGAGGAGGGTCTTCACGGTCTCCTCGCCGGCTTGCAGGACGATGGTCTCGTCGAGTCCGGTGACGGCGCTTCCCTCGGGGAGTCCTTCCAGGACGAGGCGGAATTCGGCCGGCTCGTTCCGTTTGTTGACGAGTTGGAGGCGGTATTGGTTCCTCACCCCGGAGTCGTCGAGGTAGTAGGGATTGCCGGTCATGCGGATGAGCTCGGCCTTGGCGGGACTCAGCCCGAGGAGGGAGAGTCCGAGAACGGCGACGCCGAGGGCCATGAGGCCGGTGTAGAGGACGATGCGGGGGCGCAGGTAGCGGCGCTTGCCGCCCGCGAGGCCGTTCGGCGAGTCGTAGCGGATCAATCCCTTGGGACGGTCCAGCTTCGTCATCACGGTGTCGCAGGCGTCGATGCAGGCGGCGCAGCCGATGCACTCGAGCTGGAGTCCGTTGCGGATGTCGATGCCGGTCGGGCAGACCTGCACGCAGCGGTTGCAGGCGACGCAGTCGCCGGCGCCGGGGTCGGATTTCTTCCCGCGGGGCTCGCCGCGCCTGGCGTCGTAGCCGATGTTGACGGTGTCGTCGTCGGTCAGGGCCGACTGGATGCGGCCGTAGGGGCAGAGGATGATGCAGAACTGCTCGCGGAACCAGGCGAAGCAGAAGTGGAGCGATCCGGTGAGGAAGAGCATCGTGCCGAAGACCTTGAGGTGGTTCAGCGGCGATTCCCGCATGTAGCCGTAGAGGCGCGGCAGGGAGACGAAGTAGGAGACGAAGACGTGGGCGATGAGGAGGGAGACGAGCAGGTAGAGGCCCTGCTTGACGGTACGCTTGACGATCTTGTGCGCCGTCCATGGCGCCGCGTCGAGCTGGCGGCGTTTCGTCGCGTCGCCGTCGACGAGCCGCTCGATGCGCCGGTAGACGTGCTCGAGGAAGACGGTGTAGGGGCAGGCCCAGCCGCACCAGAGCCGGCCGAAGAGCGCGGTGACGTAGAAGAGGGAGAACCCGAGGCCGGTGAGGAGGAAGAAGCCGATCCAGAGATCCTCGGAAAGGAAGGTGAGGCCGAAGAAGTGGAAGCGGCGCTGCGCGAGGTCGAGGAAGACGGCGGGGAAGCCGCCGACGGGAATCCAGGGAAGGAGGACGTAGACCGCGATGAGGGCCAGTCCGAAGACCCGGCGCCAGAGAGTGTATTTCCCGCTGACGTCCGCGGGATGGAGGAAGTGGTGCGATCCGTCGGCGTTTACGGAGGTGAGGGTGTCGAGATTCGGCTGTCTGAGGGGTGGCATGGGAGCGCCGGGGAGTGGGCAAGGCCTCGCGCGGGGGTCAGGTCCGGGGTTGCTGGCTGAGGATGTAGGCGACGACCTGCGCGATTTCGGAAGGGCTGAGCTGCGCCTTCCACGCGACCATGCCCTTGGTGACGTCGGGCGAGCCGTCCGTGACGATCTTCATGATCTCCAGCGGCGCGCCGCCGTATTTCCATTCCGAGTCGTTCAGCGGCAGGCCGGGCAGCTGGATTCCGCCCATCGTCGCGGAGAGGTCGAGCCCGTGGCAGGCGGAGCATTTGGCGTCGAAGATGGCCTTGCCCGCGGCGGTGTGGCTCGCGTCGGCGCTCATGCCCTGGAGGGATTCGTTGCTCAGGGAGGCGAGCATGGACTCCAGTTCGGCCTTCTTCTTCGACTCGATCGCCGCGATCTCGCGGTCGATGCGCTCCTCGTCGTCGGGGATGCGGAAGGGCGTCTGGTAGTAGACGAACCATCCGCCGACGAAGAGGACGATGGCGGCGTAGAGGGTGAAGAGCCACCAGTTCGGCAGCTTGTTGTCGTATTCCTCGATGCCGTCGAAGACGTGCTCCCGGATCGCGACTTCGGGTTCGGCTGGCTGCTGCTTCTTCATCGGGCGGCGGTTTCGTCGGGGGTGGATTCGCGGCGTTGCTCCAGCTCCTCGTCGCCGAGCAGGGGCAGGGCGGCGAGGCGACCGGCTTCGGCGGGCTTCATGAACGCCGCCCGGACGAGGATGGCGAGAAAGGAGCCGCCGATGAGGGCGAAGCAGATGTAGGGCACGTAGTCGTGCCAGCTTTCGAGGATGACGCGTTGGAACATGGCGGGGGCGGCCTTTGGCCGCGGTGGAAGGTGGAAAGTGGGGAGGGGGCCCAGGCGTTCCGCCCGGGCCGTGAGGCGGGATCAGGGATTCTGGGTGGTGGTGATGGCGTCGCTGGGCTCCGCTTCGGGGGATTCCGCCGGCGGGGCGATGCGGTAGCGGTCGGGGATGCCGGGTTTGATGGTGCGGGGCTCCACCGGGGCGGGGCGTTCCGGCGGGGCGACGAGGTCGTGGGCGCCGAGCTTCTGCAGGTAGGCGATGAGGGCGACGATCTGCTTGCCCGCGAGGTGGTCGCGCGCCTCGGTGGCGTCGGCGGGCTCCGCCGTACCTTTGGCGACGGGGATCTTCACCTTGTCGGCGACGAGGCGCGAGGCGATCTCGAGCGCCTGCTCGCGGGCACCCTGCTCGATCTCCTCGGGCGTCATGATGGGATAGGGCACGCCGAGGCGCTGCTGCACGGCGATCCGGCCGGGCAGGCTCGCGAAGTCGGTCTTCTTCTCGAAGAGCCAGGGGTAGTTCGGCATGCGCGACTGCGGATTCATGTCGCGGGGATTCAGCATGTGCAGATAGTGCCAGGAGTCGCCGCGCAGTCCGCCTTCCCGCGCGAGGTCGGGGCCGGTGCGCTTCGATCCCCATTGAAAGGGGTGGTCGTAGATCGATTCGCCGAGGCGCGAGTAGTCGCCGTAGCGCAGCACGTCGGGGACGAGGGTCCGGACCATCTGCGAGTGGCAGTTGTAGCAGCCTTCGGAGACGTAGAGGTCCCGCCCGGCGAGCTCGAGCGGGGTGTAGAGCTTCTGCAGTCGGTCCTCCACGTTCATGGCCCGGTTCACCGTCACCGTGGGCACGATCTGGACGAGGCCGCCGATGGCCACGGCGACGACGACGAGCACGGTGAAGGGCAGGTAGTTTTCCGAAAGCTCGTCGTACCAGCGCGACCAGCCGGCGGTGTCGCGTTTGAAGCGATGGACGGCGAGCGCGGCGAAGCCGAGGGTCGCGACCAGGGCCATGTGGTTCGCGCCGGGCGGCAGGAAGAACCAGAGGATGCAGAAGAAGAGGCACCAGAAGGTGTAGGCCACGGGATCGTTGCGGAAGGCCGCGGCCCAGGTCATGCGGTCCTTGGCGAGGCCGGGATCCTCGAAGACCTCGCGGGTCTCGTTGCGGGGCGCGCCCGATTTCGCGGTCTTCCAGATGTTCACCGCGAGGAGGACGAAGCCGGCGAGGTAGAAGGTGCCGCCGATGGCGCGGGTCAGCATGAGGAGCTGGATCTTGTCCACCGTCTGGACGAACTCGTTGACCAGGCGTGTACCGCTCGGGTCGGTCTCGTTCAGCATCAGCCCCTGGATGATTCCGGCGAACCAGAGCGAGGCGACGTAGAGGAGGATGCCGACGAGGCCGATCCAGAAGTGGAAGTTGGCGAGCTTGACGGACCAGAGCTTCGTGCCCCAGAGGCGCGGGGCGAGCCAGTAGAACATGCCCGCGGCCATGAAGCCGTTCCATCCGAGGGTGCCGCTGTGGACGTGGCCGACGATCCAGTCGGTGTAGTGGGCGAGGGCGCTGACGGAGCGGATCGAGAGGAGCGGCCCCTCGAAGGTGGCCATGCCGTAGAAGGTGATGCCGACGACGAAGAACTTGATGACCGGATCCGTCCGCATCTTGTCCCAGGCCCCCCGCAGGGTGAGGAGGCCGTTGATCATCCCGCCCCAGGACGGGGCCCAGAGCATGAGGCTGAAGAACACCCCGAGCATCTGGAGCCAGGTCGGCAGCGAGGTGTTGAGGAGGTGGTGCGGTCCCGCCCAGATGTAGATGAAGACGAGCGACCAGAAGTGGACGATGGAGAGCCGGTAGGAGTAGACGGGACGGCCCGCGGCCTTCGGCAGGAAGTAGTACATGATCCCGAGGATCGGCGTGGTGAGGAAGAAGGCGACGGCGTTGTGCCCGTACCACCATTGCACGAGGGCATCCTGCACGCCGCCGAAGATCGGATAGCTGTGGACGAGGCTCGTCGGGATCTGGAGGTGGTTGACGATGTAGAGCATCGCCACCGTGATGATCGTGGCGATGTAGAACCAGAGGGCGACGTAGAGCGAGCGCTCGCGGCGGACCTTCAGGGTGAGGAAGAAGTTCAGTCCGAAGATCACCCAGACGATCACGACCATGAGGTTGATCGGCCAGATCAGCTCGGCGTACTCCTTGCCGCGGGTGAATCCCGCGGGGAGCGAGATGGCGGCGAAGACGATGATGAGCTGCCAGCCCCAGAAGTGGACCTTCGAGAGGAAATCCGACCAGGTCCGCGCATTGCAGAGCCGCTGGGTCGAGTAGTAGATCCCCGAGAACATCATGTTCCCGACGAAGGCGAAGATCGCGGCGTTCGTGTGCAGCGGGCGGAGGCGGCCGAAGGTGAGGAACTCGACGCCTTCCGAGCGGAACCAGCCGAAGGTGATCCACTCCAGGAACTTGCCGTTCATCTGCCAGAAGTTGAGCTGGAAGGCGGCGACCACGCCGACCAGCATCGCGACCAGCCCCCAGACGATCGAGGCGACCATGAACCACCGCGGCGTGCGGTCGTCGAACTGGATCGTCGTTTTGTTCCGTGCGGGGGTGTCAGGACTCATGGTCGGCGGGCTGGCGTTGGGACGGGAGAGGGATGGAGGGTTCGTCGCGGAAGGGGAGGAGGGCGTCCTGATCGGCGCAGGACCGCCCGCCCTGCCGGCTCCGGAAGAAGAGGGCGAGGAAGAGGGTGGCGAAGACGACGCTGAAGAGGGTGGTGAGGAAAAGGACTTCCATCGCGCGGGTCGAGAGGGGATTACGACGGCATCCGTCCGGGCGGTGCCTCGCAAAGAGGAAAAAGGCACGCGGCGGAGGAATTTCATCCGCCGCGGTGTGTCGAGTGCGTCACGGGGCGCTGGCGGTTGCCGGCGAACGAGCCCTTTCGCACGGGCGCGGGGCGCGATAGGGACGCGCCGCCGGGGCGTCCGCCGTTGGCGGATGGCGCGGCTACTTCGTCACATGCACGACCTTTTCGGAAAGGTCGCCGCGCCGACTCTCGGGCCAGGTCTCCGATTCGGGCCAGCCCAGATAGAGGAAGCCGAGGCACTTGTCCCGTGGATCGGAGAGCCCGAGCCATTGCCGCATCCCGTCGGCGTAGACCAGCGGCGGAGTCGACCAGAAGGCCGCCATGCCGAGGGCCGAGGCGGTGAGGTGCATGTTGTGGACGGCACAGGCGACGGCTTCGATCTCCTCGATCTCGGGGATTTTCTCGATCGCCTGCCGCTTCATCGCGATGGCGACGACGACCGGGGCCTTGAGGGGCTGCGTCCTCAGCTTGTCGAACTTGTCCTGCCGGAAGGCGTCCTCCGGCGTGAGGCGACGGTAGAGGGACTGGCAGAAGTCGGCGAGCCGCTCGCGCCCCGCTTCGGTGAAGACGAAGAAGCGCCAGGGCTCGGTCATGCCGTGGGAGGGCGCCCAGTTCGCGTTTTCGAGGATCGCGGCGAGATGGCGGGCTTCGACGGGCCGGTCGGCCATGTCCTGGGGCTTGATGCTGCGGCGGCGTCGGATGAGGGCGTTCGCCGCGGCGAGGCGCAACGACATGGCGTCGAGGGGAGAGGGGGCGGGTGTGTCGCTCATGGGCGGGAAGGGGGCTTGCGGCCTTGGCGCGGAGGCGGGAGAAGAACGAGGGAGTGGGGGGCGGGCTGGACGAGGTGCTTGCGGTAGAGGGCGCCGACGGCCTGCTTGAAGGCCTTCTTGCTCGCTCCGAAGCGTTCGCGGATCGCTTCGGGAGGACTCTCGTCGCCGAGGTCGAGCCGCCCGCCGTTCTTGCGGAGCTGTTCGAGGATGCGCCCGGAGAGGTCGGTGACGCGGCCGAAGCCGACCGCCTCCAGGGAGAGGTCGATCTTGAAATCCTCCTTCACCTCCCGGACGAATCCCTCCAGCTCCAGGCCCGGTTCGAGGGGGCGGTGGACGTCCTTGTCGTGGAGGAGGCCGCGGTGGCGTCGCTCGACCATCGTGCTCCAACCGAGCGGCGTCCTTTCGAGGATCATGAGGGAGACGGCCTGGCCTGTCTGGTAGCGGGGCGCGGTCTTGTCGAGATAGCGGCCGAGCTTGCTCGTGGCGATGAGGCGGTTCGACTTCGGGTCGACGACGACGCGGACGACGACGCGTTCGCCGGGACGGACCGGCTTGCTCTGCTCCGCGAAGGGAAGGAGGAGATCCTTCGCCAGGCCCCAGTCGAGGAAGGCTCCGAGCCGGGGGTGGACCTCGATCACCTTCAGTCCCGCGTAGTCGCCCGCCTCGCAGAGGGGCAGGCGGCTCGTCGCGACGATCCGGTCCTCGGAGTCGCGCGAGACGAAGACGCGGACGTCGTCGCCCTGTTCGACCTCGGGCGGCGTCTCGCTGTTGGGCAGGAGGATTTCGCCCAGCTCGCCGCCGTCGAGGATGAAGCCGTGGTCCGAGGCGCGGAGGATCACGAGGTTTTGGATGCGGCCGAGGAGAGCCATTCCGGGATGGGGAGAGGGAGGGAAGGAGAGAGGGGAAGATGGGATCAGCGCCAGGCGAGCTGGAGGGTTTCGCCTTGCTTCGGATGGGCGGGATCGAGGGGGCGCAGCTGAAGGGAGAGTCCCTCGGCGGTGACGGTGGCGCGGACCCAGCCGTTCGCGATGTCGGGATTGAAGACGTAGGCCGTGGTCGGCAGGTTCACCAGGTGGAGGCCGTTGTCCTCGCGCTTGTGGCTCCAGTTGTGGGTATGGCCGTAGATGTAGGCCTTCGCGGAGGAAATCGATCCGATCCTTTCGAGGAAGGCGTCGGTATCGACGAGGCCGGTGATCCTGGCGGGTTCGCCTTCGGCGTTCTGCTTGAGGACCTGGGGATTGTGGTGTCCGACGAGGATGGCGGGCTTCTCTGGATGCTCCGAGAGGAGACGTTCGATCCATGCGAGCTGCTCCGCGCCGAATTCGCCTTCGACCTGGTTCACGTGGCGGAGCGAGTCGAGGAGGATCCAGTTGGCCAAGGGTGTTTCGAGGACGGAGCAGTATTTGCCTCCCACCGGCGATGGCCCCGCCGCCTCGCCGAGGGCGGCGGCGAAGGTCTCGCGGTTGTCGTGGTTGCCCATCGTGAAATGGACCGGCAGGCCTGCGTCGCGCAAGGGGGCGAGCAAGGCCAGCAGGCTCGCGTAGTCCCCCGCCTGTCCGTCGAGATAGGCGCAGTCGCCGTCGATGATGACGCCAGCGAGTCCGTCCTTTTCGCGGAGGACTTCGGCGACGACCCGTTCCAGATTCGCGGCCATGTTCGTCCCTTGGCGCGAGACCGTGCCGCGGTCGGCGGCGATGTGCGTGTCCGAGAGGAGCGCCCACGACTCCGATGCGGCGGCCCGTCCGATGCGGGGAAGGAAGGGCGCGAGGACGAGCGCGGCGGATCCGCCGAGGAAACGGCGGCGGGCGAGGGGGGCGAGGTGCAGGGGCATGGCCGAATATGGCCGAAAACACGCAGGGAGCTAGAGGGGAGTTGATAGTTGATAGTTGAGAGGCTGGAAATGAGCGGCTTGCGCCGAAACTCGTTGATTTCGGGGCTCTCAACTCTCAACTGCGCTTTTCGGTTTACGGAGGGACCGGATCCGGTGTTCAATCGTCGGAATGAGACCCGCGCTGCTTGCCCTTGCCTGCGTCCTTTCCGTCCCGGCCGCCGCTCCGGCCGCCGAAAAGCCGAACATCCTCTTCATTCTCGCGGACGATCTCGGCTACCGGGAACTGGGCTGCTACGGACAGGAGAAGATCAGGACGCCCCGGATCGACGCCCTGGCCGCCTCCGGGATGCGCTTCACCCGCGCCTATTCCGGCAACGCCGTGTGCGCTCCCTCGCGCTGCGTCCTCATGACCGGCAAGCATCCGGGGCACGCCACGGTGCGCGACAACGCCTCGGTCGAGCCCGAGGGGCAGCATCCCCTTTCCGCCGCCGACATCACCCTCGCCGAACGCCTGCGCGACGAGGGCTACGTCTGCGGCGCCTTCGGCAAATGGGGGCTGGGCAACGTCTGGTCCGAGGGAAGCCCGAACCGGCGGGGCTTCGACCGCTTCTTCGGATACCACTGCCAGGCCCATGCGCATTCCTACTACCCGGCCACGCTCTGGAGCGACGCCGAGCTCTCCCCCCTCGCCAACGATCCGCCCATCCCCGGCCACGAGGGGCTCGCCCCCGGCGCCGATCCCGCCGACCCGCGCAGCTACGACCGCTTCAAGGGGCAGGACTACGCGCCCGACCGCATCCACGACCAGGCCCTGGCCTTTCTCCGCGAGCACCGCGACCGGCCCTTCTTCCTCTACTACCCCAGCATCCTTCCCCATGTCGCCCTGCACGTCCCCGACGAGGAGCTCGAGCCCTACCTCGCGATGAAATGGGACGACCCGCCTTTCGTCCGCGCCAAGCGTGGCTACACGCCGCATTTCACTCCGCGCGCCGCCTACGCCGCGATGATCTCGAAGCTCGACGCCCAGGTCGGCGAGCTCGTCGATCTCCTCGCCGAACTCGGGCTCGGCGAGAACACTCTGATCGTCTTCACCTCCGACAATGGCGCGACCCATCTCCACGAGGAGGTCGACGTCGATTTCTTCCAAAGCGTCGGCGAGCTGCGCGGCTTGAAGGGCGAGCTCCACGAGGGCGGCATCCGTGTGCCGCAGATCGCGGCCTGGCCCGGCGTGATTCCCGCCGGCAGCACGAGCGACCGGGTCGTCGGCTTCGAGGACTGGCTGCCAACCCTCCTCGACCTCGCCGGAGCGTCCACGAAGACGCCGGAAGGCATCGACGGCGTCAGTCTTGTATCGACCCTGCGGGGTGAAACGCAGGAGCCGCGCTCCTTCCTCTACCGCGAATTCCCCGGCTACGGCGGACAGCAGGCGGTGTGGCTCGGTTCGCGCTGGAAGGGCCTCCGCACCGGGCTGAAGAGGAAGGGCGTGGCTCCCGACTTCACCGTGCGGCTCTACGATCTCGAGACCGATCCCTCCGAGAGCGAGGATCTCGCCGCGGCGCATCCCGGGATCGTGACGGAGATCGAGTCGCTGATGAAAAGCGAGCGGACACCCTCCGAGGCGTTTCCCTTTCCGGCGCTGGATGGCGAGTGAAGATCATTCGGATTTCGGTATTCCCCTTCCCATCTTGTCCGGGGTCCGCTACACTCCGGCCCATGAAACGCTTTTTCGCTGCCGCCGTCGCTGTCCTGCTCTCCCTGCCGCTCTCCGCGGCGGAGACGATCAAGGTTCTCCTCCTCGACGGGCAGAACAACCATGCCTGGCAGGAGACGACGCCTCTGCTCGTCTCCATTCTCGAGAAATCGGGCCGTTTCGAGGTGGACGTTTCGACCTCTCCGCCAGCCGCTCCCCGCGCTCCCCGGGCACCGCAGAATCCCGACGAGGCCGCCAAGGCGAAGTTCGCCGCCGAGATGAAGGCGTGGGAGGCCGCCGTCGCGAAGCACAGGGCGGAGTCCGTGGCCGCGTGGGAAGCCTGGAGACCCGACTTCGCCGCCTACGGGGTCGTCGTCTCCAACTACAATGGGGAGACCTGGCCCGAGGAGGTCCGTTCGGCTCTGGAATCCTACGTCAAAGACGGGGGCGGCTTCGTTCCGGTCCACGCCGCGAACAACGCCTTCCCCGAGTGGTCCGCCTACAACGAAATGATCGGCGTCGGCGGATGGGGTGGCCGCAGCGAGCTTTCCGGCCCCTACCTCCGCAAGCGCGAGGGGCGCTGGACTCTCGATCCCGTGGAGGGACGCGGTGGATCCCATGGTCAGCAGCACGAGTTCGT
The DNA here is from genome assembly GCA_037190325.1 of Verrucomicrobiales bacterium. Classification (GTDB taxonomy): domain Bacteria; phylum Verrucomicrobiota; class Verrucomicrobiia; order Verrucomicrobiales; family DEV007; genus Arctic95D-9. Next base: position 182,092 of record JBBCIU010000007.1, on the reverse strand, counting down.
CGTCGAGACCCAGGAGGCGGACCATCCCATCATGAAGGGCCTGCCCGCGAGATGGCTCCACGCCCAGGACGAGCTCTACGACCGCCTCCGCGGTCCTGCCAAAGGGGTGACCGTGCTCGCCGCCGCCTTCGCGGGCGAGGAGACCGGCGGCTCCGGCGAGTGGGAGCCCCTTCTGATGGCGATCCCCTACGGCAAGGGGCGCGTCTTCCACACCGCCCTCGGACACAGCGTCGTTTCGATGGGCGGTCTCGGTTTCCAGGAGACTCTGAAGCGAGGCGTGGAATGGGCGGCGACGGGGAAGGTCACCTTCCCCGAAGTCGGTGCCGAACGGCTTGCGGTGGAGAAGGTGTCAACCGCACCTTGATGAAAGGGAGCGTGCTCCCGTTGGGAGGCGGTTTCAGGTTCAAGGTTTCAAGTTTCAAGTCCCGGACTGGTGCGGTCAGAGCGAGGTAGGGATGCACCCCCGGGGCATCCGCATCGGACGGGCGGGCTTTGGGCCTTCAGGGCCTTTTTCGTGGCCGAAATTCTTCACACCCAGGCTCCTTCGGCCTCGCCGGCCTCCGGTTCACGGGCTTCCCGCTCGGCCTTCTCGCGGCGCTGGCGCACCACCTCTTCGGCGGCGCGGCGACCGGAGGCAGCCCCTTGGCGCAGTCCGTCGCGAAGGGAATCCGGGGTGGCTTCGCGAACGAGGGCCGCGCCGAAGGTCGTGGCATAGGCGAGCGCGTAGGCGACGTCGTGGAGTCCTTTCGAGAATTCGGATTTCACTTTGGGCATGCCATCCTCGAAGGCGCGCCGCGCATCCCGGCCACCTTTGAGGATGGCTTCGGTGAGGGTGCGGGAGAGATCGTCGAGCGTCTCGCGAGTGCTGCGGGGGGCGGAGGGTTCGGGACCGGTGGAGGGATCGTGGGAGTCGGAATTCATGGCTATGGAGGGTTGGAGGAACGAACGCGACAAGTGTTCGATTTTTTCCCGGCGAGGGCGATTACAATTCTGCAAGCGGATTGGAAGCGGTGCCGTAGGGGAAAATCACAGCGGTTCGCCGCGTTCCTCCGGGGGCGCAGGCGCTGGCTCGGGGAGCATCGCTTCGGGGGCGGTGGTCACGGGCTTTGCGATCCATGACTGGACCTGCTCCTGCACCGCCTCCTTCGCTTTCGCCCAATGCGGTTCGAGCCGTTGCAGCAGGCCGAATTGCCCGGCCAGCCAGAAGAGGAGGAGAACGAAGGCGAGCTTCCAGAAATCGGCGCGCCATTTCCTCCGCTGCGCCGTCACTTCGCGTTCGAGGCCGGCAATCCGCTCCGACTGGGCGTCGATCCGCTGGGCCAGTTCGGCGAAGGCGCCGGTCTCGACGGGCGCCTCGGATTCCGGTCCTGGGTTCCGGCTCTGGGCCTCGTGCCTGCGCCGCTGGACGGCGAGGACCTCTTCGTGGGCGGCGAGAATGATGGGCTCGAGCTTCTCGAACCGCACGGGCTTCGTCAGGTAATGGGTCGTGAGCAAAAGGTCGGTGCCTCGCGCGTGGAATTCGGCCTCCAGTTCCTCGGAGCCGTGGCCGGTGATCATCAGTATGGCGAGGGGATGCGTCGCTTGGGAGCGCAGGGCGTCGAGGACCTCTAGGCCGCTCATTCCGGGCATCCGGTAGTCGAGGGTGACCACCTCGATCGACGGCTCGGCACGGATGAAGTCGAGAGCCTCCTGGCCGCTGCGGGCGGTGAAGACTTTTTCGAACCCGACGTATTCGCGGAGAAAGGTCTTCAAGCCCAGCTGGAAGGCGGGATCCTCGTCGACGACGAGGATGGCGGCGGCATGGGCGAGCAGCGGGGAATCGAGCGGGTTCTCTGCGTGGGACGGATGGAAGCTCATGTCTCAAGAGGGGCGGACGTCTTCCATTCTTGATCCAGCGCAGGGACGATGTCCAGCTTGGAATGCGGTGGGGAGACCGGCGCTTCTGCTCCTCTCTCGAAATTGCCTCCTCCCGCGCAAGCCGTATCAAGGCTGCGCCGGCGGAGTCGTCAGGTAGGCGAGGAGGTCGGCCATCTCCTCCACGGTGAGGGTCGCTTCGAGCCCTTCGGGCATCAGCGACTGGCCCAGTCCGGCCATCCCGGCGATCTCGCCCCGGGGGAAGGTGCGGTCGATCCCCCCCGGCATCCTCAGGGTCACTTCGTTGGCATTCTCGGAAAGGATCATCCCGGTCGCGGGCGGACCCTCGCGGAACTCGAAGGTATAGGCCTGATACTGCGGCGCCACCTCGCGGTTCGGATCGAGGATGTTGCCGAGCAGGGTCTCCGCCCCGCCCGCGGCGAAGCTGGCGACGGGAGGTCCCAGGGCGATGCCCTCGCCCTCGTGCGACTTGTGGCAGGCGATGCAGGCTTTCATGAAGGCCATCTTGCCCTTGGCCGGGTCGCCCTTCCTCTCGAGGGCAGGCTGGTAGGCGGCGACGACGTCGGAGCGCTTCACGACGGGCGGCAGCACCTCGGCCGCGAGAGCCTGCACGCCCGCGTCGGCGTGGCGGCGCAGGTTCTCGATCAGGCTGGCGGGAGCGTCGGCGAGCTTCACCCGCTCGTCGCGGATCGCGGAAAGGAAGGCGGTCGAGGCTTTGGCGCTGGCGAGGAGCCGGACGCCGAGTTCGTCCTTCGCGGCGGGTTCCAGGCTGCCGAAGCGCCCGATCAGGTAGTCGAGGTCGGAGATGGCTCCGACAAGGGCCGAGGCCAAGGCGGGATCCTCCGAGTCCGACTCGAGCGTGGAGCGGAAGAGCGTCTGCGTCTCCGTGCCGGGGAGAAGGGCGAGGAGCTTCACGGCGGAAATCCGCTCCGGCGAGGGGGAGGAGGCGTTTGCCAGGATCTCCGAAGCCTTGGCCGAAAGGCTGGCCCATCGCGGCGAGCCGGCGAGGCCTTTCCAGTCGGCGCGCGAGCGGACCATGCCTTCGCGGAGGCTTGCGAGGAGGGAGACCGTCTTGTCGTCCGGGGCGGCTTCGGCCAGCTCTTCCCGGATCGTGCCGAGGAGGGCCTCGTCGGCGCTGCGGCCCGCCAGGCCGGCGAGCTGGGCGCGGAAGGCGGCTGGCGTGCTCCGCGATTTTTCCCAGGCCGCCGCGAGATCGGCGGGGGTGCGGAGGGAGTTGAGAACCGCCGCCTCCATCCAGCGGTCGCCGATGGAGGATTCGATGCGGTCGAGGAGCGGCGTCTCGGAGGCGAGGACGGCGGGGAAGGGCTCGACGGCAGGCATCGGCGCGGCGGGTTTGCCGCGCTCGAAGAGGAGACGGCGCGCCGTGGTGCGGTGCCAGTCGTTCGGATGGTCCGTCAGGGCGGCGAGTTCCTCGTCGGAGAGGGCGCCGAGATCGGGAATCTCCCGGGGCTTGAATCCCTCCGGCGCGACGCGGTAGATGCGGCCCCGGTCGTTCCCGGCGTTGAGGTCGAGATGCTTCTTGATCGGCTCGGGGAGCGACCAAGGGTGCTCGATCGTCTCGCGGTACATGTCGACGATGTAGAGGCAGCCGTCGGGACCGCTCGCAAAGGCGCAGGGACGGAACCAGGTGTCGCTGCTGCGGAGGAACTCGGTGGTCTCGTCCGGATCGGGGCGGTGGCCGACGGGTTGGACGGATCCGGGTTTCGTGGAGATGATCTTGCGGTGGACGAGGTTGCTCCCCACGTCGCCGATGAAGGCGTTGTCCCGGAACTCGGGCGGGAAAGCGTCGCCCCAGTGGAGATGGATGCCCGTCGCCGCGACGAGGAAGCCCGAGACGCGCCCGCCGCCCTCGACGATTCCCTTGACGACCCCGGCGACGCGCCAGCGCGTCCTGACAATGCGCCATGGCTCGTCCGGACTGATGCGATGGACGTTCGGCGCGGGTCCGTCCTCCGCGATGCTGAGAAGAGGAGCGGGCAGGCTGAACCAGGGATTCGGCTTCGCCTGGTGGCGCTCGTAGGCGACCCAGACGAGGTGGTTGGAGTTGCTGCACACGTAGCGCCGTCCCAGGGAGTCGAAGCTCAGGCCGTATTGCGCGGTACCGTTCTCCGGGCGCAGGTCGAGCGTCTCGGGGTCGAAGGAGAAGTCGGCGCCCCGCAGAGAGACCGCGGCGAAGTTCGGATCGTCCGGCCGGGTCACGCTCCCGCCGTTCGCCGCCGTCGCCCCCCAGATGCGGTTGTCCGGTCCCCATCGCAGGCTGTTGAAGAGCGCCTGCATGTTCAGCCGCAGATCGCCGCCGCCGAAGCCGGTGAAGACGGTGCGCTCCTCGTCGCAGACGCCGTCGCCGTCGTTGTCCTTGAAATAGTAGATGTCGGGCGTCGCTCCGACGAAGACTCCGCCCTTGTAGCAGAGGATCGCGCTGGGCCACTTGAGCTTGTCCTTGAAGACCACGCTCTTCTCGAAGACCCCGTCGTGGTCGTCGTCGTAGAGGAGGCGCACCTGGCACACCGCATCCTCGCGGCGCTCGGAGTAGCCGACCATCTCGACGACGTAGGCACGGCCTTTCTCGTCGAAGGCCATCGCGATGGGGTCGGTCACGTCGGGCTCGTGGGCGGCGAGGGAAAGTTCGAAGCCGGGGGCGATCTCGAAGGTGGCGAGCGCGTCGGCCGGTTCGACCGGAGCGATGCGGGGGAATTCGTCGGCGGAGACTTCGGGCTCGGACTGGGCGGCGGCGCAAGCCGCGAGGGCGAGGGCGAGGACGCAAAAAAGGGTGGTTTTCATCTCGCTTTCTTCAGTCGGATGGATGGATAGTGGGGATTGCAGCAGCAATCTGACGACGAATGCATCGCATACAATTCGCAAAACCGGCGGGATCAGGGACTCTTGCTTTGGCTCTTTCCGTTTTGACCCTCGCCGCCCTGTCCATGAGCCTTCCCCTCCACGCCGGGCCCGCCGCTCCGGCACCCCTCGTGATCGCGCACCGCGGCGCCTCGCAGGTCGCGCCGGAGAATACGGCGGCGGCGATCCGCGAGGCCATCCGTCTCGGGGCCAGGGTGATCGAGTTCGACGTCCGGGCGACGAGCGATCGCGAACTGGTGCTCTTCCACGACAAGGAGCTGGATCGCGTCGCGGGACGCCCCGGCACGATCGAGGCGAGCGACTGGGCCACGGTGAAGACCTTCGACGTGGGAAAATGGTTCCAGGGCGGGAACTTCGTCGGCGAACCCGTGTTGCGCTTCGACGAGGCGGTGAGGCTTTGCCTCGAAGGCGGAGCGACGCCCCTGATCGAGCACAAGAGCGGCGAGGCGGGCGAGTATGCCAAGGCGATCCGTGCCCTCGAGGCCGCGGATCGGGTCATCGTGCAGAGCTTCGACTGGGAGTTTCTCCGTCGTTTCCGCGAGGAACTGCCCGAGGTCCCCATCGGCGCGCTCGGGAGCAAACCGCTCACGCCGGAGCGGATCGAGAGCCTTCGCGTCTTGAAGCCCGATTGGGTGGGCTGGAACTTCGCCGACCTCCTCCCGACGGATGTTCCCGTGGTGCGGGGGTTGGGGGCGAGGATCGCGCTCTGGACGGTGAACGACCCCGCCATCGCGAAGCAATGGATCGAGTTCGGCGTCCAGGCCATCATTACTGACGTGCCGGACCGGATTGCGGGGGCTTTGGCGGGGGAGTAGGGGAGGGGATATAGGCGTCCAAAGTATGGGACAGGGCTGGCCGGGGACGCTGGCTCAATGCAGGAATGGGTTGGAATTGACTTGAGCCATTCGAACTCGATGCATATCAGCCGCAGTGCATCGCACATTTGTGTATATGTGTGATTTCTAGGTTAGGCACGTATCGACGTCTTTAGTATGGCTCGCGTTCGTATGCATACTTGTTCTACTAAAATTGGTGAGAATCGTGACGAAAGAAGCATTCTCCCCGGCGTTAGGCCAGGAACGCGTGCGCCGTAGTAATTCTGGACAACTTCTTGAAATGCTTCTCTGGTTCCGTCGTTTCCGTGCGCAATATGGTTCCGAATCTTCCTGAGGTCGGAGATAAACTGCCCATGTCCTAAGAGTGTAGTCACAAATATTTCGGTCGGAGGAAAGAGTTTCTCAAGATTCTTGGCGATCTCGCCTGCTTTGCTCCACCTGAGATGCTCTCTTCTGTCCAGTCGATTGAATGCCTTCATTGCTTCGCGCGCTCGTTCGAAACCATGGGTGGGGCGTGGTCTGATCAAGTTGGGTAGTGAGCCATCACAATATAATGCGCCGCACACTAACCTGCACGCCGAATCTTCGACAACGGCTTCGAACATCGAAAAGATCCGCACTGCGATGAGTTCTGCGACGAACTGTCGAGGCAGCGTCTCAATTTGCCGAAGTCGTCCAACTAGCCTTAGCGCTGTGGCCGTTTCCGCTTGGATCTTGGCCATCTGGATCGAAAGATCTGGCATGGCTTCACTTTATAAAAAGCGCTTAATATACTTGTCACGGATGCGGCGCGATGCGATTCGCTGAGTGCTCGCGCGGCAGGCATCATAAAACTCAGCGTCAATCTTCGGGCGATCGATCACTGGTTTGTCGGAGTTATAGCGGTCATCAATTTCCTTGATGGCCGCTTCCAACTTCTTGGTCGGAATTTTTACGTTTGACGAATCCAGCACAACAATGAGCGAAAAGAAAATAGGGCTTCGGGAGAATATCGTGTCGGAAATGGACGCTGCCGGCAATGATGCAATCTTCGAGAAGCACGCCTCCAATCGCTTCGAGAGATTTTGAGAGTCGGGAAAATCCTCATCGTACTCGGAATACATCGCATCAAGACTTGCGCCCTTGAAGTCTGACAGGCCATTTATGAAATTGAACACAAGGTCCGAAACGAACTCCACCTCCTGCATTCGAGCAATATCGTTCGCGGAGAAAACGTTCAAATCTCGCCACAAACTTACCCGCTGAGCCGCCTGTCTAAGGCAGAATTGTTTGCACTCGCCGCTAAACTCCGAGTTCCGTTTCTCCTGGGCATTTAACGTTTTAGAAACCGAGTTGATTCGTCCAAACACTTCGATGACATCGGCGTCACTCGCGCCAAGCAACCATCCACCAGAAAGTTGTGTTTCACGGAGGGTTCGCTTTTGAGCATCAGTTAGTTTGCTGTAAGGAACCTTCTTCCCATGCTCGGGATGAAGGGCAGCGAATTGATCATCGATGTATTCAAGCATTGCGCGGATGCGCTGTTGTCCATCTACGGTTTCTCGGATGCTTTTATCCTTCTCTAGATCTACTGCGTGACGGAAATAGAGGGTTGGAATTGGCTTTTGCTCAAACAGGGTATTGATTAGGTACGACTTTTGAGGTTTTGTCCAGACTGAGCGTCGTTGATACCAAGGTGAAAGGTCGATCTCGTCATGCTTGTTCCAGTTGATTAGATCCTGAACAATGAGTGGTTGATAGTCTACGCGATCCATGGGTAGTCTTGGTTGAGTGAGCGAAAATGTCAGATATTCTTTTGCGTAACAGTATTATGATCCAGCGGTGCGGCATAACGGTTATCCCGCATGGTTGAGCAACAAGGCCAACGCCCCCTTCTTTTCTGAGCGGATTCGTTCCTCGCGTTTTCTTCTCCTATAACGGATCGAAGCCACGCTCCAAAGTAAAAAGTGCACAATCGACGGTGGGCGAGCGTCGCAAGGCCATCCGATCCGCGGTCATTGACCGGGGCTACAACCTTCACCGCACCCTCCCCGCCAGCTCCAACGCCTTGCCTACGATGATCTCCTCGATCCCGTGCGCCCATCCGGTGGCGGCTTCGTAGCCGCCTTCCTCCTGGATGCGGGTGCTGGGGATGTAGCCGGAGTAGTCGTTGCTGTAGCCAGCGACCCAGACGCCCGCCGGACCGGCGAGATCCTTCTTCAAGCGCAGCGAATAATCGACGACGACCTCGCTGCCGAGGGCCACGAGGGTGAGGGCATCGCCGAACTGTACGGCCTGCACGGGATAGGAATGCGGGGGACGCTGCGCGTCCTCGTAGGCCAGCACGACCTCCTCGTAGGTGTTGTGGAGGGGGCCGGTCACGCCGATGGGGTTGGCGGTCATGGCCATCTCGACGGCGTTGGCGAGGGAGCGCCCGTGCTGCTGGGCGAGCTCGAGATCGCTCACGCCGGGCACGACGCCGCTGCGGCGGGGGTAGGGATTCTGGTCGCCGCCGCATCCGGCGACGAACATCGCGGTGAAGCCGGGGCGGTGCTGCTCCAGATATTCCTGCGCGTAGCCGGCGTAGTCGCCGCACCATTCGTAGAAGCCGAGGCAGGTGTTGTGGCAGGCGTAGCCGAAGAGCACGCCACGGGCCTCGCCCTCGGGGCTCTCGATGCGCAGGGCGGGCACGGCTTGATCGACGGGCCCGGCGGGGTTCGGGGCCTTCTTCGCGTTGGGATGGTCCTCGGGCAGGGTGTAGTCGCGGCGGCGGTTCATGGAGAAGCCGCAGCGGGTCTCGTTCCAGGTGAGGCGGGCGGGCTGGAGGTCCTGGAAGGCGGTGTCGATGACCTGGACGATCTTCTCTTCGAGCTGCTGAGTGTATTCCCAGGCGTCGCGGACTCTTTCGCTCTTCAGCTCCTCCTCGGTGGGAGGTTCGGGCTTGCGGCGCAGCTCGGGACCGCTGTGGGTGTGGGAGGCGTTGACGAGGAGGGAGGCGGAGGGGATGCCGTGGGTCTCTTCGATGCGGGCGGCGATACGGCGGCGCAGTCCCTGCGGCACGCCGATGAGGTCGAGGGTGACGATGACCTGTCGCGTTCCGGCTTCGTCCTCGAGCACGAGGGCTTTTGCATAGAGGTCCTGCGCCTTGCCTTCAGCTGGCTTGTTGCGGGCGGCGTAGCCGGCCATCCAGATGAATGTTTCGGGTGTGACGACGACGGAGGCGAGGCCGGCCTTCCACGTCGCAGGGACATGGGGGGCTACGGAGATGGGTTTGGGCTTCTCGCTCTGCGCGTGGACGAGGAGAAGGGCGGAGAGGAGGATGAGAGGGAGGAGAAGAGCGAGGCGTTTCATGGTGGTGGATTCCTACTCGTCCTCATACTCCTACTCAGAAAGCGGAAGTCTGGCGATGGACGATTGAGTAGGAGTATGAGGACGAGTAGGAAAATCAGATGCTCCTCGGTTTCAGCGCTTCCCATACCTCCGGCAAATCCCAGGTCTCCAGCACACCGAAGACCATATGCGAGAGGGGCCATTGATAATGCTCCTCGACGGCGAGGGAATGCCAACTTTCGAGCGGCTCTTGCAGAGTGACTCGTCCGATCCGTTCGTCGAGGAGGGCGGCGAGGCCGCCGGGGAGGGTGGCGCGGCCTCGGGCGGCGAGATGGATGTCGGTCCAGCCACGCGAGACGAGCAGGTCGACGACACGGAGAACGTCGTGGGTCTTTCCGCCGAGATAGGGCTTGTCCAGCATGTTGGCGAAGGCGGCGTAGAAGTAGTCGGCTCCGTAGTAGCCGTGCGGCTGGTTCCCGGCGGTGACAGGCAGCGACTCGCCCACACCGCGAACGTCGCAGGCGAGGACGAGGGTGTCCGCATCCTGTGCCGCGACGAGCGCCTTCAGCAGGGCGTCCTCGCGCAGCTCCCGGTCGGAGGAATGCTCCGCGATCCAGAGGAGGACCTTGCCTCCTCCTTCGGGCGCGGCGGCGAGCCGGGAGTGGAGCGCCTCGTTTCCGAGGACGGTGCAGATGGCCTCGATACCCGGTTCGCTGCCGACCGCATAGTGGATCCACCGCTCGCGCGGGTAGCCCCGCTTCGGACCGTAGGCGCGGAGGATGCGGTAGTCGGGCGCGACGGTGGCGTCGCGTTCGGGTAGGACGAGGCTGGCCTTCACCGCTTCGCGGAGCCGCTCTCCGGAAAGCGCCGCCGCCTCGCGGGCGGCCTTGAGCTGCTCCGCCTTGGCTTTGGTGAAAGAGAAGACGGTGCGCGAGCCGGGGTCGAGGACGACTTGTCCACCGGGGGTGCATTGCAGGTCCGCATCGGTCTCGATGACGAGATCCGGCTCCGCCGTGGCGTCGGAAACGCCGGTGAGGCTGTTGAAGAAGCGGTACATCGCCTCGCGGTTGGGCTGGGAATAGCCGTGCTCGTCGGGGCCGATGTGCAGCTTCACATTCTCCTCCGCGCCGAGGAGGCCGTAGAGGTGGCGCAGGCGGGCGTAGCTCTCCTCCGCTCCGCGGACGTCGAAGAAGTCGCGTTCCTGCGCGAGGATCACGACAGGGCGGGGGGCCATGGCGGCGAGATAGTCGTCGTGGTCGAGACCGAGGGCGAGGGAGCGGGGCGGGCATTGCTCGTTGTCCTGCGGCAGTTCGTTCTCCAAGCTGCGCCGCCAGGTCGAGACGAAGCAGGCGGGCGCTCCCATGGTCCAGCGGCGCTCCAGACCGATGAGCCAGGTGGTCAGGGTGCCGCCACCGGAGTTGCCGGTGATGCCGACGTGCCGGGGATCGATCTCGGGGCGGGAAAGGAGGTAGTCGAGCGCGCGGATGCCGTCCCAGGCGCGCCACGAGCCGAGGAATTCGCCGACCAGCTCCATCTGGTTGCCGACGTGGTTGTGTTCGGTCGTCGTGCCTTTGATGAGCAGCTTTCCGGCGGCATCGACGTACTGCGAGCGCTCGCCCTGGCCGATGGGGTCGAAGATGAGGCAGGCCGTGCCGAGCCGCGCCAGGCCCTGGGCGAAGCTCTGGTAGGCGGCGGCGCATTTTCCGTTGTCGGAGTGGCCGCAACTGCCCACGACGCCGGGCACTTTTCCGCCGGGGCGGTTTTTCGGCAGGTAGAGGTTGGCGGTGACGAAGAACTGCGGCCGGCTCTCGAAGATGACGTTCTCCACGGTGTAGCCGTCCCGGTCGAGGGTACCGGTGACCTTCGCGTTGAGCGGAGTCTTCTGCGTGGGCAGGGGAGCGAAGGCCCGCGCGATCCCTTCGCGGACGTCGGCGACGTAGGCTTCGGCCTCGGCCTTGGTGGAAAGGGCCGACTTTCGCACCGAGGCCGCTTCCTCCACAGCCCGGACCTGCGCCACATAGTAGTCGTGGATCATGCGGGGGAAGCGCCGGTAGGGATCGAGCGCAGGTCCCGTAGAGGCGGCGGGAGCGGCCGATTGCGCCAAGGCGCGCCCGGGCAGGCCGAGACCGGAGAGGGCGAGCCCCCCGGCGAAGTGGAGAAGATCGCGGCGCGAGGCGAGGGTGGAGAAGTCGAAATTCATCGCCACGAGAGTAGGGAGGCCCCCCTCCTTTCGTCAAAGCCGCGAAGGCGTGACTCGGTTCGGAAAGTGGAGACGGGCGCGCCGGGGATGGCCGATCCGTCGGAATACGTCTCATGAAGGGTTCCCGTCCACGATTGCCCTTTGTGACGAACAAAGCATTTGAGCGAGCGTCCCCCTCCGCTATGCTTCCCGGCCCGGGACATCGGGGAAGCATGGCGGAAAGCGCGACCATCGAGAAAGGTTTTGAACGGGTGCTGGGCCTCATCGGCGAGGCGGCCGGGGTCGATCTGCGTCAGTCCGTGGATGTCGCCGCCCTTTACGAGCAGTTTCTCAACGGCGGATCGCTGATCGACTGGATTCTCGACAACGTGGAGCTCTCCGAGCGGGAGTTCGGAGCCCGGCTCGCGGAGAAGCTCCATCTGGATTGGGAGGAGGATCCGATCGTCGACACGGCCAACGCCGACGTCCTCAAGGCGGCCTGTCCGCCCCATGTCGCGATCAAGCACCGCGCGCTGCTCCTCCGGGCCGAGTTCGGCGAGGGATCGACCCGGCCCGCCTTTCTCGAGATCGCCCACTACGACCCCTTTTCCACGATCGACCGTCAGCTCGTGCGCCGGGCCGCGAGCTGCCCGATCAAGTGGATCCTCGCGCCGCGGCGGAAAATCCTCGCCGGCCTTCAGAAGTTCTACGGGGTCGGCGGCGACATCTTCGACGATCTCCTCGCCAACCGCGACTGGGACGGCGACGAGTTCAGCTTCAAGGAGCAGGTCAATGTGATCGACGACGAGGACGAGGAGGCCTCGGTCGTGAAATTCGTCAACCAGATCCTCAACGAAGCCCTCAAGCAGCGCGCCACCGACATCCACATCGAGCCGATGCGCAACGACCTGCGCGTCCGCTACCGGGTCGATGGCGTGCTCCGCCGCGTTCCCGTACCGGACAACATCGTCGCCCTGCAGGGCTCGGTGATCGCCCGGGTCAAGCTGATGGCGGGCCTCGACATCGCCGAGAAGCGCAAGCCGCAGGACGGGCGTATCGCCCTCCAGGTCGGCGGCCAGCCCATCGATACCCGCGTCGCGACGATCCCGGCGATCGAGGGCGAGAGCATCAGCCTTCGCCTCCTCGGGCAGGAGAAGTTCAACATCGACCGGCTCGAGATGTTCCCCGACCTGCGCAAGCAGATCGACGCGATCCTCGACCGTCCGAACGGCATCGTCCTCGTGACCGGACCGACGGGCTGCGGCAAGTCGACGAGCCTCTTCAGCTTCCTTTCCGCCTTGAACTCCGAGGACACCAAGATCGTGACGATCGAGGATCCGGTGGAGAACCGCCTCGAGGGCGCCGTGCAGATCGCGGTGAAGCCCGAGATCAACCTCACCTTCGCCTCGGGGCTGCGCAGCATCCTGCGGGGCGACCCGAACGTGATCATGGTGGGGGAGATCCGCGACGTCGAGACCGCCGAGATCGCGGTGCAGGCGGCTCTGACGGGCCACCTCGTCTTCAGCACTCTGCACACGAACGATTCCGTGGGAGGGATCACCCGTCTCGTCGACATGGGGGTCGAGCCCTTCCTCATCGCGGCTTCGGTCCGCGCCTTCATCGCCCAGCGCCTCGTGCGCCGCCTTTGCCTGGAATGCCGTGTGCCGGGCAGCGAATACTCCGAGGAGTTCCTCCGCTCCGTCGGCTTTCCCGCGCGGGAGGCGAACCGCATCTACGCCGCGAACCCCGGCGGATGCGACAGCTGCGGCCACACCGGCTACCGCGGGCGGATCGCCGTCTACGAGCTGTTCCGCATCACCGAGAAAGTGCAGGAGCTGATCGTGAGCGGGGCGTCGAAACAGGATCTCCAGCGGCAGGGAATGCTCGACGGTTTCACGAACATGCGCGACTACGGCTGGCGCAAGGTGATCGAGGGTCACACCACCGTCGAGGAAGTGGTCTCCTCGACGGAACATACCTGAGCGGCCCCGTCCGGTGAAAGATGGCCACTTTCCGATACAAGGTCTTGCAGAAGGACGGCTCCGTTTCCGAGGGCAGCCTCGAGGCGGGCAGCCGGGGCGAGGCGACGCGCCGCCTCAACGAGCAGGGCAGCCGCGTCCTCTCCATGACGGAGGAGAAGACGAAGGCGAAGAAAGCGGAGAAGGCGTCCGGCGCCTCTGCCGCTGGCAAAGCGCCTAAAAAGGTTCCCGTCGTGCCGATGGAGAACCGTCTCTCCTCCAAGCAGCTCGTCCAGTTCACCGAGGAACTGAGCGATCTGCTCTCCGCCGGGGTGCAGCTCGACGCCGCCCTCCACTCCATCGCGAAGCGGAGCGAGTCCCCGGCGATCGCGCGGGTCGCGGGGTCCTGCTACGAGAAGGTGCGCGACGGCGTGCCGCTCGCCACGGCATTGCGCTTCTCCTCCCCGAGCTTCAACGAACTCTACTGCAACCTCGTCTCCGCCGGCGAGGTCTCCGGTGCGCTCGGCGACATCCTCAAGCGCCAGGTGCGGTATCTGAACACTCTCGCCGAACTGCGCGGCAAGCTCGCCACCGCCCTGATCTACCCGTCCTTCCTCGTCGTTTCCGGCGTCGGCGTGACGGCGATGTTCGTCTTCTTCCTCATTCCGAAGCTGCGGCGCCTCGTCGAGTCGACGGGCGGCGAGCTGCCGCCGGTGGCGAAGATCCTGCTCGGGGTGGGGGATTTCGTGAAGGCGAACTGGATCGCGCTGCTCGTCGTCCTCCTCGTCGCGATCGTCGTGCTCTTCCTCCTCTTCCAGCGCGAGACGACGAAGCGCTGGTGGGACGAGGCGAAACTGAAGCTGCCGCTCTTCGGCAAGCTGCTCCTGACCCGTTTCAACGTCCAGTTCGTCGAGACGCTCTCGAACCTGCTCGTCAACGGGCTGCCCATCGTGCGGGCCCTCGAGCTCGTCGAGACGACGACGCCGAACCGGCACATCCGCGAACAGATCGCCCAGATGCGCGGACGCGTCTCCGAGGGGGCTCTGCTGAACCGCTGCATGGAGAAGGCGGGCGTCTTCGAATCGGGCCTCGTCGACATGGTCCGCATCGGCGAGGACACCGGCCAGCTCGCCCCCTCCATGGCCAAGGCCGGCGACCGGCTCGACCGAGAGTTCGGCCGGGCCATCGAGCGCATCGCCTCGGTCATCCAGCCCGCCATCATCCTCGTGATGTCCCTTGTCGTCGGGCTGATGGCCTACATGATGATCTCGGTCATTTACGAAACCATTTCCGTCTTGCGGAATCGGTGAAGCTTGGTACGGTCTTTCCTATGAAAACTCCCGAACTGCGGCGCGCCAAGGGTTTCACCCTCATGGAGATGCTTCTCGTCCTCGGCATCATCGCCCTGCTCGTGGGGATGGGCACCTACATGATGGTCAACGTTCTCGGCGACGCGGAGGAGGGGAAGGTGAAGGGAGACATCCAGACCCTGAACGCCAGTCTGATCCGCTACAAGACCAGGGGCGGAATCTATCCGACGACGGAGCAGGGCCTGAAGGCGCTCGTCACCAAGCCGTCCGACGGTCCCCAGCCGCGCAGCTACCAGACACTCATCCGCGAGCAGGCGCTCTACGACCCTTGGGGCAACCTCTACCAGTACCGTCGCCCCGGAAAGCGCAATCCCGAGACCTACGACATCTACTCGTTGGGAGCCGACGGCAAGGAGGGGACGGATGACGACATCGGCAACTGGTGATCGCGCCCGACTCTCCCGGGCCGGGGGCTTCACTCTCTTCGAGGTCCTCATCGTCCTCGCGATCATCGCCCTTTTCACCGGTTTCTTTCTGCTCCGCTTCGGCGACGGGGCGGAGGAGGAAGCGCTTTCGCGGGCCTCGTCCGATCTCAGAGGGGCCGCCTTGAAAGCGAAAAAGCGCGCCTACACCTTTCGCCGCGACCAGTACATCGTCTTTTCGCCGAAAGGGTTCGTTCTCACCGAAAGTCCGCCCGTGGAGGGACTCCGGTCCGTCGCACCGGATGGCGATGCGGGAGGGCGGAGCTACCACGAGTCCTTCGTGCTCCCCGGAGAGTTGACGATGGAGCTGCGCCCGCCCGGAGCGGAGAAATGGACCCGCCAGCCGGGCGTTTTCTGGACCTTCCGCAGTTCCGGCCTCAGCGATCCGATCTCGGTGCGCTTTTCGACGGGCCGTTCCTACACGAGCTTGAATTTCAACGTCCTCACCGCCCTCGCGGAGGAGGAGACGTTCATCGAGTGATTGGTCGAGAGTCTCCTGACCGGCCAGTATGATGTTCAGTCCAAACTCTCAACTGCCCGCTCTCGACTGACCCTCACTCCACCGGCACCGCCCGGACGGTCGGCTTCTTCTTGAAGAGGTCGCGGAAGAAGAAGACCCGCTTCTCCGCCGAGTTGAAGTCCTGGCTTTCGAAGACGTCGAGGTTGTTGTCGGTGTTCTCCGCGAACTCGGTGGCGGGCAGGGCGAGGCGGGTGCGGTCCTTCATGTCGGCGTCGACGTAGGTCTGGTCGAATTCGTCGCGGATGACCTTGGGCTGGATGAAGATGAGAAGTTCCTGGCGGTTCAATTGGTCCTTGGTGGAGCCGAAGACCCGTCCCAGCAGCGGCAGGTCGAAGAAGAGGGGCAGGCCGGACTCGGCCTTGCTGTCGTTCTCGCTGATGAGCCCCCCCAGCAGCACGGTGCCGCCGTCGGGGACCATCACGGTGGTGCCGAGGGTCTGGGTACCGATGGTGGGGATGGAGTCGCCGCCGATCACCGTGCTGCCGACGATGTCGTCGTTGGTCTGCTGGATCTGGAGGGTGATCTGCCCGTCGGCGTTGATGAGGGGTAGCACGGCGACGCGCAGGACGACGTTTTCGTAGTCGATGCTCGCGGTGACGGTCTGGTTGTTGTTGTTGATGCCCCCGGTGTCGAGGGAGGAAAGGGTGCTGCGGGGCACGGCGATGCGCTGGCCGGTCTCGATGACGGCCTGACGGTTGTTGACGGTGTAGATGGTCGGCCGCTGCAGGACCTTGAAGCGGTTGGTGCTTTCGAGGGTCGAGACGTGGGCGTCGAGGTAGCGGTTGAGTTGGCCGTAGAAGGCGAGGCCGTGGCTGGTGGTGGCGAGATTGGAGGGATTGACGAGGCTGGCGACGTCGAAGAGCTTCGGGTTCGGGATCGACGTCATGGTGCCGCCTCCGTTGAAGCGGCTGCCGGTGAGATGCCGTTCGCCGTTTGCAGGGCGCTCGAGGGTGCGGAGAAGGTTCAGGGCGAGTTCGTAGTCGTCGCCGAGAGTGAGTTGGGCGATGATGGCGGAGATCTGGATCTGAACGGGACGCACGTCCATGGTGTCGAGCAATTCGGCGATCTGGCGGAGATCCTCGGGCGGCCCGGAGGCGATGAGCATGTTCTGGATATTGTCGGCGATGAGCAGGGTCTTGTCGATGACGGTGGACTGGGGCGCGGCGGCCTGGTCGGAACCGGCGTTGCCGAGGTCGCCGGTGGCTCCGCCCCGGCGCCCGGAGGTGCCGAGGCCCGAGGGATCCTGGTTCAGGTCGCTCGATTGGTTGGAGTTGCTGAAGCTACCTTGCTGCTGGTCGCCACCGGAGATGTCGCCGCTGTTCTTGGCCTCCCGGCCGCGCAGGATGACGTGGGTGGCGATTTTGAGGAAGTCGGACACGCTGATGTAGCGCAATTGCCTCCGCATGAAGGTGGAGGTCTCGATGGGGGCGTCGAGGTGGGTGATGATGCTCTCGATGTAGGCCATGTCCTGGGGCGTCGCCACGACGAGGACGCGGTTCGCCCGGGGAATGGCGCGGACCCGGGGTTTCGGGGCGTTCGGCTTGGCGAAGGCGGCGCTGCCCTGCATCTGCGAGGGAATGGGGGAATCGGAAGGATCGTTGACGGCGAGTTCCATGCCCGGCCGGCTCGGCGGGGGAGGGGCGCCACCGGCGGCAGTCGTCCCCGTGCCGGTGTTCTGATCGAGCCCAAGCACGTCGACGAGGGCCTCGACGACATCCGCAGCGTCGGCGCGCTCGAGTTGGAAGGCGCGGTCGATGGTGCGGATCTGGCTGACGTCGACGTGGTCGCGCAGTTCGATGAAACGGCGGATCACGGATGCGTTTTCGGTGATGACGATGGCCGAGGCGCTCTTGAGGGGGGTGATCTTTCCGTAGGGGTGGAGGACGACGACATTGGTGAAAAGCTCGGCGGCCTCCTCCGGAGCGAGGTGGGACAAGGGCATGATGTAGGTCACGACCTGGTCCGACTCGGGCAGCTGGATGGGGCTGGTGTAGACGGGGAGGCCCTCGCTGCTGGGTTTCTTCTCCGTGTTGTAGGCGATGATCTTCATCTGGTCGGGTTTCTCCGTGGGAAGGAGGGCGTAGCCGTTCAGAAGGAAGCTCTTCTCGATGAATTCGGCGGCCTCGGCGTAGGTCATCTTGCCGGAGGTCTGGATGATGAGGTTCTTGTCCTGCACATTGGTGTCGCGGATGACGCGCTTGCCGGTGAGCCTCTCGTATTCGAGCAGGATCACGGGGATGGGGGTGTTGGGGAACTGCACGTCGGTCATCGGCTCGCCGTTCTCGGAAGGGGTGGGCGCGGCCGGGGCCGGAGCAGGAGGGGCGGCAGGAGGATTGGCGTCGTCCTGCGCGACGAGGGACCGCCCTCCGAGGAGGAGCAGGCAGACGGCGAGGGCGAGGGAGCCGGGATGGATGAGTTTCATGGAGAAGATCGGATGAAGGATCAGCCGCCGGGGAGGGGGACCCGTCGTCGGCGGGGTTCGGAATCGATTTTTTCGAGGGCGGGAGTCGTGCTTTGGGAGGTGGCGGAACCGTCGACAGGGACGGGGGGAACCACTCCCTCGGAAGGAGCGGCGCCGCCGGCTTGGCCTCCGCCCTGCGTGGGAATGGGCGGGGCGGCACCGCCTCTGAGATCGCGGCCTTCGCGGGGATCCCGTCCGTCGCGGCCCGGCGGCTGGCGCGGCGCGGCGGCGACGGGTTGGGCGATGGCCTGGGTGAGGGTGGCGACGACAAAGCCGATCTCGCCGGTCTCCGTGCCGTCGGTGAGGGTGACTTTGGTCTCTTCGGGATTGTTCGACTGGTTCGCGGAGACGATGGTGTAGGGGTGGGTTTCGCTCGGCGATTCGGTGATGACGAGGGAGGCGTCCTCCTTGGTGTCCCGGACGTAGGCGATCGTGCCCCGCGTGTCGTCGCTGACGATCCCTTCGAGGACGAGGGACTGGGCGAAGCTGCTCTGGATCGTCTGAACCACGGCGGGCACCACTTCGCGGTTGAAGGGCGAATTTTCCCAGATCTCGGTGTAGCGGGAGACGGGGAAGGCGGTCGGCAAGACTCCTTCCTCGGCCCGGCCGGGAACGACGAAGCCCAGAAGAGACACGGCGATGGCGGTGCGGAGCTTCATGCTTCGGGGGGCGCGTACCAACGCAGCAGTTCGAAGGTGGCGAGGATTTTCTCCGGTGCCTCCTTGTCGGGAGCGACCTTGAGGTTGCGGATGACGTGGAAGGTTTCGGGGCGGTTCAGGTCGTAGAGCCAGCGGAAGACGTCCTTCAGCTCGCCCGAGGCGGTCAGGGCGACGCCGGCCTGGACGAAGTCGGAAGTGGTCAGGGTGGGAAGGAGGGTCTGCTTCGAGGTAGAGACGCCGTCGACATCCTTGGCGAGAGCCTCCTGGTAGATGGACTGCTCGACTTCCTCGGCGGTGGTGAACGGAGGCTGGTTCTGAGCCAGCCAGGCCGAGCGCACTTCCCAGATCTCCTTCTCCTCGAAGAGGGTTTCGATGACGACCCATTCGTTCTCGAGAGCCGTCTTTTCGGCGAGGAGGAGATTGCGTCGTTCGAAATAGTAATCGGACCCGATCACGGCGGCACCGAGGAGGAGCATCCCGAGGAGGGCGGCAAGGAGCCTCTTTTCGTTGGCCTTCATCGTGATCAGAACCGGTAGGTGCCCGTGGCGAAGACTTCGGTGAAATCGCCCTTCGCCCTCGGGGGAGGGATCACCCAGGTGTAGTCCGAGAGGGATTCGTCCTTTTCGAAAGCGCCCTTGATCTGGATGGCGTTGGCCATCGCCGCGCCCTCGGCCCGCACTTCGATGATCTTGTCGTCCCGCACTTCGAAGGAGGTCAGGCGCAGCCCCTTCTCCGGCAGGAGGGAGGAGACGAGGTGGAAGAGCTCGACGGGGGAGCGGCGTGGTTCGATCGCCGGGCTGAAGGTCTGCCAGCGGGCCATGGCGGACTCGATCTCGTCGGCGTCCTCCCGGTTCGCCTCGATTTTCGCGCGGAGCCGTTCGTTCGAGCTTTCGAGATGCCACAGGTGGAGGACCGCCGCGGTCGCGAGGAGAGCGAGGACGAAGAGCAGGGCGAACCCGATGAACAAGGCGCGTCGGCGGCGGGTTCTGCCGAGGCGGGCGCGGGTGACCTCGTGGGGCTCGAAGTTCCAGGCCGGGGCGCTTTCGGGAGCGGGGGCGGGCCGCGTTTCGAAGGTCACCGGGAGGCCCGTCTCCTCTTGGAGGGCCCGGTGCAGGTCGAGATCGTATGGCGCCCAGACGACGAGGCGCGAAGCCCCCTCGAGGAGGCCTTTCGCGGCGAGCTCGATGAGGGTGAGATTGATTTCTCCGGCGAGAAGGGGCCGCATTTCCTCGCCGCCGAGGGTCTGGACGTGGACCCAGCGGTTTCCGCGGGAGTAGCCCGCCACCCAGTTCGTCCCTTCCTTCCACAGCACCGCCGAGCTGGGAGGAGGTGGATAGAGGGCGTAGTGGGGGAAGAAACCGACGAACTCCGAGCGGGCCGGAGAGTTCGCGAACTCCTCGAGCGACCAAGGGGTCGCGAGGGATTGGACGAGCGTGCGGGTGCCGTTCAGTTCCACGGGCTTCCAGTCCGAGACCTTGCCGGGGCCGCCGTTCCGGTGGATGCCGAGTTTCGCGATCTCCGCCTCGACGACTTCGTCGATGATCGAGGAGTCCTTGCTGCTGACCCACTGGGGAATGGAGACGAGGTCGTTCGTGGCGATGGCGAAGAGGGACTTTCCGGGAGGGCGCGAGGCCTTGTCCCCCTCGGCGCTCTGGCGGGTGCCATTGCCGAGGTGGTGCCAATAGCGGCCTGTCTCGTCCACGAGATAGGCCCATTCTGGAAGGTTCCGTGTCATTCGATCCGCCGCGTGGTCCAACTCACGATCGTGCCGCGATCGCCAGTGTATTGAACGGTGACCGACCTTTCAACCGATATTGCCCCGACCCGGCCCACCGACAGAATCCGGCGCGAGGGGTCTTCGACCGAGACCCGCGACGAAACGTCCTCGATGAAGCCCGCCGGCACGCCGAGCAGCTCGAGGGCGGAATGGACCTCCTCGAATCTCAGGTCGTCGATCGTTCCGGGGGTGCCGTCGAGCCCGTCGCGGACCGAAATGAACTTGATCGCGGTTTCGAGAGGGCAGCCGCAGGCGACGGCGATCAGGTCGGCGGGGGCCTCGTTGAGGTCGAGGGGGCCCGCGCTGAGGAGGGTGAAGGATTCGCGCCAGCGCGGATTGACCGCCACGACGCGCTCGAAATCCTTCACGAGGAGCACTTCGTTGAGGGATTCGAAGGGGCGGTTGAAGGGATGGTTGATCCGGTCGATGGAGTAGTAGTAGCTGCGCTCCGCTCCGACCATGGTCGGTTCGTCGTCCTCGTCGACCCAGTCGACGAGGCAGTCCACCACGTCGACGGCCTCGTCGCGGGGCAACCCCCACTGGTAGAAGAGATCTTCGAGGACGATGCGGTCGGTTTCCGCATTGGCGAGCAGCTCGTTGAGATTGAGCCGGTCCCCTTCGCTGCTGATGCGGGCGGCGAAGGATTCCCCGCCGCCCAACGATTGGGCGAGGATCGGGTCGCCTTTCTTCACCCCGGGCTGCGAGGCGATGGCGATGCCGCGGTCGGCGAGGAGTTCCGCACGGAAGAGGGAGGAGGCGTTGGATTCCGACTCCAGCTCGATGAAGAGGAATTGCGTCGCCGAAAAGACCGCGAGACTGAGGATGGACACGATCCAGAGGATCGCGATGAGGGCCGAGCCCCGGGTTCCGCGGGCGCCGGGAGGGAAGGGTTTTCCGCGATTCCTCATCGGCCTCCTCCGTTCAAGTGCCAGTAGACGCTTCGCATCGGGGGGGAGGAGGCATCGATTTGGAAGGTCAGCTCGACCAGGTTGCTCTTCAGATTGCCGTCGAGGGTTTGTTTCCATTCCCTCGTCAGCGGATCGTAGAAACGCCAGCTGAGCTGTCTCATCCGGGGGATCAGCTCGACGTGGGGGGCGTCGTGCTGCTGGAAGTCGCTTTTCTTCGCCTCATCGAAGCTCAGGTCGTCCATGTAGTAGACCCGCGTCCGGATGTATCCCCCCGACTGGATCTCCGCGGCAAGCACGACCCGCCGGATTTCGTCCTGGGTGTTCGCCCCGAAGTCGAACGCGTCGGGAGCGTCGACGAGGGCGAGGTAGGTGTCGAAGCGGCCCCCGCTCCGGTCGAAATAATGAAACTCCAAGCTCGAGTTTCCCGTCATGCTCTCGAACGCGGCGCGGCAGACCTCGATGAAGCGCATCCGCTGCGCCGCTTCGTTCTGCACCTCCGAGACCTCCGTCATCAGTTCCGAGGTCGCTCCGACGAGAGAGAAGGCCGAGGTCACCAGCAGCACGAACACCGCCACCGAGAGCATCATCTCGAGGAGGGTGAAGGCCTTTCGGGAGCTGGACCGGGGCGGCATGGGGAGGAAGCTCAGAGCAGGTTCGCGTTCGCGTAGGTCATGGCGGT
Source organism: Verrucomicrobiales bacterium (assembly GCA_037190325.1). Lineage (GTDB taxonomy): Bacteria > Verrucomicrobiota > Verrucomicrobiia > Verrucomicrobiales > DEV007 > Arctic95D-9. The sequence continues at coordinate 160,259 of JBBCIU010000007.1, read as the reverse complement.
GTCGAGGGCCTCGGTGCGTCCGTCCGGGGTTTCCCGCATCGCCGTCACTTTCACTTCGTAGAGGTTGGAGAGGCCTTCTCCTTGGTCGTTCTTCAGATCGAGGCGCACCACTTCGATGCGGAAGTAGATGCCCCGTTCGTTCGGGTTCGTCTCGCGGGTCTCCTCCTTGATCGCCGGATCCCGAGTGGCTTCGAGCACGGCGGCACGCAATTGTTCCCGTATCTCCGCGTCGTCGATCGATTCCCCCACGGTCAGGCTGATCAGATTCAGGGCTCCCGCGAGGCTGACCGCCGCCACGGTGAACAGCGCCAATGCCATGAGCAATTCCATGAGGGTGAAGCCTCTGGATTCCCGGCAGTGTCTGTCTCGGCGGGGCCGCATCGTGAAAGGCTCCACTCTACGGGGCATCCGGCCCGGCGGCAAGGCGGTCGGGAAACGGTTTTGTCACCTGGGGAGACCGGGACGTCCGCCGCGGGAGGGGCTTTTCGGAACAAGGAAAAAACCCCCGGTCGGCACGGCCCGACGGGGGGTCGGAAGAGAGTGGATCCGGAAACCGGAAGGCGGGGTCTATTTCTTCGGCTTGTGATCCGAGTGGCAAGCCTTGCAGTTCTGCGCCTTCTCCAGGCGGCCGATCGCGGTTTCGCCTTTGTCTCCGCCCGCGACCGCATCCATGGCCGCGATCAGCTCGACGATTTTCTCCTCGTAGGCGGCTTGTTCGCCGACCGGAGCCTTGGTTCCCTTCATCAACTGGACGAGCTCGGCGAGCGATTTCGTCTCTTCGTCGGTGGCATTTCCGTCGAGGACCTTGGCGATGGGGCTGGTATCGCCCTTGAAGCCCTCCTTCATGACTTTTCCGATGGTTTCGTGGTCGTCGGCGACGGCCGCGATGGCGAAGAGGGCAGCGGTTGCGGTGAGAATGATGGTTTTGGACATGGTGCGAGCCTTCTATGGGAAGCGGTTGGAATTGGCAAGGAAAAATCAAAAAAAGGCAAATTACCGCCAACTCCACCGAAACGATCTCCGGCCCAATCCCGTGCGGCCCTTTTGGAGAGGTCTGCATGCCGGGTGGAAGACCGCGCCCATTGCCGCGGTCCAGGGACGTCGGGCAGGGGGCAGGGAGACCCGGACAAGGAGTCGACAGGGGAGTTGCGTGGGCAACACCTGGAAAGCATTTCTGTAAATAAATCAACATTAGATTAGTATTGTATTTAGTCTAACTGTTGGTTGTTAGTCAGTTGTGAATATTGGCACGGATAGTGCTAAATCGATTTGTGTGAACCGGCGGGAATTTTTCCCACGCAACGCCCTCCCCTGACCGCAGCGCCTGACGCGCCGGAAGTGGAGGGAGCCGACCGCAGCAAGCGGAGGTTGGCCGGAGCAATTGGCGGCGAGCGCCTTGGCATCCACCCGAGCCGAGGACCACCGCGATTCCGAAACCCATCACCTTTTTCATCGAACCATCATGTACAAGCCATCCATTCTCTTGATCGCCGCTTCCGCCCTCCTCCCGATGCCGGGTCTCTTCGCCGGCACCATCGAGGGCAAAGCCCCCGTAGCCACCTATCCCGAGAAATCGATCTACAGCGGGGAGGTCGGCGTCACCTTCGCGAACCAATACAACACGAGGGGCATCATCGTCCAGGACGAGGGGCTGACCTACCAACCCTATCTCAACCTCTACGCGAAGATTTACGAGGGAAGCGGCTTCATCGAGTCCACCTCCCTGATCGTGGGGCTGTGGTCGGACATCAGCACGAACGGCAAGGTCTCGGGTCCGGGCAATCCGGGCGATCGCTTCACGGAGTTCGACTACGGCTTCGGCTTCTCCTTCAACTTCACCGGGCCCTGGTCCTTCACCACCTTCTTCAACAACTGGACCAGCCCGGCGGACGGATACGGCGACGGGCAGTGGATCAACGGGACCTTCGCCTACGACGACTCGGGACTGTGGGGGGACAATTTCTCGCTGCAACCCTACGTGACCGTGCTCCGGGATCTCGGCGGCGACGCGGGAACGGGCCTGATCCGGAACTCCTGGAACATCGAGCCGGGGATCAAGCCGAACGTCACTCTCTTCAAGGACAGCCAGACGCCCCTGAACGTGGGCCTGCTGGTGAAGGCGGGACTGGGCAGCGAATTCTACGCGGGCGAGACGGTGGGCTACGTCGCGGTGGGGCCGCAGCTCTCGACGACCTTGGGCTTCATCGATCCCTCGCACGGCACTTGGACGGTCTCGGCGGGCTATCTCTACTACCACCTCGCCGACACGCTCGCGCCGATCACGGGAAGCAAGGACGAGCATCTCTTCACCTTCAAGGTCGGCCTCGCCTTCTGAGCCGCCGTCGCCCCGTTCCATTCCGAACTCCTCCGCCAGACCGATGAGCGTCCCCGCCCCCTTCCTCGAAGTCGATGCCGTCGAGGCGCTCTACGACGGCGCCATCATCGCCCTGAGGGGCGTCTCCCTCTCCGTCGCAGAAGGCGCCATCGTCGCGCTGCTCGGGGCCAACGGGGCGGGGAAGACGACCACCCTCAAGGCGATCTCCAACCTCCTCGCGTCCGGGCGGGGGAGGCTGAGCGGCGGCTCGATCCGCTGGCGGGGCGAGGACACGCGGAGGCTCGCCCCCACGACGCTGGTCCGCGACGGCATCGTCCAGGTGCTGGAGGGCCGCCATGTCTTTCCCCACCTCACGGTCGAGGAGAACCTGCTCGCGGGCGCCTGCCTGCGGCGCTTCCGGAGAGGCGAGATCCGCAAGAATCTCGACCGGATCTACCATTGGTTTCCCCGCTTGAAGGAGCGGCGGAAATCGAAGGCCGGACTCACCTCCGGGGGGGAGCAGCAGATGGCGGCCATCGGCCGGGCCTTGATGACGCGGCCGAGGCTGGTGCTGCTGGACGAGCCCTCCATGGGGCTGGCCCCCATCGTCGTGGAGGAGATCTTCGAGATCGTGGACCAGCTCAACCGCGAGAGCGGGGTCAGCTTCCTCCTCGCCGAGCAGAACGCCCATCTGGCGCTGCGTCATGCGAGCCACGCCTACCTGCTGGAGAACGGCCGCGTCGCCCTCTCCGGACCCGCCGACGAGCTCTCGCGGCGGGACGACATCCAATCCTACTACCTCGGGGGACCGGCGACCGCCTCGAAAAACTGAATCATGAACGCAGAACCCATCAAGACAAGCCGATGGTCCGATCTGGGCCTTTCCGCCGCAACCAATGTCCCGACCACCCTGGCTCGGCCCCATGTGGAGGCGCGGACGGCGAAAGGCGGTGCCTTGGCCCTCGAGGACATCTCCCTGTCCTTCGGCGGGATTGCCGCCCTCCGGGAGGTGTCGCTCGATGTGGCACCGGGGGAGATCCGGGCCATCATCGGTCCCAACGGGGCGGGGAAAAGCTCGCTCCTGAACGTGATCAGCGGCGTCTACCAGCCGGAGCGCGGGCGCATCCATCTGGCGGGGCGGAGCTTCGCGAGGGTGCCGGTCCACAAGCTCGCGCGTCTCGGCGTCTCGCGCACCTTCCAGAACCTGGCTCTGTTCAAAGGGCTGAGCGTCTTCGACAACATCGCGATCGCCCGGGTGAAGGCGAGCCGGGCGACCTTCATCGAACAGATCGTGGGGATCGGGCGGGCGCGGCGCGAACGGCTCGACACCTTGGAGCGGACCGAGCGGATCATCGACTTCCTCGACCTGGGGGCGTCGCGGGACCGCTTCGTGGGGACGCTGCCCTACGGCTTGCAGAAGCGGGTGGAACTCGCCCGGGCCCTCGTGGCCGAGCCGGAGATCCTGCTCCTCGACGAGCCGATGGCGGGGATGACGCCCGCGGAGAAAGTCGAGATGACCGGCTCCATCCGCGCCGCGCGCGAGGGGCTGGGGACCACGGTCATCCTCATCGAGCACGACATCGGCGTGGTGATGGGGCTTTCCGACCGGGTCGCGGTGCTCGACTACGGGAGGAAGATCGCCGACGGCACGCCCGCCGAGGTCCGGGCGAACCAGGAGGTCATCGACGCCTACATGGGGGTGGCCCATGGGAACGCAGCGCTTTCCGGAGGACATTGACATGGAGGGGTTCGACTGGCTTTTCTTCAGCGAGGTTCTCGTCGGCGGCCTGCTCGCCGGGGTGATGTACTCGCTCGTGGCGATCGGCTTCGTGCTGATCTACAAGACCTCGGGGGTCTTCAACTTCTCGCAGGGCGCGATGGTGCTTTTCGCGGCCCTGACCTTCGTCAGCCTGCTGGAGCGCGGCCTGTCCTTCGCCCTCGCGCTGGCCCTCACCTTCGCGGCGATGGTCGCCATCGGCTTTGTCGTGGAGCGGACGATCCTGCGGCCGCTGACGAACAAGCCCCCGGTCACGCTCTTCATGGCCACCCTGGGGCTGGCCTACATCCTCGAGGGCGGGGCGCAACTGGCCTGGGGGACGCAGGTCCATGGGCTGGACCTCGGGATCGAGGACCTGCCACTCGAGATTTCGGGCATGCTCATCAGCAAATTCGACCTCGTCGCCGCCGGCATCGCCGCGGCCACGGTGGCCGGACTCTCGCTCTTCTTCCGCTTCACGCGGGCGGGGTTGGCGAGCCGGGCGGTCGCCGACGACACCCTCGCGGCCATCTCCATCGGCCTGCCCCTGCCGCGCATCTGGGTGGGCGTGTGGGCCGCCGCGGGACTCGTCGCGATCGTCGCCGGCCTGCTCTGGGGCGCGCGGCTGGGCGTGCAGTTCTCGCTCTCGCTCGTGGTCCTGAAGGCGCTCCCCGTGCTCGTCCTCGGCGGCTTCGACTCCATCCTCGGGGTCATCGTCGGGGGGCTGCTGATCGGTGCTTTCGAGAAGCTCTCGGAGGTCTACATCGGCCCGTTTTTCGGCGGAGGCATCGAGACCTGGTTCGCCTACGTCGTCGCGCTCGCCTTCCTCCTCGTGCGTCCCGCCGGCCTCTTCGGCCAGAAAACGATCGAACGCGTCTGAAGCCATGTCCGCCTCTTCCGCACTTCCTTCGTTCTCCCTTTCGGCGCTCGCGCGTACTTGGGCGGCCCCGGCCTTGGTGCTGGCGGTTGCCTACGGGGTGGTCCCTTTCCTGGGGAGCACCTATCTTTTCGACGCGATCCTCACGCCTTTCCTCGCCCTCGCTCTCGCCGGCGTCGGGCTCAACATCCTCACCGGCTACACCGGGCAGATGTCCCTCGGCTCCGCGGCCTTCATGGCGGTCGGGGCCTTCGCCGCCTTCAATTTCAACCTGCGGATCGAGGGGCTGCCCCTGCTCGCCAGCATCGCCCTGGCGGGCCTCGCCGCCGCCGCCATCGGCATCGTCTTCGGGCTGCCGAGCTTGCGCCTGAAGGGCTTCTACCTCGCCATCTCGACGCTCGCGATCCAGTTCTTCGTGCAGTGGGCGCTGACGAAATTCGGCTGGTTCTCGAACCACAACCCCTCCGGAGTGATCGACGCGCCCGAGATCTCGGCCTTCGGCATCTCGTTTCGCGGGCCGGTCGGGAGGTACCTGTTCGCCCTCACCATCGTCGTGGCGGTGACGGCGCTGGCGTGGCGTCTCGTGAGCACGCGGACGGGCCACCAGTTCATCGCCGTCCGCGACCACGAGCTCGCCGCCAAGGTCATCGGCGTGCCGGTCTTCCGCACGAAGCTGCTCGCCTTCGCCGCCTCCTCCTTCATCATCGGCGTCGCGGGAGTGTTGTGGGCCTTCGCCTACCTCCGCACGGTGGAGCCGCACGGCTTCAATCTGGACCGCTCCTTCCAGATCGTCTTCATCGTCATCATCGGGGGACTCGCCACGATCCGCGGGGCCTTCTTCGGCGCGGCCCTCATCGTCGTCTTCCCCCTGGTCCTCTCGCGGGTGGGCTCCGCGCTGTTCGGGGCCTGGTTCGACTCCGGCGTCCTCGACATGGCCCAGCGCATGGCCATGGGCCTCCTCATCATCGCCTTCCTCATCGCGGAGCCGAACGGACTCGCCGCGCTCTGGGACCGCCTCCGGCGGAAGCTCGCGCCTCTCCTTTCGAACCTCATCAAAACCAACCCCAGAACAGCAGAACCATGAGCACAACGATCCAGGAAGCCCCCAAGACGAAAGCCCGCCACCCGCAGGGCGTGCCGGGGCTGGCGCGGCCCGCCGAACCAGCGCACATCATCCGCGACGACGCCGAGGCCATCGCGGTGGCGGAGCGTCTCGCGCAGGAGTTCAGGAAAGGCGCCTCGGAACGCGACCGCGAGCGCCGCTGGCCCGTGGAGGAGCTGGACGCCTTCTCGCAGAGCGGCCTCTGGTCCATCAACGTCCCCCGCAGCTTCGGCGGTCCGGAGGTCTCCTACGCGACCCTGGGGAAGGTGATCGAGATCGTCTCCGCCGCCGATCCCTCCATCGGGCAGATCGCGCAGAACCACCTCGGGGTCGTCGCGGCGATCCGCACCGTCTCCGACGAGGCCCAGCAGAGGCTCTTCTTCTCCGAGGTCCTCAAAGGGGCGCGCCTCGGGAACGCCTTCTCCGAGTTCGGCTCGAAGCGGGCCGTCGATTTCGAGACGAAGTGGACCGACGCCGGCGACCACGTGATCGTGAACGGCCGGAAATTCTACTCCACCGGCGCCCTCCTCGCCCACTACGTCCCCATCGTCGCCCTCGACGACGAGGGCCGGGCCTGGTACGCGGTGGCCGAGCGCGACGCGCCGGGCCTGACGGTGATCGACGACTGGTCGGCCTTCGGCCAGCGGACGACGCTCAGCGGCACGGTGCTCATCGATCAGGTGAAGGTGCCGAAGACCCACCTCATCCCCGGCTACAAGGGCTACGACAAGCCGACCGCGGACGGGGCGATCTTCCAGATCATCCAGGTGGCGGTGGACACCGGCATCGCGAAGGACGCGCTGGAGGAGACGATCGAGTTCGTCAAAGCCCACACCCGTCCCTGGGTCGACAGCGGCCTGGACCAGGCGACGCAGGATCCCTACACGATCCAGGCGATCGGCGACCTGACGATCCGGCTCCACGCGGCCGAGGCCCTGCTGGAGCGCGCCGGACGCGCCATCGACCTCGCCGTGGCGAATCCGAACGCCGAGACCGTCGCCGCGGCCCAGCTCGCCGTGGCCGAGTCGAAGGTGCTCAGCACCGAGGTCGCCCTCGCCGCGACGAACAAGCTCTTCGAACTGGGCGGGACGCGCTCGACTTTGGAGGCCCACAACCTCGACCGGCATTGGCGGAACGCCCGCACCCACACGCTGCACGATCCGGTCCGCTGGAAATACGCCATCGTCGGCAACCACGCCCTCAACGGGGTGAATCCGCCGCTCCACGCCTGGAGCTGATTCGACACCAATTCCAAACCAAAACAAACCACAAACCCAACCCCAAAAAACAAGACCATGAAAATCAAATCGCTACCCTTCCTCGGCAGGTTCGCCCTCGCCGCGGCCATCCTCTCGACCGGGCTCGCCACGGCGCGCGCCGACGAGCAGTTCTTCCCCTTGCAAAGCTACCGCGTGGGACCCTACGCGGCGGGCGGCACCGGGTTCTTCGGAGGCTTCATCGACTACCTCAACCTCATCAACATCCGCGACGGCGGGATCAACGGCGTGAAGCTGACCTGGGAGGAGGGCGAGACCCAATACGAGGTCGAGCGCGGGGTCGAAGTCTACGAGCGCCTCAAGAGCAAGCCCAACATCGCCGTCTGGACGCCGCTCTCCGTGGGCATCGCCTACGCCCTCATCGACCGCGTCACCCAGGACAAAGTGCCGCTCACCACCATCAACCACGGCCGCACCGACTCCACGGACGGACGGGTCTTCCCCTACATCTTCCCGCTGCTGCTGAACCCCTACAGCGAGACCTCCGGGATCGTCAACTACATCGGCTCCAAGGAAGGCGGCCTCGAGGGGCTGAAGGGCAAGAAGATCGTCGTGCTCTACCACGGCTCCCCCTACGGCAAGGAGACCATCCCGATCTATGAATTGCTCGCCGAGAAATACGGCTTCTCCGTGGAGCAGATCGAGGTGCCCCATCCCGGCAGCGAGCAGCAGTCCCAATGGCTCTCGATCCGCCGGGCCAAGCCGGACTACGTCGTCCTCCGCGGCTGGGGCGTGATGAACCCGGTCGCGCTCAAGACCGCGCAGAAGACCGGCTTCCCCGCCGAGCGGATCATCGGCAACGTCTGGTCGAACTCCGAGGAGGACGTGATCCCCGCCGGCGACGCCGCGAAGGGCTACACCGCCATCACCACCCAAGCTTCGGGAGCAGAATACCCCGTGCTGAAGGAGGTCGTCGCGACCGTCTACGACGCCGGCAAGGGCAACCTCGCCGACAAGAAGCGCATCGGCAGCGTCTACCACAACCTCGGGATCGTGAACGGCATCCTCAACGTCGAGGCCATCCGCATCGCCCAGGCCAAGTTCGGCCACCGCACCCTCACCGGGGACGAAGTGCGCTGGGGCTTCGAGCATCTCCAGCTCTCGCCGGAGCGCGTCAAGGAACTCGGCGCGGAAGGCCTCTTCCACTCCATCCACGTCACCTGGGACAACCACGAGGGCAACGGCTACGTCACCTTCCAGCAATGGGACGGCGCGAAATGGAACGTCGTCTCCGACTGGATCGCGCCCGACTGGGCGCTCCTCCGCCCCATCATCGAGAAATCCTCCGAGGCCTATGCCAAGGAGAAGGGCATCACCATCCGCACCTCGCCGGACGACACCACCCCGTGAACGCAGTGCGCCGGGCGGTCCCGTCCGGCGGTTTTTGTCGGAGCTCCGCGACACTGGAGTAGGGAGACCTCACCGGAGGACGGCGGGAAAGCCTGGAGGGTTCCCGCCGTCCGACCGGACACCGGTTGGAGACGGAACTGTTGCCGGGGCAGCACCGGTTCACCAACCGGACTGCCCTGCCACCAAAGGGAATTTTCGATGAAAAACCTCAAATTGCTGATCTCAAGCAAGTTATGAATTTGGCATGGGAATTGCTCTCAATTTAATTGATCAATTTGATGTAGATTAAATAAGTTGTATATATGCCCGTGCGGCAACACCTTCCCGACCAGGCCGCGATGCCGGAGGGCAGTTCCCCGACCGAACCCTCTCACCCCATCCACCCAACCCTCTCCGATATGAGCTACCAAGATTCCTACTCCGAAGAAAACGAAACCCCCATCCGCTTCGCCTATTGGGTCCCCAACGTCAGCGGCGGCCTCGTCATCAGCAACATCGAGCAGCGCACCGGCTGGGATCTGGAATACAACCAGAAGCTCGCCCAGATCGCCGAAAGCAGCGGCTTCGACTACGCCCTCAGCCAGATCCGCTTCACCGCCGGCTACGGGGCCGAGTACCAGCACGAGCCCGTCACCTTCAGCCAGGCCCTGCTCGCCGCCACCAAGCGACTGAAGCTCATCGTCGCCCTGCTGCCCGGCCCTTGGGATCCGGCGGTCGCCGCCAAGCAGATCGCCACCATCGACCAGCTCTACGGAGGCCGCGTCGCCGTGAATGTCGTCAGCGGCTGGTTCCGCGGCGAGTTCGCCGCCATCGGCCAGCCCTGGCTCGACCACGACGAGCGCTACCGGCGCTCCGAGGAGTTCATCCGCGCCCTCAAGGGCATCTGGACCGAGGACTCCTTCACCTTCAGGGGCGACTTCTACCGCTTCAACAACTACTCGCTCAAGCCGAAGCCGCTCCAGCAACCTCATCCGGAAGTCTTCCAGGGCGGCAGCTCCCGCGCCGCCCGCGACATGGCCGCCCGCGTCAGCGACTGGTATTTCACCAACGGCAACACGCCCGAAGGCCACAGGAAGCAGATCGAGGACATCCGCGAGAAAGCCGCGGCCAACGGCCACTCGGTGAAGATCGGCGTCAACGCCTTCGTCATCGCCCGCGACACCGAGGAGGAGGCCCGTGCCGTCCTCCAGGAGATCATCGACAAGGCCAATCCCGAAGCCGTCCACGGTTTCGAATACGAGGTGAAGAACGCCGGGAAAGCCTCGCCCGAAGGGGAGGGGAACTGGGCCAAGTCCACCTTCGAGGACCTCGTCCAATACAACGACGGCTTCAAGACCAACCTCATCGGAACGCCCGAGCAGATCGCGGAGCGCATCGTGCATCTGAAATCGATCGGGGTCGACCTCGTCCTCACGGCCTTTCTCCATTTCCAGGAGGAGGTGGAGTACTTCGGGAAGAAGGTGCTGCCGCTCGTCCGCGAGCTCGAAGCCGAACGCCTCGCCGCCGCCGTCTGACTCCCCTCCATCGAAAGGAACTCCCAGCCATGCCCCACGTCCTGCTCATCTCGGGAAGCCCCACCGCCGCCTCCAGGTCCGCCGCCCTGCTCGATCGCGTCTCGCGCGCCATCGAGGGGCGGGGGCTGACGACGCGGACGGTGGGCGTCCGCGACTTTCCCGCCGAGGATCTCGTCCTCGCGCGCTACGACAGCCCCGCCTTCGAGGAATTCAAGGCCCTGATCGCCGACGCCGCCGGTCTCGTCGTCGCCACGCCGATCTACAAGGCCTCCTACGCCGGCGGTCTCAAGGCGCTGCTCGACATCCTGCCCCCCGGCTCGCTGCGGGGCAAGACGGTCCTTCCCATCGCCACCGGCGGATCCCTCGCGCACCTGCTCGCCATCGACTACGCCCTGAAGCCGGTGCTCGCCGTGCTCGGCGCCTCGGACATCCAGCAGGGCGTCTACGGGGTGGACTCGCAGTTCCGCCAGGAGGACGGCGCATACGTCCTCGAAGCCGAGCTGCAGGCCCGGCTCGACGACAGCGTGGAGCGACTCGTCGAGGTGGTCGAGACCCTGAATTCGCACGCCGTCGCATGAAACTGCTCTGGTTCATCCCCACGCACGGGGACGGGCGCTACCTCGCCTCCGGCAAGGGCGCCCGCCCCACCACGCTGCCCTACCTGACGCAGATCGCGCAGGCAGTGGACGAGCTGGGATACTACGGGGCGCTCCTCCCCACGGGGCGGTCCTGCGACGACGCCTGGGTGGTCGCCTCCTCCCTGCTTCCCGCCACCTCGCGCATGAAGTTCCTCGTCGCGGTGCGTCCCGGCCTCACCTCGCCGACGCTGGCGGCGAGGATGGCGGCCAGCTTCGACCGCCTCTCGGGAGGCCGCCTCCTCATCAACGTGGTCACCGGCGGCGATCCCGTGGAGCTTCGCGGGGACGGGCTGTTCCAGGACCACGACACCCGCTACGAGGTGACCGACGAGTTCCTCGACATCTGGCGGCGCGTCGTCGCCGAGGAGGAGGTCGACTACGAAGGACAGCATCTCCGAGTGGAGGGAGCGAAGCTGCTCTTTCCCGGCCTGCAGCGGCCCTACCCGCCGCTCTATTTCGGAGGCTCCTCGTCCGCCGGGCACGAGGTCGCCGCGAAGCACATCGACGTCTACCTGTCCTGGGGCGAGCCGCCCGAACAGGTCGCGGAGAAAATCGCCCACATGAAGGAGGCCGCCGCCGCCCAAGGGCGCATCTTGCGCTTCGGCATCCGCATGCACGTCATCGTCAGGGAGACGGATGCCGAGGCGTGGGACGCGGCCGACAGCCTCATCCGCTACGTCACCGACGACGCCATCGCCGCGGCGCAGAAGGTGTTCGAGCGCTTCGACTCCTCCGGGCAGGCGCGGATGTCGCGCCTCCACCAGGGACGCCGGGACCGGCTCGAGATCAGCCCCAACCTCTGGGCCGGCGTCGGCCTGGTTCGGGGCGGCGCGGGCACCGCCTTGGTCGGGTCCGCCGAGACGGTCGCCCAACGCATCCTCGAATACCGCGAACTGGGCATCGAGGAGTTCATCCTCTCCGGCTACCCCCATCTCGAGGAGGCCTACCGCTTCGCCGAACTGGTCTTCCCCCTGCTGCCCGTCGAGCAGCCGGAGCATCCCGAGTCCCCCCAATACCTCAGCCCCTTCGGCGAGATCATGGCGAACCAGGACCGGCCCAAAGCGGTCGCCGCCTCGGCCTCCTGACGCCGCGCAACCCACTTTCCACCCATTCCCCATGTCCGCCCTTCCGACATCCTGCGATACCGCCACCACCACCAAATCGCGGCTCCACGCCTTCGACACCGCCGAGAGGCTCGCCGCGGACTTCGCCCAGACCGCCGTGGAGCGGGACAGGCGCGGCGGCACGGCCAAGGCCGAGCGCGACCAGTTGCGCGCCAGCGGCCTGCTCTCCCTGCTCGTCGCGGAGGAGGACGGCGGCGGCGGCGCCTCCTGGCAGGACGTGCTCAGGATCGTGCGCCTCTTCGCGAGGGTGGACAGCTCCATCGCCCATCTCTACGGATTCCAGCACCTCATGCTCGCCACCATCGAACTGTTCGGCTCGGAGGAGCAGCGGCGCTACTACCACGGGCTCACCGCGAGGCATTCGTGGTTCTGGGGCAACGCCCTCAATCCGCTCGATCCCGGCACCACCGCGACGGCCCAGGACGGGAAGCGCCTCCTGAACGGACGCAAGGGCTTCTGCTCCGGCTCCGTCGACGCGGACGCGCTCATCGTTTCGGCCAACGAGCCGGGGAACCCCCGCCTCCTCGTCGCCGCCGTCCCCCTCCCGCGCGAGGGCCTCTCGATCCTGGGCGACTGGGACAACATGGGGCAGCGCCAGACCGACAGCGGCACGGTGGAGCTGCGCGACGTCGTCGTCCACGATTCGGAATTTCTCCGCTCCCCCGGCCCTTTCGGCAGCGTCAGGGCCTCGCTGCGACCCTGCGTCGCGCAGATCGTCTTCACCAACGTCTTCCTCGGCATCGCGGAAGGCGCGTTCCAGGAGGCCCGGAACTACACCCTCGTGCAGACGAAGCCCTGGCTCACCTCCGGCGTCTCCTCGCCGCGGGAGGATCCCTACATCCTGCGGCACTACGGAGAACTCCACGCCCAGATCCTCGCGGCGAAACTCGCCACCGAGAAGGCCGGGGACTCCCTCCAGCGCGCTTGGGAGGAGGGGGATTCCCTTTCCGAGAACCACCGCGGCAAGGTCGCGCTCGACATCGCCGCGGCGAAGGTCCTCGCCACCCGGGCCGGGCTCGAGGTGACCAACCGCATGTTCGAGGTCATGGGGTCGCGCTCCACCACCGCCGCCGCCCGCCTCGACCGCTTCTGGCGGAACCTCCGCACCCAGACCCTCCACGACCCCGTCGAATACAAGCTGCGGGAACTCGGCGACTGGGCCCTCAACCATCAGAATCCGAAACCCACCTTCTACTCATGATCGCCCAGCATCCCTCCCTTTCTTCCGTCGATGCCGCCATCGCCGCCGTCGCGCGCGGGGGCATCGTGGTCGTGGCCGACGACGCGGACCGCGAAAACGAGGGCGACCTCATCATGGCCGCCGGGAAGGCCACGCCGGAGAGCATCGCTTTCTTCGTGAAGCACACCAGCGGGCTGATCTGCGTCTCCCTGCCGGGCGAGCGCCTCGACCAGCTCGGGTTGCCCCTGATGGTCGGCGGCAGCACCGATCCCTACCGGACCGCCTTCACCGTGTCCGTGGACTGGAGGCACGGGACCACCACCGGCATCTCCGCCGCGGACCGCGCCGCGACGATCCGGGCGCTCGCCGACCCGCGCTCCCAAGGCCTCGATTTCAACCGGCCGGGGCACGTCTTCCCCCTGCGCAGCCGCAGCGGGGGCGTGCTGGAGCGGCGTGGCCACACCGAGGCGGCCGTCGATCTGGCGCGCCTCGCCGGTCTGGAGCCCGCCGGCGTGCTCTGCGAAATCGTGAAGGAGGACGGGAGCATGGCGAGAGGTGCCGAACTGGTCGAGTTCGCGAAGGCCCACGGGCTGCCCTTCGTCACCGTCGCCGATCTCGCCGCGTGGCGTCGCAGCCGCGAGCCCCTCGTCGCGCGCGTGGCCACGACCCGCATGCCCACGCGAGCCGGCGTCTTCACCGCCCATACCTACCGCTCCCACCTGGACGGGATCGAGCACATCGCGCTGGTGAAAGGCGAGGTCGCCGGGATCGACGACGTGCTCGTGCGGGTCCACTCGGAATGCCTCACCGGCGACGTCCTCGGGTCGATGCGCTGCGACTGCGGGCAGCAGCTCGAACAGGCCATGCGCCTCGTCGAGCAGGAGGGCTGCGGCGTCGTCGTCTACCTGCGCGGCCACGAAGGGCGCGGGATCGGCCTCGCGCACAAGATGCGGGCCTACGCCCTGCAGGACGACGGACTCGACACCGTCGAGGCCAACACCGGCCTCGGCCTGCCCGTGGACTCCCGCAGCTACGACACCGGCGCGCAGATCCTCGCCGACCTGGGGGTGCGGAAGATGCGGCTCCTGTCCAACAATCCCGCCAAGTTCAGCGAGCTGGCGGGATACGATCTGAAGATCACGGGGCGTGTTCCCTTGATCGCGGAACCGAACCGGGAGAACCTGGGATACCTCACGACGAAACAACTCAAACTCGGGCATCTTCTCGACCTGCCCCACCACGCCGCCTAGGCGGGCGGCGTTTCCGACGAATGGCTACCGCGACAAAAGCAAGCCGTCCGGCCGCCGGGGACCGGGCGAGGCCCCCTCGCCGGGGGGCGAGCTTCGTCGTCTTCGAGGATCCCAAATCCTTGGCCCTCATCAACCGCATCAAGCTGATCGCGCCGAGCGACGCGAACGCCCTCATCGTCGGGGAGACGGGAACGGGAAAGGAGATCGTCGCCCGGCACATCCACGAGCACAGCCGGAGGGCCGACGGGGCCTTCGTCGCCGTGAACTGCGGGGCCTTCTCCGAGAGCCTCGTCGAGAGCGAGCTCTTCGGCCACGAAAAAGGAGCCTTTACCGGCGCGAGCTCCGCGAAGGCCGGATGGTTCGAGAGCGCCAACGGAGGCACCCTCTTCCTCGACGAGATCGGCGAGCTGCCCCTCGCCTTGCAGGTGAAGCTCCTGCGCGTCCTGCAAGAGCGCCAGGTCGTGAGGCTCGGCTCGCGGAAGCCCATCCCCATCGACGTGCGCTTCATCGCGGCGACGAACGTCCAGTTGGAGGAGGCCGTGTCCTCCGGGCGCTTCCGCGAGGATCTCTACTACCGCCTCAACGTCGTCTCCCTGGAGCTCGCCCCGCTGCGCGAGCGTCCCGGCGACATCCTGCCGCTCGCCCGCCATTTCCTGCGGGTCTATGCCGACCGTCTCGGGATCGAGGGCCCGGCCTTCAGCGCGGAGGCGGAGGACGCCCTCGTCACCGGCCATTCCTGGCCGGGCAACATCCGCGAACTGGAGAACGTCGTGCACCATTCCCTGCTCGTGGCCAAAGGCGGCGTGGTCAGGTCGGAGGATCTCAACCTCGGTGCGCTGAGACCGCGCGTCCCGAGCGCCGAAGGCGGAGAGGTCCCCCTTCGCTCCGCGATGGAACGGCTGCGCGAAGCCTTCCTCGACGTCTTCGAGGAGGGCGGGGAGGACCTGCACGCGGACATCGAGAACGAGCTGATGCGGAGCGCCTACGAATACTGCCACCGCAACCAGGTTCAGACCGCCAAGCTCCTCGGCATCAGCCGCAACATCGTCCGCGCCCGGCTCGGGCAGTGCGGGGAGCTTCCCCTGCGCGTCCGGGCGGGGAAGGAGGCGGGCGGCAAGGAGTAGGGCGTGGGCGAAACCGTCTGCCTCCCCCACGCCCTGCGCTGCCGAGTCCTTTTCAGGAACGCAGGAAAGGCTCCCACTCGGGAATGCCGTGGACGTTCCTCAGCAGCATCGTCACCGGGAGCTCGCGCGGGGCGGAGGGTGGGTTCAGAAGTTGGAGGCCGGCCTCCTCGGGAGTGCGGTTGGCTTTGCGCGAGTTCACCTCGCGGGCGGCGATGACGCAGTTCTCCCAGCTCGTCTCGCCTCCGCGGGAGCGCGGCACGACGTGGTCGATGTTGCCTTCGCCGGGGCGCAGGATGCGTCCGGTGTACTGGCATCGGCCGCCGTCGCGCTCCCAGAGGTTGCGCGCATTGAACTTGGGCCGCTTCATCGGCACCTTGGCGAAGCGGGAGAGGACGACGACGGTGGGCACGCGGACAGGGCCATGGGCCGTGCCGACGCTGAAGTCCCGATCCCTCACCGGAAGGCGCTTCCAATCCTCCCATCGGGTGGGAACCATGGATTCGTCCTCGCGGATGTCGAGGGCGGTGGCGACGTCGGTGGCCATCTGGCAGAAGGCCTCCGCCGGAGTGCGCACGTTGATTGCCTGCCAGTTCCGATTCAGGACGAGGACGATGGGCTTGTTTATGAGGGGGGTCATGGGCAAGGGGAAAGGGCCGTTTTCAGGGCTTGGCAGGGAAAGCTGGGGCGGGGCGACCTTGGAGTGGTTGAGGATTGAGTGGCATGCCGGGCGGAAACGTTCATCGTTCAGCGTGACGGTTTTTTCGGTGAAGGACAGTTGGCGCCCGAAGGAAAATGGCATCCTGGAGCGGACTTGCACCGCGAGGAAGTTCCTCCGGCCGGCATCGCACCCGCATGGGCTCCTTTACGAGGGGAGTGCACTTCTGTCTCTGCCGCGGAGGAGTCGAAATCGTGCCCGTGGAGGGATTTGCCCCGCGGTCTCCTCGTTGGAAGCGAGGGATCCTGGCTGTTGGAGAATGGCGCATTGGAAAGTGGACGTCCCTGCGGGGATCGCACCCGCCGATGCTCGTTTTGCAGACGAGCCGGTTCACTAGCTCCGTCAGGGACGAATCGACCTGGAAAGGAAGGTGAGAGGATAGTCGAGAGGTTCGGAATCAACGAACTGCTCCAATGCGGCAACTCAATCTCCGGGCGAGCCTGGGTTTCGGCGCAAGCCTCTCATTCTCAGCCTCTCGACGATCAACTACCGACTATCAACTCCCAAGACTGGCCGACGGGATTCGCACCCGCTCCGCCACGCTCACAACGTGGAATGCTGACTCTTACAACACGGCCAATGTCTCGAAGGAAAGTGGTTCCCCCGGCAGGTAACGCTCCTGCCTCTGCGGTTTAAAAGACCGCTGCATCGCTTCAATGTTTCAGGGGAGTTGGTGAAAAGTCGACCGAGCGGAGAGAGGCAATGCCTCAAAAATGTTCACGGATGCCTCTGCGCGGGGCCGAAGACCACCTGTGACATCTGTGCCGCGAGGCGTATCGTGCCGAATTCCGTCATCGCAGAATGGGATTGGATTCGGCATGAAAGAAACCCAAATGAAAAGGGTCGGTCGAGCGCTCTGCTGCTGAGCTACGGAAGGGAAAAATGGTGGATGCCGGTGGTAACGCTCCACTCGTCGGCTTCCGGATGATTTTACGACGGCGGGTTTACAGTCCGCGATCCGGATCGGCATCCTTTGGAAAGAGGGGGGCAAGCCCCGGTAACGCTCCGGGCCGCCAGGGTTATGAGCCCCGGGTCTGGACTTCCAGGCTTGCGGTTGAATGGGTCGCGGTGGCGGGAGTCGTGCCCGCTTTCCGATGCTCCCAAGGCACCTGTCTCCACGGCTTCGACCTCACCGCGTTTGAAAAAGGGAGATGGACCCCGCCGGGCGGCTTCCGGCACTCCGGATTCATGATGGATGGGATCGGGAACACGCCGCCCCGGGCGAAGCTGGTTTGGAGACCGGCCCGCACGCTGGTGCGCGGCTTCTTTCCGATCCCTTCGATGAAATGAAAAAAGAACGAATACCCTTGCCACGCTCCCGCAGAGGCAGCCGCAGGTTTTTACAGCGGACGTTTCGGTGTTTCGCAGGCACACCTCCCGGGGGAAGCCTCTCGTCTTTGTTGGTATGGAAATGGGATGATGTCTTCCCTTCGACGAGAGGAATTCGATAGTTGGATAACCACTATGCAATGGTGATCCGGTAGACGGGGCGAATAGGGTTCGCCCCGCCTGGCTTGACCGTTCCGGGAGGCGCGTCTATGCCCGGTCTGGCAGCGGGCATGTCGCGGTCCTCGGACCGTCGGATATGTCTCTCGTCGGACCCGTCCCCGGTGGCCGCCGGGGACGGGTCGTTTTGTTCTGGTGGGAATCGGATCTTGGCTGTGGGGATGGGCTCGGTGATAGTGGTCCTTGCGATGGGTTGGATTTCAATGGGTTGTGAAAACAAAAACCCCGCTTCCTTTCGGAGAGCGGGGTTCACATGCAAATCGACTGATCTCGGTTGTTATGTGAACCGCGCCCTCCCTTGATATTTTCCACCGAAGTCTCCAATGGCTGGATTCCGTCTTTCGATGGAGCTCGGCAGGGTTGGCGTCGCGGCGGGGCGGGCGGGCATGGGATGATCGAGGCAACCCACGCCCAGCCAACGGACCTCCCGGAGGTCCTCGGCGTTTTTCGAGAGGGTATGGATTGCTGACATGTGAGAAGATGTTTTCCGAAAATAGAGTGAAGGGACGGATGCGTCAAACGGAATATGCATTTTTTCCGATTCGATAGTCTTTCGATAGTTCCGTTCCGTCGCTCCGGGCGGCCATCGGCGGGCATGGGGAATTTTTCACGGTGACGGTCCCGTCGCTTGGAACTGGCCCTTTTCCTGCTTTGTTGAACCGGTGCGCCTCGTTGACGCGCAATCGCCAAGCCATGTCCGAACGCTATCGTCACACGAAAATCATCGCCACCCTCGGCCCGGCCACGGAGTCGAAGGAGATGCTCGCGCAACTGATCCGAAGCGGGGTGGACATCCTGCGGCTGAACATGGCCCACGCCTCGCACCAGTGGGTGAAGGACGCGATGTGGTTCATCCGCGAGGTCTCCGCCGAGGTGGGGCGGCATGTGGCGGTGATGATGGACGTGAAGGGACCGGAGATCCGGACGGGGAAGGTGGAGCGTCCCATCAGTCTGGCGCCGGGCGACCGCATCGAATTCCACATCGAGGGAGCCGATCCGAGCGGGGATATCCCTTCGGTCTCGGTGAACTATCCGGGATTGCCGGCCGATTTGGAGGTGGGCAATGTCGTGCTCGTCGACAGCGGACTCATCCGCATGAGGGTGTTCGAGAAGGACGCCCAGCGAATCCGCCTGGAGGTGCTCACTCCCGGCGAGCTCGGGTCGAAGCGCCACATCAACCTCCCCGGCGTGCAGGTGAATCTGCCGGCTCTGACGGAGAAGGACGAGGCCGACCTCCGGGCCGGGGTCGAGAGCGGGATCGACTTCGTCGCGCTTTCTTTCGTGCGGCAGGCCGAGGACGTGCGCACTTTGCGCGAGCTGCTCGACCGGCTCGGCTCGAAGGCGCGGATCGTCGCGAAGATCGAGGACCAGGCCGGGGTGAGGAATCTGACGGCGATCGTGAGGGCGGCCGACGCCATCATGGTGGCACGGGGCGATCTCGGCATCGAGATCGACTTCCATCGGCTTCCCCTCGTCCAGACCGAAATGGTCCGGGCCTGTCAGGCCGACGGAAAGCCGGTCATCGTCGCGACGCACCTGCTCGAGTCGATGATTTCTTCGCCCATGCCGACTCGGGCGGAGATCAGCGACGTCTCGAACGCAGTCCGCGAGCGGGCCGATGCGATCATGCTCTCGGGCGAAACGACGGTGGGTGCCTATCCGCTCGAATCGGTGCAGGTCTTGAAAAGCATCATCCAAAGCATCGAGCCGTCGGTGGACCAGGGGCTGAATCCCCACATCGTGCTGAAGGAGCCGAAGGCGATGATGCTCCGCTCCGCCGCCGTCCTCGCCGGCGAGCTGGAAAGAAGCGGAAAGGGCCATTCGGGCATCGTCGTCTTCAGCCGGAGCGGTTTCCTTCCCTATGTTCTCGGATCGCTGCGGCCCCACGGAATTCCCATCTACGCCTTCACCGACGTGGAGCCCGTCTTCCGGCAACTGCTCCTTCCCTGGGGAGTCGAGCCTTTCCTGATGCCCTTTTCCGACGACCCCGAGCGCACCATCCTCGATGCCTTGAGCTATCTGAAGCGAAGGGAATGGGCCAAGCCCGGCGAATGGCTCGTCGTCATCACCAACGCCCTCGCCGACGACAAGATCGTCGACTCATTGCAGCTTCGGCAGGTGGAGTAGCATGGGGTGCTCCGCCGTCCAAGGTGGCAAGGCAAGAGGCAAATAGGCCTTTCCCTGGAGGGGGCGCTTGATTCCCCGCGCTTCCCGTCGATTCTAGGCCCCCATGGCCGGAATTCGAAAAGCCTTCATTCTCGGAGCCGGACTCGGCACGCGCTTGCGACCGCTCACTGAGTCGCTTCCGAAACCGCTCGTGCCGGTGTGGAACCGGCCGCTCGTCGCCTACGCGTTCGACCATCTCGTTCACGATCTCGGCGTCGAGTCCTTTGCGGTGAACACGCATCATTGCCCCGAGGCGTACGCGGAGGCGTTCCCGGACGGGACTCACTCGGGCCGCCCCATCCAGTTTCGCCACGAACCCGTCCTCCTCGACACGGCCGGGGGGCTCGACAATCTGCGCGACTGGCTCCCGCGCGACGAACCTTTCGTGGTCTACAACGGCGACATCCTCACCGATCTGCCTCTCGCGCCCGCGCTGGAGCGTCATCGGAGCAGCGGCGATCTCGTGACGATGGTCCTCCGCTCGGAAGGCGAGGAGTTGCGTGTGGGGTTCGACGAAGAGAGCGGGAAGGTGGTGGACCTCCGCGGCGTCCTCGCGCCGGACTGGCCTCATCGCTACCAGTTCACCGGTATCTACGTGGTCTCGCCCGAGTTTCTCGACTGCTTGCGTCCGGGAGCAATCGAATCGGTCGTGCTGCCCATGCTCGAGGTCATCCGCTCGGGCGGACGGATCGGAGGCCTCGTCGTCGACGAAGGCGAATGGAGCGATCTGGGCGAGCGCGGAGCCTACCTCGATGCGCTCGGGACCCTGGCGGGCGGCTTTCCCCGATACCTGAACGGGGGAGCTTCCGCCTTCCGCCTTTCACCTGAGGCCGAGATCGACGCGAGCGTGGAAATCGATGCCCTTTCCTCCGTCGGAGCGGGGGCGAGAGTCGAGTCGGGAGCCGTGCTGCGGGCCTCCGTGGTGTGGCCCGGGGCCGTCGTGGCGGCCGGGGCGCAGTTGGACCGGGTCGTCGTTCGGAGCGGAAAAAGGGCGGAAGGAGTTCTGGCAAAGGTCGATCTTTGACCTGAATTCGCGGAAAAATGCCGGAGAAAGGCGCGGTTTTCCCAGAAAAACGCCAACATCCCGCGATCCGGCACGTCTAAAGGTTGGAAAAACCCTTCGATTGGGTTGAAGATTCACAAATCCTTCGGCTTTGGAAAAGATCGACATTCCCAGAAAAACGGTCTACCGGCTCTCCCTCTATCAGAGATGCCTGCAGAAGCTGCGCGACCAGAAGGTCGAGACCGTCTCCTCCGAAGACCTCGCCCGCTCCGCCGGAGTGAAGCCGACCCAGCTCCGCAAGGACCTCGGCCATGTCGGGCAGTTCGGCACCCGCGGTCTCGGCTACAGCGTCACGACGCTCTCCGACGCCATCTCCGGCGTGATGGGGCTGACGGTCCTCCAGCCGGTCGTCATGGTCGGGGTGGGGAACCTCGGGTCGGCCCTGCTGCGCTACAGCGGATTCCGCAAGGAGGGTTTCGAGATCATCGCCGCCTTCGACGCCGATCCCGCCCATGTCAAAGCGACGACCGAGCAGATGGGCGTGCCCGTCTACGACGTCCGTGAGCTGGGCCGCTACGTGAGCCAGCATGGGGTGCGCATGGCCATCATCGCCGTTCCGGAAGCGGCCGGGCAGAAAGTCGCCGATGTTCTCGTCGCGGCCGGCGTCCAGGCGATCCTGAATTTCTCGCCCGCCGTCCTCAATCTGCCCGACGAGGTCGTCGTCAACCAGGTCGATCTCGCGGCCGAGCTGCGCAGCCTCAGCTTCTTCGCGAGCTGAGCCTTTTCCGGGACATGGCGCGGGCCGCTTTCGTCGAGGTGCCTTACGAAGGCGGATTCTCTCTGCGGGACACCTTGAAGTCGGGCCAGGTGTTCCATTGGGAGCCGGTCGAGTTTGCCGGCAGAGAGGGTTTCGCCGGCTGCATCGCCTCGGGACCGCCCGCCTTCGTCTCGCAGGATGCGGAGACCGGCGCCGTCTCCACGCTTGCCGGAGATGCCGAGCGGGTCGCCAGCTACTTTGGCCTCGATCATTCCTCTGAGGTTGTCCATGCCGCCTTTCCCGGCGGAGATCACGTCCTGAGCGAGGCCGTCGCCTTCTGTCCCGGCATCCGCGTGGCGCGCCAGCCGCTCTGGGAATGCCTCGCCACCTTCATCACCTCCTCGATGAAGCAGGTCGCCCATATCCGTGCGATTTCGCTCGCGCTTCGGGAACGCTACGGGGAGCGTCATGAGCTCGCGGGCCGTCCCTTCTTCGCCTATCCGACGCCCCAGGCTTTGGCCGAGGCGGGGGAGGAGGCGTTGCGGGCCTGCGCCCTCGGCTATCGGGCGAAATCGCTCCATCTCGCCGCCCGCGCCGTCGCGGAGGGGGAGATCGATCTCGACGCCATCGAGCGCGAGCCTTCGTTGGCTCGCGCGAGGGACGCGCTGATGGTCCTGCATGGGGTGGGAGGAAAGATCGCGGATTGCGCCCTTCTCTTCGGCGCGGGACGCTGGGACGCCTTTCCCATCGACGTGTGGATGGAGCGCATCCTGCGGGACCGCTACCGCAAGCGCCTCAAGGGCCCGAAGCTGCAAGCCTGGGCCGCGAAGCACTTCGGCCCCCACGCCGGCTACGCACAGCAATACCTCTTTCATTTCGCGAGGAAGACGCTTTAATTCGACGACGTCCAGCCATGTCGGAGCCGCAGAAGATGTTTGCCAGTGTCTCGGGCGCCTTCGTCGCGCACGTGCTGCTGCTGCTGTTCGTCGTCGTGCTGCCGCGTGCCGATTCGGCCGGATCCTCCACGAGGGAGTCCCGTGGCGGCGAAGCCGCTCCGCGCGAGGTCACCGTGATGATGAGCGATCTGATGGAACGTCTCGAGCGCGAGCGTCTCGCGCTGCTCCCGGAACCGGATCCCCCTCTTCCCGCCGATCGTCCCTTCATCCCCACCGACACCAACCGTCCCGAGACCGTCGCGCCGGAAAACGCCCGCTACGAGTCCGACCGCAACACCTCCGCCGCCTCGCGGCGGCGTCCCAACGAGCATCTGCCCCAGCACGATGCCCCGAGCCTCGCGGGCGACAGTCCCTTGCCCCATCTTACGCTCGCCAACCGGGAGTTCGTCGAGGGCGCGCTTGGCGAGGATCCGGCTCGGCCGGATGCCATCCCTGCGGCCATGGCTGCCCAAGTGCCGCCGAGGTCCTCGCAAGGGGCCGCTTTTCCTGCGTCGTCGCCATCCTCCTTCGCGGCACTGGAGGCTGGTTTGGACGGTGGGGCGAGGGACGGGGGAGAATCCGAGCCAGAGGCGAGGATCGAGGCCCCTGGCCTGCCCGGCGAAGGGGAACGCTCCGCAAAGGAGGACCCGGGTTCCGGTTCGGAGAGCGGACGGGAAAGGCCTTCTCCAGAGCCTGTGGCCTCCGGCACCGAAGAGGGGGCGATGGCCGACGATGCGCCCAAGCCGCCTGCCGACGGAAGCGTCGCGCCGCCGGATTCGCCCCTGTCCCTCAATCTCGCCGACGACGGACTTTTTTCGGCAGGCTTCAGCCCCGAGGAGCGGCAGGGCGTGATCAACGGCCGCCTGGCCAAAGTCGGGGCCGACGCCGTCGATGCCGAAGCCACTCCCATGGGCCGCTACAAAAAGGCGGTGCGCGACGCGATCTCGGCGAAATGGCATCGCTACCGACAGGACAACGCCGATTTCGTGACCTGGGGAATGCTGAAGGTCGAATTCACCGTCGATGCCGCCGGGCGGGTTCGCGGGCTTGAGATCACCAAGAACGAAGCCAACGCCATGCTCGCGGAGTTCTCCCTGCGGGCCATCCGCGACGCGGAACTCCCGCCCATGCCGGAGGAAGTCGCGAGTTCGGTCGGTTCCTCCGGCCTCGTCATTCAATACGACATCATCATCTACTGATCCCGCTTCCTTCCCATGGCCGTCGCCCCCAGCATCAACGCGAAAGTGTGGGAGTTCCTCCTCTCCGGCGGGATCTTCATGATTCCCATCGGGATCTGCTCCTTCGTCGGCATCGCCGTCGCCATCCATCGCGCCCTCACCCTGCGGTGGAACGCGATCATTCCCCCGGCCCTGAGGCCCGAGCTCGCCCGCGTCTCCGAAGCCTTGCGGGAGGGCCGTGCCGCGAAGCTCCTCCTCGACCTGAAGCGCAGCGACAGCGTCGTCGGGCGCATCGGGCGCGTCGCCCTGTCGTCGGAGTTCAAGACCCGCGAGGAGGCGCAGAGCGCCGTCGAGGCGACCGCCCGCGAGCAGATGGTGAAGCTCGAAAGCGGCATCGGCATCCTCGAGGTCGTCGTCACCATCGCGCCGCTCCTCGGTCTCCTCGGGACCGTCAGCGGCCTCGTCGGCGTCTTCGGAGCCTTCGGTGCCGGAGACGGGCAGGAGGCCGATCCCTCCCGCGTGGCCGCCGGCATCGCCGAAGCGCTGAACACCACCATCGCCGGACTCGTCGTCGCCGTCGTCATGGTGATCTTCCACTCCTTCTTCACCCGCAAGCTGGAGCGCATCGCCGCCCGGCTCGAGGTCGTCGCCGGACATCTCCTCCACGAGTTCCACAAGCACGGCGGTCCCGCCCTCTACACGCCCACCGTCATCGCCACCGACGAGCCGGCTCCGGTCTCCTTTGCCCGCGAGCCGGGACGCAGCGACTTCCTCCCGTGAACTTCTATCGGAAAAAGCGGCGTTCCCCCGCCATCGTGATCGTGTCGCTCATCGACATCCTCGGCATCCTGCTGATCTTCTTCATCGTCACGACCACCTTCAAGACCCCCGAGTCCCTCGTGAGAGTCAAGCTCCCGCGTTCCTCCGAGATCGGGCGGGGAGGGGAGGCGGAGCGGCGCGTCCCTCTCTCCCTCGCCAAGGACGGGAGCGTCTCCCTCGGCGACCGTCTCGTCCCCATCGAATCCCTCGCCGCCGTCCTCGGCGAATTCAAGGCGGCCCGCCCGCAGGACCGGATCGAGCTGAAGGCGGACGAAGACGCCTCCCTCGGTCTGATGGTGAAGGTGTGGGACGCCGCCGCGCAAGCCGGACTCGACATCGACGACCTGCCCCTCCGCATCCTGCTCGAGAACTGAGTCACGGGCCACGAGTTGCAGGAAACCGTTTACCGCCGTCCGATCACCGATTACCATTCACCGTCCGTGAATCCGAAATCGTGACCCGTGCCCCCATGATCCGCCAGATTGTCCATTACCCTGCTCCCGTCCTCCGCCAAGTCGGCGTCCGTGTCGAGACCGTCGACGACGAGATCCGCCAGCTCGCCGCCGATATGATCGAGACCATGCGGGAGGCCAACGGGGTGGGGCTTGCGGCGCAGCAGGTCGGCGTTCCGCTCCAGCTCGCCGTCGTCGACGTCTCGCACGACGAGGAATGCGTCACCTACCTGCGAGTCAATGGAGAGGAGAAGCGTCTCGACGAGGTCTGCCCCCTCGTCTTCGTCAATCCCTCCCTCGAACTCCTCGGTCCGAAGGAGAGCGAGAACGAAGGCTGCCTTTCCTTCCCCGATCTGCGCGGCGAAATCGTCCGGCCCTCCGAGGTCAAGGCCACCTTGCAAACGCTCGACGGCGAAACTCTCGTCATCGAGACCGACGGGCTTTTCGCCCGCGCCATCCAGCACGAGGCGGACCATCTCTTCGGGCGGCTCTTCATCGACCGCATGAGCAGCGCCCGCAAGCTCGCCATCCGCGGACGCCTCAAGGAGATGCAGGAGCAATTCGGTTAGGACGGGAAAGGAAGGAGGATCAATCCTCCTCTTCCCCGTCCAGCTCCTCGTCGCCGTAGTCTTCGTCGAACTCGTCGTCGAATTCCAAGTCTTCCTCCCCGTCGTCGCTTCCCGCGTCCTCGTCGAGGTCGTCGAAATCATCGTCTTCCGCGTCGGCATCCGGCGGGAAATTGCGGGGCGAATAGCCGAGCGCCACGGCCAGTTCGCCCATCGATTGGAACGGTCCCTCGATTCCCCCGCCCGCCGTCGTCGCCCAGTAGCCGCCGATGCTCGATTCCGGGTCGCTGTAGACGACGAACCCCTCTTTCGGAGCACGGTATTCCACCTCGAGCCAGTCGTTCGAGTTGTCGAAGTAATGGGCGAACCAGGCGTCGTCGCAGACATCGCCTTCCTCCGAATACTGCTCGAAATAGGCTTGGCGGAATTCTTCTGGGGTCATGGATGGAGTCGGAGAGGAACGGGAGGTGAAATAGCACGAAGCCGGGCATCGCCCGGCTCGTCGAAATCTACGAAAACGCCTTCGGCAATCAAGGGGCTTCTTGCGATCCGTAGACCCGAGGAGACTTTTCCAGGGGGGCCACGGATGGGCGGCCAATGCCGTGGGAGAACCGAAAGAAGGGAGACCAATGGCCGTGGAGCCCGCTTGCGCTTGGGTGGATAGGAAGCAGGGACACGCGGCCCCGCTGGATCTGTCAGGAACGTTCCTTCCCTCCGCTCTCTCCATCACCGGCCTTTCGCGGGACGCGGAGAAGGGAAGCGCCGACGGCGGGAAGGAAGACCGGATTCCCCAAGGATCCTCCATGGTGCCGCGCATGAATTTCATCCAACTTTTCCCTTGAAATGCGATCCTAAAGCGGCCAAGTTCGCCGTCCTCTTCGCAGCGCTCTCAGCGCCCGAAGCAGGCAGGTCAAAATCCTCTGTAGCTCAGCGGTAGAGCGGGTGGCTGTTAACCACTAGGTCGTTGGTTCGATCCCAACCGGAGGAGCTCCTTATGTTAAAGGAGTTATGCTGATTGGGGTGGACGTTAAATTGGCAGTGGCACCCATTGACAAAAGGGGATCTTTCGGAACGATCATGCTGCCATGGCGGGGCGTTGTTGCAATGCCGGCAAGGTCTTGACTGCGGATGGGTTGGCTCATAGCAGCCAGCACAAGAGAAGCCGATCTTTACGGGCGTATCGAAAAGTGAGTGAGGGGGCGTTCTGTCGTTTTGCGACGGCGACAAATACGGGGCTGACCTACAGCCGCCCCGATATGACCGCCGTTAGGGAGGAGTCGCCGGATTTCGCGAGGTAGTCGGACACCGCTGCCTTCACCTCTGCCGCGCCGGAGCGCATGGGGAAGTGGCGGGCGGCGGTCATGGCGGGCTCCGTTTTAACGGATTTCGACGGAGATGATCCAGCCTCTTTTCTTTTTTCCCCTCAGGAGACAACGCGTTTTCGCGCTCCCTCTTTCCCTCTTTACTCCCGCGGCTTTCTGGCCCTATCCTTCCCGCCATGTCCACCGCCTCCAAACCCGTCGTCCCCCTGCTCAGCGTCATGATGTTTCTCCAGTTCTTCGTATGGGGAGTCTGGTTCGCGACACTCGGGCAGGCGCTGGGTTCGAACGGGCTCGCGGATTCCATCGGGGGCGCCTACGGGACCGCCCCGCTCGGCGCGATCTTCGCCCCGCTCTTCCTCGGCATCGTCGCGGACCGCTTCTTTCCCTCGCAGATCGTCATGGGCGTGCTCTTCCTCGTGGGCGGCGTCCTCCTCTTCCTCGCCACCGGTGCGGCCGAGGCCGGGAACGGAAAGCTGATGGTCGCCTACTGCCTCGGGCACATGCTCTGCTACATGCCGACGCTGGGACTGGGCAACACCATCGCCTTCTCCCACCTCGACCGGCTCCAGTTCCCGAAGGTCCGGGTCTGGGGCACGGTCGGCTGGATCGTCGCGGGGCTCGTCGTCGGCTTCGTCGGCTGGAGCTCGAGCCTGAAGATCTTCCAGCTCGGTGCGGCGAGCTCGATCCTGCTCGGCGTCTACTCCTTCTTCCTTCCCCACACCCCCGCACCGGCGAAAGGGCAGAAGATCGACCTGCGCGCGCTCCTCATGGTCGATGCCTGGAAGCTGCTCGCGAAACCGGGCTTCCTCGTCTTCATCGTCTGCTCCGGCCTCATCTGCATCCCGCTGGCCTACTACTACGGTCTCACCTCGAACTACCTCACCAACGCCGGGTTCGAGCAGGCCGCTTCGTCGATGACCCTCGGACAGATGTCCGAGATCGTCTTCATGCTCCTGATTCCCTTCTTCTTCCGCCGTCTCGGGGTGAAATGGATGATTCTCGTGGGCATGGGAGCGTGGGTGCTGCGCTACCTCCTCTTCGCCTTCGGAGCGCCCGACCAGGTGGCCTGGATGCTCTTCCTGGGCATCGCCCTGCACGGGATCTGCTACGACTTCTTCTTCGTGACGGGCTTCATGTACACCGATCGGATCGCCTCGAAGGAAATCCGCGGGCAGGCCCAGAGCCTCCTCGTCTTCGTGACGCAGGGCATCGGGATGTATTTCGGCTACAAGGTGGCCTTCGGAAAATTCGGCGGAGTCGACCAGTATGAAGCTCTCGACACGGCGATCAAATCCGCCCGCGCGGAGGAAACCCTGACCTTCGCCCAAAGCCTCGCGAAGATGTTCTCCGTGAAGATGCCCGACGGCGTCGACGCCGATCTGATCGCCACGACGATGCAGCAGTGGAAGGCCTTCTGGATCTTCCCCGCGGTCATGGCAGGAGTCATCGCCCTGGTCTTCTTCGCTGCTTTCTGGGACAAGACGAAGGTGACGGAAGGAGAGAGGTAAAGTAGCAAAGTAGGAGAGAAGTAAAGAAGTGGAGGAGCTGGGAGTCTGTGCCTCAAAACCTCGACTCCTCAATCCCTCAAAACCTCTCCCCCCATATGTGGCGTGTCGCCGGCATCTGTTTCGACCATTTCCACATGGGCGATCTCCTGCGGATGGTCCATGAGCATCCGCATGCGGAGATCGTCGCCCTCTGCGACGCGCAACCGGAGCGGATGGAGGCGGCGGTCCGGCATTTCGCCATTCCGTCGGACAGGGTCTACGCCGACGTGGAACCCTGTCTGCTGGAGACGAAGCCCGACCTCGTGATCCTGTGCCCCGCGGCGGCGCGTCATGCCGAATGGGTGGAGCGGGTCGCCCCCTCCGGTGCGGCGGTCCTCGTCGAGAAGCCCTTCGCCGTCTCTCTCGCCGAAGCCGACCGGATGGTCGCGGCGATGGAACGGACGGGTCGGCCGCTTGCGATCAACTGGCCTCTCGCCTGGCGCGACCCGCATGTGAAATGCCACGAGCTGACCCGTACCGGCGCCATCGGCGAAGTGCTCGAGGTCCACTACCACGACGGCAACCGCGGACCGCTCTGGCACGGGGCGGACAAGATCGAGCGCGAGCCGACGGACGGGGAGAAGGCCTCGAGCTGGTTCTACAAAGAGGACGAGGGCGGCGGCAGCCTGCAGGACTATCTCGGCTACGGCACGACGCTGGCGACCTGGTTCAACGGCGGGCAGCGCCCGCTCGAGGTGATGGCGATGTGGGATCTCCGTCCGGGCGGAGCGCTCGAGGTCGACGAGCACAGCGTCACCGTGGTCCGCTATGCCACGGGACTGTCGAAGTTCGAGACGCGTTGGGGGACGTTCTCCGATCCGTGGACGGAGCAGCCCGAGCCTCGCTGCGGTTTTGTCGTGCGGGGGAGCGAAGGGACGATTTCGAGCTGGGACTACGACGACCACGTCACCCTGCGGACACGGTCGAACCCTGCCGGCGAGAGGATCTCCGCCCCATCCCTGGTCTTTCCGAGGAACAATCCCGTCGCCTACGTCCTCGACTGCCTCGAACAGGGACGGGAGATCGAAGGACCGCTCGGCGTGGCCGTTTCACGCATCGGGCAGGAGATCGTCGATGCCGCCGTCGAGAGCGCACGGACGGGGCGCGTGGTGGTTCTGTGAGGTCAGGTCAGGCTGCCTTCAAAGTCAGCACCGCCACCTCCGGCGGGCAGAGGAAGCGGGCCGGGATCGAGAGGGTGCCGATGCCGCGGGTGACGAAGAGGGAGGAGGGGCCGCGGCGGTAGAGACCGTAGGGGTATTTGCGTCCGTAGTCGGGGAGGAGGATGGGGCCGTAGAAGGGGGCGCAGATCTGCCCGCCGTGGGTGTGGCCCGAGAGTTGCAGGGCGACGCGAGGATCGTCGTAGAGGTCGAAGGTGTCCGGCTCGTGCCAGGCCAGAAGGATGGGCTTGTCCGGCGGCACCTTCCGCATGGCGAAGGCCGGATCCGGTCGTCCGCCCCAATAGCTGTCCATGCCGATGACGGCGAAGTCCGGGAACTCCTCCATCTCGTTGACGAGGAGCCGGACGCCGGTTTTGCCCAGGGTCTCCGCCAGGACGGGATGCACATGCCAACTGTCGTGATTTCCCATCACGCCGAAGGTGCCGAGACGGGGGCGCAGCTCCTTCAGCTCTTCGCAGAGCGGGACGATGGCCGAGGCGTCGTCGGAAATGTAGTCGCCAGCCAGGAAGACGAGATCGACGCCTTCCGAGTTGACCGTCCTGACGGCGCGGCGGACCAGGGCCTGGCTGCCGAAGTCGTCGTGATGGAAGTCGGACATCACGGCGAGCTTCAGACCGTCGAGGGCGGCGTGGGCCGGATCGAGGGGGACGTCGAGCCGGGTGACCGAGAGCCATGCTTTCTCCACGGCGCTTCCGTATCCGAAACCCGCGAAAGGGATTCCGCAGACGGCGGATCGGGCGAGCCAGGTGCGTCGGGTGAATGTCGGTCGCTGGGATTCCTTCGGTGGCGGGGACATGGAATGATCGAGCGGCAATGTCGCGCCGAACGCAGCAAATGAAAACGGCAAACGCGGCGTCCTCCGCGATGGCGCGGCAGTGATCGCGCCGTTCTCTTTCCGGGATTCCGTGGTAGAGTCCGGGATCATCCCCCGCATCCCCCCATGACTGCGTCCCGCACCAACCGCCGCGACTTTCTCCGCGCCTCCCTCGCCACCTCGGCCGTCTTCGGGGTGGAGTCGGCCCTGACCACCACGACGACCCGGGCCGCCGAGGGGAACGGAGGCCGGGCCAAGAACGTGATCTTCATGGTCAGCGACGGGATGAACCACGGGGCTCTTTCCCTCGCGCGGCAGTTCCACGAGCGCGAAGGCCGGGGCGAGACGCATTGGACCCGCCTCTACCGCGAGCGGCCCGTCGTGCGCGCGCTCGTCGAGACCTTCTCGGCGAACAGTTGCGTCACCGATTCTTCCGCCGCCGCGAGCGCGTGGGGCGGAGGCCGGCGGGTCAACAACGGAACCCTCAACTACCTTCCCGACGGAACCCCCGTCCGCACCCTCCACGAGAAGCTCCAGGCGGCGGGCCGAAAGACCGGCCTCGTCACCACGGCGACGATCACCCACGCGACGCCGGCGGGCTTCGCCGTGAACGTGGAGAGCCGCTCCGACGAAGTCCTCGTCGCCGGGCAGTATCTGGAGCGCAAGGTGGACCTCCTCCTCGGAGGAGGACGGAAGTTCTACAGCCCCGAGCTGAAGGAACGGTATGCCAAGGCGGGGTACGCGATCGTCGAGACGCGCGAAGCGCTTGCCGCTCTGCCGGTCGAGGCGGGCAAGCCTCTCCTCGGCCTTTTCTACGAGAGCCACCTGCCCTACAGCATCGACCATCTCAACGTCCCCGAGTTGAAAGCCGCCGTCCCGAGCCTCGCGAAAATGACGAAGACCGCGCTCGATCGCCTCGCCCCGGCCTCCGACGGATTTTTCCTGATGGTCGAAGGGGCGCGCATCGACCACGCCGGACATGCCAACGATGCCGCCACCTCGATCCACGAGCAGATCGCCTTCGACGAGGCCGTCGGCGTGGCGGTCGCCTTCGCCGAGGCGAACCCCGATACTCTCGTCGTCCTCACGACCGACCATGGCTGCGGCGGCATTCAGATGAACGGCATCAGCGGATCTCCCGAGCAAGGTTTCGCGCCGGGAATCTACAACGCGAGCAGCGCCTATTTCGAGCGCCTCCGCCACTTCGACCGTTCCCTCGAATGGATGAAGCAGAACGGCGTGCAGGGGCTCAGCGGCCCACCCCTCGCCGAGGCCATCGAGAAGCACACCGGAATGAAACTGACGGAGGAGCAGACCAAGGCTTCGCAGGGCTTGAAGGCTTCCTTCGAGGATGTCATCCAGGCCCACACCGGCGTCGGCTGGACGAGCGGCAACCACACCGGCGAACTCATCGAATTCTGTGCCTTTGGTCCCGGCAGCCGAGAATTCCCCGCCCTGATGCGCAACGAAGAGATTCACGCGAAGCTGCTCGGCATTCTCGGGATTGCGTAAGCGGAGTCCGAACCCGAAGTCCGAAATTCGCATTTCTCGCGTCGGATTTCACCTCTCCGGCAGTTCCAGCGGACGCTTCCCCGCCCGCCGCCGCATCCAATCGATGGCGCGGTGGACTGGCTTCCGGCTGACCAGCCAGATTTCGAAGCGGCGTTTTCCCGGAAAGTTCAGCAGCAGCAACCCGACGACGACGGTGAGGAGTCCCTGGCCCGGGGTGAAGAGCATGATCGTTCCGCCGAGGAGGAGAACGGTGCCGAGCAGGTTCTTCAGCACGAGCAGAGCCAGCCGGATCGCGGGATGCTGGCGACGCATCCACGCCGAACCTTCGCTGTCCTCGAGGAAATAGTCGTGGGGCATGCGGCGGATCAGCATGGGCACGGCGAACGCGCTGACGACGATCGTCGCGAGGGAGGCGGCCCCGATCCACCAGAGCCATTCCTCGTGCCCTCGCAGATGCGACCACTTTTCCAGGAGCCAGTTCATGTCGCGAATGAGGGCAGTCCCTTGGGGATTCCGCGCGAGGTCAGGTGTGGAGAGATTCACGGGAATTTCCCCCACTCGAATCGAAAGCGGCCTTTGTCGAAGCCCTCACGAACTTCGCTTCGGTGGAGGTTGCCTTTCGTATCATCCTGCGGGAAGCCTCCACCCGATCCCGGATCAATCCATCTCGCGCGAGCGGGGTTCGCGGTGCGGAGTGCCCGCCGACGTCGGCGTGGTCACGAAGGGGCCGCCCGCGAGCGGGGCGCGCTCGGTGAAGGCGACTTCGGGCATTTCGCTGGGACGTCCGGCGAGGGGGAAGTCCTTGCGCAGGGGGAAGTAGGGGTAGCCTTCCCACATGAGGATGCGGCGATGGTCGGCGAGCCCCTCGAACTCGATCCCCATCATGTCGTAGACCTCGCGCTCGTGCCATTCCGCCGTGGGCCAGATCGCGGAGACGGAGTCCGCTTTCTCCCCCTCGGGCAGCTTGAATTTGATGCGCAGGTGGTGCTTCGCGCCGTTGCCGAGGGCGTAGAGTTCGTAGA
Source organism: Verrucomicrobiales bacterium (assembly GCA_037190325.1). Lineage (GTDB taxonomy): Bacteria > Verrucomicrobiota > Verrucomicrobiia > Verrucomicrobiales > DEV007 > Arctic95D-9. The sequence continues at coordinate 127,261 of JBBCIU010000007.1, read as the reverse complement.
CCATCTCCCATCTGGGCTCCTCGCCGTAGTGGTCGAGGCTGCTGATGTCGATGAGATAGTCGAAGCTGAGCTCGTCGCGGCAGTAGCGCAGGATCTCGAGCGCCCGGGCCTTTTCGACGATCACGGTGTGTTCGCCGCGGAATTCGACCGTGTCGAGGATGGCGCCGGCGAAGCGATCCCGGAGGATGGAGAGGACCGTGTTCATGCGGAGACCGGCGTTTCGGTTTTGAAATGGGCGAGAGCGGAGCTCTCCTTGTCGATCTTCGCCTGGAGCTTCATCAGGCCTTCCAGCAGGGCCTCGGGACGGGGCGGGCAGCCGGAGACGTAGACGTCCACGGGGATGAGATTGTCGATGCCCTGGAGGACCGCGTAGCTGCGGTACATGCCGCCCGAGGAGGCGCAGGCTCCCATCGCGATGCACCATTTCGGCTCCGGCATCTGGTCCCAGATCCGCTTCACGGCGAGCGCCATCTTGTAGGTGACGGTGCCGGCGACGATCATCACGTCCGCCTGGCGGGGCGAGAAGCGCATCACCTCGGCGCCGAAGCGGGCGATGTCGTAGCGGGAGGCGCCCGTCCCCATCAGTTCGATCGCGCAGCAGGCGAGCCCCATGGGCATGGGCCAGAGGGAGTTCTTCCGCATCCAGTTGATCGCGGTGTCGACTTTGGTGAAGATGATGTTGCCCTCGATCTTCGAATCGTAGGCGGCGTGCTGCGCGACTGTCTCGGCCATGGCATTGCGGGGCGGCACCCCGTTTCCAGCAAGGTTACGTCTCCGCAAGGGCGGGGCAAGGGAGATTGTGAAAAAATTCACAAGCGATGGAGGGCCACCCCCCCCGGCTTGGCCGAAGCCCTCCGGAAGCGGCGGATTTCCGCAGGGAAAGAAAGGGGATGGGGGTTGCATTGCGGGCGTGTCGCTTTGTAAGTTCACGGGCATGCTTTTCGAGCGCACCCGCATCGCATCGATCACCGAACGCCTTTTCCAGGATCATCGGATCTGTCTCGGGACTTCGTCGTGGCGCTATGCGGGCTGGTGCGGGATCCTCTACGACGAGGACCGCTATCTTTGGGGGACGCATTTCTCGAAGAAGCGCTTCTCCGAGCACTGCCTCGAGGAGTATGCTCAGACCTTCCGCTCCGTCTGCGTCGATGCGACCTACTACGCCCTGCCGCGGAAGCGGTTCATCGAGGGGATCGCCTCGCAGACGCCGGAGGACTTTGTCTTCTCCTTCAAAGTGCCGGACGAGATCACGATCCGCACCTTTCCGAAAGTCGCGGCCTTCGGGGCGCGGGCGGGGAAGGGGAACGACCTGTTCCTGAGCCCGGGACTTCTCGAAATGGGATTTCTGCGTCGTCTCGAACCGATCCGAAGCAAGGTCGGGGCGCTCGTCTTCGAGTTCTCGCATTTCCATCCGGGCGAGTTCGAGCAGGGGAGGGATTTCGTCGCCGCCTTGGATGCCTTTTTCGCGCAAGCGCCGAAGGGCTGGGACTACGCGGTCGAGATCCGCAACGCCAACTGGCTGCATCCGGAATACTTCGCGATGCTCGCCTCGCATGGCGTCGCCCATGTCTACAACCAGTGGACGAGAATGCCCACGGTGCTGGAGCAGATGACGGTGCATCCGCCGGAGGCGAATCCCTTCGTCGCGGCGCGCTTTCTCCTAACACCGGGGTGCAGTCACGAATGGGCGAAGGAGCGGTTCGAACCTTTTCACCAGCTCCGCGAGATCGACCCGGAGGCTCGCGAGGCCATGGCCCGCCTTCTCGGCGAGGCCATCTCGGGGCAGGGAGAGCGTCCGACCTATCTCTACGTGGGCAACGAATTGGAAGGGAATGCCCTGCACACGATTTCCGACGTGCTCGGCGAATTCGATGCCGAGGCCATGGTCGAGGGAATGGAGCTGTTCGAGTGAGGTGGGCGGCCCCTCGGCGCGAAGACAAGCCGGAGAGGACTCTTCTCGCCGTCATTGGGCGAAAGGCGTGACTTGGGAAGCGAAAAAGCCCCCGCAGGGGTACTGCGGGGGCTTTCGGGTTCGAATCCGCCGCGAGAAACGGCGGAGCAGACGGCGGGCTGGTTACTTCTCGGTCTGTCTGCTGGTAAAATCGGAGGCTCGAGGTGCCGTGGCGGAGGGAGTGGGGGCGGAGGCAGCGGTGCCGCCGGAGGTCGGTTCGGAGGATGGCTTGCGCCAGAAGGTTTGGCCGCTGCCGGCCTCCCACGCATTCGCATCCCAAGGCGTGACGAGAGGGCCTGCCGCAGTTGTCTGTCCCCGACTTTCCTCCGCTCGTCCCGGAGACAGGACGAGAACAGCGAGCGGCAGGGCAAGAAGAGAGCAGCGCTTCATCGGAGGTGGAGTTGGCTTGATTAGTAATTTATCAAAATTATAATAAATGTCAAAATTATAAAATCGGAATCCTCCATTTCCTGTTCTCGCCGGCTGTCGAGCGACGGCGAAGATCAAACCCGGAAGAGGGCTCCCAGCTTTTTTCCCAGGATCAAGCCGGCCCCGATGAGCGCCACGGCGAGAAAGACCATCGCCCACACGCCGAGCGCGGAGGCGAGGTTCGGCCCGGTGCCGAGCGAGGTGACGAGGGCGTAGATCGCCTTGGTGATCGGGAAATGGGGCTGCTGCTCCGCGAGGATGAGGGAATCGGAAACCTCCAGCATGGCGAAGGAGAAGGCGAGCAAACCTCCCGCAATGAGATTCGCCGAGATCAGCGGCAGGGTGATGCGCCGCAGGGTCCGCAGGGGCGGGCATCCGAGATTCTGCGCGGCCTCCTCCAGGCTGACGCTGGTCTGCTGGAAACCCGCGGCCGCGGATCTCACCACGTAGGGCAGCCTCCGCATCGCGTAGGCGATCACGAGGATCGCCAGGGGGTCCCCGTTTTGGACGAGGAATGCGAAGGGTTGGCCCTCGCGGGTCATGGAGAGGTAGCCGAAGGCGAGGACGAGTCCCGGCACCGCGAGGGGCAGCATCGCCATGGCGTCGAGGAGGGAGCGTCCGGGCAGCTTCGTGCGCACGACGACGTAGGCCACCCCGATGCCGAGGACGAGATCGAGAAGCGTGGCGAGGGAGGCGTATTTCAGCGAATTCCCGATCGAGGAGAGGGTGAGGGGGTGGCCGAGGGCGTCGAGATAGTGCTGTCCGGTCAGGGCGCCGGGAACGAGGGTGCCGTACCAGTCGTTCGAAAGGGAAAGGAGGACGACCCCGGCATGGGGCAAGGTCGCGAGGAGCGTGACGGCGGCGAACAGGGCGATGGCGAGAGCCGATTTCCCCGGCGAGGCGGGGAGCAGGGCTCGCCCCGTCGAGGCCCGTCCCGCGCTGGCGAAGCTGTCCCTCCCGAAGAGCCACTTTCCGACGAGGTAGAGCAGCGCCGTCGTCGCGAGCACGACCACGACGAGGGCGTAGGGGAAGGGATTGCCGCTGAGATCCTTGATCCCTTCGAAGATCTGAACCGAGGTGACGCGGTCGAAGTCGAAGACGAGCGGCACGCCCAGTTCGGTGAAGGCCCAGATGAAGATGATCGTGCCCCCGGCGAAGAGGCCTGGCGCGATGAGCGGCAACGTCACCCGGAAGAAGCGACGGAGGCCGTGGCAGCCGAGATTTTCCGCCGCCTCCTCCATGGCCGGATCGAGATTGGCGAGGGCGGCGGAGAGGTTGAGGTAGGCGATGGGATAGAGGTGCAGCGCGTTCATCAGGACGATGCCGACGAGCCGCCCTTCGCCGAGCCAGTCGAAGGGGGCGGCCGCGTCCATCAGCCCGAGATCGATGAGCAGGGTGTTCAGCACTCCGGCCTGTCCGAGAAATTGCCGGATTCCAAGCGCCCCGACGAAGGGGGGCAGGATCAGGGGAACGAGAACGAGAGCGTTGAGAAGGTCCCGTCCGGGGAATTGCCAGGCGCGGTGGACGAGAGCCAGGGGCAGGGCGACGAGGAGGGCGAGGATCGTGGAGAACAACCCCATCCAGAAGGAGTTCGCGAGCCCTTCGAGATAGATCGGGTTGCGGAAGAGCTCCGCCACGTAGGCGAAGGTGATTTCTCCTTCCGGCGTCACGAAAGCCTCCCTCGCGGTGTGCCAGACCGGGTAGACGAAGAAGCACGCGAAGAAGGCCGCGGTCAGCGCGTAGATGGCGAGGGCAAGCGGGCGGGACATCGGCGAGGGGCGGGGACTCGGGCAAGCCGCCTGGGCGGCGGGGTTCGCAACTGGAGCAAGGAGCGCGGGATCGGCGGGATTGCAAGAGTCCGGCTACTCCAAAAGACTTCCTTGGCAGGGAAACCCCGGCCAGCGCGACCGCGTCGATATGGAGAGGCCGTGTCTCCACTTGCCCGCCGCACGCCGCGTGCGAAGGTGGGCCGTGGCCGGAGGAGAAGATCGCAGACCGCGGAAGCGCACGGGATGGCTGCTGGGCATCCCCCTGCTGTGTCAGGCGGCGTCGGCGATTGCGGCGCCGCTGCCTCCGTTGGCGGAGAAATACTGCACCGCCTGCCACCTCGCTCCGGCTCCGGAGACGATGCCCCGCGAGCATTGGACGCAGGTCTTCGGCTTCATGAGCGTGTGGATCCGCGAGCGGAACCTGCCCTTCGACGCGAAGGAGTACACGGGCCTGCTGAACGAATACATCGCGCGGGCGCCGGAGCGGTTGGAGCCGATCCCCGACGATCTCGCCCCGCCGGGGCTGCGTTTCGAGACGGGACCGGTGGGCGAGGCGGCGACGACGGAGCGCCCCGTGATCACCGATCTACGGATCGTCGATCTCGACGGCGGCGGCCGGCCGGAGGTGCTCGTCTGCGAAGACTCCCCGGGGCGGGTCTCGCGCCTGCACCGCCACGAGGGCGCGTGGCGCGAGGAGACGATCTTCGAAGTGCAGGCCCCTTCGCGGACCGCGGTCTTCGACTACGACGGGGACGGCCACCTCGATCTCGCGGTGGCTTCGCTGGGCTCGGTCCACCCGACCGACCAGCTCGCGGGATCGGTGTGGCTGCTGCGGAACCAAGGGGACGGGAGCTTCGATCCGCAGTTGCTGCTGTCCGATTGTCCCCGGGTCGCGGACGTGAAATGGGGCGATTTCAACGGCGACGGGAAGCCCGACCTGCTCGTGGTCCAGTTCGGCTGGAGGACGACGGGCGGCTTGCTCTGGCTGGAGCAGCGTTCGCCGACGGTCTTCGTCAGCCATGCCGTCGCGAACGTGCATGGGGTCTTGCAGGCGGAGGCGCTCGACTACGACGGCGACGGGCGGCTCGATTTCGTGGCGCTCTTCGCCCAGGAGCACGAGAGCCTCGTCCTCTTCCGCAACGACGGGCGCGGCGGCTTCGAGAGCCGGGTCCTCGCCCGGGGGCCGCATCCGGCCTTCGGCTCGTCGGGATTCTCGGTGGTCGATCTCGATGGGGACGGCGATCCCGATTTTCTCTGGACGAACGGCGACATGATGGACGAGATCCCCCTCGCCAAGCCCGAGCACGGCATACGCTGGCTGGAGAACCGGGACGGCACCCTCGTGCCACACGAACTCGCGAGGATGCCGGGCTGCTATCGGGCGGTGGCGCACGACCTCGACGGCGACGGGGATCTCGACATCGTCGTGTCGGCCCTCTACACCGACTGGGATCTCCACGACTTCCCCAGCCTGATCTGGCTGGAGAACGATGGAAAGCAGAACTTCACGGCGCGGCGTCTTCTCGATGCGCCTTCGAACCTCGCCTCTCTCGTGGTCGGCGACCTCGACGAGGACGGTCGGCCGGACATCCTCTTCGGAGGAATGCATGTGCCGGGTCCGCTCGGTCGGGTGGGACGGATCACGGGGCTGCTCGGGCTGCGTCCCGAGTGAGCTGCCAGATGGCAGGGACACCTCGCCGAGGCGTCGGCCGGAAGTCGGACAAAGGTAGGGCGGCGCGGCCAAGCGGATGTCCGAACGACGTCCCTTCCCTGACCGGGCCCCAGGGCTACCGGGAGTTCAGAAAAAAAGCAATCGCGCCCCGGCGATCGCGGAGAAGCCGTAGAGCAGGATCTCGAAGAGCCGTTGCGGCACGTGGCGGACGAGTCCCTTCCCGGCGAAGATACCGAGGAGGAGCGCGGGAAGAAGGAGGAGGTTCAGCTTCAGCGATTCGGCATTGATGAGATCGAGGTTTCCGAGGAAGGGGATCTTGAAGAGATTCACGAGGAGAAAGAGGCGGGCGCCGACCCCGAGGAAGTCCTCCTTCTTCATCCTGTGGACGAGGGCGTAGAGGGAGAAGACTGGGCCGGCCGCGTTCGCGAGCATCGTTGAGACGCCGATGAGGAGGCAGCTGAACCAGCGGAAGAGACGCGAGTCGGGGAGATGCTCGAGGAAGTCGCGTTTGAATTCCCGCAGCAGCTGCAGGGCCAGCATCAGAAGGATGATCGCCCCGATGACGCGCCGGGCGGCGCCGTCGTCGAGCCAGTCGAGGAGAAAGGAGGCCCCGACGATGGCGAGCAAGGTCGCCGGGAGCAGCGGCCAGACCTGTCCCCAGCTCGCGTAGTTCCGGAAGAGAGGGTAGACGACGAGGTCGCAGACCACGAGCAGGGGCAGGATCACGCCGACGCTGTTCTTCGCGCCGAAGAGCTCCGCCATGATGAGGACATTGAGGATGGCGAGCCCGGGAAAGCCCGTCTTCGAGACGCCAAGGCAGAGCGCCCCCAGCGCGGCGAGGGCGAGGGCGGTCCAGGTGGCGTCGAAAGGCAGTTCCAAGGGGCGATCCGATACTTCGGGAAGCGGAGCGGGTCAACGAGTCACGGGAGACTTCGGATTTCGGATTTATCGTTTGCCAGCCGGTCTATCCCGGCATGACTTGCCTTCATGAAGCCCTTTGCCGCCATTCTCCTTTTCCTGCTGTCCGTCGGTCCGGTCGCCGCCGCTCCCGCCCATGTCGTCTTCCTCGTCTCCGAGGATCCGAACAACTACGACGCGGTCGGCTTTGCGAAGGGCTTCGCCGAAAACGAGCTTCGTGCCCTCGGGCACCGGGCCACGGTCATCGAGGGGAACCAGGCCCAGCCGACCCATTTCGAGGGCCTTGTCGCCGCGTTGGAAAGTGCCGACCTCCTCGTCGTCTTCGTCCGGCGCGCCACGCCGCCGCAGGAGCAGCTCGACGCCATCCGCGCCCATCTCGAGGCGGGCAAACCCCTCCTCGGCATCCGCACCGCCAACCATGCCTTCATCCCTCCCTCCGGCCAGTCGGCGCCTGCCCCGGGCCTCGCGGCCTGGCCCGAATTCGTCCCAGAGGTGCTGGGCTGCCAGAACACCGGCTACGAGACGAAGGGGCTGCCGTATGGGGTCTCGGTCCATCCGGCGGCCCCGGCGGAGAGCCCGTTGCTGGCCGGAGTCGATGTCTCGGCCATTCTCGGACACACCTCGCTCTACCGCGTCCTGCCCCTGTCGGACGACGCCGTGCCTCTGCTGCTCGGCCAGGCGCAGGGCATCGAGCCTGCCCAGCCCGTGGCTTGGACGCGGCTCCACGGAGCCGCCAGGGCACGCCTCTTCTACACCAGTCTCGGAGACCCGCTGGACGTCGTCCAGCCCGCTGTCCGGCGGCTCCTTGTCAATGCGGTGAAATGGACGCTGGCGGAGGATTGAGGGCTGTCCGAACGCGGCTGTAGCCGCGGTCATCGACCGCGGATCGGACGTCCTCCCGATGCCCCCCCCTCAGGCGGAGCTTGTTCCCCCCGAATATCCCCGCCGATACTCGCTCGGCGTCACCCCGGTCACTTTCCGAAACCGCTTCGTGAAGTGGCTCTGGTCGTAGAATCCGGCGGCGGCGGCGATGTCGCCGAGGGACATCCGCGTGGTCGCCAGGAGCCGCTGGGCCTCCTGCACGCGCAAGGAAAGGACGTATTCCATCGGCGAGAGGCGCAGCACCTTCCGGAAGAGCCGGTTGAAGTGCGGGATGGAGAGGCCCGCGAGTGCCGCCAGACCCTCCGCGCCGATCTCGTCGACGAAATGGGTCTCGAGGTGCTCGATCACCCTTTGGAGGCTGCCGAAGTGGGCTCGCTGCTCCTCGGGTGTCTCGATGGGCGTCATCAGCCCCAGCAGGCCGACGACGGTCCCGTCGGGAGCGCGCAGCGGGCATTTGCTCGAGAGGAACCAGCCGGGTGTGCCGCGGATCGTGGGGACGAGCCAGATCTGGTTGACGATGGTGCGCCCGCTCTCGAAGACGACGCGGTCGTTCGCCTCGTAGGCGTCGCCGAGGAGGGCGGGGAAGAAGTCGCGGGCACGCTTGCCGACGAGATCCTCCGCGCGGATGCGGTCGTAGCGGATGCGGTGGAAGTCGTTGTTGTAGATGTAGCGGCTCTCCAGATTCTTGACAAAGACACCCACCCCCGGCATCGCCGCCATCAGTTCGATAGGCTCGCGCAGACCGGGGCAGCGGGCGAAGAAATCGTCCTGGAAGCGTTTCGGGTCGAAGACAGGCATGATCGGATCCTACCAAAACGCGGGATCGCGCTACAAGACGCTACGTAAGAAATCCGATAGCCTCGGACATTCCCCGTCAACAGGACTTTCACCCCCGTCCGCCATGTTCGACTTCCTTGCCGAAACCTCCGGGCCCCTCTGCGGGCCGAAGCGCACCCGCCGCGAGTTCCTCACCGTCGGGGCGCTCGCGCCCATCGGCCTCTCCCTGCCGCAGTTCCTCGCCGCGAAGCAGAACGGGCACCTGAAGGGCGACGACTCGAAATCCTGCATCCTCATCTTCAATCTCGGCGGGCCGAGCCACCTCGATCTCTGGGACATGAAGCCGGACGCCCCGAGCGAGATCCGGGGCCCCTTCAAGCCGATCCGCACGAACGCCCCCGACATCGACGTCTCCGAGATCCTGCCGCTCCACGCCAAGGTGGCGGACAAGTTCTCCCTGATCCGCTCCTGCCACCACGACGGGGCCGCCGTGCATGACGCGGGCTGGCAGATCATGCAGACGGGCCGCCGCTTCTCCGGTGGAATCGAGACGCCCCACGCGGGAGCCGTGGCCAATTTCCTCATGTCGGCGCGGAACGATCTGCCGCCCTTCGTCGTCCTCCCCGAGCTGATGGGCCGCGGCGGCGGCAACCTGCCGAACGGACAGGCGGGCGGCTTTCTCGGGAAGGCCTACGATCCCTTCGCCCTCATGGCCGATCCGTCGAAACCCGACTTCCGCGTGCCCGACCTGCTCCCGCCCGACCAGATCGGGGCGGCGCGCCTCGACCGCCGCCAGCGGATGCGCCAGCTCGTCGACCAGACCGTGAAGTCCTTCGAGGCGAGCGAGGACGCGCGGCTCCTCGACGAGAACTTCCACTCCGCCTTCCGGCTCATGAGCAGCGAGACGGCGCGCGCCGCCTTCGATCTCTCCAAGGAGCCGCCCGCGGTGCGCGAGCGCTACGGGATGAACCGGGTCGGCCAGTGCTTCCTCCTCGCCCGCCGTCTCGTCGAGAACGGGGTCCGCTTCGTCACGGTGAACACCTTCCTCACCGTCTTCAACGAGCTTTCCTGGGACATCCACGGCTCGAAGCCCTTCATCTCGGTGACGCAGATGAAGGACGAGGTCGCCCCGATGTACGACCAGGCCTACTCCGCCCTGCTCGAGGATCTCCACCAGCGCGGCATGCTCGACGACGTGCTCGTGGCGGGCCTGAGCGAGTTCGGCCGCACCCCGAAGGTGAACCCGGCGGGCGGGCGCGACCACTGGCCTCAGTGCTTCACCTGCTCCTTCGCGGGCGGCGGGGTCAAGGGCGGGCAGGTCGTGGGCAAGAGCGACCCCATCGGTGGCTTCCCGGCGGAACGACCCGTCGCCCCCGGCGACATCGTCGCGACGATGTTCCACGCGCTGGGCTTCGATCTGGAGACGCACCTGCCGGGACCGTCGGGACGGCCCTTCCCCATCGTCGATTTCGGGCGGGAGCCGGTGAAGGAGTTGTTCGGATAAAGGTGCCCGTCTCATGCCGTCCCGGCCGCCGTCGAAGCTTGATTGAGATATTTGTCAGGATGAAATCCCGATTCGCCATCCCTCTCCTCGCGATCTTCCTCGCTCCATCCATCGGCGCGGCGGACTTGAGAATTCTCCCCGAAACGATCCGTCTCGACGGCCCCGAGGCGATCCAGCACGTTCTCGTGCAGCGGACCGACGGCGACGCCTTCGTCGGCGAGGAGACCTCGCCGGAGCTCTCCATCGCTCCCGCCGGGGTGGCCGAGATCGTCGACGGAATCGTTCATGCCCGCGGCAACGGCAAGGCCGTGCTCACGGCGAGGGTCGGCGATGCCGTCGCGACCCGCGAAATCGAGGTGGCGAACTTCGACCAAGCCTTCGCCTGGAGCTTCAACGGCCACGTCATGCCCGTGCTGACGCGGCAGGGCTGCAACATGGGGGCCTGCCACGGCGCGGTCGCGGGGAAGGGGGGCTTCCGCCTCAGCCTGCGCGGCTACGACCCGCCTGCCGACTTCTACACCATCACCCGCGAGGCGAGGGGCCGCCGCGTCGAGCCGCTCGATCCAGCCAAGAGCCTCCTTCTCACCAAGCCGACCATGGCCACGCCGCACAAGGGGGGCAAGCGTCTCGATCCCGGTTCGCGCGACTACCGCATCCTCGCCGAATGGATCGCCAACGGCAGTCCGGCCCCTGCGGCCGGGGACGCCGCCGTCGTGCGCATCGAGGTCGATCCACCGCTCTCGGTGCTGAAGAAGGGCGACCGCCAGCGCTTCCTCGTCACCGCCCACTACGACGACGGCAGCGTCCTCGACGTCACCGACTGGGCGAAGTTCGCCTCCGCCGACGAGACCGTCGCCATGATCGACGAATCGGGCGCCTCCGAGGTGATCGGCCACGGGGAAGGCGCGGTGACGGCGCTTTTCGCGAGCAAGGTCGCCATCGCCCGCATCCGCTCGCCTTTCCCCAACGACGTGCCGGAGGAGGTCTTCACCTTGGCGCCGCGGGCGAACTTCATCGACGACCTCGTCCTCGCCCAGCTCCGGCAGCTCCGCCTGAAGCCTTCGGACCGCTGCTCCGACGAGGACTTCGTCCGCCGCGCCTTTCTCGACACCATCGGAAAGCTGCCGACCGTCGACGAGACCCGGGCCTTCCTCGCCGACGCCGCTCCTGACAAACGTGCCAAACTGATCGATGCCCTGCTCCGGCGGGAGGAGTTCGTCGACTACTGGAGCTACCGCTGGTCCGACATCTTCCTCGTCAACGGCGGACTCCTCCGACCCGATGCGGTGAAGGCCTACTACGAGTGGATCCGCGGCGGCGTCGCGGAGAACCGTCCCTGGGACCGGATGGTGCGCGAGGTCGTGACCGCGAAGGGGCTCAGCACCGAGAACGGAGCGACCAATTTCTACGCCGTCCACCAGGACCCCGAGACCCTCGCGGAGAACACCGCCCAGGCCTTCCTCAGCCTCTCCATCAACTGTGCGAAGTGCCACGACCACCCGCTGGAGAAGTGGACCAACGACCAATACTACGCCTTCGCCAATCTCTTCTCCCGCGTCCGGGCGAAAGGCTGGGGCGGCGACGTGCGGAATGGCGACGGCGTCCGCACCCTCTATGTCGAGCCCCGCGGCGACCTCATCCAGCCGCGCACCGGGAAACCGCAGATTCCCGCGCCTCTCGACGGCGCGCCGCTCGATCCCGAGGATTCGGACGACCGCCGCGAGGCGCTCGCCGACTGGCTCGTCGCCCCGGAGAATCCGCATTTCGCCCGTTCCATCACGAACCGTGTCTGGGCGGCCTACTTCGGAAGGGGCCTCGTCGACCCTGTCGACGACCTCCGCGCCTCGAACCCCGCGAGCAACGAGCCCCTCCTCGACGCTCTCTCCGCCCATCTCGTCGAAAACGGATTCGATCTGAGGAGGCTGATGCGAACGATCCTCTCGAGCGAGACCTACCAGCGCAGCGGCGAAGTCCTCTCGGAAAACCGCGACGATACGAAATATCTCTCGCGTCACATGCCGCGCCGGCTCATGGCCGAGGTGCTCCACGACGCCATCGTCGACGTGACCGGCGTGCCCGGCGTCTTCGACAAGGTCGCCCTCAACGACGGCAGCACCGAGAAGACGGAATTCTACCAGGAAGGCACCCGCGCCCTCGAACTCTACGACTCCGCGGTGCAGTCCTATTTCCTGAAGACCTTCGGGCGCAACGACCGCGAGATCACCTGCGAATGCGAGCGGTCGAACCAGCCGAGCATGGTCCAGGTGCTCCACCTCGCCAACGGCGACACGCTCAACGACGGCCTCGCCTCCGGGAAAAGCATCGTCGAGCGACTCCTCGCGGAGAAGGCCGACGACGACCGCATCGTCGAGGCGGCCTGCCTTGCGACTCTCTCGCGCCTGCCGACGGAGCACGAGAGGAGCGGTTTCCGCGAACTGCTTGCCTCCGCCGGGGAAGGGGAACGCCGTGCCGCGGTCGAGGATCTCTTCTGGGCGCTGATGACCTCGCGCGAGTTCTTGTTTCAGCATTGAGAGGACCCTGTTGGATCGGGTGTTGAACCCTGTTGATTTCGGTGATTGGAAATGAAAAGTTCGCCTCCCCTCCATAAGACAGCCGAGGTGGTCATCTTGCTGGAGCTGCTCCGCGGGTACGATGGGCCGTGCCTCTCCACGCTGTCGCGTTCTTCGTGCTTCGGAGAGGCAAGACCCACCTTGCCCCCTGTGGGACGAGCGTTCCGCCTGCTTTCCCTGGCCGCGGGCCTCCTCCTCGCCACCCCTCTTGTGGCGGCCCCCCTCGACTACCACCGCGACATCGCTCCGCTCCTGCGCGACTACTGCGCAGGGTGCCACAACGGGGGCGACCTCGACGGAGGATTGTCGGTCGAGACCTTCGCCGAACTGATGGAGGGCGGCGAGACGGAGGACAAGGCCATCCTGGTCCCCGGAAAGCCCGCCGAGTCCTACCTGCTCCAGACGATCCTCAAGCAGGCGAAGCCGGCGATGCCGCCGAAGAAGGAGCCGCAGCCCGGCGCCGCCGAGATCGCCCTGCTGACGCGCTGGATCGAGGAGGGCGCGAAAGGGCCGGCCAAGGAGCACGACCTCTCCATCCTCTCGACCCTGACCGTGCCCGAGGTCGCCCCGACGGAGGAAGCGAAGGATTCCATCACCGCCGCCGCCTTCTCCGCCGACGGCAAATGGGAGGCCTTCGCGAGACATGGCCGCATCGAGCTGAAGGCCGCAGGCGAGGGAGGGAATGTCAGGACGCTCGCGACGCCCGAGGGCAAGATCAACGCCCTCCATTTCTCCGCCGACGGCGCCTGGCTGGTGGCGGCCACGGGCATTTCGGGACTGAAGGGCGAGGCCCTCGTCTTCGACATCGCCAGCGGCGAGACGGTCAAACGCTTCGGCGAGGGAAGCCATCGCGACATCCTCTTCGACGCCGAGCTTTCCCCCGACGGGGCGGTCCTCGCCACGGCGGGATACGACCAGGGCATCCGTCTCTGGGACGTCGCGACGGGCAAGCCGCTCCGCGCCCTCACCGCCCACAACGGGGCCATCTACGACCTCGCCTTTTCACCTGACGGCACCGCGCTGGCGAGCGCGAGCGGGGACGGCACCTGCAAGATCTGGCAGGTGGCCACGGGCGAACGCCTCGACACCCTCAACCAGCCCGAAGCCGAGCAATACCGCGTCGCCTTCACCCCCGACGGCCAGCACCTCGTCGCGGCGGGAGCGGACAACCGCATCCGCCTCTGGCGTTTCGTCTCGAAGACCGCACCAAAGCTGAACCCGCTTCTCGAGGCGCGCTTCGGACACGAGGACGCCATCGTCGAGCTGGCGGTCTCGCCGGATGGCAAAATCCTCGCCACGACCTCGGCCGACCGGGCGCTCAAGCTGTGGAGCCTTCCCGCCCTCGAGGCGGTCAAGGACTTCGGTCCGCAGTCCGACGTGCTCGCGGCGCTGGCCTTCCACCCGGCGGGAGAGGAGCTCTTTGCCTCGCGTCTCGACGGGTCGCAGGAACGCATCGCTCTTGCCGGGCTCGCCGCGCCTGCGGCGAAGGAGATCGTGGCGAAGGCCGCATCCGTTTCCGGGGGGAGCGAAGAGGAGCCGCAGCCCCTGAGGCTCGCGGAAGCGGACTCGGGACCGAACCCGGCCTTGGTGCGCCGCAGCGAGGCGAAGGGCCGCATCTCCCAGCCCGGCGAGACGGACGACTACCCCTTCGCCGCGAAGGCCGGGGACACCTGGGTTTTCGAGGTCGATGCGGCGCGGTCGAAGTCGAAGCTCGATTCGAAGCTCTCCGTCCACGATACCAGGGGCGAGCCGGTGGAGCAGGCGGTCCTGCAGGCGGTGCGCGATTCCTGGCTGACCTTCCGGGGCAAGGATTCGACGACGTCGAACGACTTCCGCGTCCACAACTGGGAGGAGATGGAGCTGAACGAACTGCTCTACGTGAACGGCGAGGTCGTGAAGCTGCATCTCTACCCGCGCGGCCCCGACTCGGGCTTCATCGTCTATCCGGGCTTCGGCAGCCGTCGCACCTGGTTCCAGACCACGGCCATGGCGCATCCGATGGGGCAGCCTTGCTACATTGTCAGGGCCTTTCCTCCGGGGACCGATCCCGGCCGGAACGGACTCCCCGTCTACCGGCTCTACTACGAGAACGACGACGATCCCGAGCGGCGCTTCGGGACCGATTCGGTGCTGCGCTTCACGGCTCCGGCGGACGGGGACTATCTCGTGCGGATCGGCGACACGCGCGGCTTCGGCGGCGAAGGATACGACTACACCCTCGTCGCGCGCCGTCTGAAGCCCGACTTCTCCGTGGCCACCGCGTGGAAGGATCTCAAGATCGCTCCCTCGAGCGGGCGCGAGATCGTCTTCACCGCGACCCGCTTCGACGGCTACGAGGGGCCGATCGAGCTTGAGGTCTCGGGCTTGCCCCCCGCTCTTTCCGTCGCCCACCCCCTCGTTCTCGAGGCGGGGCAGGATCGGGCCTTCGCGACCTTGCGCGCCTCCGCCGACTTTGCCGGCCTTTCCGAGGAGGAGGCGGCGAAGGTGAGGCTGACGGCGCGAGCCGTGGTCGATGGGCGCAAGGTGGAGAAGGACGCGGGCAAGGCGGCTCCCGTCGTCCTCGCGAAGGACGCGAAGATCCGGGTGAGTCTGAAGCCGGATGGCGAATCGGGGAAAGTGGCGGAGGACGGCGTGCTTGAGTTCGCGATCCGTCCCGGCGAGACCATCACCGCCCTCGTCGCGGCGGAGCGGGGCGGGTTCGAGGGCGAGATCCAGTTCGGCAAGGAGGAGTCGGGACGCAACCTGCCGCACGGGGTCTACGTCGACAACATCGGTTTGAACGGGCTCATGATCCAGCCGGGACAGGACGAACAGCGCCTCTTCATCACCGCCGCGAAGATCGTGGAGCCGACGGTGCGCGATTTCCACCTGATGACCGGTGCCGACGGCGGGCACACGACGCAGAGGGTGAGGTTGCGCGTGCTCGCGGCCGGGGAGGGTGGTCGCGTGGCGGAGCGGTAGGAAGTTTCAGGTTCAAGGTTTCGGTTCAAAGTTCCTGCCGGGCCATCGGGGGCATCGCTGGGTTCGGAAGGACAGCCGTCCGTCGAAGGCCGGCGGCGCGTCTGTCTTTTGGTCGCCTTCCGTTTCCTTTGGCGTGTATCTTTCCGGACATGCCGCCCGTTGCCCTTCTTCCCGCCGACCACCGCCGCGAGTCCTGGATCGGAGCCGTGCGTTCGAATCTCGGCCTTCTTCTTGCGCTCGCCGCGATTCCCTGGGGCGTCGAGATTCTCGATCTCGTCCTGCCCGGATCCTTCGACCGCTTCGGGATCCGTCCCCGCCAGTTCGCCGGCTTGCTCGGGATCGGGGCCGCGCCATTTCTCCATGGAGGTTTCGGTCACCTCGCCTCGAACACCCTGCCCTTCCTCGTTCTGGGGGGCATCGTCCTGATCGGAGGGCGGCGGCTGTTTCTCATGGCGACGCTCGTGATCGTCGTCCTCGCCGGCGGCGCGCTCTGGACCCTCGGGCCTTCCGGCACGAACCACATCGGATCGAGCCTCCTCGTCTTCGGCTATCTGGGCTTTCTCCTCGCCCGGGGCATCGTGGAGCGTTCGCCCTTCTGGATCTTCGTGTCCATCGTCGTCCTCGTGCTCTATGGAGGAATGGTCGGCGGTGTGCTGCCCGGCGCTCCGGGGGTTTCCTGGCAGGGACATTTTTTCGGATTTCTCGCCGGGCTCCTTGCAGCGAAGATTCTCTTCACGAGGGAGAAGGATTGAAGAGGACCGCGGGCTTGGTGAGGATTCTAAACCACCATCAGTGCAAGCGGAGATAGGTGCGAAGCATCAAATGGCACAGGATTCACACAGATAGCCCGCATGGTGGAGATATACCTGAATCTGTGTCCATCCGTGTGAATCCGTGGTTCAAACCCTTTCAACCGGAGAGGGTCCGAAGGCCAGACGGTGGTCGTGGGAGACGCTCAGCCTGCTGCCGCCATCCACCAGGCGCCGCTCGCCAACCCGAGCAGGGCGGATACCCCGATCCACTCCGCCAGCGGGGCCTCGGAGTCTGCGCCGTGGCCGATTTCGATCCGTCCCAGGGTCAATAGGCGCACGGCATGGTGGCCGATCCATCCGCAGGCACCGTGGAAGAGGGCTTCGGCGAGAAAGGAGAGCAGGGGCATGAAAGCGGAGGATCGAAAACTATCGACAGAGCGCCAACGAATCGGTGTAATGGGATCCGGGAAGACGACTGTCGTTCAATCGCTCTCCGTTGCCAATCCGATGATCCGAACTCTTCTTGCCGCATTCCTGATCCCGGTCCTCTCCCTGTCGCTGGCGGCGGAGGAACCCGCCGAGCCGTCCGAACTGTCCACCCTGCGCGAGGGCTGGCAGCGCGCGACGCGTCAGGCGACGGAGCCGCTGAACCGCAAATACCGGGACGCCCTGAACGCCATGAAGCTTCGCTTCACCCAGGCGGGAAGGCTCGACGAGGCGCTCGCCGTCGAGCGGGAGATCCAGGCGCTGGAGAAGGTCGCGAACGGGGAGGAGAAGCTGCCCCGCAAGCTCGCGATTCTCTCGGCGATCTACCGTCGGCAGGGGAGCCGTGGTGGCGTCGACACGACCCGGATCCTCCGCGGGGCGCTGGAGCGGGGCGACACCCGCATCGTGCTGAACACCCGTTTCGGCGCGGAGGGCGAGGACCCCGCTCCCTCCGCACTGAAGGAGACGGCGATCGTCTACAGCCTCCGCGGAGAGAGGAAGGAGAAGGTCTTCCCGGAGAGCCACGAACTCGTCTTCGAGGAGGATCTGGACTGAGTCTGGGATGGAGGGGAAAGAGCGCCCACCCTTCTCAGTCCACGGGCTTGCCGGCGAGCATCTTGTCGAATCCCTTGATCGCCTCCTCCTCGTTGAGGATGAATCCGTTGTATTCGACGATGCCCTTGCGGTCGACGATCACCCACCAGGGCGTGCCGCCGGGCTTGTATTTGGCGCTGACGCTGGGCATGCCGGCGAGCTTGGGGCTGTGACCGAAGGGAATCTTCAGGCCGAATTTCTTCGCCGTGACGGCGAGCTTGTCGGAGGTGTTCTCCAGATAGCCTTCGAAAGTGGTCTGGATGGCGAGGAAGACGATGCCTTCGTTGCCCTTGTAGTGGTCGACGAGCTTCTTGAGCACGGGCAGCTCGCGCTCCTGCGAGGCTCGGCACCAGTGCTGGAAGAAGAGAAGGACGACGATCTTTCCGGGGTAGTCGGTGAGTTCGACTCTGTCCTTGCCCTTGGGCAGTTGGATCCATGTCTCCACATCGAGCAACGGGGCCTCTTGCCCCTCGATGCCCTTTTGCTCCTGGGCGGAGAGTCCGAGGGGCAGGGAGGCGAGGGCGAGGAGGCAGGTCAGCAGAAAAGGTTTCATCGTCGTCTGGCGGGGTTTACGGAAATGGAGCACAGGATTTGCGTCCTTGCGGGAAAAAAGTTGTCTCTTTAGAATGCGGCTGGCTCCTCTTCGTCCGTCCCAATGACTCATCCGCATCCCGATCCGTTCAAAGAAGCCCGTGCCGAGGCTCCGGTCCTGCAATGCCCTTTCCGCGGAGAGCCGATCACGATGATCCTCCGCCACGAGGATGTCCGCCGCACGGCGAAGGATTGGCAGACCTTCAGCTCCGACGCGCCCTTCCGTGTGCCCATTCCTTCCGAGGAGGACGTGCGCTCGATGCGCCAGCTCCCCATCGAGGTCGATCCTCCGGAGCACACGGAGTACCGCGCCATCGTCGATCCCTTCTTCAGGCGGGCGAGGGAGCCGGAGATGGTCGCCCAGGTCGAGGCTCTGGTCGAGCGCCTCCTCGACGAGGCGCTGGCGCGGGAGACGACGGAGGTCGTCTACCAGTTCTCCCTTCCCCTGCAGTCTCATGCCTTGACCTACCTTCTGAACGTGCCGGAGACGGAGGCAGCGACCTGGATCGGCTGGGGCATCCACGTCTTCCGCGTGCGGGACGGGATCAAGCCGGGGACGGAGCTGGAGAACTATCTGCACGCGCAGTTCGACCGCGCCGAGGCGGTGCCTGGCGAGGATTTCTTCAGTGCGCTGGCGCATGCGGAGTTCCGTGGACGGCGTCTGACGCGCGAGGAGGCGATGGGCTTCGCGAACCTCGCCTTCGCGGGCGGGCGCGACACCATCATCCACACGGTCTCGAACATCTTCGGCTACCTGGCGGAGCATCCCGAGGCGCTCGATTTTCTCCGCGAGGATCCGGGCCGAGCCATCCTCGCGAGCGAGGAGTTCTTCCGGGTCTACGTCCCGCTGACGCACATCGGCCGGGTCTGTCCGGCGGATACGGAGGTGGGCGGTGCGACCGTGCCGGCAGGCCAGCGCGTCTCGCTCTGCTGGTCGTCGGCGAACCGCGACGAGGCCGTGTTCGATTCGCCCGACGAGATCCGTTTGAACCGGAAGCCGAATCCGCACCTCGCCTTCGGTTTCGGGACCCACCTGTGCCTCGGAGCCCCGCACGCGCGGCTGCTGGTGCGGACCCTGCTGCAGAAGCTCGCTGTGAGAGTGGCCTCGGTCGAGGTTCTGGAGACCGAGGAAAGGGTCGAGCGCGAGGAGAAATACGAGCGCATCGTCGGGTACGACGCGCTCAGGGTGAAGCTAGGAGCTAGAAGCTAGGAGTTTCGGATTTCACCGCCTCTCCTCAGCGGATCGACTCGGGCATGTTGTCGAGGATGCGGATGTCGCCCCACTGGACGAGCTTGTTGTCGCGGAAATAGAGAAGGAGTTCCCCGTATTTCGGGTCGTCGTAGCGGATCACCTCGGCCTTGCTCGCGTCGGCGGTCTCCCGGGCGCCGACGGTTTTGTAGTCTCTGCCGAGGAGGGAGACGGTTTGATCCTTCGTCATGCCGAGGTTCAGCCGCTGCGTGCGGGAGTCGAGGGATCGGCAGCCGACGAGGAGCAGGGCGGCCGCGAGCATCACGGAAAGAGGGGAGGGCAGTTTCATCGGCGGGAAAGGTCGCCGGGATCGGGGCGGAGTTCAAGCGGTGCTTCGACGGGGCGATTTGGCGTTTGCGAAGTCGGGAAAGTCCGGCAACTTGCTCTCTGCCCGTTTCTGGGCCTTTCACGCCTTTGAGTGACGCCCTGACCATTGCCAAGACCTGTGCGAAAATCGCCGACGAGATCCATGCCGAGGAGATCGTGGTGCTGGATCTGCGCGGGATCTCGAATCTCGCCGACTATTTCGTGATCTGCACGGCGACGTCGGTGCCGCACCTGAAGGCGGTGGCCCGGGACGTCCGCCACAAGACGGAGGAGGCGGTCGGGGAGCGGCCCCGTTCCGCCGACGGCGATGCGGGGAGCCTCTGGGTGGTGATCGACTACGTGGATGTCGTCGTCCACATCTTCCACGAGGAGCTGCGCGACGTCTACCGGCTGGAGGATCTCTGGTCCGACGCGCCGCGCGTGCCGCTCGACTTTCTCCCGACTCCGCCCGCGGCCTCCGGAGCGCAGGGGTGAGGGGGAGAACGCATTTCCCCTTCCCGTCCATGCGTCTCGAAGTCCTCAACACGGGCACGGAACTGCTGCTGGGCAGGGTGGTGAACACCCACGCGGCCTACTTCGGGCGCGAGCTCTTCAAGCTCGGCCTGCGCATCCAGCGCCAGACCACGATCCCCGACGGCGAGGAGATCCGCACGGCCCTGGCCGAGGCGTTTCCCCGCTGCGACGTCCTTCTTGTGACCGGTGGTCTGGGTCCGACGAGCGACGACGTCACCCGCGAGATCGTCGCGGAGATGCTGGGGCGGGCGCTTTCCCTCGACGAGGGCGTGCTCGCGACGATCCACGGGATGTTCCGAGCCCGGGGCCTGCGGCAGAATCCGTCGAACGACCGCCAGGCCATGGTGCCGGAGGGCGGGGTCGTGCTGGAGAATCCGCACGGGACGGCGCCGGGGCTGTATCTGCCTGCCGACGAGCGGGTGGGATCGCCGCACCTCTTCCTCCTGCCGGGACCGCCGCGGGAGCTGGAGCCGATGTTCGAGCGCCTTGTCGGCCCGGCGCTGGCGAAGCTGGCCGGACAGGAAGCCCCTCCGCCCGCCTGGCGGAATTTCCGCCTCCACGGAGTGGGTGAGTCGAACCTGGCCTCGGTCCTCGAGCCCTTGCTGGCGGGTTTCGGCGGTCTCGAGCTCGGCTACTGCGCCCGGCTCGGCGAGGTGGACCTGCGGCTCATCGGAAGGGAGGCGTCGGTCGAGGCGGCTTCGGTGATCGTGAGGCGGGAGTTCGCGATGGAGATCGTGGTGGAGAGCGAAACCCCGATCGAGGAGGTCGTCGTGGGCTTGCTCTCGGACCGGGGCGAGACGGTGGCCACGGCGGAGAGCTGCACCGGCGGACTGATCGCGAGCACGCTCACGGATGTGCCCGGCTCGAGCGCGGTCTTTCACCGGGGCTACGTGACCTATTCGAACGAGGCGAAGTCGGCTCTCCTCGGCGTGCCTGGCGATATCCTCCTGACCTGCGGCGCGGTGAGCGACGAGGTCGTGCGCGCCATGGCCTGGGGGTGCCTCGGGGCGAGCGGGGCCGACCATGCCATCGCCGTCAGCGGAATCGCCGGCCCTGGCGGGGGATCGGAGGAGAAGCCGGTTGGCACCGTCCACGTGGCCCTGGCGTCGCGCGGAGGTCGTGTCTTCGCGAAACGTTATTTCTTTCCCGTCGACCGGATCAGCTTCAAACAGCGCGTCGTCCGTCTTTCCCTCGATTTGCTGCGGCGTCGCCTGCGCGGTCTCCCGCTGGAATGATCTTGGGAAAATCGTGGATTCGGTGTATTCTAGGCCCCGTTTCGCGGTTCTTGCTTCGAGAACGGAGACGCATTGGAACGAGTTGAAGATGAAGCGATCCCTCCAGATCGAAGGTCGGCGGTTCGCGGCGGCGGTCCTGCTGCCGTGCTTTTTCGCGGGTGGCGCTCTCCAGGCGCAGCTCTTCAACGGGGGCGGGCTCTTCAACCGCAAGACCGAAGCCCCCCGCGCCCAGACCGAGGACGAGATCGGCGTCCCGGTGCCGGTGACGGGACGGGTCGAGGCCCTGAAAGGCCACGAGGTCACCTTCGAGATCCGGGCGGAGTCGAAGACGCCCGGGGCCTCCGTCGAGTTCCTCATTCGCGCCTTCCCTTCGGCCGGCAAGATCGTCTCCCTGGTGAGCAAGCCGAACGAGCGGAACAAGGCCATCGTGACCTATTGGGCCGACCCGGCCTCCAGCGCGACGAGCGACGCCTTCTCCTTTGCGGTGCGGTATCGGGGCGGGCGCTATTCGTCGGAGATGCGCTACGACATCGACCTCGCCGACCTCAAGACCGAGGTCCAGGCGCCCGGGCAGGTCGATTTCGGCGAGGTCATGGTCGGGAGCGAGGCGGTGCAGTCGTTGACAGTGCGCAATCTCGGCAACGGTTCGCTGGAGCGCCAGATTTTCCTCGCTCCGCCCTGGCATCTGCTCGATCCAGCCGACGGCAAGCTGGTCCTCGGTCCGCGCGGGGCCAGGGTCCTGAAGATCGCCTTCCGCCCCGAGCTGATGGGGGAGACGAGCTATTTCCTCAGCTTCAGCCGCAGCAAGTCGGGAACGACGAAGCTCGTCGGCATCGGCGGGGATCCCTTCCAGGTCGTGACCGAAGCGATCGAACTCGTTCTCGACGAGGCGAGCGGCGAGCGGCGCGGCGAGATCGAGTTGAAGAATCCCGGGGAAAAGCCCGTCGTCGTCGAGGCGAGGGCGAGCACGCGTCTCCAGGCCGGCTTGCTCGAAGGCTACGTCCTCGCCCCGGGGCAATCGACCCGGGTGCCGGTGAAGCTGGGCGCGACGGACACCGCTCCCTTCGACGGAACGGTCGAGTTCTTCCTCAAGAACGGCTACGCCAAATCCGTCCGCGCCATCGCTCCGGTCGTGCCGGCCCGGCTCGAGGTGGCGGTGGCCGACTCGCTTTCCGGGGAGATCATCAATTTCGGCAAAGTCGAGGCGGGGCGCTCCGTCGAGCGCGGCATCACGGTGACGAACCGGGGCGGAGTCGGCGTGCCGCTGGAGTTCCACGTTCCCGAGCCCTTCCGCCTGCTCACCAATCCCGGCCCTCAGCTCGGACCGCTCTCGTCGGTCAATCTCTCCATCGGGCTTTTCCCCATCGCCTCGCGCCGAGGGCCGGTCGACGTGACGATGAGCGTTTCCGGAAACGACCAGACCCTCCCCATCCGTCTCCTCGGCAATGTCGTCGCGCCGGAGGGGGCACCCCCGGCGGCGGCGAAACCGGCCGCTCCGAATCTGCCGGCGAAAGGCTTCCGCCTCGGTGGCGGGGGAGCCGTCACGGCCGAGCCGGACGCGTCGCCCTCGCTGCCGTACACCGATTCCCTTCCTCCCGAAGTCCCTGCGCCCGCCCAAGGGGTGGGGAATGGGCAGAGCGCTTGGGAAGAGACGCTGCAAGGACACGAGCGCGAACTGCACCGCAGCCCCATGGGATTCGTGACGAGAGATCTCGCGCCACGGAATCTGGATGCCACGCTGCGTCGCCCCGAGGATCTCACCGTTCTGGAGACCGGCAGCGAATCCGTCGTCATCGGCTGGACGGCTCCCAGGCATGTCGGGCCTTCGCGATACGAGGTCGAACTGCGTGGAATGATGAGAAACGCCGAGACGGGCGTGCCGGAAAGCGTATGGGTGCCTTATTCCCAGGTGGACATCCAGCGCATCGACCGTCTCGTCAAGGCCAAGGTCTCGAACCTCAATCCGGTGAGCCAGTACGAGCTTCGCGTCGTTCTCGTGACGGAGGACGGGCGCAGTTCGCCGCCCTCCGATGCCATCGTCGCCCAGACCGAGTTGCCGATGGATTGGACCTACATCTATCTCGCTCTCGGCCTGGCTTTCCTTGTGGCTCTGGGCTTCGGCATCCGCAAGATCTATCTCGACCGTCGCCCCGAGGTCTATCAGCCGCAGTACGTCGATTTGTGAAGCTCAGAAGTCCGAAAATCGGATTTCTGACTTTCCTACGCTTTGCGGCACATGTCGCAGTATTCCTCCCCATCGGCGGCGACGCGGAACTCACGGCCCGGGTGGGTCTGTTCCGTCGCTCCGCAGGCGGCGCATTCGTGGAAGGCGGTGCCGGCCGGTTGCTGCTCCTGAAACTTGTGACGCCGCACTTTCGCCTCCGACTCCCGCCGGAGGGCGGCGAGGAAGCCTGGAACGAAGGTGAGGAGGTAGGGGAGCAGTCCGAGGAGGATGATGGCGCCGAGAAGGACGGGAGCGGAGCTCGTCGCCGCCATGGCGCCGAGCATGGCGGCGTTCGCCCAGCCCAGCCATTTCGCCTTGATCGGAATGATGCCGAAAAGATGGATGACTTGGTCCGGGAACAACGTCGCGAAGGCCAGGAAGACCGAGGAGTAGAAGATGGGGTTGAACATCGGCCCCGCTCCCGCCGCGACGGGAAGGAGACCGACCAGGGAGATCGCCGCGACGCTGGCGAGGACGTAGACGTTCAGGCGAAAGCTGTCCCATTCCGACTCGAGGCCGTCGTTGATGAAGAAGAGGAAGAAGAGCGCGAAGAGGACGAAGAGAGGATTCGCCGCGGCGGGATAGATCACCCAGGAGAAAAGGCGCCAGACCTGCCCGGAAAGGATGGCGTCGCGATCGAAGACGAGCCAGCCGAGGAAATCCGGCGAGAGAAGCGAGAGCAGCCAGGTCAGCAGTTGGAAGCCGGCGACCCAGCGAAGGATCTTCGGCAGG
Source organism: Verrucomicrobiales bacterium (assembly GCA_037190325.1). Taxonomy (GTDB): domain Bacteria; phylum Verrucomicrobiota; class Verrucomicrobiia; order Verrucomicrobiales; family DEV007; genus Arctic95D-9. Next base: position 103,125 of record JBBCIU010000007.1, on the reverse strand, counting down.
GCGAGGCGGCCGAAGCGGCGCTCGAGTTGGTCGAGGAGGCGGTTGCCCGTTTCATGGATCATCGGGGGGGAAGGTGCGGGGAATCGCGGGGATTTCAAACGCAAAGGGCGGGAAGAGGGGGAATGGCGGAAGCGGTTTTCCCGTCGGAGGCCGTTGCCGTTGACTTCGCGTCCGCTCCATCGACACTTGACGCGCGATGAACCGCTCTCCCCTCCACGACCGTCATCTCGCGCTCGGCGCACGCCTCGTTCCCTTCGCCGGGTGGGAGATGCCGATCCAGTACCGGGGCATCGTCGCCGAACACCAGGCGGTGCGTTCCTCCGTCGGCGTCTTCGATATTTCGCACATGGGCGAATTCGAGGTCTCGGGGCCCGGCGCGGCAGAGTGGCTCGACGGGCTGCTCACCAACGAAGTCGCCGCCCTCTCCATCGGGGAGGGGCACTATACCTTGCTTCTCAACGAAACGGGAGGGATCATCGACGATCTGATCCTCTATCGGGCCGGGGAGGAGAGTTTCTTCCTCGTCGTCAATGCCGCCCGCATCGACCGGGATCGCGAGTGGCTCCTCGCCCATCCCGGTGAAGGGGTCAGTTTTCAGGACCGCAGCGCGGCGTTCGGCGCTCTCGCGGTGCAGGGGCCGGAGAGCGCGGATCTCTGGTCCCGGATCGCGCCCGGGATCGACCTGCCTTCGCGGAACGGGCTCGCGCGGGGGGAGGGAGGGCTGATTCTCTGCCGGACCGGCTACACCGGCGAGGACGGATTCGAGCTGTTCGCTCCGGTCGAGGCGATCGGCGAGTGGTTCGACCGGATCCTGGCGGCGGGGGCGGTGCCCTGCGGGCTCGGCGCGCGCGACACGTTGCGTCTGGAGAAAGCCTATCCCCTCAACGGCAACGACCTCGACGAGGTCCACACGCCGCTCGAAGCCGGTCTCGGCTTTTTCGTGAAGCTCGACAAACCCGGCGGTTTCCTCGGACGCGACCCTCTCGCGTCGCAGAGGCAGGAGGGGGTGCCGACACGGCTGTGCGCCGTCCGTCTTCTGGACAAGGCCCCGCCCTTGCGGCACGGCTACGAACTCTTCGCCGCGAACGGTTCCGGCAAGATAGGCGAACTGACCAGCGGGTCGCTCTCTCCCGGTCTCGGCCTGGGCATTGGCCTGGCCTACCTGCCCACCGGACTGTCCCATCCTGGGACGGAGTTGCTCGTCGCCATCCGCGACAAGACCTATCCCGCGAAGGTGGTGAAGAAACCCTTCGTCTGACCCGGTGCCGAGGGGCGAAATCGCGTGAATTTGACAAAGTGGGGAGCTCCTCCGAAAAGAAGCAGGTGTTCGACCTTGGCGCCCAGCCCGGCAAGCCTTCCCACAACCTATGAAAACCTACTCCGTCCGCTTTTCCTCTTCGCTCGATCCGGGCGAGGGTTCCCTCCTCGAGGATTTCCAGTTTCCCTGGACCGACCGGCCTTGCCCTTGGACCGCCTTTTCGGCGGTATGGGACGGAGAGACCTTCGCTTTCCGCTTCGAGGTCGAGGACGACGACCTCGTTCTCGACCCTTCGTCCGATCCCGACACCGCCGTGCTGGGGTCCGACCGGGTCGAGCTCTTCTTCGCGACGTCTCCGGATTTGAGCACTCCCTACTACGGTGCCGAGATGGATCCGCGGGGAGGCGCCTACGACTATCAGGCGGTGTTCCATCGCCGCTTCGACGACTCCTGGCGTTTTCCCGGTCTCCAGTTCGCGGGCGAGCTGCTAGAAGGCGGCTACCGGGTCGAAGGACGGATTCCCGTGGCGGTGCTGCGCGAATTGGGTTGCCTCTCGGGCGACCGCATGACCGCGGGGGTCTATCGTGCCGAATTTTCCCATGGACCGAATGGAGTCGTGCAGGACTGGATCAGCTGGATCCATCCCGGTACGGAGACGCCGGATTTCCATGTGCCCGGGTCGTTCGGCACCTTCGTGTTCCAAGGTGGGTGAGGCGGCGTCTCACCCGCGTCGCAGATTCACGAACTCGAAAAGGACCTGCTCGAGCGCCTCGTCGGTGGGGACGAGGCGGTAGGCGGCATGGTGGCGGGCGCAGAGCTTGCGGATCGCGTCGAGATGGGCGTGGAGGCGTTCGAGATAGGCCGGACGCGCCGCGGCGGGGTCGACGAAGAGATCGCGCGAGCTTTCCTTGTCCCGGAAATGCGTCGCCCTGTCGAAATCGAAGTCGAGTTCGCGCGGATCGAGAAATTGGAAGACGGCGAGCTCGTGCCCGGCTGCCGTGAAATAGCCGATCTGCTTCTCCAATTCGTCGACCGGAGCCAGCAGGTCCGACAGAAGGACGATGAAGCTGCGCTTGCGGACCAGCTCGTGCAGGCCCTTCATCGCCGTGCCGAGGTCGGTGCTTTCGCCAGCGGGGGCTTTCTCGAGCTGGAGGAGGATCTGGCGCAATTGTCCCGGCCGGTTCCGTGCGGGCAAGTGGCTGCCGATGCCCTGGTCGAAGGTGGTCAGCCCCACCGCGTCCTGCTGCCCCATCAGGAAGTAGGCGAAGGTCGCGGCGAGAGTCGCGGAATAGTCGGCTTTCGAGTAACCTCCCGAACCGTAGGCCATGGACCGGCTCCGATCGAGGAGGAGATGGGCGCGCAGGTTCGTCTCGTCCTCGAATTTCTTGATGTAGGCGCGGTCGCTGCGGGCCATCACCTTCCAGTCGAGGAAGCGGGTGTCGTCGCCGCGGACATAGGGCCGGTACTCGCTGAATTCGACCGAGAAGCCGTGGTAGGGCGAGCGGTGCAGGCCCTTCCAGAATCCCTCCATGACCATGCGCGCCCGGAGTTCGAGCGACTTCACCCGCATCAGCGCGGAAGGGTCGAGGAAGGCGAGGGAGGACATTGAGGTGTTGAGGATCGGAGCGGAGATAGACGGAGCGGAACGAAGTCAAATTGAGGGATTGAGGGGGCTTCTTCTTGGAATCCTCAAAACCTCAATCCTTTAAACCTGAGATCACCTCTCCGCCGTGATCTCGACCAGCTTCTTGATCACATCCTCCACCGTGATCCCTTCGGCCTCCGCCCGGTAGTTCGTGAGGATGCGGTGTCGCAGCACGGGCGCGGCGAGGGCGCGGATGTCGTCGTAGCTTACGTGGGACCGCCCGTCGAGAAGCGCCCGGGTCTTCGCTCCAAGGACGAGACTTTGCCCGGCGCGGGTTCCGGCGCCCCAGTTGACCCATTCCTTGACGTAGTCGGGCGTGTGCCGCTGGCCCGGGCGCGAACTCGCGGCGAGGCGAACGGCGTAGCGCACCACTTCCTCGGCGATGGGGACGCGGCGCACGACCTGGTGGCATTTCAAGAGGTCGGTGCCGGTGAAGACCGTCCTGACTTCTTCGGCTCCCTCTCCCGTCGTCTGCGAGACCACGGCGACCTCCTCGTCCTCGCTGAGGTAGTCGATGACGATGTTGAACATGAAGCGGTCCAGCTGCGCCTCCGGAAGGGGATAGGTCCCCTCCATTTCGATGGGGTTCTGCGTCGCGAGGACAAAGAAGGGTTTGTCGAGGGCGAGGCTGTGCCCCGCCACGGTGACCTGCTTCTCCTGCATCGCCTCGAGGAGGGCGGCCTGGGTCTTGGGCGGGGTGCGGTTGATCTCGTCGGCGAGGATGAGGTTCGCGAAAATGGGACCGGGATTGAAGACCAGCTCGCGCTTCCCTTCGGCCGTGTCCTCGAGGATTTCGGTCCCGGTGATGTCCGAGGGCATCAGGTCGGGGGTGAACTGGATGCGGCTGAAGGAAAGGTCGAAGACCTTCGCGATCGTGCTCACGAGCAGGGTCTTGGCGAGGCCGGGGGCTCCCGTGACGAGGCAATGGCCCCCCGAGAGCAGGGCGATCAGCATCTGCTCCACGACCTCGTCCTGCCCGATGATGACTTTGCGCAGCTCCTCGCCGATCCGCGTCCGCGCTTCGGCGAGCTTTCCGGCGATCTCCTCTTCGAGATCGGGGGCGACGGTTTCGGGGACGAGGTCTTCTTTGGTCAGGGGAGTCGGGGAGTCGTCGCTCATGGAGAAGGCAAGGTTCGGAAAACTTGCAGAGCTTAGCGGCTCCCTTGCCGCAGGGAAAAGGAAAAATCCGTCCCGATGGCGGCGGAGCGGTTTTGCCTCTTGTTTCCCGGGGTGGAGCGTCGGTGCCTGCGGAACGCGGCGCCGGGCAGGCCTTTGGAGCGCTCGCCCTGCTTGGCCTCCCCGCGGATGTGCCAGGATCTTCGACGGGCTGTGCATTGCTGGCCCGCCTGCCGTGGACTCCACGGCGAGATTTTCCATTGCCGTTCGGTCGGGACGGCCGCTAAAGTCGCGCGCGATGAATGGGAACCCCGACGACGAACCCGATATGCTTCTTGACGAAGGCGGCTATGGCTGGCGCCAGCGCGGCGGGCTTCTGGCCGGTGTCGCGATGCTGGTCGCGACCTTTCTAGCGCCACCGCTTTGGGGGCTCACCCCGGAGGCGACGCGCGTCGCCTTGCTGGCCCTGACCATGGCCTTGCTCTGGGTCACGGAAGCCCTTCCCATTCCGGCGACCGCGCTGCTTCCCCTCGTGATGCTTCCGGCGCTGGGAATCACCGAAGGGAAGAATGCGGTGCGCGAGGCGGCTGCACCCTATGCCGACCCGGTCATCTTTCTCTTCATGGGCGGCTTCATGCTTTCGCTTGCGATGGAGCGCTGGAACTTGCACCGGCGCATCGCTCTCGCCATCATCGCCCGGGTAGGGACGCGCCCTCGCTCGCTGCTTCTCGGCTTCCTCGTCGCGACCACCTCCATCAGTCTCTGGACGAGCAGCAACACGGCCACCGCGATGATGATGATGCCCATCGGCCTCTCCGTCCACGGAATGATCCGCGAGTCCAGGGGACGCGCCGCCGCGGCGGGGTTCGGTGCGGCCCTCGTCCTCGCGATCGCCTACGGGGCGAACATCGGCGGCATGGGCACCCTGATCGGCACGCCGCCGAACGCGATCCTGAAGGGCTACATGGAGGCGACCCACGGGGTGGAGGTGGGGTTCGGGCGGTGGCTCATGCTCGGTCTGCCCCTCGTCCTGATTTCGCTTCCCCTCGTCCATCTGATCCTCACCCGGGTGAGCTTCCGCATCGACAACACCGACATGCCCGGCGTCCGCGAGGCGCTGATGGAGGAACGCCGCGGACTGGGGCGCATGAGCTGGCCGGAGTGGGTGGTGGGGGGCGGATTCACCCTGGCCGCGAGCCTCTGGGTCAGCCGCGAACTCTGGAAGGTCCATCTTCCCACCCTCACCGACGAGGTAATCGCGATGGGCGTGGCCCTGCTGCTCTTCGCCATTCCCGCCGATCCGAAGAAGGGGGTCTTCGTGCTCGACTGGACCTGCCTGAAGCGAATGCCCTGGGATGTGCTTGTCCTCTTCGGTGGAGGGCTGAGTCTCGCTTCCGCCATCGAGAGCACCCAGCTGGCCGCCGCCATGGCGAAGGCCTTGGAGGGCATGGGAGGATGGCATCCTCTGCTCCTCGTCGTCCTCGTCTGCGCGATCATGGTGGTGGCGACGGCTCTGACGAGCAACACCGCGACGACGCTGGCCTTCCTTCCGGTGATCGGTTCGCTCGCCGTGGCCGTCGACCAGCCCGCCTTGCTCCTCTGCGTTCCCGTGGCGCTCGCCGCCAGCGCCGACTTCGCTCTCCCGGTCGGCACGCCGCCGAACGCCATCGCCTTCGGCACCGGTCTGGTCTCCCTGCCACGGATGGTGAAGGCAGGCATCTGGGTGGACTTGCTCTTCGTGATCCTGATCCCGCTGACGATGTGGACGGTGGGTCGATGGGTGTTCGGATTGTGAAAAAGCGGAGAGGGAAGGGGATGGCGAATCCGCTCCGGATCCAACGGAGCGGATTCGGTTGGATCTTGCGTTTTCCTTCGAAAGCGGATAAAGGGGAAGGCACAGGATCTACCTCCCGTCATGCGTCCTCGCGCTTTCTTTGAGGAAGCGTATTCGGGGCGGCTTGGTTCGTTGGAACAGCCCTCGACTACATACGCATGAAACGACTCCTTCGAATCGTCGGCGCGTCTCTGTGCGGAGTTCTCCTCTCGAGCGCGGAAGCGGGTTCGCAGCTTCTCCCCCAGTTTCCCGGAACGGACGGCCATGTCTTCGAGATCGCGGTCGATGCGGCGCGCAACCGCGTCTACATCGGAGGCAATTTCACGACGGTCGGAGGTCTGCCAAGGGCCAACCTGGCCGCGATCCATCTCGGGACCGGCGCAGTGCTGCCGTGGAATCCGGGCACGACAGGCGACGTCTACGCCCTTGCGGTGAATCCCGGAAACGGAGTGGTCTACGTGGGCGGAGATTTCAACAACGTGGCAGGCTACGGTCGGTTGAATCTCGCGGCGGTGGACGTGAACGGAGCGGCCTTGCCGAGCTGGAATCCGATTCCGAACCTGGCCGTGCGCACGCTCGCCCACTACGATGGAAAGCTGTATGTCGGCGGCTTCTTCACACAGGTGGGACTCCTCGCCTTTCAGCGTCTCGTGGCCTTGGATGCGGCGACGGGCGTGCTGGATGGGAATTTCGATCCCAATCCCGACGGCGCGGTCTTTTCGATCCATCCGACCGCCGCGGCGGTCTACGCCGGAGGACAGTTTGCGAACATCGGAGGCATTGCGCGCACGCGCATGGCGGCGGTTTCGCCATTGAACGGCGATGGGCTGAGCGGATTCACGGCGAATGCGAATTCCGGATCGGTCTCCGCTCTCGCGGGCGATGGAAGCGTGGTCTACATGGGAGGCAGTGCCTACAGCCAGGTGAACGGCACGGCGAGGAACTATCTTTGTGCGGTGTCTCCGGCAACAGGGACTGTCCAGCCATGGAATCCCCTTGCCGCAGGCAGCGTCGGCACCATGGCGTTGGCGGGATCGAAACTCTACGTCGCCGGGGCCTTCTCCTCGGTTTTCGGGCAGCCTCGCTCTTTGCTCGCGGCGATCGATCCGGCCGGCGCCCCGTCTCCGTCCGCGACGGCTTGGGCTCCGCTTCTGTCGGGCGGCGGTGCAACGGTCTACGCCCTGGCCGTGTCGGGCAGCACCGTGTTCGTCGGCGGAGACTTCACCTCCGTCGAGGGCATCGCAAGGCAGGGGTTCGCCGCGATCAACGACTCCGATCTCGGACCGCCGCTGGCTCCGGTGGAACCCAGTCCGGTGAAACCCACGATCCGGGCCATCGGCAAGCTCAAGATCAAGACGGAGAAAGCGAAAGTCGCCTTGAAAGGCACCTCGACTGCGGCGGCGCGCATCCAGTCGAAGATCGGCAAGAAACCCTACCGCGCCGTTTCCGGCAGGGTCGACCGCTGGCGTTGCTTCGTGCGGGTGAAGCCGGGAAAAACGAAAGTGCTTGTCCGCGCGATGGGGCCCGGCGGTGTTTCGCCCGCCTTGCGCTACACCATCCGCCGATCGTGATCCGACGTCTCCGGCTTTTTCGGAATCGGGGAGAATGGGATTGATCGGCGCGGTCCCCTTCGGTAAGCTGCCTCGTCCGATGGATCGACCATGAGCGAGCAGAACCCGATCGACCGCTTCGTTTCCTCGCTGCGCCGGCGTCTCAACCGCTTCCGCCTGTTCGACTGCCTCATCCGGGGAGCGGGGACCGGGGCGTTCGTCCTGTTCGTCGTTTCCTTGCTCTACATTGTGCGGGGCTATGCCGTTCCGGCGGAATGGCTGATCGCGCTGCCGCTTGCCGTGCTGGCCACGGCATTGCTGGGGTGGAGCTTCGCGAGACGGGACGACGAGGCGACGGCGCGTTTCGCGGACGATTTCTTCGGGTTGAAGGATGCGCTTTCCTCCTATTTGCATTTCCGGCGGGAGAAGCGCGGCGGTGCCGTCTACGAACTGCAGGAGCGAGCCACCGCCGCGCAGGTGGCCTACCATTGGCCTCGCCGCCTTATCGCCTTCGTTTGCGGACTCGCGTTGGCTTGCATGGTGCTGGCGTTCAAGGAGGCCTCTCCCGAAGTCGTCGAGAGGCTCCGCGTCGAAGAGGAGACTGCCGCGAAGACCGAGGAGATCAATGTCTTCCTCGAAGAGCTCGTCGATGAGTCCTTCGTCCGTCGCGACGACGCTCCCGACGCGGTCAAGGACGGGGTGAAGGAGTACTTCCAGCGAATCCACCGGACGGAGGGCGGGTGAGCATTCCTGCGGGCATCTTTCAGTTCGAGATCTCAGACCTCTCCGGGCTTGGAACCTGAAACTCAATCCCAGTTCACGCCTCGCCCCATGGCCCGTTCTTCGGTGTAGCAGTCGCCGACGCAGGGACCCTGTTCGAGAAATGCGCCAGTGCGCCGAGGTGGTTCTTTCGGGCTTGTTGAATCAATACACGCCCGATTCTGCCAGCCGCTGTGCGCGTGCGCGTCCGGGCGCCGAATGGGAGCAACGGCCGTGCGAATCCCGGCGGCGCGAGTTCCCGTTGCATCGGCGGCAAAAGTCTGGCAGAAATCAGGATGCGGTTTGCCTTCACCCATAGCCATGCGTTTCCCATGGGGACGGTCGTCGTCGAAGGCGATGAGAGGGGTGGGTGCGACGGTCTGGTGACGTTCGCAGATGGTGTGACCCTGGTCGCGGAATGGTATCGGGACGGCGGGGAGATCCTCCTCGACATTCCTTCCTACCGGACCGCCAAAGGCACGGCGATCGGTCCGCATCGATGGCGCCTCAGTCAGAAACCGGATGGAACCTGGAGATCCGACCGGGAAGCCTGAGCCCGTTCCCGCTTCATCCCCGTCGCCACGGTCTCCGTCGGCTTCGCCATCACGCGGGTAGGGCTCATACGCCTGCTGGTGGTCGCCGTTCCCATGCGAGCTGTGGGCGTGTGAAGAAACGCCTCGATGGTCAGACGGTGGATAAAGCCGGGAGATCCGAGGGCGTCTCAGATCGGATCCCACCGCTCATTGGGAGATCTGTCTGCTTTCAGGTTTCTTCCGGCTCGGATTCCGGCAAATCCAGCCATTTGTACATAACCAGCGCATCCACGTAGCCCAAGGAAGGATGCTGAAACGCTTTGGGTAGTCGGCCTACGGTAGCGAAGCCGAGTCTGTTCCAGAGCTTTACGGCGACCTCGTTGCTGGATACCACGAAATTGAACTGCATGGCCTTGTACCCCAGTGATTTTGCCATTTTTTGGGAGTGCTCGCACATGGCTGTGGCCAGACCGCGCCCTCTGGCTGCGGCTGACACCATGTAGCCGCAATTGCAGACGTGGCTGCCCGGACCGGGCTGATTGGTCTTGATGTAGTAGGTGCCCAGAATGGCCCCGTTTTCCTCGAACACCCAGGTCTTTCTGGGGGTGTCTATCCAGAGCATCAGGGCTTGTTCACGGCCAATGTCCCGCGGATAGGCATAGGTTTCACCGGTCGCGGCGATCTCGTGGAAGATGGGCCAGATTTGGTCGAAGTCTTCTTTTGTGGCCACACGGATATTCATGGAGTGCGCATGGTGGCGGTTTTGGCAAGCACCGGGACCAGGATTGGCCCCGATATGTGAAGGGATCTTGGCACGCCAATGTATTTCATATGGTTTCCCAATCGTTTCGGCAGCGGGGGGGCGGCTGGGGGTGGAGGTCGTAATGGGTCGCGCCTTCGGCGATGAGCAGCTCCTTCTCGCCCTTCACGCATCCGTAGTGTTCCTACACGTCCTTCAGCGAGGATCGATGAATCAGAGATGGGCTTTGAAGAAGGGGCCGAACTTCGACATGGCCTCGCTCACCAGGTCCGGCTTGTCATACATGCCGATGTGCGACCCGCCGGGAACGAGGTGCAGATGCTTGTCCTTGCTGGCGGCGCGGTCGCTGATCCACCGCGTGCCCGCACTGGATCGGCTGGGTCAGGAACAGGTCCACCAGATGGAAGGCGTCGAAGGCGATGGTCACGAAACCCTCTGCCGCGAGTCTGGCGGCTTAGAGAGGCCGTCTGCTCCTTCACGCCGCCGGCAGGGTGGGGGCAGACGATGGCGGCGTATTTTCCGTCCTCGGAGAATCCTTCGGGGAAATGGATGTCTGCCGCGATTTCGAGGGTGTTGTTTTTGGAGCCGACGTTTTTCATGGTGGTGGTTTCAGCGGGGTTGCTCGGAGGTTGATGCTTGCAGGAGAGTTTTCCTGATCAAAGGAGATCACGTCTCGGCCAGATTCTTGATGTCGCGAAGCGGCGGAGCTCCAAACAGGCGGCTGTATTCGCGACTGAACTGGGAGGGGCTTTCGTAGCCGACGTCGAAGGCGGCGCTCGCCGCGTCCATGCGGTTCTCCAGCATCAGCCACCGGGCCTCATTCAGCCGCAGGCGTTTTTGAAACTGCAAGGGGCTGAGCGAGGTCAGGGTGCGGAAGTGGTGGTGCAACGTGGAAACGCTCATGCCCGCACGGGCGGCGAGGTCCTCCACGCGGAGCTTCTCCCGCAGGTTCCTTTTGATCCAATCAATCACCTGGGAGATCTGATGCGTGGGACTACCGCCGACGGCGATCTGCCGGATCTTCGGGCCGCAAGGAGTGAGCAGGAGACGGCAGAGAATCTCGCGCTGAATCAATGGTGAGAGCACCGGAATGAGCTCCGGCTCATCCAGCAGCTCGATCAATCTGGTGATGGCTCCGAGGAGAGGCTTGGTGACTTCGCTGATTTCAATCGCCTGGCCCACGGGCGCGGTTTTCATGGGAGGCAGCGGGCTTTCCATCACGAGCCGGGCGATCTCCATCCGGTCGAGCTTGAGCACCATGCCGAGATAGGGAACGGCCGGGCTGGCTTCCAGAATCTGGGCAATCACCGGCAGATCAATCGAGACGACAAAGAAGCGGTCCGTCCCATAAGTGTGGTGCCGCTCTCCCAGGATGACGTGCTTGGAGCCTTGCAGGATCAGGCAGATGCTTGGCTCCAACAGGTAGCCGGTGGGTTTCGTGGGGTGATCGAAGCGGTGAAAGGTCAGATTGGGAATCGCGCTGGGCCACTCACCCTCCTGCTGGATCAAGCCAAGGAGACTCTGCGTCAGGGACTGCGTGGCTTTCTCTTCCGACCCACCGGTTTCTTCGGCTCCGGCAGGATGCCGGGGAGCTCGGGAATGGGCTTTGCGTCTCATGGCGGTGATGGTCTGCCATTCTAAAGGCAACCCACCGGGTCGCAATCCGATTCCAGAACCTCGGACAATCAGGCAAGAATTGCGCAGGATCGATCTACCGGGTTGGCGCGCGGGTGGTGTAGTCTGAAAAACGATGCGGGCTTCCGGTTTTCATCTGGGAAGCCCCTTCATCCAACCCACTTCACCCTTCCATCACCATGAGCAGAATACCCCGGGAGCGGCTCGAAAAGGCCCTCGAACAACTCAAGACCATCTCCCCGGAAGACCACGCCAAGGTCAAAGGCATGGCGGAGATCGTCCGCCCGCTGCGCAGCTTCATCCACAAGACGCCGGACGACTACGGCATGACCGGCTGGCACGATGTCTTTATCCCCTCCGACGACGGCACCCCGCTGGAAGGCTGGTATATCCCGGCCAAAGGCGGCGAGAGCGACAAGCTCGTCATCTTCAACCACGCCCTGCCCATGTGCCGCTCCGGCTTCCCCGGCCACTTCGGCGCGCCGTGGAGCCACTTCGACGCCGTCGAGATCGATTTTGTCATCCAATACAAACACCTCGCCGACGCCGGCTACAACGTGCTCACCTACGACATCCGCAACCACGGCAACAGCGCCGCGGCCAATGGCGGCCTCAGCGGCATCGGCAACTGGGAGTGGCGCGACTGCGTGGGCGTCAAAAAATATGTCGATGCCCATCCGCGCCTCTCGAAGATGAAGGTCGCCCTCTACAGCCAGTGCATGGGCGGCAACTCGCAATACCACGCCATCCATCGCCGCCCGGAGCTGTTTGAGAACGTGCGCTGCATGGTCAGCCCCATGGTCGTTTCCATGGCCGCGATTTACGAAGCCTTCTCCTCGCTGCAAGGCGTCTCGCAATACCAGGAACTCATCGACCTGGAGCTGCTGAAAATGGGCGCCTTCACCGCCGCCGAAATGACGCCGCACCTCTGGGCCGCCAGCGTGAAGATGCCCGTGCTCATGGTGCAGGTGCTGGAAGATGCCTGGACCCGCAATCCCGAAGACGCGCAGAAGACCTTCGACCTGCTCGGCAGCACGGAAAAGGAACTGCTCTGGATCCGGGACACGCCGCACCGTTTCAAGGACGGCTACAACTACTTCGGCCGTTATCCCGAGAAGGTCCTCCAGTTCATCGACAAATACATGAAGTGAGAACACCCGTCACCCTAACTCGCCACTTACGACGCCTATCACTTCGCCGAGGTCTTCCCCACCCAGCCCTTGCTCGCCATCGCCGGAAGCGTGGCGGAATCCAAATGGATGAGCGACGACCTCATCGCCCGTGCCGCCAGCGAAAACAAGACCTCTACCTCGTCGAAGGCGCAGGACACGTGAAGCTCTACGACATCCCGCAATATGTCGATGAAGCCGTGTCGCAGCTCGCTCCCTTCTTCCAAGCCCATCTTTGATGGGTGCCTCAAGGGCTGGCGCCTGCCCCGCTGCGAAGTCTCTGGAATCCGAAACGCCTGTCTCGCCATCCCGGAGCCGGGGCCGGTCCGGATCCTCTCCTTCGACGCCGTCGTCCTCGTCGATGTCCCCGCCACGGATCTGACGATGCACCAGATGGAGCTGCTGCGCAGCTACGTGGGGGACTTCGGCGGAGGGTGGCGATGTGGGATCGGACAACTCCTTCGGTCTCGGCGGATACTGCAGATGCCCGCTGGGGAGGTCCTGCTCCTCGTCTTGCGCTTCGAGGAGGAGGAGAAGCCTTCGCCAAGTCGGGTTCGATGCAGGGCGTTCCCATCGCCTTGGCGCGGCGGGAGCTGCTCGGCCCCCGCGACCAGATCGGCGTGATCGGATTCGACGGCGAGGCCCGGATCGTCTGCACGTGGACGGGTGTGCTGTTGCGGTCGATAGGAATGGGGAAACGGTCAGGAATGGCACGGGATGAAGCGGAGTGAAAAACCGTATGAAGCAAACCCTTGTGCAGCGTCCACCACGAAAGCAGAGTCCATCCGACGCGGCCGGCCGTGCGTCCCTACCACCAGGATCCACCTGTCCTTCGGTTTCGAGCTCTGTCGGAGTTCTTGACGCGATCCGGCGCCGTCACTTTTCGAGCGACTTGATGAACAGGACGATGGATTCGATCTCATGGTCCTTCAGCACGCCGAGATACGACGGCATCCCGACGCCGGTCCGCTCCATCTCGTATCCCTCCATCACGCGACGGGCCGGATCGAGGATGGATTCGCGCAGATAGGCTTCGTCGACCTTGGCCAGTTCGGACCCGTCGGTGAAGACCCGTTTCGTCCCCCAGAGCCCGGTCCAGGGTGGACCGACCGCGACCTTGGCTCCGCCCTCGGCGGCTGGAGGCGCGGGGAGAGAGCCGTCTCCGATGGCGTGGCAGGCGACGCATCCGTAGCGCATCGAGACTTCCCTGCCGAGTTCGGCGGTGGGCTCGATGGCCCCCGCTCCGCCGGTGAGGTCGGTGCGCGGGGTGAGGTCGACTTGGTTGTCGGCGAAACCGAGCTTCGAAAGATCGAAGGACGGCACGGAATGCACGGTGAGGTAGGCGTTCTCGACCTGGGTCACGTCGGGGGAGGGGAGCCGGTAGGTGAGGCGGAGGGAATGGGAGGGCTTCATGTCCGCGATGCCGAGGAAAAGAGACTTGGCGTCCTGCGAGAGCTTGGCGCTCAGGATGGGGAGGGCGTCCTGTCCGGGCTCGCCGTCGAGGCGGTAGTTGCCCGAGCCGTAGGCGTGGGTCTGGCGGTAGTTCCAGCGGTCGGCGGAGTAGCGGCCCAGTTCGGCGGCGAGTTCGGGGGAGAGGGGATCGTCGAAGCGCAGGAGCACGCCGCGTTCCTCCGCCCGGATCTCGCGCGGGAGCCAGGGCTTCGCGGTGCCCGGACGTACCCGGTAGAGCCCACTGATGCGGGTGCCGGAGCTGCCGAAGATCTGGAAGCCGGTCACGTAGAGCCGGCCGTCCACGGGATGGACGCGGCCGTTGAGGAGGCCGGAGGGAAAGCCGGAGAGCAGGGGCATCACCGCGCCTTGGCGACCTTCGGCGTCGAGGTAGATCTTGAAGATCTCGGGCCGGTTGTAGCCGATGTGGACGAGCGCGTCGTTCAGCGCGTCCATGCTCGGGGCCTTGTCTTCGGTGCCGCGGATCCAGATCTGGCCGGCGCCGGATTGGTTGATGAAGTGTGGAATCCAGACTTCGGGATCGTCGATGGTGGCGGGATGCTCGACCTTGTCCTTGAACTTCTCGGGCTGGAAGCCGAAGTAGCGTCCGGTCTCGACCCGGTAGATGGGAGTGGCGGGCTTCCAGTTGCCCTGCTGGTCGCTCGCGGTGAGGATGCCGGTCGCAGGATCGTAGCCGAGATAGGGCTGGCGGAATCCGGTGGCGACGATTTCGTAGGAATTGCCCTCCGGGGCGATCCTGATGACGGTGCCGTTGAGCTTTCCGATGCTGGAGCCGATCTGTCCGCCGAGGGCGACGTAGAAGCCGCCGTCGGGCAGGGCGACGAAATCGTTCGCATACTGCCGCGTCTCGGCGGACTGGGCGAAGATGTTGGAGACGTTCTCGTACCAGTCGGCCTCGCCGTTGCCGTCGGTGTCGTGGAGGCGCACGATGCCGTTTCGGTCGAAGACGAGGATGTTCCCGTCGCGGATGGCGAGGTTCTGCGGTTCGTGCAGGCCGGAGGCGAAGCGGTGCCATTCGGCTCCTTCGGCGGCGTCGATCCGCTCCGCGATCCAGACATCGCCGTCGAAGGTGACGAAGGCGGCGCGGCCGTCGGGGAGGAATTCGAGATCGGCCAGCCGGACATTTCGGTTCCACGGATTCGGAATGGGCAGGGGAAGGTCGTCGTAGACCCAGGGAGCGTCCTTCGCGGGGGGGATGGCAGGACCGGTTTTGACCGATTCGCGCCAACGCTTCGCGGGAGCCGTGGTTTCGGGCAAGACTCCGCCGTCCTCGATGGCGATGGATCCATTCGCTGAGACGATGAGGCGGTGGTGGGTGGCTTTGTCCGAGGCGGCGAGGGCAAGCCAGTCGGCGTCTTCCGGACCGGTGCGGAGATGGATGCGGTCCCGGTGGGGGCCGACCTCGAGGAGGCGGACGAGCACATCCGCCTCGGAAAGGAGCTGTTCGCGGACCGTGGCGTCGCCGACGGTGTATTCGAGGAGCATGCCCTCCTCGATCAGGCGGATGCCCGAGAAGCGTCCCTGCTGCTGGGGGATCGGGCCAAGGCCCAGTTCCTCCGGTTCGGCCTTGCCGCGGTCACGGGGTTCCGTCAGCATGGGGACCTCTCCGATGGCAACGCCCGGGAGCAGGGGCATCGCGAGGAGCGGAGTTCCGTAGGGCCGGGGGAGCTCGTTCTGTCCTGGAGCGGACTTGCGGTTGGGCAACCGGTAGCTGCCCGTGCCCATGCCGTCCATGGCGAGATATTCGCCTTCGGCGTTCGCTTTCCAGAAGAGCGCCCAGCGCAGCAGGTCGGGATCGAAGCAGCCGAAAAGGCCGTTTCCAGCGGGGACGACGATGCCCCGGGGAGTCAGGTTCTGGGGCTGGGGCGATTCGCCGAATTTTCGTGCATCGACCGTCTGGGTGAAGAAGGGAAAGTCCGGCTCGACATAGGAAGCGAAGGGAGAATCCAGCGCGAGGTGGGATTTCTCCTGAGCGAGCGCGTCGGAGAGAAGGACGGCGGAAACGAAGAGAAGGACGAAAGCGCGGCTCATGGGATCGGAAGGATCGTGGGGCGGTTTTGCAGGAGGATCAAGGACGCGATGGAGGGGAGCCGGTCCGGGTCACGGACCAAGGGGAATTCCGGTCTCGGAAAAGAGGGCGCATGACCATGCCTCCCGATTCCGGGCCACGAAGGACCCGCGGACTGACGCCCACGGGCGTTAGTCCGGTGCCGACGATGAGGGCCTGGCTCCAGTCTCGATCAGGCCTTGTTCTCGACTCCGCCGATGCCGGGGATCTGGAAGACGCCGGGAACGGGGACGGGATGGGGCTCGTAGCTCTGGTTCCACTGCAGGTTCTCCTCGCCGGGGAAGAGGTCCTCGTTGGCCGCCATGGCCTCCTCCCAGGTCACCTCCTTGCCGGTCTGGGCGGACATCCGGCCCATGACCGCCATCATCGAAGAATTGACCATGCGGGGGCCGTCGTTGATGTGCTTGCCGGTGCGGATCGCTTGGAACAGTTCGTCGTGCTCGACCTGATACATGTTCGCCTCGCCGTCGCGGGGCGCGCGGTAGCGCCAGATCTGCTTGCCGTCGTTGTCCTCGATGTAGGGGACGCTGCCGCGTCCGAGCACCAGGGTGCCCTTGGTGCCACGGACGAAGTCGGCGTTCTCGTTGAAACAGCCGGGGGCTTTGCGGGAGCCGAGGTGGCACCAGACATTGCCCGGATACTCGTAGGCGACGTGGTAGTGGTCGAAGATGTTGCCGCCGGCCTGAGGCGCGGCCAGGCCTCCGGTGGCGCGGCAACGCAACGGAGGCGTGTCGCCCATGACCCAGGCGATCTTGTCCACGCTGTGCACGGCCTGCTCGACGAGGCCGCCGCCTCCGAGCCACGTGTAGTTGTACCAGTTGCGAATCTGCCACTCGATGTCGCTCATCCCGTCCATGCGCAGGCTCTGGGCGAGGTGGGGTTTGGAGTGGTTCGAATAGTAGGTCGCGTAGACCCCGACGACGTCGCCGATGAGGCCTTCCTCCATCACCTTTCTGTAGGCCTCCCGGCGGCTGGGGGAATAGCGCCAGCAGAAGCCCGCGACGATGGAGATCGGCTTGCCCTCGGCCATTTTCAGCGATTCGAGGCAGTGGCGGGTGCCGGCGGCGTCGACGGCCATGGGTTTTTCGGCGAAGACGTGCTTGCCCGCCTCGACCGCGGCGCGGAGATGGAGGGGGCGGAAGCCGGGCGAAGTGGTGAGGAGGACGACGTCGACGCCCGAATCGAGGACGCGCTTGTAGCCGTCGAGTCCGACGAACTGCCTGTCCTTCGGCACGTCGAGCTTGCCCTCGAGCTTGTTGTCCTTGGCGAGTTGGGCGAGGGCGCCGTCGATCTTGTCCTGGAAGACGTCGGCGACGGCGTGGAGGACGATGTTGTCGTCGGCCGAGAGGGCCTGCACGGCGGCACCGGTACCGCGTCCGCCGGTGCCGATGAAACCGACTTTCAGCTTCTGGGAGGGATCGACCCCTTGGCCTTGCGCTGCGCCGAGGAAAGCTCCAGCGGCGGCGGCGGTGCCGGCGGCGGTGCGGAGGAAACGGCGGCGGTCCAATTCTTGGGCAGGCTTCTTCTTCTGGCTCATAGTAGGAAAACGGTTCGTGGAGAGAGGTGACTATTGAGAATCTCCGGCTGGGTGCAACCGAATGCAATCGCGCAATCAGGTTGGCACGATTCTCCGGGATTTCTCGGCGATTCTCCATTTGGCGGGTGCAAAGAGAGGGAGGATTCCCTAGGATGGCGTTCGCAAGCCATGAACGGAAACCCTCCGCATCCCTTTCTCCTTTCGGCCATCGTTTCCGCTCTTCTCTTCTCGTCCCCGGCCCTTGCGCACCGGGTCTCTTCGGTCTCCCTCGTCTGCCATCTGGATGCGAAAGGCCGAACCTACCTCCTCGACGCGGCCATGGAGGTGGTGCCGAGCGATGGGACGGGGAAGAACGGGCGGATTTCGCCCGAGGAGGCGGCGCGCGAGATCGCCGACTACCTCGTCGTGAAGTTCGACGAGGTGGAGCAGAAGCCCGACAGGCAGATCGAATGGCCGGTGGAGGGGGACGGCGGCGATTCACCTCCGCAGGGGGAGCGAAGCCAAAGGATCCTAGCGAAGCTTCGGGGGAAGATCCCCGACGGGGCGAAGGAATTCCTCCTCCACCTCGACCCGCGATGCCCGGTTCCGGTCGTCATGACGGTGGGTGGGGCCGGGCCGTCCAACCGGCGCATGCAGCTGGTCCTCGCCGGGGAACGCAGCCATCCAGTCGGCATCGCTCCGCCTGGAACAGGAGAGGCGCCGGAACCGGGGCTCAGGGAGGAGGGGGCTCCCGCATCGGTTCCGGAGATCCCCGGGCCGCCCGATCGCTCCGGGGCTTTCGCCGCGGGATGGAGGGCTTTCTTCCTCAGCTCGCCGCTTCCTTCGCTTCTCGTCGTGGGAATGCTGTTGCTCACCTTGGGGAGAACGAGCGTACTCTGGCAGGCCGGCGTGCTGCTGGCGACCCAAGGTCTCGCCTTCGCCTTGGCCGCCTGGTCGCTCGTCCCTGCGCCGCCTTGGTCCGGCCCTTTGCTCGCCGCGCTGGTGGCGGTGGTCGCGCTCGAGGCGATTTTCCATCGCCATGTGAGATGGTGGCGCTATCCCTTGCTCACAGCGGCGGGGGCCTGCCTTGGACTTTCGCTCGCGGCCTCGGCTTCGGTGCGCGCTCTCGTCGCAAAAGGGGAGCTGACGACGGGACAGGTGGTCGCGCTGCTCCTCGGAACGGAGGCGGCCCTTGTCCTGTTCGCTCTCGTCGCGGCTTCCATCCTGCTGCTGCTGAGCCGTTTCCGATGGTACCGCGAAGCGGTCGTGAATCCGCTCGCCGCGCTCGTGGCGGGGGGCGGAATCCTCCTCGCGGTCGGGCGATTTTTGTGAACTTCCGGTTCGACAAGGCCTCTTTTCGCCTCCTCAATGAGCCCGGTTTGAGCACGACAGCGACAGATGCCGTTTCCTGGCTGCGGGGAGGCGGCGGGCTTCTCCTCGCGGCGTTCTGCATTGCGCTGCCTGCCTGTACCTTCCGGAACGGGCCGGCCTTCTCCGCCGCCAACGCCGTGGGCGAACTGCCCTCCCGCTGGACCGAAGGGGGAGGCGTGCCGGGGGAGGCGGCGGCCGGCTGGCTCGACGGCTTCGGCTCGCCCGCGCTGCGCTCGCTCGTCGAGGAGGCGGTGGGGGGCAACTACAGTCTCGCCGCAGCCCGCTCCCGCATCGTCCAGGCGCAGGAGCGTGCCCGCCTTGCGGGGGCCGACCGCCTTCCCGCGATCGATTCGTCCCTTTCCACGTCGCGTTCGCAAAGCCTGCGGGGTTCCGAGTTCGCGAACACGCGGGCGAACAATTTCAATTTCTCCCTCGATCTTTCGTGGGAGATCGACCTGTGGGGCCAGATCAGGAATCTCCGCGACGCCGAACTCGACCGCGTCGCTTCGGAGACGGGCCTCTACGAGGCCTCGCGGCTTTCCCTGGCGGCCAATGTGGTCAAGACCGCTCTCGCCGTCGTCGAGGCGCGCGAGCAGATCGCGATCTCGCGCCGGACCCTGTCGAGCCTGCGGACGAATCTGAAGATCCTCGACTCGCGAATGGAGGCCGGAGACCTCGCCGAGAGGGCGGCCCTCGAGATCAGCCTCAGCCGCGCCGACATCGCGCGGGCCGAGCGATCCATCCTCCTCTCGCAACGCCGTCTCGATGGTTCGCGGCGCAGCCTCGAGGCCTTGCTGGGCCGCTATCCCGCGGGGACCCTCGACGGCATCCCGGGCTTGCCGCGCCTCGCGCGCGAAGTCCCCAAAGGCCTGCCGAGCGAGCTCCTCCTGCGTCGTCCCGACCTCCTCGCGGCCGAGGCCCGCGTCGATGCGGCCTTGAAGGAGCTCTCCGCGAGCCGCAAGGCCCTGCTTCCCTCCCTCCGTCTCAGCGGTGCCATCGGCACGGCCAGCACCGACGAATTCGGGGATCTCTTCGACATCCAGAACATGGTCTGGGCCGTTGGTCAGAATCTCGCCCGTCCCCTCTATCAAGGCGGTCGCCTCCGCGCCAACATCCGGCTCGACGAGGCCGAGCGGGACGAGCTTGTCCACGACTACGCCGAGACCGCCCTGGGCGCTTTCCGGGAGGTCGAGAGCGCCCTCGCCGCCGAACGCTATCTGAAAGCCGAGGTCGCCGCCCTCTCCACCGCCGTCTCCGAGTCGCGCCGCGCCGAACAGCTCAGCCTCGGCGAGTATGAACAGGGTCTGGTCGAGATCATCACCCTCTTGGAAAGCCAGCGCCGCGCCTTCGAGGCGGAAAGCGTGCTGCTCTCCGCGAGGCTGGAGCTGCTGACGAACCGGGTCGACCTGCATCTGGCGCTGGGGGGCGACTTCGACCATCCTCCGGCGGAGGTCACGGTGGCGGAGGAGTGAGACAAGCAAGCCTGCATGGAGGTGCCTTTGTCCTTGTTTTTGCGACGGAATCTTTCACCCTGAAGGGATGCGATGGATGAGACGATGCCTGCGGTTTTCCGCCGGGGTGGCGATGCTCCTTGCTGGAGCGGTTGCGCAGGCGCGCGAGCCCACCGCGCTCGAGCAGTATTTCCTTGAAGTCGTCAACCGGGCCCGGGCGGACCCGCAGGCGGAAGTGCTCCGCCTTTCCGACGAACCCGGCGAGATCTGGGGCGACGACGGCGTTCCGGTTCCCGCCGATCTCAACGAAGGGTTGCCTCCCGGGACGATTTCCGCGGCTCCGAAACCGCCGCTCGCCTTCGACGCCCGGCTCATCGACGCGGCATCGGACTACGCCGATCTCCTCCTCGCGACGGAGCAGTTCCAGCACGACGCAAACGGCACCACTCCCGCGTCGCGGATGATGGCGGCCGGCTACCCTTTCTCGGGCGACTATTCCATGGGGGAGAATCTCGGGATCACCGCCTACTCCATTCCTCTCCCTCTCGTCGAGGCGCGGGTGGACCAGCACCATTTCGGCCTCTTCGTCGACGGGAACGTTCCCGGAAGGGGGCACCGGATTCTCCTCATGAAAGAGGATTTCCGCGAGATCGGCATCGGCATCCGGCTGGATTCGAATGCGGAATCCTTCTTCGAGCCCGGCTACCACGATATCGTCAGCGTGCAGAATTTCGCCTACTCCGCCGGCCGCATTTTTGTCACGGGAGTGATCTACGACGACTCGAACGAAAACGGCTTCTACGATCCGGGCGAGTCGAGCGGTGCCCTGGCGCTGGAGGTGAGAACGCCCGGCGGTGCCAAGGTGGCTTCGGGCTCGAGCTTCGGATCGGGTGGATACTCGATCAATCTCGCCGGCGTGGCGCCGGGAGCCTATCGTCTCGTCGTCCATGGCGCCGCGGAAGGATTGGTGGAGATACGGGACTTCTGGTGGGGCGGCACGCAGAACGTGAAGGTCGACCTGGTCAATCCCGCGTTCCTCTCGTCTCCCGTCTTCGGGAACCCCTACCGGCCCGATCTCCGCATCGGTCGCTCCGCGACCTCGCTCACCGGGAACGATGTCCACTCGAATTCGGCGAAGCGCCAGCTCGTGAAGCTCACCGCGCGCACTGCCCGCCCCCGCGTCTGGCACGCCGTCCTCGAGAACGACGGCTACCACGACGACACGGTCCGAATCTCGGCGCCGCGGGGAAACCGCCGTTTCGTGATCCGGTATTTCCGTCGCAACGGAGCCGGCTTCGCGAATGCCACGGCCTCGATGGTGGCCGGGGCCGACGTTGTCCTCGGGAGCGGTGCGGGGACCGCCTACCGCGTCTCGGTGAAGCCCGGTAGGACAGCCCTCGGCCGCCGTGTCGGCGCCTCCTTCCACATCCGGGCCGTCTCGCGGGGCGAGGCCTCGAAGGTCGACCGCGTCAACGGCACTCTCGTGAACCGGACCAAGAGCCCCAGGAGGGCGCGCCGCTGAGCCGGTGGCCCCGCGAGTCCGCTTTCGATTTGCGGAACGCGGAGACTCGGGTATGTAGAGGGTCCTCCCCCCACGCGATTCCATGCTCACGATCCGGAACCTCAAGAAATCCTACGGCGGCAGCCCTCTTTTCGAAGAGGCGAACCTGCAGATCAACTACGGCGAGCGCGTCGCCCTCGTCGGCCCGAACGGAGCGGGCAAGTCGACCATCTTCCGCATCATCCTCGGCGAGGAGGAGGCCGATCAGGGCACCGTCGAGCGCGACGAATGGACGATGATCGGCTTCCTGCCGCAGGAGAGCGAGGACGTCGGCGATTTCAGCGTGCTCGAGATCGCGACCGGCCGTGCCGGGATGCTCGACGAGCTCGAAAAGCAGCTCAAGGCGATGGAGGACGCCGGGCAGGTCGACTCGCAGGCCTACTACGAGGCCCAGAGCAAGTTCGACGCCCTGAACGATCCGCAGGTCGAGGCCAAGGCGAAGAAGATGCTGCGCGGCCTCGGCTATCCGGCGGAGAACTTCGACCGTCCCGCCCGCGAGATGAGCGGCGGCTGGATCATGCGCGCCCATCTCGCCCGGCTCCTCGTGATCGAGCCGAGCCTTCTCATGCTCGACGAGCCGACCAACCACCTCGACCTGATGTCGCTTCTCTGGTTCCAGGACTATCTGAAGAACTACTCGGGCGCCATTCTCATGATCTCGCACGACCGCGAGTTCATGGACGCCATCGTCGATTCCGTGCACGAGATCTCCGACCGCAAGCTGCTCCACTACACCGGCAACTACTCCGACTTCGAGAAGCAGCGACAGGACAACTACGAGCGGCAGAACAATGCCTACAAGAACCAGCAGAAGCAGATTTCCGAGCTGCAGGCCTTCGCGAACAAGTTCCGCTCCGTCTCCTCGAAGGCCTCCCAGGCCCAGGCCAAGCTGAAGGAGATCGAGCGCATGGAGAAGATCGAGAAGCCGGTCGCTCCGCGCAAACCCTTCCGCTTCCAGATCCCCGAGCCGCCCCGCGGCGGGCAGAAGGCCCTGGAGCTGGAGGCCGTGCATTTCGCCTACGGCACGCACAAGGTCTACGAGGGCCTCGACCTCGTCATCGACCGCGGCGAGCGCACCGTCCTCGTCGGCCCGAACGGGTCGGGCAAGTCGACTCTGCTGAAGCTTCTCGCCGGCGAACTGACGCCGCAGGAGGGCAAGGTCGTCGCCGGCCACAACGCGAAGATCGGCTACTTCTCCCAGCACCGCTCCGCCACGCTGAATCCGAACAACTCCGTCCTCACCGAGGTGATGGAGGCGAACCCCATCCTGCGCGAGGACGAGGCCCGCGGCATCCTCGGCTCCTTCATGTTCCGCAAGGACGAGGTCTACAAGATGACGAAGGTCCTCAGCGGCGGGGAGAAGAGCCGGCTGAACCTCATCAAGTTCCTCGTCGATCCCCCGAACATCCTCCTGATGGACGAGCCGACGACCCACCTCGACATCCTCACCGTCGAGTCGCTCATCCTCGCGCTGGAGAACTACGCCGGTACCCTCGTCTTCATCTCGCACGACGTCCACTTCATCAAGAAGCTGGCCAAGGACGTGATCCACGTCGCCAACGGCAACGCGAAGCGCTTCCACGGCGACTGGGACTACTTCATCGAGAAGTCCGGCGCCGGAAACGAGCGCGCCGCGCTGACGGCGGAGTGAGGCGGGAGCGGACGCAGGCGAACGGTAGAGGCGGAACGGTAGGGATGGCCCGTCGAGCCGCCCGGCGAAGACGGGGTTGCACGCTCGAACCCTTCACCCGGACAAGTCCCTACGCATGCATCACCTGCCCGCCGTCGATGTTGATCGTTTGTCCGGTGATGTTCCGTCCGCAATCGCTGGCGAGGAAGACGGCCATGGCGCCGAACTCCTCCGGCTCCTGCCAGCGGCCGAGCGGGGCGATGCGGCGGATTTTCTCGCCCGCCCATTCCTCGTAGCCCATCGTCGCGGACTCCTTCGAGGCGGCGTGGACGGAGCGGTTCAGCTCGGTCTTCACCATCCCCGGTGAAAGCGCGTTCGCGCGGATGCCGTAGGGCGCGAAGTCTCTCGCCGCGAGCTGGGCGAAGTTGATCACCGCGGCCTTCGCGGCGCTGTAGGGAGGATCCGTCGGCGAGCCGATCTGTCCGGCCACGGAGGAAAGCAACAGCACCGACTTCCGCGACGTTTCCCCCTCGAGGAGGGCGGGAACGAAGGCGTGGACGGCATTGACCACACCCAGCAGGGTCACGTCGAGGACCCGGCCCCATTCGGCCGGCTCCAGATTCCAGAAGGGGAACCCGGTCTTGCCCGAACCGATCGCGGCGGCGCAGACGAGGTGGTCGACGCGATGTCCCGCCACCGCCTCGCGCAGGGCGGCATAGTCCGCGACATCGACGGACAGGGTGGTGACGCGGCCGGGGAAGGCATTTTCGAGTTCTGTCAGGACGTTCCGGTCGAGGTCGATGGCGAGAACCGAGGCTTCGGCTTCGAGGAAGGCGTGGGCGATGGCGAGTCCGATGCCCTTGGCGGCTCCGGTGACGGCGGCGGTTTGTCCGGCGAGGGAGAGGTTCATGGCAGGAAGAGGACAAGGTAAATCCAGTTCAGAAAGAGGAGTGCCGCCACGATCAGAACGTTGCGGACGATGCGGCGTTTCTGCTCGGAAAGAGGAGGTGGAGCACAGCCTTGCACGTAGCGCCAGACACCGAGCGCCGCCCAGGCTGCACTCGCGAAAACTCCGGCGACCGCGGCGGGATTGAAGCGCGTGGCCTCGCCGAAGCGTCCGTCGACGAGGGCGCGCATCGCCCGTGTTCCCCCGCAGCCGACGCAGGGGAGGCCAAATACCTTCCGAAAGCCGCATTCGGGAGGATGCGCGGGGAGGCGGTCGTGGAATCGCGCGGCGACGAGCAGGGCAAGGACCGCGGCGAGCGTGACCAGCGGCCCGACGAGGATCGCGGGATGGCGGACGCGGGGAGGCGGGGCGTCCATCAGCGGGAAAGCGGGGGAAGGACCAGCCGCAGCGATGCCCGCGGCGTTGTCCCGGGATCGCCTGCGGTCGCGAGGTCGTCGAGGAAGCGGCTTGGAGCGATGGCGCGGGAGGAGGTGAGGTGCGCCTTGATCGAGGCGAGACGCTCCAGCGAAGCAGAGGGATCGGCGGCGCTCAGTTCGAGCTGGAGCCGGGGCATCGGCAGGCCCGAACGTTCGCAGACCTCGTCGTAATCGGCGACGAGCCGCACCATGCGCTCGAGGTGGACGGGCTGGTCGTCGAGATCGACGGAGAAGAGGTCGGGCGATTCGATCTGCTGCCGCAGGGTCGAGGTCCGCGTCGCGGTGAGATCGACGAGTTCCTCGAAATCGAGCTCGCCCTCGACGAGGTAGGCGGGAGCCTCGGCCACGAAGGTTTCGCGCTCCGGCGCGTAGAGTTCGCCTTTCGCGTACCAGGCTCCGTCCCTCCATTCCAGATCGACGGTCTTCATGGCCTCGGGAAAGCGTGCCTCGAAGAGCATCTGGGTGATCTTCTCCAGATCCTCCTCGCGCTGCCTCGTCGCCGTTTCGGCGAATTCGCCGATCGCTTCCAGGACCGCGTCGCGCAGCCCGTCGAATCGGGCCGCCTCCGCCTCTTCGCGCTGCTTCGCATAGGGCGTGTTCAGCGAATGGTATTCGGTGAGAACGACCTCGGCCGTGTGCAGGCCGATGCGGTGCTTCCGGAGGATGCTTTCCGCCGTCGGGGCGAGAGGATCGCGCAGACCGAGGAGGCGCTTCTTGAAGAAGCCGGACCGCTCCACCGAGAGGATCTCGATTCCCGGCTCGGCCCGCAGGGCGGCGAGGGCGGCGCGCCACTGGAAGCCGCGCACGAGGAGGAAGACCGTCAGTCCGAGGATCAGCGCCGCCAAGGTCGCGGAACCGAGGACATAGGGTGTCGAGCGCGGCTCGCGTCGCTCGCGCGGAGGATGGCCGGGCTTGGCGGCAGGGCGGGGCATCGCTGGGAGAATAGGCGAGGCAGGGAGGGGAATCGAGTGGGAATTTCCACGAGGGCTCGACTTGGGGGCAAGGGAGCATGGCCGCGAGAAGGTGCGGAACGGGCCCGGTTCCTTCGTGGTTCGATTTCTGGAAAAAACGGTTGCGGGGAAGCCGTTCCGAAACGAACATGGCAATCCGGTCGCCCATCACTTTTTCAAATCGCGGGATGGAGCAGTCTGGTAGCTCGTCAGGCTCATAACCTGAAGGCCGCAGGTTCAAATCCTGCTCCCGCAACTCTTTCAAAAGCCCCTGATTCCTTGAGAGTCAGGGGCTTTTTGCGCTCCGGGGAAAGGGCAGCGGATGTGCGGGAGATGCCCATTCTTGACCATTATTGCCCTTTCATGTCATGTTTTCTGTCACTGAGGTGGCACTGGATGGCACTGGATGGCACTGGCTTTTGGCGATGAAGATCCGTAAATCGAAGAAGAAGGGCGCAAGGCATCCTTGGATGCTGGACGGGAACTTCGGCGGACGGTGGATCCGGCAGTTTTTCCGCACGGAACGGGAGGCGGCGGCGGACCGGCTGTCGCCGAAGGAGCGGAGTGTTGAGTGTTGAGTGCGGTCGGGGTAGGATCGGCGGCGATGAGCATGTATTATCTTCACCGGGAGGGGACGACGACGGGGCCTTTCGCGCCGGGTCGTCTGCGGCAGATGTGGACGGCCGGGGAGGTGGGGCCGGGCGACCTGGTGTGCGAGCACGGGACGGAGGAGTGGATGGATGCGGAGGCCATCGCGATGCCGATGCAGGAGGACCTCGAGGTCGCCGCGCCGAGGCCGCCGCGCCGGAACGAGGTGCGGCGGTTTTTCCGCCGCCCGTACGGGGTTCTCGCCATCGTCGTGATCGTGATCGGATTCGGAGCCCTTTTTTCCCCTGCGTTCCCCCTGGGGATTCTCGTCGTCTTGATCGGGCTGGCGTTGGGCAGGGAGAGGTGGTTCTGCGGAGGATGCGGGAATCGCATCGAGCGGACGAGCGCCATGTGTCCCGCGTGCAGGGCCCCGTTGGCGAAATGGACGATCGGGGATTGGGCGGCTCAGTCGAAGTGGGCCTTGATCTTTCTCGGGACGATGCTGTTGGCTGCTATCGCTTTCTTCGTTTTCACAAGGATCGCCTGAGGGGCAAGTATCTGGGGGAAGCCGCACTCGAAGCGCTTTCGATGGAGCAGGCGGGGGAAGTCATCGAGAGATGGCATGCACTTGTCCACGACGATCCGGATGTCACTGCCCGCACGGCGCCGAAAGCGAGAATTGCCAAAAAAACCGTCGATGCGGTGAAAAAAGAGAATTGCCGAGCGCAATTATTTAAGGTATGTGAAATTTCATGAACCGCTCCACTGCTTCGTTGCTTCTGTTCCCCGCTCTCATCCTTGCTGCCTGCGAGACCACGGAATCGACCAAGCCCCGCTACCTCAGCTCGACGCGGTATCTGAAGGAAGAGGCCGGAGGCGTGGGGAACAAGGCGCTGGTGAGGCAGAGCGATCCGGCTTCCTTGAAAAAATACAACCGGGTGGTGATCGAGGATGTCCGGGTGATCCATTCCAAGAAATCCGCGACGCCGACGACCAAGGCGTCGCGCGAGGAGGCGGAGCGTCTCGCGGAGCGTTTCGAGGAGATTCTGCGCGACGAGCTGCGTCCGCACTACCAGATCACGAACCGGCGTGGTCGAAACACCTTGGTCGTGAAGGCGACTCTCACCGACCTGGAACCGAGCAAGCCCGGGGTGTTCGTCTTCAACTATCTGCCCTATGCGGCGGCGGTGACGACAGGGGTTTCCCTTGCGACGGGCAAGACGCCGGGGGCCGGCAGCACGACGGTGGAGGCGGAAGTGGTGGATGCCTACTCGCGCCGGCAGGTCTACGCGATCGTCGATCAGTTCAAGGGGAGCAAGTTCCAGCCGGCGGGAATCGAGCGCTGGGGGCAGACGGAGGCCGCGATGCGGGCTTGGAGCCGCAAGATCCGGATGGGCATCCAGGGATCGGCTCCCGCGAACACGGCTCCGGCAGCGACGAAGCGGTCGACCGCGAAATCGGGGGAGACGGGACGTCCGAACCTTCTCCAGCGTTCCAAGCAGAAAAAAGGCTGATTTTCCGAAGCGCGTCGAAACGATCCTTCCGACTTTCCATGGCGACTTCCGGCAGCGATCCCGCTTTTCCCGTCCCGGTTCCCTCCCTGGGGGAACTGGATGGCCGGGATCCGACCGGCCTGACCAAGCGCGAGTATTTCGCGGTCCACCTTTTCGAGGGAGTCATCGCGAAGCTGAGCGTCAACTGCACGCTGCAGGACAAGGCGAACTACGCCGTCGAGGCGGCCGACGCGCTCTGCAAGGCGCTTTCGGCGGAGAAGTGAGGAATCGTGCGAGGGCAGGCGGAGCGGCCGCCCTACGGACTGGGCCGCATCTGTCCTGTCGGGCGAGCGTACGCTTGCCTCCGATCACTCGCCGTGCTTCAGGACCCAGCGGAGCTCGGAGGCGAGGCGCTCGGCGGTGTAGGGTTTGGGCAGGATGCCTGAGAAGCCGTGCTCGAGAGCGGCGGTGCGAGCGTTCTGCTCGAGGTAGCCGCTGCTGACGATGACTTTGGCGGCGCCGTCGATCTGCTTGATCGCGAGGGTGGCTTCGAGCCCGGAGATGCCGCCGGGCAGGGCGAGGTCCATGACGACCGCGTCGTAGGCGACGCCTGCGGCATGGGCGGCGCGATAGCGCTCGACGGCCTCTTCGCCGCTGGTCGCGGCCTCGGCTTCGTAGCCGAGCCGCTTGATGATGGTCGAGGCCAGGATCTGCATGGTTTGCTCGTCGTCGACGACGAGGATGCGGGCGGTGGGACGGGCGGCGGGAGCGGCGATGTCGGGAAGGATTCCGGTGGCGTTCATGTCGGGGGAGGTCAATAGGCGGTGTAGCTGACTTTCTTGATCTCGTCGAGCGTGGTGTTGCCGGCGAGAACGTGGATGAGGCCCTCCTGGTAGAGGGTTTGGAAACCCGTCTTCCGGGCGGCGGCCCTCAGTTCGGTCTGGGTGGCCTGGCGTTCGACCAGGTCGGCGAGTTCGGTGTTCATTTCCGTCATCTCCATGAGGGCGACGCGTCCGGAGTAGCCGGTGCCGGAGCACTCGGCGCAGCCCGAGGCGATGAAGAGGGGCAGATCCTCCTTTTCCAGGGGCAGGCCTTGCCGGGCGAAGAGCTCGCGGATCTGCGGGGTGGGGGCGAAGGGACGCTTGCAGTAGTTGCAGAGCTTGCGGACGAGGCGCTGGGCCTGCGACATGGCGAGGGAGTCGGCGACGAGATGCGGCTCGACGCCCATGGAGAGGAGGCGCGAGACGGCGCGGAGGGAATCGTTCGCGTGGAGGGTGGTGAGGACGAGGTGGCCGGTGAGGGAGGCGTTGATCGCGGAGGTCGCCGTCTCGGTGTCGCGGCACTCGCCGATGAGGATGACGTCGGGGTCGGAGCGGAGGAGGGCGCGCAGTCCGGTGGCGAAGGTGAGATCGTGGGTGGGATCGGTCTGGGTCTGGTTGATGCCCTCGATCTCGTACTCGATGGGATCCTCGATGGTGTGGATGTTGACGCCCTCGTCGTTGACGGAGTTGATGAGGGCGTAGAGGGTCGTCGTCTTGCCGGAGCCGGTGGGGCCGGTGATGAGGACGAGGCCCTGGTCCCGGCTCATGACGCGCTTCACGATCAGGCTCTGCCGCTTCGAGAAGTTGAGCTGGGAGAGCTCCTTCATGCCGTCCTGCTTGTCGAGGAAGCGCATGATGATCTTCTGCATCTCGTTCCGGCAGGGGACGGCGGCGACGCGGACGTCGATGCGGCGGCGGCCGATGGCGAGGCCGAAGCGCCCGTCGAGGGCCTCCTGCCTCGACTGGTTCATGTTCGAGTAGTTCTTCAGGATGGCGACGAAGCGCTGCATCATCTCCTGCGGCGCGGTGTAGATGACGCGCAGCTTGCCGTCGATGCGGGCGCGGAAGCGCGCCACGTTGTAGTATCTCTCGAGGTGGAGGTCGGAGGCCCGGCTCGCGATCGCGGTGTAGAGGACCCACTGCACGAGTTCCTCGGGGCCGTGGTTGAGGTTCTGCGGGTTGATCGAGGCCATGTCGTCGGGCTCGATCGCGACGAGGCCGGCCGAGTCGGCGAGACTGAGGGTCGATTTCTCCACCTCGATGCCGGCCGATTTGGCGACGTGGGTGCTGGCCTTGCCGATGAGGCTGCGGATGAGCTTGGCATCGGCGAGGACGGGGACGAACTCGACGGGGTCGTTGCCTTGGGAGAGCCACTCGTCCTCGAAGTTGTAGTTGCTCTCTTCGGCGGAGAGAAGGTAGATCTTGTGGTCGCCGACGTAGAGCGGATAGACGTTGTGCTTCTCGATCAGGGGGATGGGGAATTTCTCCTGGCGGCCGGCTTCCTCGGGATTGAAGCAGAGACGGAGAGGGCCGTCGGCGAGGTACTGGAGCGCGACGCCCAGAGAGGGCATCATGGCGTTGTAGCCTTCGCGATCGACATGGCCGGTCTTGTCGACGGCCTCGGCGTAGAGCATGGAGAGACGCTCGGCCTGCTCCGGTTCGAAGGGGTAGTGCTCGACGAGCCAGCGGAAGGCTTCGTCGAGCTGGCCCGGGCCGAAGGAGGGCTTGGCGAGATGCTCGACGCGGTTCTCCCTCGGCAGCGGGCTCGTGGAGAAGCGCATGACGAGGTCCTTGCGGAGATTTTCGTACTGCTCCTGCGAGATCGCGATCTTGACGGCGAGGAAAGGCGGGACGCCCCACATGTCGGAGGAGCGGGGGGCGTGATGGGCGAAGACGAGACAGGGGCCGAGGGTGGTGACGGGCAGCCAAGGAGTGTTGGAATGGGGGAAGCGTCCGAGGCGGCGCAGAAGGCCCTCGGCCTCGACCGAGCAGGTCTCGCGGGGCAGTTTCACCGGCACGATGCCGAACTGCACGGCGGTGCCTTCGAGAGACATCAGTCCTTCGAGTCCTCCCATGAACGGGGAGGAGGCGGCGAGAGGAGAGACGGCGGGGGCGTGGCTCATGGGGCGCAGCTCAGCGGGATCCGACCGGGGTGAAGCCGGGGGCGTGTACGTAGGCGGTGCCGAGATCCGAGCCGTCGAAGACGATCTTCAGGCCGGCGCCGGGCGTTCCGGGTTGGAGAAGCCGCCAGGAGGAGCCGGTCCATTCGGCGCGGTAGTCCCGGGCATCCGTCGAGGTGGCGGGGTTCCAGTCCGTCTTCATGAAGGGGCCGGGCGCGTTCAGCTCTCCGCTGGGGTTGGGATCGCGCCATTGCAGGGTGCGCAGGATGAGGAGGTCGTCGGCGCCGGTGGAGGCGTTCGGGGCGGTACGGAGATCGTACTGCGAGTGGCCGAACTCGCGGGTCGCTTTGTTCAGGGTCTCGACCAGGTTCTGGGCGACCCCGCGACGCGATCCTTCGGTGATCGTGCCGACGCTGGGGATGGCGATGGCGGCGATGATGCCAAGAACCGCGACGGTGACGATCACCTCGACGAGGGAGAGGCCGGAAGGAGCGGACTTGGGGCGGAGAAGCATGGGCGAGGAGGCGCGGTGGGCCTGGAACCGGAAACTTGAGACCTTGAACCTAGTAAGCGATCGGGGTCGAGGTCGAGGTGTCGGTGAGGACGCTCTTCGTGAGCGCGTTGAGATTGCCGGGCAGGGTCACGGTGTATCCCTTGGGGACGAAGTCGGTGAGCTCGGCCGGGGCGAAGGAGAGGTAGGGGATGAGAAGGGTGTAGCGCTGCTGGTCGTTCAGGCTGGTCCAGCCGGGGGCCACGTTGTCCCGCCCGTTCGACTGGATATAGGAGACGATGGCCATGTTCACCGCCTCGGCCCGGGAGATCGCGAGATTCCGCTCCGAGTCCTGCTTGATCGCGACGATGTTGGGCACGGCGAGGAAGGCGATGATGCCGATGATGCTGACGGCGGCGAGGACCTCGACGAGGGAGAAGCCTCCGGTGCGGCGGGACGGGGGGGCGGGCTTCATGGCGGGAGAGAGGGTGCGGGGGAGAGCGAAGAGGCTTACTTCAGTTCCACTTTGGGATAGGAGGCGGCATTCCACGCGTCGAGGAGGAGGTATTGGTTGGTTTTGCTGAGGGCAGCGCTCCGGACCTCGTTGTTGACGGTGGTATTGGCGAGAAAGTGGGAGAGGGTGGCCTCGTCGAGGTAGGCCTGGACGAGTTGGAGCCGGCCTTTGCTGGAGCCGGCGAGGTTGTAGAGGGTGCGCGCCTGGGCGAGGCCCTGGTCTTGGGAGACCTTGTTGACCCAGGCGTTGACGGCGTTCTGCACGGCGGCCTGCTGCTGGCGGGCGACGACCCGGCGGGTGTCCTGGGCGGCGTTGGAGAAGGCCGAGATGACGAGGGCGGACATGATCCCGATCACGGCGATGACGATGAGCATCTCCACCATGGTCAGCGCGCGGTGTGGCGGGCGTTGGCGAGGCGGTGTCATCGTGGGGGAGGGGGAAGCCGTCCCCGCCGCGGGATCCCGGGCGGGGACGGGGTGAAACAGCCGATGGTGGGGCTGCTTGAGGCGCTGGCCGGATTTACTCCTTTTCCTCTTCGGCGTGGCCCGTGTAGACGAGGCTGCCGCCTTCCCATTTCAGGTGATCGAGGGCGCCTTCCTGATCCTTGCCGGAGAGTCCGGGCACTCCGAAGTAGGTGTCTTTGAAGGGACCTTGGTCCGTCACGGTCCCACCTTTCACGATCTCCTTGACGATGTCGGCCGGGGTAGTCGAGGTGCCTCCGAACCTGAGTCCGGCAGCTTGGGCGGAAGCGTAGACCGAGGCGAGGTTCTGGGCGTTGCGCCGGTTGGTCGCCTCCTTGGCGGAGTCGTTGATGCGGCCGATGTTCGGCACGGCGATCGCCGCGATGATGCCGATGACGGCGATGACGACAAGCATCTCGACAAGGCTGAAGCCTGCTTTGAGCGCGTTGGAAGGGTGGAGTTTCATGGATTCGATGGATGGTTTGGTTTGCGTGTGGTGTTGTTTGTTTTGAAACCGGTCCTGAGAGGGGTGGTTCAAGGGAATATATTCAATAAATTTCATAATTACAATCAAATTTATAATAAATTCGATATTTTAGAAACCACATGAGAATTGCTGTCAGCGTTTCTTCAACAGGGCATCTCCCAGCGAGAAGACGGGAGCGTAGATCGCGTAGATGAGGAAGCCGACGAGGGTGCCGAGGATGACGATGGTGACGGGCTCGATGAGCTTGTCGATCTGGTTGGCGGCGGTGTCGAGCTCGTCCTCGTAGTCGTCGGCGATCTCGTTGAGCAGCTCGGTGCCGCCTCCGGTCTCGGCGGCGGTCTCCATGAGGCCGCAGATCATGCGGCCGTCGTCGCCGAGCCAGTGAGATTCGACGAGGAAGGCGTCGGGGAGGGTGAGACCGGCGAGGATGTGGTTTTTGACGCTCTCGAAGAAGGTCCGGTAGTGGTGGTGCCAGGCGGTCTGCGCGGTGATGTCGAGGGCCGAGGTGAGGCGGACGTTCGCCTCGATGAGAAGGGCGAGCGTGCGGAAGCCGACGGCGGCGGCGGACTTGCGGACGAGGCCGCCGATGACGGGCAGTTTCAGGAAGAAGGTCTGCACCGAGGGAATGCGGGCGATGCGGCTCCAGTTCCGGAAGAAGAGGAAGAGACCGAGAACGGGCAGGGCGGCGAGCCAGGGCTGCTTGAGGAGCAGGTTGGAGAAGGCCATCATCATCTTCGTGGCGCCCGGCAGCTCGGAGTCGAGCGAGGCGTAGAGCTTCGTCATCGCGGGAACGAGGGTGAAGCTCATCGTGATGACGACGCCGATGCCGAGGCAGGTGACGATGGCGGGATAGATCATCCCGGACTTCAGCTTCTTGAGGATGCGCGAGGTCTTCTTCTGGCTGCTGCCGATGCGGCGGAAGATCTCGGGAAGGCGGCCGGACTCCTCCCCGGCGCGGATGAGGGCGACGATGTCGGGCGTGAAGATGTCGCCCTTCTTCTCCATCGCGTCGCTGATCTTCTCGCCCTGGGTCAGGTCGTGGGCGACGTCGGCGACGACGCCGCGGAAGCGGGGCGTCTTGACCCGGTTCGCCTGGAGATGGAAGCTTTTGACGATGGGGATGTTGCGGTCGAAGCACTTGGCGAGGCCGTTGAAGAGGGCGACGCGGTCGTCGAGACTGTTCCTCTTCTGGGTGAGGCGCTGGATCGACTCGTCGAGCCCCGTCACGTCGCTGACCTCGGCGGTCTCGACGGTGGTCTTTCCGGCGCCGACGATGGCTTTCTCGTCGGTGCCGGTGTCGACGAGGGAGATCGACCGGCGGCCGGTGTGGATGTTTGTCAGGGCGACTTTCTTGATCATGCGGGAGAAGTCAGGAGCTAGGAGTGGAATCCAGGAGCCGGAAGTTCGGATTTCGGGCTTCGGATTTTGAAGAATGCTAGTCGAAGTGGTCGACGCGGGGCAGGGGCGAGTCGAGGACGGGGGAGGTCCGGACGACTTCGACGCTGGCGGTTCGGGTCGTGTCGCTCCTGCCGCCCGTCCAGCGGTCGAGGCCGGCGCTCCCGGTCGCTCCGCTCGGGTTCCAGGTGACGGTGATCAGGGTCGAGGGGACGGAGCCCAGGCCCGTCGCGGCGAGAGTGCGGTCGGTGAAGGTGAGCGAGGCGACGACGGGCTCGTGGGGGAGAAGACCGGGGATGGCCGCGGGATCGACTCCCGCGCGATGCAGGGCGGCGGCGTTCTCGAGATGGTTGAAGGCCTTGGCGGACCGTTCCGAGATCTCCTCCTGGGTGACGAAGGCGAGGGACATGGAGGCGGCGGCCCCGACGCCGACGGCGAGGATGCTGCTCGCGACGAGCGCTTCGATGAGGGTGTAGGCGCGGACGTGGGCGCGGGTTCGGCCAAGTTTCATGGAGGAGATCACTGGCGGACGGTTTCGATCCAGGCGTCGCGGCTGAGGAGAGGGGCGAGGAGGGCGGCCTCGGCATCGCGTTCGAGAGTGAGGGCGCCGCCGACGACGGAGAGGCGGTGGTTTCCCCGGATGCCGCCGAGGAGCCGGGCGCCGGCGATGCCGGAGAGGTCGAAGGCGAGGCCGGTGTTCTGCAGGTCGATGACGGAGCGCCAGTCGGGGAAGGCGGAACCGCCTTTGAAATGGACGGTCGGCAAGGCCGGGGCGGAGCGGGGAGAGGCGGCGACGAGGACGAGGGGGCGCCGGTTTTCGTGGAAGAGCTCGATGCGGGAAAGGGCGCGCCCGTCGCGGTTGTCGACGACGAGGACGAGGGGAGGGAGAGCGGCGGCGGCCGCAGCCTTGGTTTCGTCGGACTGGCCGACGAGGCGGAGACGGGCGGTGTCCTCGACGACGACGCGGTTCAGCTCGGGATGGTCGAGGAAGATCTGCACGGTTCCTTTGCCGTTGCCGCTGTACAGCGCTCCGTTTTTCACGTTCATCGCGACGAGGGCCATGTCGAGCGCATTGCCGAGAGTGTCTTCGTCGATCGCGGCCATCATGGCGGAGAGCGCGTCGTCGGGGGGGCTGCTCTGCGCGTCGAAGATCTGGAAAAGGTGCTGGTTGGACAGCGCGGGGTTGGCCTTGGCGACGGCGGCGAGGAGCACGGTGGAGGAGAGATCGGCGTATTTGGAGAGCTCCTCGGCCACGGCGGCGGGCGGATTGGCGTCGATGAAGGCGAGGCGGGCGGGGTCGTCGGAGGTGCCCGGTCTGGTGGGGGGACCGTTCGATTCGCTGTTGGCGGAGGCTCCGTGGAGCGTCAGGGGAGAGGCCGAGGCGATGCGGGCGAGATAGGCGTTCTGCGGGTTGACGGCGGGGTCGACGAGTTCCAGTTCGCCGCGATAGGCGGGACCGTCTGCGGTCGTGCCGGTGGTGCGGAGGTAGTGGGGATAGTTGAGAGGGAGAGTCGCGTCGCCGCCTGTCGTGGCGAAGGTGGTGGTTCCGGCGATGCTGGCGGGGAGGAGGAATTCGTCGGCGCGGAGACCGTTGCCAAGGTCCCGCACAACGGCATCCCAGAAGGCGGCGCGTCCTTTCACCCGCAGGTTGCCGGAGACGAGCGGGGCGCCGTCGGTGGGAAGGACGGGCGCGTGGAGGGAGAGAAGCTCGCCGGAGAGGGCTGGGTGCTGGTTGCGGAGCCGTTGGATCCAGCGGGTCGTCCCGACCCCGTCGTGGATGTCCACGAGGACGTCGACGGTATGGCTGGAGAGCGGGGTGGCTCCGTTCCGCGCGGGCGGGCCGAGGGTGTCGCTGCGGAGAGGGACGGTGTTGTAGGCGCGGATCGTGGCACGGCCCTTCCCACCGGGCAGTTCGAGGACAGTGTCGGCGGCGAGGCCCGAGTCGGCATGGAGATGGTTCGCGTAGAGGGCGCGGCGGGCGAGGGCGCGGGCGTTGCCGGCGGCGATGCGGCGCTCGGTCGCCTTGAAGCTGGCCTCGACCTGGTGGCTGCGGGCGTCGAGAAGCGAGAACCAAGCCGTCACCCCGAGCGTGCCGAGGGCGGCGAGGACGAGGCAGACGACCAGCACGCTGCCGCGTTCGCGGGAAAGGAGACGGGAGGAGCGTGGTCGGAGGTTCATGGTCCAGAGAGAGCGGTCACAGTTCCGGGAACATGGCAAGGACGAGGCCGAGGGAGCTGCGCGACCCGAGATGCTCGTAGGCGGCGAGCGGCGACGAGGCCGGGGCGGACGCCGCGGTGGCGGGGACGGCGTGCGGATTGATGGCGGGATCGGGCAGCCAGACGAGGTAGAAGGGGTTCCAGGCGGCGACCTTGAAGCGGTCGATCGAGGTCCCCTCGATGACGGCGCGGCGGGCGGTTCGTTCGAAGGCGACGAAGGAAGGGATCGGCAGCGCACCGGTGCCGCTTTCGTAGAAGGCGTCGTAGTAGTGGGTGAGCGAGCCGTTCCTGTATCGGCGCACGGAGGCGTAGGTGCCGGCGGGCTTCGTGGTCGTGACGAAGTCGATCTCGTAGACGGCCCGGACGCGGAGATAGCCCGGTTCCTCGGAGGGGGCGACGATGAAGATGGAGGTGTTCGGCCGGTTCGGATCGGGCACGTTCCGGATGGCGGTGTCGTAGATGCCGGTGGAGGCCGTCTCGGCCTGCGCGAGGAACTGGCGGAAGGCCTCGGGGGTGTCGAGGCGCGGTGCGGGACCGGTGGAGCCTGGGTCGCCGGCGGGGTAGCGGAGGAACTCGGGCCGGATCGAGTTGGGAAGGACACGGGGAAGGCAGTGGACGAAGGAGGCGGATTCGGCGTCGTCCCGGAGAAGGTCGCGGAACTCCTGGGCGAGGGCGGCGCGTCCGAAATTCGGTGCGGCGTAGGCCCCGACGGTGTTTCCGCCCTGGCCGTAGAAGGCTTGCTTGGTGGCGTTGCCGATTTCGACGGTCGCGACGGTGGCGAGGCGCTTCGAATTGGCCGAGATGCTGGCGAGCACGAGAGCGCCGGCGCCCATGAACACGGCGGAAAGGGAGATGGCGACGAGCATCTCGACGAAGGTCCAGCCGCGGGTGGGTGCCGGGTCACGGGTCATGAGGGTTAAGGGATTGAGGTTTTGAGGTTTTGAGGTTTTGAGGTGGGCCCGGGCTCTCAACTCTCAACTACCATCTCTCGACTCACTGGCCTGCTTCGAAGACTTCCGGCGGGACCTCGGGAGAGGAGGGGCGGGCGGCCATTCCGGCTTCGGCTTTCTTGCGGTCCTGGCCGACGCGAAGTACGCCCATGCGCCGTGTCGCGACGCCTGCGGCGCTTTCGTCCTTCGGTTGTCCCTGCAGGGCGTAGCCGATGCTGGGGGTGAGATCGTAGGCGACCTGCATGGTCTTGCCGGTGAGCTCGTTCGTCTCGATGTCGAGCCAGCCGAGCACCACGGTGTCTTCGTTGATCTCGACGACGCGGAGGTTTTCGCTCTGATCGGGAAGCAATTGGGGAAGGAGGCGGCCTTCCTCGAGGATGATGTCGCCGAGGAGGACGCGGAGACCGTTCGGCCCTTGGCTGCGTCCGGTGACGCGGAGGGTCCCGAGGCGTTGGCGGATGCGCAGCTCTTCGGAGTTGTTGTCCTCTCCGGAGGCCTTCACCTCTTCGGGGCTGCGCTTGGCGTAGGGATTCCGCTCGTTGTCCTTGAGGAGGAGAGGACGTTTTTCGTCGGGGCGCATCCCGATCATGCGGCCGGTGACGAAGGTCGCGGCGGGGGCTGCGGGAGGCGGGGTCTCCTGGGCCACGAGGCTGCCGGCGAAGGCGGCGAGGAGAGCCGGAAGGAGACGGCGATGGCGGAGGAAGTCTCTCATGTCAGGGATGGGAAAGGGTTTTCAGGAACCGAGGATGGGAATCTGGAGCTGGACGACGAGATGGATGTCGTTGCCCCGGTCGCCGCGGCCGAGGGTGCATCTGGTGATGCGGCAGGTGGGAATGGACTCCTCGAGGCGGCCGAGCCAGTTCAGCGCTTTCGCGTAGTCGTCCTCGACGACGAGATCGGCGACGAGGGCCTTGGCGATGGGGGAGTCCTTGTCGATCTCGCGGGTTTCGAATTTCTGCGAGATGAGGAAGACGTCGCCCTCGCGGATGGCCTCGGCGATGCGCTGTTCGGCGTCCTGCGAGTTGCGGTGGGCTTCGAAATGCGGTTTCCATTCGCCGTAGACGAGCCGGAGTTCGGCCGTCTTCGAATCGAGCGTCTTCAACTGGATCTGGGCGAGCTGGGCTTGGTTTTCGGCCATTTCGGCCTCCATCCGGCTTTGCGCGGCGAGGTCGTGCGCGGCGGAGGTGGCGTTGCGGAGCGAGTTCACCCCGTAGAGCATCGCGGCGGTGAGGAAGGCGAGGAAGGCGCAGGCGGATTGATGGCTTTTCATGGCGGCACTTAGTTCTCTTTGTGAATGAGGGTGGCTTGGAAGTCGGTGGATTTCTCCCCTTTCACTTGCTGGGCGGAGTAGGTCTCGTAGCTGAGCGCGTAGATGGAATCGAGAGTGGTCTCGATCTGGCCGCTTCCGCCGCCGTCGATCTTCAGCTGCATGAAGGTGTGGGCGGGGATCTCGGGATTGCGGTTGAGGGAGAGCTCCGCGACGGTCGAGTCCTTGCCCATGCTCCGGCCGATGGCGACGGTGACGGGCTGGAGGGGATGCGAGCCCTCCAGCCATTTGGCGAAGACCTCGGCGCGCTTCGACTCGTCGACGATGGCCTGCTGCTGGGAGAGGAGGCCGGCCTCCTCGGTGTTCGCATCGGCGATGCGGATGCGCATTTCGGCCTCGGTCGCCTCGTAGGCCTTTTTGCTGAGGTAGAAGTAGAGGCTGAGGAGGATCGAGGCCGCCGAGACGAGATAGAAGGCGACGGGCACGAGCTTGTATCCGGAGGGAAGGCCCGCGGAGACGTTCTGGCGCTCGGTCTTGAGATCGTGGATGAGGTCTTGCATGGCGGTCGGATCAGTGTCTCGCGAGAAGGTTCCAGAGGTTGTGTTCCTCGGTCACGTCGGTGACGTGGAGGTTCCCGAAGCGGGGGAGGTAGTCGGAGGAGAACCCGCCGCCCTTGCGGTCCTCCATGAGGAGGACGCGGGTCGAGGGTTCGGCCTTTTCGAGGAAGGGGCGCACCATCTGGGCGACGGTGGCGTCGTCGCCGGGAGCGATGCCGCTGCGGCAGCGCAGATCCTGCCATTGGCCGTTCTTCTGCCGGACGACGCAGAGCGAGCCTTCGAGCCAGACGACGGCGACGATGTCCTGGCTCTTCAGGGCGTTGTCCGCGGCGATGCGGTTGAGGAGGTGGGCCGTCATCGCGAAGAGGCCCGAGCAGATGCGCGCGGGGCGCAGGTTGTGGCTGCGCATCGCCTCCTCGATCGCCTTGACCATGGAATCGTCGCACGCCATGACGAGACTGGCGCTGGTCTCGGGGTTGTGGTGGATGGCGTAGCGCTTGGTGCGGTCGTACTTGGTGCCGAGAATGGATTTGGGGTTGAGCCGCAACTCCTCCTGCCAGCCCTTCTTGCGCGAGAGGTTGTGTTCGAGACCGATGATGAAGCGGTTGTTCAGCGAGATGCCGATCCAGCCGTCTTCGGTCGAAGTCCTCCATGCGTCGGCCATCTGGGCGGCGATCTCGACGAACTCGCCGTCGGCTTCGGCCGTGTTCTCGACGAGGCCCTTCCGGTTGATCGAGGCCCAGGAGCAGCGTCCCCGGCTGATGTTCACGATCAGCGATTTGCGCTTGGGAAAGCGCTGCTGCCAGGTGAAGCGCGGATTGTCCGGCTCGGGGCGGAAGGCGGCGAAGGTGAGGACGTCCTTGATGTCTTTGAATTCCATGGTGGGTCAGCGGGGCAGGATGGCGTTTTGTTCGACGAGGGAGGCGTCGCGATGGAGGTATTCGGCGACTTCATGTTCGGAATATCCCGTCTTCGCGGGGATGCTGGAGCGCCAGCCTTCGAACTCGCGCAGTTTGAGGCAGTGCTCGAAGTTCATCATCCCCTTGGTCGTGCCGGTCTCGAGCTCGTGGTCGAGGCGCTTGAAGTCGCCGCGGCGGATCATGCCCGCGACGGAGTCGTAGGGGAAGAGGACCTCGTGGATGGGGAAGCGCCGCTCCTGCTGCGCGTCGAAGAGAAGCTGCTGGCAGAGGATCATGCGCATCGAGTCGGCGAAGGAGAGCATCGCGTTCTCCATGCGCTCGCCCGGGATGAGCTTGAGGAAGCGCTGCACGGTCTGGGCGGCGGAGGAGGTGTGCATCGTCGCGACGACGACGTGGCCGGTTTCGGCGGCCTGCAGGGCGATCTCCGCGGTGGTCCCGTCGCGGATCTCGCCGACCATGATGACGTCGGGTGCCTGGCGCAGGGAGGCCCGGAGGGAGAGGGCGAAGTCGAGCTCGTCCGAGCCGATCTCGCGCTGGGTGATGAGCGAGGGCAGATTCGTCGGCAGGATGTATTCGATGGGATCCTCGAAGGTGATGATGTGTTCGCGCCGCCGTTCGGCGCGGGCTTTGATCATCGAGGCGATGGTCGTCGACTTTCCCGATCCGGTCGCGCCGCAGACGAGGAAGAGACCGTTGTCGGCCTCGAGGTAGGCTTTGAGGGCCTGGGGCGGCAGGGAGATCTGCTGCGGGGTGGGGATGTGGTTGGGGAGGAGGCGCATCACCCAGCGGAGACGGCCGCGGGTGACGAGCTGGTTCACGCGGAAGCGGAGCGGGCCGATCTGCATCGCGTAGTCGAGCGTGCCGGGACGGACTTCCAGCGCCTGTTCGGGCTGGAAGATGAAGGAGTCGACGACGAGATCGCCGTTCATCCGGTAGGTGAGCTGCTCCCACGGAGTGATGTAGAAGTCGCTGATGTTGTGCTTCTGGGCGAGATGGAGAATGCGGTTCCCCAGGGGGCTTCTTTCGTCGATGCCTTGCATTTCAGTGCGGATGTCAGGGTGTTTCAGCGGGGGAGGAAGGTGGCGAGCAGCTCGCCCTGTCCGGTCGCCCCCTCGTAGACGTGGAATTGGCTCTGGCTGGAGAAGCCGAAGGAGTCGGTCGCCCCGAACTCGAGCTGGATGCGGTAGTTCACCCCGTTGATCTGGAGGGGGATGTTCTGGGTGAGGTTCGTGATCTTGACGTAGTCGGCGCTGGCGTTCGCATCGTCGGGATCGTTCTCGGTGTTGACGAGGTCGAGGTTCAGATCGAACGAGAGCGTCTGGCCGCGCTCGGGGAGGGAGATCGTGATCCGCAGCTTCACGCCGGTGGCGTGCGAGTCGTAGTAGGTCGAGCCGTTGTGGTAGTAGAAGTCGCCGAGCTTGAATTTCTGCCCCGGCGCGATGTCGGAGAAGGGGAGGCTGGAGAAGCTGAGGACGTTCGGATCGCCGGAGTTGATCGGTTCGCCGTCGAGGATGAAGACGGGATCGCCATGGGAGAAGCGGTCGCCGTTTTCGGTGATGCGATAGGTGAGATTCGGCCCGCCTGCGGGCGAGTGGAAATCGCCTTCGACCGTGCCGCCGAGGCTCTCGGGAACGGGATAGTAGTAGGCCGAGCGCTGCGAGCTGTCCCGGAAGGAGGAGGGGTCCTTGGTGAGGAACTGGGCGCGCAGCTGCGTGTTCATCGGCACTTCGACCGGGGAGGTGTAGGGCGTCCAGGGGCCGCTCCCGAGCTGGTAGATCGGATCCGCCTGGGAAGGGGAGGGCAGATTCGTGATCGAGACGGCGAGCGGAAACTGGCTTTCGGGATGGGCCCCCGCGGCACGGTCGAAGACCGGTGTGGGAAGGCGCGGCGGAGTGGGCGGCGGCGGTGGCGGGGGAGGAGAGGGAGGGCCGGGATCGGGCTCCGGCTCGGGTTCCGGTTCCTGGTCTTTCGTGATCGGGGAAGTGTCGCTGACGTTCGGATTGGTGGGAAAGCGCGAAGGCCCCTGGGGAGCGGATGGATTCAGGGTGGCGCCGTGGTCCCAGACCCAGGTCGAATTCGACGCGTAGTTGACCGTTTCGCGCGAGCGGTCTTCGATCGTCGCGGCGGTCTCCGCGAGAGATTCGTCGAGGAGGAATTCCACCCCGGGACCCGAGGAGACGGCTTCGAAGCGCAGGGCGTCGGGGAGGAAGCGGGCCCGAAGCTTCCAACTGCTCTCCGGCACCTCGACCGCGGCGACGCGGGGATCGACGAGCCGGCCCGAGGGAGCGCCGGCGTGGAGTTCCTTTCCGGCTTTCGAGCGGGTCGTCTTCAGCTTCGCGAGAACCGCTTCCGGATCGGAGACGGATTCCAGGGAACCCCCGTTGGCGAGGTACAAGGAGATCGCCGAGTTCATCGTGCGCACGTCCGCATCCAGTTTCCGGTGCTGCGCGTTCCGGTTGACGTTGCTGACGGCGATCACGCTCACCGTCGAGACGATCGCCATCGCCCCGAGGACGAGAAGGATCTCGACGAGGCTGATCGCGGCCGCGTTTCGCCAAGGGAAAGAGAGAGTTCGGGAAAACGTCATTGTAAAAACAATAAAAAATATAATTTAAATAAATCACGGTGCAAGTTTTTTGAAAATTCTAATATTTCTAAAATTTATCCTTGAAGCTTAACAATGCTGAATTATGATTATTCCTGAAATTTTTTGAAACTGTGGCATGAAACCCACCCCCCTTGCTATCCTTGCCTTTGCGTGCCTCGCCGCCTTCCCCGCCCGTGCTCAAATCGGGCAGCAGATGGCCTTGTTGAACTCGCCCGCCTACGAAGCGGCCGCCGCTCCACTGCGGAATGCGCCGCCGCGGCAGTACAATTTCTCGAAAGCGGTCCTGAGCGACGTGATGCGCCTCATGGCGGAGGATGCGGGAATCGGCTTCTTCGGCCTGCCCGACGGAGCCGGCAACGGGGACAACCTCGTCACCTTCACGTTGAACGCGAGCCCCTTCGCCGCGCTGGAGACGCTCGCCAAAGCGAACGGCGTCGCCTTGATCCACGACAGCGGGATCTGGTATCTGCGTCCCGCGAACGATCAGGAGCTGATCGGGCGCATCTACGAGATCAACTACAATGCCCAGGAGCTCGTCACGAAAAACACCCAGTCGACGATGGCGGGAGGCGGAGGATCCACTTCGAATGGAACGGGAAGCTCTGGTCTGAACCTCCAAGGCTCCCCCGACTTCTTCGTCACCGAGCCCTCCCGCATCCTCGAGGACATCCAGAACATCCTCGACATCCCGACGACGGGGGGCAACGCCATTTTCGCCCCCACCGCCTCGGTGGACAACGTCGCGCAGCTCTCCGTCGGCGGCTTGCAAGGGCAGCCCGATCTCGTCGTGCGGCAGCCGATGCCGTATTCCGGTGGCGGCGAGACTTCGGCGGCGCAGTCGAAGGTGATTTGGAACAGCGACTCGAACACGCTCTACGTCGTCGCCTCGAGGCAGCAGCATCAGTGGATCGAGGCCTACCTCGCCTCGGCCGACCGGCCGCAGCCCATGATCGCCGTCGAGGTGAAGTTCATCGAGACGAGCCGCGACCCCAGCAGCGATCTGGGCATCGACTGGAACGGCGTCCTCGGGTCGAACGGCCTCGAGGTGACCCTCTCCGACAACGCAGGACCGATCGACCTCAACCGGGTCGGCGGCTATTCCCTGCCGACGGCAGTCCTCAGCTACAGCGATCTCAACCTGAAGCTGCGCGCCATCTACAACGACCGCAAGACCCGCATGGTCTCCTATCCGCGCATGGTCACCCTCGACAACCGCGAGGTCTCCTTCCGCAGCGTCGTGAACCAGCCCGTGCTCGGCTCCAGCGCCAGCGCGAGCCTCGGCGCGGGAGCGACCGAGACCTCGTCGATCGAATACCTGCCCATCGGCACGGTCATCAACATCCTGCCGAAGCGCATGGCGGGGAACAAGATCCTCCTCAACGTCTCCGTGACCGTCTCCGACATCATCGGCACCGAGTTCATCAACGGCAATCCCTTCCCCATCGCCACCTCGCGCGTCTACACCGCTCCGCTCACCGTGCAGAGCGGCTACACCGTGGCCATCAGCGGTCTCGACGCCGCGCGCACCGACGAGAACGAAAGCGGCCTGCCCATCCTCGGCCGCCTCCCCGTGATCGGCTACGCCTTCAAGAACCGCAAGCAGGACCGCTCCCGCCAGCATCTCATGATGCTGATCACTCCGGTCGCGCTGAACACCGGCACCGAGGGGCTCACGGAGAAGCCCATCACCCGGGAGCCCTGGAAGGCGGCCCCGTCCGTCCACCATCCCGTCGTCTACGACAAGGTGCCCGTTTCCGAGACCCCCCGCCGGCAACCGATGCGCGCCCAGCCCATCGACGACATTCCCGACTTCCACGATCCCGCGGGCGACCGCAAGGCCAGCCGCACCTTCGGCAAGGACGGCGGTCTGCGGGAGCCCGCCCATGCCGACATCGCGGAGCGCAGTCCCGCGGCAGCGGCTCCCTCCAGCGTCGTGACCTATCCCGATCCCGTCGCTCCCACGACCGGAGCGACGATCAAGTCCGCTTCCTTTGCCCCCGTGCCTTCCGCCCTGAATACGCCCATGGTCGTGAGCCCCGTTCCCGCGTCCGTCGACGGCCCCGAGCCTCTCACCGCCTCCAAGAAGGCGG
The DNA here is from genome assembly GCA_037190325.1 of Verrucomicrobiales bacterium. Taxonomy (GTDB): domain Bacteria; phylum Verrucomicrobiota; class Verrucomicrobiia; order Verrucomicrobiales; family DEV007; genus Arctic95D-9. The sequence goes on along the minus strand of JBBCIU010000007.1, from coordinate 58,489 downwards.
GTGCGCCTGCGCCGGTCGAAAAGGCCGACAAGCCGCCGGTCTCGGCCGTCCTTCCCGAGGCCGCCCCGCTTGCGGAGACCCCTCCGGCGGCTCCGACGCCAGGAAAGGCCGAGGACGCGAGCGAGGACCCCCGCCTCGCGAAGATCCGCGAGGGCATCGGCCGGCTGCGGAACGATCTCGGGAAAGTGCCCGGTGGCGAAGGACGCCTTTCGCCCGACGATGGGCAGCTCGTCCTCAATGTCCATGACGAGGCGCAGAAACTGCTCACCGAGGTCGAGGCGGTGCGGGGCGACAAGAGCAAGCCTTTGGCCGGAACCCTCGGCGATACGTGGTGGGATCTCATCAATCTGAAATCCCAAGCGGCCAAGCTGAGCCGCCGTTCGCCGGAGAGCCTCGCCGTGAAGTCCGAAGGCGAGGCCGAGAAGCCGGTGGAGACGGAGGAGGCCAAGCCCTGAGAGTCCGTTGAAGGTCCATCCTCCGAGGCGGTGGCGGTTTTCCGTTCTCGGCGGAGGTAAGGGCCGTGCGGCCGGTCGGGCGCCCAGACGACGCTCTCCCCGACCGGGCCGGTCGTGGCTACCTCAAGGATCCGATGCGGGCGGGAATGCGGAGAATGGATTTTCAACGGAGCCCAGGTCCGCCTTTCGGAGGCCCGGTTGACTCCACCGCCTCCCTCACTTGGCGTTCGGCGCCCGCACCTCGCTGACGACGATGCGGTGCGGCGAGCCCGGATTGATCCGCGCCGTCGTCTTGGCGGGAACGAGGTTTGGCGAAACCCAGATCTGGTCGAGCCGGAGGATGGGATAGTCGGAGGGATAGGTGTTCCCCCAGCCTTGTCCGGCGACGGCATAGGTCTCGACCATGCCGCTGTTCTGAAGCGGACGGAAGACGTCGTCGCCGGGCGGCGTGCCGAAGCCTCCGGCCACGATGCGGGCGACGTGCTCGCGGTGGATGGGATTCTCTCCGAGGTGGGTGCGGACGAGGCGTCGGTTCTCGATGCGGGCGGCGATCAGCTCCTTCCACACGGGAGGCCGCCACATGTCGAGGCGCGGGGCGCAGCCGGCGAGATCGAGGGCGGTGATGTCGAGGATGAGCCCTCCGGGGCGCTTCAGGCGCACGTGGAGGGCCTGGCCTCCCGGTTCGGTGAGGGTGGCGAGGGTCGCGCCCCGGCCGAGGATGGCGAGACCGCCCTGCGTGGTGACGGAGCGGTCCACGCCGTAGAGCTGGTCGGCCACGGCGTCGAGAACGGCTTTGGCCGGCGCTTCGCGGACGACGAGGATGTCGGGCGCGGTTTCGGCGGCCCTGCGCAGGGACGTTTCCAGGCCGGCGCAATCGGCCATGACGATGCGGAGGACGGGTTCCTCCGTCTCGGAGACGGCCTGCCGCTTCTTCGCGGCGGTGATGGCTTCGCGGACGATTCCGTGGGTCTCCTCGGAGAAGGCGACCGCCGTGACGAGGCAAAGGCAGAACATCGCCCCTGCGGCGACGGCGCGGCTGGCGATCCAGCAGATCAAGGAGACCAAGGCCCCCGCCCCCGCCCAGGCCCAGATGGGGATGAGGGTCACCGGGACCATCGCATCCCATCGGTTCAGCAGGCAGACGGCCACCGCGAGGTAGGTGAGCAGCAGCACGGGGATGACAAAGTTCGCGAGGAGTTTCTGTATCGTTCGCCACATGGCAGGCTGGGCCTCCCTTCGGAGGACGGGCTCAGGGTAGACCAGATCGCGGGAGATTGCCTAGGAATTCTTCCCTTGCGGCAGGCGCGTTCCGGGCTTCGTTGGCCGCGATGCTGCGCGAACTGAAAGAGGAAGTGCTCCAGGCCAACTGCCTCCTCGTGACGGAGGGGCTCGTGCGCCTGACCTGGGGAAACGTCTCGGGGATCGACCGGGACGCGGGACTTGTCGCGATCAAGCCGAGCGGGGTAGCCTACGGGGATCTCACTGTCGATTCGATCGTCGTCCTCGACCTCGACGGGAAGGTCGTCGAGGGCACCCTGCGCCCTTCGTCCGACGCACCGACGCATCTCGTTCTCTACCGCGAGTTTCCCGGGATCGGAGGCGTCACCCACACCCACTCGGCGAAGGCGACGATGTTCTCCCAGGCGGGAATGGATCTGCCCTGTCTCGGCACGACCCATGCCGACCATTTCCACGGAACCGTGCCGCTGGTGCGCGAGCTGACACCGAAGGAGGTCGCCGAGGACTACGAGGGCAACACGGGGCGGGCCATCGTCGAATGCTTCCACGAGCGGAATCTCGATCCGTTGTCGATGCCGGCCTGTTTCCAGAAATACCATGCGCCCTTCACGTGGGGCGGGAGCGCTCTCGACTCGGTGAGGAACAGCGTCGCCCTCGAGGTCTGCGCGGAGATGGCCCTGGGGACGTGGCGGCTGCGCCCCGAGGTCGCGCCGCTCCCGGCGCACCTGCTGGACAAGCACTACCTTCGGAAGCACGGTCCCGGCGCCTACTACGGGCAGGGTCCGGAGTGAGCAGGGAGGAGGGCCGCGCTCCGCTCCGCTAGACCGAGGCGGGCCGGCGCGGTCCGGGATGGGGCCGTCCGGGATCTGGCGGGCGCTCCTCGGCCAGGCTTTCGAGGAGGGAGGGCGTGGCGCCGTGCGGGTCGGAGGTGTGCAGGCCATGCGTCTCCACGACTTGCTCCCGGTATTCCGGGGAGCGGGAGGCGAGGCGGTCGTGGACCTCGCGGAGACGGTAGCAGGGAATGCTGGGATAGAGATGGTGGACGAGATGGTAGTCGTTGCCGTAGCCGAGCAGCGACCAGCGGACGAACGGGCCGACCTTCATCACCCGCGAGTTGTCGAGCTCGCCGGTCCCCGCGTTGGCATGCTGGAAGACCTCCCGCACCAGCATGAGGTAGGGGAAGACGTAGACGAGGGGGAAGACCCAGAGGAGGAAGAAGGCGGGGAAGCACTGGTAGCCCGTATGGTGGAGGACGAGGGCGGTGCTGCCGAAGAACGCCGAGTGGAAGGTCATGCGGTAGAAGGCGGCGAATTTCGGATCGACCGGGGAGTTGCCGGAGGTGCCGAAGGCCTCCCGGGGAAGCATCGCCCAGACGGCGACCCCGAGAAGATAGACGGCCGCGAGAGTTCCCCAGACCGTGAAGTCCGCGAGGTTGGCGAGGCGGAGGAGCAGGGCCAGGGCGACGATATGGATCAGGCCGAGGCGGCTGGCGGGAGATGGCTTCCCGCCGTTTCCCTCCGTCCGTCGCCTGCCGGACCGGGCGGCGGCTCCGCCCCCCAGCACGACGACGCGGACGAGGTCGGCGAGGTTCGCGAGGACGAAAGGGGGCCAGAAGAAGCCGAGGCAGTGGCGGCGGAGAAAGCGCTGCTTGGCCATGGGGAAGTGGGCGTAGAAGCGTTCCAGCTTGCCTCCGTCCAGATTCGGATCCCTCTCCGGATGGTTCGGATGGAGATGGTGGCCGAGATGCTTGGCACGGTAGTTCGTCAGGGTTCCGAAGATCGGGTAGAAGCACAGCCAGTCGGCGAGGAGGTCGTTCCAGCGCCGGTTCGGGTGAAGGAGGAAGTGCGAGGCTTCGTGCCCCATCAACGCGATGCGGTGCTGGAGGATCCCGACGAGTCCGGCGGCAGGGAGCCAGAGGGGAACGGTCCATCCCCAGTGGAGGCCGGCACCGCGCCGCCAGAGGTCGAAGCCGACCGCCCCGCCGACGACGAGAACGACGCAAAGGTGGTCGAGCGCGAGAAAGGCGAGGTTCCGCCAGGGGCTGACCCGGGCTTTTTCACGCAGCCATTTTCCGTCGACGAGCCGTTTCATGCGGGAGTCCGCGGAATGTCCGGTCATTGCGGGGCGCGTTCAAGCAAAACCGGACGTGGGGCCGCCGGAGGCGGTGGGTCACGGGTCACGGGTCACGGGTCACGAGGGGCCGATCCTCGCCACGGCAGAGCGCCAGCAGATGGTCGTGGACCTCCGTCGCGGGGATCGTCGCGCCGCTCTCCAGGCCGGGAAAGGCCCCGATCATCACCGGGTGGTCGTCGCGGTCGCGCGGGATGGCTCCATGCGAGCCTTTCACGAGACTGGCGTCGAGAGGGATCACGTTCATCAGCATGCGGAAGCCGAGGGCCTTCTTCAGCAAGCGCCGGCCTACGGCCAGCTTGGGGAAGCGGATCCTGGGATCGATGAAAAGCTCCACGGGATCGTAGCCGGGCTTGCGGTGGATGTCGACGCAGCGGGCGTAGTCGGGGGCCTTGCGGTCGCTCTTCCACCAGTAGTAGGTGAACCAGCTCCGTTCGTCGGACACGGCGACGAGGTCGCCGCTGCGCTCGTGGGCGAGGCCGAGCCGCTCCTGCGCGGCGCGGCCGTGGACGGCGGCGACGCCCTCGGTCTGGCGCACGGTCTCGGCGACCTCGTCGAGGATCGCCGGATCGTTCACGTAGACGTGCGCGACCTGGTGGTCGGGGATGGCGAAGGCGCGGCAGTTGCCGAGGTCGATCATCTCGCGGCCGAGCTCGTCGCGCCAGACGAGCCATCCTTTCTCGCGGAAGACGCGGTTGAGGTGGATGGAGCGGTCCACCTGGACGATGCCGTATTCGCTGAGGACGACGACCCGCACGCCGCGGGCCTCGAGATGCGTCGCGAGATCCTCGACGACCCGGTCGATGGCCTGGAGGTCGTCGGAGATCTTCGGCGATTCCGGCCCGAGGCGCTGGAGGTTGTAGTCGAGGTGGGGCAGGTAGACGAGGTTGAGGCCGGGGGAATGGTGGTCCTCGAACCACTTGGCGGAGCGGGCGATCCACTGGCTCGACGCGATCCCGGAGGCGGGGCCCCAGAAGGCGGGGAAGGGAAAGTCGCCCAGCTTGCGCTTGATCTTCTTCCGCAGCTCCATCGGCCAGGTCTGGATGTCGAAGAGCTTCTTCCCGTCGGCGCGGTAGATGGGCCGCGGGGTGATCTGGTAGTCGGCGCTGGAATAGAGATTGTTCCACCAGAAGACCTTGGCGCAGGTGTAGGCGGGATTCTCCTCGCGCAGCGTTTCCCAGAGCTTGCGGCCTTTGACGAGGTGGTTCGACTGCTTCCAGCAGCGGTGCTCGGCGTAGTCGCGGTCGTACCACATGTTGCCGACGATGCCGTGACCGCCGGGCGGCTCGCCGGTGAGGTAGGTCGCCTGCATCGTCGAGGTGACGGCGGGGAGGAGGGGTGTCACGTGGACGAGCTTCGTTTCCTCCCGCGCGAGGAGCTTGCGGAGGAAAGGCATGTCCGGGCCGATATGGCGCGGGGTCAGGCCGACGACGTTGAGGATCGCGGTGCGGGGAAAGCGGGAGGAAGAGGATTGGGCCACGGACTCGACAGGGTTGGATCGGGCGAAGATAGGGCCGATCCGCGTCCCGCGCCACCGGAGGGGCGCGCTATTTCCCCGTGAAGAAAGGCGACAGCTTCTGGTAGAGCGTCAGCAGGGCGAAGGCGCCGAAGATGACGGAGACCCAGACGAGGATGCCGAGCCGGTAGGAGCGGACCCGGATGGGGGCGGGCAGCTCGCGGCGGTTGATGACGACGAGGAGCGCGGCGTAGAGGCACATCATCGTTCCCGCGATGGAGGCGGAGATGATCAGCAGCACGAGCGGCTGGGTCATGCCCGAGAGCAGGACGAGGCAGCCGATGGCGACCAGCCCCCAGACGAGCCAGAAGTAGAGGCGGCTTTCCGAGATCTTCGACTTGGGCAGGTAGGTCGACTTCAGCACGTCGGCGGCGAGCCGGCTGGTGTAGTCGATGATGCCCATGGCCGAGCCGAAGAGGGCGAAGGCGCCGATGGCCCAGAAGAGGGTGCCGAACCACGGGGCCACGAGGGCCTTCAGCTGCTCTCCCTGCACCTGGAGGAAGCGGATGTCTTCCGGCAGGTCGGGCATGCCGCCCAGCACCGAATGCGCCAGCATCGAGGTGAGGACGATGGTGACGATCGTCATCGCGAAGAAGGTCGCGCCCTGCTCGACGTTCGCGAAGCGCCACCAGCGCCGCCAGCGCTCCATGTTCTCCGGGGTCGTCTCGAAGCGGTAGCTGGCGCGGTCGCCGTGCACGGCCTCCTCGGTGCCGGTCACCGGGCTGACGAGGCGAGGCACGAACTGGCCCATGCCGAAGCCCTTGTCCCGGATCCAGTTGCTCTGGCAGAGGTTCTGTCCACCGCCCGCCCCGGAGAAGGCGAGGGCGCCGAGGAGCATGGCGAAGCCGAGCTCCTGCACGGGAAAGCGGCCGAAGCCGGCCGCGGCGGCGGTGGGCAGCTCCGCCCAGGTCTCGCGGTTGATCGCATAGACGATGGCGAGGACCACGAGCACCCCGACGGCGAGGATCTTCACGAAGATGAGGCGTTCGAGCGCGACGTAGACGATGGGGGCGAGGGTCAGGGAGGCACCGATCACGACCAGGGAGCAGGCGGCGATGATGGGGGCGCTGCCGCCGCCGAAGAGGTAGGTGAGGAGGGTGGCCGAGCCCAGCGCCCATCCAGGCCAGAGGTTGGAGAGGTAGACCATGATCGCGAGGACCAGCCCCCAGTGCTTCCAGATGCGGTTGAAGCCGGTGATCGCCGTCTCCCCCGTGGCGAGGGTGTAGCGCTCGATCTCCATGTTGAGGAAGAACTGCATCCCCACGCCGACGAGCGCGCCCCAGAGGAAGACGAGGCCCACCTGCGAGGCGATGTAGGGCCAGATGACGAATTCGCCCGAGGAGAGTCCGACGCCGGCGGCGACGATTCCGGGACCGACGATGCGCCACAGGTTGCGGGGGGGATCGGGAAGATCGCGGACGACGGGTGGCGGAAACGTGGACATGGATGGGGGGAAGGGATGCTTTTACATGCAAATGGGTTCCGCCGTCAAGCCCGATGGACGGCGGGGAGCGTGGCCGGCGGATTCAGGCCGAGGGAGAAGGTTCCGCTCCGTCGTTCCGCCCCCGCGACAGCAGCAGGCCGACCCCTACGGTGATGAGGCATCCGAAGAGGCTGTACCAGATGAAGGAGACGACGGTTTCGGGCGTTTCCGCGGTGAAGGCTCCGCTCTGGTAGAGAAAGAGCGCGAGCAGGGAGAGGAAGCCGACGAGGCAGCCGCCCAGCGCGCCACGGGTGTCGGCGCGCCGGGTGAACATCCCGAGGAAGAAGAGGCCGAGAAGAGGGCCGCCGATGAGGCCGATGATGGTGTTGACCGATTCGACGAGATTGCCCTTCATCTGCGAGACGGCGAAGGCGAGGCCAATCACGAGGAGACCGTAGCCGGCCGTGATCCACCGGGCGCGGGCGACCTGGCGGGCGTCGGAGACCACGGGGCCTTTGGCGAGGCGCTGCTGGAAATCGACGACGGTCGCGGAGGAGAGCGAGTTGAGCCCCGCCGAGATGGTGGACATGCTCGCGGCGTAGATCGCGGCGATGAGAAGACCGGGAAGTCCGACGGGAAGCTGGCTGACGACGAAGTAGGGCAGGATCTGATCCTCCTTCTCGATGAGGCCGGCGGCGATGGGATCGCCATGCACCTTGTAGAAGGCGTAGAGGACGAGACCGGTGCCGTAGAAGAGCACGATGACGGGGAAGATGAACCAGAGCTTCACCCAGAGCGAGCGTTTCGCCTCCCGCAGGCTCCCGGCGGTGAGATAGCGCTGCACCGAGACCTGGTCGGTCGCCATCTGCACGAGATGGAGGAAGGCGGCGGCGATGAGGAGGGAGCCGAGATTGATCCGCTCGGAGAGATCGAAGGAGAGGCTGATGTCCATGCGCCCGTCGGCGACGGCGGTCTCCAAGACGCCGCCGAATCCGCCGGGAATGCTGCTGACGGCGACGAGGGTGATGATGAGCTGCCCGCCGAAGAGAACGACGAGCTGCATCACGTCCGTCCAGATCACCGCCCGCATCCCGCCGAGGGCGGTGTAGAGCGTGGTGAGGAGGCCCGAGCCCAGGATCGTGATCCAGAGGGGGATGCCGGTGACCTTCTCGAGGGCGAGAGCGGGCGCATAGGTCGCGGCGGCGAGCCAGAGGGAGACGCGGACGACGAAGAGTCCCGAGGCGAGAAGCCTGGCGGGCAGGGCGAAGCGCTCCTCGAGGAACTGGTAGGCGGTGTAGAAGCGCGAGTGGTAGAACTTCGGCAGCACCCACAGGGTCGTGATCGGGGTGGCGATGAAGAAGGCGAGCACCGCGTAGCCGAAGCCGAAGCCGTGCTTGTAGACCTCGGCGGGTGCCGCGAGGTAGCTGATCCCGGAGAAGAGCGCTGCGATGATGGACAGGGCCACGAGCACGCTGTTCATGCCCCGTCCGGCGAGGAAGTAGTCGCCGAGGTCGTCCGACTTGCGCCGCGCCGCGTAGAGACCGACGCCGACGGAGGCGGCGAGGTAGACGGCGAAGATGACATAGTCGATCCAGGAGAAATGGGCCATGGCGGGACGTTAGGAAGAAAAGAAGGGGTTTGGCAATGGCGCGATTCTTATGGAGGGGGAGGGGATGGTGGGTTGCGTTTTCCGCAAGGGCGATGCGGGGTCCGGCTTCATGCCTTCTCCGCGTTCCGTTTCGGTTCTCCGGTCATCGCGAGGATGGCCGGATGGGTGAAGCGGCGCTCGGCGGTGATCGCGTAGAAGTGGGTCTCCACCTCGCGGGTTCGTCCGATGATGCGGAAGCCGTAGCGGTCGACCGCCTCGTCGACGACGACGGTGGGCATCGCGATGAAGCCCGAGCCGCTGGTCGCGGCGATCTTGGAGAGGGCGGCGTCCTCGAACTCGGCGATCACCCTCGGCTGCACGCCGGCATGGCGGAACCAGCGTTCAAGGTCGCGGCGGAGGCTGCAGTTCTGCGTGGGAAGGAGGGCGGGAGCATCGTCGAGCTTTCCCGGAAAGCGTTTCCTCAACTTCGCCGCGAGCTCCGGCGTCGCGCAGAAGCTGATGTCGGAGGAGCCGAGGAGATGGTTGAAGACCTTGCCCGAAAGCCCGGGCGAGGCGGGCTCGTCGGAAAGGACGACGTCGAGCCGGTGGGTGCCGAGTTGGGAGAGGAGGTCGGGCAGCTTCCCCTCGTGGCAGGTCAGCTGCACGGGTGGCCGGTGCTCGAAGACGGGACGGAGCAGCTCGTGCCCCATCAGCTTCGGGAACGAGTCGACGATGCCGACGTGGAGGCGCAGGGCGCGGACCCCGGGCCCCTGTTTCGCGGCGCGCAGGATCTCGCCGCCGAGGGCGAAGATCTCCTCGGCGTAGCCGTAGATGAGCTGGCCGAACTCGGTGAGGGCGAGTCCCCTGCCGCTGGGGCGGAAGAGATCCTCCCCCAGAGAGGATTCGAGGAGCTGGATCTGCGCGCAGATGGAGGGTTGCGAGACGCCGAGCGCGGCGGCCGCCTCTTTCAGGCTTCCCTCCGCCGCCACGGTCCAGAAGTAGCGGAGATGGTGGTAGTTGAGGAACTCCCGATGGCGTGATTCTTCCATTTTATGGAATTTTTCATGCAAACTTTAGTAATTTTCAAACTCAATCGGAACTTTCACCTTGGGAATGTTCCCGGATGTTCTTGGCGGGAACCTCCCATCGACTTCGCATACATGATTGAAAAGCACTGGCTCTGGATCGGCTTCAACCTCTTCGTCCTCCTCATGCTCGCCCTAGATCTGGGCGTCTTCCACCGCAAGGCCCGCGTCGTCACCTTCAAGGAGTCGATCGCCTGGACGGTGGTTTGGGTCACCTTGGCGATGCTCTTCAACCTGGGGGTGGTCCACTACATGGGCGAAGGGAAGGGGCTGGAGTTCTTCACCGGCTACGTCATCGAGAAATCGCTGAGCGTGGACAACGTCTTCGTCTTCGCTCTCCTCTTCGCGCATTTCCGGGTGCCGCTGGAGTATCAGCACAAGGTGCTCTTCTGGGGGATCCTCGGCGCGTTGGTGATGCGGGCGACGATGATCGGGGTGGGCGCGAAGCTCATCTCCGAGTTCGTCTGGGTGATCTACGTCTTCGGGGCTTTCCTCGTCTTCACCGGCATCAAGATGATCGTGAGGAACGAGGAGGAGTTCCATCCGGAGAGGAGCCTGCCGATGAAGTTATGCAAGCGCTTCATGCGCGTGGCTCCGGACTTCCGGGGATCGAAGTTCTTCGTCCGTGAGAACGGGGTGCGCATGGCGACGCCGCTCTTCGTCGTCCTCGTGCTGGTGGAGTTCACCGACCTGATCTTCGCGGTGGACTCGATCCCCGCGATCTTCGCGGTGACGCAGGACACCTTCATCGTCTACACCTCGAACGTCTTCGCGATCCTCGGGCTGCGCTCCCTGTATTTCGCGCTGGCCGGAGTGATGGACAAGTTCCACTACCTCAAGATCGGGCTCGGCGTGGTCCTGGCGTTCGTCGGCGTGAAGATGCTGCTCGCCCATTCGCCTTGGAAGATCGACACCCTCGTCTCCCTCGGCGTGATCGTCGTCGTCCTCTCGCTTTCGGTCGTCGCCTCGCTGGTGTGGCCGAAAGAGGACGGGAATCCGCCGGCTTCGTAGGGTAGTTCAAAGCTTCGGGCTTCCCGGCCGCGGGATCACATTTCCACCTGGATTCCCAGTTCGATCACTTGTCTCGGGGGCAGATCGAAGTAGCCGGTCGCGGGACGGGAGAGGCGCGAGAGGATGGCGAAGAGGGATTTTCGCCAAGCCGCCATTTTCCCGCGTCCGGTCGTCAGGAGGACTTCGCGGCTCTGGTAGAAGGTGATGGCGGAGGGGACGATTCTCGTGTGCTTGCGGAGGGCGGCGCAGAGATCCTTGAAGACGTCGGGCGATTCGGCGAATCCGTAGCGGAGGCGCACGCGGTGGAAGTCCTCCAGATATTCGCGGACCTCGCTGCGTTTCCCCCTTTCCACCCGGGGCTTGTCCTCGAAGGAGACGGTGAGGAGGACGACTTGCCGGTGCAGGGCCTTGTTGTGTTTGAGGTGGTGGAGCAGGGAGAGGGGAAGGCCTTCGGCGGTGGCGGACATGAAGACGGCGGTGCCGGGCACGCGGACGACGCGGCCGGCTTTGATGTCGTCGACGAGGTGCTTGACGGGGAGCCGTCCCCGCTGCATGGCCTGGTAGAGGATGGCGCGGCCGTCGGCCCAGGTTTTCATCGCCAGCCAGACGCCGGCTCCGACGAGAAGGGGAAACCAGGCGCCTTGGAAGAACTTCGCGAGACTGCCGGCGACGTAGCCGCATTCGATGACGACGAAGACGGCGACGGGGAGGGCGGCTTTCCACAGGGGCCAGGACCAGACCCGCCGCGCGACGAAGAGGAGGATGATGCTGGTGAGCAGCATTTCGAGCGAAACGGAGAGTCCGTAGGCGGCGGCGAGGGCGCTGGAGCTGCCGAAGCCGACGACGAGCGCGATGCACGCGGCCATGAGAAGGAAATTCACCTGCGGCATGTAGATCTGGCCGCGGACGTCGGGATTGGTGTGGACGACTTTCAGCCGGGGCAGGTAGCCGAGCTGCACGGCTTGGCGGGTGAGGGAGAAGACCCCGGTGATCATGGCCTGGGAGGCGATGATGGTCGCGGCGGTGGCGAGAATGACGAAGGGGACGAGGAGCGACCGGGGGGCAAGGTGGAAGAAGGGATGCTCGATCGCGGCGGGATCGTGGATGACGAGGGCGCCTTGGCCGAGATAGTTCAGGACGAGGGCGGGATAGACCATCGCGAACCAAGCGCGGCGAAGCGGTTGCGGTCCGAAATGCCCGATGTCGGCGTAGAGGGCTTCGCAGCCGGTCACCGCGAGGAGGACCATGCCCATGATGACGATGCCGTGCGAGCCATGGTGGAGGAGGTAGGAGACGCCCCAGTGCGGGGAGAGGGCGTAGACCGTCTCGGGGTGTTCGGCGAGGCGGTAGAGTCCGAGGGCGGCGAGGACGAGGAACCATGCGACCATGACGGGGCCGAAGGCGACGCCGATGCGGGCCGTGCCGTGTCTCTGGACGAGGAAGAAGACGAGGAGGATCGCGACGGAAACGACGACGACGGTCGATTGGGTAAGCCCTCCGTGGATCTGCTTCAGTCCCTCGACGGAGGAGAGGACGGAGATCGCGGGAGTGATCATGCCGTCGCCGTAGAGCAGGGCGGCGCCGAAAAGGACGGCGACGACGAGGAGGCCGCTGTTTCTGCGCGCGCCCGCCTTGTCGGAGGAGCGGAGGAGGGAGAGCAGGGCGAAGATGCCGCCTTCCCCCTGCACGGTGGCGCGGCTGAGGAGGGTCAGGTATTTGAACGAGACCATGATCGCGAGCGACCAGAACATCAGCGAGATGGGGCCGTAGACCATCTCCACGGAATCGACCCCGGCCCGGTAGCCGGAGTGGGCGAGGCATTCGCGCAGGGCGTAGAGAGGGCTGGTGCCGATGTCGCCGAAGACGACCCCAAGAGCCATCAAGGCGAGAGGCCAGGGAGGGGAGGAGTGAGTTTTGTCCATTGCGCCGGACCAAGGGTGGCCGACGGTGGAGCTTCCGTCAGCGCAGCGGCCAAAGCAAGGGGACAAGTGGCAGGACGATGAGGACGAGGATGACGGTGAGCAGCCCTCCGACCCGGACGAAATCCATGAACTTGTAGCGCCCGGGGCCGTAGACGATCACGCAGGAGGGCTCCAGGGGCGCGATGAAGGAGATCGAGGCGGCGAGCATCACCCCGATGGCAAACGTCCTCGGGTCGGCGCCGATCTCGACGGCGGCGCCCATGGCCACGGGCAGGATGACGAGGGCGGCGGCGGCGTTCGACATCGGCTGGGTGAGGAGGATGGTGAGGACGAAGAAGCCGCCGAGGATGGCGAGATCGCCGAGGGGCGACAGGGCGACGACGACCCATTCGGCGAGCATCTGCGCCGCCCCGGTCTTCTCCATGGCCGTGCCGAAGGCGGTCATGCCTCCGATGAGGACCAGCATGCGCCAGTCGATCACCTCCCGCACCTGGTCGCCGGGCAGGGCTCCGATGAGGACGATGAGGACGGCGGCGATGAGGAAGGCGGTGGAGAGCGGCAGCCACTGGAGCGATCCGACCGCGATGGCGGTCAGGAAGATCGAGGCGGCGAGGAGGCCCTGGCGCCAGCGCAGCGTGGGCGGCTCGTATTCGTCGAGCACGGCGAAGCCGCTGCCGCGACGGATCGAATCGATCCGGTCGGCCTTGCCTTGGAGAAGGAGGACGTCGCCGGTCCGCAACGTCATGCTCCCCATGTCGCGGAGGCGCGACTGCCCGTGCCGGCTGATCGCGAGGACCATCAGGTCGTGGGTGCGGCGGAGGTTCGCCTCTTTCAGACTGAGGCCGGCGATGTCCGAATTGGGCAGGATCACGGCCTCGGTCACGACCAGGTTGCCGTGCCGGCCGCCGACTTCGCCTGGTTCGAGCGAGGCTTTGAACTCCAGCCCTTCGATCTTGTGGACCCGGAGCAGGTCGGTGACGCGGCCTTGCACGAGGAGGAGGTCGCCTGCCTCGATGAACAGCTCGGGGGAGGGGAGTCGCTCCTGTCCGTTGCGCTCGATCCGCACGAGACGGAAGCCGATGAGGTTCAGGTCCCAGTCGAAGGTGCTCTGGCCGATGAGGGGCGATCTCTCCATGACCACGACCTCGCAGAGGTAGTCGCGGATGGTCTCCGGGGTCAGGGTGGTTTCCCCGGCGACGTCGGGAAGGAGCCGGTTGCCGAAGACAAGGAAATAGAGGATGCCCACGGCGACGATGACGATGCCGACCGGCGTGAACTCGAACATGCCGAGAGGCTCCATGCCGAGGCTCTGGATGTAGCCGCTCACCGCGACGTTCGTGGAGGTGCCGATGAGCGTGCAGGTGCCGCCCATGATCGAGGCGAAGGCGACCGGCATGAGGAGCCGGGAGGGGCTGATGCCCGCCGAGTTGGCCAAGCCTGCCGCGGGAGAGACGAAGAGCGACGTCACCGTGGTGTTGTTCATGAACAACGAGAAGAGCGTCACGATGGACATGACGATGAAGGTCAGCTTTCTCGCTCCGGCTTTGGAAAAACGCAGCAGGGTCGCCGCGCCCACCTCGAGCAGGCCGCTCCGCTGCAAGGCGGCGCCGATCACGAAGATCGAGCCCAGGATGATGATGATGTCGTTGCTGAAGCCGGCGAACGCTTCCTTCGGTGTGAGAATGCCCGTCGCCATGAGGGCCGCGAGGAGCAGCGCGGTGATGACGTCGACGGGGATCTTTTCAGTCGCGAAGAGGGCCACCGCAGTGACCAGCAGCGCGAGGAGGAAGGCGATTTCCATAGGAGGCATGGCTCCGCTGGTGCGGTGGCCGCGGCAAGGGTGTGCCGGGAGAGCCAAAAACGCAAGCGTTCACATGCTCCCGCTCTCCATGCCCCTATTCCAGCCTGTACGGCATCCGTCGATGCGGCCCCTCGCGCGTCCGGGGGACGGCTCGTCGAGCCGTCTGCCCGAGGCTGCGCCAGGCACCGATGGCGGACGCCCCGGCGGTGCATCCCTACCGCGCTTCGTGTCCCGATCAGGCTTCATCCCTTGTTTCGTCGAAATCAGGCGCGGATTTTCTGTCCGACTCTCTCCTGGAGCTTCCTGGCGAAAGGGAGGGGGATGTGCGGGGGCAGGAGGCGGTGCTCTTTCCGGAAGGTGAGGAAAAGCCAGCGGTGCTCGAAGAGGTTGAGGGCGGCGCAGAGATCCCACAGCGGCGGCACGACGAGGGTGACGTGCTTCGAGACGCGGCGCAGCTCGATGTCGAAGGCGACCGGATCTTCGACGTGTTCGATGGTATGGGAACAGAGGGCGTGCTCGAACTGGTTCGCGGAGAAGGGCAGGTGGTAGATGTCGTCCACGACGACGAGGTTCGGTATTTCGGCGTGCTTCACGATGTCCACGTTGACGCCTCCGCCGTCGGTCTTTCCGCAGCAGATGTTGAGGTCCCAGATTTCGCGCCGGTTCCGGATGATCCCGCCCATGACGCGGTAGCTGAGCCAGTTCAGGCAGGGAAGGAGGATGACGAGGGCGGCGGCGCAGAGAAGGAGAGCATGCATGAGAGCGTTTCCCGAAAGAGAGGGGCGGCGGAATCCGCCGGACCCTGTCGGACCGTGGAGGCGACAGGGTCGGGTGCGGAGGATCCCGTCTCCCTTGGAAGGAAACGGGACGTCTTCGGGCCGGGCCGCGCAAGGGGGGATTCCTGACGTTTTCGTCAGGAATCGGACCCGGGAACGGGGCGCCGCCCCGGCTTCTCCCGCAGGGCCAGGCTGATTTCGCGCAGGGTCGCCAGCAGGGCGGGTGGCGTCGAGGGCAGGGGCAGCTCGATGTTCGATCCGGGTTTCAGGCCGAAGGCTCGGAGAGCGTCCCAGATCGCCTCGCGCACGGCCGCGGCGAGCAGCACGGGGGCCTCGGCGCAAGGATCGCCGGGAAGGGTGGCCGGGTCGCCGAGAGGGCGAAGCCGGTCGGTGAAGACTTGGAAGGGGGCGTCGGCGAAAGCGGGCACTCCTTCGGCGGCGTGGACGGGGGACGGCGTTTCGCTTTCCGGATAGGGCACGGTTTCGGAGAGGAGCCATCCCGTCCCCAGCGTGAAGGCGCGCATCAGCTGGGCGAAATCGCGGTCGCCCTGGTTGGGCGAAGAGGAGCCTTCGTGGACGAGGTCGACGCGCAGGATCTGCGTCTCGCCGGTGAAGGCGTCGATCTGGATTTCGGCGACGGCGGCGGCGTAGGTGAAGGCGGAGAACGGCCAGCCCGCGCCAAGTTCGTGATCCCACCAGAGATTCGGGGTGCGGTGATAGCCCGTCTCGACGAGATTGACCCGCTTTCGCCAGGCCCCCTCGACGACTTCGCGGAAATGGAGAGGGCTGTTCGGCGAGATCTCCTGGCCGACGAGCCCGTTGTGGAAGCGGATCGCCTCCATCTCGACCTCGGTCTGGCCCCGTGCGGCAAGGAGCTGAAGAGCGACTTCGCGGAGGCGGCCTTGGAGCTGGTCGCAAGCATCGGCGAGGGCGCGCAGGACCAGGCCGGTGGCGTCGGTGCCGATCACCGGCGTGGAGCGGGGCAGGACGTCGAAATCGTTCAGGACGACGCGGATCGCCTCCTCCTCGATGCCGAGCCGGGTGGCGACTTCCTCGCGGACTTGGGTGCGGAAGCCATCGTTGACGTCGAGGATCCCGATGCGGACGAGGACGGAGCCATCGGCGAGGATCTGGACGAGGGCGGCGGCGGCGTCGCGTTCGGGACGTGGGTCGCCGAGCCCGAATTTCGACGCGACGATGGCGAGGCCTCGCTTGCAGGAGGGATTGCGCCGGTTCCACTTCTCCAAGGCGGCGGTGCGGTGCGCGAAGTCGCTTCGCCGCAACGCCTGCTGCCAGATGCGGGCGATGGCGGCGGCCTGGATCGGTTGTCCGTAGGGGGCGGTCTTCGGTTCGGCACCCTCCTGATAGAAGTTCCGTTCGCGCACGAGGTGGGTGGGCTGGCCCGTTCGGGCGGCGACGCGGCGGAGGATCTCCTCCATGGCCCACGCGCCTTGGGCCGAACCTTCGGCGGGCAGGGAGGAGGAGACGAGGCGGTGGGTGCGGCAGAGCTGCGAGGCGATGCGCAGGTTCGGGATGCCGTAGACGGAATCGGCATGCAGGGCGGCGCGGTCCATCGCCGTGACCGAATCGTTCGCGTAGAAGCCGCCGTCCACCAGCAGTTTCAGATCGAGCGCGGAGATGCGCCCTTCGGCGTCGCAGGCGACCTCGAACTCGACCTTGACGGGATGCCGTTGCCCGCGCACGAGGGGTGAATCGGCACTCGAGACTTTCAGAACCACGGCGGTGCCGCAGGCCATCGCCGCCTGGGTCGCGAGCATGGCGAGGCGCGCGGGCTCCTGCTCCAGCGCGTCGGTCGCTCCGGCGAGGGGGAGGGGTTCGATCTGCACTTCCGACTCGGGGATGTCGGCGGTTCGGGCCACGGCGGTGCGGAGCAGGGAAGGGGAGAGGGCGCGGGCCTTCACCGAGTAGCCGCGGCCGCCGAAGATCGGAGCGACGCGGATCTCGGGCGGGCCGGCGAGGGAGGATTGCTGCGGGGGGATGAGGAAGGAGCCGGCGAAGCGCTCCGCGTCCTCGCCGATGGCGGCGGCGACCTTGCCTCTCTCGCAGACGCGCGGTGCTTCGTGGAAGCTCGTCATCGCGACGGCGTGGTCGAGAGTGAGGATGCCCGGCGCGGGATGGTAGTCGATCTCCAGCCTCGCCGCCGCCTCGCGGCAGCAGGCCTCGTCCCGTCCCACGACGAGGGCGACCGGTTGTCCCCGGTAGTGGACCTCCTCCTCGGCGAGGAGGGGTTCGCCGGAGAATTCATGGCCCAGGGAGTTGCGGAAAGGGGGCAGGTCGTTGGCGAAGAGCACCGTTTCGACTCCGGCGACCCGCAGCGCCTCCGCTCCGCTGCGGCGCACGATGGAGGCGTGGGGATGGGGGCTTTCGACGACGAGGGCGGTCAGCGTCCGGGCTCGCGATTGCCACGAGGAGAGCGCCTTCACCTCTCCCCCTTCGGCGAGCTGGTCGCGCCGGCGGCGAAGGCGTTCCGAGAAGGTTTCGCGTGCGTTCTTCGCCGGATCGGCGGGAAGGCGGAAGGTCAAGGGATCGTCGGAGTCGCTCATCGCGCGTGGATTACGGACGCGGCCGGGCGGGGGACGCGGAGAGAAATGTCCCTCAGAAACGGTTCGGATCGTAGAAGGATTCGTCGAGCCTGCCGAATTCGCCCGCCGCTGTCAACACTTCGGGCCGCGAGCTCTCGGGCCGGGGATGCTGGTGGTGGAATTTCTGGAAGAGGGTGCCGACGAGCTGCTTCAGATAGCCGGGGGGGGCGTGCCCCGTGGCGGGAGACACGACCTCGACGCTGCGTTGGAGGATCGGCAGGGTTTCGATCGCCGCCTTCTCGCCCCAGACTTTTCCGACGAGCGACTCCTCCGCCTCGCGGGCGCGGAGAGGAGCGTCGGAAAGGCCGGAATAGGCGATCCAGGCCTTCGCGATCTTGCGTTCGCGGAGTTCGAGGGCGAAGGCCCCCGTCGCGTAGGGCTCGCAGCCGGTGCGCCGCGGACCCACGATGTAGATGTCGCAGAGACGCGACGTGATCCCGCGGGCGGCGAGAGCCGACTCCGTCGTCCGGGGGATCAGGATGGAAAGAATCAGTTCGTCCGCCTGCAGGATGGTGCGCCCCTTTCCGGAATGGAACTGGGAGATCGGTGCGTCGCGCTCCCCGTCGGACGAGAGCAGGCGGACACGGGCGTTCAGCGCCATCAGGAGCGGCGCGAGCTGGCCCGAGGCCCAGGCCGTGGCGAGGTAGCCGCCTAGGGTGGCTCGGTTCCGCACCGGTCGCGAGGCGAAGCGCCGGAGGGCCTTGTTGAAGGCGAGGCATTCCCGTCCGATGTGCTCCGCGATCTGGGTGAGGGGGACCGCCGCTCCGATCTCCCAAAGCTCTTCGGTGGTCTGGATCGAGTTCAGCTCCTTCACTGCCTCCAGCGAGATCAGGTCCGCGGCGCTCTCCCGTTCCCCGAGACGGGAAAGGCCGGTGCCTCCGGCGATCAGGGCGGCTCCCGGGTATTCGCGCTTCAGCTTCAGCAGTTCGACGAGGTTGTCGGGACGGAAGAAGCGGCGCTTCGAGCTGTCGACATATTGCAGGGCCTGGCTTTCCGGCAGCCGGAAGAGCTGGCGGGTGAAGCGGTCGCCGAAGATGTCCTTCCGCCCCGTCCAGACCGTGCTCTCCTGTCCCGACCGCTCCGCGCGGCGGGCCGCCTCGTGCCGGAGCTGCTCCGTCGAGGCGAAGACCTGCACCGCCGCCTCGCGGATCGCGGGGACGTTCGCCGTCCGCGTCAGCACGGCGTCGAACTGGTCGTCGACCTGGCCCTGGCGCCGCAGGTCGGGACGGTAGTAGCCTTCGAAGGTCAGCGCGACGAGGGAGTCGAGCCTCTCGCTGGAGCATTCGAAGCGATCGCCCTGGAAGGCGAGGTTCACGGGATGCTCCGGTTCCGCGTTGCGGATCCCTTCCGGCGTCCAGATCTGGCGGTCGGCCAGCATCGGCATCAGGATCAGGCCGGCGTCGACGATGCGGAAGCGGTGCCGGTCTCCTTCCAGCATTCCCATCACGACGAGGCGGGGGGCAATGAGGGGATCGTGCTCGGCGAAGTGGGCGAAGCAGGGATCGAGCCGCGCGAGAAAGGCGGCGAGCGTGCCCCGGGTGGACTCGCGTTCCACCCGGCAGACCTCGCCATCCAATTCGAAGCTGAACCAACTCTGCATTGCAACCCCTTGACCCCGCCGCCACCGGCCCGGAACCGATTCCTTCCGAGGGGCGAATTTCAAGAAAGCGGGTCTTTTAGCACAAATCGGGAAGAAGGGCACTCTTTTTCAGAAGAGAGAGGCGATGTCCGCTCCCCTGCTGCGCCTTGGGTCGGCGGACCGGATTCTGGTCGGGGTTCTCCGGACGGGCGGCTCCCTCAGGCTTCCGCCGCCAGAAGCGTCTTCGTCGCCGCCTCCACCTTCGCCTCCTGCTCCGGCGTCAGCCCGCTCAGGAGAGGCAGGGCGGGACCCGTGTCGGCGATACCGGCGAGACGGACGGCCTCGTGGAGGACGCGGACGGGGTTGATGCCGTTGCGCAGGTCTTCGAGTGGTTTGAAGATGGCCTGGATCTTCCGCGCGAGATCGAGATCCCCCGCCTGCACCGCCTTCAGCAAGCGGGTGCTGAGATCGGGGCGGACGCAGACGCAGCCGGCGGTGAAGCCGTTCGCGTTGAAGCCGACGAGGTGGTCGACGACGGGCTGCTCGCCGATGCCGCTGACGATGAGTTGCGGATCGACTTCATCGACGAGGCGGGCGAGGTAGGGATCCTCGGCGGGATTCTCGCGGACGATGGCGTATTTGATCCACGAGACGAGCCCGGCATCGACGAGCTCCCTGGCGCCTTCGACGCTGATGTAGTCGCCGTATTTGATGTAGAGGACGATGGGGCGTCCGATCTTTTCGGCGAAGCGGCTCAGGCCCCGCACCACGCCTTCGGAGGTGGTCAGGCCTTGGTGCGGCAGGACCATCACGGTGGGATAGGCGGTGCCCTTGACGACGTCGGCCTGGTCCATCATCACACCGTAGGCCGGACCGGCGGAGGGGATGACGAGGGTCTCCGGTGCGGCGAGGGTGGCGAGTTCGCCGAGAGTGGACTCGTATTCGCTCGGGGCGAGATGGTAGAAGTTCGCGTTGCCGCCGTAGAGGAGGATGTCGACGCCTCCGGCCTCGATGTGGCGGATGATCTTCCCGTTCTCGGTCCGGTCGAATTTCAGGTCGCGGTCGCGCGCGAGCGGGGGGACGGCGATGACGGAGCGGGCGAGGTCGGCGGGGATGACGGGACGGGTTTGCATGGAGAATTAGGAGCGGGAATTTAGGCCCATTTTCCGTCGATGAAACGCTGCGCCGGCCCTTCGTAGTCGTCGCGGAGGATTTCGGGGAGACGGCGGGGCCTGACGTTGTCGTAGCATTGCAGGACGGCGAAGCGCAGGAGGGAGGCGGGGATGCCGACGGCGGTGAAGCCGGGATGCCCCGTCGCAGGGTAGGGGCCGCCGTGGTTCATCGCGGGGGACACGGCGACGCCGGTGGGCATCTTGTCGTTGAGGAGGCGGCCGACCTTCTGCCTCAGGATGGGCTCGAGCCGGTCGTGGGCCGCGTCGTCGGCCCCGTTTTCGGCGGAATAGATCGAGCCGGTGAGGTTGCCTTCGAGCTGCGAAAGGACGGCGGCGGCCTCGTCGAGGGAGGCCGCGACGACGAGAAGGGAGGAGTTGCCGAAGGCTTCGGTCTGCATCGTCTCGGGATCGCGGAGGAAAGCGGCGCCGGAGACGCGCAGGAGGGTGTTCGCGACGCGGCAGCCCTCTCCTTCGCCCGGACCGGTCCCGCAGAGCACCTCAGCGCCCGCCCCGACGAGGATGCGGTGGCTCTCGTGGAGCGACTTGCGCACGGATTCGGAGAGCAGGATGCCGACGGGGGCTTCGGCGAAGCGCTTGGCGAGGTCGGCGACGAAGGCGTCCGTGCGTTCGCCCGCGATCAGCAGGACCATGCCTGGATTGGTGCAGAACTGACCGGTGCCCATGAGGCAGCTCGTCGTGAATTCGGCAGCGAGGGCTTCGGCCTTCTCCTCCAAGGCGCCGGGGAGGAGGACGACGGGGTTCACGCTGGAGAGTTCGAGGTAGATCGGCTTGCCGGCGGCGTCGGCGGCGCGCTTCAGGGCGAGCCCGGCGGAGCGGCTGCCGGTGTAGCCGGTCGCGCCGACGCGCTCGTCGGTGACGAGCTGCTCGCCGACGGAATGGCTCGTGCGGTAGAGGAGCTGGACGGTGCCCGCCGGCATGCCGGTTTCGACGGCGGCTTCGTGGGCGATCTCGGCGAAGAGCTTTGTCGTGCCGGGGTGGGAGGAGTTCGCCTTGGCGATCACGGGATTGCCCGCGGCGATGGCGGCGGCGAAGTCCCCGCCCGAGGCACTGCCGAAGGCGAAGGGGAAATTGTTCGGGCCGAAGACGCAGACCGGTCCGATCGCACCGTAGCAGGAACGGATGTGGTTCGTCCGATCGATCGTGGGCTGGCGCCACGAACCGCTGCGCGCGGCCTCGGCGGCTTGGCGGAGCTGGGCGATGGTGCGGGGGAGCTCGGCCTCGGCGAGGCGCGGGGATTTCGGCAGGGCCGTCTCGAGATGGGCCATGGCGACCAGCTCGTCGGCGCGGTCCTCGATCCGGGCGGCGTAGCTTCCGAGAAAGCCGGCGATCGCTTCGCCGGGCATCGTCCGCATTTCCGCGAAGGCGGTTTGGGCGGAGGCGAGCGCGGCTTCGCAGTCGGCCCACGAGCTGATCGGGTAGTGCGCCGGGAGCAGCTTGCCGTTGGCGGGATTGGCGGATTGGAAGGTTCCGGTGCTTTCCGATTCGCGCCAGATGCCGGCGATGAGGACGGGTTCGTAGGCCATAGGTGGGGGAGGGAGGGGGCAATTTCGCGAGAGGTGGCCCGTCCGTCAAGGAGGGCGGCGCGGGTTCAGGCGAGGTCGAGAGGAAAGTGGGAAAGCTGGCGGAACCCGTCGGCGGTGATGAGGTAGTTGTTCTCCAGCCGGATTCCCGCCCGCAGGGAATCGCCGTAGAGTCCCGGTTCGAAGGCGACGACGTCGCCCTCCTCGAGCGTGTCGTCCCAGGCCGGGTTCAGTCGCGGCACCTCGTGGGCGTCGAGTCCGACGCCGTGTCCGGCGTGGTGGAAGAAGCCGTAGCCCCGCCAGCCGTCGAGCTCCGCCTTGACCGTCTCGAAAAAGGCGCGGCAGGATTGGCCCGGCCGCAGCAGGGCCTCGCCGGATCTCATCACCTCGACGACGCGGGCATGGGCGGCGGCCTGCTCGTCCGTGGGCTGTCCGTCCACCGCGAAGGTGCGGCAGAGGTCGCTGCGGTAGCCGCGCACCCCGACGCCGATGTCGAGCGGGATCAGTTCGCCCGCCTCGACGGGACGGCGGCGCGCGAAGCCGCCGGGAGCGCCGGCTTGGAAATCCTGCCCCCAGCCGGAGAGGAACTCGCCCGCGGCGCGTGTCGCGGTTTCGAGCAGCGCCGCCATCAGGACGGTCTCGTCGAGACCGGGGGCGAGACGCCGCTTCGCCTCGGCGTAGACTTCGTCGGCGCAGCGGATCGTGAATTCCAGCGCCGCGACCTCGTCGGCGTCCTTGCGGCGGCGGAGGTATTGGTAGTCCGTGGAGATGTCGCGGCAGACCGGTCCCTCGATCAGCGCGGCGGGCGTCTGCTGCTCCGTGCCGACGCGCTTCAATCCAGCGAGCCGGGGATTCAGGATCTCCGCGACGCAGGCGCTGAGATTGGGCCGGAGGGTGCAGAAGTCGTTCGGGACATAGGCCAGCACCTCGTCCGCCGCCGGAGCCTCGGGCGCGGCGTCGTGAGTGACGAGAACCGCGCCGCCATCGCTCTTCACGAGGAGGGCCGTCGGCGTGAGCGGCTGTCCGTGCCAGTAGCCGGTGAGACCGTGGATGTAGTGTCGGTCGAAGAGGATAGCCCCGTCGAGCTCCTGCGCGGCGAGGTAGGAGCGGAGACGGTCCTGCCGCGCGCGGCAGAGGGTCGGGTCGAGTTGGGGAGGCAGTCCGGACATGGTGGTCGAGGATACGCCGCGGAGCGATCGGGGAGCAAGGGCGGAAATCGGGGAGGAAGGGCCGTCCTTGCAAGGGAGGCGCTTTTCCGGAGGGCGTTTCCCCAACGGCGCGGCGGCCTTGGCGGCGAAAGGCTGAGAATTCCGGCGAGGAAGCGCAAGAACCGGGTGGCCTTGGCCCGTCGGCCCGCCTAGTGTCGTGCCATGACTTCCTACGCCCGCATGGAGCGCATTCTTCTCTGGCTCGACGAGCAGGCGCCGGCCCAGCCTTCGCTCGCGGAGATGGCGGCTTTCGCCGGTCTCGGAGAATCGCATTTCCACCACGAGTTCGTCCGCTGGACCGGGGTGACGCCGAAGGATTTCGTGCAATGCCTGACCCTCGCCGACGCGAAGGAGCGCCTCGCTCGGGGCGAGTCGGTCTTCGACGCGGCGACGGAGGCGGGGCTCTCGGGACCGGGCCGGCTCCACGATCTCTGCGTCTCCCTGGAGGCGGCGACGCCGGGCGAGATCAAGGGGGGCGGCGCGGGCATGGCCATCCGTTGGGGCGTGGCCGGCTCGCCCTTCGGACGATGCCTGATCGGGGAATCGGAACGGGGGATCTGCCTGCTCTCCTTTCTCGAGGAGGAGGCGCCACCCGAAGCCGGCTCCGTCCGCGGGATCTGGCCGCAGGCGGCGTGGACCCGGGACGACGGCTTCGCGGAGGAGAGGATCGGGACGTTGTTCGTGCCGCCCACGGATCGGGAGAAGGCCGCCCCTCTCCGCGCCTGGGTGCGCGGCTCGGCCTTTCAACTGCGGGTGTGGCGAGCCTTGCTGGCGATTCCGCCGGGCGCCCTCTCGACCTACGGACGTCTCGCCGAGGGGATCGGGCGACCCGGCGCGGCGCGGGCGGTGGGCACCGCCGTGGGAGCGAATCCGGTGGCCTATCTCATTCCCTGCCACCGAGTCATCCGCGAGACGGGCGCGATTTCCGGCTACCGCTGGGGTGTGGGCAGGAAGCGGGCCTTGTTGGCGTGGGAGGGAGCGGTGGGATCGGGCCGGTGAGGCAAAATCGTGCCGTTCCCGACAATCGCCATTGTCAGAGGGCGGGAATTCGGTTTGTTGACGGCGTTCTCCTCAACCGCTTCGCCCATGAACGTGCCCGACTCCCTTCTCTACCGTGATTCCCACGAGTGGATCGACCCCTCCGATCCGAACGCCGCCTCCGTGGGGATCAGCGACCACGCCCAGGCCGAGCTGACCGACGTGGTCTATCTCGAACTGCCCGAAGCGGGCCGCGTCGTGAAGCAGGGCGAGCCCTTCGCCGTGATCGAGTCGGTCAAGGCCGCGAACGACATCTACGCCCCCGTTTCCGGCGAGATCGTGGAGGTGAACGCGGGTCTCGCCGAAGCGCCCGAACCGGTCAACGAGGATCCCTACGGGGCCGGCTGGATGGTGAAGATCCGGCTCTCCGATCCGGACGAACTCGAAAGCCTTCTCAACGCGGCTTCCTATCGTGAGCACCTCTCCTGATTCCGCCGCGTTCGTCGACCGGCATCTCGGCCCTTCTCCCGAGGAGGTCGGGCGCATGCTCGCGGCGTTGGGCTGCGCGTCGATGGACGAGTTCATCCGCGAGGTCGTTCCCGCGGAGCTTCTCGACGACCGGTCCCTGGCCCTGCCGCCGGCCCGGAGCGAGACCGTCGCTCTCGCGACGCTGCGCGGGATCCTCTCCAAGAACGCCGATTTCCGCTCCTGCATCGGCCGCGGCTACTACGGCACGGTGACGCCTCCGGTGATCCAGCGCTGCCTTCTCGAGAATCCCGGCTGGTACACCGCCTATACGCCCTATCAGGCCGAGATCTCGCAAGGCCGCCTCGAGGCGCTCCTCAATTTCCAGACCCTGATCTGCGAACTGACCGCCTTGCCCGTGGCCAACGCCTCCCTTCTCGACGAAGCCACCGCCGTGGCCGAGGCCATGGCTCTCGCTGCGGCGACGCGCCCGAAAGGCAGGGTCCTTTTCGCGAGCGAGGCCTGCTTCTCTCAGACGCTCGACGTCGTCCGCACCCGGGCCGAACCTCTTGGGATCGAGGTCGTGACCGGAGAGGCCGGAACCTTCGACTTCGCGGCCGTCGGCGAGGAGCTGATCGGCGCGGTCTTCCAATATCCCGGCGAGGACGGCGGGATCGCCGATCTCCGCGAAACCGCGGCCGCCTGCCGCGCGGCGGGAGGCGTCGTCGTCGTTGCCGCCGACCTGCTCGCCCTGACGCTGCTCGAACCGCCGGGAGGATGGGGCGCGGACATCGTCGTCGGCAGCGCCCAGCGCTTCGGCGTGCCGATGGGTTTCGGAGGTCCCCACGCCGCCTACATGGCCTGCCGCGACGCCTTGAAGCGCCGCCTCCCCGGTCGCCTCGTCGGTGTCTCCCGCGATGCCGACGGCCGGTCCGCCCTGCGCCTGGCCCTGCAGACGCGCGAGCAGCACATCCGCCGCGAGAAGGCGACTTCGAACATCTGCACCGCCCAGGTCCTTCTCGCCGTCATGGCCGGCTGCTACGCCGTCTACCACGGCCCCGAAGGATTGAAGCGCATCGCCCGCCGCGTCCACGCCGCGACCTCGCAGCTCGCCGCCGCGCTGAAGGGCGCGGGCTTTCCTCTCGCCAACGCCACCTGGTTCGATACGCTCACGGTCCTCGTCGACGAGACGCAACGGGCGGAGATCCTGGCGCGTGGCGAGCGGGCCAGGATCAATCTGCGCCTCGACCGTGTCGGCGCACTCGGTTTTTCCCTGGACGAAGCCCTCGTCGAAAGCGGCGACTGGACGCTGCTGTTCGAGGTCTTCGGCCTGCCGGTTCCGGCCTCGTCCGACCCGGTCGCGGACGCCCCTTCCGGCCTGCCCGAAGCCTTGCGGCGCGACGGCGATTTCCTCGCGCAGCCCGTCTTCCACCGCTTCCACACCGAGACCGAGCTGCTCCGCTATCTTCGCCGCCTCGAGGGCAAGGACATCGCCCTGAACTGGAGCATGATCCCCCTCGGCTCCTGCACGATGAAGCTCAATGCCGCGTCCGAGATGATGCCGCTGAGCTGGCGCGAGGTCGGGACGCCGCACCCCTTCGCCCCTGCCGGACAGGTCGAGGGCTACCGCGAGATGATCGCCCAGCTCGAGAGCTGGCTCGCCGTCGCCACGGGCTTCGACGCCGTCAGCGTGCAGCCCAACGCGGGCTCGCAGGGCGAATACGCGGGCCTCCTCGCGATCCGCCGTTATCACGATTCCCGAGGCGAGACGGACCGCAAGGCCTGCCTCATCCCCGTCTCCGCCCACGGCACCAATCCCGCGAGCGCGGTCATGGCCGGCTTCGAAGTGGTCCCCGTGGCCTGCGACCGCGAGGGCAACATCGACACGGCCGATCTCGCCGCGAAGGCGGAGCAGCATGGGGCCCGCCTCGGAGCCCTGATGATCACCTATCCCTCGACCCACGGGGTGTTCGAGGAGGGCGTCACCGCGATCTGCGATCTGATCCACCGTCACGGCGGCCAGGTCTACATGGACGGGGCCAACCTCAACGCCCAGGTCGGACTCTGCTCGCCCGGCGCGATCGGGGCCGACGTGTGCCATCTGAATCTGCACAAGACGTTCTGCATTCCCCACGGCGGCGGCGGTCCCGGCGTCGGGCCGATCGCGGTGCGCTCCCATCTCGCGCCCTACCTGCCCGGCCATGGCGAATGGCCCGGGGACCCGGGCCACGCCGTCAGCGCTGCCCCCTACGGTAGCGCCAGCATCCTCGTGATTCCCTGGATGTACATCGCGATGATGGGCCCCTCCCTGCGCCGCGCCACCGAGGTCGCCATTCTCAACGCGAACTACATCGCCCATCGTCTCGAGCCGTTCTATCCGGTGCTCTACAAGGGCGGAAAAGGGCGCGTCGCCCACGAGTGCATCGTCGACGTGCGCGGCTTCAAGGAAAGCGCCGGGATCGAGGTGGAGGACATCGCGAAGCGGCTCATGGACTATGGCTTCCATGCGCCGACGATGTCCTGGCCCGTGCCCGGCACCCTGATGATCGAGCCCACCGAGAGCGAGTCGCTCGAGGAGCTCGACCGCTTCTGCGAGGCGATGATCGCGATCCACGGGGAGATCGCCCGCATCGCTTCCGGCGAGTCCGATCCCGAGGACAATCCTCTAAAACATGCTCCGCATCCCGCCGCGACCCTGCTCGCCGATTCGTGGTCGCGCGCCTATTCGCGCGAGACGGCCGCCTATCCGTTGCCCTGGGTGCGCGAGCGGAAGTTCTGGCCGCCCGTAAGCCGCATCGACAACGTCCACGGCGACCGCCACCTCGTCTGCACCTGCGAGGGCGTGGAGGCCTACGCGAGCTGAGACCGAACGTTCCGATGGAGGAAGCCGCCCCTGCCGCCACAGATGCCGCCTTTCCCGAGGATTGGACCCCGAACATGCGGGCCAATCTCGTCTTTCTGACGCGAGGCGGCGAGGTCCTCCTCATCCACAAGAAGACCGGACTGGGCGCGGGCAAGATCAACGGTCCCGGCGGCAAGCTCGAGCCCGGCGAGAGTCCGATCGACGCGGCAAGGCGCGAGGTGCGGGAGGAGCTGCATCTCGAAGTCGGGGAATTGCGCGAGATGGGCGTGCTCCATTTCGAATTCGTCGATGGATTGAAGCTCCATTGCGTCGTCTTCCACGGAACCGAGTTCGCCGGAGTGCCGACGGAGACCCGCGAGGCGAAGCCCGAGTGGTTCCCCATCGACGCGGTGCCCTACGACCGGATGTGGGCCGACGACCGCTACTGGCTGCCGCAGATGCTGAGCGGGCGACGTTTCCGCGCCTGGTTCCGTTTCGACGGAGAGGCGATGCTCTCGCGGGAAGTGGCGTTCGAGTGACGTGGAAGCGGCGGAGTGGCTGGCGAGGGCGACTTCTTGCGGTCTCTTCATTGAAACTCAAGATTGGACATCCACCTTGTCCGCGACGCGCCATGTGCGCCGAAACGATGCCGCGAGCCGCTTCCATGACTTTTTTCGCTCGGTCCTCCCGTCCTCTGCTGGCGGGGGCGGCGCTGCTCGGCTTGGCGGGTTGCGTCTCGAGCGAGCCTCCCGTCAGCGAATTGGCGGTGCCGCCGGATTGGCGGCAGGGCGGTTCCCCCACGGAGGCGCTCGACACGGAGTCGCTGGCGGCGTGGTGGTCCCGGTTCCGGGATCCGGTGCTGGACCAGCTCGTCGCCAAGGGCCTGTCGTCGAACACCGACCTGCGCACGGCGGTCGCCCGGATCGAGGAGTCGAGAGCGCGCCGAGGGGTGGTGAAGTCAGCCCTGCTGCCGTCGCTCGACGGATCGGCGGACGCGCGCACCCGCTGGAACCGCGATTCGAGAACGGGCGTCGAGACGAGCTCCGATTCCTATTCGGCGGCGCTCGACGCGGGATGGGAGATCGACTGGTTCGGCAAGCTCCGAAAGGAACTGAGGGCTTCGGACGCCGATCTCGCGGCGTCGGCGGAGAACCACCGAGCCACGCAGGTGGCGGTCGCCGCCGAAATCGCGGACGCCTATGTCTCCCTGCGGGTGGCGGAGGCGCAGTTGCAGGTGATCCGGCGAAACGTCGCGACGAGCGAGGAGACCGCGGAGATGACACGCTGGCAGGAGCAGGCGGGCGAGGGGACGGCGTTCGCCACGCAGCAGGCGCAAAGCAGCCTGGCGCAGGCCCGGGCGTCGATTCCCAGCGTGGAACAGAACATCGGGCAGGCGAAGCACCGCGTCGAACTGCTGGCCGGCGTGACGCCGGGGAGCTTGAACGGGACGCTGGCCCGCGGGCGCGGCATTCCGAAGGCCCCGGCGAAATTGGCCGTGGGCATTCCCGCGGATGCCCTGCGCAACCGCCCCGATGTGCGCGCCGCCGAGCAGGCGCTCGTCGCGGCCGCCTTCAGGACCCGTGCCGCCGAACTCGAGCAGTTGCCGTCCTTGTCCCTCGGCGGATCGGTGGGGCTGGAGGCGCTCTCCGCGGGAACGGTCTTTTCTCCGGAACTGGCCGCCGCCTCGGCCGTGGGACAGCTGACGGCGCCCATTTTCAACGGGGGGCGCATCCGCGAGACGATCCGCGTCCAAAGCGCGCAGGAGCGGCAGGCCCTGATCGCCTGGGAGGCCTCCGTCCTCGGGGCGCTCTCGGAGGTGGAGGACGCTCTCCTCGCGGTGCGGAAGAGCGACGAGCGGCTCGCCCTTCTCGCCGAAGCCGTCCGGTCGGCGCGCGAGGTCGAATCGCTGGCCCGCTTGAATTTCCAAGCCGGGGAAATCGATTTGCTGGACGTCCTCGTGGCCCAGCGCACCCTCTTGAACACGGAGGAGTCGCAGGCGATCGCCGAGGGAAACCGGGCCAGCGCGCATATCCAGCTCTACAAGGCTCTCGGCGGGGGATGGACCCCTTGACGCCGTTCTCGGACGACGCCCCCGCGCCTTTCCCGCTCCTTGACCTGCCATGAAATCGAAATCCGAAACGCCGCCCCAAGACCTCGCCGCGATCCTCGAGTCGGCGAAATCCCGCCGCCGCGGGTTCGGGGGATGGATCCTGCTCGTGCTGGCGATCGTCGCCGGGGCCTCGTTCTACCTGTGGCGCAGTTCGGGCAAGGCGGAGAGGCCGGAGGATCGCTTCGTCACCGAACCGATTCGCCGGGGCGACATCGAAAGGGACATCACGGCGACGGGCAACCTGCAGCCGACGAACGAGGTCACGATCGGGAGCGAGCTGTCCGGCATCACCGCGGAGGTCTACGTCGATGTGAACGACCGCGTCATGAAGGGGCAGGCCCTCGCCTTGATCGAGGTCCGCGGCTTGCTCCAGCGGATCGGCAGCAACCGGGCCGCGCTGAATGCCGCGAGGGCGTCGGTGAAGCAGGCGGAGGCCTCGCTCGCGGAAAACCGGGCCTCTCTCGCGAGGCTGACCGAGCTGCACCGGCTCAGCGCCGGCAAGATGCCGTCCAAGGCGGATCTGGTCTCGGCGGCGGCGGCGGTGACGCGGGCCGAGGCGGATCTCGGGGCGGCGGAGGCTTCGGTGGAGCAGGCCCAGGCGCAGCTCGACATCGGCGAGGAGGAGCAGCGGAAGGCCACGTTGCGTTCCCCCATCGACGGCGTCGTCCTGACGCGCAGCGTGGAGCCCGGCCAGACCGTCGCGGCCAGCTTCACCGCTCCGGAGCTGTTTCTGATCGCGGAGGATCTGAAGCAGATGAAGCTCGATGTCGCGGTGGCCGAGGCGGACATCGGCCTGGTCGAGAAAGGGCAGGGTGCGGTCTTCACCGTCGACGCCTGGCCGAACCGGAGCTACCAGGCGACGGTCTCGCGGGTTTCCTACGGGTCCGCGGTCACGGACAATGTGGTGACCTACGAGACGGAGCTGCTCATCTCGAACGACGATCTCAGCCTGCGGCCCGGCATGACCGCGACGGCCGACATCCGGGTGGCCACGCGCGAGAATGTCCTGCTCGTCCCCGACGCGGCCTTGCGCTTCGATCCCGCCAAAGCGCAGGCGGCCCCCACGGCGGCGCCGAAGAAATCCTTTCTCGAAAACCTCCTCCCGCGGCCGCCGGGGAGGCGGCGTCCATCGGGAGGAGGCGCGCCGGGAACGAAGGGAGGTTTCGGCGGCGGATCGGCGTCCGGGCGGAAGGGCGGCGAGGGGCCGAGGATCTGGACGCTGCGCGGCGGCGGACCGGTCGCCGTGTCCGTGACGACGGGATTGAGCGAGGCCGGCTATACCGAAGTGAGCGGCGAGGGAGTGGAGGAGGGGCTCCCCGTGATCGTCCGCGCCAACTCCTCTCCCGCTGTTCCATGAGCGAGCCCGCCTCCAGATCCGGTGCCTTGATCGAGCTGACCGGCATCACCAAGACCTACGGGAAAGGGGACGCCGCCTTCAAGGCCTTGCGGGGAGTCGATCTTTCGATCTGGCGGGGCGAGTTCGTCGCGATCATGGGGCCGAGCGGATCGGGGAAATCCACCTTGATGAACCTGCTGGGATGCCTCGACCAGCCGACTTCGGGCGGCTATGGCTACGAGGGGATCCGGGTCGAGACGCTCGATCCGGACCAGAGATCCCTCCTCCGCCGCCATGCCTTCGGGTTCATCTTCCAGGGATTCAATCTGCTCGCCCGCACCAGCGCCTTGGAGAATGTGGAGCTGCCCCTGATCTACCGGGGC
Organism: Verrucomicrobiales bacterium; assembly: GCA_037190325.1. Classification (GTDB taxonomy): domain Bacteria; phylum Verrucomicrobiota; class Verrucomicrobiia; order Verrucomicrobiales; family DEV007; genus Arctic95D-9. The sequence continues at coordinate 27,326 of JBBCIU010000007.1, read as the reverse complement.
GTGCCGAGAAAGGAGCGCCATGCCCTGGCCGCCGAGGCCCTCGCCGCCGTCGGCCTCCCCGACAAGCTGCGCAACACGCCCGCGGAGCTCTCCGGCGGCCAGCAGCAGCGGGTCGCGATCGCCCGCGCCATCGTGACCTCTCCGGTGACGCTCTTCGCCGACGAGCCGACGGGCAATCTGGACACCCGCACGACCGTCGAGATCATGGATCTCCTGACCCGCCTGAACGAGCGCGACGGCATCACCATCCTGCTCGTCACCCACGAGGACGATGTCGCCGAATACGCGGGCCGCGTCGTCGTCGTGAAGGACGGCCTCATCGAGACCGACCGGAACAACCGCGAAGCCCGGCAGAGGCCAAACAGCTGGGCAGCCAATCGCGAAAAGCTAGACAGCTAGAGAGCCATGATCTGGAACGCCTTTCTCATCGCCCTGCGTGAAATCCGCCGCAATCCGGTGCGGGCCTTCCTGACCGTGCTCGGCATCATCATCGGCGTCGCGGCGGTCATCACCATGGTGACGCTGGGGGAGGCGGCAACCCGTGTCGTGAGGAGCCAGATCTCCCAGCTGGGAAGCAATTTGATCAATGTCAGGCCAGGGATGGGATTCGGGCCGCGCTCGGCCTCGGCGGGGGTTCCGAGCTTCACGGTCGGCGACGTCGAGGCCATCTCCTCGCAGATCGGCGGCCTGGTCGCCGTCGCTCCGGTGAGCAGCACGAATCTGAGCACCATCTACCGGCAGAACGCGCGAAACACCGGCATCGTCGGGACGACGTCGGACTACTTCCAGATCAACAATTGGAGGATCCAGGAAGGGCGCTTCTTCACCGACGAGGACGCGCGCATCGGGAACGCCGTCTGCGTGATCGGGCAGACGGTGGTGACGAATCTCTTCGGGACGGAGGATCCCATCGGGAGAACCATTCGGATCGGGAAGGCCGCCTGCGAAGTCGTCGGGGTGCTCGCGAGCAAAGGGCAGGCGGGAATGGGGGACCAGGACGACACCATCGTGGTGCCGATCACCACCCTGCAGCGCCGTCTCGTGGGCAAGACCTCCACCCGCAACATCAATCTCATCACCCTGTCGGCCGAAGAGGGCTCGAACAGCGACGCGCTCATCGCCGAGATCGTCTCGCTGATGCGGCAGCGGCGCAATCTGCAGGCCAACGAGGACGACAACTTCAACGTGTTCGACACCCGGCAGATCGCCGAATCGCTCAGCGCCTCCACCCAGACGATGACCGCCCTGCTCGCCTCGGTGGCGGGGGTGAGCCTCCTCGTCGGCGGGATCGGAATCATGAACATCATGCTCGTCTCCGTCACCGAGCGGACCCGCGAGATCGGGGTGCGCCTCGCCATCGGCGCGAGGGCCCGGGAGGTGCTCCTCCAGTTTCTCGTCGAGGCCATGACTCTCTCGTCGATCGGGGGCGGGTTGGGAGTGCTGCTGGCCCTGGTTCTCTGCGCGGCCTTGGCCAACGCGATCCAGATGCCCTACACCTTCGAAGTCGAGATCAACCTCGTCGCCTTCCTGTTCTCCACCGGGGTCGGGGTGATCTTCGGCTTCGCCCCCGCCCGCCGCGCCGCCCGGCTCGATCCGATCGTCGCCCTCCGCCACGAATAGAAGCTCCGCCTTCCGCGTCATGAGAATCCTCCTCGTCGAAGACGATCCCCATCTCCGGCGCAGCCTCGCGGCCACCCTGCGGGAGGAGAACTACGCGGTCGACGTGGCGGAGGATGGCGAGGAGGGCCTGTCCAAGGCGCTCGACTACGGATACGACGCGATCGTCCTCGACGGGATGCTGCCGCGGCTCGACGGCTGGGAGGTGCTGAAGCGCCTGCGCCCCGGCACCGCCACGCCCGTCCTCATGCTGACGGCCCGCGACACCGTGCGCGACCGGGTCAGGGGCCTCGACGGCGGTGCCGACGACTACCTCACGAAACCCTTCGACGGCGAGGAGTTGCTCGCCCGGCTGCGCGCGCTCATCCGGCGGGCGGCGGGGCAGACCCGGTCGAGGATCGAGATCGGCCCTCTCGTCCTCGACACCGCTTCGCGCACGGTGACCGTCGCGGGCAGGGAGGTCTCGGTCACCGCCCGGGAATACGGACTGCTCGAATACCTCGTCTTGCACCGGGGCAGGGTGGTCACCCGCACCACGCTCTACGACCACCTCTTCGACGAGGAGGACCGCTCCCTCTCGAACCTGCTCGACGTCCATGTCTCCAACCTGCGGAAAAAGCTGGGGATCGAGCTGATCGAGACCCGCCGCGGCCACGGCTACATCGTTCCATGAAATCGCTCTTCCAATCGCTGCGATGGAGGATTCAGGCCTGGCACGCCCTCCTCCTCTTCCTCGTGATCGGAGCGTCCATGCTGCCCGCGCTGCACTTCGCCCACGAGAGCATGCAGCGGCGCCTCGAGGACGAGGTGCAGCGGCTCGGACGCAACCTCATGCGCTCCCTTTCCCGGGAGCTGCGCACGGCGGCGGGGGAGGAGGATCGGGGTCCGATGGTTCCGTCGGAGTTCGTGAGACGCCTGCTCGCTTCGCCCATCGCATTGCCCGCGGACCTCGCCGACTCCTTCCAGGGCGACGAGCCGGGCCACGCCTACGCGTCCTTCCGCAATGCGGAGGGAGAGACCGTGTTCCAAACGGCGAACGCTCCGGCCGGTCTGGCCTTTCTTCCTGTTCACGAGAAGGAATACCAGGGCGAGACCCGCTTCGTCGGACATCGCTGCGAACAGGCGAGCAGCTTTCCCGAAGGATTGGCGGTGGTCGTCGGACGCGACATCTCCCCGGACATCGACCGCATGCGGACCATGGCCGGGATCTACGCCGGGATCGGTCTGGCGGTCTGGCTGCTCGGCCTGCTCGGCGGCTGGTGGCTTTCGGGCCGGGCGATCCGCCCCATCCGGACCATCAGCGAGACGGCGGGGCGAATTGCGGAGGGAAACACCGACGAGCGCATCGATCCCCGCGCCATGGATGCCGAACTGGCCCGGCTCAGCGACGTGCTGAACGAGACCTTCGACCGTCTCGGCGCCGCCTTCGAGCGGCAGCGCCAATTCACCGCCGACGCCTCCCACGAGCTGAGGACGCCGATCGCCATCCTTCTCTCCGAAACGCAGCGTTTGCTGAAGCGCGAGCGCAGCCCGGAGGAATACCGCGAAGGGCTCGCCGTGTGCAGCGAAACCGCCCAGCGGATGCGCCGGCTCACCGAGTCGCTCCTGATCCTGGCCCGCCAGGAGGACTCCGCTCCGACCGAATCCGGCTCCCTCTGCGATCTTGCCGAAGTGGTGGAAGGAGCGCTGGAGCCGCTTCGGGCGATGGCGGAGAAGCGGGGGCGTCGTCTCGAGGCCAGGCTCTCCCCGGCGCTCTGCCGTGGAGAGGCGGGAGCCCTGGGGGTGCTGGTCTCGAACCTCGTCGGCAATGCGCTTGAATACGGCGGCGACACGCTGGTGGTCTGCGGGACGACGGAGGGAGAGGTTCGCGTGTCGGTCCTCGACGATGGCCCCGGCGTGCCCGAACCGGATCTGCCCCACATCTTCGAGCGTTTCTATCGCGCCGACCCCGCGCGTTCCGGAGACTCCGGCCACAGCGGTCTGGGCCTCGCCATCGCCCGGGCGATCGCGGAGAACCACGGCGGTGTCCTCCACGCCTCGAACCGCCCCGAGGGCGGGGCACGGTTCGAGCTCCATCTGCCCCGGGCCGGGGCCTGATCCCGGGTATTCCCGGAAAGCGCTGTCCTCAGGCTCCCAGCACGGCCACCGGATAGTCCCGGATCCTCCCGTCGCGCGTCACGAAGACCAAGCCCTCCGCCAGCGCCTGCGCGACGAGGAGGCGGTCGAAGGGATCTTCGTGGATCGGTGGCAGGAAGAGGGAGCGTGCCGCGTGGTCGGCCGTCACCGACAGCGGCGCGAATCCATCGGCGGCGAGCACGGCGGGAAAGTCGCCGGGCATGCGCAGCTTCCCCTTGCGGATCTTCAGCCCGAGCTCCCACACGCTCGCCGCGCTGAAAAAGACCTCGTTTTCCGGCGCGGCGATCGCCTCCCGGACCGTTTTCGAGAGAGCGGCAGGATTGCCCAGCCACCACACCAGGACGCAACTGTCGGCGAGCAGCTTCATTCCGGCGACCCTTCGGCGACTTTCGCGACGGGCGATGCGGAGGCGGATTCTCCGTAGAGGGGCGCTTCGATGGACTCGGTCAATTCGTCGCTCTCCCAGCAATCGGGAGCCTCGAAGACCTGGCCGGCGAACTGCCCACCGCGGCGGGGCACGCCGGAAGCGCGGAAGGGGACGAGGCGAACGAGGGGCTTGCCGGCCTTTGCCAGGACGATTTCCTCCCCGGCAGCCGCCTCATCGACGAGACGGGAAAGGTGGGTCTTGGCGGCCTGGATGTTGATGGTCTTCATCTACCCAGACCAGACTAAACCAAGTTTCCCATTTTAAAAGCGGTTTCAACCTTCTCCTCCTTCCCTCGCGATCCGTTTCGAGAAGTTCGGGCAAGCTCCGCACAAGCGCCTGAACTTCCCCTCGACAGGGCCTGGCGCATCCGAAACACTGACAGCCCTATGGACCGCCTCTTGTTTGCTCTGCCGCTCCTTTTCCTTTCGGTCTCTTCGCTCCGCGCCGAGCCGCTCCTCGCCGGGGTCGCGAAAGTCGAGATCACCCACCCCGACCATCCGGCGAAGGAGAACCCTCCCTTCGTCAAGGCCCTCGTCCTTTCGCAAGGCGAAACCCACGTCGTGCTCGTCGCGGTCGATGCCGTCGCCGTCGCGGAAATCGGTTCGATCCGCGATCCCTATCTCGCCCGAGTGAGGGACGCCCTGCAAAAGGCCTTGGGAATTCCGCCCGGCGCCGTCCTCGTGAACGCGAGCCATTGCCACGCCATCGTCGCTCCCGACCTCGCCGGGCGAACGATTCGCGCGGTCAGGGAGGCGTGGGAAAGCCGCGTCCCGGTGAAGGCCGGGGCCGGGGCCGGGCACGAGGACGGGATCATGGAGAACCGCCGGCTCAGGCTGAAGGATGGCCGCGAGGCCGACGCCCGCCATGCCTACCCGCTGCCGCCCGACGGCGAGGTCGCGGCGGTGGGACCGATCGATCCCGAGATCGGACTGCTCCGCCTCGACCGCCTCGACGACGGACGCCCTCTCGCCGCCGTCTTCCAGTTCGCCTGCCATCCCATCATGAGCGTGCCGGACGGGAGCAACGGCGCCGATCTCAGCGGCTACGCGGCGGAGACGATCGAGGCGAACTTCGGCGACGGCACCGCGACCGCGCTCTTTCTCCAGGGCTGCGGAGGCGACATCAATCCCGTGCTCTACAAGTCCGTCGACCTTCCCCGCCACGGGAAGCCGCTCGGGACGCGGCTCGGGCTCAGCGCCCTCGCCGGACTGCGGACCATCGAGACCCGCGCCGAAGCCAGCCTCTCCATCGCGAGCGAAACCCTCGTCCTGCCCCGCGCCGACCACGCTCCGCGTCTCGCGGAGATGGACAAGGAGATCGATGGTCTCGTCGCTTCGCTCAAGGGCACGACCCTGAACTTCGAGACCTTCCTGCCGCTCTATGTGAAATACCATCTCGATCCCGACTATCCCTCGGACGTCGCGAGCCGCTACCTGCAGGACGAACGGATCGGACGCACCGACTGGAAGAGCCTCGACGCCAGCAACCGTGCCGCGATGGACGCCTATCTGCGCAACCTGCGGGCGATGGAGACGCTGACCCGCACCCAGGTCAACCGCGCCCTCCTCGCCCGCCATCAGGCCCGGCGCGCCGAGATGGGCGAGACGGTGAACGCCGAGGTGGCGGCCCTGGGCGTCGGCGACTTCCGCCTCGTCACCTTTCCCGCCGAACTCACCGTCGAGATCGGCCTCGGCCTGAAGGAGCGTTCGCCCCATCCGCTCACCTTCGTTTCGGGCTACACGAACGGCTATCTCTACTACGCCCCCACGGCGGCGCAGGCGGAAAACCGCGGGGGAGCCCAGGAGGACAGCGACTGCCTCCTCGCGCCGGAGTGGCAGGCCCTCTTCGAGGAGACGGCCCTGCGTCTTCTCGCCCGCTGAGCAATCGCGCGATCGCCGCTTTCCGGCATTGACGACCCGAGGCCGCTTGCTGTTGAATCGCGGCGACTCCCATGAAACCTCTTTCCCTGCTTTCCCCTTTGATCATGAGCGCCCTGCTTTCCCCATCGGCCGACGCCGGGATCATCGAAACGCTCTACGGCACGCTGCCCGACGGGCGTGGAGCGAAGATCTGGACCCTGACAAACGCCTCCGGAATGGAGGCGAAAGTCACCGAATACGGAGCGATCCTCGTCTCTCTCAAGGTTCCCGACAAGGACGGAACGCTCGCCGACGTCACCCACGGCTACGACACCCTGGAGGGGTGGCTGACGAACCGTTCCTACTTCGGCGCGACCGTGGGCCGCTTCGGCAACCGCATCGCCTACGGGAAATTCACCCTCGACGGGACGGAATACGCTCTCGCCACGAACAACGATCCCGGCGGCATCCCCTGCGCCATCCACGGCGGCGTCGAGGGCTTCAGCAAGAAGCTCTGGAAGGGCGAGGGCTTCAGCGGCGAGGGAGCCTGCGGAGTGAGGCTGGCCTACACCAGTCCCGACGGCGAGGAGGGCTACCCCGGAGAGCTCGACGTCGAGGTCGTCTACACCTTGACCGATCGGAACGAATTGGTCTGGGAAGCCACGGCGAAAGCGAAGGCGCCGACCGTGGTCAATCTCGTCCACCACACCTACTGGAATCTCAGCGGCGATCCCGAGACCTCCATCAACGACCACGAGCTGACGCTCTACGCGAGCCACTACCTCCCCACCAACGCCGGTCTCATCCCCACCGGCGAACTGGCTCCGGTGGCCGGCACTCCGCTCGACTTTCTCGAGCCGACCGTGATCGGAAAGCGCATCGACGCCGACCACGAGGCGCTGAAGCGGGCGGGCGGCTACGACCACGCCTGGATCCTCGACGGGGCCAGGGATGGAGAGCTCGCCAGGGCCGCCCGCCTCCGCGATCCGAAATCGGGCCGCGTCATGACCGTCTCGACCAACCAGCCCGCCGTGCAGTTCTACGCCGGCAACTTCCTCGACGGCACCACCGTCGGGAAGGGCGGCGTCAAATACGGGCGCCGCACCGCCCTCTGCCTCGAGACCGAAAACTGGCCCGACGCCCCGAACCATCCCAAGGCTCCCTCCGCCGTCCTCCGCCCCGGCGAGACCTACCACCACAAGATGGTCCATACCTTCTTCGCCGAGTGAGAAGTGTCCAGCTTTCAGCGCCAGATCCTGGCTCCTGAATTCCAGCTCCCAGCTCCTGAAAAATGACCCTCCTCACCTTCTTCTTCTTCACCGGCCTCGTCGGCCTCCTCACCTGGATCCTCACCCGCAAGGACGATCACGGCACCTCGACCGGCTATTTCCTCGCGGGGCGCACCCTCACCGGCGGCTACATCGCGGGTTCGCTCCTCATCACGAACCTCTCCACCGAGCAGCTCGTCGGTCTGAACGGCGCGGCCTTCAAGGACGGCATCAGCGTGATGGCCTGGGAGGTCATCGCCGGGGCCTCTCTCGTGATCATGGCCCTCTACTTCCTGCCGAAGTACCTGCGCAGCGGCATCGCCACCATCCCCGAATTCCTCGAGAAGCGCTTCGACGCGACGACGAGGACGATCACCAGCTTCATCTTCATGGTCGCCTACGCCATCATCCTGATGCCCATCATCCTCTACTCGGGCGCCGTCGGGCTGCAGGGACTGCTCGACCTGAAATCCCTCACCGGCATCCAGAACGACACCGTCCTGCTCTGGGTCACCGTCTGGTTCATCGGCATCCTCGGGTCCATCTACGCCATCTTCGGCGGACTGCGCACCGTCGCCGTCAACGACACCCTGAACGGCTTCGGCCTCCTCGTCGGCTCGGTCATGATCACCGTCTTCGCCCTGAACGCCGCCGGCGACGGCGGACCGCTCGAGAACCTCGCCGCGATCAAGGAGGCGCATCCGGAGAAGTTCAACTCGCTCGGCGGCAAGGACTCTTCCGTGCCCTTCTCGACCCTCTTCACCGGGGTGCTGCTCCTGAACCTCTTCTACTGGACGACGAACCAGCAGATCATCCAGCGCACCTTCGCGGCGACGAACCTCGCCGAGGGCCAGCGGGGCGTCCTCATCGCCGGGATCTTCAAGGTGATCGCCCCGCTCGTCCTCGTGCTGCCGGGGATCATCGCCTTCCACCTCTACGGCGGGCGCGAGGGCTTCAAGCCCGACCACGCCTACGGCGCCCTCGTCAGCGACGTGCTTCCGAAATGGCTCACCGGCTTCTTCGCCGCGGTCATGGTCGGAGCCATCTTCACCTCCTTCAACTCGGCCCAGAACTCCACCGCGACCCTCTTCTCGCTGGGCGTCTACAAGCAGATCTTCAAGCGCGGCCAGGCCGACGACCGGGCCGTCATCAGGAACGGCAAGCTCGTCGGCACCGTCATCGCGATCTTCTCGATGACCGCGGCTCCCTTCCTCGCGGGGCAGGACAGCCTCTTCGGCTATCTCCAGAAGATGAACGTCCTCTACTTCATCCCCATCTTCGCGGTGGTGCTGGCGGGCTTTCTCTTCAAGCGCGCCGCCGCGCCCGCGGCGAACATCGCGCTGGTCGGCGGCTGCCTCATCCTGCTCCTCGGCTACTTCGTCCCGCCCTTCTCCGACTGGGCGAAGAAGATCCACGAGTTCCACTTCGCGGGCCTCGTCTTCGCGGCGCTGATGCTCTTCCAGTTCGTCATGAGCAAAGTGCGCCCCCTCCCGCAGCCCTGGGAACACCATCACAGCGGAGACGTGGACCTCACGCCCTGGAAGTGGGCCAGGCCGCTCGGCTTCGGGCTCGTCGTCTTCGTCCTCATCGTCTATCTCGTCTTCGCGGACTTCTCGGTGCTGAAAGGGTAGGGGACTGCGCGGCCTTGGCCGTGGCGCGGTGCCCGCTCTCCGGCAAGGGAGAGGGTCCCGGTCCCGTTCTCCCCGGCTTCGCGCCTGCATTTTCCGCTTCCCCTAGGCCCCGTTCCGGCCCTAGACTCGGTCATGAAGATGAACCGCCGTTCCTGGATGCGCGGAGCCCTCGCTTTGGGGCTCGCGCCTGCTGCTCCGCTCTTTGCCGTCACGGAACCCTATGCGCGCTCCGGAAAGGGGCTGAAGGTGGGCTTGGCCGCCTATTCGTTCCGGAAACATTTCGAATGGTCGCGCGGCAAGAGAAACGAAGCCTACGCGGCGGACGAACGCTCCATGGACATGGCGAAGTTCATCGGCTATTGCGCGAAGCACGGGGCGGAGGGCGCGGAGCTGACGAGCTATTTCTTCCCGCCCGACGCCGGCGAAGCCGGCTTCGTGGAATGCCGCCGCGTCGCGAGGGAGAACGGGATCGCGATCTCGGGGACGGCGGTCGGGAACAACTTCTCGCATCCGCCGGATTCGCCGGAGCGGGCCGAGGAGATCGCCTATGTCCACCAGTGGATCGAGCATGCCGCTTCCATGGGGGCGCCGCATGTCCGCGTTTTCGCGGGCAACCATCCGAAAGGCGTCTCGCCGGAGCAGGCCGAGGCCAACGCGGTCTCCGCCCTGGCCGAGGCCGCGGTTCTGGCGGAGAAGAGGCAGGTCTATCTCGGCATCGAGAACCACGACAGCATCGCCACCGCGGACCGCTTGCTGCGCATCGTCCGTGCGGTCGAGAGTCCCTGGGTGGGGGTGAACCTCGACAGCGGGAACTTCATCGCCGAGGACGTCTACGCCGAGATCGAGGCCTCCTCGCCCTATGCGGTGAACGTCCAGCTCAAGACGGAGATGCGGGTGGGGGAGGGCGGAAGGAAGAAGGAGCCGGCCGATCTCGAGCGGGTCGTGAAGATTCTCAAGGACACGGGCTACGAGGGATTCGTCACCCTGGAATTCGAGGAGGAGACCGATCCCTACGAGCATGTGCCGCCCTTGCTCGAGAAGCTGCGGAAATGGTGCGCCTGACCGGTTTGCCGAGCTGCCGTTGACGTTTGCCGCCGAATGAAGCCCTTCCGCCGGATCCTCCTCTATGTGCTCGCGGCGGGTCCGGCGCTCTTTCTTCCCTTCGCCTATTTCGTGACCGTGGGCTGGCTGGTGGTCTACGGCCTGCCCGCCGTCTATCGGGGAGAGGAGATGCCGGAGCCGGAGGAGTGGTTCTACGCGGTCTCCCGATACGGCTTCTACGCCCTGATGGTGCAGTGGCCGGTCTATTTCGGCTGGGCGCTTTCGACGCGCCGGCTCACGGCGAGGTTGAAGCTTCTCTGGGCCGGCATCCTCGTGGTCTTCAGTCTCTTTGCGATTCCCTGGTTTCTCTGGGCGATGTTCCGCCGCACCGAGAGGATCGAGCCGCTCCGCTTCATCCGTCGCCATTCGACGAGGCGCTTCTTCGCGAAGGGGCTGGGCGGGGAGCTGCCCGAACCGCCGCGGTTCCACGCCGACCTGCCTCCGGAATACCGCGAGACGCGCTTCCGCTGCGGGCTGTGCGAGGTGCCGCCGGAATTCCGAATCGTCACGGCGTGGAATCCCGAGGGGACGAAGGCGGACGTGGCGGAGAATCTCGTCGCCGACGAGCATCTGCGCAGCGAGATTGCGAGATTGGGGTTCGAGTCCTTCCCGGTGGCCGGAGGGAACTCGGATTTCTCCCACGTGGAGCCGGGCTACGGGATCGTCTGCAACCGCGCCGAAGCCGTCCTCCTCGCCCGGCGCTTCCGGCAGTTGGCTTTTTTCGAGGTGCTGGGGGGACGGGTCTACCTCGTGTCGGTCCACGAGGGCCACGCCCCGGGCGATCCGATGGGCCGGTGGAGGGACCGCGCCGTGGTGGAAGGGTGAGGGCGGCCTCTTGCGGCGTGGGCGCCGGCAGTCCGCTACTTCGACGGATCGGGTCCGGCCTCGTCCTTTCTTCCCTGCCGCTGGAAGCCGGGCGGCGTCCGATGCTCGCCGAAGTACTTCTCGCTGCGGTAGCGCAACCAGACGCGGAGGACCTGGGGGATCTGCTCCTTTTCCGCCTCGGTGAGCCGTTCGTAGAGGCTCAGGGCGCGGGTCCGCTCGAGGCGGCAGGCTCCGTTGCGGTGCGCATCCCAGTGGGTGCGCGCGAGCCGGATGCGGCGGGCGGTCTCCTTGACGAGTTCCGGACCGTGCAGCTCGTCGTCGGGCTTGCGTTTTCTGGCCATCGCTCAGGAAGCGCCGGGGGGCATTTCGCACATCCTCCGCCTGTCGGGATTCCCGCGTTGCCGGCCGGGCCTACCGAGGGGCCATGTGCTTCTGAATGATCGGAGCGATGCGCTGCTGCAGCTCGGCCTGGCGGGCTTCGACTTTCCTCTGGCCGAGCAGCATTCCCTCGGTCATCAGTTTCGGGGTCAGCGAGATCGCCTTTTTGCCGGCGGGCGTCGCATAGAAGGCGGCGATGTCCTTCATCTCCTGGGCCGTGAAGGCGGAGGTGTAGATGCGGATGAATTCCGGTTTCAGGCTGTCCCAGTTCATGGTCTCCTGCATGAACGCCAGCATCTCATCGTGGAGTTCGGCGACTCCGGCTTCGGCCAAGCCCATGTTGCGGAACTGGTCAACCTGGGTTTCGAGCGACTGTTCGATGCCGTCCTGGAGCAGCGTCTCCATGTCCATCGAGTCGAACAGGGCCTCCGCGGCGGCAATCCGCTCGGGATCGGCGTCCGCCGGACCGGGCGGGGTGGCCTCCTTCGGGGATTCGGGAGTCCCGCCTGCCGTCGAGACGTCCTGGGCGTCGGAGAAGGAGGGGGTGGAGGCGAGAAGGCCGATGGCGAGCAGCCGCGGAAGCAGGGGGATGCGGATCATGCCGAAGTGATACCACGCCGCCGTCGGTTTCCAAAGCCCGGAAAGCGCCTTGGGGTTGGTTTTCGGCCGGAACCGGGATCGGACCCCTCTGGAGAGGAGCGAAGAGGGCGTGTTGGCGGCCCTCCCGTCGCCATGCCGGAGCCCGCGAAACCCCGGTTGAAAAAGACCGCTCCCGGCGGACACTCCTACGCGTCGCGCCCCCGTATGGATTGGATCAAACATCTCCTCGACTTCGTGCTCCACCTTCAGGAGCATCTCCACCAACTGACGCAGGACTACGGCCGGTGGGTCTACGGCATCCTCTTCCTCATCATCTTCTGCGAGACGGGGCTCGTCGTGACGCCATTCCTTCCCGGCGACTCGCTCCTCTTCGCCGTCGGCGCCCTCGCCGCCGACCCCGCGAGCGGATTGAACGTCTGGATCGCGTCGGGTCTGATCTTCGTGGCCGCCGTCCTCGGCGACACGGCGAACTACTCCATCGGCAAATACGCGGGAGAGAGGATGGCGGCGAGATTCCCCCGGCTCATCAAGCAGAAGCATCTCGACGTGACCAACGAGTTCTTCGAGAAATACGGAGGCAAGACCATCATCCTCGCCCGCTTCGTGCCCATCGTGCGCACCTTCGCTCCCTTCGTGGCGGGATCGGGGGCGATGAACTACCGCCGCTTCATGCTCTTCAACGTCATCGGAGCGATCCTGTGGGTCGCGATCATCGTTCCGGCGGGCTGGTTCTTCGGCAACATCCCCATCGTGAAGGAGAATTTCGAACTCGTCGTGATCGGCATCATCGTCGTTTCGGTGATGCCCATGGTCTACGAGATCTGGAAGGCGCGCTACCTCAAGAAGCGCGAGGAGGCGACGCGGAGGGAGATGTGACCGAAATCCGCAGCTCGGAACCCGGAGCCCGATCCTCGGGCTTCTGGCTCCGGGTTTCCCACCGGGGCCCGTTTTCCCTTCGCTTCGCCCGCGAGGCAAAACCCTTCACTTCCCCCCTTCCCCCTTTTCACGGCGGCAGAGCCGCCCAAGGGCGAGGGCGTTCATCGCCGCCTTGGGGACGAGCGAGGCGGTCTCCAGATACTCGGGCAGTTTCGAACCGTCGTCGGTGCGCTCCGAGCAGTGGGCGTTTCCTCCCGAGGGACCGAGGCCGTCGAGGGTCGGGCCGAGGTGGCCGAGATGGTTCGCGTCGCTGAGCCCTCCGCGCGGGACGGGCGCGACGGCGAGTCCGAGGGCGCCGGCGGCTTCCTGCCAGACCGAGAAGAGCGATCGCGTTCCCGGGCCTCCGGGCCAGGCCGGCGTGTGACCGGTCCGGACCGCGGCGAGCTTCGCTCCGTTCGGGGCGGCGCCGTCGAGCGTGGCGAAAAAGGCGTCGGCCCGCGCGAGGGAGGCGGGATCGGTGGCGCGGCATTCCCATTCGGCGGAGGCCTCGTGCGGGACGCGGTTCACCACCGTGCCCCCCTCGATGCGCCCGATGTTCACGGTGCGGTCCTCGGCGGGGGAGGTGAGCGCCGCGACGCCCGGCAGGGCGGCGGCGAGGGCGTCGATCGCGTTGATGCCCTCGTGGTGCTTGCTCCCGGCGTGGGAGGCCTTGCCCTCGGCGGCGAGACGCCAGGTGCTGCGCCCTTTCCGCGAGACGACGAGGTGCCAGCCGCGCTCGTCGACAGGACCGCCTTCGTAGACGAGCACAGCGCGGGCCTTGCCGCCGCAGAGCCGGGTGGTGGCGCGACCGAAGTCGTCGCCGGTCACTTCCTCGGCGGCATTCGCGGCGACGAGCCACGAGGTCCGCGCGAAGGTTTCGGGGGCCTGCTCCTTCAGGATCCGCAGGATCAGCCAGATCAAGGCCGTGCCGCCCTTGTTGTCGATCGTGCCCGGCCCGTAGATCCGGCCTTCGGCGGGGCGTTCGTCCCAGCGGAAGCCGTTCGCCGTCTCCTCTTCCGGAGGAAAGACGGTGTCGGAGTGGGTCACGAGGACGACCGGATCGCCTTCGCCTTCTCTGGAGAGGAAGAGGTGCGGCCCGGTGCCGGGCCGCTCGCAGGGGACGAACCCGGCGGAGAAGCCGAGCGGGGCGAAGGCCTCCGCCGTGATCCGGGCGACCTCGGCGACGCCGGCGGCGTTCGTGGTGAAGCTGTTCGTCGCGACCAGCCGGCGGAGCAGGTCGAGGGCGGCGGGGAGGTGCCGTTCCGCGGAAGAGAGAGAACGTTCGGGATTCATCGGGGGACGGCTCCGATGCCGGGCCGGTTGGGCATCAGGAGGGAACCGTCGTCGGCATACGCGATGCCCGCGTAGTCGTCGTTCGCGATATGGAGATGGCCGTCCAGATCGATCCAGTCGGCCCAGGGGGCGAGGTGGGCCGCGGCGGTGGTGCCGAGGCTGCTTTCGATCATGCAGCCGAGAAGGACGCCGAGGCCGTGCTCGCGCGCCTCGGAGATCGTCTCGACGGCTCCCTCGAAGCTGCCGCATTTGAGCAGCTTCACGTTCACTCCGTCGAGGTGGGGGGCGAGAGGGGCGATGTCCGCCGCCGTCTGGACGCTCTCGTCGGCGTAGAGCGGAGGGGCCTGCTCGGGCAGTTCCTCGCGCAGGCGGCGCCAGGCCTCGGGGGAATGGCGGTGATGGATGGGTTGCTCGACGAGCGTCGGCCGGTAGTCCATCAGCTTCGTGATCATCATGGGCGCCTCGGTGGGATCCCAGCCGCCGTTGACGTCGAGGATCAGCTCCGCTTCCGGCGCGGCCCGCCGGGCCACGGCGACGATGGCGAGGTCGAGTCCGAGATCGCCCGAGCCGAGCTTGAGCTTCAGCACGCGGAATTGCCTCGAGAACGCCTCGACCCGCCTGGCGAAGGCCTCCAGGTCCTCCGGGATGCCAAGGGAGCGGCAGCCCGGGGGAAGGAAGTCGGTGGGCGTTCCGAGCTTCTCCTTCGCCCAAGCCGAAAGAGGGCGCCAGGCGGCCCGGGCGGCGGTTTCGTGCTCGATCAGATTGATGGCGAGGCGGACGGTGCGCGGCAGCTCGTCGTCGGGCGTGCCCTCGTCGAAGCGAGCGAGGCTTTCCTCGGGATCGTCGCCGTAGTAGGGAACGAAGGGGGCTTCGGCGACGAGGCCTTCGCGGTGCACTCGCAGCACCGTGCGCGTCGTCGAGGCGCCGTGGGCGATGCGGAAGGGCTCGAGGAGATCCAGGTGGTGGAGCGTGGCGGTCATGAGGACGATGCAGCTTCGTGCCGGTCCGCTCCCGTTTCAAGGGGGCGGCGATTTCCGCGGGAAGGTCGCGATGAGGGATTCGACGTCTTCGTCCCGCGCGTCCCGCTGTCCGGGAGACGCGGCGAACGAGGTGGCCCGAGCTCCCCATCCTCGGCGCAAGGAATGCGGCCGGCTCAGCGGGAGACCACCTCGACGACCTCCAGGGCCTGTTCGAGGAGGCGCTCGTGGAGCTTCTCCCTTTCGTAGGGCTGGAGAACCCCGTCGGCTTTGTAGAGGCGTTCGAAACGCTCCAGTTCCGCGAGCTTCGCGCGGAGACGGGCGATGCGTCCCGGCGCGAGCCCGCCGCAGGATTCGCCCCAGGCGATCAGTTCGCCGACCCAGGCTTCGTAGCCGTTGACCACCGGGGTGCGGAGATTCTCGGGCACTTCCGCGAGCGGAAGCGCTTGCCTCTCCAGTTCGGCACGGAAGTAGGTCACGTTGTCGGCGAGCTCCTGCGGAAAGTCCTCGTCGCGCACCCGCTTCGCCAGCCATCGCCTCGTGCGGTCGAGGAGCTGGCGGTGGATCGAGAGCAGCTCGCGGCCGAGGTCTTCGGTGATGCGGTCTTCGACGAGGGCGGAGAGAATGGCCGAGTAGTTCGAGGAGAACATCGCCGCCATCTCGAAAGGCAGGCCTTCGCCCCGCATCCTCAATTCGTGCAGATAGAGGCGCTCCTGGATCGCCGAACGCCTGCGGAGCTGCTCCCGCCACGACCCGGTGGCCAACGGCAGCTCCCGGACCAGGTCGTTCAACGCGTTCTCCTGCGTCCGGGCGACCCGCACCGTCGAATCGGCGAACACCGGAGAAACGAACCCAACGACCACGGCCAGCAGGAGAATTGCCCTCATTGTCAATATTTGGAATTTCATCCATAATGAGTGTCATAAATTATAAAATCAATCTTTTTTGTATTTACTTTAATGAACTTAACTGCTAAGTTTGGCAAAGAGCTGGAGGGACATCCCTTCTCCCTCCGCCTCTCGTAACCTTCCTTGCAAAGCTCTTCCCATGACTGCCAGATCCCTCCTTTCCTCCGCGGCCGTCGTTCTCCTCTCCCTCTCGGGGAGCGTCCTCGCGAATCCCTTGAAAAAATCGGCCGAGAAGCTCGACCTGCGGATCCACCGCTCCGCCGAGCGGTTCACCGAACTGCAGGCCGAGCCGGGCAAGCGCATCCCGGCGGATCTCATCGCCCGTGCCCGGGGCATCGTCATCCTGCACAAGGTCAAGGCCGGACTGGGAATCGGCGGCGAAGCGGGCAATGGCGTCGCCCTCGTCCGCGACAAGACGAGCGGTCTCTGGAGCGCCCCCGCCTTCATCTCCTCCGCCGAGGGGAGCTACGGCCTCCAGATCGGAGCCCAGGAATCGACGCTGGTTCTTCTCCTCATGAACGAGACGGGCCTGAAGCCTCTCCTCGGCGGGACGGTCGATGTCGGCGTCGATGTCGCGGCCACGGCCGGCCCCTTCGACGAAGGGGCGAAGATCGATACCACGACGGTCAAGGATCCCATCCTCGTCTATTCCAGCTCGGGCGGTCTCTTCGCCGGCGCGGCGTTCAAAGGCGGCGGCATCCTGCCCGCGCAGAAGAACAACGAACTCTATTACGGGCGCACCATGAACGACATCCTCTTCGATCCGCTGGTCCGCCCCAGCGCAGCGGGCCAGCACCTCATCGACGTGATCGAGACCTATGCGGGACGGCGTGGCAACTGAGGCGAGGTGTGTCGGCGGGCTACGGACATGGCGGCAGAGCCTTTCACATCGCACATCCACCGGAGTCGTGCCGCAACCCTGGTCCAAGCCGGTTGGTGTGTTTGACGGAGCGGGCGAGTTTTCCTGGGGGAAAGTAGGGGGAGGGGGAGGCCTGGCTCCAGACCGAAGAGCCCGACAGGCGGGCCGGGCGAATCAAACGCCTGAAAAGAACCTTCTTTGGAATGGCACGACATCAACACGGGCCGATTCCGCGCTTGCGAGTTCGGCCTCTCCCTCGCCGGCGTCCTCGCCTACAAGGCAACCCGAAAGCCGGGAAGACCGCCAAGACAGATTTATAACCCAAACTGTTAAGCCGGCGCGCGGCTCGAGTTAACGGTTCTTGAAAACACGCCACCGCTCCCTTAGACTCCCCACATGGATCTGTCCGTGATCGAAAAAGAGGCCATGCAACTGCCGGAAACCGAACGGGCGATGCTCGCGGACCGGCTCCTTGCCAGCCTGGACCAGTCGCCCGACCTCCGCAGGAAGTGGGTCGAGGAAGCGGAGGAACGAATCGCAGCATACCGCCGCGGCGACATCGAAGCCCTCGATGGCCCCCAGGCGATGGCCTCGCTACGCGCCCGCTTCCACAGATGACCTACAGATTCCTCTCTCCGGCCCTGCGCGAGGCCACGGAAGCCGCCGAATACTACGAGACTCAAGTCTTCGGCCTCGGGGCCGACTTCCTCGACGAGCTGGACGCCGCCATCAACCGGATCTTGGATTTCCCCGAGGCATGGAGCGTCATTGCTCCGCCGTTCCGCCATTGCTCTCTTCACCGCTTCCCCTACACGATCATCTACGAGGAGGAAGCCCCCGAGGAGATTCTCATCGTTTCGGTCTTCCATCAGCACCGGGAACCCCTCTCTTGGAAGCGGAACCTCTGAGTCTCCGCAAAATCCGTTAAGCCTGGCAGCTCCGGCTGTTAACGATTTCGCGATTGCTTGCGGCTTTCTGTCACGTTACAGGTTCAACATGTCACGCGGAACGATGAAATCATTCGTCCTCCACTATCACGACGGACGTAAAGAGCACCGAACGAGCTACGACTACAGCGAAGACCTCTCCCGGGTCTACTTCCATCAGCGGGAAGACCAATCCGACCACGATTCATGGGTGGAGAGAGCGCTCCTGATCATGATCGAGGACGAGGAGGGACGAGCAAAATCCGTTAAGCCTGGCGGGGTGGATTCTTAACGGAATCCCCACCCCCTGCATGCCAGAACCGGGATCTCATTTCCCATACTCGACGGTCATCGCCGCGTTGTCGGAGCGCCCCGCACCGGTGAGACGGAAGCTCACGGTATCGTTGCGGTCGCTGTGGCGCATCACTCCCGCGTAGAACCGGTCGGTCCGGAGACGGTAGACCACGCGCACGGAGCCATCTCCGGGGAGCGTCCGGGAGAAGCGCCCGGTGCGGATCGCCGCGCCGACGCTGCCGCCCCCGGAGGCCCTCGCCGTCACTTCCATGCGGGGATAGCGGTCCCCGCTGCTGCGGAGCCGGAAGGAGGCGGGCGCTCCTCCATCGTTCTGCATCACGAGCACGGCCTTGGCGCTGGCATTGGTGAAGACGCGCCGCGAATGGACGATGGTCTGCTCCTCGGAGGGACGCCGGGCATTGCGCAGGCCGTCGCCTTTGAGGGTGCTCGCCGTCTTTCCGATGAGGAGGTCGGGAACGGCCTTCCTGGTGATCGGGGGGGCGGGGATGGGCTCGCCGGGGACAGGCGGTGTGGTCGGCTCTTCGCCCAAGATGTAGCTGATGAACCCACCGCCCGGTTTGGGAACGAAAACCAGAGTCTTCTGGTCGAGGTCGAAGAGGTCGTTTCGCGGATCGTTCTCGCGTTTCCAGATTTCGTAGACCGTGTCGGTGTCGGTTTCGGATGGGGTGGTGAGGTCGATCACGCCGGGATTCACGCCAGTACTGCCGCTAACGCCCACGAGGATGCCTTGGTCGAGGCTGTCCACCAAATCCTCCCCGGGACCGTCGAGAATGCCGTTGTAGGAGAAGTGGATGCGTCCGTCGGCAAAGAGCTGGACCTGAAAGCTGAGGAGGTGTGTTTCCTCCTCGTAAGTTCCCACTTCATTCCAAGTGAAGACGGCACGGTCGCCGAAGTCCTTGAAATGGATCGTTCCAGTAGTTCCCAAATCGAGGTCAGTACCAAAAGCATAGAGTATTGGGCCAGCTCCCCAGAGGCCAGCATCGTTTGCAGAATCGTAGAAATAGTGGGGATTTGAAGCCGCTGTATAAGTTAAGTGACCGGCATCATCTCCCAATTGAATCCCCCCGTTTGTGCCAACTGAGACTCGGGTGTAATTCGTCCCTTGGAAGGGAAAGGGAAAGCTAAGGCTGACGTGAACATAGGTGTCATCTCGCCCCGTGAGCGAGGTGATTTCATTCCCGAAGTCGGATTCCCACTCCAAGGGGGCGGCCGATGTGGGATGGCCGAGGCCGAGGAGAAGAGAAAGGGCGAGCAGAGCGGAGATTGGTTTCATGGGCGGTTGGGTGCCGGGCAGGTTTGCGAAAAACCATAGAAAGCACCCTTTTTCGATGATTGCAAGCTTCGCTCTGTAAGCAAGAAGGCGTGTTCAGGTCATCGTCCCAGAGGGAACTTCTTTCCGCAAAGGCCGCACAAATCACTTCGAAGCCTGCGCCATAGCCTCCGATCCGCGCGTAGAGTTCAGGGTTGGCGGCAGAGCCTTTCACATCGCACATCTACCGGAGTCGTGCCGCAACCCTGGTCCAAGCCGGTTGGTGTGTTTGACGGAGCGGGCGAGTTTTCCTGGGGGAAAGTAGGGGGAGGGGGAGCCAGTCTCCGGGCCGGCAAGAGGGGCGATGAGCCGGTCTGAGGGAGGGCTTCAGGTAGTCTGAAAAATGCGGGGGTGGTACCCGAAAAACGTCGAGGGGCGGAGACGTTTTGGACGGAGTGGAGCGAAGCCCCGAAGGGGTGAGCCCGGCAGTCGGGCCGGGCGAATCAAAAGCGTGAAGAGGAACCTTCTTCAGGATGGCATGGCGCGGACCTGGCTTTCGGTTGGCTTGTGCGAGGTCATGGGACTCACGGATCGAAACGTCTATCCTGGTCTTCCGCGAGATTCCTGTTCGGATCGAACTCCAGATTTCGGTCGTTCTCCCGGGGGTTGAAGTAATAGCGGAACTTCAACGAGCCACGCGCATCGACGCTGATTCCGCCGGGAAGTTTCACGTAGTGGGCGCGAACGATTTCCTCGCCCCGCTTCTCCACCCGGGTCCGCAGGAACAGCGGTGTCTGGGTGTAGCTGATCCTGGAGCTGTCATAGGTCGAGGCTTCGAGTTCGAGGCTTTCCCCGTAGCCTCCCTTGGGGGCCAGGTGGGGCATGGTCAATCCGCAGTAGGGGAGGAAGCCTTCACCGAGTTCGACAACCCCGCCATCGGCGGTTGGGAACGTTACCTTCAGCGTCGCGTCCCATTTTCCATAAAATTTCTTCAACCCAGCCTCATCCAAATTGGAGTTCACCTTCTTGATTTGCTCCCACTTCTTTCCCGAGTAACGATATCCAACAAAAACATTTCGGAAATCAATTTGGAAGTCAGCGATGGCACCTCCACCGAAAGGTTGGACCCAATCACCAATGGTAAAATCAAACCCGATCAACACTTCCGTATTGGGAACAGCCAGCTCGACTTCTCGGACGACGAGGGGGACAGGGGCTTCGATGCGGCGCATGATGACATCGAGTTTGTGATCTTCGTCGTCGAAACCGCTTTCGATGACGGATTCGTAGAACCCCGGTTTGGTCACCTTCACGAAGGCCCCGATAATGATCTGGTCCCGTGCGCTGAATACCCCATCCTCTCCAGTGGCCCCTCTGTATACCTTGCTGTTCCCGTTTCCCGATCTCATGAAGCTGATCACCGCGCTGGCCCCGCCGATCGGATTGCCGTCGTCGTCCATTGCACGGATTTCAATCTCATGTGAGCTCGCCAGCGTCCCCATGAAGAGCAGCGCGATCGTAGTCGCAATGAAGGTTTTCATTCGTCAAGCCCTCCTAGTTCGATCATCTTCGTGTACATCTTGTGAACAAATGAAAGCGCTACATTCTTGAAATCGGAGTGAATCCACTTTCCTGCCGATTCGGGGTCCTCGTGCCCTTCGGTCGGCCAGTATGTTCCGGTCTTGAATTCGCTCTGCATGTCAAAGCCTTGGAGGCCGCTTACAGGATTTGCCGCGGCCGCGTATGAAAGTGCCGGTATTCCTCCGGCTAGGACATGATACTTCACGAGCTTCTGCGCCGCAAGGCCCGGACCCTGCACGGGGTCCGTCAAGCCGGTTTCGAGGAAGTC
This sequence comes from Verrucomicrobiales bacterium, assembly GCA_037190325.1. GTDB lineage: Bacteria > Verrucomicrobiota > Verrucomicrobiia > Verrucomicrobiales > DEV007 > Arctic95D-9. Next base: position 6,193 of record JBBCIU010000007.1, on the reverse strand, counting down.
GTGGGAGGGAGCGGCTGGAGGCCGCAGCGACGTGGCGAGAATGGGAGCGACGAAGGAGCGGACATAGGCTGCCCGCAGGGCAGCCGTGAATGGGGGAAGCGAATCAAACGAGCCACCGAGCGGAGGCCGGAACGTCCAGCGACCGCCCACCGAACCACCCCCGCACGAGCGGAGGCGCGACGCCTGCGGGTGCCCCCTCCCTTCGACCGGGCACAAGCCGCAAGCGGGCACCCACGCAGCAGGCGGCGTGCCATAGCGGCCGATTCGCCCCAAGACCCGGTGGCCGCCGATCCAGCGCCAGCGGTTTAGCGCGTGGAATATCAATCGTCCTTCGCCCGAGCAACTGACATACATCTCCACGATAAAACTCCGAATGTCGCCGAAAGAAGTCCAAGGAATGCTAGCACAAGCATTCCCCACCACTCCGTCAAAAAAGAGTCAACATATTGACGGACCAACTCAACTAAAGGCACGGGGGCCTCCATGTCCAAGTTCGTTCGCACAAGAGGAAAGTAAAAACCCCAAAACCTGAGCATGACGAGAGCCAGCCATCCGGCGACGATGCCAAGTCCTAGCCCGACTGCCTTGTTGATCATTCGCTTGTTTTATATTCGTCCACTACCTCCGAATGCATCGCTCGCCCCGCCCCCCAAAAGCAGGCAGCGTGACAGAGCGGCCGGTGCGCTTGTCGCGGTCGAGGTCGTAGAGGGTGAGCTTGCAGGCTTCTCCGGCACGGAGGCCGCTGGAGTAAAGCAGCTCGAACAGGGCGCGGTCGCGGAGACCTTCGGCGCACTCCGCCCCCACCAGCAGGCAGCGTGACGGAGCGGTCGTTTGCCGGACAGCCAGGTGGCCTCCGCTTCGCGCGCCAGCGGAACGACGCCCGAACCACCCGAAGACGCCCCGAAACGGAACGGGGCATTCCGCCCGCCGCGCAGGACTTCGCGCACCGCGTCACTTCCGCTTTTTGAGCAACACCCACAGCAGACCAAGCGCCGCCGCGACCACCACCGCCACCACCGGCCATCATGTTGAGACGGGGGATTCTTCGGCAGGCGTTGACGATACTGGCTTTTGCTCGGTTGGCTTCTTCGGTGTTGGCTGCTGCACAGGGGAAGGAACTTGCGCCTTTTCCGTGCCGCCTGCTTCTGTGGGATCGGCCTTTGGCAAAACGCCTTTACTTGCGAGCATTTCCAATCTGCCAAACGCTGCTTCATAGTCCCTCAGTTGCTCGGCGGTTGGAAGTTCGTCCTCCGGGATTGCTTCCTCGTCGGGGCCTGGACCCAATGGTGCAATTTTACGGGCGTCCAGAACGGCTTGGTAAAAAGCCGCGACGCGGTCGGGAGCTTTACTCGCCAAACAGTCCACCACACGATCCCCGAAAACAAACAGCATGGTGTTGTTAGCCTGCCAACTGCCTTCGCTGGTTTGGGCTGGATTTCCCGCATAAAAGCGAAGCATCGCCTCCATCTTATGCTCGTCCACAGCATCCGGCGCGCCCAGCATTTCAGCGCTGAAGATTCCATCAATCAGGTAATTGAGTGTTCCCTGCGCTGCTGTGTCGCCGAGAACCCCCGCGATAGGATGGTCTTGATTGGCGTGCAACCAGTTAACAAACGGCAAGAGGGCGGGAATGCCGCTGACATCCCTTCGTTCAATAATATCGTCTAACGTTTTCAGGGGAGGCTTGATCGCTGTTTGGAGATCATTGTCAGCGGTAGTCAGCGCGGATCGCAAACCGTCACGAATCAAGCGAAGCTCGTCAGTGTAGCTTTCTGCCACTGCTTCGATTCTTCGTTTCATGGCTGTTTGATCCCCTAAATCGGATGTCGAGACTCTGATTGGCGGAAAATCAGCCGCAAAGGAAAAGGCCGCAAGCAGAGGTAGCAAATAAACAAAAGATTTCATCAGTCCACAAGAAGGCGTGTTTGAAAATAATGACGCACAAGGAAGAGAACCTTGCAGCAATCATCGTATGCCTGAACTCCAACGCACCCGGCAGTGCCATCGCAGAAGCCATCTGGATGAATCTGGAGATCAGTGCGATTGGTAAATTCGCCAATCTCCACGAGTTGAAATTTGAAGTGGATGGAAGCGGGCATGCCATCGTATGGAGCGGTGTCATTTCCATTGTCGTAGCCGTATGCGCTCTTCCCTGGGATATTGTGATTACCAGCCTGCGCCCACTGGCAATATGACCCTTGTTGAACAAACCCAAGGAAACTGCCGCTTGAGTTCAAATGATGGTTTGTTTGCGGTCGCGCCGAACCAAGCCAAGAAGTCCTCATGTCCGTGTTGTTGTTACCACGGTTTCTAGCGTAAAGCCCATACCATCCCATTGGCGTTGGACCCAAATTGGGCACTGTTTCGTCTGTGTTCCCTTCTATGCCTGTCTTGATTTGATACGGCCCTTTGACGATTTGCCCATAATCGATTGTGCCATCAGGCATTCTTCCTTTGCCGTCATACAACGCTACTGTGCCGCTGTTGTCGGTGCGGTCGCATCGCCAGAATCCCCCGCGGTAAATTCTCACTCTTTGCTCAATCGTGGTGCCGCCAACAATAATCTTCCAGATCAAATCGGCATATTTCCGAGTTGTCGCATTAGCCTGTGCTGATTGACCTGTGATTTCTCCCAAGTCGCCTATCTCCACAAACAAATCAAGTCCGCCGCCAGTGAAGGCTGGGGCCAAAGGCCCTGATGGATTCTGAAGATCGTCAATCTTCAAGGCCGAACGCTGCACACGCTCACCGTTGCTGTTATGGAAGCGAATGTCGGCATCCTGCATTCGCTCACCTTGTCCTGCCTGATCGAAGATAATCTCGGAACTTCCAGCAACGCCAGTGAGAGGACACGAGAGGTGCAGCTTCACAAAATCATCATCTTTATCCTTGCTGACTGCATCAGTTTTTCCGTCCTGCTTATTCTCCAGAGCGCCATCAGCCATGCTTGTCGGCTGCCAGTCTGTTTCGTCATAATCAGCATTTTCCAAGGTCACCACTTCATATATTTCATTCCCTCCTGGGCGAGGAATAGCAGCCCCCGGAGCATCAATCGTTCCGCGTCTGTGAGCGGTTACCTCCACGGGCAGGAGGTTTTCTCCCCTGCTCCGGCGAAGCTCGCCCGCGTGCGCGCGATAGCGCCGCACGGCCCGCGCGGGGCGCGGGCGGTGGGTTCTCATCGTCGGTTGGAGCATCATGACCACGGGGGACATGGTAGCGGAAGGAAGGGCCGACGGCTAGGGGAAAGAGGTTCAGCCGCCGGGCTTCCGGCGGGGTCGTCGCGGCTTTCGTTGTTTGCGGGGCCGCCAGTTGGTGAAGGTGAACGCGGGGGCCCTCCGCCTCTCGCGCCAGCGGAACGACGCCCGAAATGGGGCATTTCTCATCTCATTTTGGCGCGGTGGCACGGCGACTCTATTGGGTGTTCCTGTTCAAAATAGCCCACTCCCTAAAGGAGTTTTCAATCACTTCGTTTATCTCCGGGTGGGCCATTACGGTTGGATTCTGTCGAAGGGCCTCCAGATATTGCCGCGCGGAAGGATCGCGGACAGTTCCCAGCATTTGAGCTAGCTCAGCAAGGATTCTCGGGTCGCTTTCGTTCGCATAAAGATTCGCAAAAGACATTCGCCCTTCATCTCTTTGCTTGCCCCAATTGCCCTGCCTGGCCGCGCGCAAAGCAAGCATCCTCCGCATCGGGTTGCTTGACACTGCCAACGACTGCCACTTGGTATTTTGATTCATGGTAGGTGCAGATTGCGAGATTCCAGTGAGCGCTGCGGAAAAAATGATCAAATCGGCTTCGGTGGGAGGCCACGCTGATTCTCCATCACCGAGCACGGTAGGAAGATTGTCAGTCATACCAATCGCCAGAATTTGGATTACGCTGGCGGCTGCGATTGCTTCTGGAGTTTGCACACTGGAACGCTCTCCTTTCAGGAGATCCGACACGAACTGCTGATCGCTTTGCAAAACCTCCAAGCATTCGTTTGGCAATCGCTTCCCCTCTTTGATGTCGGATTGAGTAGATGACGAGAGCTGTGTTTCCGGAAGTGCTTTTACTGCATCGTTCCATCGATCCGAGATGAGTTTTTCTGCCGTGTTTCGGTCATGCAACACAGCCATGAGTTCTTCACCCACACGCTTCCGTGCAGCGAGAGCGGCTGGGTGAATTTCGTTACCCTCGCCATTCGCAACGGATTTCTCCCTCAATCCCCCTTCACTTATGAAAACATCAGCCCGCTCCATGTTTGGAGGTTGCATTCCCTCAGGCGAAGTTGGCTGCGCGATCGGAGTAGTTGGCTGGTTTGGCGATTGATCTTGGATATGGCTTTTCTCCTGACTCTTTCTGTCGCCGCAACTGTTTAGAAAAAACAGGAAGAAAAGGCAGGGAAGAACACTTATCGTGAACCTGAATTGATATGGGATCATGGCGCGATATGAACTATTATTGACGCGGCTTTTCACAGTGAAACAGCAGGTAAGTATTAATGTAATAGAGCAGGCCAGTGTGCTTGCTCTTTTTTACGCGTGTTGAAAGCGCATCATCAGGATTCACATGGGACACTGCAGTCGATGTTCCTCCATCCAGCAGCAAAATCTGCAGATCACCGGCATTGCCACCAGGCAATGCCGCGACACCAGACTTCTTCGCATCCTCTTTCAACTCCGGACCTGAACCAGTGCCAGTTAGTTGCGTTGCCGTAAATACAATTCCTTTGCTTTCCTCTATGGTCTTAGCGTAGCCGATGAACTGGTATTCTCGGTCTAAGCGATCGCTGCTACTGTAGTTTGTGGAAAGCCCTCCCATCGCGGCACTCGGCCCTCCTAATGGCTGATCTGGCAAAGCGGAAGCAAGGGGAACCCTGCCTGCAGCGAAACCAAACTTGTTCTGTTGATTATACTGTGCAACATAACGGCCATACTGCTCGCCAGCGAGATCGCTTCCCGATGGGGATGTATTCGTGTCCGTGTTGTCGCTCGATACCACTGCATCGTATGCATTCATCCTCACGATCCGTCCATGGCATTTGTCGGTAATTAGCCCTTGCGCGGCAGCGGCGATGTTTCCCAGCGTGCTATTGAACGTGTCGTCACTGAAGTAGTTCATGTTACCGTTGACAATAACGTGAATGGATCCGTCGAAAGCGGCATTCACTTGATCGATTCCCTTTAGCGGTATTCCCGAAGCTCTCCGCGCTGCATCAATTGGATACATTTTCGTTGCTTCTTCTCTCATTGAAACAATGCGGAATGACGTATTCGAGCCATACGCTTTGTCGCGAACAAAGATTCGAGAGTTATTCTCAAAAATGTAGTCTCGCGCCCCGTGGAAGTATTTCTTCGCACCCAATTCTTTGATGATGGTGAGTTTCATCTTGGTGGCTTCGATACCGTTGGCAGCGCCGCCCATCCTGATCATCAGCTTCAAGTCGCCCTCGACTTGCGGATTGGCGGCATCGGGGAAGCTCACGCTTTCGGCCCGCGCGAACACGATGTTGTCATCGGGCCACGCGACGGAGCCGCCGACAACATGCGGCTGGCCCGATGAAAGCGGGATTTCCTCGGTGCATTTCCTATCGCGGTAGAACTTCAGCCCGGCGGAGGCGGGATGCTCCAACCAAACTTCGGTCTCGTCGGGCAGTGCGCCGATGCCAACGAAGATCGCCTCCGCGTCGTCGTCGTCCGCGTCGGCGGGCTTGCCCGGCGTGGTCGTGTCCTCCTTGTCCCAAGCGCCGTTCGACAAATTGTCGTTGGCGAACATGAACTCGGTTCCCTTGTCCTTCTCCTCCTCGCTGGCACCGCTGGCGTAGGGTTTCCCGACAAGGCCGCCGTCGGCGCTGGTCAACTCGCCGTCGTTGTTCAAATCGCTGTATAACTCAACAGGCAGGAGGCGCACCATGTTGGTCCTTCCCCTCTCCACGGGGGGCTCCAAGCGCAGCGTCCCGTCGGAGCGGGCCTCCACCCATCCCGCCATCGGCCCTGCGAGCCCCTCCACCACGGGCGCCTCCGTCGAGACCTCCTCTCCTTCCCGCACCGTGAAGGACGCCGTGCCGTGGGCCTCCTCGAGGACCGTTCCGCTCTCGTCCGAGCTCCTCGCGTGGAGCACCACGGTCCGCACCGCCTCCCCGGCCTCCGCGGGAATCGCCTCCTCCACCTGGTGCCAGTACTCCGACCACGAGACCCGCGGCACGATCCC